>NZ_FLKP01000002.1:0-1200000 GCF_900087015.1 Christensenella timonensis
GCACAAAAGCACACTCAAAACTGTATAGTAGAAAGACAAAGGAATGTCTTAAGAAATTTAGACTGTTGTAATCAACATAATGTTGATCAAGCCCTCGGCCTATTAGTACCGGTCAGCTTAATACATTACTGCACTTACACCTCCGGCCTATCAACCTTGTAGTCTACAAGGGGCCTTACTTCATAAAGAATGGGAAGTCTTATCTTGTGGGGGGCTTCACGCTTAGATGCCTTCAGCGTTTATCCCGTCCGTACGTAGCTACCCAGCCATGCTCTTGGCAGAACAACTGGTACACCATTGGTACGTCCATCCCGGTCCTCTCGTACTAAGGACAGCTCCACTCAAACTTCCTGCGCCCACGATGGATAGGGACCGAACTGTCTCACGACGTTCTGAACCCAGCTCGCGTGCCGCTTTAATTGGCGAACAGCCAAACCCTTGGGACCTGCTTCAGCCCCAGGATGCGACGAGCCGACATCGAGGTGCCAAACCTCCCCGTCGATGTGGACTCTTGGGGGAGATAAGCCTGTTATCCCCGAGGTAGCTTTTATCCGTTGAGCGACGGCAATTCCACTCTCATACCGCCGGATCACTAATCCCGACTTTCGTCCCTGCTCGAGGTGTCCCTCTCGCAGTCAAGCTCCCTTATGCATTTGCACTCTAATGAATGATTTCCGACCATTCTGAGGAAACCTTTGGGCGCCTCCGTTACTCTTTCGGAGGCGACCGCCCCAGTCAAACTGCCCACCTGGTACTGTCCAAAAGCCGGTTCACGGCCTTTTGTTAGAACCCTAGTATTGGAAGGGTGGTATCCCAACAGTGACTCCGCGCAAACTGGCGTCTGCGCTTCTTTGTCTCCCACCTATCCTGTACATCCAATACCAAAATCCAATGCCAAGTTGCAGTAAAGCTCTACGGGGTCTTTCCGTCCTATCGCGGGTAATGAGCATCTTCACTCATACTACAATTTCGCCGGGTACATTGTTGAGACAGTGCCCAAGTCGTTACGCCATTCGTGCGGGTCGGAACTTACCCGACAAGGAATTTCGCTACCTTAGGACCGTTATAGTTACGGCCGCCGTTCACTGGGGCTTAAGTTCCTTGCTTCGCTTGCGCTAACAATTCCCCTTAACCTTCCAGCACTGGGCAGGCGTCAGCCCGTATACTTCATCTCTCGATTTCGCACAGACCTGTGTTTTTGCTAAACAGTCGCTTGGGCCTATTCACTGCGACCTATTTTACTAGGCACTCCTTATCCCTAAGTTACGGAGTCATTTTGCCGAGTTCCTTAACAATGCTTCTCCCGATCGTCTTAGGATTCTCTCCTCGCCTACCTGTGTCGGTTTGCGGTACGGGTACCTACAAAACTCCCTAGCAGCTTTTCTCGCCAGTGTGGATTCACAGACTTCCATACTTGTTTTCTGTCCCCATCACACCTCAGCCTTTACGGAAACCGTACTTCACTAATTTCCAGCCCCAGTGCTTGGACGAGCTCTACCATCAGCTCGCTTCTGCTATCCTCCTGTGTCACTGCGTCGGTCAAACGCTTTGTCGGCAGTACAGGAATATCAACCTGTTGTCCATCGCCTACGACGATACTGTCCTCGGCTTAGGTCCCGACTTACCCTGGGCGGACGAGCCTTCCCCAGGAAACCTTAGGCTTTCGACGGTGAGGATTCTCACCTCACTCTCGCTACTCATGCCAGCATTCTCTCTCGATTAAAGTCCACTGCTCCTCTCGGTACAGCTTCTGCCCTTAATCGATGCTCCTCTACCGCGCACATTACTGTGCACCCATAACTTCGGTGGTAAGTTTTAGCCCCGGACATTTTCGGCGCACAATCACTCGACTAGTGAGCTGTTACGCACTCTTTAAATGAGTGGCTGCTTCTGAGCCAACATCCTAGTTGTCTCTGCAATTCCACATCCTTTTCCACTTAACTTACACTTTGGGACCTTAGTTGATGATCTGGGCTCTTTCCCTTTTGACAATGAAACTTATCTCACACTGTCTGACTCCCGAGTATGTAATATATGGTATTCGGAGTTTGATAAGATTCGGTAAGCCGTGAAGCCCCCTAGTCCATTCAGTGCTCTACCCCCATATATCTTCGCTCGAGGCTAGCCCTAAAGCTATTTCGAGGAGAACCAGCTATCTCCGAGCTCGATTGGAATTTCTCCGCTACCCACAAGTCATCCCCGCATTTTTCAACATACGTGTGGTTCGGTCCTCCACGGTGTTTTACCACCGCTTCAACCTGCTCATGGGTAGGTCGCCCGGTTTCGGGTCTACAGCATGCAACTTAACGCCCTATTAAGACTCGGTCTCCCTTCGGCTCCGCAACTCCAGTTGCTTAACCTTGCTACATACCGTAACTCGCTGGCCCGTTCTACAAAAAGTACGTGGTCACACTTTCTAATAGTGCTCCCACTGCTTGTAAGCACAAGGTTTCAGGTTCTCTTTCACTCCCCTCCCGGGGTGCTTTTCACCTTTCCCTCACGGTACTATTTCGCTATCGGTCATCAAGGAATATTTAGGCTTGGAAGGTGGTCCTCCCGGCTTCCCACGGGGTTTCTCGTGTCCCGTGGTACTCTGGTGCTGTCTGCGCTGACTCGTATTTCGGTGACGGGGCTGTTACCCTCTTTGGCGGCACTTTCCAATGCTCTTTACCTATATTCGTCAGATCGCGTGTGACAGTCCTCAACCCCGGATGTCCGAAGACTTCCGGTTTGGCCTCTTCCCATTTCGCTCGCCGCTACTTTGAGAATCACTTTTGTTTTCCTTTCCTCCGGCTACTTAGATGTTTCAGTTCACCGGGTTCCCCCCATATACCTATGGATTCAGTATATGGTAACGCAACGTTACTTGCGCTGAGTTCCCTCATTCGGATATCTGCGGATCAATGTTTGCTTGCAACTCCCCGCAGCTTTTCGCAGCTTGACACGTCCTTCTTCGGTTCTTGATGCCAAGGCATTCACCCTGTGCTCTTGTTAGCTTGATCTTTCGTCTACTTTCTTTCTCCTAAGACATTCTCAAAACGAAATTATTTCTCTTACCCTAATTTGAATTAGTTTTCGTGATTTTTTATCGCTTCTCTTTGTCTTCTTCTACTATCCAGTTTTCAATGTGCTTCTCTCATTTTGGAACAACGCTCTGCGTTGTCCTGTGGTGGGCTCAAGTGGACTCGAACCACCGACCTCACGCTTATCAGGCGTGTGCTCTAACCTGCTGAGCTATGAGCCCATACCTACAGTTAGCTGCCTTCGGTGTCCTCCGCTTTCTTCCCACTCTTGGTGGAGATGAGCGGAATCGAACCGCTGACCCCCTGCTTGCAAGGCAGGTGCTCTCCCAGCTGAGCTACACCCCCATTTTAAATCGCATATACTCCCGTATATGCTCTTCAAACGGCTTCTATGCAGTTTGCTGTTCTTTCCCTTTAAAAACATCAGTACCCGAAAAGAAAATGTCCTACTTCGCTTTGCCTCTTTGTTTCTTACACCCTAGAAAGGAGGTGATCCAGCCGCACCTTCCGATACGGCTACCTTGTTACGACTTCACCCCAGTCATTGATCTCACCTTCGACAGCTCTCTCCTTACGGTTAAGCCACTGGCTTCGGGTGCTCCCAACTTCCGTGGTGTGACGGGCGGTGTGTACAAGGCCCGGGAACGCATTCACCGCGACATGCTGATTCGCGATTACTAGCAACTCCGACTTCATGTGGGCGGGTTGCAGCCCACAATCCGAACTGGGACCGGCTTTTTGAGATTCGCTCACCCTTACGGGGTCGCTGCCCTTTGTACCGGCCATTGTAGCACGTGTGTAGCCCAAGACATAAGGGGCATGATGATTTGACGTCGTCCCCACCTTCCTCCGAGTTGTCCCCGGCGGTCTCACTAGAGTTCCCGACTTTACTCGCTGGCAACTAGCAATAAGGGTTGCGCTCGTTGCGGGACTTAACCCAACATCTCACGACACGAGCTGACGACAACCATGCACCACCTGTCTCTCTGCCCCGAAGGGAACATGTATCTCTACATGCGTCAGAGGATGTCAAGCCTTGGTAAGGTTCTTCGCGTTGCTTCGAATTAAACCACATGCTCCGCTGCTTGTGCGGGCCCCCGTCAATTCCTTTGAGTTTCAACCTTGCGATCGTACTCCCCAGGCGGGATACTTAATGCGTTAGCTTCGGCACGGAGGACTATCGCCCCCCACACCTAGTATCCATCGTTTACGGCGTGGACTACCAGGGTATCTAATCCTGTTTGCTCCCCACGCTTTCGTGCCTCAGTGTCAGTTACAGTCCAGAAAGTCGCCTTCGCCACTGGTGTTCCTCCTAATATCTACGCATTTCACCGCTACACTAGGAATTCCACTTCCCTCTCCTGTACTCAAGCCACACAGTTTCAAGTGCCGCCCCGGGGTTGAGCCCCGGTCTTTCACACCTGACTTACATGGCCACCTACGCACCCTTTACGCCCAGTAATTCCGGACAACGCTTGCTCCCTACGTATTACCGCGGCTGCTGGCACGTAGTTAGCCGGAGCTTCCTCCTATGGTACCGTCATTTGTTTCGTCCCATAGGACAAAGGTTTACAATCCGAAGACCTTCTTCCCTCACGCGGCGTTGCTGGGTCAGGCTTTCGCCCATTGCCCAATATTCCCCACTGCTGCCTCCCGTAGGAGTCTGGACCGTGTCTCAGTTCCAGTGTGGCCGATCACCCTCTCAGGTCGGCTACCCATCGTTGACTTGGTGGGCCGTTACCTCACCAACTATCTAATGGGACGCGAGCCCATCCTGCATCGAATAAATCCTTTTACCCCAGTTCCATGCGAAACCGTGGTCTCATGCGGTATTAGCAGTCGTTTCCAACTGTTGTCCCCCGTTGCAGGGCAGGTTGCTCACGCGTTACTCACCCGTCCGCCACTCGGTATACTCACAGTTCCTCCCGAAGGATTCACAAAGAGCAACCTCGTTCGACTTGCATGTGTTAAGCACGCCGCCAGCGTTCGTCCTGAGCCAGGATCAAACTCTTAATTAAAATTTTAAATGCATTCCTGCATTTTTTAACCAGATTGATCTAGGCTCCGCTTTTCAAGCATTTCCTTTTCGTTCTTGGTACTGTATGCTTTTTTCAAGGTTCGCCGCTTTTTTTGCGGCTTATTTATAATACCAAACTACCCTTCCCCTGTCAACACATTTCTTACTCTTTTTTTACTTTTTCTTTATATTTCTTTTTTTGATGACTTTCTTCTATATTATGTGAAACGATAAGGCTTTCAAAAAGAAAAACCACCGCAGCAAGTGCGATGGTTTTGTTTTTACTTAAAACTGGCTATTTCACTGTCTTACGAAGCGCGACTCCCAGCTCATAAGCCGTTTTGAGTTCTTCCTCATTCGGGTTGAGCTTAGCCCTTGCTTCGCCCACGATCTTCACGCCCAGGTTGGAAAGCCGCTCGCTCATATACTTGCAAGCCTCGCCGCTCCATCCGTACGTTCCGAATACCGCCGCGTTTTTCCCCTTGACCACATACGGGCACAGGGAGGACATCACATCCCACACCGGCTTCAATACGTCGCGGTTTAAGGTCGGCGAGCCGAGCGCAAATGCATCCGCCGCCTGGATCTTCGCTGCAACTTCACCTGCCGGAAGCTTGGAAACATCCTCGATCTCTACTTCCACACCGTCCTGGTCGGCGCCTGCATAAAGCTGCTCTGCAAGCTTTGCCGTATAGCCATAGCACGTCACATATCCGATGTATATTTTCTTCGGATCGTTGATCACGGGGATCGACCAATTCTCATAACGCTTGACCGCCCCCCACGGATCCTGCCGCAATACCGGGCCATGCGACGGCCCGATCACGTCGATCTTTAAGTTGCGGATCTTTTCGACCGCTTCCAGAACATAGCTTTTGAAGGGTGACATGATCACGTCGAAGTAATACTTCTGGGAAGAGATCATATTCGCATCCAGCTTGGTCAGGTCGTCAAAAATCTGCGAAGCCGAAAAATGGAATCCGAACACGTCTCCCGATGAAAGGAACGCGTCTTCCTTCACATATGTGAAGATCGAATCCGGCCAGTGCAGGTACGGAGCAGAGATGAACTCAATCGTCTTGCCGCCGAGGTCTAATGTCACGCCGTCGCCCGCGATGATACATTCAAAATCGCGGTTGATGATCTCACGGATGAGCATCTTCGCCGGACGCGAACACACAACGACTGCATCAGGAGCCGCTTCCATCAGCTTGATAAGCGCCCCCGAGTGATCGGGCTCCGTATGGTTGCATATAATATAATCGATGGTTTTGGGATCTACGACCGCGCTGATTCTTTCAAGCTGTTCGTCCGAGAATCCCGCTTTTACAGCGTCTACAACGGCCGTCTTTTCCGCGCCCTTGATGAGGTAAGAATTGTAGGATGTTCCCCATTCCGTCCTCATGATGACGTCGAAAATACGCAGGTCAGGATTTTGTACCCCGACCCACCAGATGCCGTCCATTATTTTCGTTGGCTGAGCGCTCATACATACCCCTCCGTCTTATTCCTCTTCAAATGCGGATTTATCCGCTCCGCACATCGGGCAAACCCAATCCGCCGGAACATCTTCCCATTTCGTGCCCGGTGCAACCCCGTTGTCCGGATCGCCTGCTTCAGGATCATAAACATAACCGCAAACTGTGCATACATACTTTTTCATTTCGAGTTCTCCTTTGATTTCTTGGATTGATATTTCAGAAGCGGCTTTAAGCCGCTTCCTTAAAACTTATTTGCTTTCCAGGTAAGCGTTGAGCTTTTCGGAGAGCGCATCCGCGTCGATACCATGTACGCCGCATGCCTGCTCTAAATTCTCGAAGTGCGCTGCCGCACATCCGAGGCATCCCATACCCGCTTCCATAAAAATGGGAGCAAGCCCCTCGTCGATCTGGAGGATATCCATGATATTCATGTCCTTTGTGATTTTCTGTGCCATTTTACTATACCTCTTTCCCTCAATCTTTTCTTTTACTTTTCATATATAACCGCCTCGGCGATATATTAAACGAATTTATATATTGTCCGCGCCAAAAGTGACGATGAGCTCCGGCGAGCCGTTTTCACGGTAAAACTGTACGAAATCCATGGGGGCTTCTATCCCGTCCGGCAGCATCACGCCGCCGCGGCCAATATCTTCTTCCGCATGCGCGTCGCTCCCGCCGATCACGTACAGGTCATGGCGCGCCACAAAATCGATGGCCATCGCATTGCGCGAAGCATGGCGCGGATGCGTATTCACCACTTCGATCCCGTCGTAACAGATCGGCTCCACCGGCTTTAAACCATAACGGTAGGGATGTGCCTGGAAAGTCAGCAGTCCGTTTTCACGGATCGTGCGGTAAAAAGCTTCATAAGGCATGCGGTACAGGTACGGATTTCCCATCAGGAAATCCTTGCCAAACCCATACACCAGGAAGTCGTCCCCGATCCCTGTTTCCTCGCTGCGGTTGAGCACCACCTCCATACCCAGTAAAACGCGTACGCCAGTCCCCCGGGCGCATACACGCGCTTTTTCGTACCCGGAAAGAAAATAGTCGACCCGTTCCTCCCACGAAGCCCCATTAAGCTCCGGACGTTCCAGCACGTGCGGGTGGTAATGATCCGTCAGGAACACATACTTATAACCCGCTTCCTCGTATTCCCTGACCAGATAGCTGACAGGTATCCGCGAACACGGGCTGATTTCGGCTGAATGGCAATGTGTTTCCGCCTGATAAAACTTCATAGCGTTCCTCCGTTCCCTTTCTTATCATATCGCAAGAAAAGCAAATCCGCAATCCAAACTTGAATGCGTTTTCTTCTTCCATTATAATGGGATTAATAAAACCTATTGAAAGGGAACCCACATGCAAAACCGTTTTTTTTACTATATCAATCCCAAGCTTGACCCGCATCAAACGCTCGCCGTGGAAGAGTATATGTTAAAGCATGTCCAACCCGGCGACGTAATCATGTATCTTTACACGCACGAGGATTCCGTCATCATCGGCAAGCACCAGAACGCCTGGGCCGAATGCCGCCACGAAAGGCTGCTCGCGGACGGCGGCAAACTGGCGAGGAGGATCTCCGGCGGCGGCGCCGTATTCCACGACGTCGGCAACCTGAACTTTTCCTTTATCGCCGCGCACGACACCTACGACCTGCACCGCCAGTTGAAGGTCATGCTCGACGCTGCCAACACGTTCGGTATCCATGCCGAGTTTTCCGGCCGCAACGATATCATGGCGGACGGGCGCAAGTTTTCAGGCAACGCGTTCTGCCGGCGCAAAAACGGATCGTTCCACCACGGTACGATCCTCATCGATTCTGACATGAACAAATTGTCGCAGTACCTTGCGGTATCCAAAGACAAGATTGAATCCAAGGGCATTTCTTCCGTGCGTGCGCGCGTTGTGAACCTAAAGGAGCTGAACCCTGACATTACCCCTCAAAAGATGACGGAAGCGCTGCTTGAGGCTTACAGGGCTGAATACGGCAAGCCACAGCCCTATCCGTTCACGGACGAGGCATGGGCGGAAATCGGCGAGATCGCAAAGCGCAACGAAAGCTGGGATTGGCTGTTCGGCGAGTCGCCGCAGTTTGATATTACGATCAAAACACGCTTTGCCTGGGGCGGTATCGAGCTGATGCTCGACCTAAAGGATGCTCTCATCCGCAAAGCCCAGGTTTTCTCCGATGCCATGGACGCAGATTTTATGGATACGATCGCGCCCGCGCTCATCGGCTGCGCGTTCCGCAGTGCAGACCTTGCGCAGTGTATCCGCAATATCCCGCACACTCCGGAGCAGGACGCCATCCTTAACGACCTCGCGTCCTACATTGAAAAGCAGGGATATTGAGCATCGCATCATTCGCTATTTAAAGGAGGGTCTTACAATGCCTTATATCAATATCAATACGAATAAACAGCTTGCCCCTGAAAAAAAACAGGAGCTCCAGGCAAAGCTCGGCGACCTGATCAGCATCCTGCCGGGAAAAACGGCGGAACAGACGCTGATCAAGATCTCGGACGGGTGCGACATGTACCGGCGCGGGTTTGACGGCCCGCTGTGCATGATCGAAATCTACCTCTACCAGATGCAGGCATTCCAAAACAAGGCCGAGCTTTCAGGCGCTATCGTCGCCCTGTTGGAAAAGGACTACGGCGTGCCCGCTTCCAATCTGTACATCAAGTTTGAGGAGATGCCCATTTGGGTCTCGAACGGTGCATTGAAGTAAAGTTTTAAGGGCCAGTAAAAAAGCAGCCTGCGGATCAGGCTGCTTTTTTACATATACATATTATCTTTAAGGAGTATAAATTATCTCTTTTTCGGCAGGTGCATGGATTCCCCGATGCTGTCCGCTACCGCTTCCATCAGCGCCTCGGAAAACGAAGGATGTGCATGGACGATCGTCGGCACCTCATATGCCGTGATCTCCATCGTCATCAGCGCGCACGCCTCATTGATCATTTCCGCCGCGCACGGCCCGACGATGTGTACGCCGAGTATCTCGCCTGTTTTGCTGTCCGTGACTACCTTGATGAACCCGTCGCCCGCACCCGACGCAAGCGCGCGCCCGTTGCCCGCGAAGAAGAATTTGCCGATGCTTACGTCATGCGTTTTCTTGGCATCCTCTTCTTTCAGCCCTACCGAAGCCAGCTCGGGCGTGGTATAGATACAAGCCGGGATATATTTGCCCGTATACTTTTCATGGCCGCCCATCGCGTTTTCCGCGGCGATCTCCGCCATGTTGAAGGCGGCATGCGCGAGCATCGTCCGCCCGTTGGAATCGCCCGGCGCCCACATCCAGTCAAGGCTTGTTTTCATGCCGTCGTCTACCTTGACCCGTCCGCGCTCGTCCACCGCGACATCCAGGCCTTCGATCCCGCTTAAGTCAGGCACCCTGCCGATGGACAGCAGTATTTTGTCCGCTTCTACCGGCTCGCCCTCCTTCAGGTATACATAGGCCTTCTGTCCCTTCTGCTCAATCTTTTCAATATTGACACTGTTGCGAACGTCGATCCCCTGCGCCTTTAAAGATTGCTTTAAGACATTGGAAAGTTCGCTCTCCATGCCCGGCACGATGCGATCCATCATTTCAAGAACCGTCACCTCGCTGCCGAATGCGCGGAACGCGGAAGCCATCTCCACGCCGACCACGCCGCCGCCGATCACCACCAGTTTTCCGGGGAGCTCCTCAAGGTCGAGGATATCGTCGCTCGTCATGACAGCCGGTGAATCGATCCCCGGGATATTGATCCGCGAAACCTTGGAGCCGCCTGCAAAGATCACCTTTTCGGCAGAAACCCTTTCCTTGCCGTCGATTACGATCGTCTTGTCTTTTTGTATCCGGCCTTCGCCCTGGTATACGTCGATGCCGTTGCTCTTCATGAGTCCCGTAACGCCGCTCACCAGTTTCTTCACCACGCCGTTCTTTTCCGCGACCACATCCTTCATGTTGACTGTGTAGGAAAGGTCTTTGAAGATTACGCCGCGTTTTTTGGCTTCCATCGCCTCATGGATGATCTCCGCAGTTTTCAGGTAGGTCTTGGTCGGGATGCATCCGCGGTTTAAGCACGTGCCACCCAATGCGGATTTTTCCACCACCGCCGTTTTCGCGCCCAGGCGCGCAGCCTTGATCGCCGCGATATAACCGGCCGGGCCGCCGCCCAGTACGACGATATCGTATTCCTTGCCGCCCTTTGCCGGGGCGCTTTTCGCGGGCGCCGGGGCGGCTTCCTGTGCACTGTCCGCCTTGGGCGCTGCCGGTGCGGGCGCATCGCCTGCCGGCGGTGTTTCGCCTTTTTCACCGATGTAACCGATCGTCGTCACAACAGGTACTTCGGCTCCCGCTTCGTAAAGCTTGGATAAGATATACCCGTCGTTCATCGCCTCCACCTGCATGGAGGTTTTATCCGTTTCGATCTCCAAAATCGGCTCGCCGTATTCTACTTTGTCGCCCACTTCTTTGAGCCATTTGATGATCGTACCCGTTTCCATGGCCATTCCGGCCTTGGGCATAATAATTCTTTCAGCCATCGCCTTTTCCTTTCCCTAGATCAACATTCCCAGCGGGTTTTCCATCAACTGCACCACGCGCTGCAGGAATTTAGCACCCGAAGCGCCGTCCACGCAACGATGGTCAAACGTCAGCGAGAAGCCCATCTTCTTATGGTTTTTGATGCTGCCGTCCTCTTCCATCACCAGTTGGTCCGTGATCGCGCATACGCCGAGGATGCATGCTTCGGGCATGTTGATGATCGGGTCAAAAGACTGGATACCGAACATGCCTAAGTTGCTGACCGTAAAGGTACCGCCCGTATATTCATCCGGCAGAAGCTTGCCTTCGCGCGCGCGGCCGGCCATATCCTTGCTTGCCGCCGCCAGAGTCTGCAGGGAATATTTGTCCGCGTTGCGCAGGACGGGAACGATCAGTCCGTCGTCAAGCGCTACCGCAATACCGATGTTGATATCCTTTTTGTACAACACGCCTTCTTCGGTATACGATGCATTGATGTTCGGAAACTCGCGCAGCGCCACCGCGCATGCCTTGACGACCAGGTCGTTGAACGAGACCTTGGTGTCCGAAATATCGTTGATCTGCTTACGCAGCGCAAACAGCCCCGTCACATCCGCCTGTGTATTGAGCGTGACCGGCGGTACGTTGTTATGCGATTCCAGCATGCGTTTGGCGATCGTCTTCCTCATACCATTAAGCGGCATCAGTACGTCTTCCTCCGAAGCAGCCTGCGTTGCAGCAGCCGGAGCCGCCACCGCCGCAAGCACATCGTCTTTTTTGACTTTTCCGCCATAACCGCTGCCTGCAACCGAGGAAATATCGACGCCGTTCTGTTCTGCCAGGCGTTTTGCCAGCGGCGTAGCTTTCACTTTGGCCGAGGCGCCGTCCAGATCCCTTGCCTTGACCGGCTGCCCGTTTGTATCGATCGACGCAAGGTCGATCCCTTTTTCCCGCGCGATCCGTTTCGCGGCGGGAGTAGCGCGCAGCTTGCCGCCCGTTGCAAAACTTGCCGGTTTCTTTTCTTCCACAGCCGGCGCAGCCTCTTTTGTCTCTTCCTTTGCTTCCGGCGCACTGGCCGCTTTGGGCGCTGCCGGTGCATCGCCTGCCGGCGGCGTCTCCCCTTTTTCGCCGATGTAACCGATCGTCGTCACAACAGGTACTTCCGCTCCCGCTTCATAAAGCTTGGAAAGCAGGTAGCCGTCGTTCATCGCTTCCACCTGCATGGAAGTCTTATCCGTTTCGATCTCAAGGATCGGTTCGCCGTATTCTACTTTGTCGCCCACTTCTTTCAGCCATTTGATGATGGTTCCCGTTTCCATCGCCATCCCGGCCTTGGGCATGATTACTTTTTCTGCCATCGTCTGCTCACCCCTCAGCGCATGATCTCGTAGATCGCCTTTGTCACCTTATCCACCGTCGGAACGATGTTCCTCTCAAGCTCCGGGCAATACGGTACAGGGACGTCAAGGCCGCATACACGCTTAACAGGCGCATCCAGATAATAGAACGCTTCGCTTCCCGCGATCTTTGCCGCGATCTCGCCGCCGAGGCCGCCTGTTACAGCCGCTTCGTGTACGATCATTGCACGGGATGTTTTGATCACAGAATTGATAATCGTTTCCGTATCCATCGGGTACAGCGTACGCGGATCAATGATCTCCACGCTGATCCCATCTTTGGCAACCGCTTCTGCCGCCTGCTGCACCACCTGCAGCATCCTGCCGTAAGTCACGATCGTCAGGTCTTTGCCTTCCTGTACGATGTGGGATTTCCCCAGCGGAAGCACGTACTCGCCTTCCGGTACGTCGCCTTTGACGCGGTACAAAAGTTTCTGTTCAAAGAACATGACCGGATTGTCGTCACGGATCGCCGCCGTTAAAAGCCCCTTGGCGTCAGCCGGTGTGGACGGCGCAACGACTTTAAGGCCCGGCACATGGCACATCCATGCTTCGAGGCTCTGGCTGTGCTGTCCCGCAGCGCCCGTACCGGAACCCTCCGGCAAACGCATGACCATCGGCACCCTTGCCTTGCCGCCGAACATATACCGCATCTTTGCGGCCTGGTTTACGATCTGGTCTGTGGCGATCGTCATAAAGTCGGAAAACATCATTTCCGCGATGGGGCGCATCCCCGTTGCCGCCGCGCCTGCCGCGCAGCCTGCGATCGCCGCTTCACTGATCGGTGTATCGCGTACGCGATCCGGCCCGAACTCGTCGAACATGCCTACGGAAACGCCGAACGCGCCGCCGTAAAGCCCAACGTCCTCGCCCATCAGGAATACATCAGGATCCCTGCGCATTTCCTGGCTCATTGCTTCATTGATTGCTTGCGCATATGTAATTTCTCTCATTATTTTTATCCTCCCCGCTTAGTCCGCGTATACGTCCTGCTCGATCGTATCAAGACCCGGGAAATCGCTCGCTTCCGCAAACGCGACCGCGTCTTCGATCTGCTGCCTGGTGTCTTTTTCGATCTCGTCGATTTCAGCCTGCGTGAAAATTTTGTTCGTGACCAGATATTTTTCAAACTTCTTGATCGCGTCCTTTTTCTTCCACGATTCGATCTCTTCTTTCGTCCTGTATACGTTCGCGTCGCTCTTGGAGTGCCCCAGGTAACGGTAAGTATCGCACACCATCAGCATCGGGCCGTTTTTCTTGACATATTTCGCAGCCTTCAAAGTTTCCTCATACACCGCAAGTACGTCCATCCCGTCGACGTTTACGCCGGGGATGCCGTAAGCTTTCGCACGCTCCGCGATATCCGTGATATTCATGGAATGTGCCAGCGGTACGGACATACCGTATTTATTGTTTTCACAAACGAACAGTACCGGCAGCTTCCATACAGAAGCTAAGTTGATCGCTTCATGGAAAGAGCCTTCGTTACTCGCGCCGTCGCCGAAGAAGCAGACGACGATACGGTCGATGTTTTTCATCTTGGTCGTAAGCGCCGCGCCTGTTGCCAGCGGGATGCCGCCGCCGACGACGCCGTTCGCACCCAGGTTGCCGCGTTCGATATCCGCAATGTGCATGGAACCGCCCTTGCCCTTGCAGTAGCCCGTGACTTTGCCGCGCAGTTCCGCCATCATTTTATTGAGGTCGATCCCCTTGGAGATGCAGTGACCGTGTCCGCGGTGTGTGCTCTCGATGAGGTCTTCCGGATTAAGTGCACAGCATACGCCTGTCGCTACAGCCTCTTCGCCGATGTACAGGTGCGTCGTCCCATGAACCATGCCCATGGAAAAGAAATAGCTTACTTTTTCTTCAAACCGTCTGGTAAGCAGCATCTTTTCGAGCATTTCCTGATACTTTGCCTTACTGATCTTTGCCATCTTTCATCATCCTTCTACTTTTCATATATTTAGCACATGTGCCTCATTTAAAAAAACGCAGGCATTTGCTATTTATCACTACTACCATTCTATATCACTTCACCTAATCCTGCAATTCCCAAATACGCTCACATATGTGAATTTTTCTCCGGCTTTACCGGGAACAAGCTGCTGCAATAAAAAAGGACAGGCCACAAAGCCCGTCCCCCTTACAGGTTGTTCTTGCCTACACCGGGATACATTGCATGACCCTCATAAAGTACAGGTAGCGTTCCTTTACAGGGATTTTGCTGATCTCCTCCAGGGCGCGGGTATAAAGGTCGAGCTGTACCGCGTAGCCCTGCGCCGCTTTTTCCACGGCCTGCTCGCTTACGCGGTCTGTTTTATAGTCCACCAATACCCACTTTCCATCCTCTAAAAACGCCAAATCAAGGATTCCCTGCACCAGCATTTCTTCCTCCCCCTCAAAACCGATGCTTTGCGCCCCGGCCTGCAGGTTGAAGCTTTGCTCGCGCAGCACGCGCGGCGACGACCGTATCCGTTCATAAAGCGGCGTACGCAAAAACGCTTCCGCCATCTCGCGGTTTTTGAGGATCGCGTCCCGCTCGTCCGCGGTGATGATATTGCGCGCAAGCATGTCTTCGGCAGCCGCGCCCAGTTCCTGTCCCTTTGTGAGGCGTTCCATCACGCTATGGATAAGCGTCCCCAGCCGCGCGCCTGTGATTTCTTCCGTTTCTTCCGCCTGCGGCCGCAGGAACGCCCGCAGCTTTTGCCCTTGCGCCTGCTTGACTGCACTCACCGATACCTTGGCCGGAACGGCTTTGTGCGCGGGAATACTGATCAGCTCCTTTGGCTGCGCCCCATCGAGCAGCGCCCGCTTGAACGCCGGGTAATCGAACCCTTCGCTTTCCCGTCCTTTTTCCCCGCCGCCGGCAAAAAGCGATACAGGGATCTTACCGTGTCCCGCATTGGCCGCCATCACCCAGTCGAGCATACATTTTGCATCCTGGAAATTACCTGTCCGGCGCATCAGCTCCCATGCTGCCGCCTGCTTATCAAAATCGGTAGTGCTGCCCGCCAGAAAGAGCCTCTCCTTCGCGCGCGTCATTGCCACATAGAGGATGCGCAGTTCCTCGGATTTATATTCGCCCATCAGGCGTTCCTTTGCCAGCAGCGTTTCGAGCGTATCGCGCCGCAGCAGGCTTTCTTCATCCACATATTTGGCCACGATACCGTATTCCGAATGCAGCAAAATACTTTTATTCAGCTCCTGCGGCCGCAACGCCGCTTCCATGCGGGCGATGTAGACCACCGGGAACTCAAGCCCTTTGGAGCCGTGGATCGTCATAATGCGCACACAATCCGCATCGGCGCCCTGCACCCCCGTACAGATATAAGCGCCGTCCCTCTTTTTGATATCCGCAAGCGCGCGCAGCAGCAGGTAAAGGCTGCCGCCTACTGACTGCGCCGTCTGCACGGCCATCTCCATGAAGCGTACAAAAACGTTCCGCTTGGCTGCCCCGCCCGGCGTGCAGGCCACATATGCCTCAAAATCATATTCCCGCTCCGCCCGCAGCAGGAATTCACCGAGGGACAGGGACTGTGCGTACACCCGCAGTTTTTTCAATTTCCCGTAGAAAGTCCGCAAGCGTCCGCCGAGCGCGTCCTCTTTTTGGGCGTACGCCTCCGCCGCCTCATAAAAAGGAATCCCCCGCTCGTTTTTCAAAAGCCGTATCTGGGCAAAATCTTCTTCGTCGAAGGCGCCGATATAAGAGCGCATGACCGACAAAAGCGGGACGTCCTGCCGGGTATTGTCCACAAGCCGCAGCAGGTTGACGAACAATTCGATCTCCCTTAAATCCTGCGCCTGTTCCATGTCGACTACGCAGGGGATGCCCCTGTTGCGCAGTTCGTTTTTGAGCACATTCAAAAATTCGCTGCGCGAACGCAGGAGTATGGCTATATCCCCATAGCGGATGGGCCGCGGCTTTCCCGTGCGCGCGTCGCCCACCGTTTCCCCGCGCTGCTTTTCGATGCTGTCCGCAATCATCGCCGCCTGCCGCGCATCCTTTTCGCCGGCAGCCGCTTCACACAGCAATATCTCCGCGTGCCCGCCTTCTATATTGCACAGCAAAGACTCCCCTTCGTCGTACACGATCTCCCCAGTCCGTTCGCTCATCACGCTGTCCATCACAAAGTTGACCGTTTCGATCACGCTGCGGCTGCTGCGGAAATTGTCGTTCATGAGGATGATCTCATTTTCCCGCGTTTCCGTTTTGAATTCCTGCGCCTTCTGCTTGAAGATCATCGGATCCGCCAGGCGGAATTTATAGATGCTCTGCTTGATGTCCCCAACCATGAAAAGGCTGCCGCCCGTACTCACCGCCTTGATGACTTCCTCCTGTACAGGATTGGTATCCTGGTATTCGTCCACGAATACATGTGCGTACTGCTGCGCGTAAAAGCGCCGCACGCCTTCGTCGTTTAACGCACGCAGCGCGAAATGCTGCAGGTCTTCATAATCGAGGACATTGCGCTCCTCTTTTTTTTCCGTATACCGCTCCGCAAAATCCCGCGCCAAGGAAACCAGCGCCGCCACGTCGCGCTGCGTATGCGCCAGTTCTTCCTTCGCCGTTTCCTCGAAGCGCATATCGTTCTTGTCCTGGAGTACGTTTTTCAAATGCGCGCGCGCGGTTTTATAAAGCAGCCCGATCTTTTCCTTGTGTTCTTCGCACAACTTGCGCTTACACGCCGGGAGCGTACTGCCCGCAAAGCGCCCCGCCATCCCTGCAAAACCATCCCTTTTTACGCAGCCGATCATCTCTGCGAGCAAGGCGGCGCATTCCTCGTCTTTTTTCTGCTGCCCGGCGTCGAACCCGGACGAAATATCTGCCGCCAGCTCCATCAGCTGCCTGGCTTCCCGCAGCTTCAAGAGCATCCCGTGCTCGTATTCACGTTTCAAAAAAGCGATGTAATCTTCTCCCTTTTCAAGGGAAGCTTCCGCCCACCCGAACGGATCCGGCTTGCTCATGATGTAATTGTAAAGGTCAAAAACATATTCTGTCAGCCGCGCATCGTTTGCGCGCGTCGTATAACGCGCCACCAGGCGCAGGAAATCCCCATCCTGCTCTTCATAGCGGTCGTCGAACAGCTCGCGTACCGCCTCCGTGCGCAGCCGGCCCGCTTCATTCTGGTCGCAGATCCTGAAATTCGGCGAGATCCCCAGCAGGGCGTAATTCTGCCGTACCGCCTTGCCGCAAAACGAATGGAAGGTGGAAATATCGGCCAGGGAAACAAATTCCGCCTGCTGGCAAAGGCGCGCATCGCTCCCGGCAGCCCCTGCGATCTCACGCGAAATACGCTGCCGCATTTCTGCCGCCGCCGCGTTTGTGAATGTCATGATCAGCATATTGCGGATATCGCATCCGTCAAGTACCAGCCGCGCCACCCGCTTTGCGAGGACGCTTGTCTTCCCGCTGCCTGCCGCTGCCGATACCAGGACGCTTTTTTCGTCCGTGCCGATCGCCCTTTGCTGTTTCCTGGTAAACTGCATTATCCTTCCCGCCGTATCCTGTCCATCGTCTGTTCTTTATCTTCTTCCGGAAGAACGCGCGGCGCATTGCCCGCATATCCTTCGTCAAACATGCACACGCTTACAAAATCGCAGTAATCGCATCCTTTGCTTGCCTTATAGGAATATGGACGGATCGCCGTATCGCCTTCCCTGATCTTTTGCGCTGCATCCGCGATCAGCCTTTTTGCAAATTCCAGCAAGGTGCCGATCTCCTCCTGCCCATACTGCCGCCGCCGCGCATTTGCGTCAAAGCTCCCGTCGCGCAGCACGCGCAAACGCAGCGAGAACAAACCATTGCCCGCCGTACCGAAAAGCTTTGCCGCCCTTTCCTCATCCACGCCGCAAATCCCCGCCATGCGGTAGGCTGCCGGTATATCGCCGTCCGCCTCCGTAAATTCCGGCAGGTGGATGTTGAAATAGTTCGCACCCGCAAAGCGCGCATCTTCTCCCAACAGCGCCAGCACCGCCATGATGTAGATCACCAGCTGCAGTGAAACGCCGCCCGCGAAGCGCCCTAAATCAAAGTCGTGCTCTCCCGTCTTATAGTCGACGATATCAAAGTATTGCGCGCCCTCAAGCTCCGCCGTATCGATCCTGTCGATCTTGCCGTCTATCTTGATCCCATCCCCGAAGTCCTGCGAAAACCAGCATTCGCTTTCCTGCGGGACAAGCATGCCCTCGCGCGCCTGGGTACGGATCGCCACCGCCGCCAGGCGCACCTCGCGTTCCACAGCATGCAGCACGTTTTCATTGTGCCTGTTGAGCGTGAATTTTGCCTGCATTTCCCGCGCGTCCCGCACGCACTGGTCGATCAGCCGCGAAAATTCCTGCTCCGGGATCTGCGTCCATCCCTGCTCCGTCCGCCCGACCTCTTTTTGCAGGTTGTCTAAAATATCGTGCGCAAAATTACCCACATCCATGGGGTTGATCGTATATTCCTGCGGTACGTCCGTCTTCAGTCCATATTGCATAAAATGCTTATACGGACATTCGTAATATTTTTCCAGCCTGCTCGCATTCCCCCGTATTTCACCGTAAAGCGCCTGCGCCGACGCAGCCTTAAGCTGCATGGGCCGGTTCTTGCTGGCTATCCCGCGTTCTATCGCGCGCAGTTTGTCCTGGTATTCGCCATCCCCCAGCACCGCTGCCAGCCGGCTGCCATCGTACGGTATATCGATCCCATCCGCCAAATTACGCAGCACCTGCGTTGCCTCCACGTATGCGTTTGTCTTCAAAAGATATGCGCTGTCCGCCGCCCGGCCTTGCTTGACGCTGCCAAACAGGTCGAGGATGCGCTGCGCCACAGGGGATAGCTTGCTTTTCCCGTCGTCTACCAAGCTCACAAATATTTTTTCCGACGGTTTGGTCAGTGCTTTTAAGATCGCCAGTTTTTGCTTTTCCACATTGCCGGTAAAGCTAAGCCCCGCGAGCTGGGAAAGCATCAGTTCCCGCTCGTAGTCCGCAAGGATATCCGAGCTTTGCGTATAGTTGGGTAAAATTCCCTCGTTCGCACCTACCAAAAACAGCGCCCGGATATCACCTAAGCGGATATAGGAAATCTCCCCTACGGCGACCTCGTCCGCGCCCGGCGGGATCACATTTACCTTCTGTGCGCCGAAGCCCGTTTCAAGCAGCGCTTTCAATTGTTGCCTGGTGATTTGCGCATCCCGCAATATCTCCCGCGCTTCCTTTAGGATATGCGTCGTTTTCTCAAATACCTGCATGCCGAATGCAGCGCTCTCCAAAAGCCCCGCCTTTTCCGCCGACGCAATGTGTGCCGCCAGCTTGTTTTCGGCGTTCGTTCGCTCCATATACTGCGTCAGGCATGCAATCAGCATCCCTGCCGTTTTTGCCCCCGCCGCACCCTCGCGCAGCATCTCGATCGGTTCCATCAGCTTTGTGCGCGCTTTTTCCGCCAGGGGGTCGGAAAACGGCTTCAAAAACGCGAATCCGTCACGGATATGCGTATAGGCGTAATTGTGCAGCCGCTCCGCTTCGCCGGGCGTGATACCCGCAAGCCCCGTCTTCGCATGCGCAAGCAGCGTATCTTTTTTCATCCGCCCCTGCGACAGCTCCAGCGCGCTCAATAAATATGTGGCGAACACACTGTCAAGAAGCGTCCGTTTTTCACCCGCAAAGCAGGGAATCCCCGCTTCGCCGAATATCTTCTGTATCAACGGCGCATAAGCCTCCATGCTGCCGCATACCACCGCTACATCCCGGAACGCATACCCGCGTTTTTCTTTCAAATAAGCGATCTGCGCCGCCACTGCGCGCACTTCTTCCTCGCGGTCGGCAGCATATGTCATGCTGATATCGCGTGCCGCGCCGGCTTTTACAAAAGGATGTGCATACAGGTTCTTTTCGATGTGCAGGATGTCGGCCGATGCATCCCTGTCCTGTGTAACGATGGACGTTTTGAGGCCCGCCTCCA
Source organism: Christensenella timonensis (assembly GCF_900087015.1). Lineage (NCBI taxonomy): Bacteria > Bacillati > Bacillota > Clostridia > Christensenellales > Christensenellaceae > Christensenella > Christensenella timonensis. The sequence goes on from NZ_FLKP01000002.1 coordinate 20,380, forward strand.
TCGCGCTGCCCAAAAACTTGTCGCGGTTTTCGTTGCATATTTCGTAAACCTGCGCGTCCGGCGCACTGCTGTCTGCATAATAAAACGACATGACCGTTTCTTCCGCCGCCTCCATGAGCGCTTTGAAAAACCGCACCGTCTGGGCATTGTAAATATCGAATCCGTGGATAAAGAGATGCGCCCCATGCAAAAATTCCGCCTGCGGGATATGCTCGATCACCAGGTTGATCTTATCCTCCGTATCGTAAAGCCCTTCGCACAGGCTGTTGAATTGCTCATAAAGGTAGGCGATATCCGCAAACTTTTCCACTGTGATCCGGTTGTCCGTTTGGATCTCCCGCAGCATTTGGGGCGTGAAGTCAAGCGTCTTTAGCTCCGATACAATGCTGCCCATCATCAGCGGCAAATCACCCTTTTTCGCGCACTGGCGCAGGGCGTGCAGGTCGTTTTCGCTGCGGTCTAAAAGCAACCGCATCATCATGCTCTTGCCTGCTGCGTCGATGCCCGCGACGGCTTTTCCATACGTACTCTCCAGCACGCGGTCGCAGATACGCGCGGGGCTTTGTACGCATACGCCCATCAGCCCCTTGAGCCTAAGTTTGTCGATCAGTTGTTTCTCCGTGATGTAGGTCGCCTGCGGCGGCACGACAACGAGAACGTTTGCAAGCGGGTCTTTGCAAACGAGCTTGCCAATTTTTTCGATGATCGTATCGTCGCGTTTGCTGGCTGTCCTGCCCAGCACAAACTCAATGCCCATTTTACCTCCCGGTTGTATGTATTGCCATGCTGGTTTTATTATATCATATTTGTAGACAAACTTGCCGTTAATACTTGTTGCCGTCAGTCGCCGCGTTGTTTGTGTAAATAGGCATAGAACGCATGACAGGCGCGGCCATCATCCAAGAAGTATCGCCCTAAAGCAACTTGACAGATTCCGCATTAAAATTTAGAGTATAAAAAATAAGAACATTCGCCTTAGGCGGATCAGGTGCACTGGACGAGTTTGAGTATTAGGGGACTGGACATGGAAATTTTTGAGGTAAAGGATCGAAATTCGTTATTGATCAGACAACTATTAAGCGTGTGGGAAAGCTCTGTAAAGGCAACGCATCACTTTTTAACAGAGAGTGAAAGAGAGGGTATCAAGAGATATATCCCCCAAGCATTAAGGGAAATTCCCATTTAATTATTGTGAAAAACGAAAATCAGGTTCCTATGGGATTCATGGGAATCGTAGAACAACACCTTGAAATGCTATTTATCACTCACGAAGAGAGAGAAAAAGGATTGGGAAAAAAATTGCTGCAATACGGAATGGTAAAATATGCCATTCACGATTTGGCTGTGAATAAACAAAATCCTCTTGCGAAAGGTTTCTATGAACACATGGGTTTCAAGGTTTACAAAAGAACTGATACTGATGAACAGGGAAATCCTTATCCGCTTTTATATGTGAGCAGGCAGTAACGCTCGATTATTGGGATTCCCGCAACAGCCCCTGCCATAAGGCGGGGCTAAGTCTCACGCCGGAGCCGCCATGCGGAACGATAGAACCCCGCTTTCGGGGGGGTCAGATAAAAAAAAGGTTGCGGCACATGCCGCAACCTTGAAATTACGAGAGGATTTAACCTCTTACCAAGTAGTTCAGTAAAAGATTCAAATCTTCGGGCTCGGATACAATCAAATCCAGTTCGTCAATCTGTGCATCTTTAAACATCTGGGTCAATGCGATGTACTGACACAAAGTGGATTTCAGGTTCAGCCTGTCGCCTTCCGACGTGACCAACTCTACCTTGCCCTTGCAGTCTTTGAGAAGTTCAAAGAATTTCTGCGGTTCACTGATGTTTTTGATTTTCACTCCATTGTCCTCCTGACAAATATAAATTTGTGGGTCGTGGGGGAGTTTTATTGGAGCTCACCCATTGCTGTCATTTTAACACAACTTTCCCTACACTGTCAATATAAACACATCCTCCTGCTGCTAAACATAATGCCTTGTTTTCTAAACAGCTGTTTTACTGCACATTCCATTTTTCAAGGAGCGCCTGCGCCGTTCCGTCCTTGGCAAACGCCTCGATCACGCGGTTCATTTCCGTGACCACCGCCTCCTGGCCGATGGGCAGCATGATGGAATAACCGACACTGTACAGCGGCTCTGCCAGCATACGGTATCCCTCCGCCACAAACTGCTTAGCGATCGCCTGCGGCATCACCACTGCGTTCACCCTGCCCGCATCGAGATCCATGCGGATACTTTCATAATCCGTATACCGCAGTACATCCTTTGGATTATAGTTCATTTTTTTCTCTTCGATATATTCCGCGAGGTCGTCAGAGGCAATCGCGTTGCTCAATATACCGATCGTACCTCCCTCCAGATTGGAAAGCTTTTCGAGCCGCGAACCCGCCGTCGTGATCGCGACCACATTATCCTCATAGTATGGCTCTGTCAGCGGAAAGCCCTTGGTTTTGTCCGTACCGCTCGTCAGCAGCCCCAATGCGACATCCACCGTCCCATACTTGAGCGACCCGCCCGCGTCCTGCGAACTAAGCGCATAGTATTCATATATCTTTTGCCGGTCGCCGATCAGTTCTTTTAGCATCGCGTCGATATACTCACGGTCGAAGCCGACGATATTCCCGTTTTCGTCCACCCCGCCGAAGCCCTCCACATCCGTCCGGATGCCGACGCGTATCGTATCGCTGGTCATCAGCGTACTGGATTCAAAGCCTTTTTGCGCCGCGATGCCGCTTACCGCTATAATGACGACCAGCACCGCCGCCACAACGGCGACAATGGTGACCAGCAGTTTTTTGTTTACCCTCAAAGATGTCCCCATTTGCTTTTTGGAATGGGGGCGCGCATATTTTCTCAAACCATTCTCCTCGACCTGTTATGGGATTTATTATAATGATATTCGCGTATAAATTCAACAAAACACTTGTCAATTTATTATGAACATGCTAAATTGAAATTATCCGGGCCTGCCCGGGTATTATCGAACCAGGAAAGCGTAAGGCGAGTATGTACGACAGGAGCATTCCCACCCGCGGCGGTGTACAATCTATTTTGGTCATGGGCGATTCCGTTGCCAAGGGCGTTGTTTTCCATCCGGAAAAACAGCGGTATATTTTTTCCAAAAATGGGTTCATCCGCCGCCTGGGCGAAAAGCTCAAAGCAAGCGTACACGATTTTTCCAAATTCGGCACGACTACAACGTATGGCGCAAAGCTCCTCAAAGAAAAGCTTACGGATCTCAATCCCGACCTGGTGCTGATCGAGTACGGAGGTAACGATTGCGACTACAAGTGGGATGAAGTTGCGCTCGATCCGACAGCGCTTCACCTGCCCAACACGCCCCTGCGTGAATACGGACGGAAATTGCGGCAGATGATCGAATCCCTGCTTGCGTTAGGTAAGATCCCCGTGCTGATGAACCTCCCGCCCCTGAACGCCGCTTCCTATTTCCGCTGGTTCACCAAAAACGACCCGCAGCGGGCGCATAATATTTTGAAATGGCTGCACGATGTATCCAAAATCTACTGGTGGCAGGAAAAATACTCTTACACGGCCGAACAGGTCGCCGAGTCGTACGGCATCCATATGGTCAATGTGCGTTCCGCCTTCCTGCGCGAGGGTGATTACCGTGAGTTCATCTGCGAAGACGGGATCCATCCCAACGAAAAGGGGCAAGCGCTGATCGAGCAGGAATTCCTTTCCTATATCGACCGCCACGCTTCCTACCTGATGGCATAATAAAAGGCTGCCTTCCTTACGAAAAGCAGCCTTTTTCCATGTTCAGAGGACTTCTATCCCCATTTCCATATTTTCCGCACGTTTACAGAACGGATATTCCTTTACGAATTTCTGGTAAGCGTATTCGCGTACCGATTCTTCCTGGAAAACCGCGAATACGCAGCTCCCGCTGCCGGTCATCATCGCAAAATCCGCGCCGCGGTCTTTGCACTTTGAAAGGATCGCGGACACCGCCGGGCAAATTTCCGCCCCCGGGGCTTGCAGCACATTGCCCGCCGCCTTGAAATACGCAGCGCAGTCCCCTTTTTCAAGCGCGCGTCCCGCCGCTTCCACATCGACCGCGCCGCGCTTTGCGCATGCATCGAACTTACCATAGGCGGCCGCCGTAGAAACGCCCCTCTGCGGCTTGACCAGAAGATAATGAAAAGCGCACCGGTTACTGAGCTTCCGCAATTCCTCGCCGATGCCGCGCGCGCGCATACAGCCCCCGCCGATAAAAAAAGGGACGTCCGCGCCGATCTGTACGCCCAGCTCCCGCAGCGTGCAGATATCGAGCCCTGCCTCGTATAAATGGTTGAGCGCGACCAGCGTTGCCGCCGCGTCGCTGCTGCCGCCGCCCAGCCCCGCTTGGGAAGGGATATGTTTTTCGATCACGATCTCCGCGCCGGCATGGATGCCGAGCGACTGAAAGAACAATTTCGCCGCCCGCCTGACCGTATTGTTTGCATCCACGACCATACTGTCGCAGCGTACCGCAACCCTGTTTGCACACTTGATGGAAAGCACGTCCGCCAAAGAGATATTCTGCATCAGCATGTCCAGCTCATGCATCCCGTCCGGCCGGACGCCCAAAATGTCGAGAGCCAAATTCAACTTCGCATATGCTCTCACCCTCATACAAAAACCCCCGCATTGTTTTAAGAATGTCTCCCGATAATTCATTATAGCATAAAAACAGGCCGTATGGTAAAATGATTGCGTGGAAGAGAGGCGTGGAATGTTCATCACAAAAGGCTGGAACGATTACAAAATTTTAGATACCGGCGACGGTATGAAACTTGAGCAATGGGGCGATGTTATTTTGTCCCGTCCCGACCCGCAGGTCATCTGGGCAAAGCAGCGCCCGGAGCTGTGGCGGGCCGCCCACGCAGAATATATCCGTTCGCAGCGCGGCGGCGGCGAATGGAAGTATTTCAAAAAGCTCCCGCAGCGCTGGACAGTCTCGTATCGGGAATTGCAGTTTTATGTCCGCCCGACAGGTTTTAAACATACCGGGCTTTTCCCGGAGCAGGCGGCCAACTGGGACTTCATGGCGCAATGCATCGAGCGCGCACCCAAAGCGCCCCGTATCCTCAATTTGTTCGCTTATACCGGCGGTGCAACGCTTGCGTGTGCGGCGGCAGGCGCGCAGGTCACACATATCGACGCAGCAAAAAGCATGAATGGCTGGGCAAAGGAAAACATCGGCCTTTCCGGGCTTTCAGGAGCGCCGGTGCGTATCTTAGCGGATGATTGCCTGAAATTCGTCCTGCGCGAACAACGGCGTGAAAACCGCTACGACGGGATCATCATGGATCCCCCCAGCTACGGCAGGGGTGCGGACGGCAAAGTGTTCCGTACGGAAGATAATTTGTTTGACCTGGTTTGGGAAACCGCCAAACTCTTATCTGACACGCCCGTATTTTTCATCATCAATTCCTATACGACCGGGCTTTCCTCGGTCGTGTGTAAAAACATGTTGGAGATCACCCTCTCCAAGCGAAAAGGAAACATCGACGCCGGCGACCTCTGCCTGCCCGTGGAAGGGCAGGAGATCCTGCTCCCTTGCGGGACGACGACAAGGTGGACGCCATGACGCCCCAGGTCTTGTACGAAGACAACCATCTCCTGGTCGCGCTCAAGCCGCAGAACATGCCCTCTCAGGCGGACAGCTCGGGCGACATGGATTTTTTGAACCTTTTGAAACAATACATCAAGGAAAAGTACCAAAAACCCGGCGAAGTATATTTGGGCCTTGTGCACCGCCTTGACCGGCCGGCGGGCGGTGTGATGGTATTTGCGCGCACCTCCAAGGCTGCCGCACGGCTTGCGCGGCAATTAAGGGACGGTAGCTTCCAAAAAAAGTATTATGCCGTGGTCTCCTCTGCGCTCCCTGCGTCCGGGGCGCTTGAAAATTACCTTTTGAAGGACAGCGGGACGAACACCACCCGCGTGGTCGCCCCGGATACGCCGGGCGCCAAACGCGCGCTGCTCGATTACCGTATTGCGGCGAGGCGAGGCGGCCTGTTCCTGCTTGATATCACGCTGCATACCGGCCGTCCACACCAGATACGCGTGCAGCTTTCGCACGCCGGGGCGCCTCTTTTGGGCGACGCAAAATACGGCGGGAAAAGCGCCAAAAATTTGTGCCTATGGTCTTATTCCCTTTCCGTCCTCCATCCCACAAAAAAAGAACGGCTCACCTTTACGTGTCCGCCGCCCTCTGTATATCCGTGGGATATTTTTGACGTCACTGCTCCCAGTTGATCACCGGGAACTGTACGTCCTTTGTTTCGACCGTAAGCCCGTTTAAGTATTCCAGCATATTGTTGACGCCTGTTGAAAAACGGATCCCCGTTGCCCACAGCGCCTGGTATTTCACGCCCATTTTTTTGTTCAGCTTTGGATCGCCGTAAATGTTGTCCCCCAAAATCGGGTAGCCCGCCGCTTCCATATGCGCGCGTTCCTGGTTCATATACTGCGTAACCGGCTCGATCTCCAAAAAGCTGAACGTGCCATTGCTTTTCAAAATATGGTAACGGGTATAGATCGGCACGGCGCCGCGCGCATTGTTTTTCGTCACGCGGTACTTTTCGTCGTTTTCCTTGACATAAAAATGCTGGAATTCCCCTTCGCCATATTTGGGGCAGCCCTTGACAACGGCCCGGAATGTCCGTGCGATCCGCCGCTGCCGCGTCGCTTCGCGGATGGCTTCAAAATAGTCCCCGTTTTTGGCAAACATCACCAGTCCGCCCGTATAAATATCCAGCTTAAAACACGGGAACGGGATCATCCCCAGCTCTTCGGAATATTCCGCATTGTCCTGCATGTAGTTGATGACCATGGATATCAGCTCCGGCGTTTCCTTCGGCATACCCGCTCCCGCGGCCACGACCGTCCCCGGCTGCTTATTCAGGATGATCAGGTTCTCATCCTCGTATGCGATATCCAAAACCGGCTGCCGTTCGTATTCGAGCGGCACATAAATTTCGATGATATCGCCGCCCTGCACGGCAAAATCCTTTTTAATACGGCTGCCGTTCAATTTGATGTCCCCTGAACGGATCATTTTTTTGAGGTTGGCCGCTGCAAGCTCCGGTACGGATTCCGCTACGCATTCGGTGATGCGGAAGCCTTCCTGTTCTTGTGCGATTTCAAGCCTGATCATAGATGTCCCCTTTTTCGGTAAATACTTCTGCTAGCTATGCCTTTACAAAAAGCACACTATATATTGTATCATTTCCCGCTTCATTTGCAACGCATTTCTGCTTTTTCGGCCATAAAAAATCCGGCGATATGCCGGATTTCGATCGCCTTATTTTTGCGGGAACAAATCCTGATACCTCAATTCCTTCCCACAGCCGCTTTTTAAGACCAGCGACTCCTTGGTGACACGCATTGGTATATGCGGGATACCCGCTTCTTCCATGGCCTCGCCATCTTGCTCAAAGCCGAAGTTCTCATAAAAGCCGCGCACCCGTTCCTGCGCATCGATGCGCACCTGCGAGGGCTCGAATTCAAACGCTTTCACGAGCAGCAGCCTCATCAGCAAATCGCCCACGCCCTGTCCGCGCTCGTCCTTTACCACGCATATCCTGCCGATCCGGAAAGTTTTGCCGTCATGGTACAGCCTCCCCGTCCCGATCGGGCGCTCCCCCTCATAGACCACGACATGCATCGCCTGCCTGTCAAACAAATCAAACTCATCCTCCGGTGCAAACCCCTGCTCTGCTACAAACACATGGTCGCGGACGGCCATGACGTCCGCAAGGTCAGCGTTTCCGCATATCCACTGGTTGGTAATCAATATTCCGGCGCCTCCTCGTCGTCATGGATATAATCCGTTTCCATATATTTCGTGTACTCGCCCTGCCACTGCATCGCGATCGCGCCCGTAGGCCCGCTCCTTTGCTTGGCAATGATAATGCGGGCCTTACCCGCATTTTCCGGCGTCTTGTCTTCCGGATAATAATCTTCCCTGTGCAAAAAGATGACAACGTCGGCATCCTGCTCGATCGCCCCCGACTCGCGCAGGTCGGAAAGCATAGGATACCGCGTTTTTTTCTCGCGTTTTTCAGAAGCACGCGAAAGCTGGGACAAAAGCATGATCGGCACGTTCAGTTCCTTTGCCATGATCTTTAAAGAGCGCGTGATCTGCGCAACTTCCTGCTGTCGGCTTTCCGCGCGGCCCGTTCCCTGCAGCAGCTGCAAATAGTCGATGGCAATGAGCCCCAGCCCCGATTGCTTTTGCATCCTGCGTGCCTTGGCCAGCATTTCCGTCACGGTGATCGTCGCCGAATCGTCAATATAGATAGGCGCGTTTGAAAGAACCTTCATCGCTTCCGCAAGCTTGGTGATCTCCGTTGCCCCCATCTTCCCCGAGCGCGTCAGCTGGCTGTCGATGCGCGCTTCCGAGCACAGCATCCGTGTCGCAAGCTGGTCGGCCGACATTTCCAACGAAAACACCAGGCACGGTATGTTCTTCACCAGGCCGATGTGCTCCACGATATTCATTGCGAAGCTCGTTTTGCCCATACCGGGGCGGCCCGCAACGATGATGAGCTGCGTCCCCTGGAAGCCGGACAGCATCTGGTCCATATAGGGAAACCCGGTCGGGATACCCATCATGCCGTCCTGCGCTTTCATGGCCTCGCTGATCTTGACGTAACTCTCCTGCAAAGCTTCCTTGATATGTACGACCGAGCTGTGCGAATTTTTGAGCGCGATCCGATAGATCGCGTCGCCCGCACGCCCGATGATCGCGTCCGCGTCCTCTTCGCCCTTATAGCTTTCGTCCGCCGCCGTCATGCTTGCGTCGATCAGCTTCCGAAGCGCCGACTTCTGCTGTACGATATTGATATAATGCTTGAGGTTGGCAACGGAAGGCACGACCGTCGTAAGCTGCGAGAGGTATTCCAGCCCGCCCATGCGCATCCTACCCGCCTGTTCAAGCTTCTGGCTCACGGTGACAAGGTCGACGGATACGCCTTCTTCCATCAGCTCGCTCATTACACGGAAAATATCCCTGTGCTGCTGCTGGTAGAAATCTTCTTCACGCAGGGCTTCCATTGCCTCGTATACGCATTTTTCATTGAGAAGCATGCTTCCCAGAATGGATTGTTCCGCCTCCAGGTTATTGGGCGGTATCCTGCTAGCCGCATGCACGGGACGACCTTCAGCCATCAACAACCACTACCTTTATTTTTGTACTTACTTCCGCATATACCTTGACGGTAACGTCATACTCGCCGAGCTCCTTGATATTCGGCACGTTGACCTTCTTCTTGTCGATCTCGCTGCCCATCGCCTTTGAAAGCTCCGCAGCCACTTCCTTGGCCGTAATTGCGCCAAAAAGCCTCCCGCCCTCGCCGTGTTTTGCCTTGATCGTGAGCGTCATCCCGGCCATTTTTTCCGCCAGTTCCTTTGCGTCCTGTTTTTCAACCGCTTTTTTATGTTTTTCGGCAGCCTGCGCGATGGTCGCAGCGTTTAAGTTCTGCGCCGTTGCCGCGCTTGCCAGCTTCTTCGGAAACAGGAAATTACGCGCATATCCATCGCTTACATTGACGATATCCCCCGCTTTTCCTTTTCCCGCTACATCCTGGTTCAAAATTACTTTCATTGCTCAGCTCTCCTTCTTGTATTCTTCTATCGCTTCTTTCAAATCGGATACGACCTGTCCTTTGTCCATGCCCCTGATCTGCGCGCCTGCGATCGTCGCATGCCCGCCTCCGCCCAGCTTTTCCAGGATACGCTGTACGTTGATCCCTCCGATGGAACGGCCGGAGATCAGGATGACTCCATTTTGTTCACACAGCACAAACGAAGCGCTGATCCCACGGATACCGATCAGGGAATCTGCTGCCTGCGCCGCCAAAAGCTGCGGGTTTTTCGCATCGTCCGGGCACCACGAGATCGCAATGCCGTCCGGCAGGATGTCCGCCCCTTGCACGACCTTTGCGCGGGCGTTGAATGTTTCCAGGTCATCCTGGAACAAATGCCGGATCGTTGTGGTATCCGCCCCAAGCTTTCGTAAATACGAAGCCGCTTCAAAGGTACGAACCCCCGTTTTGAACGAAAACCCCTTGGTATCGATCATGATCCCTGCCAGAAGCGCTTCCACCTCCAGCGGCTTTATATGCATTTTGTCCGCAAAATACTGCAAGATCTCCGTCACCATTTCCGCTGTCGAGGAGGCATACGGCTCGTGCAGGTAAAGCGTCGGATTCTCGATATGGTCCGTTCCGCGCAGATGGTGGTCGATCACCACCAGCGTGTCCGCCTTATCAAGCAGCGCAGGTGCAAGCGTAAAATCCGCGATCTGCGTATCCACCACGACGAGCATAGTCTTTGCATCCATCATAGAGGCTGCGTCCTGCGGCGCCACCAGCAGTCCCTTATAATCCGGGTCGCGGTTGATCTCGTCTACCAGGCCCTGTATCGCGGCATTGGGTTTGTCCAGTACGATATACGCTTTCTTCTCCACCTTGCGCGCACAGGCCAGCAGCCCCATCGCCGCGCCCATACAGTCAAGGTCCGGGACGGTATGCCCCATGATCATGACCGTATCGCACTGTTCCATCATATTCTTGAGGGCATGCGCGAACATACGCGACTTCACACGCGTCCGTTTCTCCATCCCCTGCTGCGTCCCGCCATAAAATTTGTATCCGGATTCTTCCTTGATCACCGCCTGGTCGCCGCCGCGCGCAAGCGCGAGCTCAAGCGCAGCCGTTGCGTTGTCGTTCGCTTCTTCCGGCGACGACCCCACACCTGTCCCCACACTGATCGTCGGATGGAAGGCGTCGTTGCCCGTACCGATTTTGCGCATCTCATTTAAGATATCGAACTTGCTTTGCATCAGCGAAGATAAAAAGCGCCGTTCAAATATGACGATAAATTTATCGCGGTCATATTTCTGGTACGCCCCGTGAAGGTTTTTCGCTTTCCTGGAAACCACCCGCTCGATCTCCGCGCCGATCTCCGCATGGTTGCTTTGTTCCGTTCCTCGCAGCAGGTCACCGTAATTATCCACCTGGATGTGGCAGACCGTCGTGGTCGAAGCCTTGGAGAGCGCGGACGCTTCGTACGTTTTCTCAAAATCGATCAGGCGGTGGATCGTATATTCCTTGCCGCCCCATTCGCACCCTATGGTCTCTTTATAATAGACCTTTCCCTGTATCTTGACCTTTTTATCCTTCTCCGGCTTGCTTAACTGCGGAAACACGCGGAAGATATTTTTGCCCTCGCAGTGCATCCCCGCCAGCATAAAAAATGCCGGGTTATGCCAGCCGATCACGCCTCCCTTTTTAGTGATCGCCGTGGGGATCGTGACCGCGTTCACATACTTATCGATCTTTTCCGAGCACGAGGTCAGGATTTGCGCCGCCGTATAAAACCACCGCTGCTTGTTCATGGTGGAAATCACGAAATAAAGGACGGCCACAACGAAAACGATCACCAAAATCGCCATACGCAGGTAAATGTGCTGCACCAACAGCAGGACAAACACCACCGCCGCGAGCAGGACGAGAAAGATCACCAATTCACTTGAAACGTAACTGATCTTTGTCTTTTCTTTCATCACGTATTATCCCTGCGATATCCATTGCCTTTTTCGGAACTTGACGATCTGCTCGAAAAAGCCGATCCACATGAAGATGTTCAGGCCGAACAGCTGCAAGATCAGGAAGATAATGACAATGATCGCGATCCTGCCCGATGCGGAATTGATCTTTTTCTTCAGCAGCCAATCTGTAAACGCCATACCCTGTATCATGTAGGTGATGCTGAAAAAGCCCATGATAATGGCATAGACCAGGTTGAAATTGCGCCAGCCGAGCGACATCCCCAAAAAGGCCACGATCAGTGCGATAAGAGACCACGTACCATATTTGGCAGGCAGCGCCAGCTGCGAAAACGTAGGAACCGTTCCCACGGCAACGCCCTGCTTTTTGACGATCGCACGCGGCACCACATAATTCAGCAGCCCAAACAGCGCCACACAGAACATCGCCGCCTGCGGTACGAGCATCGCCAACTGGACGGTAAACGTCTGCATCAGGCCCGAAACCGCCACGTCAAGGGGCGTACTTAATACCGCCGACAAATCGATCGGTTGTGCCCCGCCGTTCAGAAGCGAATTATAGGTCGTATAATATAATTTGGTGAACTCCGGGTTCGCATTCAAAAAACTTTCGATATGACCCAGAAGCAGCGTCATCAAATCTGTCTTGTAAATCAATTGTACCAATAAAATGAGGATACCCAGCGAAGCAAGCAGCGCAATACAAGAGATCAGCGTACTGTAATAAAAAGGCATGCGCTTTTTGATTACGTACGTCATCACAATCGTCACGGGAAGCGAGCAGGCCATCATAACGAGCGCGATCCCCGCCCCTGCAAACAGCCACACCAAAAAGCCGCTCACCAGGACGCTTAGGATCCCGATCCCCTGGGAAGCCCGTGCCCCGGCCACGATAAATGCCATGGGGACGAACAAAGCGACCAGGACAAGGATGATCCAGTTGCTGAGGGCGCCTGCCGCCATCAAGGCGACCGCCGCGCCGATACAAGCCAGCATACACCACAATTTTTCGTATTTTTCTTCCGTATTGTCTGCCACTTTCAAACCTTCTTGCCATGCTCAAAGCATAATTCCCCATAATAACGAGGTGTACTCTTTATCATATATTTTTTTGACCGGATAGTCAACACCGGCAGAAGGAAGGGCTACGCTGTTTTCCGGTTGGAAATCAGCGACAGGTCGTGGTCTAAAAGCTGGTCGTAGACGGGACGCGCATGCAAAAGGCGCGCCACGAGGTAAGCGGTGAGCGTCGTTATGATAAGTGGGAGGAACTGGTCATATGCTGCCGTCATTTCGCATACGAGCACAATGCCCGTAAGCGGCGCGCGCACGATCGCGCCAAAGAACGCCGCCATCGCAAAAATCATGAAATTCTGTGTCAGGGCCGCCGGAAGCCCGAATACCGCCGTACCAAAAACGCCAAACGCATTGCCCAGAAGCGCGCCCATCACGATCATGGGCATCAAGATTCCCCCAGGTACCCCCGAACAAAAGCTGAACATCGAGAAGGCGAATTTTGCGGCAAGCAGCAACAGTAGAATCAGGAGCGCATATTTTCCTGCGGCCATATCTCCTACCAGCGGCACGCCGCCGCCGAGGATCGACGGCAACAAAAATGCCAGGATAGCCGAGGCCGCGAAAGGAAAGGCCACGCGATACGAAGGCGGTATCTTTTTCATCCGTTCATACATATCCTGTGTTTTTTGAATGGCAAAATTGTAAAAAACACCCATCAGTCCCGCTGCGACCCCGAGCAGGACAAGCAGCCAATACCCGCTTAAGGGAACGCTCTGCGTAAGAGGGATCGAAAAGATCGGCGCCGGCCCAAGCAACAGGCGCGTCACCACGCCGGAGGCCGCACAGGCGGCGATGGATGTGAATAATATTTTAGCGGAAAAGCTTTTGTGCACTTCTTCGAGCGCAAACAATATCCCCGCAAGCGGCGCACCAAAAGCAGCGGCCAGTCCCGCAGCTCCGCCGCCTGTCATCAGAAGGTTTTTTTCTTCCCCGCTGCCGCGCCGTGAAAAGCCTTTGCCCACGGCCGCGCCCATTTGTATACACGGGCCTTCCCTGCCGAGCGACAAGCCTGCCCCCAAAGAAAGCAGCCCTCCTGCAAATTTCCCCACAAGCACCCTTAGGGGATTATGCGAAAACATGCCCTTCAGTTCTCCTTCAAGCTGTGGGATCCCGCTGCCTGTGATCATCGGCTCCCATTTTAACAGCCGGCTGACTGCAAAAGCCGCCAGCGCTACGGCGGCAAACCAAAGAAACGCCGCCCATACCTGTGTATGCGCAAGCGTCACCAAATTCTGCGCTGCGGAAAAAACCTGCGTCACGCATACGCGAAAGGCTACGGTGACCAGGCCCGCGATCGCACCCACAAGGAGGCTTTTCATAACGATGTATTGCGTTTTTGCCGTTTCTCCCTGTTTTTCCATGCTAAGTGTATACCCTCTTTTCCAGCTCAGGAAACAAATATTCCAGGATATAAAAAACAGCACCGCTTTTCAGCTGTGCTGTCCTTTTTAATTTGTTTAGTTCGCGTAAACGCTTACCTGTTTTTTGTCTCTTCCCTTGCGCTCGAATTTCACGATGCCGCTTGTAAGAGCAAACAGTGTATCGTCACCGCCGCGGCCAACATTGTTGCCCGGGTGGATCTTCGTGCCCCTCTGGCGCACGAGGATATTGCCCGCGAGGACATACTGCCCATCTGCGCGCTTGACGCCTAAGCGTTTGGATTCGGAATCACGTCCGTTTCTCGAACTACCTACACCTTTTTTATGTGCCATTGCATAACACCTCGCTTTATACGTTTACCCTCAAATTACTCTGCCTTCTTGTCGTCCGTTGCAGAAGCAGCGGGCTTCTTTGCAGCCGGTTTCTTCGCAGCAGGCTTCTTTTCCGCGGTTGCCTTTGCAGCAGTAGCAGTTTTCTTGGCCGGAGCTTTCTTTTCCGCCGTATCCGCTTTTGCAGCAGGCTTCTTTGCAGCGGGCTTTTTCTCTGCTGTAGCTTTTGCAGCGGGCTTCTTTTCCGCCGCCGGCTTTGCAGCAGCGGCAGTTTTCTTAGCCGGAGCTTTCTTTTCCGCCGTTTCCGCTTTTACTGCAGGCCCTTTCGCAGCAGCTTTTTCTGCTGTTTCCGCTTTTGCCGCCGCAGTCTTTGTCGCCTTGGGCGCAGCGGTCGCTTTTTCATCGCCGACCTGCGTGATTTCTACTTTTGTGAACGGTTGTCTGTGTCCCTGTTTTTTACGATAGTCTTTTTTGGCTTTATACTTGAACACAATAACTTTTTTCTCTTTATCCTGCGCAAGCACTTTTCCTTTGACTGCAACGTCTGTCAAAACAGGATCGCCAACGGCAACTTTCTTGCCGTCGGACGTCATCATCGCTTCAAACGCTACCTCGCTGCCTACCTCGGCGTCCAGCTTTTCCACTTTGATAACCATGCCCGGCTCAACCTTATATTGCTTACCGCCTGACCTGATGATTGCATACATCGCACTTTACCTCCCTTACCCAGTCTCGCCGCGTTTGGCCCGCAAGCCTAAAGCTTACGCGTTAAATACCTATGCGAGCGGCTCAATTAAACATGTTATCACAAAGGCTTTCCCCTGTCAACAGAAAACCTGTGTCCCGGAAAGCGCTCCCTTGTCCGTCACCTGCGAGATGATGATCTGCTCCGGGTGCGCGTTTTTCACGCCGCGGATGAAGAAATGCGCATTTTCATAATGCGGCAGGATCGCCTGGTTTAAGTTGTTGTGCGACACGATATACTCCGCGAGCGGTTCGTTTACTTCCACGATATACATCCCGTGTGCGTCGCTGCCTACCGTACGGATAATCTCCCTGCGCACACGCATCGCCATATTGTCGAGGTTGTAAACCATCCCACTGCCGCCGCAGCACGGGCACGTGGCTTGCGTCAGCGCGGACAGCTTGCGGCGCGTCTTTTTACGCGTCATTTCCACAAGCCCCAGCTCCGTCATGCCCAGGACATTGGACTTTGTCCTGTCGTGCTTTAGCGCCTCGTTCAGCGCATCCACGACCTTCTGCTTGTTTTCTTCGTCTTCCATATCGATGAAATCGATCACGATGATGCCGCTCAAGTCACGAAGGCGCAGCTGCCGCGCGATCTCGCCCGCCGCTTCAATATTTGCATGAAGGATCGTATCCTGCAAATTGTCTTCGCCGATGTATTTGCCCGTGTTGACGTCGATGACGGTCAATGCTTCCGTTTCGTCGATCACGAGGTAACAGCCGTTCTTGAGCCACACCTTGCGCTGCAGCGCTTTGGTGATCTTATCTTCTATATTGAAATAGTCAAAAATATTCCCATCTTCTTCAAACAGCTTGAGCCTGTCCACCATGCCGGGGGATAAGATGTTCACCACTGCCATGACCTTTTCATAATAGTCCTTGTCGTTGATGATGAACTCCTGAACATCCGACGTAAACACATCCCGTACCGTGCGGAACAGCAACGTTTCTTCCGCATGGATCAGGCGCGGCGCCGTCACGAAGTCCGCCTTCTCCTGTACCTTCTGCCATAAACGCACAAGGAAATTGAGCTCCGAAGCGATCTCTTCATCCGAAGCCTGCTCCGCGACCGTACGGACGATCACCCCCATATTGGAAGGCTTGACTCCCGCAATAAATTCCTTTAGCTGCTCGCGTTTCTGTTCGTCCTCGATCCGGCGCGAGACGCCCACATGGTCAACTGTGGGCATAAGGACAAGAAGCCTCCCCGGAAGCGTGATGTGCGTCGTTACGCGCGCACCCTTGCTGCCGCCCGGCTGCTTTAATACCTGTACCATGATTTCCTGGTTGGGTTTTAACAGCTCTTTAATATTGGGGACTTCGAGCTTCTTTTTGACATTGGAACTATCCTGCGACCCTTCAAAAATAAAATCCGATTCGTCGCACAGGATATCCCCCGCATATAAAAATGCATTTTTCTCAAGGCCCACATCCACAAACGCGGCCTGCATGCCCGGAAGGATATTGGCAACCCTTCCCTTGTAAATATTACCGACCAGGCGCTCTTTCCCACGCATTTCAACGAGGATCTCGACCAAGTCGTTATCCTCCATCAAAGCGACACGCGCTTCATGCGTGTTCGCGTCGGCTATGATTTTTTTGATCATTCAAAAAAGCTCCTTAAACTATAAAAATTTCAAAACTATAGTATGCTAAACGGCTTCATTTCGCCGTCCTTCAGTGCAAAACAATCTTCCCTGCAGATATCGTACTCTGCCCCGGCGTCCGCTGCTAAAAGCAGAGCTTTTGCAAGCACAGCCGGGTTCAGAGCGCCATCCGACGCGTTTTTCAGCAAAGCGCTTACCCGCCTTCCGTCCTCCGTAGCCATATCGAGTACCAACGGGCGGATATTAAGCTGCTTGCCGCGGCGGTCGACTGCCGGCCATACATCCTTTTCCATAAGGTCGCGAACCACAGCTTTTATTTTATCACAATCCTGCTCATTTTCAAAATGAAAATGTATAAAATAGCATGCGCTGTAATTTTGTGCCATCAGTTTTTTCGCGTGCTCCCCTGCATCGCGCACATCCAAAATGCGGATATCACGCGGCATCACGGCATTGAGCGCCGCTTTTGCCTCCTGAGTATCTACAGGCTCCGTCAGGCCGACCTCTAGGTAATCCCCATTTGTCGCATACCCTACCGAAAGCGGGGACGCAAAGGACATGACGATATGCGGGTTGAAACCCTGCGAATACTCCGCGGGCAGCTGCGCCCTGCGTACCGCCCGGCCAAACGCACGCTGCATATCGAGGTGCGAAATGTACTTTGCCGCGCCGTGGCGGCTGTATTTGATGATCATCTTATATTTTCTTGTTTCTTCACTCATCGTTTTCCCTGCACAAATCCACAGCTTTTCTGAAGCCCGCAGGCGCTGCACGCGATCCTGCATTCAGGCGTCACCTGTCCTTCATAGGCCTTTGCACGTTCCCTTTTCAAAAATGCCGGGTCAATGCCGAAGTCGATGTGCGCAAAGGGCATGGCCTCGCCCATGTCGCGCCGGCGGCAGGCATAGAACGCCGGATCGATCCCGTCCTTTTCAAAGGCCTCCATATAGCGCTCAAACGAAAAATGTTCGTGCCATGCGTCGAATACCGCGCCGTTTTTGTACGCGTCCAGCAAGACCGGCGCAAGCCTGCGGTCGCCGCGGGCAAACACGCCCTCCAAAAAACTTAAGGGTGCATCGTGGTAATTGAATTTCACGCCCTTGATCTTCAGCTTCTCCCGCAGGTACTGTTGCTTTTGCCGCAATGTTTCGATATCGTCCATCGCCTCCCACACGAAAGGCGTGCACGGCTTTGGTACAAAGCACGATGCCGATACCGTGATCCCGATCATACCGCGCCGCGATTCCTTGGGTACGGTATAATATGCTTCGCGTATTTCACGTACCAGGCCCGCGATCCCGTCAAGGTCTTCGTATGTTTCCGTCGGCAGCCCGATCATAAAATACAGCTTGACCGTGTTGACGCCCGACGAAAACGCGCGCGTCACCGTCCGGATGATATCCTCATGCCTGATATTTTTATTGATCACATCCCGCAGGCGCTGCGTTCCCGCCTCGGGCGCAAAGGTCAACCCCGTTTTACGCACCTGCTGCAACTGGTTCGCAAAATCTTTTTCAAAGCTGTCGATGCGCAGGGAGGGCAGGGAAACGGACACCCGCTGCTGCGCAAACTCGTCGATCAGTCCGCCCACCAGCTCGTCGATCTGCGAATAGTCCCCGGACGACAGGGACGACAGCGAGATCTCGTCGTATCCCGTCGATGCAATGACTGCCCGGGCGTTTTCCATTACCGTTTCCGCTTTCCGCTCGCGCACCGGCCGCATGGTAAACCCCGCCTGGCAAAACCGGCAGCCGCGTGGGCAGCCGCGCATGATCTCCAGTACGCAGCGGTCGTGTACCGTATTGATATACGGGAGAACCGGCCTTTTGACCGTACGCTCCTTGTCAAAATCGTCGATGGTACGCTTTTTTACCACTGCCGGGACGCCTTCTTGCGCCACAACCGCCGCGACTGTCCCATCTTCGTTATACTCGGTATGGTAAAAAGCCGGTACATAAATCCCCTCGATCCGTGCCGCTTCCTTTAAAAACGCATGCCGCACAAAGCCCTGCCTTTTGTGCTTTGCGTAAAGCGCACATAGCTCGCGCACCAACTCTTCCGATTCCCCGATCGCAAACAAATCGAAAAAATCCGCGACCGGCTCCGGGTTAATGGCGCACGCGCCGCCGCCCAGAACGAGCGGGTCGCTGTCGCAGCGCTCCCGCGCAAGCAGCGGGATATCCCCCAGGTCAAGCATCGCAAGCACATTGGAATAACACATTTCGTAGGACAAATTGATGCCCACGATATCAAAATCGCAAAGCGGTTTCCCCGTTTCCAGCGAGCGCAGCACCTCCCCGCCCTTACGCATTTCGCCGAGCATATCCACCCATGGGCAAAAGGCACGCTGCGCATAAACGCCGTCTATGTCGTTCAATACTTCATACAAAATATTAAGGCCGAGATGGCTCATCCCTACTTCGTAAGTGTCGGCAAAGCACAGTGCGAAATTTACATCCATTTTTTCCGGATCTTTTACGACACTATTCAGTTCCCCGCCGGTGTACCGCGCGGGTTTTTCCACCCTATCCAGTAAACTCAATCCGTTCTCCTTCTATTGTCCCTGCCACCGCTGGCGGCGCATATCCACACTCAGTACGAACCCAAAAGCGATGCAGTTCAGGATCATGCTTGAACCGCCCGACGAGAAAAACGGAAGCGGAATACCCGTAACGGGCAGCAGCCCGATGTTCATACCGATGTTTTCCACCACATGGAACAGCGTCATCGCCGCTACGCCGATGATGATATAGGCCCCAAAATCGTCCTTTGCACGCAGCGAAAGCATAAACGTGCGCGAAACCAGCAGGAAATATAAGATAATCAGTACCAGTCCGCCCAAAAAGCCAAACGCTTCCACCGTCACGGCGAAAATAAAGTCGTTGTTACTGAAAGGCACATACCCCAGTTGCGAAAGCGAACCGGGCGTAAACAAACCCTTTCCAAAGAATCCGCCCGAACCGATGGCCAGCTTTGCCTGATCCATCTGCAATGTGGCATCCGCGCTTTGTACGGTCTCCGATTCCGGCCGGAAAAACGCCAATATCCTCGTCCACTGGTAATTTCCCGCATCGTTCGCGATGTATACAAGATATATGCCGACCGCGGCTCCCACGATGCCGATCAGGATCAGCCACACCTTCCAGCTCGTCTTGGCCATGAACAGCATCACGGCAAAGGTGATGACATAGACCATCGCCGTCCCCATGTCCGGCTGTATCACGATCAATGCCACCGGGATCGCCAGCCGCCAGAGGGCCGGGAACACATCCTTAAAGCTTTGTATCCCGTTTTCGTTCCCTTCCGTTTTATCGGAGAGCAGCTTGGCCAGCACGATGATCATCAATATCTTACATACTTCGGCGGGCTGGAAGCCCCGGCTGCCGATCATGAACCAGCCGACCGTTCCATTTTGCTTGCTGCCCAGGAAATAGACCGCGACCAACAGCGCGACCACCGCCCAATAGATCCAGTCCGTCAGGTGCGCAAGCGTATGGTAATCGACCAGCATGACCAAAAACATCAAAACAAGGCCGATCCCAAAGAACACGAGCTGCCAGAGCGCCGCACTCAAATCAAGGTTTGCAAAAAATTCCGCAAAGCCCTGCTCGTCCCCGGTAAACGGGCTCGCCGTTGCGTTGATAATGGAAAGCAGGCTGTACCCCACCAGGATGAAAATTATCACCACCAGCAGCCAGTCCACGAACTTCCACATGTTTTTGTTGATGATCGAACCTTTCATATTTCCCCTTTGTTTACAAAAAGACCGCGCACGCAGGCGCGGGCTTTTTTGACATCAGTATCGATTTTGCAGGCAGGCTATCTGCCGCTGTTTTTCACCATCTGCTTGATTTTCTTGATCGGAATGTTCATTGCAAGCTGCGATGAGATCCCTTCTTCCTCTTCATTCTGTACATTCTTGAAGTCGATGGCGAATTCCGATTCGTCGATCTCCACATATTTGGAGATCACCTGCATGATATCGCGCTTGATCATATCGATCATATCGTCGTTGGACGTCGTGCCCGCCCGGTCGTAAATAAGAACCAGCTTCAGCCTGTCCTTTGCGACCTGGCTGCTTTTCTTTCGATTAAAAAACCATCCCATATCAAAACCCCTCCGTTATTTCGAGAAGAGTCTCTTCAGTTTGCCAAAGAAACCAGATTTTTGCTCCAGATCGAGCATCGGCACGTCTTCGCCCATGATACGCCTGGTCACGTTGCGGTATGCTTCCCCCGCAAGCGAATTATTGTCCGTAACCGCCGGCTCGCCGAGGTTCGAGGAGCGAAAGATCATTTCGTCCTCCGGGATCACGCCAATGAGGTCTATCCCCAAAATTTCCAGTGTATCGTCAATCGCCAGCATATCCCCTTTGCGTACAAGGTCGGGGCGCAGGCGGTTAATGAGCAGCCGCGCGTCGTCCACACCGCTCGCGGACAGCAGCCCGATGATCCTGTCTGCGTCGCGTACGGAGGAGACCTCCGGTACCGTCACAACAATGGCCGATTTCGCGCCCGCTACGGCATTTTTGAACCCGCGCTCAATGCCTGCCGGACAGTCGATCAGCACATAATCGAATTCTTTTTCCAGATCCGAGATCAATTCCTTCATCTGCTCGGGCGTCACGGCCATTTTGTTCCTGGTCTGCGCCGCGGGCAAAAGGTATAATCCCTCGTAGCGTTTATCCTTGATCAATGCCTGTTTTAACTTGCACGTCCCTTCGACCACGTCCACCAGGTCGTATACGATCCGGTTTTCAAGCCCAAGTACCACGTCTAAGTTCCTAAGGCCGATATCCGTATCCACAAGCACGACCTTTTTCCCCTGCATTGCAAGGCCGGTTCCAAGGTTTGCCGTAGAAGTTGTTTTCCCTACGCCGCCTTTACCGGATGTAATGACAATCACATTTTCCATTCATTTTCCCTCGCCAAACTAATAATATATGATCATTCCGAATTGAATACCTGATCCTACCGCAGGCTGACCGGGCGGATGACCACTTTGCCTTCCTTCAGCTCTGCGATTTCCGCGTCCTCCACGTCCTCCCTTTCGTTGGGGAAGGTAACGACCCTGCCTGAAAGCCGCAGCTGCTTGGGGCACATGTTAAGCGCCGCCACGCATACGTCCGTCCTGCCCGAGCAGCCCGCATGCGCGAGGCCCGAAAGCCGTCCGAATACCGCAATGCTTCCCCCGGCGATCACTTCCGCCCCGGGGTTCACATCCCCGATGACCACGATATCGCCCTCACATTCGATCCTCTGCCCCGAGCGGATCGTATTGTTGATAAAGATCGACTGTGCGTCAAAGTAAGAATTGGAAACAAGGTCGACCTCGTCTAAATATTCATCCTTTTTCTTGATGCTTTGGGCCTTGCCGTTCCCCGGCGCCGGGCGCTCGATCTTGAGCTCCGCTTCGCGCATCATGTCCGCTTCGTCCCCAAAGAGCACATCGCGGATGCCAAAATCCATCACAAACACACGCTTGATTTCCCTGCGCTGCGCATCGGATATCTGCTTTCCGCGGATCACGACCTTTGTGTCGCTGTCGCGGAAAAACTCCTTGTTCTTCTTGAGCTTCACCATCAGTTCTTCACGCAGCACAGGATAGGTAGACTTTTCGTCCAGGTAGATTTCCAGTCCGTCTTCTTTGCCTTTGATTGTCACGATACTCTGCATTGCTAACCTCCGTGCCGCCCTTATGGGAAAGCTGTTTTCACCTATTACCACGCCATATATTATACATGAATATAGAATCCATAGCAAATTCTTTTTAAAGCACGATCTGGTTCACCGAAGGCACAGATTCCGTCTCCGGTGTTCCTTCTACCTCCAAGCCGTCCAGGTAATATTCGATCACGTCTTTTGCGGCAGGCGCTGCGCTCGCGCCCGAGTACCCGTTGGGGATATAAGACACTACGACGATCTGCGGATCATCGTATGGCGCAAAGGCCACGAACCATGCGTTGTTCTCCAGCTCGATCTCCGAAACCTGACCCGTTCCCGTTTTGCCGCCGATCATCTTCAGGTACTTCCAGTCCGTCCCGTCGTCATTCTTGAAAGCCTCGCGCGCGCCGCCGTATTCGTCGTCGCTTACCACGTCCTGCATACCCTTTTTGATCGTGGCAAAATACTCCTCCGGCGCGTCGATCTGGTTATAGACCTCCGGCTGGACTTCTTCGATCACGTTGCCGTCCTGATCCACCACGCTGTCGACAATATGTGCATTATACACCGTTCCCCCATTGACGAGCGAAGAGATGTACCGCGCTACCGCGATCGGCGTGAGCGTCGTAAAGTTCGTACCGATCCCTGCTGTAATCGTTTCATTCGGATTCCATTTCAGCTGTTGGAGAGACTGGTTGATCTCATTGTGCCAACCGCGGTTCCTCGACGTTCTCGCTGTAATATCGAGTTCTTCAAACAACACCGTCGTAATCTGCTCACCCAGCTTAAGGTTGCCTTCTTCCGCAAGGGCGGGCGCCACAAGGGCCATCAGCTTATCCGTTGTTGCCGTGATCTGCTCTTCCGTATAGGTCACGCCCAGTTCGGTTCCGTAATTTTCCAGATAACCCATGATCTGCGAGCGCACCAGCGACGGAAGGGATGTTTTCTGTTCATTCAACGGCTTTGTCGGGTCGTAAAGTACATCCTGGTTACCGATCTGGCCGACCGCCTCGCCCGTGAGTTCGATATTCGTCGGCTTGGTCAAGCCGAAATTCTCCCCCCATTTGACGACGTTGTCGATGCCCATGTTGTCCGCTACCGTATAGAAAAAGTAGTTGCAGCTTTGCGCGATCGCAAGCTCTAAATCAAGCCCCGCATGCTTGGACAGGTTATATTCGCTGATCCAGCACGACGGCACATGGCCGATATAGTTTTCGCTTACATACTTTGTGTATTCCTTCTGGCAGTCGATGTGCGTATCCAGCGTGACCGCGCCCTCCATCAGGCCGCCCATCGCCGTGACCAGTTTGAAGATAGAGCCCGGGATCCCCTTCGAGGAGATCGCCTTGTTGAAAAGCGGCGTGCCCGGGTCGTTGCTCAATTCTTCCATCGCTTCCGTCGATATCCCGTTCGTAAACAGGTTCGCATCGTAAGACGGATAATTGGCCATGGCCAGCACGTCTCCCGTCTTGGCGTCCATCACCACAAGCGCGCCGGATTTTGCCAGGTTCAGCTTGTCGAAATTCGTTTCCTGTCCCTCTTTTAAGGTACGCTTATCAAGTTCCGTATCGTACGACTCGCGCTTTTTGGCCTGTTCTTCGGTCGTGGGATTATAGTACATGTCGTATTGCTTCTGGTAAACCTCTTCGACATTTGCCTTGATCGCTTTTTCCGCAGCCATCTGCAGCTGCAGGTCGACCGTCAGCCGTACGTCGTACCCTTGCTTGGGCGGCGTATACGAAAGCTCCTGGATGACCTTGCCCTTGCTGTTGACCTCCACCTGGCGCGTTCCCTGTTTTTCGGTGGAATTGCCCGTCAGGTATTGCTCCATCGTACTTTCGAGGCCCGTCGTACCGATCAGGTCGTCCGGGGAATATCCTTTGGCCTTGTATTCTGCCACTGTCTCGTTGTCATTCATTTTTCCCATGTATCCGAGAAGTACGGCCATGACGTCGTCCTTCGGGTAGATACGCGTCGCGCTCTCGGCGATCTCGATCCCTTCCAGGTCGTCCGAATGTCCCTCCAGCACCGATACCAGGTTCATATCCACATTTTTGCAGATCGTGACCGGGACATAGGCAACGTAAGACGAAAGCTGTACCTCCTGCCAGATAGACAGCAGCTTACGCGCCTGTTCATACGTATATTCTTCGGGAATGCGGTACCTGCTGCGCAGGTCTCGGTAAATGACGTCCGGAGTCGCCGTTTTGGACACAAACATATTCGTACGCCAATCCGATTCGCGCTTGCTAAACGCCTCCACATCCGTCACGCCAAAATCGAACGCAAACGTGCCGTCGTCTTGCCGCTTGATGGAAAACGTATCGATCGTACTGCCTCCGTTCTCTTCGATCAGTGCGATCGCGCGAATCAATATATCGGTATAATATGCTTTATCTGTGGATGTATTTTTGGACGGATCCTTGGTGAATTGAATGTCATAACTGCTCTGGTCGTAGGCAAGCGGAATCCCCGTAGCGTCGGTGATCTGGCCGCGCGCCCCCTTTAAAGGAAGGGTACGGACCTTCTTGTCCTCCGACTGCGTTGTGAGCGCACCGCCCTGCACGAGCGTCAGGTTTCCAAGGCCCACCATCAGCATCACAAAAAGCAATGCCACAACGGTAAAACTTATAAAAAATCTATTTTTTAACTTTTTTAACATGGTCTCCTCTTATATCTTACGTGGTACAAGCGATATCTTTTAGATATCATCAAAATGGTACGCCGCACGCGGGCGCATCCAGCCTAATTTCATGAGCCGGGAAATCAGCCAGTAAGCTATGAACATCAGCCCTCCCGTCAGGATCGCCGACGGCAGGATATTGTATACCAGCATCACCGGCATCGAAAAGCGCGCGCTCTGGATGAATACCAGCAGCGCCATCAGCAGTTCCTTTATGATATAGCCGCCTGCCCCCACCACGAACAGGTAAAGTACGTTGAAGCGCCCCGCCTTGCGGAAGAACATCACCACAAGCGCGGTCGTCACCGTATAACAGAGGGCATATGTGCCCCATATCGTAGAATACATGATGTCCATCAGCAGCCCTGAAGCCGCTGCAAATATGATGGGCATGCTGCTCTTTTCCGCAACCGCAAAGCTCAATGCCATCAGGAGGATCAGGTCGATCTGCAGCGGGATATCGGCAACGCTGATGTCACGCAGCAAAGAGCCGGACAAAAGCACGCCAAAAACGCCCATTATGGTAAGCACTACATATCTCATACGCCGTTACCCTGTAACTTCGCCCGAAGCCGCAGGGCTTTCGCTTGCCCCCGGCCCGGGCGTTGAGCTCGGCTCGGGCTGGGCGGCCTGCCCGCTTCCCGATGTTTCGTTTGCCGTACTGCCCCCCGTCGCCTCTCCGTCGACCGCGACGACCACAAAAACTTCTTCCAGCCTGCGGAAATCCACCGCGGCCTTGATTTTTACATTGACGCCCGTGCTGCCCGCCTGCGAAGCGCTTTCCACCGTTCCGACCAAAAGTCCCTTGGGGTATATCCCATCGAGCCCCGACGTCAGCACTTTATCCCCCTCGATCACATCCGAATCCAGCGGGAGGTAATTGATATATAACGATGCATCCAGCGAATCCTGCGAGATACTTCCCTTGACCACACCGTATTCCCGCGTTCTTTCCATGATCGACGGGACATTGCTCCGGCCGTCGATCACAGCCATGACCTTCGCCCAGTTGAGCCCCACTTCTTCCACACGGCCGACCAGCCCGTCCGCCGTGATCACGGGCATATCCTTGGCGATCCCGTCATTGATGCCCAGGTCGATCGTAAATACATCAAACCAGTTGCCCGGGTTTTTGCCGATGATCGTCGCCACCTTGAGTTCCTGCGCCGTATTCTTCTGTTTATAATCGAGCATTTCCTTTAAGCGTTCGTTCTGCGCCTTCATCTCGTCATAGTCGTTCATCTGCCCCTTAATGGTCTGGAGCTCCGAATCCAGCTTTTGCTTTTCACTCGCTACATCGCCGCTGTTAAAAACGTTGTCAAAAAACTCACCGACCGAATCGGATATCTGGTAAAAGAATTTCTGTACGGGAACAAAAGCGCCGCCTACTACATTTGCGCCGTCCGCCGCTTTATTGCCTGTGCCTGTCGCCACCATCAGGATGATCAGGATCACCACCACAACGATCGTAACGACAAGCGGTTTGTTTCTCAAGAAGCCCACAGGATAGCTACCTTCCCCATTGTTTTTGGCGCCATGCGCCGACTTTCTATAAATTATATCACAATACATTACAGATTGTCATGAAATAAGTAAACTTTTTGTAACACTTGCATTGTCCCAAAAAAGCCGTCAAAAAAACCGCTTTGCAAGCGGTTTTCATTTTCTTCCGTTCCCTTTCACTTTTTGATGAAAAACACATCTTCTTTCATTTTATCCGACAGGTATTTTGCCGCCTGCAGCGTATCCGCCATTTTTTCGCGCTCTTTTGTGATGTAATAGATCGCCTCTTCCCACTCCGGCAAGCTGTACCTTTCAGGCTGGATGTGCTTGAGCGCTTTTGCGATCATGGGATAAGCGCTGCGGTCCCTCAGTTCCGACAAATATGTGCAACCAGCCTGCTTTGCAAGCGTATCCAGCAAATCTTCGTTCTGTTTGCCCATATTTTCACCTCCGGTTTTCGCCCTGCGTCCCGGTCAGAAAGGTAGACTTTTTTGGACACGGGATGAAGTATCGTATATACGGCCTGATCGATCAAAAAGCGTACAAAAACACAATCGTTTTCATTGAATTTCAGTATAAATGAAATGGATAAAAAAGTCTACCTTTTAAAGCAAAACGACATATAAAGTCAAATTTCCCAGTCCGTACACCCCGCTTTTGCCCACTCGAAAAATGTATTGTGGGATACCGCAAGCTGGCGCGCTGCTTCCCGCCCGCTGATCTCTCCGCGCATCCATAAGCGCCGCAGGCCTTCAAACTCCGGCGGTATTTCCTTGCGCGGGCGTCCAAAACGGATACCCCTGCCACGGGCCGCCGCGATCCCCTCCGCTTGCCGCCGCTTGATGTTTTCACGTTCCGTCTGCGCCACATAGGAGAGCAGCTGCAGCACGATATCCGCGATGAGCGTCCCCGTGAGGTCACGTCCCTTGCGCGTATCCAAAAGCGGCATATCCTGCACCACCATGTGCGCCTGTTTTTCCTTGGTGATAATGCGCCATTGTTCGATCATCTCTTCATAGTTGCGCCCCAGCCTGTCGATCGACTGGATTACAAGGATATCGCCCTTTTTCAATTTACGCAGCAGCCGCCTGTATTGCGGCCGGTTAAAATCTTTCCCGCTTAATTTATCCAAAAAGATCTTTTTGCGTTCCACCGGGAAAGCCGCAAGGGAGACCATCTGCCGCATTTCGTTCTGATCCTTCGCGGAAACCCGCGCATAACCGTAAATGTCCATACCGTATACCTCCTGTGCTGGGTCACAAAAAATACGCCATGGTTCAGCGTATTTTTGTTTCATGATTCAATTGTCCACTATTTAAAGGACGGACAGCGATGTGAGCATTCCATAAAGCATGGATACCGGCAGGCCGACGATATTGAAAAAGCAGCCGTTGATCGACTTCACAAATTTGGCCGCGCTCCCCTGGATCGCGTAAGCGCCTGCCTTGTCCATCACGTCCTCCCGCTCCAGGTATCTTCCAAGCTCTGCCTCCGAAATCTTAGCAAAGCATACCTCGCTTGTGCTTACGTCCTCCAATACTTTATCCTGGTACATCACGCATACGCCGGTATGTACCCTGTGCGTGCTTCCCGAAAGGGCCTCCAGCATCCGGCGCGCGTCGGCCAAATCTTTCGGCTTTCCGAATATTTCCCCACCCGGCGCCTGCACGAGAGTATCCGCGCCGATTACCACGTCGCCGGGATGTTTTGCGAATATGTCCGCCGCTTTTTTATGCGCTAAAAAGCGTACCATCCCTGTGGCCTGCGGGATATCGCAGCTCTCGTCGGCATTGCTCGGTTCCACGACGAAATCCTCCGTCAGCAGCGAAAGCAATTCCCTCCTGCGCGGCGAGGCAGACGCCAAAACGATCATTTCTTGACCATCTCCACAGCGCCGGCCTTACAGGAATCCACACATAAACCGCAACCGCGGCACTTATCCGCCATTACCCTGTGCTTTTGCTTCAAATCCCCTTCGATCGCGCCGAACGGGCAAGCCTTTGCGCACAGCGTACAGCCCACGCATTTTTGCAGGCTGATCTTTGCCAGCATATCGGATTTCGTCGTCAGGATACACTTGCGCGGGCAGGTATCCACGCACATCCAACAGCTGCGGCATTTCTGCGGATCGATCACCGCCAACCCTTCCGACAGTTCGATCGCACCGAACGGGCACACACTCACGCATTTCCCGCAGCCGATGCAGCCTGCGCTGCAATTTTGCGTAACTGCTTTTCCCTTATCCGTATTGGTGCACCCGACGTATACGTCGATATCGCGTTCAAGCACGGCAATCGAACTCTGCGGGCACTGCTCTACGCACCGTCCGCACCCTGTACACTTATCCTCATCAATAAAGGCAATGCCGTCCGGCCCCATAGTAATCGCGCCGAACTTGCAAACCTTTGCGCACGTGCCCAGGCCGAGGCATGCAAACCTGCAAGCCTTGAATCCGCTGGCGATCGCGTAGGCCGCGCGGCAGTCCTGCGCACCGTCATATTCAAACTTATCCCTGCAATGGCCCTCGCTCCCGAGGCACATGATACGCGCTACTTTGGGCTTCATCTGCCCCACGGAAACGCCCAGTATACCGGCGATCTCCTTTGCCTGCTCCTGCGAAAGCACCGCACAGGCCGCAATCTCTGCCTTACCCTTTGCCAGCGCATCGGCAAGCCCGTCGCAGCCGGGAAACCCGCAGCCGCCGCAATTTGCGCCCGGCAGGCATTCCCGCACAGCCACAGCCGTTTCATCCTTTTCCACGGCAAATTTTTTGGACGCCACGCCCAGCATAATCCCAAACACCGCACCGAGCCCGCCCAGCACGATGATCGACCAAATAATCGGTTCCAACATAGTCTTTTTTTACCTCACACCAATCCCGAGAATCCCATAAAGGCCACACTCATGAGCGACGCCGTTATGAGGGCGATCGGGAAACCCTGGAAAGGCTTCGGGATCGCCGAAAGCTCCAGCCTCTCACGGATGCCCGCAAAAAGCACGATCGCCAGCGTAAAACCGAGCGCACCGCCCACACCGTTTACAAGGGACTCAACCAAGTTATAATTCTCCGTGATATTCAGGATCGCAACGCCCAAAACCGCACAGTTCGTCGTAATGAGCGGCAGATACACGCCCAGGCTCTGGTAAAGCCCGGGGCTCGTCTTTTGCAGCATCATTTCCACCAGCTGTACTAAAGCTGCGATCACCAGGATAAACGCAATGGTTTGCATATACCCTACGCCCAGCGGCACCAGGATATAATACTGCACCAGCCAGGTGATGAGCGAAGCCATCGCCATGACGAACGTAACCGCCATGCCCATGCCGACCGCCGTTTCCACCTTCTTGGATACACCCAAAAACGGACAGATACCGAGAAAACGGGAAAGCACGAAGTTATTGACCAATATCGAGCTTAGGAGGATCGTCAGAATACGAATAAACATATCCATTACTTCATTCCCTCCTCTGCGACAGCTTCTGTTTTTTTCTTGGGCCTGACCTTTTCACGCTGCAATACGATCTTGTTGATCAGCGCCAGCAGCAATCCGAGCACGAGAAACCCGCCCGGGGCCAGAATGAACATCAGCGCCGGCGGATAATCCGGCCCGAACACGGAAATACCGAACAGCGAGCCCGCGCCCAGAAGCTCGCGAACCATAGCGATGATCGTCAGCGAACAGGTGAACCCTACGCCCATGCCGATCCCGTCGATCATGGCCGGCAGGACGCTGTTTTTCGCTGCAAACGCTTCCGCGCGCGCCAATATAATGCAGTTGACGACGATCAGCGGGATAAAGATCCCCAGCGACGCGTCCAGCGCGGGCAGGAAGGCTTTCATCACCATCTGCACCACCGTAACGAACATCGCGATCACCACGACATAACAGGGGATCCTCACCTTTTCCGGAATAAAATTCCGCAGCAGCGAGATAAGCATATTGGAGCACATCAGTACAAAGATGACTGCCGCGCCCATGCCGAGCGCGTTGGTCACAGACGTTGTAACGGCGATTGTCGGGCACATGCCCAGCACCAGCCGGAACGTCGGGTTCTCATTTAGGATACCGTTTACAAAAACGCCCTTCATCTGTTTTTTGTCCATACCGCTCACGCCCCTTCCCCAAGGTACTGCGCCGCAAAATCACGCGCGAGGTTGACTGCGTTTGCCACGCCCTTGCTTGTGATCGTCGCGCCGGTCAGCGCCTGTATTTCATTTTCCGCCCCGCTCGGCGTCTTGCCGACGGTAAGCGGGCCGTCGCTGCCGATAAACTGTTCTAAGAACTCCGGTTTGACTGCATTGGCGCCCAGCCCCGGTGTTTCGTCGTGCGACGTGATCTCCACGCCTTCCACCTTGCCGTCCATGCTAAGGCCGACTGTGAGCGTCAGCCCCGGCTTATACCCCTTGGTGACGATCGCAAAGGTGTAGCCGATCTTTTGCCCGTCCTTCAGTCCCTCGTATACTTCCGTGATATCCGCAAATGCGTCTTTATCGTAATCCATTCCCTCCAGCGCGACCTGCCTAAATTCCTGCGCCCCGGACAGCACCATCTGCCGTGCTTCGGTCGCTTTTTTCAGCTCCTGCTGCGCGATCGGTTCCTTGGTGATGCCGTACACGAGCCCCAGTATGAGCCCTGCACAAACGGTAATGATCACAAGGCGTATCACAAGGTTAAAAATGCTGTCATTCTTTGCCTTATTCATTGACCTTTTGCACCTCCCCGAACGTTTTCGGTTTCAACACCTTGTCGAGAAGCGGCGTCAAAAGGTTCATAAAGAGGATGGAAAACGATACGCCCTCCGGATAACCGCCCCACAGCCGCACGATCATTGTGATCGCGCCGCAGCCGATCCCGAATATGATCTGCGCTTTCGGCGAAGAGGGCGAGGAAACATAATCCGTCGCCATGAAGAACGCCCCCAGCATCAAGCCGCCTGCAAACAGTTCAAACAATATCATTTCCGGATGTCCGGTGAGGAGCGTGATCAGCGCCACCGTCCCCATAAAGCTAAGCGGGATGCGCAGCGAAATGACCCTGCGTGCAAGCAGGTATATCCCCCCGATCAAAAGGGCAAGCGCGCTCGTTTCCCCCATGCTGCCGCCGATCTTTCCCAAAAACATATCCATCAGCGGCGGGATTGCCGTGCCGCCCTCATGCAGCACGCCCAGAGGAGTCGCCGACGCCACGGCGTCCACACCTGCAAACGGCGCAACGAAAGTCGTCATTGCCACCGGCCAGGAAATCAGCAAAAAACAACGCGCAGCAAGCGCCGGGTTCATGAAGTTGTGTCCCAATCCCCCAAAGCACTGCTTCACGATAATGATCGCGAACGCCGACCCGCACACCGGAATGTACCACGGCACATTCGGCGGCAGGTTGAGGGCCAGCAAAAGCCCTGTCACCACAGCGGAAAGATCGCTGATCGTGACCGCCCGTTTCGTAAAATACTGGATCGCCGCCTCGCAGCCTACCGCACTTAAGATACACAGCGCGATCGTCGCAATACAGCCTGCGCCGAAAAAGTATACGGCGGCAATACACGCGGGAATAAGTGCGATGATGACATCCAACATGATCCGCGATGTACTAAGGCCTGATTTGATATGCGGCGAGCCCGACAAAATCAACTCTTGTTGCATAGCGTTTCCTTTCTCTCCCAGTTATTCCTGCGCATGTTCGCGCTTTTCCGCCTCTTGCTTCGCTTTTTCCTTCATCTTGTTCACCATGATCATGTCCTTGGCAAATTTGATATTTTGTGCGATGGGCTTTTTGGCGGGGCAAATGAAGCTGCAGCAGCCGCAGCTCATACAATCGAGCGCGCTGTATTTTTCCGCTTTTTCAAAATCCTCGAACATTGCCGAAGCGGAGATCATCATGGGCATCAGGCGCATCGGACAGACCTCCGCGCATTTGCCGCACTTGATGCAATTGCTTTCTTTTTCTTTTTTGGTATATGCCTTGTCAAGGACGAGCAATCCCGAAAAGCCCTTGGTGATCACACAATCCATCGTCGGTACGGGCAAGCCCATCATCGGCCCGCCGGAAACGATTTTCAGCGGCTCTGACGAGCAGCCTCCGGCATAGTCGAGCACCTCCTGTGCGCTCACGCCGAGGCGCACCAACAAATTCTTGGGGGTATTCACCGCGCCGCTCACCGTCACCACGCGGCGCAAAAGCGGTTCCCCGGTATAAAAAGCATCTGCGATTGCCTTGGTCGAAGCGATATTTACCACCACAACCCCTGCGTCCATGGGCAGCCCGCCCGCCGGGACAACGCGCCCCGTAATGGAATTGATCAATTGTTTTTCCGATCCCTGCGGGTATTTCGTAGGTACCACCGCCACACGGATCGCGTGCGTATCTATGGCCGCCGACATCTTTCCGATCGCCTCCGGCTTGTTGTCTTCGATCCCTATGATCGCCTTTTTTACATCCAGCGCACGCATCAGTATTTTTACGCCGTATATGATACGCTTGGGGCATTCCGTCATCAGCCGGTGATCCGCCGTTAAGAACGGTTCACATTCCGCACCGTTAATAAGCAGCAGGTTGACTTTTTTATCCGGCGGCGGGCAAAGCTTTACGTGTGTGGGAAACGTTGCGCCGCCCATGCCCACATTGCCCGCTTCTTTGATGGTCTCGATGATCTGCTCCTTGGAGAGTTCGTCGATGTTTTCCACGGGCGTAAATGCCTGCTCGTCCGCAAAATCGTTCTCTATCACGACCGCCGGCACCGGCTTTCCGTTGATACCCGGGATCTCTGTGATTTCCTTTACGGTTCCTGAAACGCTCGCGTGCACATTCGCGCTTACAAACCCCTGCGCCTGCCCAATTTTTTGCCCCATGAGCACACGCTCGCCCACAGCGACGACCGCTTTTGCGGGCGCGCCAATATGCTGGCTTAAAGGGATCTTCACGATCTCTCCCGCCGGCATCTCTTCTATCGCACGGTTTTCCGTCAGTTTTTTTCCTTCATGCAAAGACTTGAGCGGATGAACGCCGCCCACGAATGTAAGCCCCATTTGTTACCTCCCAATTGCGACTCCTGATTCTGAAATACCTTCCCTATTGTATCACAAATATGTGCTATACAAAAGTAAAAAAGAGCTTTTTCGCCGAATTCAATCGTCATGTTTTTCACAATCATAAGCCCGGCGCACCGTTGTCTTTCATTCTTAAAAATTTGTGGTTTATTGCTTTTTTTAATGGAACGGTCTAGAATAGATTTATCAAAACAGCGCGGAGGAAATTGATTTTGAGTGGCATCATCCCGATCCTGATTTTAGTCGTAACACTGGCATTGGCGATTCTTTATTGTTTTTGGGGATACCGATATTTAAGGGTGATCATGTTCCTGTATGCGTTTTTTATCGGCGCATACTATTCCTATACCTATTTGGGCGGAACCTTTCCCGACCTCGGCAACTGGCTGTGGCTCATTTGCATCGGCGTCGGCCTGCTCCTCGCATTCCTGGCGTTTTTCTTTATCAAGTTTGCCATGTTCGTCGCCGGCGGCATCATCGGCCTGATGCTTTTCGACCTGCTCAGGAACACCTTCCCCGAGTGGTTTTCCTCCCTTAACAGCCTGCCGCTTTTCTTAGTGGGGCTCACGTTCTTTGTCCTTCTCGGCCTCCTGACATTTGCCTCCAGGCGGCATTTTGTGATCATTTTTTCATCGGTGTACGGCGCCTATTCGCTGATCCATACGGCAGGCGCGCTCATCGGCCTGTGCTTTAATACCGCGCTCATCGGCAGTATCACCATCGGCAACTACCAGGATATTTTCAGTTCGGTCAATGTCTTCAACCAAGCAAGCATCTGGGTCATGGTCATTCCCGTCGTCATTTTTGCCATTGCGGGCATGATCGCCCAGTACCGGTTCACGTCTTCCAAAGCAAAGCATTGATATCAGGGTATTGCCAAGCATATGCCGTCATGATATACTGGAAAAAACTAAATAAAAATGTGCAGAGTAGGTTTTGCGCGTCAAGTGTATAAGGATGGGATGTCGCCTTATAACGAAAAGGCTTTTAAGCCTTGCGGTTCAAAACTGCGTCCGCTGCTCACAAAAGAAATCATAAGGGCCTTGCTCTTTCTTTTGTAGAGGCTGCCATTTTTACGAAAGGAAGGGTATTTTTATGTCAAAAATTTCTCCTAAGACCTTGCGGCTCGTTTATTGCGCCACATTTATCGCCATCGCTGTCGTCGTAGGCAGTTTCCTGTCCTTTTATGTGACGGAAACGATCAAGTTCAACCTGGCTCCCGTTGTGGTCATGTTCACCGGCGCTGTGCTGGGGCCCATCTGGGGTGCGGCTGCCGGCGGCATTTCCGACCTTGTTTCTTTTTTAATCGGCACGGCAAACAAGCCCGGCCCATATTTCCCCGGCTTTACGGTCACCATGATCCTTTACGGACTGCTTGCCGGACTGCTTTTTTATAATCGGAGACAACCTGCGCAGGTTCCCGGCCTGTCAAGGATCGCCCTCGGTACGGTCCTCATCCAAACCATTTGTTCCTTGCTCATCAATTCCTTCTGGAATTATTTCCTTTACGGCCCCACCTACCTCGTGGTATTGACGACACGCCTGCCGTCGACATATATCATGTGTGCGGTATACGTCGTCTTTATGTGTATCCTCATCAAAAACAAACCCAAAATGTTTAAGACCTTATACAATGGATAAAACAAAAGCGGTACCGAAAAGATGCGGTACCGCTTTTATTTTGCCTTTTAGTTGCCGAGGCTCTCTACTGCCTGTGTGCTTGCCGCTACCAAATCGCTTAAGGTCGCTTCCGGCGAGCTTTTGAAAAAAGTAGCGATGCTCGACTTAAGCGACTCGACTTGCTCGTCGATCTGTGCCTTGACCGTTTCGTCGCTCTTTGCCTGCTCTACCAACTCTCCATAGTTCGACATCATGGCGTCGCCGACCTTGAGCAGGACTGCTTCTGCTGCCGCAAACTGTTCGTCGCTGTTCGCCGCGTCCCATTCCGCGCCCGTCCAGGACATATAGTCCGTATTCGCGGCTGCCGCAGGTTCGCTTGCTTCTGCCGATTCGGAAGGCACAACCGAAGCGGACGTTTCTGCCGCGGGTGTCGCGCACCCGGCCAACATTGCCGCGCACAGCACGGCTGTTACGATGATCAGTGTTAGTTTTTTCATGTTTTTCTCCTTTATTTTTAAAAAAATTTACTTTGGTTTTTATATCATAAATGGAATGATTTGCGTTATTCACATCGCAGACGACACCGTTGCCACGTGAACGACATACTTTCCCGATATCAGGACGCATAAAAAAAACGGTATCGCCGGAAAGGGCGATGCCGTTTTAAAATCCTTATCCTGTCCTCTTCACTTTTTTGGTTTTTTGCGGTAGCGGTCTTCCTCGCTGAAAATGCAGCCGCAGTATTTTTGCATATATAATCCAAGCGAACGCGCTTCTTCCTGCCCTGCGCGGAAAAGCGGCCGGAAATCCCGGTACAAAAACCTTGTCCCATACTTTTGCGCGGCGCGTTCCGCGGTTTCGCAGATCATTTCATGGTTCTGGTACGGGCTGACAAGAAGCGTCGTCAGATACGCATCGAACCCATTTTCGGCCGCGTATTTCGCCGTTTCCTCCATGCGCGTTTCATAGCAATAGGCGCAGCGCTTATCAAACTCCGGCGACACCTGCGCGACGAACGTACGCAATCCGTATTCGCCGTGCACCACAAGCGGCAGGCCCATCGTCTTTGCGTATTCGACCGCGGTATTCTTCCTGCTCCTGTATTCCGTATAGGGATGAATGTTCGGGTTGTACCAAAACCCCGTAACGTCCATTCCTTCCTCCCGCAGGCTTTTTACGCACGCCACCGAACAAGGCGCGCAGCACATATGCAATACTATCTTCATTTTA
The DNA here is from genome assembly GCF_900087015.1 of Christensenella timonensis. NCBI lineage: Bacteria > Bacillati > Bacillota > Clostridia > Christensenellales > Christensenellaceae > Christensenella > Christensenella timonensis. The sequence continues at coordinate 56,864 of NZ_FLKP01000002.1, forward strand.
CATCCTCTTATTTGTCTTTTTTGTATATTACGAGAAAAGCCGATCCGTACGGATCGGCTTTTCCAAAAATAATAAAAGGGTGGGGATTGACATATCCTAAAACTTGTTTAAGATATGTTTTCATTCTAACTCACAATTTTTATTTTGGCAAGGGGTAATTTGTAAACAAATCGTGAAGTCATCCTTTTGCCTTTTCAAGCCGTTCCCTGACATATGTCGGCAGCGCGAAGCAGCCCTTATGCAGCTCCGTATTATAATATTTTGTACGGATACCGAGCGCGTTCCATGCCTGTGCGTCAAAGGCAGTCGGCTGTACCCCCTTGGATGCAAAACCAAACAGCCAGTGTCCGGAAGCATAGGTCGGCATATGGAATTGGTACACCCGGCACACCGGGAATACCGCGGAAAGCTTTTTGTGGGCGCGCTCCATTTCAATGGCATCCCCCTCATAATAGGGGCTTTCGTGCTGGTTGATCAATATTCCTTCTTCGCTAAGCGCCGCATAGCAATCCCGGTAGAACTCTTCGGAAAACAGGCCTTCCCCGACGCCGATCGGATCGGTGGAATCCACCAGGATCAGGTCATATCTTTCCGTCGTATTTTTTACGAACGCCGCACCGTCCTCAAAAAACAGGCGCACGCGCGGATCGTCTAATTTACCCGCCGTCAGCGGAAGGTATTCCCGGCACAGATCCACCACTTTCCGGTCGATCTCCACCATATCGATGTGTTCTACCCCAATATAGCGCACCAGCTCGCGCACCGCGCCGCCGTCGCCGCCGCCGATGATCAGCACGCGCTTTGTTTGCGGACGTACCGCCATCGGTACGTGTACGAGCATTTCATGATAGATAAATTCATCGCGTTCCGTCAGCATGATAAAGCCGTCCAGCGTAAAAAAGCGTCCATATTCATAGGACTCGTAAAAATCGATCTTCTGGAATTCACTTTCGGTATTGACAAGATGCTCTTTTATTTTGATACCGAACTTCGCGTTGTCCGTAAAATACTCAAAAAACCATCCGTCATTCAAAATTTCTGCCATAAAATATCTCCTTCATCTCCCGCTCCAAATTGCGCTCGATCCTCTTTTTTGTCTTTTCGTTCAGGCCGTCCGCATCCAGGTTGAAAAGGTAATTGTCCAAATCGTATTCCTTGAGCATCATGCTCGTGTGGAACACACGCTCCTCGTAAAGGTTTACATCATATGTCTTATACCGCTTAAGGATCTTCTCCGAAATAAAATCCTGGATCGACATGATATCGTGATCCATAAATATCTTCTGTCCCTCTTCCGTACGCGTAAACCCGCGCACGCGGTAATCCATGGTGATGATGTCCGAATCGAAGCTCCCGATCAGCATATCGAGGGTCTTTAGGGGCGAGATCTCTCCGCACGTCGAAACGTCGATATCCACGCGGAACGTGCACACCCCGTTTTGCGGGTGGCTTTCCGGATAGGTATGCACCGTGAGGTGGCTCTTATCGAGGTGCCCCACTACGCTCTTTTTATGCGGAAACTCTTCTTCGGCGATCAGCATGGTGACCGATGCGCCCTGCGGGTCGTAATCCTGTTCCGCAATATTTAAGACATGTGCGCCGATATCCTGCGCAACATCCCGCAATATCCGCGTCAATCGCTCCGAATTATAATATTCGTCAATGTATTCGATATAACTCTGCCTGTCTTTTGCCGTGTTTGCATAGCAAATGTCATATATATTAAAGCTCAGCGTTTTCGTCAGGTTGTTGAACCCGTATAATTTCAGCTTCTGCAAAGCGGTCGATCCTCCGCGCGTTTTCTTTTTATTATAGCACCAATTCCCCCCAAATTAAAACCTGTTGTTTGGGACGCGGACACCTTTTTCGTTGTTTCACACATTTGTCACACATCGTGCGTGCTTTCAGCTTTTCCATCCATCTTCACACGTTCAGGCCGTTTATACTAAATACAAGCGAATTTTTGGACAGGGTATTTCACGAAAAAATACCAACGGGGTCAGAAATGGAATAGTGAAAACGACAGGAGGATCGTACCATGAGATTTCAACGTGCGACAGATTACGCAATCCGCATCTTATGTTATTTGCACGAACACAACAACCAGCTTTCCACAGCGGCAGACCTTTCGGAAAAGCTGGGGATCAGCTATCTATACTTTATGAAGGTGACCGGCTATCTGAAACAGGCCGGGCTTTTAAAATCGGTACAGGGCTGTAACGGCGGTTACCAGCTCGCAAAGCGCGCCGAGCAGATATCGCTTTATGATGTCGTCAGGGTCATCGAAGGCGAGATCATCATCAACCGCTGTTTGGAGCATGACGGCTTTTGCAGCCGCGGCGCGACGGATTATTGCCTCGTGCACAAATTTTTTGAATCGTTCCAGCAGGGAATGGTCGATGAATTGAAAACCAGGCATATCTCTGACCTTTGTGAAGAAACCAAAACTGCCCGATCGCGATCCACAGCGGACGCGAACGCACTTCGATAAAATTTTGAAAAATGAAGGAGAAAAATTGAGTGAAGAATAGAACCAGGCTTTTGACGTTGATTGTGGCAATACTGTTCGTACTCGCCATGGCCGTATCCCCTGCGTTTGCGGAGGAAGCTGCCGACGTCAATCCAACAGACTTGTCCCAGACAGAATCCACAACCACAGAAACAGAAGAAGAACCCCCCCGATTCCCCCACCGGGGAACCGACCCTGTCGCCGGAGCCATCCCCATCCGCGTCCGGCACGCAGGATGACGTTGCAGGGCCGGCTGCCAGTGCCGATCCGTCCGCTTCTCCCTCGCCTTCGGCCAGTGCCGGCACTGCCGTGGATGGGGAAAGCTTATTGACAGAACTCGATATCATGCCCATGATGCTCGTGCCCGGTGCGGAAGTAACGGTCACCTCCTGGGACGATTTCAAGGAATCTGTCGAACAGGCGGAAGTAGATGGCAAGATCATCCACATAGACCCCAGTCTCGCAGGCATTATGCCCGCGGCGCTTACGATGAATATCACACACAGTAACAGTGTGGTCATCGATGGCGGAGGGCAAACGTTTACCTCCCCGGCAGGAGCAAAAGCGTTTACGTTCAATAATACCGGCTCGGGCAGTATTATTCTTAAGGACATGACGCTTGACGGAACCGGCGGCAGCGGCGGCATGCTTTCCTTTACACGAAGCGCGTTTACGCTGGATAATGTAACACTGCAAAACATCAGCGGGACGGCGATCGCCACCTCCGGCGCAAACGCCACGGTGCGCAATGTGACGGTGGACACAGCGACAAACGGCATCGCCGGAAGCGGCACGCTCGATATTGCAGGTTCTACATTTAAGGGCATTGCGGCGACGGCGGTCACTGCGGGGAGCGGGAACGCAACCGTTACGGATACGACGTTTGACGGCGTCACCAACGGCGCAGGGATCCGCGGCGGCGCAGGGATCCGCGGCGGCGCAGGCACCCTCGACGTTACGGGCAGTACGCTCAAAAACATGACAGGAACCGCTGTTGTAGGCAGCAGCGGCACGGTCACCATTGACGACTGTACGTTCAGCGACATCAACGGCACCGGCCTTGCGGGCGGCGGCAATGCGCTCGTCAAAAATACGCTGTTTGAAAATGTACGCAACAATTTGGGCGGCCACGGCAGCGCGATTTTGAGCCCCACGAACCTTACGGTTGAGGACTCCAGCTTTGTCAACAGCGCTTCCGCGCTGGACGGCGGCTATATCCAGGGCGCGATCGTTTCCTATGGCGGAACGGGACGCACGATCAACATTACGCGTTCTTATTTTAAGGACAACAAGGCTTCGCGCTATGGCGGCGCGCTGGGATTTTACCAGTTCGGCGGCACGGCCAACATCAGCTACAGCTATTTTGACGGCAACGGTGTGAGCGGTAAGAACGCGAGCAGCGACGGCGGTGCGATCGGCGTTTACAACAACAGCTCCTCCGTCATGTGCGATATCACGGTAAATAACAATACCTTTGTCAACAACACGGCGCAGGACGACGGCAGCGCCCTGTTCTTTGAGGGCCGCAACGACATGGTCGTGGCCAATGTTATGCACAATACGTTCTATGGGAACAAGGCGAGCAAGTATCTCCTTTCCGTAGCGGACAGCGGCGGTGTCGTGCAGCTTTCCCTGGACGTGGTCGGTCATTTTACGAATAACACGTTCATCGGCAACACAGCGCCGAACTACGCGAGCAAGCACGGAGCGGGCGCGGCGGTAGGCGCGCATATCGACTCCGCGAACGCGGCGGTGCGTCCCACGGCGACGTTCCAGAACAATATTTTTGTGGGTAACGGCGGAAACGGCGGCAATAACTATGCATCGCGCAATATCGACATCACGGACGGCACCGATCTTGGCGGCAACGTGGGTTATGACAACGGAACGGCGGTTGATGCGGCCGTTACGGCGGATGCAGTGTTCGGAACCAGTCCGCAGCCGCGCGCAAACAATACACAGTACGGTTCTGCAGGAAAGGCGGGCTCAGGTTATACCTCGGCCCTGGCCACAGTCACGATCCTTCCGGACGACGGCGTAACAGGGTTTGCCGACAATACGGCGGGCTCGCCCGTCTATGGGAAAGACGCCCGCGGATTCACGCGCGACAGCAGCAATTCCGACGCAGGCGCGATGGAAATCAAGTTTGTGAAGTTCGATGCAAACGGCGGTGCGTGGAGCGGCCTTACTTCCCTCACGTACGACGGCTCGAAATATTATGCGGACGATACCGCATCCACGGGTTACTTTCTTGTGGCGGATCCGGGCGGCAGCGTATCGGTACTCACAAGCGACCTGCCGACCAACGGCGCGAAAATCTTTGACGGTTGGTATGATGCGCCGACAGGCGGCAATCAAGTAACGGGAAGCGTGGGCGCGACAGACCAGACGCTGTATGCACACTGGGCCGATGCCGTTCCCACGACGTATACGGTCACCTACTACGGAAACGGCAGCGACATCGGTGTTGTTCCCGCACAGGAAACTTATAACGACGAGGATACAGCGACGATTGCAGGCCCGGGCACAATGGGTAAAACCAATGCGGCATTTGCCGGCTGGAATACAGCCGCCAATGGAACGGGCACTCCCTACACCGTTGGCCAGGCTTTTACGATCGATGCAAACCTTGAGCTTTACGCACAGTGGAACGAAGGACCCATGCCGATCACCCTGTATACGCTTGATTTCGATTCGCAGGGCGGCAGCGCGGTGGATTCGATCCACAATATCGAGTCGGGTTCCAAAGTCACTGCTCCGGGATCTCCCGCGAGGGCCGGACATACGTTTGACGGCTGGCACCATGTGCCCAACTGCACATGCGACCCGGCAGAGCCTTGCTGGGATTTTGACAGGGACACGATCAACGGCGATAAAACGCTGTATGCGCGCTGGCAGCCTGTAGCCCAGACCCTGTTTACGGTAACCTTCGATTCGCAGGGCGGCAGTGCGGTAGGCCCGGTCACGGACATCGTTCCCGGATCGCGGATCACGGCTCCGGCGCCGCCGGTGCGCGAAGGCTATACCTTCCGCGGCTGGTACCAGGAGAGCGCATGTATCAACTATTGGTTCTTTGACTACTACGACGTGAACGAAAGCCGTACCCTGTATGCGAAGTGGGAACCTGTCACTGGTACGGCAGGTACTACGGATACGACAGGTACTACGGGTACAACGGCGACCTCCTCGTCCGATACGCCGAAAACAGGCGATAACAGCATGGTCCCCACCATGTGGCTGATTATCGCTGCTGCGGCGGCAGTACTGGCGGTTGCATCGCTCAAGTTCCTGCGCAGGCAGGATAACTAAAGCCCCCAACCTCATGGAACGGAGAAGCGCCCCCAATCCGCTTCCTCCGTTCCTATCCTCATAGCCGCCCCTTTTTTGACAAAGGGGCGCAAAAAAAGAGCATGGAAACTTCCATGCTCTTTTTTATCGTATATATCACCATATTATTCCGCACTCTCCGAAGGTTTGGCTGCCTCCACTGCCGTCGGTGCGTTTGCGAAACGGTACTGGATATCCTTGCCCCGTATCTCCGCGATCTGCATCATCTGCGTCACGGTAACGAATTTATAGCCCTCGTCCTTTAGCGCCTTGATGATCTTGTCGTAAGCATCCACCGTTGTTTCGTGGATGTCATGGGAAAGCACAATACCGCCGTCTTTTAGATACCCGCCGTCGTCGCTGCCGTTCACCACGCGGTCGTAAACGCTGTCAGGGTTCTTATAACCGCCCTTTGCGTCCCAGTCACGCGGATCCACCGACCATAGTATCTGTTCCCTGCCGATCTGCTCTGCCAGTTCCTCTGTCATAGAACCATACGGCGGACGGTCGATGAGGGCCCGAAGGCCCGTAGCCGCTTCAATGGCATCGTTTGCCTTGCCGTATTGATCCTGCATGATCTGGTCGAGCGAAATCGTTTTCAGATCCTTGTGGTTCCAGCTGTGCGTACCGATCTCGTGGCCTTCTTCGTATTCGCGCTTCACGATATCCGGATACTCCGCCACATTCGTGCCGACCACGAAAAACGTAGCCACCACGTCGTTGTCTTTCAAAATATCCAGCAATTTTTCCGTATGCGGCCCCGGGCCGTCGTCAAAGGTCAGCGCTACGACCTTGTCGTTTAACGGGTCGATCCCATCGAGGCTTTTCGGCGGCATATATCCTTCCTTGGCCTGCAATTGCTTTAAATTCGTCGATACGACCGCCGTAGGGGAAGGCGTCGGTTCCGGCGTCGCCGTCGGGGTCGGTTCCGCCGGAGCGGATTCGTCCGGCACTACAGCATCCTGGCTGGAGGTGATCGTCGTCGGGACTGCCGACGGTTCCCCGCCGCCTGCCAGCCCGCAGCCTGTAATCAGGGCAATGCACATCACGCCTGCCATTACCATGCTGATCCATTTTATTTTTGTGTTCATCCTCGTTTCCTTTCGGGCAAATATCTGACTACCATTGTATACAGTATAATATAACCCGTTTGGGCTTGTAAACCCATGGATGCTTTTTTATTCGGATTCAGCCGCAGCTTTTGCGGTGGGCGCGCTGCGGAACAGATAGGTCAGTTCCCCGCCCCTGATCTCCGCGATCTGCATCATCTGCGAAATCGTCACAAATTTATAGCCCTTTTCCTTGAGCTCCGGGATGATCCTCCCATAAGCGTCCACCGTGGACTGGTAGATCTCGTGCGACAAGACGACCGCTCCATCCTGCACCACGCCGCCGTTCCATCCGTTCATGACATGTTCGTACACTGTGTCCGCGTCTTTATATTTCCAGTCCTCCGGGTCGACCGACCAGAGGATCTGCTCCCTGCCGATCTGTTCCGCTTTTTCTTCCGGCGTATTGCCGCCCGGCGGACGGTCAAAAAGCGTCCTTAAGCCTGTCGCGGCCTCGATCGCATCGTTTGCCTGCGTATACTGCGCGAGCTGTCCCTCCACCGAAAGGCCCTTCCATTCGGCCGCCTCCGGATGGGTATAGCTGTGCGTGGCAATCTCATTGCCGTCCTCATAGGCGCGCTTGACCACGTCCGGGAATTGCTCGACCAGGTTTCCTACCACAAAGAACGTAGCCACGACGTCATTTTCTTCCAATATATCGAGCAGCTCCGGTGTTTTCACGGGATTGGGCCCATCATCGAACGTGAGCGCGATCACCTTGTCGTTTAACGGATCGATTCCCTCAAGGCTTTTGGGCTGCATGAACTTATCGCTTTTGGGCTGCAGCTGTTTGATCTCCGTGACTGCCTGCTGTGTGGGCTCCGGCGTCGCCGTTGCAGCCGGCTCAGGGGCAGCGCTCTGTTCCGGCGCAGCTGCCTGTGTTTCTTCCGGTACGACCTCGTCTTCCCCCGACGTGATCGTCGTCGCGGCCGCCGCCGTTTTCTCTCCTGCGATCATGCCGCAGCCGCAGGCGCATACGACGCAAAGCACAGCCGCAAGTATGATACAAATCAATTTTCCTGTCCGTTTCATTCTATTACCTTTCCATTACAGTATGATTCCCTCTGGTTTCCCATTATAATACGATATGTATCCAAGTTGCAAACTTTCCAATAAAAAGCTCCGGGCATGCCGGAGCTTTTACCGTTATTATTTATTCCGATCCTTCCCTGGAAGGGCTTGCGGACGCGTCCGGCCCGGAGGATGCCTGCTGGTCCCCGGCCTTGCCCGTTTCGCTTTCCCCGGCCGTCGGCGCGTCATAAAATTTGTATTTGATCTCGCCGCCGCGGATCTCCGCGATCTGCATCATTTGCGTGATGGTCACAAATTTATAACCCTGGTTTTTCAGTTCCTTGATGATGCGGTCGTAGGCTTCCACCGTCGTCGCATGGATGTCGTGCGAAAGGATCACGCCGCCGTCCGCAACATAGCCTTCCGCTTCCTTGGAATTCGACCCTTCCCCTCCTTCGATCACATTCGCATAGATCGTTTCCGGGTCGCGGTTGTCCGGTACCCAATCCTTAGGATCCATCGACCAGATGACCTGTTCCCTGCCGAGGGATTTGGCTTCGCTCTCCGTCATCGTTCCTCCCGGCGGGCGGTCGATCATTGACCGGAGACCCGTCGCCGCTTCAATGGCGTCGTTCGCTTTACGGTATTGCTCCAGCTTATCGCCCACGGACAAATTTTTCCACACCTTATTTTCCGGATGGTTCCAACTGTGCGTGCCGATGTCGTTGCCTTCCTCGTAGGCCCGCTTCACCAGTTCCGGATATTTTTCCACGTTGGTTCCTACGACAAAGAAAGTCGCTGTCACACCATTTTCCTTGAGGATATCTAGCAATTGGGGCGTGAGCGTTTCGTGCGGCCCGTCGTCGAATGTCAGCGCCACCACCTTATCATGGAACGGATCGATCCCCTCAAGGCTTCTGGGCGGCATAAAATTCCCCTCGATCTGCAGCTGCGGCAGGCTCGTCTTGAAATCCGCATATTCCGAGCTCGCCTGCTGCATATCAGAAGAAGACAGCGTGCTTGGAACCATCCCTGCCGGCGCGCCGTCCACGCCGTAGATCAGCTGCTTACTTTCCGGCTTTAAGAGCGCGTCAAGCTCCGTTAAAGGGATGCTCACTTCCAGTGTACCTGCCTGCGGCGGCGCGATCGTGTTTTTATTGAAAATAAACATGACCTTATCGTCCGCCACCACAAAATTACTGTAGTTTTCCTCTTTTGCGGCTGTTCCCTGCGCAAACATATCCTCGTCCATGCTCTTGCGCAGTATCTCGTTGCGCAACAGGTAATCGGCCGCCGTCTTTGAAATCGTACCCAAATAGTTCTGACCGCTGTCAAATACATCGGTAAGCCCCATCCTGGCGCCTGTCGCAAGGTCATAGGTAAAACCGTCCACATAATTTACCTTGTTGTCTTCGCCGCCAATATCCGTGTCCTGCGTGAATTTTACACTGAATATTCCACCATCTGTCCGGTAGGGCTTGTAGGTCATGCTCATGGAAAACACCTTGTCCGCGTTTCCCTCCTGTGCGTGCGCCGCTTCCGCCCCTGCACGAAACGCGCTGACCGCATCGTTTACAAACGCTTCCAGCTCCGCCGTGATAGCGGGCGATGCGTCAAGCGCGGGATAATCTACAGAAACCAATGTGTTTCCTTCTGTTTCCAATATATTTTTTGTCGTTACGCCATCCGCCTTTTCGACCTGCCTGCCTTTGGCAGCGGAAGTAAATTCCGTCCGCAGCGTTTCTGCGTCCTTGTATCCTTCCTGCGCACCGCCCCGGTTCGAGCACGCAAACAAAAACGGCAGCACCAGCGCCGCTGCACACAGAAAAGCAATCGTTTTTCTCGCCGTATTTCTCATACATATCCTCTTTTCTGCTGCCAGTATACCATATTTTTGATTTTCACGCTACGCCGTCTGGTTCGCCGCCTCCAAAAACCACTTTTGCCCGTCCTCCAGGTACAGGTAGAACATGCGCGTGCCGATGTAACACGTATAGCGCATACCGAGTCCGCCGCTCTTCAGGCTCGCCGCGGGCACCACACGCGTTACCCGCGAGATCTCGTATTCCGTGCCCCATTCGGAGATCATCGCCACCGGGCGGATCGTCCCTTCCTTCGTAAATTTTGCCACAACGTCAATATACCGCTTTTTCATAACCTGCTGTTCGGGAAAATGCTCCGTTTCCCTTCCTCCAATTCTGCCAAATCTCTCTCCCGCAATACGCTTGCGCGCAAAAGCGAATCGTTTCCAAACCGTTCCCTGATCTTCTCCACCGCGCATTCCGCGCGTATCCTTTTCTCATCGATGAATAAGTCGAGCTGGCGCTCGCGCATATCGACAAGCCCTGTCGCGCGCACGCCGATGCTGCGCACCGGTACGTCGAGCGAATAGTTTTTCCGGAACAGCGTACAGGCCGCTGCCGCCAGCTCGTTCGATAAATCCGTCGGATAGGCAAGCGTCTGCTGCCGCGTCATCCTTTCAAGTTTGTTCGAGCGCACGGCGATCTGCACGCACGTACCCATCACATGATATTTCTTCAGCCGTTTGGCTACATTTTCGCACAGCGTCAAAAGCACCTGCCGCACGTCCTTTAAGCTCACAAGATCCCGAGGCGTGGTCGTGCTGTTGCCGATGGACTTGATCTCCCGGCGTTCGTCCGCACGGGCAACGGGCGCCGCGTCGTATCCGTTTGCATAACTCCACAGCATCAGCCCCCATTTGCCCAGCAGCTTTTTCAAATACTGCTTGTCGCTGCGGGCGATGTCGCCGATCGTGCGTATGCTGCACCGCTCAAGCTTCTTTTCGGTGCTCCGCCCCACATACAGCAACTCGCGCGCCGAAAGCGGCCATACCCTCTCCCGGAAATTTTCAAAGGTGATGACGCTTGTCGTATCCGGGCCGCCCTGGTCGGAGCCCAGCTTGGCAAAAATCTTGTTGTAGCTCACGCCCACCGAGGCCGTGATCCCCAGCTCGCGGCGGATCGCCGCGCGGATATCGTCGCCGATCTCTTTCCCGCGGGCCGCGTCCACGTCCCTGCCCGAAACGTCGAGCCATGCTTCGTCCAGCCCAAAAGGCTCCATCCGCCCGCTGTAGCGCAAAAAAATCTGCCGCGCCTTTTGGGAAAATTTCACGTAGATATCGTGACGTGCTTTTACGCACACCAGTCCCGGGCATTTCTGCCGCGCCTGCCAAATAGGCTCCGCCGTCCTGACCCCTGCCTTTTTTGCCCGCTGGTTTTTTGCCAGGATGATGCCGTGCCGCTTTTCCTCATCCCCGCACACAGCCACAGCGTGCCCGCGCAGGGCCGGATTTAAGAGGCATTCCACGCTGGCATAAAAATTATTCATATCCACATGCAGGATGACCCGTTCCATTTCTATTCCTACGGTCTTCCTACAGGTCGACGATAGCTTTTTTTACCTTGCCCAATATTTCGAGCTTGGTATTCCTGTCATAGATCTGCGGCTGGTGCGTTGCATCGGTGCTCATGGGCATCAGCAGGATATGGTCTTTAAAACGGGACAGCTTTTTGACCGTCGCTTCCCCTTCCACCAGGAATACGCCGATCTCGCCATCCGCAAGCGTCTGCTGCCTGTGCACGATCACCGTACTCCCGTCGGGGATCGCCGCCGCATCCATGGATGTACCGCGTACGCGCAGCGCGAAATAATCCTCCGGCGAACCGGGCAGCCCGTTCATGTCTACATAGCCGTCGACTTCTTCATAGGCCGCGATGGGCAATCCCGCTGCCGTCGTGCCATAAATGGGGATGCGCGCGCCCTGCGGCTGTTCCTGCAAATATCCCGCAGCATAAAAAAGATCCTGCAGTCGTACGCCGTTATGCGCATATTCCGCGATGCGCAGCAATACGTCCGCACTCACCTTCTGCCCATGCAGCACGCGCGAGAGGTTCCCCGCGTTGATGCCCGCTTCCGCGCAAAAACCGTTGAGCGTCCTTTCCCCTATGGCCCTGCGCAGCAGCGATGTCAGTTCTTCGTTCATATTTTCTCCTTTCCCGGTTCTCCTATCTTGCTTTTATCTTACCTCTTTTATTGCTCCAAAGCAACACTTTTAATATTAAATATTTCTTTTAAGCATTTTTGTTTGAAAAGGCCCCCTCGGTATGATAGTATAAGCAGGATGATATAAGATTGATGGCAGGGTGTATGGATTATTCGCGTAAAAGTTTATGGGCGTTCCTGCCCGGGAAAAAGGACGAACAAAAGCCGGTGGATGTATTTTTTGTCTATCCGACCATTTACGCGCATCCTTTCCGGAAAAAGCGCCACCATATGGGCATGGTCAACCCCATCTATAAGTGGATCGCCAAGGGCATGTGCGCCTGGCAGGGACAGCTTTTTGCCCGGCACTGCAATTTTTATGCGCCGTATTACCGCCAGCTCGGCCTGGAAAGTTTCAAAATGCCGCTGGACGAGGTCATGCGCGCAGAGCGTATGCCCTACGCCGACGTATACGACGCCTTCACCTATTATCTGGAACACTACAACAACGGCAGGCCGTTTATTTTGGCAGGGCACAGCCAGGGCAGCGCCATGCTGCTGCAGCTGATGCGCAAGGAGTTTACCGATCCTGCCCTGCAGGAAAAACTGGTCGCCGCATACCTGATCGGCTTTTCACTGACGCGGCGCGACTTCAAGCGCTATCCGCACCTGCGGCTTGCACAGTCCGGCGACGACCTGGGAACGATCGTTTCTTATAATACGACTGCTGCCAACGTCCCGCTCATGCGCTTCCTCCGTCCCGATTCCGTGTGCGTGAATCCTTTAAACTGGCGGCACGACGGAGCCTATGCGGGCAAAGAACTCAATGAAGGCGCAGTACTGTTTGATTTCGGCAAACGCTTCCGCTTTGAAGCCCCTCATTATACGGGCGCTTATATCGACGAGGGGCGCGGCGTACTCGTGATCGACGACGACGCGGCCTACCGCCTGTATAAAGCAAAATGGATCTTCAAAAAATTCCTCATGAACCGCGGCTCGCTGCACATGCTGGACATCGCGCTGTTTTACAAGAACCTCGAATCCAGCGTGAAAAACCGCATCGATCATTATTTTGAATCCATCAAAAAAGCTCCCTTATAATAAGGGAGCTTTTTTCATTTTCATACCTTTATGATATAGCCTTCCTTTCGTTTGGCCGCTTTGGGTTGCTCCCCATCCGCATATCCAAGCGAGATCGCACCCACGCCGGCAAGCGTTTCGCCAAGGCCCCAGCGCTTCATCAGCGCTTTTCCTTCTTCCGTCTCAAACATTTCCCGTTCCCGGTTGATCCAGCACGATCCAAGCCCCAGTGCGTGCGCAGCCAGCAGCATGTTCTCCAGCACGCAGCTCGCATCCTGCACATACGTCGGGCGGGCAGTGTCCGCAAAAACCAGTACAATGGTCGGCGGCGCATAGTAGGGGTCGATATCTTTTCCCAGCACCTGCGCGTTCATACGCGCTAAATCTGCACGCGTCTTTTCATCCTGTACCGCAACGATCGTCGCCACCTGTTTTCCTTTGCCGCTGGGCGCATATGTTCCCGCTTCCAGAACTGCGTCGAGCTCTTCGTCCCTGATTTGTTCCGGACGGTATTTGCGGATCGAGCGCCGTGTTTTGATCACATCAAGCATATCGTTTCTCATGTCTGCCTCTCCTTATTAAGCTGCTTTAAAAATCCCATGGCATCTCCTGCCATCCCTTGTGCAATCCCCCCGTCAAACAACAACTGCAGCAGCCCATAACGGTTGCGCAGTTCCTTCGCATATATGATTCCATCCCTGGCCATCTGTTCGTCGACACCGATCTGGCAGGGCAGATACGGCGCGCCGATCCCGTTTAAGATGTCCGCCATTTCTTCCGCAGAGGGCAGGCTTTTTGCTACGCGCATAATCTCGTCCCAGTGCGCGGCAACCGCTTTCCGCCTTTCCTCCACCTGTTCCAGCGCGTTTTTGCGCATCTCCCGTTCCAGGCGGATCACTTCCGGCGCCGCCGGCCCATAGACGCGGCGGATCTCCCCTTCCCACTTTTCCTGCGAAAGAACGCGATCCCCTGGTTTTAAAAAAGCCTCTTTATTATTTTTAAGCAATTCATACAATTTTAAACTGATTACCGTACCGACCGCTACCTTCAACCCGTGGAGCGCATCCGGCTTGCCCTGCTGCAGGAGCATCATTTCCCAAAAATGCGAAAGATGGTGCTCGCTGCCCGAGGCCGGACGCGAGTTGCCGACGTAGCTCATGGTGATGCCCGAAAGCACGAGCCCCTCCATTACAGCGGCGATCGCCCCTTTTTCGCGCCTGTTCGCGCCGTCCATCGCTTGTTTTACCACGTCCACACATTCCCGCATCATATTTTCCACAAAACCGCAGGCATATTCCCCTGTGACGATATGCGCCACCCGCCAATCGGCAAGGCACACATATTTTCCCAGCATATCGCCGATCCCGGCGCGTATCATTTCCATCGGCGCCCGGGCAAGGATATTTACATCCCCTATGATCGCTTTGGGCCGCCCCACTTCGTATGTCGTTTTTGTATCCTTAACGATCAGCGGCGCGACATTGGAGGCGTACCCGTCCATCGATGGCGCTGTCGCAACCATGAAATAGTCGATATGGAGCTTGTGGCTCACAAATTTACACAGGTCGCCCAGCGTCCCGGATCCGACGCACACCATCAGGTCGCAACCGTCCGGAAGCCCTGCCAGCAGCACGCCCAGCGCATGTTCGTCAGGAATCAGTTCCGCCTCCGGGAAAACGGCCTTTGTACACAAGATACCGCTGCCTGCAAGCAGGGCCTCCGCCTGTTTCCCCGCAGCCGCATACGTGTTGGCATCCGCAACCATACATATGTTCTTATAGCCGCCTTCGCGTATCATTGCCGGCAATTCCAAAAGGGCGCCTTCGCCGATCACGATCCGGTCGATCCCACACCGGTGCGTCCTGTGGCATTCGCACGCAATGTCCCGGTTCAAATACTTTTCCCAGTCACGCATCCGCTTTTCCTCCTAAATTCTTTCCCTTTGCATTATAGGGGGATTTTAAAAAGATTGCAATCAAAAAAGCCGCGCCTGTTACGGTACGGCTTTCTTATCAATTTTCCTGTTTATTTACCCTTCTGCCATGAGCAACTTTTCAAATTCGCTCACCGGCATGGGCCTTGAAAAATAGAACCCCTGCGCGATCTCACAGCCTACGCCCATCAGGAAATCCGCCTGTTCCTTCGTTTCCACGCCCTCCGGGATCACATGTAGGTCGAGCGTGTTTGCCATGGCCACCGTGTAACGGATCACCGTCTTTCCCTTTGCCGTAGCGACCGTTTCGTTTAAAAACTCCCGATCCAGCTTGATCGTATTGACCATAGCGTTTTTCAGCATATTGAGCGAGGAATACCCCGACCCGAAATCATCCATCGAAAAACGAAAGCCTGCCTGCCGCAGCTTGTTCATCTTCTCATAAAGCTCGTCCGGATTTTCGATGAACGTGCTTTCCGTCAGCTCCAGCTCGACCATCCTTTTGGGGATCCCGTATTTCTCCGTCAGTGCGATGATCTTCTCCTTGAAATTGCGGTTGAAGATATGCAGCCGCGATACGTTGACGGATACAGGCACCTCTCGGTAGCCTTTATCCAGCCATGCACGCATGCTTTTAAAGGTCTCCTCCCAGATATATTCGTCCAGGCGGATCACAAACCCATTCGTCTCAAAAAGGGGGATAAAACGCTCCGGGCCGATCATCCCTTCCTTGGGATGGTTCCAGCGAGCCAGCGCTTCCGCCCCCACGATCCGCGACGTACGGATATCGTGCTTGGGCTGTAGGTAAACGACAAATTGTCCTTTTTCAAGCGCCGCTTCCATTTCGTCTTCGATTTTCCGCTCGTCGATCTGCCGCGCACGCAGCTTGTCGTCATAAAATGCGATATGTGAAAGCGTACTTCCCTTGACCGTTTTCAAGGCCAGCTGCGCCCAGTCGCAGAGTATGCTTACCGGCGTATCCCTGTCGTCCACGATGCATATCCCAAAGTAGGGTATGATGCGGTACCCAAGCTTATAGCTTTCAAGCGCCCTTGACAGCTCCTCCGAAAGCTCCCTGATCTCCCGCCGGTCTTCATAGGCGACGCACATGCAGAAGATATCGCCGCCCAGGCGGCCATATGCGTCCTGTACTCCCATCTTTTCCCGGAGCATCGCCGCAATGAATTGCAGCAGCTTATCCCCTTCCTCCATACCGTAAAGGTCGTTGATATATTTAAAGCGATGGATATCCATGCGGATGACCGCGTATTTCTTATCCGCGTTCGCATGCAAAAGCTTGCGGGTACGCGCATAGAATTCCTGGATGTTGTAAATACCTGTGAGCATATCGAATTCTGCACGGTATTTGAGCGCTTCCTGTGACTTCGTCACTTCGTCCACATCGTTCAAAGTTCCTAATACGCGTTCAACATTTCCCTGTTCGTCCAGAATATGCGTTTGCGCCACCTTGTACCAGCGGTACTCTCCTGCCTTGCTTTTCAGGCGCAGCACCACTTCCAAATACGGACTGCCCTTCCTGATCTCCTGTATGAACTTTTCCAGCGCCGGGACATCGCCCGGATGGACTACGCCATCCTCCAGCCACGCCAGCAAAACGTCCCGGCTTTTGAGGTCGCCATAATCCCCAGCAAGCGTTTCCGCCAATTTGCAAGGAATATAACGTTCTTTTGTCTTTGTGTTCCATTCAAAGACGATCGTCCCCGTCTGCTCTAAGACGATGCGGTAACGCTCATCCGCCAGCTGCTGTTTGCGCAGCTCCTTATTTTGTTCCAGCACATCGTCCGATCTTTTCTTTTCGTCGATGTCCATAATGAAACAGAGGAATATCTCATCATCCCCTTGGCTCCGCTTGACCGGCAGTACGGTCAGCGACGCCCAGCGGTATTCCCCATTTTGCAGCAGTTTGCGGAACTCCCCGATCCTGCTTTCCGCCCCGGACGAGAACTCCCTGCGCACTTTCTCCAGCTCAAAAAACTGTAAAAACCGCTCCCTGTCTTCCGGATGGATCATATTGCCTGCGACTTCGGCCACGCCCTCCGTCAAAACACCGCCCTCCGCCGGGATCACATACTTGCCCGGCGTATGGTAAACAGCTTTGTATGTATTCTTTGTGACATTCATCTCATATAATTCATCGTAAATATTCCGCAGTGCGGAATCGTATTGCTCAACTATGTTCTTTTTATGCTCATCCTCTTTTTGCTGCGTGATATCGCGCTCCGCAAGAACGGCCACCGGGTGCTCCCCCTCTTCGACAAACACGCTGAGCTCATACCATTTGGTTTGTTCCTTTTGGTCTTTTATACAGAGCTGGACGGTCTTGAAGCGCCGGTCTCCATGCGCCATCCGGCGCAGGGAATCTACCGCGAGCAGGGACTTGATCCGTTCCTTTTCCGCCTCTTCCCCAATATGGCCGAGGTGTGCCTCAAGCATCGTTTTATAGCTGCCTTTCGGAGGGTCATTGCCCATATCCTTTCCTTTATATACGATATAGGCGCATTCTTCTGTTACAAGGTCGATCTCCGCCACCATATCGCACGACTGCCGAAACAGGCTGTATGCCCGGTTTTCCTGCTTTTTGCGTTCCTCCTGCTGCCTGCGGGATTTTGTGATGTCCTTGATCAGCACCAGGACTTTATGGTTGTCCCTGTCCCAGATCCCCGCCGGCAGGATCGTCGCGATGATCCAGTGGTATTCCCCATCTGTCCCCAGCCTCCTGTATTCCCCGATGACTTCCTTTTCCCCCGCATCAAAACGGCTGGTCAGCACAGCGGCGTCATACAGCCTGTCGTGCAAAAAGGCATCGTCCGGATGCACGGCCTTTTTTGTGTAATCCGCGTTGTCGTTGCGGTAGCTTCCGCTGCTGTCAAGGATCTTTAAGATATCCTTGTTCTGCAAAATAAGATTCAACGTGTCGTTGATCAGATCCCCTTCATAGATCTCCGTATAACTTCCATTGAGCAGGTATTCATACGCCGGGTTCAGCGTTTCGCCCTTCCCCCGCAAAGCAGCCTCCCCATCGCCCATTTCTTTGGGTATTTCGTCGCTGTGGAGTTTCGTGATGATGCCCGCAAAGAGCTGGGCATTGCCGCTTTCGTCACGCGTCACCTTACCCCTGCAATGCACCCACACCCATTGCCCGTTACGGTTTTTGACGCGATAAACAAGGTCGTGGATATCCGTGAGTCCATCCGCTAAGTCCTGCATGTTTTGGAAAAACGCCTCCCGCTGGTCTTTATGGATCAGCGCTCCCCAGACCGGTACGGTATCGTAGATCACTTCTCCCGGCAAACCGAATTCCTCCACCATCGCCGGCGGAAAACGGAACAGGTTGGTCTGCATGTTACACAAATAGATATAATCGTTGGTGCTGTCCGTCAGCGCTTCATACAGATGCTCTTTATCGTAGGCAAAGGAATCGATATCTGCCTTTTTAATCCGTCCGGTGTGGTAGGCACGTTTTTTCTGGTACATGATCTCGTCCGCGTCCGCGACGATTTCAGGTATCTGCCTTTGGTCGGAGGGCGGAAGTTCCACCAGTCCATAACAAAAGCTAAGTTCATAGGGCAGCTGCTCCCGTTTCACGGTCAGGGCCAGCTGTTCCAATATCCTGCGCATCACGCGGTCTGCCGCCCGTTCGTTGCAATGCCGGAATAGGACGACAAATTCATCGCCGCTCATACGGAAAGAGAAATTCTCCGGATCGAGCGCATCCTCAACCGCTTTTGAAATACGCACCAGGAGTTTATCGCCTTCGGTATGGCCATAGGTATCGTTTACCAACTTTAAAAAATTGATATCATACAGGCAGACCGTGATCGTTTCATTTTGCCGGCGTGCCTGTTCGATTGCCGCCTTCATTACCTCTTTTCCCGCACGCCGGTTCCTGATCCCCGTCAGTTCGTCGATGCTTGCGGCCCTTTTCAATTTTTTGGAATTTGTGATATCGGTCGACTGCTGGAGATGTACGATGCGTCCGTCCATCCACGGCACCAGGCTATCGCAGCATTCAAAGACTTTCCCGGCTGCCGAACTGTCGTCCTCCCAAACACAGGAAGGATTCGGTTGTTTGCTTGTTTCAAGCTGCGGGATCGGGCAAAATTCGCACCTCTCCTTTTTCCCTTCCTGCAATACCTTCCAGCATATTTCACCTTCCGGTTCTTCCAGCCCGTAAGTTTCCCTGATCACATTGTTGGCAAAAAGGATACGATCCGTCTGCGGATCCGTGATCAGAACGCCCATGCGGACATTGTCCATCAACTGGTTAAAGACCCATGTCTGCTCCGCCTGGCTTTCGTTCTTTTCTTTATTGGAAAAAGCGATCCGCACTGTAAAGGCCAGGGAACCCAGTATATCATTGTCTTTTTTTGTCCACAGTCCTGCCTTTTCGGCAATGATGACCCCCATCAGAAAACCATCCGCAAAAACCGGCTTCACCGCCAAAAAATCCTCGACCGCTTCCCCGAGCACCACGGCTGATTCCCGTTTGAAGCGTTCGATCCCTTCTTCGCTGCCCAGCAAGCCCGGCCAGTCCGGTATTTGAAAAACCGGGAATTCCCTGTGATCCTTCGATACAAAAACCTTTCCGTCGCGGCAGGCAGCGTATTCCTTGACCTGTCCCTGCCTGTTGAAACGCAAAAGCGCCATGCCCCGCAAGGAAATATACCCCTTTACAAACGCCATAAAGTGTTCGATAACTGCATCAAGCGGCTTCTGGTCGCACACATAGGCTTCCAGCATACCCAAGTTGCCATTCAGTTGTTTGATGTATTCCAGTTCATTCGCTTCCCGCATAATAATATACCTGTCTTAATTAGTATTGTTTTTGCAACAACACGTTATGGCCATTACTTTTTTCCATTATACCTTTTCACCATGCGCAAAACAATCCCCGGAGAATTTTTCTGGTAAAACAGAAAACCGGCTTGCTTTCTGTTTGCAATACCGGTTTCCCGCTTGTGGTATTCACGGTAAAAATCGTTTTCCCACTATTTTATTGAGGAAAGTTATTTCAGCAGTTCCTCTTCGCGTTCCTGAAAATACAGCGTATCTGCGACCTGTTTGTCCTTTGCCTGCGCGCTGTGCTGTCCATACATAATGGCGTAGGAATTCCTGCCCGCTCCAAGCGGCTCTCCCGTCACAAACCTGCCGTCCCTGTTGTAGCCCATCACATAAAGCGCACGGATGATCGTATCCACATCCATCATGCCGTTGCCGAGCGGCAGGCGGTTGGTATCCTCGATGTGCAGGTTCACAAGCCGCTCGCCCGCCGCGAGGATCGCTTCAGAGATATGCCGCTCCCCGCACAGCATGTGGAAAATATCGCCGTTGATGTGCTGCACGCCCGGATGCCCGACATCCGCGATATACTGCTGCGCGCTCTTGATCGTCGAGCACATGGCTACCTCCGCCGAATTGATGGGTTCGATCGCACATTTGACGCCATATTCCACAAAGACATCCGCCACCGACCGCAATGTACTTACACTGCGTGCATAATCCGATGTGTCATACGGTTCGCTCCTGCCCACCGTACCGGGTACGACAAGCATATATTCCCCGCCAACCTCCTTGCAGAACTTTACTTCCTCGATGATATATTCGCGCGCGGTCTGCCGTACAAAATTGTTATTGGTGGACAGCGTATTGGAATCCGAGAAGAAACCGCAGATCCCCGAACATTTGATCCCGTATTTTTCAAGGATCGCCTTTGTCCCGGCAAGGTCTGCCTGGTAGCCGATATCCTTGCCGCCGTAGTTGCCTCCCAGCTCGATATACGGCACTTGGAAGCGTGCCAGCCGCTCCACCGATTCCTCCAATTCTTCCAGTCCAAATACCCATGTACTAAACGAGAGGTTCATCCTCTTTTGCAGGCGTTCCGGATGTTCCGCCTTTAATTTGTCAAAGTCATATTTGATCTTCCGGTTGATCTCTTCCAGTCTTTGCAGTTTCATAACGAATCCCCCTTATTTTGATACCCGCAGGCGCATAGAGCTGATGGCAATGGAAACGATGATCAGTACGCCAAAGGATATCTGCTGCAAATATGGGCTTACTTTCAAAAGATTGAGCGCATTGAAGATGATGCCCGTCAAAAGCACGCCGCAGAACGTTCCCAGCATGTTTCCCTTGCCGCCGTTGATGGGCGCGCCGCCGATGATGACCGCGCCGATCGCCTGCAGCTCCATGCCCGCGCCCGTCGAAGCCTGCGCCGCCCCCAGTCGCGATACCAGCATGATGACCGCGATACCCGTCATGATACCGCTGGTGATAAAGAACTTGATCTTATTCCAGTTGACCTTGATCCCCGCAAGGTATGCCGCCTGCGTGTTGTTGCCGATCGCGAACACGCGCCGTCCGAACTGCGTATGCTTTAACAGGAAGTGGATCGCCAGATAACCGATCAGGCTGATGACGAACAGCAGCGGGATCGCGTTAAACAAATACGTCCCCGCAAAATATTCCATGCGGTTGAATATCGTCACGTTGCCTCCGCCCGTGATCGTCAGGCAAAGTCCCGTGTAGATGCTTGTCGTCGCGAGGGTAATGATGAACGACGGCGCTTTGAACAGTACGGACAGCGCGCCGTTTAAAGCCGAGCAGCCTACCGCAACGCCCAGCCCTACGAGCATAGCCACGCCGTCCGGCGCGCCCCTGTCGATGGACAGGCACATCATCGTGCTTGCAAAGCCCACGATCGCGCCGATAGAAATATCGAAGTTACCGGATATGATCAATACCGTCACGCCTGCCGAGATCAGCCCCAGCGTCGATACCTGGGACAGCACGCCCTTGATATTATCGATCGAAACAAATTTTGGATTGATCACCGTTGTCACGATCCCGATCGCCAGTATGATCAGGATCAGGTAAAAAGACTGCGAGCTGACCACCTTCCTCAGCGTCGCGTTTTTCTGTAGTAATGCCCTGCTATTGTCTTTCATTTTGGCTTTCCTCCTGTGCAATCCCCAGATACATCCCCATCAGTTTTTCCTCCGTCAGGTTTTCCGGAGATATGATACTGACCAGTTCCCCTTCGCGCAGAATACCGATCCGGTCGCTCATCGAAAGGATCTCCGGCATATCCGACGACACCATCAGGATCGCTTTGCCCTGCCGGGCCAGTTGAACCATCAGTTTATATATCTCTTCGCGCGCGCCGATATCCACGCCCTTTGTGGGTTCATCGAAGATGATGATATTACAATCCGACAAGAGCCAGCGCGCCAGAATACTTTTTTGCTGGTTCCCTCCCGACAGCCGCTCGATATCCTGGTCGATGCCCGTTGTCTTGAGGTTCAGTTTTTTGACCATTTCTTCAGTCGCACGTTTGTCTTCCTTCAAATTCAAAAATACCTTGTTTTCATTGCGGACAATACAGATATTCTCCTTGATACTGCGTTGCAAAAACATACCGTCGCCCTTGCGGTCTTCGCCCAGCATGCAAATGCCGTTTGCGATCGCGTCGCGTGGCGATTTGATGCTGGCTTCCTTTCCGTCGATCAAAATACGCCCCGTCTGCTTTTTAGCCACGCCGTACAAAAGGTGCATCAGCTCCGTACGTCCCGAACCGACCAGCCCGCCGATGCCGAAAATCTCGCCCCGGCGCACGGAAAAACTGATCTCATGCACCGCGGGCATCCGCGATATCCTTTCTACCTTTAAGTATTCTTCCCCGATGTCCACGCGTTCGCGCTTAAAAAACAGCGACGCTTCCCTGCCTACCATTGCGGCGATAATTTCTTCGTTCGTGACCTTGGACGCTTCATAGCAGCCCGTTACATTCCCATCCTTGATGACGGTGATCGTATCGGCCAGCTCAAAGACCTCTTCTAAGTAATGCGAAATATATATGATACCGATGCCTTCTTTCGCCAGCCGTTTCACCGTCGCAAGCAACATGCCCGATTCCTCCTCCCCCAGCGAGGCCGTCGGTTCGTCCATGATAATGACCCGCGCCTTACGCTGGAGCGCTTTGGCAATCTGCAGCATCTGCTTTTGTGCGGGGGAGATGTCCTCTACCAGCGTATCCGCCTTGATGGTCATGCGCAGGTCGTCAAGCAATGCCTGCGTGATTTCCTCCTGCTCCTTTTTGTTGACGACGCCGCCCTTCGCGACTTCCCCGCCCAAAAAGATATTGTCCGCCACGGTCAAGGTATCGATCAGGTCGGAATCCTGGTAAATGGTGGAGATCCCCAGTTCTATGGGTATCTGCGGATTACTGTATTCGCGTTTTTGTCCAAACAGGAGGATATCCCCGTAATCCGGCGTGATCGCCCCGGATAATATTTTGATAAAGGTGGATTTCCCCGCGCCGTTTTCGCCGACGATACAATGCACCTCGCCTTCATGCAGGGCAAAATCCATGTTACGCAGTACGGTAACGCCCGAATAGCTTTTGGTTATGTTTGTCAGTTCTAAAATCTGTTTCCCGTATGTCATACCACAAAACTCCCGTCTTCAGAGTCCTTTTTACGGGGGATGGGCGCATGCCCTTTTGGGGCATGCGCCTCTCTCCCTGTCTCCTGTTACCTTGCTTTTTTTGGATCAATACCACATCAGTTCCGGGAAAAATTCCGCTGTCAGCTCTTTGAAGATCGGATCCCTGTGCCACGGAATAATGACCTTCGGGTCAATATTTTCCGTATCCGCCTGCGTCACCGCCGTGATCGGAACCATCTTCTGTTCATTCTTATAATCGATCTTTCCCTGCTGCTGGCTGTAGAGCATACGGAAACAGATATAGCCTTCCAGCCCAGGCGAGCTTGAGATCGTCATCTGCATATCGCCGCTTTTGATCATCTCGATGCCCATTTCCTGTCCGTTTTGGGAAATGACCTTATAAGGATTGTTGAGCTTGCCCGCATTTTTAAGTACGCGTACGACCGCCGCCGCCATCTCTTCCTGCATGACGAAGATCGTCTCGAACTCAAGGCCGCCGTTGATCAGGTCTTCTGCCGCCGCTGCCGCTTTGTCCGGGTTGTAATCCGCGTCGCGGATATCGATCAGGTTGTTTTTCCCCAGCTCTTTGGAGCGGTCTTCCATGCCTTTATTGACATAGATGCACGGATAGTGCTCAAAGTTTCCTGTGATGATGACGTAATCCCCCGTCGTGTTCTCCGCCATCCAGTCTGCGTACATGTGGCCCATTTCTTCCCAGTCGAAGTCCACGCATGCCGCGAGGTCGGCGCCCTTGTTGAGCGCCTGTCCCACGCTGTCCGGAACGATCAGCGGAATACCCGCTTCCTGCATCTTCTTGGCCGCCAGCGCCGCGCCGTTTTCGTTAAAGGAGAACATGCACAGGCCGTCCACCTGCTCGGTTACGCACAGGTCGATATTCGCCACTTCCTTGTCTACGTCATAATCGGACGGCAGGATCATGACCTCCGCACCGACCTCCTCTGCCGCGTACTTGAAACTGTCCGCGATCTCCACATACCAGTTTGCATCCAGCCCCGGTACGATAAAGGCAAACGTCAGGCCGCTGCCGTCCGCCTTTGCTTCTCCTTCTGCACTTGCCGGGGCCTCCTGCGAAGCCGTCGGCTCCGCGGATGCTTTTTCGCCGTCGCTTTCCGATGATGCCGGCGTCACGGATTCCTCCGCCGGCGCCGCACATCCCGCAAAGACAGCAAACACCATTAATACCGCGAGCATCAGACCTACAATTTTCTTTTTCATCTTCTTTTTTCGTATGGACTTCCCTAAAAAAGGGTGCATCCATACTATTCCTCCTTTTCTTTTTTATTGGAACCGAAAAAATTTTATTTTTATAGTGAATTTTTCTGTTGTTTGTAGTAGGATATATTTAAAGTAGAGTTTCAATCAGTTGTTTATCTTCATGTCGATTATTTATGGTGAATTTCATTGACCATCTTTTTATGGTTTCATAATAGCACAAGAAAAAACATAAATCAATCCTAAATTTATTATTTTTGTGTTTTTTTGTTCTTTTTAATTCTATTATTTTCCAAAAGCTTGAATAATCGCCGCAACAACGCTATACTGTACTTGATTCTTGTATCAAAGAAACAACAACACTCATACTGTGTGGAAAGCGTATTCTTATGAATTCATCCGAGCGGCGCTTAAAAATCTATAATATTCTGATGGAAAATGAAACAGTCGATGTCAGCGAACTGTCCCAGCATTTTGACGTTTCCCCCATGACGATCCGCCGTGACCTCGCCATTTATGAAAAACAGGGAATCCTGACAACTACATACGGCGGTGCATATTTAAACCGCGATATTCCATCCGGCACCAGTGTATCACCGGATGTTTCCCAGCTCAACGACAATGCACGCAAGATCGGCATTGCCGCCGGAAAGCTTTTAAAGTCTGGTGATTCCGTATTTTTAGACAGCGGCGACATGACAACCGGCATTGTACACGGCATCAAGAACCTGCGCCTGACCGTCATGACAAATTCCCTTGCGGCGGCCAATATCCTGCGTACCTTTTCCAAGGTCGAGCTGATCATGGCCCCCGGCTCCTACCAGGAGGATATTTACGGCTTCGCGAGCAGTTCTACGATCGCTTTTATCCGCAAATATAATTTTGACGTGGCGCTCATCAACGGTGAAAAGCTGGACACCGCCTACGGATTGACCGTCAAGAACGAGACTGCAGCGCATTTGAAGGCCACCGCCCTCGACTGCGCCAAGCGCAATATCGTAATGATCAGGAGCGACGATATCGATGATTCCGCCTTTGCACAAGTCGCGACGCTCCGCAGGATCAACCACATCGTCACAGACCGCGGTCTTTCCGACGATGTCAAAGGCGCGCTCGAACAGCGCGGCCCACAGGTGATCCTAGCCGACTAGTGTGCGTTTGTGTGCGATTCAACATCGAACATCATAAAAAAATGGCTGACTCCAGAAGCGTCAGCCGTTTTTTTATATTCTATTGCTTTTGTTTTTGGGAGTGCACCGTTTCCAGCAGTACGGTCGTTTCTTCCTCCAGCCTGCTCCGACAGACATCCCCGCCGTTTTCCATGCGGATCCTGCCGTTTTGTACCAACCCGTCAAAATCCTTTTTGGAGAGGGACAGCTTTTCCCGGAGTATCTTCGACACCTTTGGCCTGAACGGTTCCCTGCACACGATCCTGATCTTCATCCCATGCGCCGTTCCTGCCGTTTCTCCAAAGATCTCATAATCCGGCGGTACGACCTCTGCGCCGCTTTTTTTCAAAAGCCGGACGTCCATAGCGCATGCTCGCGCAAGGCTGCCGTCGTTTTCCATAAACCGTTTCAGCCGCTCCCTGCCCATGCTTTTGGTACTCACGCGCGAGCAAACGGCCAGGTTCCATTGACCCTGAACCGCCCGGTTGACCGGTGCCTCGTTTTCCTGCCGCATTTTTTGCAATAGCGTATTGCTTCAGGCGGCGAAAAAACTTTCACCTCCCAAATGATTGTTTTCATATACCGTATCCTTCCTGTTTGTATTTTCAGCAAAAAGGAAGCTGCAAACAGGCGGAGTACAGTCGATCATGATTCTTTTCATGAAAAGACCTCCACAACAAAAAAGCGCGGCCAGGTTTAGCCACCTGCCGCGGCGATGATCCTTCGTCACAATAACGGTTAGGCAATTACCATTGGACTGTTCCCCTTTCAAAATCGTATGTTCCCCATTCTAGCATTTCCGCGGGCCGGTGTCAAAAAAAAGACGCCCGGCAAAACCGGGCGTCCTTGATCGTTTGCAATAAAAACTACTGCAAGATCCCGTACTGCATGATGACGGCAGCGAACACGACCGCTACCATAGACATCAGTTTGATGAGGATATTGAGCGACGGGCCGGACGTATCCTTGAACGGATCGCCTACCGTATCGCCTACCACAGCAGCTTTATGGGCTTCTGACCCCTTGCCGCCGTGTGCGCCGCCCTCGATATATTTCTTAGCGTTATCCCACGCGCCGCCGGAATTGGACATCATGACAGCGAGTACAAAGCCGGAGGCCGTAGCGCCCGCGAGCATGCCGACAACGCCGTTCGCGCCTAAGATCAGGCCAACGATGATCGGAGCCACGAAGCCGAGGATCGCCGGGGCGAGCATCAGGTGCAGCGCGCCCTTCGTGCAGATATCCACGCACGATTCATAATCCGGCTCGCCTTCGCCCGTCATGATCCCTTTGATCTCCTTAAACTGCCTGCGCACCTCGACAACGATCTTCATCGCCGCTTTGCCCACCGCGCTCATCGTCATGGACGAGAACAGGAACGGCAGCATCGCGCCGATCAGCAGTCCCATCAATACCGTCGGGTCAAGGATGCTCAATGCCGACATATCAATCTGGCACTGGTCTGCAAATGCAGCGATCAGTGCGAGCGCTGTCAGCGCCGCGGAGCCGATAGCAAAGCCTTTGCCCGTTGCAGCTGTCGTGTTCCCAAGGGAATCGAGGGCATCTGTACGTTCGCGTACGACCGGATCCTGTCCGCTCATTTCCGCAAGGCCGCCCGCATTGTCCGCCACCGGGCCGTATGCGTCTGTCGCAAGTGTGATGCCTAGCGTGGAAAGCATACCGACCGCCGAGATCGCCACGCCATAAAGGCCTACTTCAAACGTACCGCCGTTAAGCGTGCCGCCCGAAGCAAAGTAGCTGATCAATACGCTGGCAACGACCGTGATGACCGGGATCGCCGTGGATTTCATGCCCAGCGCGAAACCGCTGATGATCGTGGTCGCAGGACCTGTTACCGTGGAGTCCGCCAGATCCTTTGTGGGTTTGAAGTGGTCGGATGTAACGTATTCCGTATAGTAGCCAATGACGATACCCGCCACAAGGCCGGAAAGGATCGCCACATATACGCCGACATGATCTGCGCCGAGGATGCCCGTTACCACAAAATAACCCGCAACCGCAACGATCGCCGCCGCGATATACACGCCCTTATGCAGCGCGGAAAGCAGGTTCTTCTGGGAAGCGTTTTCCTTTGTTTTTACAAAGAAGCTGCCGATCACGCTTGCAACGATACCGACCGCCGCAAGGATCATCGGGAGAGCCAGTCCGCCGCCGCCAAGCCCGGCCGCGATCGCCAGAGCTCCCGCCGAAATGATGGAACCTACATAGGATTCGTAGAGGTCTGCGCCCATACCGGCAACGTCGCCCACGTTGTCGCCCACGTTGTCAGCGATGGTCGCAGGGTTTCTCGGATCGTCTTCCGGGATGCCCGCTTCCACTTTACCGACAAGGTCTGCCCCTACGTCGGCAGCCTTCGTGAAAATACCGCCGCCCACGCGTGCAAACAGCGCCATACACGAAGCGCCCATGCCGAACATCAGCATGTTACTTGCGATCTGTGCGGTATCCCCCGCGTAATACGAGTTGAGGATAAAATACCAGATCGTGAGGTACAAAAGCCCTAAACCGACTACCGTCATACCCATGACCGCACCCGACGAGAACGAAACGCGCAGAGCAGAATTCAGGCTCTTTGTCGCACCGTTTACCGTGCGGGAGTTGGCTGCCGTGGCGATCTTCATACCGATGAAGCCCGCCAGGGCGGAGAACACACCGCCTACGATAAAGGCGATCGGCACGAAGAAGGACATGAAGCCGGTTGCCGCCAAAATTGCCAATACGACCGTAACGATGACAAAAAAGATAGCGACTGTTTTGTACTGGCGTTTTAGGTAGGCGTTTGCCCCCTTCCTGATTGCGGCAGCGATTTTTTTCACTTTTTCGCTGCCTTCGCTTTTTTTCATTACGCGTACTGCCGTGACCGCAGCAAAGACGAGCGCAATGACGGCCCCGATAAGAGCCCAAAACATAATGTCCATTGGTTCTCTCCTCCTGTAAAGATAATATATATATGTTCATAAAAGTCAACGCGAAAAAATTCCAGAACTGATCCCAACCAATTTTCATTATAATACGTTCCCCCTGAAAAGCAAAGGAATTTCGTTCATTTTTCCTTTCTTTTTATAAACTTTTTCGCTTGACAGCGCCCAGTCAATAAAATACAATAAAATTGTACTAATACGTTTCATACACTAAGCTGCTAAAAGGGGAGGGTTTCGTCATGATCCGGCTGGATAAGGCATCCAAACAGGCGATCTACGAACAGATCGTGCAAGGCTTTAAAACGCTCATCATGATGGGCAAGATCCGCCCGCACGAACAGATCCCTTCCGTACGCAAGCTGGCAAAGCAGCTGGGGATCAATCCCAACACGGTACAAAAATCCTATGCGATCTTAGAAAAGGACGGTTTTTTGTATTCCGTTGCCGGAAAAGGCGATTTTGTCGCGGACAACGCCGCACAGATCAAGGATATGCGGAAAAACGAAATACGTGAAATGTTCGTCAAGGCCACGAGGGAGGCGCGTGATTCCGGCCTGTGGATCGACGAGATCTTTGCCATCGTCGACGACGCCTATTCCTCCAACTGACGCGGTTATAAGCAAAAAGCCGTACCTGCTCGTATCCTGTGAGAGGGGCGGCTTATTTTTTTCCCTGGTTTTCCCTTTCACACGCAATACATTCTTCCAGTTCCGCAAGCGCTTTTTGGGGCCTTCTTTTGCGGTTGACGGACGCCATCCTGTCGCTCAAATAAAGCGTGCGCTCCTTGACCGGGCTTCCCGGTCGTTTCAGCTCGTTTTCAAACATGGATAAAAGCGAACCGGGCGTCATGATGCCGCCAAATACGCGCGCCTTGGGGATGCTCGTCCCCTCCAGGAAATCTTCCAGCAGAAGCGCGCAGTTGGTATTGAGCATGAAATACGTCCTGTATTTTCCCTTGGCCACTTTAAAAAGCTGCGCACCCTGCTTTAAAAGCGCGTTCGCATACCCATTTTTACGCGGTTCTTCCGGCTTCCACGGCACGCAATCCTGCAAAAAATCCGCAATATTGTCTTTCAGGCGCTGCTCATCTTCCAGGGAAAGCGCAAGCTGGTAGCCGATGATCGTTTTCCGTGCGCTGTCCAGCGAAAAACGGATGTACTTTTCCCGTTCGCAAATGGCAAATACGCCATCCCAGAAAAGGCCGAACAAATGGATATGATCTTTATCGTGGTCGTAATTCCCGTAGGAAAACACTTGTCCGTCTATTGCGACGTCCACATGCCCCAGCGCGTTCGTTCCCAGGTCAGACATATGGATCAATATTTCAACGTCCGTTGCGCCTTCTTTGACCCGGCCGCTCGTTACGACGCTGCCGTCCTCCTCGCCCTTTTCTTCATTTTCCCCGTCAAGCGTAGATTTGATCCATGCAAGCGTCGCCTTTGGCAGGAATACCTCCATCCAGAACGGCAAGGGAATGGCCTTGCGTTTTTTGTTCTTCTGGTTGACAATCAGCACCAGCCGCAGCAATCCCGCCAGCCCTAAAAGGATGCAATAGGCGGCAATAAAGGTGGAAAGCATAAATACCCACAGATCCTGCGAGGTCAGGACGACAACGAATCCTGCCATCAGGAGTCCGCCCCACAAAAGCGACAATCCCCAGCGGCGCTGTGCGTTCAGGTAATAAGAATAGGAAACGAGAAGCTGGACGCCGCCCGTAAAAAACAGCCATACCAGCATCGTGATGCGTACGGCTTGGTCAATGATGCCCGGCCATGCCAGCAGCACGACCCCGCAGGCAAGCGAAACGATACCAAGGGCAAGCGTCTGGGCCGTGATATTGGGCCGGTTATCGCGCGTAAAAATGAAAAAGATGATGCCCAGGCTGCCGAAGGCCGTAAGCAATATCCCTAAAGCACGTGCAAAAATGCCGATGATCTCCACCGGATATACGGCCAGGAATATCCCGCCCGCAAGTAATATGGAAGAAGCGATCACAGTAAAAACGATTTTCAGTTTGTTCATCGGCCGCCCTTTCCGCTGGTATATTCTTATTCCCCCACACTGGTTTTGAAACCCTTTCCCCTTCCATAATAACAAAACCTTCATGAAAAACAAAGCGTATGGCCAAATATTAAATTTTTGCAAAGCTTGTCCCTATTTTGTTTATTTTCGCCTTTTCGGTAGTATAATGATGAAAACCATACACAAACAAAAGGATGGATCGACTTTGAATAATGTGAAAACCAAAAACGGTACGATCGCAGGACTGAAAGAAGGGGATATCCTGTCTTACAGGGGCGTTCCCTATGCAAAGCCGCCCGTCGGCAGCTTGCGCTTCATGCCTGCGCAAAAAGCCGAAAGCTGGGAGGGCGTCCTCGACGCTTCCTCTTTTGGCGCGGCCTGTCCGCAAACGAAAAAATATAGATCATCTTCGGAAGACTGCCTGACGCTCAATATCTGGACGCCCGGCACAGACCAAAAAGAACGTCCCGTGTTTTTCTACATCCACGGCGGATCGTTTTGCGCCGGTACCGGGAGCGACCCGGAGTATAACGGCACGAACCTCGCAAAAAACGGAGACGTTGTCGTTGTGACCATCAATTACCGCCTGGGCGCGCTCGGTTTTCTGGATTTTTCTTTTTTAGGCGAGGAATTTTCCCCAAACTGCGGACTTTCGGACATCGTCATGGCGCTTTCGTGGGTGCATGAGAACATTGCCGCCTTTGGCGGCGATCCCCATAACATTACGGTTTTGGGGCAATCTGCCGGGGCGATCGCGGCTTCCGTGCTGCCCGTTATGCCGGCAGCGCGCAAATATGTTTCCAAGGTCATCATGATGAGCGGCGGGCCGTCGCTGCTCTACACCAAGGCTCAATACCAGGAGGTTGCGCGCAAATTCCTCAAATTCATGGGCATCAAAAGCGCACGGGAACTAAAGGCCATGGACGTACGCACGCTCGTTGCCAAGCAGCGCAAATTCGCTTCACACTGCGGCCTCGGGGACGGCACCTTCATGATCGAGGTGGACGGCGGCCTCGTGCCCGAATATCCCATTCCCGCTGCGGCCCAGGGCGCGGCCAGGGATATCCCCATCCTGATCGGTACGACCAAGGAGGAAATGTCCTTCCTGTGCATCAAAGTTTTATCCAAGGTGCTGGATATCAGTAAAATACTCCGGCGCAACATCGATCAGGAAAAAGAAGAGGTCAAGGCCCGCTTAAAGGCCGCTTACCGCCGTTACGGAAAACGCGCGGAATCCATGATGCTCACAGACCGCGTGTTCCGCATGGCGAGCGTCTGGTATGCGGAGGTCTACAACCAATACGCCAATACATGGATGTACCGCTTTGATTATGAGACCCCTGCCATGAAAGCCGTGGCTCTGCGGGCATGCCATTCGTGCGATATCCCGTTCGTGTTCGGCAATTACCATGCAGGGCACTATAAATGGATGTTCCTTCTCCCCTCAATCAAGACGACGCGGCGCGTTTCCCGGGAAATACAGCAAGATTTCGTTTCCTTTGCCAAAGGCGAGAAGCTCGGTTGGCAGGAATGCTGCGGGATCGATACGCCCGCCAAATGCTACGATAAATATTTTTCCGTGATTCCCATGGTTGACCCGGAGATTGAAAAAGAGTACGATAAGAGTGAATTCAAACGCCAGAGCCTGCGCGGTTTAAATGCCGTGCATATTGGTTAATGGTAAAGTTTCCTGAATCAGAAAGGGTCTCTTATGGTCAACTTTGTAACGGTACAAAAGCTTCTTGCGGAAAACTCCCCCGTCGATGAAGGCGGCATTACGCCGGACAAGCACCTGATCCGCGATTTGGAGCTCGATTCATTCAGCCTGATGGACACCGTATCCAGTTTTGAAAGGGAATTCGATATCTCCATCCCGGATCGGGATCTCAAGCTTTTCGATACCGTACAGGATGTAGTGGATTACCTGTCCGAAAAGCAACCGCAAAAATAGTCGGAAACCAATTGACTATCAGTTATGAAAGCCGTTTTTACAGGCGGCTTTTTTTCGTTATTTTCTTTTCTTTGACACCACGGCCAGCGAAAGCGCGAAAAATACCGCTGCCGTTATGATCATGACGGTTATGCATGTCAAAAGCGTTGTCGTATGGTCCCCGAACTGGAAATTGACGCCCAGCTCCCGGTTGAAATCCTGTACCAAAGAGACCGGCGCCCCGTCAAACGACACAGCGGACGGCTGCTCCATCATGACCGTACGGAAATACGATGCGGAATAGGAAACCGGGAACACCTTGATGATACTGCCCACCGCATCCGGCAGCGTCCCGACCGGGATGTAGACGCCCGTCAAAAAGCCGATCAGGGTACCCACTACCGTGCTTGCCGTTGCGAATGCGTTTTGGCTGTGGAAAAAAGATACGATAAAAAATACGATGGAGCCGGAGGAAAGCACGGAGAGCAGGATGCCGCCTACTGCCCTTGCCATATTTTCAGCGGAGAGCAGTTCCCCGCCCGACACGACGATATAAACTTCCCCGATCACCAGTGCGGCCATGCTCATGATCACCCCTACGCAGTAAGAGGAAAGGACATACCCGCCCGCAAGGCTTCCTCGTTTTATGGGCGAGACCGTAAAATCTTTCATGATCTTTTTCGCCCTGTCCTCCACCATCACGCCAAACGCGCCCAGCGTGGACGTCACAGAGATCACAGCGAGGATGCCGGAGATGATCCAGCTGTTCATCAAAAAGTCGATCCCTTCGATATCCTCCATGCCGCCGGTGATCGTATCCCCTAAGAACACCGCATAGAGCGCGATCACGATAATGACCGCGAGCAGGGAATAAAACACCGCGCCCTTATCCCTGAAAAACACCTTTAAATTCCGTCTCATCATTGCAAGCATCATACATCCCTCACTTTATCGCCCGTGATGTTCAAAAAAACATCATCCATTGTCCCCCGCCGCACCTCCAGGCCGGATATCGATGCGCGGCACCGGTTCACGATGTCCACGGCGTCAATGGTATGCCCTAAGCGCACGATAAAGTCGCCGCCTGTCTTTTCAAAAGCGATCCCGCTGCCTTGCAGGCATTGCACGAGCGCCTCTTCGTCCTTGGGCGTCATTTTGAGCACATCCTTTGTGTATTGTTCTTTCAGTTCTGCCGGCGTACCCTTCGCGAGTATCTTCCCATGATCCATGATCGTGATATAATCCGCGCGCGCCGCTTCTTCCATATAATGCGTGGTCAAAAAGATCGTCATGCTGCGTTCCTTTTGCAGCCTGGAGATCGTATCCCAAACCTTATGCCGCGTCTGCGGGTCGAGCCCGGTCGTCGGTTCGTCCAAAAACAATATCTCCGGCGTATTGACGAGCGCCCGCGCAATATCCGCCCGCCGCCGCTGGCCGCCGGACAGCTTCCCATAAGGCCTGTCATAAAAGTCCATCACGTCCGCCGTATGCGCCGCGGTAAATACCGCGTTTTTCAATGTTTCCTTCGGCATGCCGTACAGGCTGCCGCGCAAAAACAGGTTTTCCTTTACCGTCAACAGCGGGTCTAATACGCTGTCCTGAAATACGATACCGATCTTCCTGCGGATCTGCTCGTCGTCCTTGCCGAGCGCATATCCGTTCAACACAGCGCTGCCGCCGTCCGGCTTCAACTGCGTGGAAATCATATCGATGGTCGTCGATTTTCCCGCACCATTCGGCCCCAGAAAAGCAAATAACGAACCTTTTTCCACATAGAAACCGATCCCATCTACCGCACACAGGTCGCCAAATGATTTTTTAAGCCCTTTCACCTCAATGATTTTATCCATATAATTATATTTTTGCCCTTTCTTTTGATTGCCGTTTTAAAATATCATCTGAGAAAAGCCCTTGCAAGCGTTTTTCGGCAAGGTGCATTTTTCGTATAGTGAAATGCAAAAAGAACGCCCGCCGGGCGTTCTTTTCCTCCGCGCTCCCATTCTTTTATTATTGTTTACTTTTCCTTCTTCAACTCGTGGATCTTTTGGTTGATGTCCTCCGCATCCGCCTTGTTTTTAATGACCAGCACAGCGAATGTTGCAAAATACACAGCTAAGATCATCGCCAGCACGACCAGCACATAACCCGGCTCCAGGGGAATAAAGCCCATCGGTCCGCCTATACCAAATACAACCGCCATAATGACCGCAAGGTCTATGACGATCCGAAGCGCGGCGGAATTGACAGGAATCTTATCCGTAAAAAAGATAGCTGCCGCGATACACGTCGTCATCAAAAACAAAATCAGGATCGCCGCCTCGTTGACGGCCGACATGCCAAAAACGCACAGCACCGTATAAATGAGTACCAGGATTGTAAACGATACGCAATTCATAGTGATATAGAATTTCAATTTAGACATCCTGCTTACCTCCGGCAAGCCCCAATTTCCGCTTGAGGTCTTCTACATAGTGGCGGTTGATGATCACCTTTTCCCCATTGTCAAGCTCCGCTTCCATTTTCCCGTTCAGCAGCGCGCGCACGCTTTTTAACACCCTGACGTTTAAAATACACGATTTGCTCACGCGGACAAAATCCGTTTTCGTCAGCTGCCGTTCCAGCTCATAGAGCTTTAGTTCACATTCATATACTTCGTGCTCCGTATACAAAAAGGTGCGGTTGTCGATGGATTCAAAATAGTAGATATCGCTTAGGCCGATGGTATAAATCCGGCCGTCCTTTTTCGCAGCGACAGAAAAAGAATACAGCCTGATCTGTGCGATGAGCGCTTCCAGCGCAGGATCGATCATTCCGCATTTAATGGTGATCTCCACCTCTTCATTTTCCGGCGACTGGTCGATCAAAAGCTTCAACGCTTCCACTCCCTCCCGATCATTTCCACATGAAGCGCAGCATGCCCCGCAAAGCACTGCAAGGCCCTGTTTGCTTATTCCACGATCTCCCTTTGCAATTTTTTGGGCAGTGCGGCGATCCCCGCCAGGTAAGAACGGTCGAGCATCTCCCTCACCGCCTCGTCCGGCACATTCCCGTCGAGATACAGCGAGCTCCAGTGCATCTTGTTGGAATAATATCCCGGAACGACCTCTTCATATTGCTGTCTTAACAAGTCGTTGAACGACGGTTCCAGTTTCATCGTGAAAATGGGACGACCTGTTTTGTCGCCGCCCTGCATGGCGAACATTTTCCCGCCCACAAAATACCGTGTTGCTTCCCACGCGGGCTGGTAGTCTTTCGTTACGCCTTTCTTTTCCAGGCAATAAGCGTCCATCCATTCGTATTTCATTGGATGATCCCGCTTTCCTTGATCAGCGCGACGGCTTTTTGCATGGTAGGCACATCCGCCACCAGCGCAAAGCGCACAAACCCCTCGCCCGCCGGGCCAAAGCTTTCCCCCGGCACGCAAATCACGCCCGTCTTATCCATCAGCTCCAGTACAAAGTCCCACGATTTCGTATAGCCCTTGGGCAGCGGCGCCCATACGAACATCGTCCCCGGCGAATCCGGCACGTCCCATCCAATCGCCCTCAGTCCGCCGCACAGCGCATCCCTGCGCTCGCGGTACCCCCTGCGGTTGCGTTCCAATATATCCTGCGGGCCGTTTAAGGCAGCGATCGCCGCCTTTTGCACGGGAAAGGAAATCCCATAATCGATCTGCGAACGCAGGCATCGGAAGTTGCGGATGATCTCATGGTTGCCCATGGCAAACGAAATACGCAGCCCCGTCAGGTTGTAGGACTTGGAAAGCGAATTGAACTCAATGCCCACATCCATCGCCCCGGGCACCGCCAAAAATGACATGCCCGGCTCCCCGTCCATCACGAGCTCGGAATAGGCGTTGTCGTGTACCACGATCACGTCGTACTTTTTTGCCCACGCGACCAGCCTTTCATAAAACGCATAATCCGCTTTCACGGTCACCGGGTTGTTGGGGTACGAAACGACGATCATTTTCGCGCGCCGCGCCACGTCCTGCGGAATGCTGTCAAAGTCCACCAGGAAATTATTTTCTTTTTTGAGCGGCGTATAATAGATTTCCGCCTCCGCCATGCGCGGCCCGAACATGAACACCGGGTAACACGGGTCGGGCGCGATCACAAGGTCGCCCGGGTTGCAGATCGGCAGCGCCACATGCGCCATGCCCTCCTGCGTACCGTAAACGGACATCACCTGCTCCGCCTGAAGCGCCACCCCGTAGCGCCTTTTGTACCACGCGGTCACCGCGTCGATCAGCTCCGGCAGGTCGGCCAGTGAATACTTAAAATTGTCCGCCACGCCCGCCGCCTCTTTTAACGCCTCGATCACGTGGTCGTCCGGCTTGAAATCCGGCGTACCCACGGAAAGGTTGATAACCTCCCTGCCCGCCTGCATAAGCTCGGCCTTCTTTTCCTCCAGCTTGGAAAAGATATTCATATCGAAAACCTTCATTTTGTTTGCAAATTTCATGTTCCGCTCCTGCCTTTGTGTTTAGATATAATATATAGATATCTTACCGCAAACGGGGTTTGTTTACAACAAACAACTCAGGATTTCAGGGTTGACGGATCGTGGATCATCCCTTATACTGAATCCCGTAAAAGAATATTTCGGTAGGTGAGGTTACCGCAGGGATACGGATTGCTGCCGCAAAGTAGTGGAGACACTATGAGAGGGTCAGCAGTTTATGTCGAAACCAAGGCATAAACTAATGCAATTTCATCGCCCTGCGATGCTGAAGCTTGAACGGTAATGCAAAATTTATTGCGTGTTTTGTTTTGAGGTATATTCCCCGTTCAAGTTTGAATGGGGTTTTTTATTTGGGACTTGCGGGCAACGTCCTGCGCAAGGGAGGTGAGGAACGTGGAAACAGATCGAAGTATGCAGCGTAAACCCGGTGCGGGCTGTTTCCCGTTTCTCCGGGTCTGAAACTCTAATGGGGAATATGCTCCAGCAAGGAGGTAAGGCCAATGAACAAGATTTTAAAAAACAACGCTGTTTCAGAAACTGCTGCAGCATCAAGGGCCAACAGCAGGCTGCTCCAGGCATCCAGGAAAAGCCAGGACAGCGTCCTTGACATTTACCACAACACATACGAAGGTTACGCAGGCAGCGACGTAAAAAAAATGCGCGACCAGTTTGGTGAGAACCGTATTACCTACGGCAAGGGCGATTCCCTGCCAAAGCGGCTCGTCCGCGCATTTATCAACCCATTCACCCTCGTGCTCATCGTGCTTGCCGTGATCTCTTTCCTTACGGATTTCATGTTTGCGGAGCCGGGCGACCAGGACATCCTGTCCGTTGTGATCGTGCTTTCCATGGTCATCGTCAGCGGTACGCTCCAATTCGTACAGGAAACGCGTTCGGAAAGGTCGGCCGAAAAGCTGTCCGAAATGGTGGAGACCACCACCGCCGTCATCCGCGGGGGAAAGGAGATGGAGATCCCCTTGGACGAGGTCGTCACCGGCGACGTCATCCGCCTTGCGGCGGGCGACATGATCCCTGCCGACGTGCGTATCCTGCAGGTCAAAGACCTGTTCGTCAGCCAGTCCTCCCTCACGGGCGAAAGCGAGCCGGTCGAAAAATTCGGCCGCGCGGTCAAAAACGACGACCCGAGCGTGCTCGATAAAAACAACCTCGCCTTCATGGGCAGCAACGTGGTAAGCGGCAGCGCCACCGCCATTGTGATCGCTGTGGGCGACGATACCCTGTTCGGCTCCTTAGCGCGCCAGATCACGGAAAAAAAGCCCAAAACCAGCTTTGAAAAAGGAGTGAATTCCGTTTCGTGGATCCTCATCCGCTTTATGCTGGTCATGGTTCCCGTCGTACTGTTTTTGAATGGTTTTACCAAAGGCGACTGGATGCAGGCCTTTTTGTTCGCCATTTCCGTGGCGGTGGGACTGACGCCCGAAATGCTGCCCATGATCGTCTCCGCCAACCTTGCCAAGGGCGCGGTGGCGATGTCGAAAAAAAAGGTAATCGTTAAGGATTTGCACGCCATCCAGAACTTCGGCGCCATGGATGTGCTTTGCACGGACAAAACAGGTACGCTCACACAGGATAAGGTCGTACTGGAATATTCGCTGGATATCCACGGCAACGAGGACGAGCGCGTCCTGCGGCATGCGTTTTTGAACAGCTACCACCAGACCGGCCTTCGCAACCTGATGGATGTCGCCGTCATGGATCATGCGCAGGAACAGGGTATGTCGGAGCTCATCCAAAACTACCGGAAGGTAGACGAGATCCCCTTTGACTTCAACCGCCGGCGCATGAGCGTGGTCGTAGCGGACAAAAACGGGAAAACACAGCTCATTACCAAAGGGGCGGTCGAGGAAATGCTCGCCGTGAGCACATATGCGGAATACCAGGGCAAGGTGGAAATCATCACGGACGAAGTCAGGGAGGAAATCCTAAAGACCGTGGAAACGTACAACGCCAACGGGATGCGCGTCCTTGGCATCGCGCACAAAACCAACCCGTCACCGGCGGGCGCGTTTTCCGTCGCCGACGAATCAGGCATGGTACTGATCGGTTACCTTGCGTTTCTCGATCCCCCCAAAGAAAGCACGCAAAAGGCGCTCAAAGCCTTGCTGGAATACGGCGTGGACGTAAAGGTATTGACCGGCGACAATGACGCGGTGACAAAATACATCTGCCGCAAGGTCGGTATTCCTGCAGAGCATATCTTGCTCGGCGCGGATGTGGAAGCGATGGACGAGCATGCCCTTCTTAAGGTTGTGGAGGGTACGCATGTGTTCGCGAAGCTTTCTCCCGGCCAAAAGGCGCGTATCGTGTCTGCCCTGCGTACAAAGGGCCATACCGTGGGTTTTTTAGGCGACGGGATCAACGACGCCGCCGCCATGAAGGAGGCGGACGTAGGCATCTCTGTCGATACGGCAGTGGACATCGCCAAAGAATCCGCCAACATCATCCTGATGGAAAAAGACCTGATGGTGCTGGAGGAAGGCGTGGTCGAGGGACGCAAGACCTATGCCAACATCATCAAATACATCAAGATGACGGCCAGCTCCAATTTCGGCAACATGTTTTCCGTCCTTGCGGCCAGTGCGTTTCTGCCCTTTTTGCCCATGACGCCCGTGCAAATATTGCTTTTGAACCTGATTTACGACATCTCTTGCCTTGCCATGCCGTGGGATAATGTGGACGCAGATTACCTCAAAGCGCCGCGCAAATGGGATGCGTCGTCCGTCAGTAAGTTCATGGTCTGGATCGGGCCGACGAGCTCGGTTTTCGATATTACGACCTACCTGCTGATGTATTTCGTCATCTGCCCGCTCGTCATCGGCGGGGCATACCATACGCTTGGCGAGGGCGCACAGGAAAGCTTTGTGGCATTATTCCACGCGGGCTGGTTCGTGGAATCCCTGTGGACGCAAACGCTCGTCATCCACATGATCCGTACGCCGCATACGCCGTTTTTAAGAAGCCGCGCGTCGTGGCAGGTCTCCCTTTTAACCAGCATCGGCATCGCCTTCGGTACGGTGATCCCCTATACCATCGTCGGGCGCGAGCTGGGCATGGCAGCGCTTCCCGGCGTTTATTTCCTGATGCTTGCCGTAACCATCGCCGCCTATATGCTTCTGGTCACCCTGCTCAAAAAGAAGTTCGTACGGCGCTATGGTGAATTGCTCTAAATACGGCGCAATTGTTTACATCCCGTTTCTTGTGTTCTAAGTAAAACGCGGTATAATGGAAGTAAATCAATCAAGGAGCGCACACAAATATGGGACTGGTCATCAAACAAAATTATATCAATGAGGAAAACGTGCTTTGCTTCAACTGCATCCACTACGGCGTGCTGACGTTCGCGCCGGGCATGCCGGAAATGCGTTCGTGCCAAGTTTACGGCGATATCGACCCGGACATGCTCACAGGCGAGAAGCACAAATGCGATCATTTTGTTCCGCGGGAAGAAGGGGAACAGGAGTAGCCTTATGTTCATTGCAGACCTGCATATCCACTCAAAATATTCGCGGGCGACCAGCAAGGAATGTATGCCCGAATACCTCGATTTGTGGGCGCGCCGCAAGGGGATCGACCTCCTCGGCACGGGCGACTTTACGCACCCTGCCTGGCGCGGGGAGCTCAACGAAAAATTGATTCCTGCGGAGGACGGCCTTTATCGCTTAAAGGACGATTTCCGCATTGTGGAGGCAGTGGGCGGCGCCGCCGCGCCCCGTTTTGTCATCTCCGGCGAGATCAGTTCGATCTATAAAAAGAACGGCAAAGTCCGTAAGGTACATAATGTGATCCTCCTTCCCTCGCTGGAAGCAGGAGAAGCCCTTGCGCACCGCTTAGAGCTGGTCGGCAACCTCCATTCGGACGGGCGGCCTATTTTAGGCCTTGACAGCCGCGACCTTCTGGAGATCACGCTCGATACCTGCCCGGAGGCGGTTTTCATCCCGGCGCACATCTGGACGCCGCATTTTTCGCTGTTCGGCGCTTATTCCGGCTTCGATACGATCGAGGAATGTTTTGAAGATTTGACGCCGTACATCCACGCGCTGGAAACGGGACTTTCTTCCGACCCGCCCATGAACTGGCGGCTGTCCGCGCTCGACCGCTTCACGATGGTGTCCAATTCCGACGCACACTCCCCCGCGAACCTCGCGCGCGAAGCAAACCTTTTCAATACGGAGCTTGCTTATCCTGCGGTTGCCCGCGCCCTCGCAGACCCGGGTACGGACGAATTTTACGGCACGCTCGAATTTTTTCCCGAAGAAGGAAAATACCATAACGACGGCCACCGCAACTGTAAGGTGTGTTTAACGCCCGAGGAAACGATCGCCGCAGGGGGAAAATGCCCCGTGTGCGGACGCAGGATCACGGTAGGCGTTTACCACCGTGTCGTCGAGCTGGCCGACCGGGAGGCCGGGTTCCAACCGGAAAAGGCCCGGCATTTCGAGAGCATCGTTCCTTTGCCCGAGGTCATCGCAGCTTCCATGGGCATGACGACCGCCAGCAAAAAAGTCAAAGCGCAATATATGGATATCCTGCACAAGCTCGGCCCGGAATTGTATATCCTGCGCGAAGCGCCGATCGAGGATATTAAAACGGCGTCCGATCCGTTCATCGCCGAAGGGATCCGGCGGCTTCGGAGCGGCGAAGTGGAGATCCATCCCGGCTATGACGGCGAATACGGCAAAATCCTGGTGATGAATAAAGACGAGCGCAGCTTATTCGCGGGGCAACTGAGCCTGTTCGGCGCACAGGAAAAGCCTGTCAAGCAGGACGGTTCTTCCGTACCCGCAGCGCTTAAAACGGCTGGCGGCGTACCCGTTGACGGCCGGATAGATGCAGCTGCGCCTTCCCACCCATATGGTTTGAACGACGAACAGTGGCTGGCGGCTTCCTCCGCAAGGCCTGTGGTCGCCGTGCTTGCAGGCCCGGGGACAGGAAAAACGCGCACGCTCATATGCCGTATCGCTTACCTCATCGAGGAATGTGGCGTCGATCCATCGGCAATCACTGCCGTGACCTTCACCAACAAAGCCGCCGCGGAAATGCGCGAGCGCTTGGGCGAATATTTCCACGACAAAAAGATCGTGAAAGCCATGCATATCGGCACCTTCCATTCCATCTGTCTCGATATGCTGTCCGCATGGCAGAAAAACGTTACCGTCCTGGGGCAGGAAGAAGCGCAAAGTGTGCTTTCCGACGTCCTGAAGGCATGTAACTGCAGCATGCGCCCGCGCGAGGCGCTCTTTGGGATTTCGCTGACCAAAAACGGCGGGAACGGCGACGTGCCGCCCGTAGTATACGACGCGTATTGCGCCCGGCTCAAGCAGCTGAACGTTGTGGATTTCGATGACATTTTATTGGATACGCTCGCTAAATTTGAGGGCGGCGACACGAAAGCGCAGGCTTTCCTGCCCCGCTTTTCCCAGTTGTTGGTGGACGAATTCCAGGACATTAACCCTGTGCAATACCGCCTGATCCGCGCATGGAACGCCCGGGGGAACCTTTTTGTGATCGGCGATCCCGACCAGTCCATTTACGGTTTTCGCGGCAGCGACGCGCACTGTTTTTCGCGCCTGCAAGACGATCTTGACCCTGTATGCGAAATCCGTTTAAAGGATAATTACCGCTCCACGCCCCAAATCGTCGATTGTGCGCTCCACGCTATAGGGCGCAAC
Organism: Christensenella timonensis; assembly: GCF_900087015.1. Taxonomy (NCBI): domain Bacteria; kingdom Bacillati; phylum Bacillota; class Clostridia; order Christensenellales; family Christensenellaceae; genus Christensenella; species Christensenella timonensis. Next base: position 99,748 of record NZ_FLKP01000002.1, read on the forward strand.
GAAAAAATTTTAGAGGCAAAGCGGGAAAGCGGCGCTGCCGTGCGGCTGCTCACGGCGGACTCCCCTTTTTCCGAGGCGCTGTTCCTCGCAAAAGAGATCAACCGCATGGTAGGCGGGGTGGATATGCTGGCTGCGCATGCCAAATCCAAAAAGCATACGGACGCGCAATACGGCCTTGGCGATATCGCGGTCTTGTACCGCACGCACCGCCAGTCGGAGATCATCGAGGAATGCCTGAAAAAGGAGGGCGTTCCCTATGTGGTGGCCGGCAGGGATTTAAGCCTTTCCGACCGCCGGGTGATGGGCGCTTTAGCGTTTTTCCGTTTTTTGTGCAACCCAAAGGATTGCGTTTCGCTGGCGACATATCTCAAATCGGCAAGCGTCCCGCCCGCATCCATGCAAGCTGTCTTGGAAAAATACGAAGCGGGAAAACAATCCGTTGCCATCCTCGCCGGTTTACTGCGCGAATTGGGTGAAGCCCAAACGGCGGATGCCATCGAGGCCTTTGCTCCTCTCGTCAAGAAGGAAACGCCAGAAAAATTAGTTTCCATGTGGATCAGCCAGTATATGCCGGGCGAGCTGCCCCAACCCATGGAGCGGCTGCTGGGTATGGCCGTGCTGCACGAACGCATGGATGAATTCCTTAAAAACCTCACGCTGGGCAAGGAAGGCGACGTGCGCCGCAGCGGCCATCATGCCTATACGTCAGACGCGGTCACGCTGATGACGCTGCACGCATCCAAAGGGCTTGAATTCCCGGCGGTGTTTTTATGCGGTTTAAACGAGGGCAGCATCCCTTTGCGCACCGAAAAGCATGAAAGTGATTTAGAGGAAGAACGCAGGCTGTTTTACGTTGGTTTGACGCGTGCCCAGGATGAGCTCATCCTGCTGGCGGATAAACAGGAGCCGTCGCCATTTTTAAACGGACTTCCCAGGCAAAGCATGGTCGAGGCGCCGGCCTTCGCGCACAAAAAAAACACCGCAAAACAGCTCGGATTTTTCTAAAAAATAACCCTGCTTGCCACCACAAACAGGGTTTTATTGACTCGACTTTCGCTTAAGATAATCCTTTAGTATCGTCTCGATCAAATTCGACAAAGTACGATTTTCCTTTTTTGCGCTAACGCGCAACTCCTCAATCATTTCTTCATCTAATCGAATACTTAATACTTTCTTTTCGACACCCATAACCTGCCCTCGTTTTATTTATTAAAATCATATTCAAAAAGCTCATTGGGCGTACACTTGAATATGACGCACAGCGTTTCGATCATTTCATATCGAATTGATTTCGTCTGGTTGTTTACCATCCTACTAAAATTTTGATAGCTCATTCCCAGTTGTTTGTAAAGCGCATATTTCGTCATCTGGTTTTGATCAAGCAACTCCAGCACTCTTAATTTCAGCATTTCTATTTCCTCCAATAAGACTTTGTTATATCTTATTGGATAACTTATGTTTACATATAGACTAATGCATTATATAATGATCACATGATATTGTTGAGAAATTGTAGGAGATCACTATGAACAAGGAAACTACCTGCTGTTTTACCGGCCCCCGTACGCACAAGCTGCCCCTCCTGCAGGACGAGGCTGCATGCACTCGCCTGAAAAGGCACTTCATGCATGAGGTCCTTCAAAAATCCTTGCAGGATAAATGCGATACCTTCCTATGCGGTATGGCGCTCGGCGCGGACATGCTGTTCGCTTCCCTGTTGCTTGAGATGCGCGAAGTCGTCCAGCTTCCTTTGCGGCTGGTATGCGTATTACCGCACAAATTCCAGACAAAAGGCTGGTCTTCATCCGCATGCTTGCAATACGAAAAAATTCTTTTCTGTGCCAATCAAAAAATCTTGTTACAGGACAATTATACGGACGGCTGTTATCTGAAACGTAACCGCTTCATGGTAGACCATTCCTCTTTCCTGCTTGCTTTGTACGACGGTACATCCGGCGGCGGAACGGGATATACCGTAAAATATGCCAAAGAGCAAGGGCTGTCCGTCACATGCATTGACCCCGCCTTAGCCTTGCAGGCCTAAAAGCCCCCGGCTGTCTGCGGCCGGGGGCTTTTCCTATCTCCTGTTACTTTTTTACCGGGCGCAGAATCTGGTATCCTGCCGTTTCCGGGAGCATCCTCTGGTATGCCTGGCAATCCCGTTCATTCCACATAAAACCCTTTTGTGCAGGATCGAAGTTCCACGCCAGCTCGTCGACACGGTTTACGACTTCGCCGCAATCCTTCATAAAGTCGAACGGCGGATGCGAAAACACCAGGTAATAGCTGCCCGGAAAGGATTTTATTTCAAACCCGTCCGGTACTTCCCCGTCGTAATCGTCCTTCACGCCCAGTCCATAAAAATAGCCCCGCTTGCCGTCCTTTTGGTACCAGCCCGCCGTGTGCGCCGGGCATGCCGGGTGCATCACGTGCGACATGCTCTCGATGATCCCGCACACCTCGTCGCAATCGTGCTTTTCCCAAAAATCGCAATACTCCTGCACGCTGTCGTCCCAAATCCCAATGTATTTGTGCGGCGGGATATACTCGACGCTCACGCCCGGTTTCGTTAAAACAGTTTGATTCATTGCCTTTTCTCCTTGTCCTTCGTAATATTCCGGAAAGAGGACTTCTTTTTTGACCGCGATGGGGATGGGCCTCGGCGCTCTGCGGTAGGCAGCTGGCGTACATCCATATGCGCATGCAAACGCCCGCGTAAAAGCCTGCTGCGAGGAAAAGCCGTATTCCAGTGCGATATCAAGGATACGCTTGTCCGTGTCCCTTACGTCAAAGGCCGCACGGCACAGCCTTCTTGCCGCAATATAATTTTTCAGAGTCCTGCCCGTGACCGCGTGGAACTGGCTGGAGCAATACCCCGGCGAATAGCCGACCTCGCGCGACATCTTCAGCAGCGCCGGCTGCTGCGTCAGGTTTTCTTCCACCCAGTTTATCATTTTTTGCACCGCTTCATCCCATTCGTACATGCTGCCTCCTCCTTCCTGTTTCAGGATACTACAGGAAAGCCGCCCTTGTTTTGATATCACTTACAAAAAACAAGCGCCCGGCACATTTTACCGGGCGCTTAGCCATGCTTCCTTAGGATCTGCCTTCCCTTAATTCGAGCTCCTGATCGCTTCCAATGGACTCATCTTTGTCGCTTTGCGCGCCGGATAAATGCCCGATACGATCCCAACGCCTACAGCGATCGCCACCGCGCCCAGTGCGAGCCACCAGGGGATGGAAAGCTGTACGCCGTTTTGGAAATACATGCCGAGGAAGCTGATCTCCCCGCCGCCGAAATTGGCGATGGCCCCAAATACATAGCTGATCCCAAGGCCAATGAGGCCGCCCAAAAGCCCGATCATCGCCGCTTCCACCAAAAACATCAGGTTGATCTTGCTGATACCCAGTCCCAAAACCTTCATCACGCCGATTTCGCGGCTGCGTTCCAGAATGCTTGCCAGCATGGTGTTCGCGATACCGATTGCGGAAACGAGCAGCGATATGAGGCCGATGGCGATCAACTGCGACTGCTGGCGCGCCTGTTCTTCCTGCATCTGCGTGATCCATTCCGTCGGGCTGTACGCCTGGAATCCCATGTCCTTTACGGCCTGCAGCACCTCCGCGACAGAGTCCACATCCACTGCGTTCACATACCCTTGCGTGTACTGTCCCTCTTTTACGCCCTGCTGGTCCATCAGCTTACGGTTCTCACGGATGAGCTTGTTTGCCGCCGGGATGCTCATATAGATATTGTAGCTTTCCTGGTTGTCCGCCTGCTCAAGGATTCCGGTGATCTTTGCGCGGTATTCCTTGGGCTTTGGCTGGTCGGGCGTCGTCGGGTCGGGGTTTTCGATCAAGTAACCGCTGCCCGGGTAATATTTCACACCCGAAGCAAGCCAGTCGATGTCCGGCCCCTGCGGGATTTGCATGTCCATCTCAGAACTGGCCATCGCTACGCCGCCGCCCATCATCACCATGCCGCCGTACATCCCGCCCTGGTCGTTCGGGTCGGAAAAATACTGGCACGCGTTCGCGCCGACCACCAGCTCGATGTTCGTGTTTTCCCCAAACACGCTTCCTTCCATGAATTTGAAATCCATGCTCTTGGGGTCGACCGCCATCACGCTCGTATCCGCCCGGTACTTGCCGATCGCCATATACGACGGGATATACATCACGCCTGTCGCACTTTTCACCCCGGGGATCGCGCGTATCTGGTTTAGCTTCGCATCCGTCAGCTTGGCGTTGTCAGAAGACCCCATCGGCGATATCTCGATCTGCGTCAGGTCGGTACTCTGCATGATGCTCTCGTTAAATTGTTCCAGATTGCCCAGCCCCAGCGCCACCATAATCACGATACATGCCGTACCGATGATCACGCCGAGAACCGTCAATATGGTTCGCATCTTGCGCCGCCACAGGTTGGAGGCCGCAAGCAAGACAATATCAAAGAACGTCATCGTCGTCCATTTCCTCCTCAAGCTCCCGCGCGCGTTTCTTCTTTTTCTTATTTACGACGACCACGATCACCACCGCAGCCGCACCGCCCGCAATGGCCAGCCATCCCCACCACGGGAAACCCGCAGACTCTTCCGGCACTTCCTCACCCGGCTCCATGCCGCCGCCATAATCGGGCATGGGCACCAGCTCCGTCGAGACGGGTACTTTGATCTCATATTCTTCGCCGTATTCGTCCTCATAGGTAACGACGAAATTTCCTTCCACCGGGCCTGCCTGCACCATTCCGGCATCGCTGCCGCCTACCTCAGGCGAAAGCCCGCCGCCGATCTGTTCGCCTTCTTCCGATACAACAATATCCGTGGGCGCATCCGCACCGCCGATTACAGCCATGCCTTCCGCAGCCACTTTTTCGTCATAGGCCGCAGCGCCGCCGTCTGCCGGGCCTTCCATGGCTCCATCCATCCCGTCCATCCCCGCGCCCGGGTCTGCCGCAACGGAAGCATAGATATCCGCCGTCTTTGCCGTCCCGGATTCCATATTGCCCAGGAAAGCGCTGGATTCAGGCGTGAGGCCCGGAACGTCGAGCGTCACCGTTACATTATATAACGTATTTTTCCCTTTGTTATAAAGGTTCAGGCTCGCGGAGGTCGTATCTCCCATATACACCTGCGACGGGAACTTCGGCGGGTCATATTCGAGGCGGATCTTCTGGTGCACCTCTACGCTGATCTCATCCGCCGCGGTCAGCTGCGCCGCCTGGTTGTCCTCATAGGCGATCGCGATATCGATCTTCTGCGGGCCTGCCTTGGCGTCCGCGCGCGCAGACATGCTGAACGTAAAGTCCGCCGTTTTTTTAGGCGCGATCTTTTCAATATAAGCCGTGTTGGTGTTGTCTCCCGGCATCAGGTCTGTCGTCTGGCTCTTGAAGGTCACCGTGATATTTTTCACTGTCACCGATTTGCTGGTGTTTTCCAGCGTTACCGTTACATTGAACTTTTCTCCTGCGTTCACCGGGTCGGGGCTGATCTGGTAATTGCTGATGATGACTTTGGGCTGCGAGGTCGGGCCTCCCGTGCCGCCGCCTCCGCCTGTGCCTCCGCCGCCGCCCGGCTCTTCAGGCGCGACAGGCTCCGTCGGCTCGGTCGTCGGCTCGGTGCCCGGGCCGGCAGGATCCTGCCCGTCCGTGATCTTTACAAACACAGTGAATTCCTGCATCTTGATCGTTCCGTCCGCGATGGGGTATTTCGCGGTAATCACCACCGGATAATTCCCGTTGACGCGGTTTTCCGTAAGCGGCAGGTTCAGGTTCACCAGATACGATTGCGCCGTATTTGTCGTCCCATCCGCCAACTTGTTGTTTTGCAGCGTAACCTTTTCATTATAGTTGTTGAACACAAAGGGCGCTTTTTGCGGATCGCCCAGGTTGACCGACACATTGACCGGTTCCCCTGCCTTCACCTGCTGTGAGCCGCTGCTTGCAATAAGGGGCAGGATGATGTGCGCCTTGTTATCCTCGACCGTCGGGCTGTACCCGCCCTGATAGGTCGAATCCATCCCCATATACTGCGTCTGGTTGTCGATGCGCAGCGCAGTTCCCCTGTCGCTCTCGGGCACCGCCGCCATCGCCGGCGCGGCCGCGCACCCCAGCGCAAGCATGATCACAACTGCAAATACTACAATCCGTTTCTTCATCTCAATTCTCTCCTTGCGTTCCTAATTCTGCCTCTATGATGGTTTTTGCGTCTATTTGTTCGCTGCGGACTTCCCGCTTCGCCACTTTTCCGTCGATGATGTGGATGATCTGGTCCGCATATTCCGCCTTTTCCGGATCGTGCGTCACGAAAAGCAGCGTTGCGCCGCGCTTTTTTGCCGCATCGCACATGATGTCCATGATCTGCGTCGCGGTCACGGAGTCGAGGTTGCCTGTCGGCTCATCCGCGAAAATGATCTCCGGTTGTGCGATGATCGCACGCGCGATGGAAACGCGCTGCTGCTGCCCTCCCGACAACTGGTTGGGCAAATTATTGAGCTGCTGTTTCAGCCCCATTTCGACCAACAGCTTTTTGGCCGCTTTGAGCCTCTTTTGACGGCTGACGCCGCGGAACATCAGCGGCAGCGCCACATTTTCCGCTGCACTCATGGTGGGCATCAGGTTAAAGGACTGGAAAACAAAGCCGATGTGCTGCAACCTGAAGTCCACCAGTTCCTTTTCATTCATTTTATAGGTTGGTTTCTTTTTGATGAATATCTTACCGGAGGTCGGATGCTCCAGCCCCGCGAGCAGCGAAAGAAGCGTCGATTTGCCGCTTCCCGAAGTACCCACGATCGCACAAATCTCGCCGGGCATGATGTTGATATCCACGCCGTCGAGCGCATGGATCTTTGCATTTCCCATCCGGTAAATTTTTTTCAGGTTTCTTGCTGCGATGATCGGCTCCACGCCTTACCTCCATACGGATCATATATTCAGATATTTTTGAAGTGGATAAAAAAAGAGCCCCGAAGATACACGGGAACCCTGTGTTTAAAAAGTTATGGCTATCCCCACATATCATCTTTTTCATTATATCACAAAAGCACCTGCGATATGATGAATACTTCATGGAAAATAATATAGGGGGATTGTATCGCAATTGTATCGTACAAAGAAGCGCGGCAAAATTATTTTTTCCCGCCCGCATGCTCCTTGATTTTCTGGAAACTCTGCTCGCTGATCACGTGCTCGATCCGGCATGCATCGCTGGCCGCCGTCTGTTCGTCCACGCCCAAATGCACCAGATATTCGGTCAACAGGCGGTGGCGCTCGTAAATGCTCTCGGCAATTTTTTTTCCGGCCTCCGTCAGGTGGAGCTGGCCGCCTTTTTCCACCCAGATATAATCCGCGTCCTTTAAAATGCCCATCGCACGGCTGACACTGGGCTTGGTCACATTAAGATAATTTGCCACATCTATCGAATGTACTACGCCGGTTTTTTGCTGCAGTACCAAAATTGCTTCCAGATAATTTTCGCCCGATTCCCTTAAATCCATGCCAAACCCTTTCCGTAACCGTTTCGTATATCGAAGGTAAACCCTTTTGCATTGATTATAACATAAATTTCCCAAAAGTCATTGACAAATCCAGTTAGCGGTAGTAAACTCAAAAGTGTTATTTGGTTAGCTCTCGCTAACCTATATATTTGTACACATGTTAGCTTTTGCTAACAATAGAAAGGAGTGACTGTTTATTATGCCTCTCACAATGGCACGCACAGGCGTCAAGAGTTTTATCTGCAAGATCAACGGCAAAGACGACGTCCGCCGCTTTCTTGGCAACCTCGGATTTGTTGAAGGGGAGAACGTAACTGTGATCTCGGAAATGGGCGGCAACATGATCGTCAGCGTGAAGGATGCGCGCATTGCCATCAGCAAAAGCATGGCCAATCGGATCATGATCGAGCAGCAGGCATCCTAAGAAAGGAGTCCGAAATGAACGAAGCGTATGCAAAGACATTGCGAAACACCAAATGCGGTGAGACAGTGACTGTCAAAAAGCTCACCGGCGGCGGCGCGGTCAAACGCCGCATCATGGACATGGGCATCACGAAGGGTACCCCTGTCTTTGTCCGCAAAGTCGCCCCTCTCGGCGACCCTGTAGAAATCACAGTCCGGGGCTACGAGCTTTCCATCCGCAAAGCGGATGCGGAAACTATATTCGTAGACTAAGCCAGCAGGGCAGCGTACATATGCGCCCTGCATATTTTATGAAAATTAGTTAGCTACAACTAACTGCTGATCGGAGGAAGCGGAAAATGGGAATCAAATTTGCTCTCGCAGGCAATCCCAACTGCGGGAAAACCACAATGTTCAACGAACTGACCGGCGCCTCACAATATGTGGGCAACTGGCCGGGTGTAACAGTGGAAAAGAAGGAAGGAAAACTCAAGGGCCATAAGGATATCATCATAACAGACCTGCCCGGTATTTATTCATTATCTCCTTATACCCTGGAAGAGGTCGTTGCGCGCAATTATCTGCTCAAGGAACATCCGGACGTCATCGTCGATATCGTAGACGCAACCAACATCGAACGCAACTTATACCTGACCACGCAGCTTTTAGAAACGGGCATCCCCGTTGTGATCGCCCTCAACATGATGGACGTCGTCAAAAAAACGGGCGATAAGATCGACATTAAAAAGCTAAGCGAAAAACTCGGCTGCCCGGTGGTGGAAACTTCCGCCCTCAAGGCGACGGGGCTAAACGAGCTGATCAGGACGGCAGCCAGCGTATCCGGCACGGTAAAAACGCAGCCTGTCCTGCATAAATTTACTTCGGCAGTCGAGGACGCCCTCTCCTCCATCGGGCATACCATCGAAGGGATGGTCGCGCCTGAAACGCTTCGCTGGTACAGCGTAAAGCTGTTCGAGCGGGATGAAAAAGTATGGGAATCTTTTCGCCTGCCCCCGGAAACACGGCAGTACATCGAAGATATCGTCACACAGTGCGAGAATGAGTTTGACGATGACAGCGAAAGCATCATCACCGGCGAGCGCTATGCGTACATCCAAAAACTGATACGTGAATGTGTCAGGAAGCGTGCAAATACATTGACGATCTCCGATAAGATCGACCGCGTGGTCACCAACCGTGTGGCAGCGATCCCGATCTTTATCGGCGTGATGTTCCTTGTTTACTTCATCGCTGTGAGTACGGTCGGTACACTCGTTACCGACTGGACGAACGATACGCTGTTCGGTACCTACATCACGGACTGGGCTACAAGCGGCCTTACGGCTATCGGTGCTTCCGACTGGGTCTTGAGCCTTGTCGTGGACGGTATCATCGGCGGCGTGGGAGCCGTCATCGGCTTTGTCCCGCAGATGCTCATACTGTTTTTATTGCTTGCACTGCTGGAAGATTGCGGTTACATGGCGCGTGTCGCGTTCATCATGGATCGTATCTTTCGTAAATTCGGCCTTTCGGGTAAATCGTTCATCCCGCTGCTCGTTGCTTCGGGCTGCGGCGTACCCGGCATCATGGCCAGCCGCACCATCGAAAACGAGAGCGACCGGCGCATGACGATCATGACGACAACGTTCGTCCCTTGCAGCGCCAAGCTCCCCATCATCGCGCTCATCGCGGGCGCGCTGTTCCCCGAAAATTCGTGGTGGCTCGCGCCCTGCGCCTATTTCCTGGGGATCGGCATGGTGGTCGTCTCGGGCATTATCTTGAAGAAACTCAAACCGTTCGCAGGCGAACCCGCTCCCTTTGTCATGGAACTTCCGCAATACCGTGTCCCCGCGGCCAAAGGCGTGCTCATGCACATGTGGGAACGCGCAAAATCGTTTATCATCAAGGCGGGTACCATCATCTTCGTTTCGGCAGTCGTAATCTGGCTGCTGAGCAACTTCAACACCAGCTTTGAGATGGTGGATACGGGTGACAGTATGCTTGCCGCCATCGGTACTTTCATCGCCCCGGTCTTCGCACCGCTCGGCTTTGGCGACTGGCAGTCCTCGGTGGCTACCATCACCGGACTTGTGGCCAAGGAAAACGTGGTCGGCACGATGGGCGTCCTGCACGGCCTGATGGAGGCGACAGAAGAAACCGGGGCGCTCCTTACAAGCGTTGCCGCGACCTTCACCACAGTCAGCGCATTCTCGTTCATGGCGTTCAACCTGCTGTGTGCTCCGTGCTTCGCAGCGATCGGTGCGATCAGCCGCGAAATGAACAGCGCAAAATGGACATGGGCAGCGGTCTGCTACCAGACACTGCTCGCCTATGTGATCGCGTTCATCATCTTCCAGTTGGGAAGCGTCATGTTCCTCGGTACCGCTTTCAACGTCGGCACCATAATAGCGATTGCGCTTATTGCGCTCATCATTTGGCTCATGGCGCGCAAGGGCTACCAGCCCAAAATAAAAAATGAGAGGGCGTTCTCTGTAGAAGCCAGAAATTAAAGGAAGTGATCTTATGGCAGATATTATCATCGGCGGCCTGATCGCCGCAGCTATTATTTTCGTAGTTGTACGGGCGTTTTGCAGCCGCAAGCGCGGCGGATGCAGCTTTTGCGGCTCATGCGGCAGCTGTCCCGGCGCGCGCCATTGCTCCAAATAACGCTAAGAAAAAAGGCACGGTATTTATTTTACCGGGCCTTTTTTGTTGTCCTTTCAAGAAACGCGACCGCTGCGTCAAAGGTCTGCTGCGCATGTTTTTCCGACAGGTTGAACTGGTACTCATGCATCAAAATCTTTTCTTTGCGCGGATAAAATGCGCTTTCCACTTCTACGCCCGCGCTGCGCAGTGCGTTCTCCATGCTCCTCGCGTCCCCCTCAAAGGAGCCCGTGTTTCCATCCGTCAAAAACGTGGGCGGGAAATGCGAAGTGACCTTGTCTGTCAAGGAGTTCAACCGGCCCGCCTCAGAGTCGTGCCATTTTTTATCATTCATGTAAGAACACGCCGCGCGCCGCAGCATAAAGCCAATGACAGGCGCATCGATGTCCGCCAGCTTTTGCATATCGTACGGCCCGCAAAACAGGAGCGCCCCGCGTATCGATTCTTTTCTTTCCACCACCTGCGGGATCCCTACCTTTTCGGCATACGGCCCGCATGTCTCCGCGTTTAAAAACACGGACATGATCTGCGCCCCGGCTGAATCGCCGCCAAAATATACATTGTCCATGTCGATCAGGTAGTCCTGTGCATGCTTTTCAATATAGCGGTAGGCCTCGCCGATTTGCAGCAGCGGCGCGGGATAGTGCTCCTCCGGGGCCAGGGCATAATTCAGGTTCACCACCACATATCCCCTGTCTGCCAGACAGATGCAAAAAGGTTCCGTGTCCTTCTTATCGCCGCCCACGTATGCCCCGCCGTGCATCCAAAAGACAACCGGCAGCTTTTCCCGCCTTGCCTTCGGCCGTATGATATCCAGCTTGCCGCCCAAAAAAGCCGACTCGTAATCGATATCCGTAAAAATTTCCGCATGTTCCACATAACGATCAAAATCCTTGGGATTGCTGTAACCGCTGTCGGAAAACATCGCCTTAACATACCACGCCGCCCTTTCGGGCGATGCAAAATAATAGTACACAAACAATATCACAAAGCCTGTGCCCATAAAGATCATTTTACCAAGCCATCTCAGAAATTTCACGGCGCTGTTATGTTCCATTCTACCGCTTTCCTTCCGCTGTATTACCTCTATCCCATCAGGCATTACACACACTGGAATAATTTTCAAATTCTTCAAAATGCCTACAAAGAGCGACAAGATTCGACAGCCCCGGGTGCTATAATCATAGTCGAGGGGATAAACATATGCTGAACGATTTATTGGATGAAGAAATCAAGAATATTGGGGTCACATTGAAAACCTGCGCTTTCAAAAACGATTTCAACGCACTCACAGTGGACGATACCATCATCTTGAGCAATAAACTTAAGGACACCGCAGAAAGGAATTCCGTTAAGGCACATGAGCTGGGACACCAGTACACCTGCCCTGTCAACCTTTTGGAGCTGGAACCCGAGCTGCAGCGCCGATTCGAGTACCTTGCCGACCGCTGGGCTACCCTGAAGGTCATGCCTTTGGAAAAGCTCGTCTCCGCCTTTCGCCGCGGCATCCGCCTGCGGGACGAATTCTGCGACTTCCTGGAAATATCCGAGCCGTTTTTCCGGCGCGGCCTCGACGTCTATTCCAGCATCTATGGCCAGCGTACCCAATATAAGAATTATACGCTGTCCTTCGATCCGTTCAATATCGAGGAGCTTTAGCGCACCTCCGCCGCCAGTTTTAAGATCTCTGCCGGCTGCGATGCGATGGCCATGGCCCCATTCTCCCGCAGCTCGCCTTCCGTGCGAAAGCCCCACAGCACGCCTACCGTATAAAGCCCCGCCGCGCGTCCCGTCTTCATGTCCACATCCGTATCACCAACATAAAGACATTCTTCCGGCGCCACGCCAAACTCCCGTACAATGATATCCGCGCCTGCCGGATCCGGCTTTTTGGGTACGCTGTCCATCTGGCCGCGTACGACATCGAACATCGTATCGCCAAAATACCCGCCGATCACCTCCAGCGTCTGCGCATGCGGTTTATTGGAAAGCACCGCCGTCTTGATGTGCCTTTCCCGCAGTCCGGCGAGCAAATCCACGATCCCGTCATACGGTTTTACATCGAAGCTGCACCATTTCTCAAAATATGCCCGAAACAGCCGCGCGCCTTCTTCAAAATGCGCCAGCTGTTTATCTCCGGCCGCGATCAGCGCCCGTTTGACCAGCGTGATCATCCCATCGCCCACAAAGTACCGGTATTGATCGCTTGCCTGCTCCTCGAGCCCGAGGTCGGAAAGCATCTGGTTTCCCGTTTTTACAAGGGAGGCGAGCGTGTCGAGCAACGTGCCGTCCAAATCAAAAATAACCGCTTTTATCACTGCCAAACTCCTTTTGCCCGTTTCCTTTATTATACCACAAAAAAAGCATCCGGACTCCCGGATGCTTCTTTTCGTTTCATGTCAGATCAGGTCGGTTACATAGGGCAAACGTTGACTGCTCTCATCTTGCTGCTGTCACGCGTATCCTGCTCCATGTCGAAAGTAACCTTCTGGCCTTCCTGCAAGGACTTATAGCCATCTGCCTGAATCGCAGAGAAATGTACGAATACATCTTCGCCGCTCTCGTCATTCGTGATAAATCCAAACCCTTTTTCTGCATTGAACCATTTTACTGTACCATTATTCATTCCGGTACCTCCCAAAAAAATAAAAATATGTGTAACAGAGATCTCAGAATGAAAAAATACATACCTGATGATCATTTAAAGGAACAAATGATTCTCAAATATGTAAAATCAATTCGTGCTCTAAATTACCTTTTTATTTTAACATGTTTAAAATCGCTTGTCCAGTGCTAGATATAGATAAAATCGTACCAAATTCCGCCTGTTTTTTCTAGCGGTGGTGTTCGGTTACGATCTCGCTAAAATCCTTCCTGTCTTTTTTACGCGGCGGCTTGCCTTCTTCCGCCGGATATCCGATCGCGACGACCAACCGTACCGTGCTCTCCTGCGGCGCCCCAACCAGCCTTGCCACCTCACTGTCCTGGAACATACCGATCAGGCAGGCGCCGAGACCCAGGTCGGCAGCAGCGAGCGTCAAGTACGCGGCCGCCTGCCCTACGTCCATTTGCGCAAAATGCTGCGAGCCGTATTTCTTTTCCGGCATGGGAAAAAGCTTGGCCTTTTCCTCGCTGATCACAATGAACGCCCGGGCTGATTTGACAAAGGTGTTCAGCTTTGACGTCCCGTCTTCCGCGCCGTTGATGACCATATCGCGCAGCGCATCCATTTCCTGCGGCTCATCCAGCACCGTAAAATGCCACGGCTGGCTGTTGCATCCGCTGGGCGCAAGCCTTGCCGCCTCCAATATTTTTGTGATCTTCTCCCGCTCCACCGCCTTGTCTGCATACTTGCGGCAGCTTTCCCTTACCTTTATGAGTTCAAAAAATTCCATATCCGTGTCCTTTCCAAAATAATTTTTCTTCTTAATTATACCAAATCCTATGTTTTTTGAAACGGAATCCTCCCGCTTCACCTTCCCGCCAGCGCCGCCACCTCTTCATTATGGGCAAAGAGCGTACAGCCTCCATTGTGTCCCACGCGGGCCGTAAGGTCCCGCAGTTCCATAAAAAATCCTGAACGCAGCGCGTCTTCCAGGCGACCTTCTTTCAAATCGATCAGCGAATAGGGCGCAAACGGGCACGGCTCCGCTCCGCCCGCGGCGTTGATATGGAAAAAGCCGTGTCCGGATGCAAGGCATCCGCCCGTCTCCTCTTCATCGCCCGGAAACGATACCACGACCATATCCGCAAACTGTCCCCGCAGTGTCCGGGTCATCTCCTGCATTTTTTTGACATCTCCCTCATCCAGCATCAGGCGCTCTGTTCCCGGCTGTACCGGCACGTATTCCACATAAAAAAGCACGCCGCACCCTCTGTTGCGCAAACCTTCCACAAAGCTATCCTGCGTCACCTTTTCCATATTTTCCTTCGTCACTGTGACGGAGGTGCCAAATAGCATTTTCCTTTTCTGCAAATGACGCATAACGCCTGCCACCGTCCTGTAAGCGCCCGGCCCCCGCCTTTGATCCGTTGCCTTTTCGTCCCCTTCGATACTGAATACAGGGATCAAGTTGCGATGGCGCTCAAAAAGCGCAAGGTACGTTTCGTCGATGAGCATACCATTGGTAAAGACCGGAAACACCATATTTGGAAAACCCGCGGCCGCCCGTATCACGTCCCTGCGCATCAGCGGCTCTCCCCCCGCGAGTATGATGAACGATACGCCCAGCTCCGACGCCTGCATAAAAAGGTTTTCCCATTCCTGTCCGCTCAAATCGACATTGCCGTTTACCGCATCCGTACACGCGCCGGACGCGCGGGAATAACAGCCCGTACAGTGCAGGTTACACTGCGAAGTCACGCTCGCGATCAAAAACGGCGGGACGTGCAGTCCTGCCCGTTCCTTCCTTTCGCGCTGTTTTGCACTCCGTTTGATCTCCGGAGCGGTTTTCATCAAAAAGGCAAGGCCTTTGGGGTTGTTGAGATAAAACCTGCCTGCCGTTTTGACAAGCTGGGAGATGCCTTCGTTCATATATTGGTTTAAATTCATATATTCTCTCCGTGTGAAATATGGTAGTGTGAGGCGAATTCTTCTATGTGGCAGTCAAGCAGCCGCAATGCCTCGTCATGCTTTTCCGGCTTGGAATCGTACATCAACAAAAGCAGCAAGATCGGCCCATAAAACTGTGTTGCCGTGGCGACCGGGTCTGCTTTACGGAAGTAACCTTCCTCCATCAACCGTTCAAACAAGGACGACTGGAAGGTTATCGCCCCACTGATGAGCCATTCCTCGAACAGCTTTGCCGCTTCGTTGTTCTTATACTGCTCGATCATCAGGAGGTGGATGAATTTCTTTGCATACGCGTCATCCATAAAAAACAGGAACATTGCCTCTACCGCCTTTTTCAGCCATACCAGGTTGTTCTCCCCATACTGCTGATAGACCTGCTCGATCTCTCCCTGCGGCAATTGATAGAAGGCCACCGTTTCTTCAAAGCGCTGGTTCATACCGTCGAGAAGCGTTTTGAATATCTCCTGCTTGCTCTTATAGTGTTTGTAGAGCGAGCTGTCCTTGATCCCTACGGCATTGGCAATGTCCCTGACCGACACGCCGTCGTATCCGTTGACCGAAAATAAATTAAGGGCTTCTTCCAAAATGGCTTGTTTTGTATTCCGTTTTTCCATTTTCCCTCCGAAGCTAGCGTTCACTAGCTTTAGTATAGCTAGCGAACGCTAGCCTGTCAAGCCAAACCAATAAAAAGATCCTTGAAAGAATAAACCCTTTCAAGGATCTTTTGAAAAAACAACATTTAATCCAGTTCCAACTCGTAGGTTTCTCCTGATTCATTATTTTTCAATACAAGCTCATATTGCGTGAGTTTCCACACTTCATAAGCAATGACCAGCTCGTTATTACTACTCATGAACCGCAGCTTCCCATCCTTTATTTCTATATAGGAAGCATCTGATCCCTGCGGCAGATTTGTCGTCCATCCGTCCTCTGTCGAATTATAATAATATGTATCGTTGTTCCAATTTCCCAACATCAGCGGAAACAAATAATCTTCGGAGTTAATCATCCGTAGCATATCTTTAGCTTCATCGATCCCTTGCTCGGTCAATTGTTGAAGGATCGGTCTCATTTCGCCAAATTCGCCCTTTTTAAAAAGTTCCAAAACCATTGCGCTTTCCGAAAATCCCGCATATTCTTCATCATCCGACAGCAAAGCATATAATTCAGATGCACGTGCATAATCCAAGTTGTCCATTGCATAAGCGGCTTCGCTCAGCACAACTTTATCGATAGCGGTAATCACGTATTTTTCTTCCTGGAAAGGCATATGCTGCAATATCCCTATCGTTTTCTCGTAATCTCCCGCCTGCGTATACCAAGTGTCCGTCCATTCCTCTACCCAATTCTTGCCTCTGTCCCTGGCTATTTGGGTGTCAGGCACCCGCTTAAGCCATGCATAGCCTTCCTCATCCCTATCATTTTCAAATTGCCATCCTGCTTCTCCATATGTTAAATAAGCAATCTCTTCGTCAACATCTTCATCACCCGCATAGGGCGTTAAGATATCGATCGCTTCTTCCGTTTTTTCGTCCAAATATAATTCATCGCTGTATGCGATCACAATATCTTTTTTCAGCTTATCCGCCTGCTCGCCTTGCGCTGCTGTCTCCATGTATTCCAGCGCTTTTTCGTATTCCTCGTTTTGGAATGCCGCTCCGGCCTGCCCCA
Source organism: Christensenella timonensis (assembly GCF_900087015.1). Taxonomy (NCBI): domain Bacteria; kingdom Bacillati; phylum Bacillota; class Clostridia; order Christensenellales; family Christensenellaceae; genus Christensenella; species Christensenella timonensis. Next base: position 116,552 of record NZ_FLKP01000002.1, read on the forward strand.
GTGTATAATTTGCCTGATCCGCTTCGGAAAGGAAGTATGCCGTATCATATTTCTGCGTCGCCTGCGCATAGCGCTCCTGTTCCAGCAATTTTTCAGCAGCCTTGATCACGTTCGCATTTTGGGTAAACAGGACACCGCATAGGATCGCCACGGCAGCGACTGCCCCTACGGGGATCAGCCACAAAAGTTTTTTTCCGCCCTTTTTGGGTTTTTCCGCCCCGGCAGCCGCTTCCTGCCCTGCCGCTGCCGGCTGTTGGGCGACCGGCGGCGCAATCGACAACGCGTTGATCATTTCCCCCATGTTCTGGAACCGTTCGCGCGGGTCTGGATTCAAACTCTTTATAAACGCCTGTTTGTATTGGTCATAGACCGGCAGCGAATTGATATTATTGACCACCGTTTGGTCATTTTGCATACGGGAAAATATTTCCGGCGGGTCTGCACGGAACAAAAGACGGTACAACACGGCAGCAAAGCCGAAGACATCGGTATATCCGCCATCCGTTATATCGCTGCGATATTTTTCCAGCGGTGAATAGCCCGGGCTGATTACGACATTGCTACTGCCGGAGGAGGCAGCGGGCAATTCTTTCAGTTGTGTCGATCCGGTACCCGGGTCGATCAAAATATTTTCAGGCGAAACGCTCCCATACCATTGCATTTGGGCATGCGACTGGGCCAACTGATAAGCCACCGGAGCCAATAAGCGCATTGCGTGATCAAAGTCAAACGGCGTATACGCCGTCTCCAGATAGCTCTTTAAAGTCAATTCATTTCCCTTACCCTTTTTCTTCATTGTCCCCATACCCCTCTTTTTCCTCTTTATCCATAAAAATACAACCACGATCAATGCCGCCGCTGCAACAACCATTACAACGGGGATCCAGACAGGAAAAGCTTCGTCATGAAAATATCCAATTTCCTGATCATCCAGAAAATATTTCAACTCCAAGCTACTGATCGCCCCATTGATATTTTCGGCAGCCATCAGGATCTTTGCTTCCAGTCCTATCCCAAACGAAGTGATACCGATCACCTCTCCGTTGGCGTTCAAAAGAGGGCCGCCGGAATTGCCGCCGCTGATCGGAACATCGATTTGATAAGTTTGTACGCTTTTGGACGAATCCGTGATCCATGAAACCGGCTTGACGGAACTGACAATGCCCGAGGTAATGCTGACCTGCTCACTGAACGTATCCGCTTCGTCAAAGACATAATCCGCGGCTGCCGGAAAACCAAGCGCATACACTTCCGTACCAATATTGTTTTCCATATCGCCCGTGTAAAGACGAAGCGGCTTCATTTCATCGATCGGCCGCTCCAATTGCAAAATCGCCAAATCAGAGGAAGGGCGCGTCGCGTATACAGTAGCCTTTGTTTTCAAATTACTGTCCGTTACGACAGTGATCTCGTAAGGTTCCCCTTCCACAACATGATAGTTCGTCACGATAAAATCAACATAATCGCTGTCTCCCACCGCAAACCCGGAACCAACGGCCACGCCGCCATCATCGCCCAGATATTCGCAAACGACCTTGGCTACGCCTGTCCTTGCATCCAAAACCTCCTGCGGGGCTCCTGCGGCAAAAGCCGTTGACGCTATGGCCAAAACGACAAGGAAACAGACAAAACCACATATTTTTCTGTACATACGTTTTTGCTTCATAAGGATACCTCGAGGATATATAATACATAACGAAAAAGGATTTATCTTGTTATAAATATGGTAGCATATGGAAATTCACTTTGCAAGCGGATAGGCAAAAAGAACCGCAAAGAAAAGAACAAGGAGGAGGCCAACCTTGTTCTTTTCTTTGGTATGATTGACCGTGCCGTTCCTGGTTAACGATATCGCGGCCCAAAATTCCGGCATGCCCGGAAATCCGCGCCTTCCGGGTCATTCATGCCGAAAAACGCCCATGCGCTCGGCCTCTGCAGCCTGCGTTCATCCACATTATGCATATTGACAGGGATACGCAGCATGGAAGCCAGCGTAATGAGCTCCGCACCGATATGTCCATAAACGATCGCGCCGTGATTGGCTCCCCAGTTCGCCATCACGTCGTACACGCTCTTGCATGCATATTGGTCTGCAACAATGGGAGCAAACCAGGTCGTCGGCCAGGTCGGGCAGGTCCGCTGGTCCAGGATCCGGTGCACATCCGGTTCCAGCTCGCACGAATACCCCTCCACAAACTGCAACACAGGCCCCAGCCCCGCTACGCGGTTTAAGCGTATCATGGTAAGGGGCATGCCGCCGCGTGAAACAAAGTGGGAAGAAAATCCTCCCCCGCGGAAAAATCCCAGCATGTCGGCGTGCCAGGTCGTAGCATCAAGGCATTTCTGCGCTTCTTCTTCCGTAATTTCCCAAAACGGCTTCATTGCCGGCTTCCCATCCTTTTGTTGCTCCCCTGTAGCATCCAGTGCGGTCGTGCCTGAGTTGATCAGGTGGATCAAGCCGTTTGCCGCGTGCCCGGTCAGCTCCTTGCCCGTTACCCGTTTGACAGATTCCGGGCTCCAATAAGTCCGCACATCGCTGAACATGGGAGCCGTCTGTGACAGCAGATGCCCGAAGAGCATCGCCGTCCCATTCATGCAATCCCCTTCCGTCGCCACTACATACGGATGGCGGATACCGTTCCAGTCAAAGCTCCCATTTAAGATCGTTTCCATAAAATTTGCGCTTGTGCGAAAATCCGTCCATTGCCGCTGCCCCTGGAAAGAAGCCATGATCGCGTTGTTTCCCAGCCCTTCTTCATTGAAACCGTTTTGCCTTAAGTATTCGCTCCCCTCCATCATATCCCGCAGGATCATCGACATTTTGATCCCATCAAGCCAATTTTCATCCTTTTGCCCGGATGTACGCGGGTGTTCGTTGACATCCTCGCCTTCCCGGCAATTTTTCTTGACCCATTCAAAGGCCCGGGCACATTCTCCTGTGTCCAGCACATCATGTTCGATACGGCGGATCACTTCCGACATATCCTTATATTCACAGTGCATCCCGAGAAACTTTTCAAAAAAATCCTCATCTGCCACACTGCCCGCCGTCCCCATACTCACAGTGCCGACCGATAAATACGCCTTGCCCTTCATTTGCGCCACGGCACAGGCGCACCGTGCAAAGCGGATCAGTTTTTCCTGTACATCCGCAGGGATCGCACGGTCTGCCATGTCCTGGATATGATGCCCGTAAATATTGAAGATCGGATCCCCTTTTTGCATATGTCCGCCGCATAACGCCGCGGCATATGCGGCTCCCGGGCCTTCGCTTCCGTTAAAGCCCCATACGGCTTTGGGGATATCCCTTTGCAGATCCATCGTTTCCCCCGGATAGCACCAGCACGGAGCGACCGTGATCGAGGCTTCCACTCCTGCCAGTTCAAATTTTTTGCGGCAAGCGGCCGCTTCCGCAAACCCGCCGATCGTCCAGTCGGCGATCACACATTCCACAGCCTTGCCATGCCGGTCTTTCACCTGTGAGGACAGCAGCTTCGCAACCGCTTGCGCCATTTCCATCGCCTGTTGATCCGTACTTTCCCTTACGCCCTGTTCACGGCCGTCATTTACCGGCCTGATTCCAATTTTCACCATTTTCTCACCTCTTGTTTCCGTTATTCCATTCCTATGATCTCCGCCTCGATCCCGCAGCCCCGAAAATCCTTCCTGATTTCTGCGAGCATTTCTTCGCTGCAATAAGGTATGCTCTCAAGCGGCGCGATGTGCTCAAGCAGCCCCATCCCCCGGTATTCCGCTATTCCCAGCCTGTGGTAAGGGAATACCCGCAGCTTTTTAAGGCCGAGCCTATTCATAAAACAGGCCATCGCTTCCCTGTTCGCCTGTTCGTCATTCATCCCTGGTATACATGGGTAACCGATCCATATATCTTTTTCCATATCCTTGATTTTCCCAAGGTTTTCGAGCACGAGCCGGTTGGGGCTCCCCGTCAGTCTTTCGTGGATATCGCTGTCCATGTGCTTGATATCCACCATCAGCAGGCCGGCCATTCCCACCGCCGGTTTTATCTTCTCCCAGCTTAAGTTCGCGGTCGTTTCAATAGCTGTATGCACCCCGTTTTCCCCCAGGATCTCCAGCAATGCACACACAAACTGCGGATGCATAAGCGGTTCCCCGCCCGATACCGTGATCCCGCCGCCTGTTTCTTCATAAAACATCTGGTCTTTCAATAGCTGCCCCGCGGCCTCTTCTGCCGTCATGATCTTCCCTGTTTTTTCCACCGCGGCCTGCCGGCATACCTTCACACACGCCCAGCACCGCTCACACTTTTTGCGGTCGTATCGGGCGCCGTCGCCTTGTATGGTAAGGGCGCCCGTCCGGCAGGTATCTGCACAGGCGCCGCACCGGATGCACTTCGCCGTATGGATCAATATTTCCGGATCCCTTTGCCAAGTCGCCGGGCTGGAACACCATTTGCACCGCATGAAGCACCCTTTCAGATGGATCACGCTCCTGGCTCCCGGCCCGTCATAAGTGGAAAACCGCCGTATTTCCCTGACATATACCTGTTCCATGCGCGCTTCCCTCCGGCCGGTCAGGAAAAAACGTGTTCGTTGCGTTTGATGATCTCTTCCTGTACTTCGTGTGAAAGATCCACGAAGAAAGCGCTGTAGCCTGTCACCCGCACGGCGAGGCCCCGGTATTTATCCGGTTGCTCCTGCGCCTTGCGCAGTACCTGGCTGCTGACGATATTGAATTGTATCTGCATGCATTTCATTCTGACAAACGTCCGGATCAGGCCCTCGAAAGCCGCGATCCGTTCCTTTTGGATGGCATACGGATCGATACGCATATTGAAGATCAGGCCGTTTCCCATCTCGATATTGTTCAATTTCCCCACCGATTTGATGGCTGCCGTAGGCCCCTCCAGGTCTGTCCCCGGCTGTGACCCCACAGAATCCGAAAGCGACGCGTACGCCTGCCTGCCGTCTGCCGTGGCCCCCACATCTTTTCCCATAGGCAAAACAGAGGACATCGGGATGCAGGACAAAAGATAGGGGCCGCCGCGTTCATTTTTTACGGTACGCAAAGCGTCGGCTACCACATTGAGCGCGTCGCTCGTCAGTTCGTCCACATAATCTTCGTCGTTACACCATTTCGGCGCGGCTAAAAGCTCTTTGCGCAGCGCTTCATAGCCCTTAAAGTTTTCTTTCATGGCCTTCAGCAGTTCCGGCAGTGTAACCGTGTGTTTTTCATAGACCGCCTGTTTGATGGCAGCCAGCGAATTCCCGGTAGTCCCGATCCCCACGACATTGGGCCCGGTAAAATTGAATTCACATCCTCCGTCCGTGATATCCTTCGCTGTCTTAAGCACATCCATAGTCGCCGAAAGGAAAGGCACGGGCATGAGTTCTGCATGGCCGGCGTCCGCCACATTCTGCATAATGGCATTCTGGTGTACAAAATATTGCACCTGCTTTGTATAGGCCTCCATAATGTCCGCAAAGCCTGTCGTTTCCGTCATCTCTCCGGTCTGCGGGCCCATCTGCATGCCTGTGATCATACATTTCCCATCGTTGAGTGCGAGCTCCAGGCATTTGGTTTGGTTGATAAACCCGCCAAAGCCCCTGCCGTGCAGCTTGCCGGGAAGGCCGGGCTCATTGCACCCCTCAATGCAGTACTCCCGCGCCACTTCAAGCGGAACGCCCCGTTCCATAAGCGACGGGATATAGACTTCGTCATTGTCGAGCTGCGGCATCGTATTTGCGTCGCGTATCGTCCGTGCCACGGCACGCAGGAATTTTGGCGGCGTAGCCGAATGGATGCGCACACCGAAATTTGGCTGCGGCAGGCGCAGGTGGAGCTGTGCATCCAGCATCATGTAAGAAAGCTCGTTGGTCACATCCCGTCCATATTTGTTGACGCCGCCCGCTACCATGTTCTGCCCCATGGGGAACGACGCATTCGTCGCCGCAGTATGCTTATCGTAAAGCTTGACCATTTCCGTAAACTTCAGCCAGAAGGCTTCCAGTACCTCCTGCAGGTTTCCATCCAGCCCATTATCCCGCGAACATAAGTAATAAGGATAGACATACTGGTCCAGCCTGCCCGGGGAAATGGACACGCCCTCCGTCTCGATCTGTGTGATCAGCTGTACAAACCAGATCGCCTGGAGCGCTTCCCAGAAGGTTTCAGCCGGATGCTGCGGTACCTTACGGCATATTTCCGAAATACGCAGCAATTCCTTCCTGCGTTTCGGATCCTGTTCCCTGCCCGCCATACGGAAGGCTTCGTCCGCGTAACGGTGTGCAAACAAGACCGCCGCATCACACGATATTATCACAGATTCCATGAACAGCCTTTTTTTATTCGCGCCCGGCTGTGCAAGATCCATACTGCCTAGCACATCCTGCGCCTCTTCCTTGATCCCGCTAAAACCGATGCGGAGGACTTTTGCAAAATCCTGCGCAATATGCCCCAGGCCATTGTACAAATGGTATCTTCCGTTCAATACCGAATGCGGCATATAGTTCAGGTTCAGCGTTTCCTTGGGCACGCGTTTCAGCATGTAATCATATAATGTTTTTCCGCGCCAATACCCAAAGATCCCCTGCAAGTCTTTTTTCACCGGATCCGGCACGATGAATTTATCCTGCGCCCTCGTTTCAAATTCATCCATTTCCTCTTCCAGCCAGAATATTCCCATTTCAGGAAAAACCTGCGCGCTGCGTAAATGCTCTGCCATCTGCCCCACGATCAGCTCGTCATCCGCGATCCATACATGGAGGTTCTCCAATATCCGTTTGAGTGTTTTTGCCCGCTTGATACAGATCGGCTCGCTCTCGAATTCCTGGTAAGCCTGCGTTACGATCAATGCGCGCTGTGCGCTGACATACGGCGTGACGGAAGCAATTTTTTCCCGCATCCTTCCGATCCTGTCCGTGCATCCATATTCCCGTTCCAGCGCTACTTCCTTTTCATCCAACGTTTTCATATCATTACCTCAAACCGGTGTTTTACCAAATCGTTCTATGCCCCAGGCCGGCGCATGTACGCCGGCTGTTTTTTTGGCGGGCCGGGATACCCCGGCCCGCGCCACCCTGCTTTGTTTAGCCCTCTGCCGCCTTTGCGTATTCATCCAGATAAGGCTGCATATTTTCCGGCGTTACCACGCTGACGCCCGTATCTACATATGCCGGCAGCGGGCTTGCCCCGCTCTCCTGCCAGCCGGGGGTCGGATTGAGCGGTGCGTTATCCGCCATATACAGGAACTGGAATGCCCAAAAACCCATGTTCCAACTGCTCTGTGCGATCAGCCCGTTGATCGAGCCCTCTTCCATCAGGTCGAGCAGCGATTGATCCACGTCAAAGCTGATCAGCTTGATGTCGCCCGCTTTGCCGCTTTCCTTGATCGCCGTCGCGGCGCCTACGCCCATGTTTGCATTCGCAGTATAGATCCCGTTTACATTCGGGTTGGACTGGATCAGGGAGGCCGTGACCTGTGCCGCTACCTCTTCCTGTGTTTCCCCGTCCACTTCCTGTACGATCTTGATATCAGGATATTTGGATTCGATTGTTTCGCGGAACCCGTTCGCACGTTCTTCGATATTGAGCTGTCCTACCGTCGCGACAATGGCGACCTCGCCCTTTCCACCCAACAGTTCCGCCATATATTCCGCTGCCGCTACGCCGCCTTCATAATTCTTGGTCGATAAATTGGTGTAGCGCCCGCTGTCGGGTGCGTCCGAATCAAATGTGACGACGGGGATACCTGCCTCGATCGCCTTGTTGATCGGTTCGATATAGGCGTCGGGGTTCATACAGGTAACTGCGATCCCGGCCGGCTTTTTGGCAATGACCTGCTCTAAAACAGTGATCGCTTTATTGATATCATATTCCGGCGCGCCGTCATATACCGTTGTCGCGCCGTAAAGCGCGGCCCCGTCTTCAAACCCCGCATAACACTGTTTCCAGAAATCGATGCCCGAAACGAACGTGACCATATAATATTCCTTTTGCGGGTCGGCCTGCAGCACGCTCCCGCCTGCGTCCCCTCCTGCCGCACTTCCTTCCGCACCCGCTGCCGCGGGCGTGCTCTGGCAGCCGGCCAGCAGCATACATGCGCACAGGCATACCGTAAGTACAACACCCAACATCTTCATCCAATTCTTTTTCATAACTTCCTCCTTCTTTTCCAGGGCATAGAAAACTTCAAATTCTCTTATTCCGCCACCACCAGGTGGCTCGCTTTCCGTTTATGGTTGATGAAATCTATCGTCACTGCCAGCAGCAGGATCAGCCCGCTGATCAGCTCCTGCCAATAGACCGAGATTTTGAGAAGTACCAACGCGTTGCTGATGATATTCAGCAATATGATGCCCAGTACAGCGCCAAAGACCGATCCTTCCCCACCGTTCAAGCTGGTTCCGCCGATGATCGCTGCCGAAATCACGCGCATCTCCGTGCCATCCCCCGAGGTCGGTGTCGCGACCCCAAACCGTGCCAGCGAAAGAACGCCGGCAAACGCTGCTAAAAGTGCGCTGGAAAAGTATACGAGCACCTTTACCCTTTTTGTATTGATGCCGGAGAGGATCGCCGCCTTTTCATTGCTTCCGGTATAAAAGACTTTACGGAGCGGGGAAGATTTGCGAAGCAGGATATCCCCTACCACAACAAAGGCAATAAAAATAATGACCATGACCGGGATCCCGAGCACTTCCCCGCGTCCCAGCGAAAGAAAGCTTTCCGAGGCGTTTTTTAATGAGATCGGGGAACCCGAGGTGATCACATAGGCGCATCCGCGCGCGATGCTCATCATGGCCAGTGTGATAATAAAAGGGTTGATCCCCACTTTTCCGATAAACAGTCCGCTGACAAGCCCCAGCGCCCCGCAGATAACGATGGCTACAATGACTCCCATCCAAATATTGATGCCCGAAACAAACATTGCCGCCACAATAGCGCCCGAAAGCCCGACCATGGAGCCGACCGATAAATCGAATCCGCCTGATATCAGGGCGATCGTCATGCCGATGACAATGATGCCGTCCGCCGATAACCCAATAGCGGTTGTGCGCAGGTTGTCTGCCGTTAAGAAAAACGGACTGGCCAGGGAGAGCAGTACCGATATGATGATGATGATCAATAATACCATCGTTTCCCTGATGTCCAGCAGCCTTAAAAACCAGTTCCTCTTTTTTCCTTTTGCTACCTCTTTCATCTTTCTACCACCTCTGCTTTTTGCTGTGTTTGTTCATTGGAAGCCAGCATAATAATATCTTTTTCATTGATGCTCTTTTCGGTGACTTCCCCGGTGATGACGCCTTCCTTCATCACCAGCACCCTGTCGCACATCCCTACGATCTCCGGCAGCTCCGACGATATCACCACCACAGCTACCCCTTGGCTTGCAAGGTTGCGCAGGATCCCATGGATCTCCGACTTGGCCCCCACATCGACGCCGCGGGTCGGCTCATCCATGAAAATAACCTTGGGGGCAATCGCAAGCCATTTTCCGATCATGACTTTTTGCTGGTTGCCGCCGCTCAAATTGTTGACCACTTGCTTTGCCCCGTACGTCTTGATATTGAGCGTATCGATATATTGGTCTGCAAGGGCTTTTTGTTTTTGGCTCTGGATAAAAATACCATCCGAGACTTGCTGTATCCCCGTTGATGAAATATTGTTCTGGATATCCATATCAAGGAACAACCCCTGCTCTTTGCGATCCTCCGTCATATAACAGATGCCCTGCTTGATGGCATCTCCATAGGTATTGGCTGAGAACGGCTTCCCTTCAAACAGGATCTCGCCGCTGTCTTTTTTATCTACGCCGCACACCGCCCGTGCTACTTCCGTCCTGCCGGAGCCGATCAAGCCCGCGAACCCCAGCACTTCCCCCCTGCGCACCTCAAAAGAGATATCCACAAAGGCCCCTGCCCGGTTGAGCCCCTTCACTTCGAGGACAGGCTCTCCCGCCGTTTTCGCTTTGGGCGGATAAAGGCTGGATATTTCCCTTCCCACCATGCTGGTGATCACGTCCTTTTGCGTCGTATCGGCGACCATACAAGTTTTAACGCGGTGGCCGTCCCGCAAAACGGTGATGCTGTCGCAGATCTCAAACACCTCGCTGATACGGTGGCTGATATATATGATGCTGATCCCCTGCTTTTTCAGACCCCGTATAATATGGAACAGGGACTCGATCTCTTTTTCCGTAAGGGACGATGTCGGTTCGTCCAAAATGAGCAGGCGGCAGTCAAAGGCCAGCGCTTTGCTGATCTCCACGAGCTGCTGCTGGGCGATATTTAAGGAACTGGTGACCGCCGCCGGGTTGATCCCTCCGCCAAACATTTCCAGTTTCTCTGCGGCCATCCTGTTAAGCTGCTTGAAATCGACAAGGCGTGTCCTTTTCCCTACCGGCAGCCTGCCCATAAAAATATTTTCGGCCACGGTAATATGCTGGCACAGCGACAATTCCTGGTGGACGATCCCGATCCCGTCCTTCTGCGCTTCCATCGTACTTTTGTATCGTACCTTCCTGCCGCGGAAATACATTTCCCCTTCATTGGGTTCAAACAAACCGGTAATAATGTTCATCAGGGTAGATTTCCCGGCGCCGTTTTCTCCCATCAGCGCACAGATCTCGCCTTCGTGCACTTCCAGGTCGACACCGGATAATGCCTTTGTTCCAGGAAAAAGTTTGGTTATCCCTTTCACGCTCAAAATGACATCCTCTTTCACTCATCCCACCTCGCTATTCTGAAAAGTAATATCCTATTCGATTTGATCGTTTTAGATTGATTATTTTCGTTTTTTAATGAAAAGCATTGATTTGTTACGATCTTGGAAACGAATTTTTTAAGTTAAATCAATTCTAGATCGTTTTTTTATGCATGTCAATACTTTTATGAATTATTTTGCATGTTTATTTTCATTTTAACTTTAATTCGCACAAATTCGTTCATAAAAGCAACATGTTTTCTTTTTGTATGATTTGTTTTCCGAATACTTCTTGCAATTTTAACGGTGTAAGCGCTATAATAAGAGGCAAATAAAGATTAAAAATTTGCCCTTTTGGAGGATACCCTGTGTTCGGCGCAGAAAGAATTAACAGAATCAAAAAAATATTATCAGAAAAGAAACGCGCTGATGTTTCTACACTCAGCAGCCTGCTGGGTGTATCCGAGGTAACGATCCGCCGCGATTTGGAAAAGCTGGAAAACGAAGGCTACCTCGTCCGTTCGCACGGCGGCGCCATTTTAAACGAAACGGCGGAAGAGGAAGCAGACTTTGAGATCCCCATGCTTTCCTCTTTTGATAACTATGAAGAGCTGGATACAATCGGTAAGATTTGTTCCTTCCTTGTAAAGGACAACGATACCCTTTTTATCGGGCCGGGGGTGACCGGGCGTTTCATCGCCCGCCATTTGGAAAAAAAACGCAATATCCAGGTGCTTACCAATGATATCGGCGTTGTCCTCCAGTTTTCGCGGATCGGCTACGACAAAGAGGTTATTTTCCTCGGCGGCAATATCGATTTCGCCAACCTTCAGACCATGGGGCAGGTCACCTTGGATAACCTGCGCGATTTCCATGTGAACACCGCCTTTGTCGAGGTAGACGGCGTTTCCATGGAAAATGGCTACAGTGTTTCCAACACAAATAAAGCGACCATCACACAAAGCATTTTTTCTGCTTCTTCCCGTACGGTCGCAGTATGCGACGGTTCAAAATTCAATTGCATGTCCTTTTCCGCGCTTGGTCCCATCGACCAATTCCGCTGTATTGTTTCCAGCCAGAATGTTCCCGAAAATTATAAAAAATATTATTTTGACCACGATATTAAGCTTTATACGACGTTCGATATCTATAAAGGAGCGCTTGTAGGTGAGTGAAGCCATCATCAAGCTGGAACGCATTTCCAAATCGATCGGTGCACAGCAGATCTTAAGCAACGTAAGCTTTGAGCTCCCTTCGGGGATGGTGCTGGCATTGGTCGGGGAAAACGGCGCCGGCAAATCAACGATCGCCAATCTATTATCCGGATGCGATGACGAGTATGCGGGCGTTATTTGCGTAAACGGAAAGCCAGTCCGTTTTAAATCCCCCTCGCAGGCACTGCGCCACGGCATTGCCGTCGTCGAACAGGATGTGCATTTGTTCGACAATTTTTCCGTTGCGGAAAATATTTTTTGCGTAGAAACTGCGCTTGGCATGGGCAAGCGTTTTTGGATCAGCCATACGGAGCAGATGCAAAGGGCCCGGGCATTGCTTTCCTCCCTCTGTTCGGACATTTGTCCGCAAACCCTCGTTGCCCAGTTGAACCTGGCGCAAAAGCGCATTGTACAGATTGCCAAAGCAATCTCGCAGCGCCCGTCGCTTCTTGTGTTAGACGAGCCCACTGCCTCTATGACGGTTACGGAACAGGAGAATTTTTTCCAGGTGATCAAAGAGATCAAGCGGCTGGGGACTTCCATCCTTTTCATTTCGCAAAAAATCAATGATGTCCTGCAAATCGCTGACGAGATCCTGATCATCAAAGACGGTACTTTAACAGGGCAGTTGAATTCCGATACCATCAACTACCTGCAGCTTTTGCATCTCATGTCCGGAAAGCATTACATCAACCGCTATCCTAAATTTTCGATACAAAAAGGAAAAGAATTGCTTGCCGTAGAAGACCTGTCGGTGGAAAATTTGCTCCACGATATCAATTTCTCCCTGCAGGAGGGTGAAATCATTGGGATCGCCGGCCTTACCGGTTCCGGGAAGACCACGCTTGCGCGCAGTCTTTTCGGTATGCAGAAAATCAGCTCCGGCCAGATATTCGTCGACCGTCTGCCGGCCAGCATCACCTCTCCCCAGCGCGCGATAGAAATGGGCATTGCATACATTACGGAAGACCGTATGGAGGACGGCTTGTTTGATAATTTATCCTTGTTGAACAACGCGTATCTCTTCCGGAACCAAAAACACTTCTGGATCGACGACGCCGCCCGGAACAAGCAGTTCTGTTCCCACGCCAGGGAATTCCATCTTTTCCCCGGCCAGGGCTGCCTTACTCCAAAGGTTTTAAGCGGCGGCAACCAGCAGAAATTGCTGCTGCTCCGCTGGTTCTTATCCGATTGCAGGGTATTGATCCTGGATGACCCGATGCGTAACGTCGATATCCCATCCAAAACCGACCTTTACAATATCATCGGTGACGCCCTCCGTAAAAAGGCCGGAATCATCCTCATCAGTTCAGACATTGAAGAATTAATCGGCATGTGCGACCGGATCATGATACTCAAAGACGGGACGTTCATTTCAGACCAGGATACATCCCATACGGATTACGAAGAGGTTTTCCGCGCATTATAACATGCCCGCCTTTTTCATTCAGCCGCCGACTTTTACGGATATCCCGCCGGCTTCCAGTATCCCGGCAAGCCTGTCGATGTCCTCCTGCTCCGGCCTGTAAGCCGTGCAGGTATATTCCCCGCCCAGCTGCCGGTACTTGGATTCCCCCAGCGCGTGGTACGGAAGGAAATGGACTTCTTTGACGCCGCACTCCTGCGCAAAATCCCGCAGCTCCGTGATATTCTCCTCGCCGGCGTTGACCCCGCCCAAAAGCGGCACCCGGAAAATCATCGGGTATCCGGCCTTTGCCGCTTTCCGTGCGTTCTCCAAAATCAGTTTATTAGATACGCCCGTATATTTTTTATGCTTTTCATCGTCCATGTGCTTGATGTCATAGAGCAGTAAATCAAACTTCCGGAATACCCGGTTGGCGATAAACCAGTTGGCAAAGCCCGTCGTTTCCAGCGCCAGGTGATAGCCCGCTCCCTTTACCGCGTCCGCCAGCTCGCATACAAAGTCCGGATGCATCAACGCTTCCCCGCCGGAAATGGTAACGCCGCCGCCCGAATTGCGGTAATAACTTGCGTCGCTGTCGATTTCCGCCATAATCTCTGGAATGCTCATCTCTTCCCCCATCAGCTCCAGCGCCTGCGCCGGGCACGCTTTTGCGCACAGGCCGCAATGAACGCACCGTTTATCGCGGCCCTGCATGCCTACGCCGATTTTTTGGGGACATACCGCGGCACACATCCCACAGCCGATACATTTTTCCTCATGGAAAAAGATACTTGCTGTAAGCGGCTGTGATTCCGGATTGGAGCACCACTCACAGCGCAAAGGACACCCTTTTAAAAATACGACCGTGCGGATGCCCGGTCCATCGTGGGTACTGAAACGCTGTATATTGAATACTTTTGCTCGATCACTCATACCATTTTGAAAAAAGCGGCGCCGAGGCTTTTTCCGCAGCGCCGCTTTTCCTCCCCTTATTTTTTACAGGACGTGCTCCGTCCTTGCAATAATGTCTTCCTGCACCTGCGGGCACAAGCTTACAAAATAACTGCTGAAGCCAGCCACGCGCACAATCAGGTCGCGGTAGTTATCGGGTGCGTCCTGCGCCTGATGTAACGTCGCCGCCGAGACGATATTAAACTGGATCTGCATCCCTTTCTTTTCAAACAACGTACGGATGAGCGCCACCCAATGATCGAGACCTTCCTCCGTCTGTACCGAGGTAGGCGTAATTTTCAGGTTAAACAGCTGTCCGCCGGGCATCAGCACGCTGGGAAGCTTGGAATACGAGTTCATCAGCGCCGTCGGACCTTTGCGGTCTGTCGAGCGGTACGCCGACGTACCTTCCGTGACCGGTTCGCCCGCTTTGCGGCCGTCTGCCGTCGCGCCCACGAATTCGCCTGCGCCCACGTGCGCCGATACGGTCGCGGTGGACGGGATAAAGAACCCGCCGATCGGCCCCTTCCCATAACGCGTATTTTTGTATTGCATCTCGTGCTCCGAGAAATACCGCATGATGTCAGCTGCGATCCGATCCGGTTCGTCGTTGTCATTGCCGAACTTGCTGTCCGCATTGAGCAGCATCTGGCGGATCACTTCACCAGACGGCTGCGTCGCCTGGTCCTCGAAGTTCGTATCCAGCGCGTGCTTTAATTGCTGCGCGCTAAGAAGCTTCTCATCGAACACCATCTTCTTCACGGTTGCGAGCGCGTTGGCAGCGGAGATCATACCTACGTTCTGTCCGCCCGTGAAATCGTATTTTGCGCCGCCTTCCTTGATCTCCTTGCCGCGCTCGATGCAGCCCTCGATCATGGACGACAGGAACGGATTGGGCGTCATCTCTCCCCATGAAAGGTCGACTACGTTGCCCGCCGTTACATGGTGCTTCAGGAAATACCGGAGCTGCGCATAAAATGCCTCCATTACTTCATCGAACGATTCAAAGGTTGTGAGATCCTTGTCCTGCGCGCAGCAGGTGATACCGCTGCGCGGATCCTTGCCGCCGTTTAATGCCAGTTCCACCCACTTGGCAAAATTCGGGAAACCCGCGCCGAAGCGCCCGCCGATCTTGCCTTGCGGCGCCTGCTCCACACACCCCACCATACCGTAGTCCACGGCGTCCTCATACGAATATCCGATGTTGAGCATGGATGGAATGATGACCTCGTCGTTAAAGAATGCAGGCAGGCTTCCCACCTTGCGTACCACCTTCACCGCCTCGCGGATAAAGCGGTCAGGCGTACCATTGAATACGCGTACCGTCAGGGAAGGCTGGATCATGGACAGTTTTTTTGTACATGCGAGCGCGAGGTAGGAAAGCTCGTTCACCGCGTCTTGTCCGTTAAATGTCTGTCCGCCGATGGTCAGGTTCTGGAACAGCGGATTGCCCACGAAAGCGACTGTGTCCGCCCACGGGCGCAGCTTGGAAAATTCGGTTACCTTCAGCCACATGCAGCACATAATTTCATAAGCCTTTTCGACCGTCAGCCGCCCTTCCCCGATATCCTTCTTGAAAAACGGATACAAGTATTGGTCTACACGTCCAAAAGAGATCGAATGGCCGTTGCTTTCCACCTGCACCGGAATATTCACAAAAAACATGGACTGCACCGCTTCGTAGAAGGTGGTCGCCGGTTCCGCCGGAACCGTCCCACAAATACGCGCCATCTCATTAAGCTCCGCCTTGCGCTGTACGTCTTTTTCATTTGCTGCCATTTCCTTCAGCTTGGCGGCATACCGCGCCGCAAACTTAAGCACCGCTTTATTCGCAATGATGACCGCTTCAAGGAACGGCCGCTTTTGCAGGTCGTCCGGATCCGAAATGTCGAGGGAATCCAATTTCTGCTGCGCCTGCGCGATCACGCCCTCAAGCCCTATGCGAATGACCTTCTGGTAGTCGGGAATGGTATGGCCGTCCCCACTCACCATGACCCAGTCCTCGTCGATTGCCTTGACTTCCTTACAAGCTACCCTGGTATCTTCCGGCAGCAGGGATTTCACCCTGTCTTCATGCGTCTTTCCCTTCCAGTAGGGAATTACGTCGCGCAGCAATATCTCCTTGGCTTCTTCCGTGATCTGGTAGGCGTCGCCCGGGCGTTTGTCAAAGAAATACGGATCCCCGTTCAGCTCGTTTTCCCCCCAGTCCACCGCAAACTCCGGAAATACGGGCGCGCCGCGGGGTACGGACGCCATGTTTCCCACCAACAGATCGCCGTCCTTGACATAGATCGTCATTTCGGACAGGATCTTATCGAGCGCCTTTGCGCGCCTGACAACCATCGGCTGTCCTTCCGTCTCCTGGTAGGACTTTGTAATCAGTACAGCCCGCTCCGGACATACCGATAAATCGCGCGAGAAAAATATCTCCCTTAAGTCTTTTACGCGTGGCGTGAGCTTAATCTTGTCATCGAGCAGCGCAAGGCACTGCTGCATTACATCCTTCATGATTTTTCTCCTTTTATGTTATTCTATCGTCTTTGTGTTGACTGCGCTTAAAAAACCGTATACAAAACACAGATAGCCGCCGGCCGCCTCTCCACGTTTTTATCACGTGTTAAATAAAAAGTGCCGACAACATATCTATTTTAACATCAGTGCCCAAATCTCTTTTTTATACAGTTGTTTTAATACTCAAAATATTCGAGGTTTGAGGCAACAATGACGTCCAGCCTGGAGTAATAGTTGTTTTTTTCAAACGCCCGGTTGTAGCATATGTGGTTGAACAGCAGCTTTGCCGCCAGATAAGCCTGTCCGGGCAAATCCTGCGATATCATCACATCCACTGCCGAATTCCTGATGTATGGCGCGATCTTCTCATACAGGTCGAACCCCACCAGCCTGATCTTGTCCTGCTTGCCGCTTTTGATCAACGTGTCCGCCACAGTATCGGTCTTATAGGTGATATCGAATATCCCTTTCAAATCTTTATACTGTTCCAATAGGTACCTGGTATATTCCGTGGCTTCCTGCTCCGTATTCACTTCCTGCTTGACCGGAAGAACTTCGATATTTTTATACTTTTTGATCTCGTCTGTAAACCCATCGCAGCGCATTCTGACATAAATATCATGCTCGAGCGTATTGCTGACCATGATCTGCACCTTGCCGCCGTCCGGCAACATCTTACCCATCATTTCCGCAGCCAAAACGCCGCTCTGGTAATAATCCACCCCCACAAAGACGCGGTTTTCTTCATCCGCATAGCGGCTTAGGTAGACGATGTTACACCCCATTTCCCGCAATTCCTGTATCTTTTCATGTATCACATCCGCGTCGGCAACCGAGATAATAAAATCCCGGATCCCTTCCTTGAGCATCCTGTCAATATCCTCGACCTGCTTTTCCGGGTTCCGGTGGCTGGATTCCGCAATCACAATATCAAGGCCGTTGTCCCCGAATTCATCCGTCGCCCGCTTGAGCCCCCATTTCATCATCGTGAAAAAGTATGAGGCGCTGTAGTCCATGCCGACATAGCCGATCGTATGGCGGCGATGCCGCGCAAGGTCCCTCGCATTCAGATTTGGGATGTATTTATATTTTTTCAAGGCGTCTTCCACGATTTTTTTTGTGGAATCCTTCACATATCCTTTATTATTGATGACTTTGTATAATGTGGTCCTGGAAATATTGATTTTTTTCGATATCTCTTCCAGAGACATCCGTTGCGTCTTCCTCATGTTTCCCCTTTTCCTACAGCATACAAAGAACGCGCCGCTTGTTAACACGTGTTAAACACGCTCTGTTTATACTGTATTATATTTTGTTTTATTTGTCAATAGATATATTATAGATTAAAATGCTTTAATTTGCCCGCTTTTTCATGAAAAATTCCCAGAATTTTCAAATAAAAAAGCGCCCGGATTCTCGCGGGCGTAAACAGGCAAACTATCTTTACTTTGTCACATAATCCAAATCACAGGTTTTCCAGGATTTTGATTTCGTTTTTGACAATAAACCGCTCTTTGTACGGCTTCATGCCGCTCACCACATAGTCAAACGCAATATGTACGGATTTATTTCCCTGTGTAAACGGCTGCTGGCAGATCGTCGCTTTGATCAATCCCTTTTTCATCATTTCGACGGTGGACGGGATTGCGTCAACACACACAATGGTAATTTCTCCAGCCTTCCCCAGCGATTCCACCGCGCTGCATACGCCGTACGTTCCGGCTGCCGCCACGAACAGCGCCGTTATTTGCGGATGCGCACATAGCATCTGCCGCGCGGCCTCAAACGCGACCACGTCGTCGTCGTTCGTTTCCGCCATATCTACTATTTCCATCTGCGGATACCTCTCCCGCATCACCGCGCGAAAACCCTCTACGCGCTGGTTATGTCCCAGTATCTTTTTGGAGCCGAGCAAGACGCCCACCCTGGCCTGCCCGCCGGTCAGAAGCCCCATCATGCCGCAGGCGGCATTTCCGCCGCGCACATAATCGCACCCCACATAACACAGCCGCTCGCAATTTTCAATATCGTTGTTCATGGCGACGATGCCGATCCCGCTTTCCTGCATTTCGCTTAAAAGCTTTGCGATCCTACGATCGTTGATCGGGTTTAGGATAAGCGCGCTGACCCGATCCTTTATTTCCATGATCAGTTCAAGCTGCCGCACGACGTCGTAGCCCTTCATTTGTATGAGCAACACGCGCACGCCGTAATCCTTAAGCTCCTCTTCCGCCCTTGCGACCCCGCGCAGGACTTCGTCAAAAAAAGGGTTCTCCTCCGAAGAAACGATTACGCCGATCACCGGCGCTTTTTTACGCACGGCAAGCGCTTTTCCCGCCAGATTCGGTTTGTAGCCGAGCTGCCGTGCAACAGCGCGTACCTTCTCCTCTGTCGCCGACTTTACCTTTCCCCTGTTATTGAGAACCCTGTCCACGGTTCCCCGCGAAACACCGGCCAATTCCGCTATTTGCTTGATCGTTGCCGACATAGGTATCCTTTCTCGTGGTTTTTTTTGTGCCCATGCACATTGCTTTCTTCCCATCATACTGCCATCCCCCTTTTTCGTCAATCCATTTTCCACCGCCATCTGGCCAAATGTGCATATTTTTCTATGATTACGCGATTAAATAGCATTTTTCAACGCTGCTATTTTTTCTTGTATTTTTTGTTGCAAATTATTTGACAAAGCATCAAAACGGTGTTATGTTTAATTTATAAATGTGCTCGTGCACATAGTTTAAAATGCGCACCTGCCAAGGCTGGTATTACGGGAGTAAAATGATATGGATATCCAATCGGTTTCTTCGCCGTCTTTTGGAAAGTACGGCAGGGTCTTAAGCGCCTGCGCCTATCCGCAACTTATGCGCGCGATGGAAGAAACGCCCCTTCCTGACGGCGTCGTCTATGAACCAAGCGCTTTCGGGCCGGATGCATCCACAGAAGGGCAGCAGCTTCAAAATTCCGTTTTTGGCGGGATGCCGATACAGATCGGTTACTGTAACGGCAAAAACGATACGCTGAACGCCGTGGAATACCACCGGAGCAGTGAAATCAATATCGCGTGCAGCGACCTTGTCCTCCTGCTGGGTATGGAGCAGGACCTCAACCGGCCAGACAATACCTATGATACCGCCCGCATGGAAGCGTTTCTCGTTCCGCAGGGAACGGCGGTAGAGCTTTATGCCACTACGCTGCATTACGCCCCCTGCGCGCAGGGCGGGCAAAAATTCCGCTGTATCGTCGTGCTCCCCGCAGGCACCAACCTGCCGCTCGAAAGCCCGGCGGGCACGCAGGGAGAAGATCGACTCTTATTCGCGCAAAACAAATGGCTGATCGCCCATCCGCAAAGCGGTCTTGACAAAGACGGCGCTTTTTTGGGGCTAATTGGCCGCAACCTTACTATATAAAAAAAATGGAGGATCCCAAAATGAACAATATCCCGGAAGTAAAGCTTGGCCTGATCGCCGTAAGCCGCGACTGCTTTGTCATTTCGCTTTCCGAGCGCCGGCGCGCTGCCGTACGGCAGGCATGCGAAGAGAAAGGCATGCACATCTATGAAGCGAAAACGACCGTAGAGAACGAAACCGATATGCTAAAGGCGGTCGAGGAAGTAAAGGCTGCTGGCTGCAACGCCCTCGTCGTATTTTTAGGGAATTTCGGGCCGGAGACGCCGGAAACGCTGATCGCACAGCGTTTCGACGGGCCGGTCATGTACGCCGCCGCAGCCGAAGAATCGGGGAACGACCTGTTAGGCGGGCGCGGAGACGCTTACTGCGGTATGCTCAACTGCTCTTACAACCTGGCGCTGCGTAAGATTCCGGCGGTTATCCCCTCTTACCCTGTCGGCACAGCGCAGGAGGTCGCGCAAATGATCGCGGACTTTGTCCCCGTTGCGCGCACGCTCATCGGGCTTTCCCATTTGAAAATCATCACCTTTGGGCCGCGTCCGCAGGACTTTTTTGCATGCAACGCGCCGATCAAGCCCTTGTATGATATTGGCGTGGAAATACAGGAAAATTCCGAACTTGACCTGCTCGTCGCCTACCACGCGCACAAAGGCGACCCGCGGATCGCCGAGGTTGCCGCAGATATGGCCGCCGAACTTGGTATGGGCAATACCTATCCCGACCTGCTGCCCCGCATGGCTCAGTACGAGCTCACGCTCAAGGACTGGGCGGAGCAAAACAAGGGCGCGCGCGATTATATCGTGTTTGCCAATAAATGCTGGCCCGCATTCCCTGAGGAATTCGGTTTTGAACCGTGCTACGTCAACAGCCGCCTTGCTTCGCAGGGATACCCGGTGGCCTGTGAAGTAGATATTTACGGCGCGCTTTCCGAATATATCGGCGCATGCGTAACACAAGACGCGGTAACGCTGCTCGACATCAACAACAGCGTGCCTGCCGACCTTTATGAAGCGGAAATCAAAGGCAAATATGATTATACATTACATGACACGTTCATGGGCTTCCACTGTGGCAACACGCCGATGTGCAAGCTTTCGCAGGGCGCGGTCAAATACCAGCTTATCCAAAACCGCCTGTTGGAAGACGGCGGCGAGCCTGACTTTACGCGCGGCACGCTGGAAGGCGATATTGCCCCCGGCAAGATCACGTTTTTCCGCCTGCAGAGCACGGCGGACGCCCAGCTTACTTCTTACATCGCGCAGGGCGAGGTCTTGCCTGTAGCGACGCGCAGCTTTGGCGGGATCGGTATTTTCGCCATCCCCCAGATGGGACGGTTTTACCGCCATGTGCTGATCGAAAAGCATTATCCCCATCATGGCGCGGTTGCTTTTGCCCACTGTGGGCGGGCGCTGCACACGATTTTCAGATACCTTGGCGTTAAAGATATTGCCTTTAACCAGCCGCAGGGCATGCTCTACCCCACTGAAAACCCCTTTGATTGATGGTAACCTTCCTTCCTTATTATATGGGACTGGCCTCATGACCAGCGCAATGCTCTCTCCTGAAACACACGCAAAAACACCGTCTCCGAAAGAAAGACGGTGTTTTTGCATTGTATATTTTAGTCGATTACCATGATGCCCTTAATCTTCTTTTCCTTGGATTCCCGCATGAATTTGATGCCTTCTTCGATATCGTCAAGCGCAAAACGGTGCGTAATCAGCGAATCCAGCTTGACACGGCCGTTTGCAAGCGCGGTGAATACGTTGTCCCAAACGAGCGGAGCCAGCCACGAGAACTTGATGTTCCTGTCGTTATAGATCGCGTCCAACGCCGGAACCTGCAACACTGCGTCCGCCTTGGACGGCAGTCCGAAGTATACGATCGTGGAGCACGGGGCCGTCACTTCCAGCGCCTGCTGCCATGCGCTCATTGCGCCCGTGGGCAGGATCGCCCTGTCCGCAAGGCGGCCGTTGTTGATATCGCGGATACTTTGCGCCAAATCCGCCGTGTAATATTTGGAATCCTGATCAAGCGTATTGAACGCATGCAGCGCGCCCATCTCAAGCGCTTTTTCGAGGTTATAATCCACTACGTCGACCGCGATCACCTGCCCTGCCCCGTTCATGTGCGCAAGCTGTACGTCGATGAGGCCGATTGTGCCGCAGCCGAATACGATAGCCGTATCGCCCTGCTGGATATCGAGCTTTTTGATGCCGTAGCTTGCGCAGGCCATGGGCTCTGCAAGCGCGCCCATCTCAAGCGACATGCCTTCCGGGATCTTATAAACGTTGGTCGCCGCAGCCTTCACATATTCTGCAAACGCGCCATTCTCGCCTACGCCATAAACCTTGACGTTGTCGCACTCGTTGTAATGCCCGTGCAGGCACGGTTTGCAGGCAAAGCACGGAGCCACCGGGTTCACAACGACCTCGTCGCCTTTTTTCAGGCCCATGGAAGCGCCGATTTCGCCCGGGTCTTCCACGATCCCAGCCGTCTCGTGCCCCAGGATCAGCGGCCCTTTGCCGTCCGGCGTGGTTAGCGGACTGCCGCCGTAATAATACTCGAGGTCTGAGCCGCAGATTCCCACCGCTTTTACCTTTACAAGGACTTCATTGGCCGCGATTTCAGGGATGTCCACTTCCTCCATTTGCATCTTAAAGGGTTCATAAAATACACTGGCTTTCATTTTACTCATCATTTTCACCTTTCCTTTGCTTTGATTTACTTTTTTTGAATATTTTTTAACCTATAATCGTTCTGAATTTTGCAATCTGGTCTTTGCGGCTGCCCGCACTGAATATTGCGGAACCTACGATAAACCAATCTGCGCCAAGGGCTTTGAGCTTATGTGCACGTTCCAAATCCACCGAGCCGTCCGCCCCTATTGGGATATCCCTTCTGGTTGAAACGAAAAATTCTTTTAACTCCCCGACCTTTTGGTAAACGCTTTCCTCAAAGACCTGGTTGCCAAAGCCGGGTTCGACGCCCATCATGATGATATAATCCGCATAATCTGTAAGGTGCTTCAAATTTTCCCATGGGTCTGCCGGATTAAGCGCTATCCCGGCCATCATTCCCCTTGTTCGTATTTCCTTTAACAGGCGGATCGGATTTGCCGTTGTCCCCAACTGGAATACGAGCGCGTCCGCCCCGGCCTGGTCAAACATTTCCACGTAGTTTTCCGGGTTGTGGAGCTCTAAATGCACTTCCACCTTCGTATCGGAAAAACTTTTGATATCGCTCACTGTTTTTGGGCCAAATGCGATATTTTTGACATATACCCCATCCATGATATCCACATGGACAAAATCGGCGCCGGCCTCTTCGGCCTCTTCTATACTTTCCCCCAAAAACATTGCATTACAACCTAAAATCGATGCAGACAGTATTGACAAAGCTGTCCTCTCCTTTCGCTTTGGTCTTTCTATCGCCGTCCCGTCACCTCCCGTTCAACAAGGATCGCCGTTTCTTCATCCGTGACCAGCGTATCGATATATCCGCCGCGCAAGGCGGCCGCTATCGGGGCGACCTTATGTTTTCCGCCTGCAATCGCAATGACGTTCCCGATCTTCCTTAAATCATTAAGCTCGATACCGATGACCCTGTCGTTATATTCGATTCCTGCCCTCCTGCCGTCCATATCGATATGCCTGCCGCAGATATGGCATTTGATGCCGCTGTTCCAAAGCTGCTCCGATTCCTTCTTGGTGATGTAATTGGAATGTACCATAGAGCTTACATCCGCAAAGTTGCTCCCAATACCGATCACCGCGATATCAAGCTTCCTGGCCATTTCAAAATGGCGCAGGATATCGTCCTCCTGCATCAACAGGTCGTGTACCTGCCTTGTCTTCACCGTCAGCGGGGAATGCAGCATTTTGGCGCTGCCTCCGACCTTGTCCGCAAAGCTTAAGATCAGCTGTACGCCGTACATATACGAATCATCCCAGGCAGTCCCGCCCATAAGCTGCACAACGTCAATATTGGCGCGGACGACCGGTGTAAAGCGGAATATCGTTTGGTATACGCTCAGGCCCCACGATACTCCGACCTTCATATCGTCCTTTAATTGCTTTTCCAAATACCGCGCCGCCGTCACGCCGATGTTGGAAAGATTGATATTTGGGTCGTGGTTCGACGGCACAACGATCATTTGCTTGAGGGCAAACATGTCCTTGAGCTTTTCACTGATCTCAATCGATTTCAGGGAAGCGTCGTTGATCCTGATATCCACGATGTCCATTTCCCGGGACATGCGCAGCAGGCGTGACACATTAGACCTCGATACTTCCAGTACGTCGGCGATCGCCTGCTGGGACATATTGTCGTAATAATACATCTTGGCGATGCGTACCATCAGCCTGCGCTGCGCAGTCAATTTCTGTGCTTTTACCATAGTCTGCGTTCATAACTTGTTTTGCATCTGCGGTACATGACAGCGGTTCCATAGAAATTTTGCAAAAATTCCTCCATGGAATATGTCAGGGGCAACCGTGCATTGTCAAGCTATGCATCCATCCCTTCGCTAATTCATAGAACTCTGCATATTTATTGTAGTAAAACAGGTATTCCTCATGCCTCGTTTGATCCGGCTTGATCTTTCTTTCGATCGTTACCATGCTGTTTGCCGCCGTTTCGATCTTATCGTATACGCCGGCCGCAACCGCGCCGAGGATCGCCGATCCGAGACACGGGCCTTCCGTCACCTTCGGAATATAGATCGGCAAATTGCATACGTCCGCGTGCATCTGCGTCCATAGTTCGCTTTTGACTGCGCCGCCGGAAATATAGATTCCCTCCGGCTGCATGCCGCCTTTGCGGAACACGTCCATAATCAGTTCCGTCCCATAGCAGATAGATTCCAGAATCGCCCGGTACAGGTGATACGGCGTGTGCCTTAAGGACAGGCCATAAAACATACCGCGGACATCCGGGTCTGCATGCGGCGTGCGGTTGCCCTGGAAGTAATCGAGGGCAAGCAGGCCCTCCGCACCGGCCGGCAGTTTGGACGCTCCTTCGTTTAAGAGATCGTAAACGCTTTTTCCCTGCTCCTTCGCCGCCCTTGCAATATCGCCGCAGTAACCTGATTGAAACCAGTTTACGATGGCGCCGGTGGATGTTTGCCCGCCTTCGATGAGCTGCAGCCCGGGAACTACTGCGTCCGGATACGAGCCCCACATGCCCTGCGCGTGCATTTCCTTATCCGTAAGTCCGAGGTGCAGGTGCGAGGTGCCGGTGATCATCGCAATACTGCCGGGAGATACGACGTTTAATCCCAGCATGCCGACAAACGCATCCGCACCGCCTTCGCCGACGGGGATTCCTTCTGCAAGCCCCAGCTCCTGCGCCGCCTGTTTTTGCAGGGCGCCGACCTTGACGCCCAGATCAAGGACAGCATCCGGAAACTTCCCCAGTACGTCCGCAAGCCCGATCTCTTCGTAAAGGGAAACCGGCCAGCCGCCTTCCGCCCTGTTGTAGTACCAGCGCGGGGATGTTGTGTCGATGCTTGCCACAAGCTCGCCGGTGAGCTTATACATCAGCCAGTCCACGCATTCAAAAACGTGCTCCGCCTTTGCATACAGCTCGTTTTCATTTTCCTTCAGCCACAGCGCCTTTGCCGGCATGGATTCCGCCGATACATTGCCATAGCCGTTATATTTGAGCGCGTCGTTTCCTGTTGCCGTTATTCTCTTTGCCTGCGCCGACGCGCGCACATCCATCCACATAATCGCAGGGCCCAGGATGTTCATGTGCCCATCTGCCATGAGCACGGTGCAGCATGTCGTATCGACGCTCATGCCACGAATACTGTCCGGCGTTATACCGCTTTTTTCCATGACCGCCCTGGTAGCAGTACAAATCGCGCTCCACCATTCGTCCGTCTTTTGCTCGGCCCAACCGGATTTTGGCGTATAGAGCGGATAAGAAGCATCCGCAAAAGCAACCGGCTGTCCCTGCAAGTCAAAGAGACCTACTTTGACGCTGCTTGTTCCCATATCGATTCCGAGTACACATTCCGTCCTGCTCATCTGTCTTCCCCGGCGCATCAGCCGCCAATGCAGGCGTTGATGCCCGCCTTAACCATGCGGTCTTTCATCTTTTCCACGATCTTTTTATCCATATCCTTGAATTCGCCCAATGCATAGTCATAATCAAGCGAATCATATTTATATTTTCCAAGCTGGTGGAAGGGCAGCAAGTCTACGTCCTTGATATCGAGCTCTTTCGCCCACTTAATCAAATTGCCGATATGCTCGTCGTTGTCGTTGAGCGTCGGTATAATCGGGCAGCGCATTTTCACATATTTCCCATGCTCGCGCAGCTTCCTTAAGTTTTCCTTGATCACGGAAAGCGGTACGTTCGAGATGGTCTTGAACTGCTCCTCATTTGTGAATTTTACGTCCATCAGGATCTCGTCCACATACTGCGCGATTTGCCACAACGTTTCAAACGATACGGCGCCTGCCGTTTCCATAGCGACATCGATATACCGCCTGCGGGCAGCTTGTGCCAGTTCGCTTGCAAAGACCGGCTGCATACACGGTTCCCCGCCGGAGATCGTCATGCCGCCGCCGGAATTTTTATAATACGCGCTGTCCTTTTCCACTTCCTTGATTACTTCCGCTACGCTCATTTCCTTGCCATACAGCTCGCGCGCGGAATTAGGGCACATCTCTACGCATTTCCCGCATAATGTACATTTTTCCTTGTCGATGGCGATGGTTCCGTCTTCTTTTTGCGTGATCGCATCCTGCGGACACAATGTAACGCAGCAGTAACCGCATTTTGTGCAAAGGTTATTGTGAATGACCAGCTGCGGCGTGCAAACCTGGGATTCGGGGTTGCAACACCAGGGGCACCAAAGGTTGCAACCCTTTAAAAATACATTCGTCCGAATCCCTTCACCATCATGGACATGATAATGTTCCACGTTAAAAACGTTCCCTTTTGTTTCCTGTTCTACCTTATCGCTCCAAAACATGATGCATACCTCTGACCTGAAAATTTTTGCTGCAATTCTTCGTATGATCCACAGGGCTGCCGATTTGCACGCCGAGCCTGCTCTTTCGTTCGCAAAGCATCGGCGTCAAATCGCACATTCCTGCTTTTATTTTTATATTGTTGTCCTCAGTCAGACCGCGTGCTCCGTACGTTCGATGATGTCGTCCTGCAACGCCTTGTCAAGCGGCGTAAACAATGCGCTGTATCCTGCCACACGCACCATCAGGTCTTTGTATTCGGACGGATTGTCCTGCGCCGCCTTGAGCGTATCCGCCGATACGCAGTTGATCTGTACATGCATTCCCTTATAGTCGCTGAAATATGTGCGTACAACGTCTACCAGCTTCTTGAGGTTCGGTCCGGGCTCTAAGGACGCCGGCATAACCTTTACGTTCAGAAGCTGTCCGCCGGATACGAGAACTGTCGGCAGCTTGCCTACCGATTTTAAGGACGACGTGATCCCGTTGGTATCCGTGCCGTGCATCGGCGAAGAAGTATCCGCAAGCGCGTCGCCCGCTTTTCTTCCGTCCGGCGTCGCGCCCACAAAGGAGCCGAACGGTACGTTGGAAGAAACCGAGCTGGTGGACGGCTGCCATGTGCCGCCGATGGGGCCGCGGCCATATCTTGTCGTGTGGTATTTCGCCGTCTCCTCGCAGATGAAGCGGAAATAATCCACCATGATATCGTCTACATAATCGTCGTCGTTCCCGTATTTAGGGGCATCCAGCATCATTTTCTGGATTTCCGCGCCCGTGGGCTTTGTCGTCATATCTTCGTAGTTTGTTTCCAGCGCGTGCATAAGCTGCTCTGCCGTAATCTTCTTGTCGTCGAAAACGACCTTCTTGATCGCCGCGAGTGAGTTTCCGACATTGGCAACGCCTACATAAAGCGGCCCGCAGTAATCGTAGATCGCGCCGCCGGCTTTCATGACCTTGCCGCGCTCGATGCAATCGTGCACCAGCGAAGAAACGTACGGATCGGCGATCCCCAGCTCCGTGCACTGGTCGATGATGTTATCCGTCATGATCTGCTGCTTGAAATAATATCTTGCCTGCGTCTTGAACGCTTCGTACAGTTCTTCATAATTTTTGAAATCAGACAGCGTTCCCGTGCCTTCGCACATGCAGATGTCCGTATTCGGGTCTTTCCCGTTGTAAAGCGAAAGTTCGAGGATTTTGCCGAGGTTGATGAAGCCTGCGCCGTTTGGGCGGCCTGTCTGCTTTCCTTCGACGATCGCTTCCACGCAGCCTACGATGGAATAGTTGACGGCGTCCTCCCACGGGATTCCCCTGTTAACAAGCGCCGGAATATAAACTTCATCGCTGTACATGGCCGGCTGTCCGCCGCCGATCCGAACCACGTCGAAAGACGCGTACAGCAGCCTCTCATTGATGCGGTTGTGGTAACGCAGGGAGATGGACGGCGTATTGAGCGCGATCGCCGCCTGTGCATTGAGCACGAGGAACGATACTTCGTTGGCGCTGTCCTTTCCGTTGATATCCTGTCCGCCCACCGTAAAGTTCTGGAACAGCTGGTATCCGCTGAAAGCCTTTGTATTGTCCCAGCAAGTGATTTTCTGGAGCTGGAACATCTTCAGGAATACGCATTCGATGATTTCGAGCGCGTCGTCGTATTCGATATTGCCCGCTTCCACGTCCTTTTTGTAGATATCGATCATCGTCTGGTCGTAACGGCCGAACGAGATGGAGTGGCCGTTGTTCTCGATCTGCATCGTCAAATTGATGAACCACAGCGACTGCGCCGCCTCGTGGAAATCCCTCGCCGGGTTTTCCGGTACGTTCTGGCATACTTCCGCGATCTTCATCAGTTCTTTTTTACGCTGCGCGTCCTTTTCCGTTTTTGCCATTTCCACCGCCAGCTGTGCATAACGGTGAGCAAAAGCTATGACCGCTTCGCAGGTGATGACGACGGATTCCAAAAACGGTTTTTGTTCGATCGCATCCGGCTCGGAAAGGTCGAGCTGTGCAAGGCGCTTTTGCGCACGGGCGATCACGTCCTTAAGCCCCTTATCGGCAACGCTTTTGAGGTCTACCGTCAGGTGTCCGTCGCCGCCGATCATCAGCCAGTAGGAATCCGTAACGCCGATCTTCTTGCCGATCTCCGTTTCCTTTGGCAGCATCGCCTTGCACCGCGATTCATGGTCGTTCCCATGCCAGAAGCTGTGGATTTCCCGCAGTACCTTTTCATCCTCTTCGTCGATCAGGTAACGGTCGCCCGGACGCTGCTCCGGCCGTACCGGATTGCCGTCCAGTTCTTCGATGACCCAGTCCATCCCGAATTCAGGAAAGATCGGCGCGCACCTCAGTTTAACGCCGAGGCTGCCTACGATAAGCTCCCCCGGAAGTATGCTGATCCGCATGTTTTCGAGAATATGCCTGAAGGCCTTTGCACGCTTTAAGACAGTCGGTTCAGATTGGTATGTCTGGTATGCCTGCGTCAAAAGCTTTGCCCTATCCGAGCATATCTGCGGCGTTGCATCGATCAGCAGGTCGCGCAGGTCGTTTATCCTTTTGCTGCGCACAACAGGACGTCCCAAAAATTCATGTTTGGTGTCTGTCTGTCCTTGCTCCTCATAATATTTCATGATCCATTCCTCCTGTAATCCTTGAATACACGGCCGGTCTCTCGCCCGGCAATTTATTTAACACGTGTACCTAAAATATAGAAATGCATACTGCTATGTTTCTGCGCTTATCATAACATCGAATATCCATTATGTCAATTGCTATTTTTTAAATTTTTATTGTCATATGGCAATTTCTCTTTATCGTTTTTTGCCAAATATCCATATCCTGCGGGCCGGTCAATCTCCCATCGACCATTTTGGCAGGTTTACAGGCATCGTCGACGGCCGCTTGCACGTGCTCTTCATCTCGTAATACGTTCCGGATTCCGCAGAATCATAGAAACCGTGCATCATTTCCAGCACATGGTATGCCATTTCCCCATTCGCACGGAAATCCCCGCCCTTGCGGATCGCGCGGGCCATGTCGGAAAGGCCGAGGCCGCGGCTGTTTTCCATGTAATCAAAACAGGGCGGGATGACCGACCACGGCGTCGCCTCCTCGAGCCTCGGGAGCGGCACAGGCGTATCTACCCAGTCGGAAGCGTCTTTCCTGCGCAGCTTGGTTTCGCCATGGAAAATGTCCGGCCCGGCAAGCGGATCGGGATCCGTCTGGCTCATCGTGCCTTCCGTACCATAGATCTCGAAGCGCGGCAGGTTGTTGTCCCACATATCAAAGCTCATGATCATGGTGGCGATCGCACCGTTTTCAAACTCAATGGTTCCGCTCACATGCGTAGGTACCTCCACGTCGATAACCTTGCCTGCCAGCGGCTGGCTGGTGATCATTCTCTGTTTATACGTCGTTGCCGTAGCGCCGCTGATACGTTTTGCCGGCCCCAAAAGGGCAACCAGCGCCGTCAGGTAATACGGCCCCATATCAAAAAGCGGGCCTGCGCCTTCCTTGTAATAAAATTCAGGGCTCGGATGCCATGTTTCATGGCCGAATGTCGTCATGAACGCCGTTGCGGCAATCGGTTTACCGATCCAGCCGTCGTCTAAAAGCTTGCTCATGGTCTGCAGGCGTCCGCCTAAAAACGTATCCGGCGCACAACCTACGAGCAGCCCCCTTTTCTTCGCTGTCTCCAGGATTTCCTTGCCTTGCTCCCGCGTAATCGCCAGGGGCTTTTCGCTGTATACGTGCTTTCCTGCCATAAGAGCCTGCATATCCACATCGTAATGCGCAGCCGGGATCGTCAAATTGAGGATGACCTCTACCTGCGGGTCTGCCATGATCTCTTCTACGCTCATCGCCTTGCATCCATACTGCTCGCCGCGCTCTTTTGCCCGGTCGATCATCAGGTCTGCACATGCATATACCTCGATATTTTCAAATTTGGCAATGTTCTCGAAATAAATGTCCGAAATATTGCCGCAACCTACGACTCCTACTTTTACTGTTTCCATTTCATTTCTCCTTTTTATTTGCTGGTTATTGAAAACTTTTCTATTCATTCCGGTATTTTTGTGTACAAAAACACAAGCTTGCTCCACTGCGGCTGCTTCCTTTTACCGGTTATTCTTTTTTTCATATTGGATGTAAGAGAGTTATGCCGGACTTCAAAGTCCCTGATCAATTATTGTACCCGGCCGCTTTTCAGCGGCCGGTACAAACACAATCAAAAGCCTTTCTTAATATAAGGTTATACTAAGAGATTATCTTCTTTCATGTTAATTCTAAGTAATAAAACAGTTTTTCCAGTTTCTTAAATTCTTATTCTACTACTTTTTCTCAGTTGAAGTATTCGTCCATGTTATCCTTTGTCACGAGTTCAAAGGGAATCCATGTCTCTTTTTCAACCTGCTCGCCGTTGATCAGTGCAAGGGCAACATCAACGGACTGGTAGCCCTGGCCATAGCCATCCTGGAATACGTCCGCAGCCAGCCTGCCGTCAGCCAGATATTCTTTTGCATCATCTACAAGGTCGATACCCGTTACCTGGATCTTGCCTGTCATGCCGGCGTTCTCGATTGCGTTGCAAGCGCCGATGGCCATCTCGTCATTCTGGGCAAATACGCCTGCCAATTCTTCCCCATAGGTATTGAGCCAGTTTTCCATGATCGTCATCGCTTCGTCACGTGACCAGTTTCCGATATCCTCAACAATGATCTCGATGTCCGGATATTTTTCTTCGAGCAGCTTCTTCGCCGCGTCGCCGCGGATCACTTCGGAAGACTGGCCTGCGATACCGCGGATCATACCGATTTTGCCTTTGCCGCCGATCGCGTCTGCAAGGGCCGTTACCGCGAGCTCGGCAGACTGGTTATCGTCGGAACCAACGAATGCATCAGGCTGGAGGTCTCCCTCGAACGTTGTGCAAACGCCGATAACCGGGATGCCGGCAGCATTGCACTTTTCAATGATCGGTACACAAGCCTGCGCGTCGACCGGCGTTACAATGATCGCATCCATCTGTTGAGCGATCATGGATTCGCACTGTGAAATCTGCGTGGACGGGTCGCCGTCCGCATCGTTTACCGTCAGCGAAATTCCCAGTTCGTCACAACGGGTCTGAATGCCTTCAGCAATGCTAAGCATGAACTCCGTCGTCTGTGTCTGAACAAGATATCCAAACGACATCTCGCTCGGGTCTTTGCCTGCCGCCGCGCTTGCGGATTCCACCGCCTGCGAAGCTTCCGCGCTTGCGGATTCCGCCGGCGCCGAAGACTCTGCCGGTGCCGAAGATTCTGCCGGCGCCTGCGAGCAACCTGCAAACGCTGTTACCACAAGCACGAGTGCCAGTACAACTACTAATACTTTTTTCATGTTTTCCTCCTAAATACCCTTGTTTTTTATTACTTATTCATTAACATCGCGAAACGTTTACGCCCCGCAACTTTATAAACAGTGGTTACGCCTTTATTTTTTATCAGTGCGGTCAAGCAGAACTGCAGCAATAATGATCGCGCCGCTGATTACCTGCTGCCAATAAGAGGATACGCCCAAAAGGTCAAGGCCGTTGTTTAAGACGCCGATGATAAACGCGCCGACGATTGTTCCCCACATTTTGCCAACGCCGCCCGAAAGCGCCGTACCGCCGATCACAACAGCGGAGATCGCGTCCAGTTCATATCCTTGTCCGATGTTTGGCTGGCCGACAACGATACGACAGGATTGCAGCACGCCTGCGATACCGCAGATCAGGCCGGAAATGATATAAGTTGTCATTTTGATGTTGGAAGCAGGGATACCGGAAGCGCGCGCCGCTTCCTCGTTGCCG
Organism: Christensenella timonensis; assembly: GCF_900087015.1. Taxonomy (NCBI): domain Bacteria; kingdom Bacillati; phylum Bacillota; class Clostridia; order Christensenellales; family Christensenellaceae; genus Christensenella; species Christensenella timonensis. Next base: position 149,530 of record NZ_FLKP01000002.1, read on the forward strand.
CCAACCGCATACACGTAACGGCCAAACTTGGTCTTTGAAAGGACAAACATGGCGATAACCGCTACGATAATCATTACAATAACGAGATATGGAATTCCGCCCAGCGTGCCGCTGCCGAACGCTTTAAAGGTCGGCGCCATATTCGATACCGGCCGGCCGTTTGATAAGAGCAGTGCCGTGCCGCGCGCGATCGTAAGCGTTCCTAGCGTCACGATAAACGGGGCAACCTTTGCTTTTGCCACGATAACGCCATTGAACACGCCGAAAGCAAGCCCTACCAGAATCCCCATAATGACCGCGACCAAAGCCGGGTACATCATGACGCCATTATCGTCCACCTGCGCAAACATGGCGAACACCACGCCGGACACCGCCAGTACCGAGCCAACCGAAAGATCGATACCGCCTGTCAGGATAACAAACGTTACGCCGATCGCCAGCAACGCATTGATGGACGTCTGCGTCAGGATCGTAATGAGATTGTTGGGCGTGAAAAATTTATTTGTCGCGATCGTAAGGGCGATAATCAAAATAATAAGCGCCAATACAATACCATACTTTCTGAAAATTTCTCCCGCCGTCATCCCCCTGCCTGATTCCAGCGAATTACTTTTACTAACCATCTTTTTTTCCTCCCCCAGTTTATTGAGCTAATACATACTCCATAATTTTTTCCTGTTTTATTTCTTCTCTTTGGTTGATCTCGCCTCTGATTTTACCTTCATGCATGACGATCACACGATCGGAAAGCCCGATTAGCTCCGGCATTTCCGACGAGACGACGATCACCGCTTTTCCCTGCTGGGCAAGACCATTAATAAGCTGGTATATTTCTGCCTTCGCGCCGATATCGATACCCCTTGTCGGTTCGTCCATGATGAGGATATCCGATTCGTCCAGCAGGATCTTTCCCAAAACAACCTTTTGCTGGTTCCCGCCGGAGAGGTTTCCCACAGCCTGGTTCCTCGTCGGCGTTTTAATGGTAAGGTCTTCGATTTGCTTATCCGCCAGTTCATTCTCCTTTTTTTGATTGATGATAGGCGACTTAAAATACTTATTGACGTTGGAAAGCGTCAGGTTGTGCTTGACAGAAAGCGGAAGCACGAGGCCCACGCCCTTGCGGTCTTCGTTTACAAGTCCGATCCCGCTTGCGATCGCGTCTTTTGGGGTACGGATGGTGGTTTCCTTCCCCTTTATGAATACCTTGCCGCTATCGAGCTTATCGAGTCCATAAATACAGCGCATCGTTTCCGTCCTGCCCGCACCCATCAGTCCCGCAAAGCCGACCACTTCACCGCGCCGCACAGAAAACGAAACGTTTTCAAACACACCCTTTCTCGTCAGTCCTTCCACGCGCAGCATTTCCTCACCCGCCTGCGTATCACGTTTTGGAAATACGTCCGTCAGCTTACGGCCGACCATAGCTACGACGATCTGGTCGATATCCACGTCGCACGCATTGAACGTATCTACGAGGCATCCGTCGCGGAACACGGTCACGCGGTCGCTGATTTTAAGGATCTCATCCATCTTATGCGATATGTAGATGATCGCGACTCCCTTTGCCTTAAGCTCATTGATCACACGGAACAGGTTTTCCACTTCCCGATCCGTAATTGCCGAAGTCGGTTCATCCATGACGATCACGCTCGCATCGTAAGAAACCGCCTTCGCGATTTCCACCATCTGCTGTTCAGACACCATCAGGCTGTTCATCGTACGCTTGGGGTTTAGGCCGACGCCCACATTTTTGAGCCATTCCGCTGCTTTTACATTCATTTCCTTTTGCTGCAGGACGCCGTGTCTTACGATTTCCCTGCCGAGAAACATATTTTCGGCAATGGTCAGGTAGGGGACGTAAGAGAGCTCCTGATGAATGATCGCGATCCCCTTGGAAAGCGTTAGCCTTTCATCGCGTTTTTCAAGCACCTCGCCCTTATAAACGACGTCGCCGACGTCCTGTTTATAGGTTCCCGTCAGGATCTTCATCAGTGTGGATTTCCCTGCGCCATTCTCCCCCATCAGCGCGTGCACTTCGCCTTCCTCCAATTCAAAGGAAACACGATCAAGCGCTTTGACGCCCGGAAAAGTTTTGCAGATATTTTTCATCTCCAGTAAATGCCCTTGACTGCTCACTCATAACACTCCTTTTCTGTTTTTTTGGTACCCTGTTTCTTGGAAATCTTTATCTGTTACGAATTGTTTTTTCTCAAATCTTTTGTTTTAACAGATGTAACAATTCGCCATATTACATAATTTAACACGTGTACTTATTTTTCAATAACAGATCGATCACATGCATTTTCATCTGAAAAGATCAAGTCGTCTTAAATTTCTCTCCTGGCTTTTTCGATTAGGTTAAGTTCTCAAAAAATGGATGTCTTGGTTCCGTCAACTTTACAGCTATCATAACGCCGAATAAGGCATTTGTCAATATTTTGATTAAAAATGTCATTTGTCATTTTTTCTTTTCGGCTACATTTCTTCAAAAACCCTTTATTCATGGGCATTTCACCAAGTTTCCATATTCTTGATAATCACTGGTTGTTCCGCTTACCCGTTGACAGAGGTTTGCCGCGATGCTAGTATAGGAGGTAAAGCGCGGTCATCAACGGCCGGTCTTATGTTTTGCAGCAAAGGTATCATGGCCTTTTACATCCCTTATCTTGGAAATCCCGATCACACTGACTGCTGGTAGCACGTAAGGATCCATGTGTTACCGGGAAAAAAGGCGTTTTTCCAGCCCATTGCTGCACACGTGTTAAAAATTATTTTACACGTGTTTAGAAGTATTCTACCAGAGAACGCATACAATTGCAATAAAAAATTAAAATGAAATCTTTTTCAATACATCGCGATACGCCTTCCGCTTGCTGCGGGCGGGGATCGATACCTTTAAATTTATCTTGAACTACCGAAAGGAGAACCAGAAATGAGTAAAGAAAAAAACAAAACACAATGGCCGGACTGGAAGCTGGACGGCGAGTACATCGAGAGCTGCAGCTGCGATGTGAGCTGTCCGTGCCTCATCAGCGCGCAGGCGCACAACACGATCCTGCCCGACTATCTTCCCTGCGACGTCCTTTTGAGCTTCATTATCGATAAGGGGCATTATGAGGACGTTATCCTGGACGGATGCAAATTTGTCGTTGCCTTTTCCACCCCACGTGAAATGTGCCTGAAAAACTGGACGACCGCCTATTACATCGACGCGAAAACGCCCGAGCAGCAGGCGGCGCTGACGACGATCGTAACCGGGCAGGCCGGCGGCCCTACTGCCGGGATGGCAGAGCATACGGAAGAAGGTTATGGCGTCAAGCTGGTGGACATCAGCTATGAGCGCCCGGACATTTACGGACGTGAAGCGGAAATCCCCGGGATCATGAAGGTCAAGATCAAGGCAAAGATCGGCCAGCACGACAATATGCCGATCGTATACGAAAATGCCAGCGACATCGCTTATGTGATCACGCAGTCTTATGGTACGGACGTGCGCTATACAGACAACATGAAGGTCATGAACAATACGGGCCGCAACGCTTTTTACGGCCGGTATGTATGGGTTCCCGAGTCCCCGATCGGCATCAAATATGACCGCTGCGAAAAATAAAGCGTGAAGGACGGTAAGCCTCGGATCGGCGGGGCTTACCATCCTGCTGAAATCAAACCAGAGGTGTTCTCCATGAAAAAAAACGTATTTGGAATCATTACGCTTGTTTTGGGTATATTGCTCATATTGACCGTACAGTTCATCCTGCCCGTATGCGATAAAACGTTGGAGCTTGCAAACGGTAACGCCGTACCCATGGCCTGCCACTATACGGGGCTTTTTACCACGGCGGCCGGAGTCCTGATTATTTTCTCAGGCGTACTTTCCCTTTTCTTCCGCAAGGCACAGGCTTGTATTGTTTTAGGCTTGCAATCCCTCGCGCTCGCGCTGGTAACAGTCTTAATGTCAACCAGCTTTATCGGCGTCTGTAAAAACGCGACCATGCCTTGCCATATGGGCACGCAGCCCGGAATCATCGTGGTTTGTGTATTGATCATCGTGTGCGGCGTAGCGCAGGTGTTCGCCGGGATCAAAAAGGCGGGTACCGGTCAATGAAAGTAAAACGGCTGACCGGCGCTGCGCTGGCTTTTGCAAATGTCCGGCGCAAACCCATGCGTACCATGGGGCTCGCAATCATTGTCGCCGTCTTTGCTTTTGCCCTTTTTTGCGGCAGTATACTGACACAAAGCCTGAAAAGCGGGATCGAAAGCATGTCCGGACGGATCGGCGCCGACCTGATGGTCGTACCGCGAGGCAGCGGCACAGACCTGCAAAATTCCCTTTTACGCAGCGAACCCAGTACCTTTTATCTGGAAGACGGTATAATAGACGGCCTTTCCTCAATCGACGGTGTGGCGCAGACCTCTCCCCAGCTTTTTATCGCTTCCCTGAACGCCGCCTGCTGCACGGTACCCGTACAGCTGATCGGCTATGACCCGGCTACCGATTTCACGATCGCGCCCTGGATGACCAATACCCTGTCCGAGCCCCTTGGCAGCGGCCAGGTGGTAGTCGGCAGCCTTGTGCTCGCCGAGCCGGGAGACGAGGTGTATTTCTACGGCCAGCCGTTTCAGGTAGCCGCGAAGCTGGCGGAGACAGGTATGGGCTTTGACTCTTCCATCTTTATGACCACAGATACGGCGCAGCATATGATCGACCTGTCCGGCGAAAAGGCTGTGCACCCCGCCGGCAGCGGCGAGGGACTGGTATCGTCCATTTTGATCCGCCTTGACGCGGATGCGGACGCCACGCAGGTCGCAGACGAAATCATCGACCGTTTCCCTCACACAGATGTGGTGATATCCGACGATTTCATGCGTAATATCGCAGGCGAGCTTTTAGATACCAGTAGCCTTACACTCGCCATCACGATCCTCCTGTGGGTGGTCGCTGTACTCGTGTTGTTGTTCGTGTTCTCCATTACCTTCAACGAACGCAAAAAAGAATTTGCCCTTTTGGGCGCGCTAGGCGCCACCCGGGGCAAGATCGCAGGCGTCATCCTCTGTGAGTCGCTCATTACCGCAGCGATCGGAACGGCATGCGGCCTGCTTGCAGCGTGCCTCATCCTGTTTCCGTTCCAAACGCTCATCGCGACGTCCATGGGCCTTCCTTACCTGACGCCCGGCGCAGGCTCCGTCCTGGTAAACCTGCTTATAAGCGCGGGCATCTCCGTTCTCATCGGGCCGCTTTCCTGCCTCTATTCGGCAGTCCGCCTAAGCAAGACGGATACATATTTCACGATAAGGGAGAATGAATGATGTTACTGAAATGTGAGCAGGTCACCAGAAAATACAGCCGGGGCGAAAAAAATTTTTTTACAGCCGTAAACAAAGCCGGCTTTTCCGTTGAGGCGGGCGACTTTGTCAGTATCATCGGAAAATCCGGCAGTGGAAAATCCACGCTCCTCAATATGATCGCCGGACTTTTGCACCCCACGTCCGGCCGCATCCTATTGAATGGAAAAGAATTCTGGACAGAGGATGAAAAGCAAATGGCGTATGTCCGCAACACCAGCCTCGGGTATATCCCGCAGGGCCTGAGCCTTCTTGCAAATTTGACCGCCCTTGATAATGTCCGCCTGCCTTATTTCTTACACAAACGCGAGGGCGACGGCGCGGCGCGGGCGGAAATGCTGCTCGGGAAAGTCGGCCTTAAGGGACGGGGAGGCAGCTATCCATCCCAGCTTTCCGGCGGTGAAATGAAACGCGTCGCCATTGCGCGCGCGCTGATAAATGAACCTCTTTTGCTGCTCGCGGACGAACCCACGGCGGATATCGACGAGGATACCACGCGCGAGGTGATGGAGCTTTTCACGGAAATCCGTGCCGAAGGCAGCACCATATTAATGGCTACGCACGAGCTTGATAACGTGGGCTACGGCAACCGCGTGTTCCGCATGTCCGGCGGGAATCTTTCCGAAGCTTCGATACAGGACTATCAGAAATAAGCAATCAAAGGATAAAAAGGGATTTTCATGGAACAGGCAAAAAAATTTCATCTCAACAAACAGCAGGCCATCGTGCTCATCGTTATCATTGCCTTAACGGTATGCGCATGGATCTATACTGCCGTCAATGCCAGCTCAAGCGGTATGGACGGTATGTCTATGGACATGACGGGCGCGGCCGATCCGGAAATGGATGCGCAAATGGCAGAGCGGCTGGCTGCAGCCGCCTATTCTCCCACAATGCCGCCTTTTTCGATGTTTGTGCCGATGTGGATCGTCATGTGTATCGGCATGATGCTGCCCACGGCGGTACCGATGATCTTCGCTTTCGATACGATCAGTAAACGCCGCCGCGCGCAAGGCTTCGGCAACTCCCCTACTTACCTGTTCATCCTCGGCTACGTCCTTTTGTGGGCGCTGTTCGGCGTAGTCTGCTGGCTGGTCGGGGAAGGAATCATCGCCTTGATCGGCGGCTGCTTTACCAGTTGGACGCACACGCTCATCGGCGTAGCCGTCATTTTCCTGGTCGCGGGCGTTTACCAGCTAAGCCCGCTCAAAAACGCCTGTATGCGCGGGTGCCAGCATCCGCTCGCCTTTGTACTGCATAACTGGAAAGCAGGCGGCTCCGGCGCGCTTCTGATGGGCATGAAACACGGCATGGAATGCATCGGCTGCTGCTGGGCGCTTATGGTCGTGCTCTTCCCCCTGGGGATGATGAACCTCTTTTGGATGGGGCTGTTTACGCTGATCATGTTCTTTGAAAAAAATGCAAAATTCGGAACCTTACTAAGCAAAATCGTCGGTTGGCTCCTGATTGTGGCAGGTGCGATCCTCTGTATTATGGGCGGCTTCTTACTTGCATTATAAAAATTTGGCCATTCTCTTATCGCGCAATCGCCGGTTAGGAGACGCCTGCCTGTACCGGACATAGGCAAATCGTCAATTTCTTACCGCATTACGGCTCCACGATATTGAAGAAGAACTCGTAGGACACCATATGTTCCGTCAGCTTTTGCAGAATATCCCCGTCTCCTTCGACCGTGATATTCTGTTTTTGTTTTGTTTCGTCTTTGGCGAGGATCGAAAACATCGCCGACCGCGGCAGCGTGAGCGTCGCGTCCGCGTCGTCCGCCCGTGTGCCTTTTTGGTAGAGCAGCACGCCGTTTTTGACCGTCACGAGATACGGCTCCCCGTCCGTGATATCAAAGTTGATGGTAAGGTTCAAATCTTGAGCAGCGTTCGCGTCAAGCAATATCCCCATCTGGGCCAGCATCATTTCCGGCGTCATGGCCATCTGCAGGTCGGCGCTGCCCGTTGCTTTTTTGGCCAGGTCGTTTGTCGTACCCTCGCGCAGCTCCTTTGCGCCCGAAAGATAGACGTTGCGCCATGTGCCCGATTCCGCCCGGTAGGCAAGCTGCTCGAGCGCGTCCGCGCACAAATACCGCGCCTGCTCGTTTCCCGGATCGGCAAACACCAGCACGTTCGTGATTTCCGCCACCCACTGGTATTCGCCGCTTGCAAAATCCTCTTTGGCTTTTTTCAGCACCTCGTTTGTGTCTCCCATGTACTCCACGTATTTTTTGGCGCTGTCCGAAGGCGAAAGCGGATTTAAATTCACGGGATTCGCGTCGTACCAGCCCATGTATTTCTGGTAGACCGCTTTCGCGTTATGCGCCACCGTTCCGTAATACTGCCGCGTATACCAATTCTGTTCCAGCGCCGCCGGCAATTCAATCATGTTTGAAATCTCATCCGAGGTATAGCCCTGGTTGATATACAGCAACGTCTGGTCGTTGATGAACTTGTACATGGCTGCCGTATTTTCCATGTATTCGCCGATGATATCGTTGCCCCAGTGCGGCCAGTTGTGCGACTGGAACACCACCTGCACCTCATCGCCGTAGCGCGCAGCCGCCTCCATGATGTACCCGGCCCAGGCGCTGCCGTCGCGCACCTGTGCCCCCCGCAGCGTATACAGGTTGTGCAGCGTACCCGTGCAGTTTTCCGCCAGCCACAGCGCATTTTTCTGCGGGAACCACGTGTTCATTTCCGCCGGAGCCTCGGTGCCCGGGGTCATCTGAAATTCCATCTTCACCCCGTCCACTGTGCGCGTCTCGCCCGTTTTGGTGATCTCGTCGTTGGGCACGATATAGGAGACTGTGCCCTTTGATTGCCCCATGCCGATGCCGATGGAAAGGGAGCCCGCTTCCCCCGGCTCCAGGATGGTGCCGTACTGATAGCCCGCGCGCCTGCCCATGGCGTTGCCCGCGTATACATTCTCGCTCACCGCGTGCTCGTGAAAGCCCTCCGGCACGATGATGGGAATGTTGCGTTCCACAACATCTTCCTCCGACACGATTCCCTTGATCCCGCCGTAGTGATCCACATGCGGATGGCTCATGACGATGCCGGTAACAGGCCGTTTGCCCAGCGTTTCGTTTACCAAGGCAAGCGCCGCAGCAGAACATTCTGTGCTCATCAGCGGGTCGAACACGATCCAGCCGGTGTCGCCTTTGATAAACGTGATGTTGGTCATGTCGTACCCGCGCACCTGGTAGACGCCGTCCGTTACCTCAAACAAGCCGTAGATGTGGTTTAACTGCGCGTTGCGCCACAGGCTGGGGTTCGCCGTGTCCGGCGCGTCTCCCTCGAGGAATGCGTACGCCGTCTGGCTCCACACGATTTTGCCGTTTTCATCCTTGATTTCCAGTGCGTCCGGCGCGGCAAGAAGCCCTTTCTGCGCACACTCCTTTTCCCGTTCGTCGGAAAAATCGAGCAGGGCGTAAACCTCTTCGTTTGCGGCAACCGTCTGTTCGGTCGGCTGTTTGGCGGACACGTCCGATACCTTCACGCTTTCCTGTTCCGCCTGCGACGGCTGCACAGGCGGAACGGACGTTTCATTCGCGATTTCTCCCTGCTGAGGCTGCGCCCCGCAGGCCGTTATGCCGAACAAAAGCAATGCGGTAATCAACACAAAACAGGTTTTTTTCATATGGCTTTTTCCACGCTTTCTCTTTTCTTCACTTTCAGTATTGCAAGCACATCCGCACTTGTCAAGACGGCAGGCGGGTTTCACAGGCTCGCGCGGCGCTCTTTCCCGTCCGGTAAAGAGTCTTACTGTCTTTTCAACAGCTTTCTTCCCAGGAAAACAAGGCATACCGCGGCAGCCGCCGCGATTGCGAGCCAAATCCAAACAGGCAGGGTCTCGTCGCCCGTCTTCGCACCACCGCCGGGTGTGGGGGTATGCGTTGATTCCGACGCATTCTCGGCAAGCGTGAATGTGACCTGCGCCTGTACCGTGTCGTTCGTATCCTTCCATGCGCCGCTTTCATACCGCTCCAGTGCAAAGGTCACAGTGAGGGTATGCGCGCCCATCGCCATATCTTTCGTTTCAAACGAGGCGGTGTAGGGCGGCCCGCTCCACGTGCCGGACGGGTTGACCGACCAGCTTTTGGGTACATGCCTTTCGTCGCCCTCGATGGGATGGTCGTTGTCCATACCCGCACCAACCGCCGTGAATTCAAACGTACTGCCGTGGGCGTACGTTTTGCCGTCTTCGATGCCGAGGATTTTGCTGTCGCCGGGAGCGGGCTTCACCGGCCCGCGTGGGCGCCATTTGGCGTACAATGTAAGGTCCGACTGCACCTCGCTGGCAAAATCATAGGGGATGGTCAGCGCATCGTCCTCGTACCAGCCGAGGAACATTTTGTCTTGCAGCGCCGGATCGGCAGGTTTTGCCACCGTTTTGCCTTCCTGCACCCGCTGCGCAGGGACGGCGGTACCGCCGTTCGGCTCAAAGGAGACATTGTAATACATCTCCCGCAGCCCCGCGTACAGCGTAAAGCCGCCGCCTGTGAGGTTTGTGGGAACCGTATCGCTCCCAAAATTCCATTGCTGGGTGAGCGCTTTATCCCTGTACCACTTACCGTCGAACGCATAGCCGTAGTGATCGGGCGTAACGCCCGGATCGGCGATCTTTTGCCCCTTGACGCCGTAGTTCTGGTAGACCTCCTCATCGTCCAACGGGTCGAGCCAATGGAGCTCCACCTGCCCGGCTGCGGGCGTCCACGCAGCGTACAGTGTGTGCAGCGACTTCGCCGGATTGAGATGATAGGATTCGCCCGCGGCGTAGTTTTGGCTCACGTCGCTATCGTCCGCCACCACCTCGCCGTTCACGGTCTTTGCCTGCCCGCACCAAAGGGAGAAGTCAAACCCCTGGCGGGTTGCGGAGCTCAAGGGGACATCCGTATCCTTAGCTGCGATATACGGGTTGTCGCCGCTGTATTCGCCGCCGAGCGGCTGGAAATGGAGCATAGCGTTCTTAAATCCGGGCTTGGCGTACAGGGAGAGGGGACCGGTGGTTCCCGCCGCGATCTGCGTAATTTGGGTCGTATATTCCGCGTCCGTATACCAGCCTTTGAATTCGATCGGCTTGCCCGTGTAATCCACATTATTCAGCATCACAGTATCCTCTACGGTATAGGTGTCGGGGTTGCTGCCCTTGCCGTCCGCGAAAGGCGTGTGATAGGTGATGGGGTATTCTATGGCCTCCCACTTTGCGCGCAGGGTCACATCCGCGTCCACCCAGTCGCCCTTTTTGTCAAGGAGCGGCAGGGAATAGACGGATTTTGTCTTGTCCACATCGGCGCTGGGACTACTGCTCTCAAAATACCAGCCCATGAAGCGGTAGCCCGCTTTCTCCGGCTCGCGCAGGATAGCGCCGTCCAGCAGCGTGTACTTGTCCGGGTTATCCGGGTGGTTGGTCCCGCCGTCCAGGTCATACGTAATATCATACTCCGTCGCCGTCCACTTTGCGTACAGCACATACGGCCCGCTGCCGCCTGCCAGCTTTTGCGCGATGCGCATGGGATCGACGTACTCAATTTTTTGCTTAAATGCCGCGTCGTCATACCAGCCGTCAAACGTCGCGCCCACCCGCGTGGGATCCGCAAGCGCAGTCGGGGCGGCATTCCTGCCGATGGCGTTCGGGTTGGCCGCGCTGTTCGTGCCGCCGTTCAGCTCGTAGCGAACGAGATACCCCTCGTCTCTGATCAGGCCCACATGTATGGCGATGGGAGCCGACACAGCGATGTTCGCTGCGCTGCGGGCACTGCCTGCCGCTTCGGTGAGCTGTGCAGGTCCAACCGCTGCGGTTGGCGTTGGGACGGTAGAAGTAGTCTCTGTTGGTTGAGGCGACGCCGTTCTCGTTTGGGTGGGCGCAGGAGCCTCCGCCGGTGCTGCCGTAGCCTCCGGTGTTGCGGTTGCCGATGGCTCAGCCAATGTGGCCGCCGTTGTTGGTTCAGCCGCGTCCTCCGCAGCGGTCAGCGCCAGCGGCTCTATCCCCGGTTCATGAAGGCTGGCAGGGCCTGCGGTGTTTTCGTCCGCAGGCTCAACTGGCGGGTCAGGCGTCAGCGTCGGCTGCTCCGTCGGCGTCGCAGTTGGCGTGGGTGTTTCATCCGGCGTTTGCGTGGGCGAAGTGGTAGGCCCAGCCGTCGGCTCGGCGGGCGTATTTTCCGGTGCGCCGCTTATAAAAGAGCTGCCTGTTCCTGTATAGACCGCAACCAGATCGTACCCGCCGGACTCCGAGGGCGTCCATTCGTGCGTCACAATGCCGTTCGCAGGCGTTAGGCCGCTTGCGATCAACGTTTCCGCACCCCCGTCCTTGCGGCAGAACAGGGATAAGGTTCCGTCGCTGATGTCTGTTACGTTCTTCTTGGTCACTTCCGCTTTAAGCGTCACCTTCCCGCCGGAGCGCAGGAAGTACGCACCGCCGCGTTCCCGTGGCAGCTCGGCACCGTCCGCCGACTTCGCCGAAAGGGCCACGGAGAAGCGTGGGTCGGCCCCCACATGCACGGTTGCCACGCGAGAGATCACTGTTTGTGTCTCGGCGCTGTACTGAAAATGTTTGTCGACACGCGAGGAAACCACGCAGCGGTATTTGGCTCCGTCGTCCCCAGACGATAGCCTTTCGTAGCAGGTATCTGTGTCTATGCCCAAGTCTACCCATTCGCCAATGTAGCCTTCGCTTACCTCGTATTTTTGCCACCTGTATTCAATCAAATTGCCCCCATCCGATTCTGATGCTTTCACAGTAAGGTTGCAGTCAATAGTCCCCTGGGGGTTCGGTGTTGCATAATAATCCGCCGGCGTTGTGGGATCGACGTGCAGCGTGGCGGCCTTGGCCGTGGTGGCGGTCAGCGGGCTAGAAAGCCCGCCGTTTTGCCCGTTAAGGGGCAGGGCCTTGAACGCGAAATCGTAGGTCGTGCCCGGCATGAGGCCGGTGACGGTCATAAAGTTCTGCTTCATGGCTTCTACCTTGCCGACCGTCTGGTAGTCACTGGGCGACGCACCCGTGTTTTTATAAAACACTTCGTACTCGCTCGCAAGGCGGGTATCGGAGGCGGTGGGCTCATTCCACGCCAGCACCAGGAACGCCTTGCCGTTAGTTTGCATCCCCGTTTCGTATACGTACGGGTTTTCCGGCGGTTTGGGCGGAGCGTCCGCTTTGGGCGCTACGATAAAGCCGGTGGTGAGCAGCGCGCCCTGCCCCACGCACGGCCACACGCCCATTGTGGTCTGGTAGCCGTAATCGCCGTAACCCGTGGGCAGGGGGTTAATGGACGCGCCCGTGCCAATGGAAAAGTTAAAGCCTGCGCGCATATTTATGTTTGCACCCCGGCTTTCGGCGAATCCACCGGACAACCCTGTTTTTTCGCTGCCGAGAAACTGTACCTGCCCGGTTATCCCAGCCTGTACGGAGTCGGAGACCTGGATGCCCACCGTTCCGTCCCATTCGATCCCCGCGGCGCCTGGGAAATCGATTTGGCTGTCCGCGCCGCCCGTGGCGATGTTTTTGGGGGAGGAAACCATGTTTTCCGCGCTGTCATAATGCGCGATATCGGAAAAACCGCGCTGATAGGTACTTGGGTCGCCCACGGTAAAGTCGTAGGCGCTCATATCGAGCTTGTCCGTGCCCAGGTTGTGCCTTTTGTACGCCTCGTTGTATTGATCCATGGGGATGAGCGAATACGTGGGCGAATAGGGCACGTGGATGTTGTAGCTGTACCAGCCCGCGGGCACGGTGTCGCCGACATCGTAGACGGTTCCGTTCTCGTTTTTCAGCGTGTCGCTGTTTGCCAGCTCCTTGTATTTTTTAGCGGTCTCCTCCGTCACCCGGAAAGCTGGGAGCCATACCTTGTACTTATAGGTCACGATGGGCGTGGCATACACCAGCACATGGTTTTCATCCACCGGTACTCTGAAGGTCTGGGTGTTGCGGTTGGAGAGCCTGTCCCGCAGCTCGCCGCTGGCTGCCAGCGTGCCGTTCAGGTCGGTCGAAAAGCCCGCCAGGGCCTCGCTGCCCAACGCGCCCGCACCCGCCATGGCGGTGAGCGAGCCCGTTGAGCCCACCGAATAGTTCATGCTTTCTCCTGCCGGGGGCGGGAGCTCGTAGGTATTGCTGACCGAGAACGTAACGTCTCCCACGCCGTTCTCGTAGGGAAGTTCCTTCCAGTAAGGGGCTGCGGGCAGGGCCATGAGCGCGTCCGGCGCGCTCCAGCCATAGCTTTTTTCCATATATTTGTAGTTGGCGCGGTGCTCCGTATCCTCCACCCGCGCAAGGGAAAGGAATGTGCCGTTCCTGCTTGCGGAGCGTGTTTTCAGGTATTGGGTGTTGGTATCGTGCTGCGTCACGACGTTGTTTTCCATCCACAGCCAGGTGATGCTGCCGTCCACGACAGCGCCGGGCCGGGAATAATTGTCGTTCCACACAAGCGCGATCTGCTCGCTGCCCGCGTGGTCTGCGGCAAAACGGCCGGAAACCGCGTGACTCACCGTGACCGTCTGGGGATTCATCCTCATCTCAAATGTCCCTGTCAGTTTTCCGCCCGCAAGCTGCATCTGCTCGCCGTCTGCTTTCTGTGCGTTGTTAGTCGCGGAAAACGACAGCACCGCGCCCTCGAGCAGCAGGTAGTCGTTATCCGTCTCCTCGCTTAAAGCGGCTGCCGTAAGCGCGACCGGCTCGCTCATGGCATAAGCGCTGTCCGCTGCCATTGCCTTTTTTACGCTGCCCGTGGGCGTGTATTCCATGGGTTTGGTATAGGCCATGCGGTAGGCATCCGCGTCTTTGTCCCAGGTAAGCAGGTTGACGCAGTACTTCTGGAACGGATGGTCTTTTAGCTTTTGTTTTTTCGTATCCGTCCATGTATCCGCGTATCCGGCGACCACAAGCTCGCCGGTTCCGTTGCCGTTCACATCCGCCTCCACGGTTGCGGGAAAGCGCATATAATAATCGCCGTAATCGAGATGGTCGAAGAACAGGCGCTTCATGGCGCTTCCGTCCTGTTCGTAAACGGCGAGCGCGGGAAGCTGGCTGTGCCCTTTATAAGACTCCGCGTCGCTGCGCGGAAGGCACGCGCTCACCACAAGGTGGTCTCTGGTGCCCCCGTCTGCGCGCGCAAGGCCGGAGGTGCCAAGGTTTACGATTGGCAGGTTCCAGCCGGAAAAAGCAAAGTTGTATTGCGCCCAATCGTTGTCCGTGTGCAGATCGTTAAGCGGAATGCGGGAGCCCTCTGCGATGTCTCCGTTTATCCCGATGTCGTAAACCTGGATATAGGGATTATCAAACCGCGGCACATACACCGCCAGCTCGTCTATCCCGTCGCCGTCGTAATCGCCCGCGCAGACGGCGTTCAGCCCCTGCGCGGCGCGTACGTCGATTTCGCCGATCCTGGTATTTGAATTTGCCAGCTTTGTATAACTTGTGCTTTGGGGAACATAGCCGTTTCCTTTTTTCACCAGCGTGACCACGCCCAGCCAGCTTGTATTCTTGGCGTTAGCGACGCCCTTCTCCCTGCCCGTCAGCAGTACAGCCTCGCAGATCACCGGGGGGATGCCGCCCGACCCGTCCGCGTTCGTTCCCATATCGAGGGAAACGGTATTGAGCGTACGGTATTTGGAGTTGTCCACCCGGAGGGAGGCGTATTCCGCGGGAGCGCTCACGGGCGAAGCGTCAAGGTATCCCGCAGCGCCGCTGCCGCTGATGGTCGCCCCCTGCGCGCTGCGGGCGGGCATGGTGTCAAACACGGCATAACTGCCCTGCTGCGCTTTGCTTTTGTTCATATAGCCCACGAAAAGCCGGGACATGGCCGTCCCCTCAAAGCCTTTGAGCGGCTGCTCATCCGATGTAAACGCCTCCCGGTCGGGCAAAGACGGCAAATACGGGATGCCGAAATCCTTGTACTTCCAATCATCAAGCGCATTTTCGGGCGTTGCGGTCCCGCTTTGCGCAACGAGCGGCGCATTTGCCGCGTCCTGATTCCCAGACTCCTGCCCGCCGCTTTCCGCCATGGCGGGCAGCGCCGCAGGCAGCAGCGATAATGCCATCGCCACCGCGCTTGCCAGCGCAACGATCTTTTTTCCAAAACGTGTTTTCATCCTTTTTCCTCCCATGTTATCGTCGGCTTCCCCGCCATGCGCGGGGCTTGCTTTTATCCTGCTGTAATTTCTTGCAGACGGATATTTCCGGAACCGCCTGCAAGAAACTGCAAAACAGGTATACCGGAAGGGATAGTTCCTTCCGGTATGCGGCCTGTTCTTCCCTTTTTGTATGCCTTTGTCCGGCGGAATTATTTTCTTCTGCCCCGGGCGCGCTTTGACCTTGTCACGAGCACGACCACCACAATGACCACCACCGCGATGATAACGACGATCAGTATCCAGAAATACGGATGGAAAGCGTCCGCTGCCGCTTCTCCCGTGATTTCGATTACGGTATTGGATATTTCATTGGTGAACGCGCCCGTTTCGTCAAGAAGCTGCGCGGTGATCGCTACCTCCGCTCCGGGGGCGATCCCTGTTATAATTGCTTCTTCCGGCGCACCCTCTTTGGGCGTGACCGTAGCCAGCGCTTCATCGCTGCATGTGCTTTACGCATGGTATTATTACCTCACCAGCCGCCACGAAGAATATGCGTTCCACATGGACGCAATCATGCGCAACCTGCCGCGCATTGCCATGCTGGCCTTCCATGTTGACTACCGCAAAAGTCTGAAAAAGCAGGTGCAGCTATATACCGTATTCGGTAAAGTGCTGAAAAAATTCACGCAGGAGGGGCTTGCAACGAATATCGCGTCCTTTACGCACAACCTTCCGTATATGCACCGCAGTAACAGGGACTATTCGGAGATCGCGCTCGATCCTAAAATACTTTCCAAAATAGACGGCACGTTCGCGCCGCTGCTCGGCCCGGAGTGGGAATACCTGCGCCCGGGCATCCTCGCGTGCTTTACGTACGAGAGAAATCACCTTAATGAGGCGCTTTGCGAAAACGAAAGCGTCATGGCCCTGCTCACCAGGGAAAGCAAGGCGGACGGCCGAATCTGCGTAATGATACTCCAGCACAGCGCACTCTGGCAGCTTGGGCGCAGGCAAGAAGCGGAGAGCCTGATGGACGGACTGTGCGCATTTGTGGATGCCTGCGCGCAATACTTCATTCCCAACCTGACGGCCTATCAAACCAAACTGAAATTGCTGGACGGCGACAAAGCCGCCGCGCACGAATGGCTGAATAGCTATTATGTGACGGAGACGAACCACATCGAGTTTTTCCGTTCCTTCCAGCACTTCACCACGGCGCGGGCATATATCGCGACGGGCAATACCGAGCGCGCGTTGCATTACCTGTCGCTCCTGAAGAAGTTTGGCGAAAACTTAAGCCGCCCTCTGGACAGGTGCGAGGCAGGGGCCATCCTCGCGGCGCTTTACTGGGCGCTTGGCCGCAAAAAGGAAGCCGAAACCCAGCTTATAGAAACGCTTGCGGTATTACAGCCGTATGGTTTCATACGTGTGGTTGCCGACGAAGGGGCGGGCGTCGTTCCCATATTAAAACGGATATTATCTAAATTGAGCGATAACGGTTACAAAGGCCCGCTCACCCGCGCGTACTTAAGCGAGGTTATGCTTGCCGCGCACAGCTTTGCGGGCAGCCACGTTGGTTACATTGCGGGGATTGGCAAAAAGGATAAGCCGGTGAAGCTCTCGGGACAGCAAAAGCATATGCTGGAGCTTTTATCCCAAGGCTACAAAAACGCGGAGATTTCCGAAATGACCGGGCTTTCCATCCCCACCATCAAAACGCACACGTCGCTTGCCTACAAGAAGCTGGACGTCAACAACGCGATGGACGCGGTTTTAAAGGCACGGGAGCTGGGCCTGATCGAATAGCATTGCTTACAAACGCTTTCTTCCAAGATGCTGATATTGGGGTTTACGCAAAAAGGACAGGCTCACCGCCTGTCCTTAAACTGATTGTCATTCCGAACACTTCATTCAAGAGGAAGAGGTTCGGATATGACCGATGTGGTGGAGACAGCTGGGCTCGAACCAGCGACCCCCTACATGTGAAGCAGGTACTCTGACCAACTGAGCTATGCCTCCGTGAGAAATATTATATCACATTTTTAATATCTTGCAAAAGTTTTTATAAAAAAAGAGCGGATAATTTCCACTCTCCTAATTTTAACCGTTTTTTTAAAGCCCTTCTACAAATTTCCCATATTCGTCAGCATTCATCCAGCCTTCGTCCTTTAAACCGCGCACTTCCACCAGCCACGCGCCGTATGCGTCCTCGTTTACCTTTTGCGGCTGCTGTACAAGACCCATGTTCGCCGTCAGGATCCTGCCGTCCATCGGCATGTATATCTCGGCTTCCATTTTTACAGATTCTACATCCGCGAAGATGTCGCCTTTCTTATACTCTTCCCCGGAATGTGGCAGGCTCACATACACAATATCGCCCAGCGCCTGCTGCGCATAATCCGTGATCCCTATTTTTGCCTTTCCGTCCTCTAAAAAAGCGATCCACTCATGCGTTTTCGTATATTTTAAATTTTGCGGTGCATGCATCTTTCTCATCTCCCCCGCTATGGGCTTCTTTGTTCCCTTATATAAACGACTAACCGACTTTTCAATCCAAATTTCGTAATTTTTTATGTTTTCGTCATGAAATCGTTCGCCTTTCTTCATACACTCTCCATAAAATATGATATAATAACACTACAATAATTGTTATCGAAAGGGACGTTATGGCAGATATCCAGCGCTACGAGTCGCCGTGCAAGTCCGGGCTGACCCAGGAGCAGGTTCGTTCGCGTGTCGAGCAGGGCCTCACCAACGCATACAATACGCATACGACAAAAACTTACCGGCAGATTTTCAAGGATAACTTCCTGACGTTTTTCAATATTTTAAACGCGGTGTTCACCGTACTCATTGTGATGACCGGCTACATCAAGGAACTTGTGTTCCTTCTCGTTGTCGGCGGCAACCTGATCATCGGGCTCGTGCAGGAGCTCACTACCAAAAAAACGCTTGATAAGCTCTCCGTCCTCGTCACAGCCAAGGTGACGGTCGTGCGGGATTGCAAGGAAAGCACCATAAACGTTACAGAGCTTGTCTTAGATGATATCATGCTGCTGAAGACAGGCAACCAGATCAGCGCAGACAGTATCCTTTTGGAAGGTACGCTTGAAGTCAACGAATCCCTGATCACCGGAGAATCTGACGTCATCATCAAATCTCCCGGCGATTTTCTTTATTCGGGCAGCTTCGTTGTTTCAGGCAATGCCTATGCGCGCGTGGAACACGTTGGGCTGGACAATTACGCCAACAAAATTTCCGCAGACGCCAAGGTCACGAAAAAGCGTCATTCGGAGCTTCGCAGCGCACTGAATAAAATACTGAAGGTGATCAGCATTATTATCATCCCCATCGGTATTTTGCTGTTCTTAAAGCAGTGGCTGGCCGTCGGGCTTCCCATTGCGGACAATACCGTCAAAACCGTGGGTGCGCTGATCGGTATGATCCCGGAGGGGCTCATCCTGCTGACGAGTATTTCCCTCGCAGCGAGCGCGGTCATCCTGGCCACCAAACACACGCTGGTACAGGATTTATATTGCATTGAAACGCTTGCGCGCGTAGACGTGTTGTGCCTTGATAAAACGGGCACGATTACCGAAGGCCGCATGCAGGTAGAAGATATCGTGCCGCTGCGCAAGGCCGATATTCCCAATCTTCTCGCCAATATGGCCGGGGCGCTGCCCGATGACAATGCGACCATGAATGCCATCCGCGAAAAATTCGGCAAGCGCTTTGATTACGCCGTCAAGCATATCATCCCCTTCTCCTCTGCACGCAAATACAGCGGCGTGGCCTTTGAAGATCGCGGGACTTACCTTCTCGGCGCATATGAATTTATTTTTCCGGAACCTTTTGAAGGCGTCGATCCGGATCAGTATGCACAGGACGGTTACCGGGTGCTCGTACTCGCGCACAGCGACTATTTTGCAGAGGATAACGCAGTCCCACAGGGCATGCATCCGCTTGCTTTTATTATGATCGCCGACCGGATCCGGACAGATGCGGCGGAAACGCTGGCATTTTTCGAGCAGCAAAAAGTAGATATCAAAATCATATCCGGCGACAGCCCGGTTACGGTAAGCGCCATCGCGCGGCGCGCGGGCGTCAAAAACCCGGATGCTGTAGACGCTACCACGCTCGATACCCCGGAAAAAATCGACGAGGCGGCTAAGAAATACAGCGTATTCGGGCGCGTAACGCCCAACCAGAAGAAAGAACTGATCGCCGCGCTCAAAAGGCAGGATCATACCGTTGCCATGACGGGCGACGGCGTCAATGACGTACTGGCTCTCAAGGAATCAGACTGTAGTATTGCCATGGCTTCGGGCAGCGACGCTGCCAAAAATATTTCCAACCTCGTGCTGCTGGATTCTAATTTTGCAACCATGCCCTCCATCGTCAACGAGGGCCGCAAGGTCATCAACAATATCCAGCGCGTAGCCACGCTTTTCATTACCAAAACAGTCTACGCCGTTCTGATCGCGCTTATGACGCTCATTTTGGTGGACAGCAGCTATCCGTTCACGCCGCTCCAGCTTACGCTGATCAGCTTTGTCAATATCGGTTTCCCGGCATTTTTCCTTGCCCTGGAGCCAAATTACGCACCCATCGAAAAGCATTTTCTCATCAGCATCCTGGAAAAATCACTTCCCGGTGGTTTGTGCGTCGTCATCAGTATTTTAGTGGTCGACCTTTTGGGGGGCGTTTTCCAGTATTCGCCCGACTCCGTTTCCACCATGTGCATGATGCTTGCGGTGGCGGCGGGCCTGTGGGTCGTCGTCAAGGTGAGCCAGCCGTTCACCACGGCGCGCAAGATCATATTGGGCAGCTCCATCGGCGTCTTTGTGCTTTGCCTCATTTTCCTGCGCGGCTTCTTCGATATTTCGCCTCTGAGCCTGCCCCAGACTGTTGTGATCGCTGTAAACGTCATCCTGATGCCGTTCATCATGAAAGGGATCGAGCATATCGTCACCAAGGGAGCGTTTTCCGTCCTCATGAAAAAACAGCAGAAAAAAATCATGGATCGCCTGGAGAAGAAAGAAAGGGAAACCGGCAAAAGAAAGGATGTGTAGACCATGCCTTTTTGTCCGAAGTGCTGTGCTGAATATGATGAGGGGTATTCCGTATGCTCTGACTGCGGCTGCGGGCTTGTAGATCAGCTTCCTGCCCCGCCCGAAGAACCAACGCCGCACGCTATGCATCCGGTGCTGCTGTATTCCACGGACGACCTTAATAGTAAAATCCTCACCAATATCTTAGAGCAGGAGGGTATCCCTGTCCTGGCTCGGTCTAAAACGCTTGCCGGGGATTATGTCAGCATCTATTCCGGTTATTCCGTATACGGTAAGAAGCTTTATGTGGATCAAGCAGACCTTTCGCGCGCCCGGGAGATACTGGAGAATTTTTTGGCTGTCGAAACGCCAGAAGACGAATCGCAGGAGGATATGTCTTCCCGCCGGTTACGCAAGCGGGCACTGACGCTTTTTCTTATCTTTTTTGGCATTCCTTTGGGAAGTGCATTTGTCATTTGGATCATCGGGTTGCTTTCCCGGTTTTTCGTTTAAATAAACAAAAACGGGACTGCCGGCAGGCAATCCCATTTTTTCTTTGCTTTTCGATCAATTATTCAGCCCACGCCATTCGTCGAAAGGAAAAATAACCGCCATCGCGTGCCCGACGATCTGGTCGTGCGGGATCGCGCCGACCATCCTGCTGTCCATCGAATTCGCCCGGTTATCCCCCATCACGAAAACGCTGTCTTCCGGCACGACTGCGGCAGGCATATCCTGATACGGCTCCGGGCTGACGTATGCTTCCTCAAGCGCCTGTCCATCGACATAGACCGTACTGCCTTTGATTTCCACCGTTTCCCCCGGCAGAGCAATGACACGCTTCACATAGTTCCGGTTCGTCCCGTCCGGGTAATGCACGATAATGATCTCCCCGCGCTGCGGAAGCCCTCCGTACCGCGTCACCTTCTCCACCGCCAGACGCTCGTCCGTGTGCAGCGTAGGCTGCATGGATGGGCCGTCCACCATAATGATCTCGAACAGGAATGCACGAATCAAAAATGCCGCCGCCACCGCGATCACGATCGCCAGCACCCAGCCCCATATCGCCTTTTTCTTCACTTTAGCTTCATTTCTATTTCGTTTGACACGGCTCTGTGTCCGGCTCCGATTTTCTTCCATATTCTTTCTTTTATTCCACTGTGACGCTCTTCGCCAGGTTTCTCGGCTTGTCCACGTCGCATCCCTTCTGCACCGCCATATAATAGGCAAATATCTGCATGGGGATGATCGCCGTCATTGTCGCAGCAAAATCCGCCGCATCCGGGATCGCGATCAGCTTATCCGCTACATCCTTTGCCATATCCTTATATTTTTCCTGCGTGATCACTAGCACAACCGCGCCGCGTGCCGTTACCTCCTTGACATTGCTCAGGGCTTTTTCAATCAAATCCCCCTGCGTCAATACCGCCACGACGAGCGTTCCCTCTTCGATCAGCGCAATGGTACCGTGCTTCAGTTCGCCTGCGGCATAGGCTTCTGAATGGATATAGCTGATCTCCTTTAATTTGAGCGACCCTTCCATTGCAAGCGCATAGTCCAGTCCGCGCCCGATATAAAAAACACTTTTTTCCGTAAAATGTTCATAAGCAAATTTTTGCAGCAAATCCTTTTGACCCAGGATATCCGCCACCTTATCCGGGATAGCGGCAAGCCCCGACACATTCGCGCGGTATTCTTCCGGCGCCATTTTCCCTTTGGCATAAGCAAGCTTCAGGCAAAAGAGGTACAGGCACATCAGCTGCGTCGTGTACGCCTTGGTGGACGCCACCGCGATCTCCATGCCCGCACGCGTATAAAGCACGCTGTCCGCCTCGCGCGCAACGGTGGATCCTACCACATTGGCGATCGCCATCACATATGCCCCGCGCTTTTTCGCTTCACGCAGCGCGGCGATCGTATCCGCCGTTTCGCCCGACTGGCTGACGACGATCACAAAATTGTCCCCATTCATAATCGGGTTTTTATAGCGGAATTCCGAAGCAATCTCCACTTCTACCGGCACGCGCGCAAAGCGCTCGATGATATACTTACCCACGTAGGAGGCATGATAAGCCGTCCCGCAAGCGATGATGGTGATTTTTTTGATCTTTTTCAGCGCATCGTCTGTGAGCCCTACCTCATCAAAACACACTTCCCCGTCTTTTAAACGCGGTGTCAACGTATCTGCAAGCACGCGCGGCTGCTCCTCGATCTCCTTGATCATAAAATGCGGATAACCCGCTTTTTCCGCCTGGGAAACATCCCATTCCACGGTATAAGGTTCGCATGCGATGGGGTTCAGCACCTCGTCGAACAGCTCCACCCCGTCTTTTTTGATGACCGCGATTTCGCCATTGTTGAGGAAATACACATCGCGCGTATACTCAAGGATCGCCGGGATATCCGAAGCGATCAGGTTCTCGCCTTTCCCCAGTCCCACAACGAGCGGGCTGTCCTTTCTTACCGCCACGATCTCATCCGGGAACCGTTCGCTGATCACGCCCAGCGCATAGCTGCCCTTCAGCTTGGAAATCGCTGTAGACACCGCTTCTTTGAGGTCGTCTTTCAGATAATAGTGGATCAGGTGCACGATCACTTCCGTGTCCGTTTGGGAAACAAAGCGTATCCCTTTTCTCTCCAGGGATTCTTTTAATTGCAGGTAGTTCTCGATGATGCCGTTGTGCACGATCGCCAGATCGCCTACCATATTGATGTGCGGATGCGCATTTGCACAGCTCGGCTCGCCATGTGTTGCCCAGCGCGTATGCCCGATCCCGATCGTATGCTCCGCACACTTTCCTTTCACCAGCTTTTCCAGGCCGGCCAGTTTACCTTTTTCCTTGATGACGTTCATCTTCCCGCCATCAAGATAAGCAACGCCCGCACTGTCATAGCCGCGGTATTCCAGCTTTTGCAGTCCGCCGATCAGTACCGGGATCACATTTTTATCGCCTGCATACCCAACAATTCCACACATATACCCTATCTTCTCACTTTCCTATTTCAAGCGTGCTTCAATCAATTTTGCCATGGAAACGGCGTGCTTGGTGATCGCATCCTTATCTTTTCCTTCGATCATCACGCGCACAAGCGGCTCCGTCCCCGACGTCCGGATCAATACCCTGCCTTCCCCGTGGAATTCCTGCTCCAGCTTTTTGATCTCACTGGCGATCATCCCATCCGTTTCATAATCGTGTTTTTTGTCGTCGCTCACCTTCGCGTTCACAAGCACCTGCGGATAGATACTGACAGGCCGCGCAAGGCGTGCGAGCGGCTTATCCTCACGCTTCATGACCGCCGCAAGCTGTACGCCCGAAAGGATTCCGTCCCCGGTGGTGCTATGGTCGAGGAATATGATGTGCCCTGACTGCTCCCCGCCAAAATTGTATCCGTCCTTGAGCATTTCTTCCAGCACGTAGCGGTCGCCGACGTCCGAGCGAACCATATTGATCCCGTTTTCCTTGAGCGTCACTTCCATTCCCATATTGCTCATTACCGTCGTGACCACCGTATCCTTTTTCAGCACGCCACGTTTTTTCATATCCATCGCGCTGATCGCCATAATCTTATCGCCATCCACAATGCTGCCATGTTCGTCCACGGCAATCAAGCGATCTGCATCGCCGTCAAACGCCAGCCCCAAATCCGCTCCCAGCTCCGATACCAGCCGCGACAGCTGTTCCGGATGCGTGGAACCGCAGTTTTCATTGATATTGTTTCCATCCGGCGTGTTATAGTACGGAATGACCTCCGCTCCTAAAAGCTTGAATATCCACGGTGCTACCTCGCTCGCCGCACCGTTCGCGCAGTCAAGGACGATCTTTAAACCATCCAGGTTCACATCCGTCGTTTCCACGACAAAATCGATATAATCCTGCGCCGCTTTTTTGAGGCGTACCCGCCTGCCGATCTTCTTGCCCGTCGGCTGCGGGATCTCTTCCGCATCGTTCATAATGATATTTTCAATGCGGTCTTCGATCTCGTCCGCCAGCTTATATCCATTGGAATTGAAAAATTTGATCCCATTGTATTCCACCGTATTGTGGGAGGCGGAAATCACGACCCCCGCGTCATATCCGGAATGCCGCGTCAGATACGCGATCGCGGACGTTGGCAGCGTGCATGCCACGACAGCTTCCGCCCCCGCGGAACAGATACCCGCCACCATCGCCGATTCCAGCATATCGCCGCTGCCGCGCGTGTCCTTCCCAATCAGTATCCGCGCGCTGTGTATCTCATTTGTCAGGCAGTAGGCGCCTGCACGCCCCAGGTCGTACGCCAGTTTCGACGTCAGTTTTTCATTGGCGATGCCGCGCACCCCATCCGTACCAAAAAGTCTTGCCATGCTTTTCCTCACTTTTATCCTTTGTAAATTATATTTCAAACCCCAGCGCGGCCGTAGCGGCCACGGCGCCGTCAGCCACCGCCGTAACGATCTGCCGCAAGGGCTTGCTGCGGATATCCCCCGCGCAAAATACGTTAGGAAGGTTGGTCTTGCATCCTTCATCCGATTTGATATAGCCGCCTTCGTCCAGCTCCACCTGCCCTGCGACAAGCTTTGTCTTGGGGATCTGCCCCACTGCAAAAAATACGCCCGTTACAAAGATCTGGCGTTCTTCGCCCGTATCGTTGTGCTTTACGGACAAACTCTGCACCGTATATTCCCCGTTCACGGATAGCGGAATACTGTTTAAAACAAACTCGATATTATCAAGCTTTTGCGCCGCCTCCACCAGAGAAGGGCTCGCCCGGAACTGGTCCCTGCGGTGCACCAGGTAAATTTTTTTGCAAAATTTTGCCAAATACAGCGCATCTTCCACAGCCGTATTCCCTCCGCCGATGACTGCGACCTCTCCATCCTTGAAAAAGGCGCCGTCGCACGTTGCGCAATAAGATACGCCCGCACCGATCATCTCTTCTTCCCCCGGGATGCACAGCCGCTTTGGTTCCGCGCCCATCGCCAAAATGACCGACTTGGCCTCATAGGTATTTTTGCTGGTCGCCACTTTCTTGGTCTCGCCCGTAAGCTCAAAGGACTTGATCTCTTCCGTGACCATATCGGCGCCCGATTTTTGCGCCTGCAGCTTCATGCTGTTGGCGAGGGCAGCGCCCGTTACTTCGTTTTCAAACCCCGGATAATTATCGATCATATGGCTGATCGCCATTTGCCCGCCGGCAAACGCACGTTCTATGAGCAGCGTTTTAAGGCCGCTCCTGCATGCATAGATCGCCGCGGTCAATCCTGCCGGGCCGGAGCCTGCAATAATCAAATCATACATTTTGTTCCATCTCCTTAGAAATGCTTTGCAAACCGCTCTTTTACAAATTACTATTATTATACAGGAAAGACACGGATCCTGTCTATCCAGTTATCCATCAACAGCCGCATATTCCCTTTAACTGCACTTTTTACTTTTCAGATACCGCTTCCCTAGCTTTCCCTTTAAAAACGATGCAAACTCCTGCAGCGTTATCCCCTCTATTTGTCCTTTGGGGATCAGGAATGCATTGATGTCATTGATGAACAGGTAAAATGCCACCGGCGTTTCATACGCATAGACAAGGTCGTCATACGCAAACTCGGCCAGCGTTTCGCGTTCTTCTTCCGCATCATACTCGCGCACTTCCATCTGCTTTTGCGTGAACGTATACTTCTGCGGGTTTTCCACCGCTTCCTGTACCGTCTTGTACTGCCTCTTGGGCTGCGTCCTCGTCACGGTGACATAACAGGATACGAAAGCAGCCGCGACCGCCCCTAAAAGAATCACCGGCACCACTCCCATGGCGTTGTCGAGCAAAGCATAATTGCATATGATCAGTACCACCGCAATACCGATAAGGATACACAGAACCGTCACAAATTTGGCAAACGCATTCATCTTGCCGTTCGGGCCCTTTTTTTCAAACAGCGAAAACATCCAATAATCTTTAAATATCTGGTAATCCGTCTTTGTCGTAAAATTGATATCCTGCATAGCCGCCCTCCGATACTGCCTTATATTTTACACCAATTCCATGTAAAAATCCATAAAAAAGGCCTTGCCCGGATTGTAAATAAAAAAGCGTACCTGCAATGCAGGTACGCTTATAAAAGCATGATGCTACTCAATCGTCGCTCGGCGATTCCGTTTCCCCTGAAGAAAGCGCTCCGCCCGGGCTGCCATCCACCGGTGTGTAATAACGCTCCAGCATCTTCGTCATCAGTTCATCCTCGTCCATAATAAAGTAATTCAGCTTGGATGGGCTGGTCACGATCGGGTCGGGGAAGTTCTGCCAGCAGTCGTCCCGTTCCTCAAATGTTTCCATCTTGATGTTGTCGATGGAACCGATCTTATCGAGCACGCCTGCCATCGCGACAATCTGGTCAAGTCCCAAATTCGTCTGCAACACGTCGCCCGAAAGCTGCGAGAACAGTTTGGATGCGGACTGCACCGCGCCCAGCTTCTTGATCTTTTTGGCGATCGCCATCATGAATTCCTGCTCGTGGCGCTGGCGCGACAATTCACCGTCGTCCATCTGCTTCCTGTTCTGCAAATAGAGGCGAACCGCATTGCCTTCCAGCGTGATCGTATCGCCTTTGCTCCCGATATCCGGATAATCCTGGTCGAGCGTCACTTCCACGCCGCCCAGCGCTGCCGCAAGGTCTGCCAGATGCTCTAAGTCAATGGATATATAGTACTGGATCGGGATACTGAGCTGTCCTTCCACTTCCACCAGATCCTCTGTAGCGCGCATTGCGTTCTGCGGCCCCCATTTCGTGGTGTCGTTGCCGCCGCCCAGGATATAAGCATGGTTGATCTTTGTCAGGTACTCTTTGGATTCCACCTTGCCCGTCTTCTGGTCTACCTTATGCACGATCGTACGCGTATCGCGCGGAATGGAAAGGAAAGATATCTCGTTGTTTTCCATATCGACCGTGCACAGCATGATCATATCGCTGCGCGCACCCGTCGCGTCCTTGACCTGCGTGCCGTCCCAATCGATACCCAGCATCAGGATGCTGACCACATTCGGATTCTTCTGGTAAGTCTTCCCGTCGATGGTCACCGTTTCAACGTTTGCATTCGCGTCAAAGTTGATGTCGTCCGATGCGACCGCCGCCGGCGCCGGCGTATTGAACGCCGCGATCGAGTTTGCCTTCAAATCCGTATATGTTCCGTAAAGGGCATACGTGACACCGCCTGCGCTTAATACCAGCACGATCAATATGACCGTCAATATTTTGATTGCTTTTTTATAATTCAACTGTTAGTCCTCCTAACAAAATCAAATCAAAACCTGTTCAACATTATAATATAAATTAACCCTGAATACCACTGTTTAGCCAAAATTTTCTTTCATTGGCCGCCTGGCGGAACATAATAAAGGGAGAGCATCGTATCCAATAATTCCTGGTCGTCCATGACATAATAATTCAACTCCGGCGGGTTTGGAACGATCGGATCCGGAAAGTCCTGCCAGCTGTCGTCCTTTTCCTCAAATGTTTCCATGCTGATATTGTCGATCGAACCGATCTTGTCGAGCACACCCGCAGTCGCCGCCACCTGGTCTAAGTTCATATTCGTCTGTACACCGATTTCCTCCAGTCTCGGCAGCAGCCTCACCGCCGTCTGTGCCGCGCCCAGCTTCTTCACTGCCTTGGCGATGGCTTTGATGAAGGCCTGCTGGTGGCGCTGGCGCGACATTTCGCCGCCTACGTCCTTGCGTTTTTCGAGGTAATGCCGCACATTATCCCCCTGCAGAAGTACGGTTTCGCCCTTGTTCCCGATCCCGGGGATATCCTGGTCAAGCTCTACCTCTACGCCGCCCAGTACGTTTGCTAAGTCAGGCAGGTTCGCCAGCTCCAATGAAACGTAATATGCCACGGGGATATCGAGCTGTTTCCCGCAATCGATCAGCTCCTGCACTGCCAGCATTTCGTTTTCGGCGCCCGCTTCGTCGCTGTGCAGCGCACCCAGCGCATACGCGTGGTTGATCTTTGTGAGATACGTTTCATCCTGTATCTTGCCTGTTTTTTTATCCACAGCATGCACCGTGGTTCGCGTATCGCGCGGGACCGAATGGAAATCGATGGTATTTTTTACCATATCAATCGTACAGAGGATAATCATATCGCTGCGCTTTCCATCATCAGCGCGCTCTGCCGACCCGTCCCAGTCGACCCCCAACATGAGGATCGTGACCACGTTTGGATTTTTTCCGTACCGCTTCCCGTCGACGGTCACAAACTCCGTAGGCTGTGCGAACGTTTTCCCTTCGGAAACGACCGTTCCTTCCCCGGAGAATGTTTCAAACGCTGTCATCGGATTTTCCTTGAGTTCCGTATACCTGCCGTAAAAAAACGCCGCCACCGTTCCTGCGGCCGCGCCCAGTGCGACCAACACAATGATCAATATTTTAATGATTTTTTTGTAGTCCACCATGCAGCCCCCTAAACGGTTTTACGCCCCTGCCGCCTTTTATCATAATACACATGTAATCATTTGTACCCGTTTTCACGCAATATTCACAAATTATTAAAACAAATGATGCAATTCCATATAAAAAGAACCGCCTTAACCATAAGACGGCTCTTCTATCCATTTTGTTCCCTGATTAATATCCCTGGTTATAATAATCCCCGCGGCGGTAATCATAAACCGCGCCCGCGCTGTATACGTCAATGCTCTCAAGCGCCTTGCCCGTACCGATCGCCACACACGAAACCGCGTCCTCCGCCACATAGCAGGGAATCTTCGTCCGCTCTGTTAAAAGCCTGTCCAGGCCATAAAGGAGCGATCCGCCGCCCGTCATGCAAATGCCGTTTTCCGCGATATCCGCCGTAAGCTCCGGCGGCGTGCGCTCGAGCACGCTGTGCATGGTCTCCATAATCCGGTCGAGCGGCTCCTGCATCGCTTCGATCGTCTCGTTGGAGCTGATGGTGATGGTCTTGGGCAGACCAGAAATCAGGTTGCGCCCCGTGACTTCCATGTATGCTTCTTCCTTACGCGGGAACGCGCTGCCGATGTTGATCTTGATCTCCTCTGCCGTGCGCTCACCGATCAGCATATTATATTTTTTCTTGATATACCTTGAAATATATTCATCGAACGTGTCTCCCGCGATCTTGATCGAATCGCTGATGACCGCGCCGCCCAGCGAGATCACAGCCATATCCGCCGTACCGCCGCCGATGTCGAGTACCATATTGCCCTGCGGTGCGCCGATATCGATGCCCGCGCCGATCGCCGCGGCAATCGGCTCCTCGATCAGGCACGTATGGCGTGCGCCCGCTTCTTCCGTCGCCTCGATCACCGAACGCTTTTCCACTTCCGTAACGCCCGACGGCACGCACACGACCACCCGGGGTTTAAAGAACAGCCTCTTGCCGATCACCTTCCGAAGGAAGTACCGCAGCATCCGTTCCGTATCGTGGAAGTTGGAGATCACGCCTTCCCGAAGGGGCCTTACCGCCACGATGTTGCCCGGCGTACGCCCCAGCATGATGCGCGCTTCTTCACCGATCGCAAGCATCCTGCCCGAAAGCCTGTCCACCGCAACAACGGAGGGTTCCCGCAGAACGATCCCCTTTCCCCTGACGTATACGAGCACTGTCGCCGTACCGAGGTCGATTCCTATATCATTAAAATTTCCGAACACGCCCATTCACGCAAGCCTCACTTTATCATACTTTGCTTTTCATATGGCATAATACATGCCTATATACCATATATCATAATACAATGGCACTTATATTTCAACTGTTTTGTGACGATTTTGTCATATTCTCTCTCTTGAACTACCCGCCGATACCAGTTACAATAAAACGTATCAACAAAGATTTTTTTATTTTACCATATGGGAGGAGACATTCATTATGGATTATCGCAAACTGCAAAACGGCAGCGACATACGCGGTATCGCCCTGGGGGAAGGTACCAGCCTGACGGCGCAGGCCGCACGCGACTTGTCGCTTGCGTTCGCCTCATGGCTCAAACAAAAAACGGGCGCTCAAAAGCCTAAAATCGCCATCGGTACGGATTCGCGCGTCACCGGCCCCGACTTAAAAAAGGCGTGTATCGAAGGCTTTGTAAGCGCAGGCGCCGATGTTGTGGACTGCGGCATGGCTTCTACGCCCGCTATGTTCATGACCACCGTTACCGACGGCTTTTTATGCGACGGTTCGGTGATGGTCACAGCAAGCCACCTGCCCGCAAACCGCAACGGCCTCAAGTTTTTTACCAGGCAGGGGGGACTTGAAAAAGAGGATATTGCGGAGCTCATCCGCATCGCCGATACGGCAAAGGACGGCGACAACAGCGGCAGCGTGACACAAGCGGATTTCATGAGCGTATATGCAAAGATCCTTGCCGACAAGATCCGCGATGCCACAGGCAAAGACAAGCCCTTTGCAGGTTTTAAAATCATCGTGGACGCCGGAAACGGGGCGGGCGGTTTTTATGTAGACAAGGTCTTAAAGCCCCTCGGCGCGGATACTGACGGCAGCCAATTTTTGGAACCGGACGGTACGTTTCCCAACCATGTCCCCAATCCGGAAGACCAGAAGGCCATGGACAGCATCGTAGGCGCCGTCAAAAAGACAAACGCAGATTTCGGCCTGATCTTTGATACGGACGTCGACCGCGCCGGCGCAGTCGACAAAGGCGGCAGCGTGCTCAACAAAAACCGCCTGATCGCGGCCATATCCGCTATCCTGTTAAAGGAATTCCCCGGCACGACCATCGTGACGGATTCCATCACTTCGAGCGGGCTTGCGCAGTTCATCAAAGCGCACGGCGGCGCGCACCATCGTTTTAAACGCGGCTATAAAAACGTGATCAACGAATCCATCCGCTTAAATGAAAGCGGAACGGATTCCCAGCTCGCGATCGAGACCTCCGGCCACGCGGCACTCAAAGAAAATTACTTTCTCGATGACGGCGCCTACCTGGTAACGCGCCTGCTGATCGAGCTGGCAAAACTCAAAAAGGATGGGCACAGTATCTCTGACCTGATTGCCGACCTGAAAGAACCGGTGGAAAGCGAGGAATTCCGCCTGAATATCGGCGAGGAGGATTTCAAGGCATATGGCAACCGTCTGATCGCGGACTTAACGGCATATGCGGAAAAGGAACCCTCCTTCCGGATCGCACCGGACAACCACGAGGGCATCCGCGTTTCCTTTGACAAGGATCATGGCGACGGCTGGTTCCTCGTCCGATTGTCCCTGCACGACCCGCTCATCCCCGTCAATGTGGAGAGCGACGAGAAGGGCGGCGCACGCATCATCACGGAAAAGCTGTATGCGTTTTTAAAGCAATACGATAAGCTTGACCTGTCCCCGGTCAAAAATTACCTGGGCGTATAAAAAACAATCATAAAAGGGCGGTACATATGCACCGCCCTTTTTCATGTCTAAAACCTTAGAATCTTGACCTGTCGTCAAATTTATTGGCTCCGCCCGTTCGTTTTGGGCCTTCCTGTTCCTTCATCTTTGCATCCGCTTTGGATTCTTCAAATTCCTTTTCCCTGCCGCGGAATTCGTTCTGTTTTACCTGGTATGCTTTTTTCTTCTTCCTGCTGCGGTTCACCAGTACGATGATGACCACGACCACCACAATGATCACGATCATGGCAATGATGCCCACAAGCATGGAGCTGATGCCGCTTGACGCCTGGTCTGAAACCTTGTCCAGTACAAATTTGCCGCTGGCGTCCTGCTTGAAATCCATGTACAGGTCTTTTGCCGCCGCGGACATTTCCACCACATACCCGTCGCTTGTCGTTTCAGCGATCTTTGTCTGCGTGCCCTGGCGGAACTCGATATTCAGCACCGTTGCGCTGTCCGCTTCCGCGTTTGGCGCGAGGATCGTCCAAACATATGTCTTGAACGCCGCGTTGTTGAAAACGAACTTCCCATCCGCTCCTGTCGCGCCGACCGAAGGCGTAGGCAGCTCGCTTTCCGTTACCGTCACGGTAACGCCGCCGATCGCCTTGTCCGAGGAATCTTTAAAATTCGCTGTAACGTTGAAGCTTCCCGTCGCGGGAGTAGGCGTAGCTGCCGCCTCGGGCGGATTGGGCTTCGATGTGCCCGCGGAATAGATCTGCAACGCTTCTTCCGGCACGTAGACCGCGCCCAGATACAGGTTGGTCACGTCCTGTCCGACAGAAATACTGTATTTTCCACCCATGGCCTGTTCCGTAATGCCCGTCGTATTTCCGCGCGACAGGTGAAGCATCCCTGTGGAAAGCTTTCCATTCGCATCTTTGACGGAAATGTTGTGTTCTTCCACCGTGACGCCGGGAAATGTTACCATACCGTCTTTATTTGCCGTCTGCGAACTTTTATCTATGATGACGGTATAACCGTCCGCGCCCTGTCCTTCCTGCGTATATACATAGATCGTCAGATTGATGTCCTGTTCTTCCGACGGTTCCGGGGTCGGCTCTTCGGACGGTGTAGGCGCAGGCGTCGCTGTCGGTGTCGCCGTTGGCGTTGCCGTCGGTTTTTGTGTGGGTGTGGGCGTCGCTGTCGGCGTAGGCGTAGGAGTCGGCGTTGCCGTGGGCGTCGCTGTCGGCTCCACTGTATCCGTAGGCTGCGGGTCTTCCGTTTCTGCAAACGCTACCGGTGCGAACATGGCAAGCATCAGCACGACTGCCAGAAGAATCCCCAATATTTTCTTTGTCTGTTTCATTCAGTTCACCTCATAACTATGATTCCGTATTGATCATGACAACCATTAGACGTATTCTATCATACAAATGTTCCTAAACGCAATTTTACGTTCCCAATCCCATTCTTCAAAAAAATCCCTGTTTTTTGAAAACAGGGATTTTATATCCGAAAAACAGCTTAGTCTTCTTCGCACGCGCATACGCATGCACACGGCGCATCCGGGATATCCTCTTTGATCTTCTCCGGCACTGCCGAGAACAGCGTGCTCACCGATTCACGCTCATGGATCCTGTACACCGCTTCTGCAAAGAGCGGGGCAACGGAAACCGTGAGGAACTTCT
This sequence comes from Christensenella timonensis, assembly GCF_900087015.1. NCBI lineage: Bacteria > Bacillati > Bacillota > Clostridia > Christensenellales > Christensenellaceae > Christensenella > Christensenella timonensis. Next base: position 182,990 of record NZ_FLKP01000002.1, read on the forward strand.
GGTGTCCGACAATAAACGGATTTTCCACACTGTCCGTCGAAATGACATATTCGATCGGGCTGTCGTTGATCGCCTTTACGCCCTTTTCACGCAGCATGATATGCGCAAGGCAGGAAACGATGCGCTTTGCGCCGCGCGCTTTCAGCATATGCGCCACATCGACGAGCGTGCCGCCGGAAATGGAGAAATCGTCCACGATGATGCAGTTTTTGCCTTCCACATTACCGATCAGTTCCAGAATCTGTGCGTTTTCGTCATGGCCGCTGCGCGTTTTATCGCCGATCGCGACCGGAACGCCCAAATAATCCGCATACTTCCTGGCCATCTTAGCAAAGCCCGCGTCCGGGGAAACGACCACCGCGTCTTCCATGATGTCCATGCCCTTGATGTATTCGCAAAGGATCGGCAGGGAACGAAGGTGATCCACCGGGATCTTGAAAAAGCCCTGCACCTGCGCACTGTGCAGGTCCATCGTAATCACGCGGTCAGCGCCCGCCGTCTCAAGGCAGTCGGCGCATACCCGTGCGCGGATCGACACCCTCGGTTCGTCCTTCTTGTCGCCTTTGGCATAGCCATAGTAGGGGACGATTGCCGTGACCGAGCTTGCGCTTGCGCGTTTGAAAGAGTCCATCCAAAATAAAAGCTCCACTAACTCGTTGTTTGGATCCAAACCGATAGGGAGCACCACATAAACGTCTTTGTCACGTACCGTTTCTTTGATACGTATAAAAATATTTCCGTCGGAAAAATGTATAACCTCGGAAGCGCCCAACTCCGCCCCCAGGTAATTGCACATTTTCTTTGCGAAAGGGAGACCAGAGGAGCCTGCGAAGATCTTGATATCCGGATTACCACTAAGCATAAAATCATACCATCCTTGTTTCATGTGATTATATGTTTATTATAGCACCCGCCCTATGCCTTTTCAATCAAATTGCATAGTTTTGGATTAAAAATTTGATGGAATCCGTGAGTCTTTCGCCCGTACGTTTTTCGCACGCGATCGCCGCGTACGGGCGCATTTTCCCGTGGTAATCGCTGCCCTGCGTTACCAGCAGGTCGTTTGCCTGTGCGATATCCAGGTACTTCTTCACTTCCGCGTCCGTATGCGCGGGATAATATGCTTCAATGCCCTGAAGGCCTAATGTTTTCATATCCGCGACCAGCGAAGCGATATCGTCCGTTTTCACAAACTTGGGGTGCGCCAGCACAGGCACGCCGCCCGCGTCCAGGATCAGGTCCAGGGCTTGCTGCATATTGAGCTTGCGCCTCTGCACATAGCAAAGCCCGTTTTCGTTCAGGTATTTGACGAACGCATCCTGCAAATCGCCCGCATACCCCTTTTCAATGAGCGCAAGCGCAACGTGCGGCCTTCCCAGCGTATTGCCGCCCGCAAAGCGCTCCACATCCTCAAAGGTAATATTGATGTTGTGTTCTTTTAAAGCCTTGATGATCGCGTATACACGTTCGACGCGCGAAGTACGCAGATCCTCCATCATTGTTTTGAGCGCCTCGTTTTCAATATCCACGCCGTAGCCCAGAAGGTGAAGCTCCCCTAAGTGCCGCACGGAAATTTCCACCCCCGTAATATAGCGTATCTTATGTGCTTTTGCCGTATCGATCGCTTCTCTTTGCGCATCGATCGTATCATGATCCGTGATCGCGGAAAGCTCCAGTCTTAGTTTTGCGCACTTCGTGACGATCTCCCTCGGCGTATCCGTACCGTCCGACGCTGTTGAGTGCATATGTAAATCAAGCATTTGTTTACTCCATGAAAAAATAGGAAAGCGCGACGTATCGCGCTCCTATTATTTGTATTTAAGGAAGTTCCGTTTTGCTCCGCAAGACGAAACCGCTGAACTGCATAAAATCAATTGCCGCCTTTGGCTCTATTGATTTTCGCATTTCATGTGTCTTCCGGCTTGGGCGGAGTTACAATGATCGTTTCCACCGCTTCCGCGTCTATCGGCTGATCCGGCGGGGAGATCGGCTCCGGTTCTTTTTCCGTATCCTTTTTCTCCTCGACCGTCCATGCTTCCGGGTCATCGACGTCGATCTCATCCTCGAACAGGCGTTTGAACTCTTCGCCCGTCAGCTTTTCTTTGCGCATCAGCACTTCGCCGATGTTGATCAGCTTCTTTAGGTTCGTGCTCAGGATCTCCTTTGCACGCCCATATGCGCCTTCCACGATCTTCGTCACTTCCGCATCGATCTTGGCTGCCGTCGTTTCCGAATATTCAGGCGTCTGTCCAAAGTCTTTGCCGAGGAACACCTCGTGCCCGGAGGCTAAAAATACCGGCCCCAGCTCGTCGCTCATGCCATATTTCATAACCATATCCTTTGCCGTTTCCGTCGCCCGCTGCAAATCGCTGATCGCGCCGGTGGAAACATCCTTTAAGGTCAGCGCTTCCGCCACACGCCCGCCCAGCATCATCGTGATCTCGTCCACAAGCTTGCTCTTGAAAACGTGCTGCTTATCTTCTTCGGGCAATGTCATCGTATAACCGGCCGCCATGCCGCGCGGGATAATGGATACCTCGTGCACCGGGTCTGTCTTGTCGAGCACATGCGCCAAAATCGCGTGTCCTACTTCATGGTAAGCCGTGCACCGCTTGTCGGCTTCCGTCATGACACGGCTCTTCTTTTCCGGCCCCGCGATCACGCGCGTGATCGCTTCCTCGATTTCCGGCATACCGATCTTTTTCTTGCGCCGGCGCGCAGCCAAAATCGCCGCTTCGTTGAGTACGTTCTCAAGATCCGCGCCGATAAAGCCCGGCGTCCTCCTCGCGATCACCTTAAAGTCCACATCGCTCTCGAACGGTTTGCCCTTTGCGTGCACCTTCAGGATATCTTCCCTGCCCTTTACGTCCGGGTAGTTGACGATGATCTGCCTGTCAAAGCGTCCCGCCCTCAAAAGCGCCGGGTCAAGGATATCTTTCCTGTTCGTCGCCGCCATCACGATAATGCCTTCGTTCACTTCAAATCCATCCATCTCGACGAGCAGCTGGTTTAAGGTCTGCTCACGCTCGTCGTGGCCGCCGCCCAGGCCTGCGCCCCTCTGGCGCCCGACCGCGTCGATTTCGTCGATGAACACGATACACGGTGCGTTCTTCTTCGCATTTTCAAACAGGTCGCGTACGCGCGATGCGCCCACGCCTACGAACATTTCCACAAAATCAGAACCGCTGATCGAGAAGAACGGCACCTTTGCTTCGCCGGCCACCGCTTTGGCGAGCAACGTTTTACCGCCGCCGGGAGGGCCTACCAGCAAAACGCCCTTTGGGATCCGCGCCCCCAGCTCCTTAAACCGCGCCGGGTTCTTCAGGAACTGGACGATCTCCACCAGTTCTTCTTTTTCTTCATCCGCACCGGCAACGTCCGCGAACGTCTTATGCGTTTCGCCGCCGTCCGTCATCCTCGCCTTGCTCTTGCCAAACGACATCGCGCTGCCCGTGCCGCCCGCGCCGCCTTGGGCGCGGCGGATGATAACCATCCACAACACTAAGAACAATACGATCAGGATCAGGTACGGCAGGAACTGCAGGAATATATTCGGTTCCGGCGTCGGGACATAGTTAAGCTGAAACCCATAGTCCGTAGGGTTCGAGCTTCCCGTTACCTGCGCGATATCCTGGTTGAACTGCCCGATCGATTCGGGGATTGTCGTCGAAAAATCATATTCCCGTGGGAAATTCTCATCCGTGACCTTGGTATCGTTGGTACGTCCAACAAGCGTCCGGTCCTGGATCGCAACATCCTTTACATCTTTTGCAGCTACCTTATCCAAAAACTGATAATACTGCAACTCTTCTACCGTTGAGGTTTCCGGGTTGCCCAGAAACTGTGCCGCTATAATGATGACAACAATAATCAATATATAGATAAACGGCCCTCTGAAAAATTTTGCCAAACTTTCTATCCTCCTGCCTTGGGGCATCCACTGCTTATTGAGTATAACCCCCAAAATTACTTACTTTATATTTTTACCAACGCAGATGCCTTTTCAAACAACCAGCTTATTCGTAAACGCTGCGTTTCAAAATGCCCACGCTTTCATAATTCCTGTATTTTGCCGCATAATCGAGGCCATATCCCACCACGAATTCATCCGGGATATCAAACCCGATATACTTCACCGGGACTTCTACCTCGCGCCTGTCCTGCTTATTAAGAAGACAGCATATCTCGATACTTGCCGGCTGGCGGCCGTGTAAAAGCTTTGTCAGGTTTTTAAGCGTCCATCCGGAATCGATGATGTCTTCAATGATCAGCAAATGCTTTCCGCGGATGTCCTCTTGCATATCGTACTTGATCTGTACGCTGCCCGTGGAAGAACTGCCCTGTCCGTAGCTTGAAACTGCCATAAAATCAATTTCCATCGGGATTTTGATTTGGCGCATCAAATCCGAAAAAAACACGACGCTGCCGCGCAAAATGCCGACCGCGATAAAATCTTTCCCTTCATAATCCTTGGATATCTGTTCCCCCAGCTCCATTACCCGCTCTGCGATCTTCTCTTTGGAAAGCAGAACGCTTTCAATGTCCCTCTCTACATAATGCTCCATTATGCATCCTCCTGCTTTTTTGTATATTTCAAACAGTAAATGCGCGTTGTATCCCCTGTTACGCGGCATTCATCATCTATCACATGCCCGGCCGCCCAAATGATCCGGCTTCCGTCCGCTAAGAGCGGCGTCCTTTCGCGCTCCTGGCGGGGCAGCTTCTTGTCGATAAAATAATCCTTCAGCTTCTTTTTCCCCGGCGCGCCCAGCGGATGTATCGTATCTCCGCGGTACCGCGTCCGGAGCATCAACCTCTGCGGCAGCTTGTCCGCATCCACATAAGCGACGTCCGGGTCGCTGTTTTCATAGTCGCATTCGTATACCTCACCGCATATTATCCTGCTGCCGTCCGGCAGTTCGTTCGCCGCTTCAAAATCAAAGGGCATACAGAAGCTCACATCCGCCTCCCGGGCAGAAAACCCGATCAGCAGCTTTCCATATTCCACAGCCGCATACAGGTTGTTTGAAAGATTCGCCCGCGCGCCCGTCCTGTTTCTTTCCGCCAGCGCAAGCACGCAAAGCACGTGGGCATTTTCCACATCCTGCGTAATATGCAGCCTCTCGCACGCCAGCCGCACGATCCTGCAGCGGACTGCTTTGCTCAGGCGGCTTAATGCTTCAATATCGATCTCCACACTTCCGTTCAAGACTTGCGCACAATTCCCAAATTCCTTTTCCGCTTCCCCGCGTATGAACCCTGCGTCGTATTCCGCGATCACGCTCAAGCGGTTCAGCGCCCCCGCAACATCCGGGTTGATGCGATCCCTAAGCTGCGGCATAAGCACATTCCTGATAAAATTCCGGGTATACTCGTTTTCCCCGTTCGTCCTGTCCGTCACATACCCGATCTCTTTTTCCTCCAGGTACGCAAGGATCTGCTGCCTTGTCACGCATAACAGCGGGCGGATCATCGGCCCATTTTGGGGATGGATGCCCCGCAGCCCGTCCGTGCCGCTTCCCCGCAGGATATGCATGAGCACGCTTTCCGCGTTGTCGTCCAAATGATGCGCTGTTGCGATCACATCCACGTCGCCGTTTTGAATGAGGCTTTTAAAGTACTCCTCCCGTGCACGTTTGGCCGCGCTTTGCTTGCCCATATGCCATTCTTCCGCAAGGGACGGAACATCCGCCGCACTCATGTAAAACGGTATGTTGTGCTCTGCACAGTAACGGCTGACGAAATCCGCGTCATCTAAAGATTCCTGCCCGCGGATCCCATGTTCAAAGTGCACGCACACCACAGAAAAAAAAGCGAGAGGCGCAAGGAAACAAAGGCAAGACAGCAGCGCCATGGAGTCCGGTCCTCCCGATACAGCCACACCAACGGTCTGTCCTGCTTCGATCAGGTTGTTTTCTTGTATAAACTCCCGTACAATCTTTTCCATGTCAAAATTTCCCTACTATATATAATATACTGTAAAAGCCAACTTTACAACCGTATTTATCAGGGAAACCGCGTCATTTCTACAGAATATATTGTATGCTTTCCATATGAACACAACATGAACACTATGTTTGTCCGCTCCGCTTTCTTCGCGGGCGGAACATGCTGCTACCCCGCGGGCGCACTTTACCAGCGGTTGTTTCCCTTCGCGTTCCCGCTTTGGAAACCGATTTTTCCTGGTAAACGCAATCAGCAAATGTTGATACGGCGTCCGATCCACAAAACAAAAACGGCATAGCGTTTGCCATGCCGTTTTTTCGTTACCTGTTTAGAATACCCGTTTCGCGTGGATAAACCCATTCTTAAACCACGAACCGAAATCCCTGTGCATCATCGCGTTCTGGCTCGAAGATGCGTCGATCACCGTGCCGTCGCCCATGTAGACCGCAACATGTCCGCTCATGCAGATGATGTCGCCGCGCTGCAGGTCGCCGATGCTCTTGATCGTTGTAAAACCAGAGCTTCTCCAGCCTGCCGACGTCATATAGTCGATGTCATATCCCGCCTGGTTCAGGGCATAGTATATGAGCCCCGAGCAATCGAATGCGTTCGGCCCTTTCGCGCCCAGCACATAAGGTTTCCCCAGCTGGTCTTCCAGCACGTCGATGAATCTCTCCAGTGTAGAAGACGATGCGCTTTCGTCAGAATCCCCCGAACGCGAGCTGCCTGCTTCTTCTCCCGAAGCCGTGATCGCATCGGAGGAATAAAGCGCCTCTTTTGTGTAATATCCGACGTTCCCGTCGATCCCCAGTTCGTTGTTTTTCTGGAAGGCCTTTACCGCTCCTTCCGTGTCCGTACCAAAATACCCGGTCGCGCTCACATCATAGCCCAAGCTGTCCAGCCTCTTCTGGATCTCTTCCACATCTGTGCCGCTTGCGCCGATCATTACCGTGTAAGGCTTTGCGTCATCTGCAAACAGCGCCTGCAGCGTATCGTAAGTGGCTACGCCTGTTACCTCAAGGCCATGTTTACGTTGAAAATAGCTCACTGCCTGCTTGGTAAGGGGGCCAAAGAACTCAGTCGGCTCGTCCTCGTCCATATAATGCAGCTCCATCAGGCGTGACTGGAGCGTAGCGATCAGCGGATCCGTTGTTTCCGGCTGGATATCCCCGGTGTACAACTTCTGCCTTTCGTTCTGCACAGGCGCTGCCGCGGCTGCCTGTTCTGCTGCGGGTGCCTGCTGTTCCGCTGCCGGTGCCTGCGTCTGCTCAGGCGTCTGCGTCGCCTCTGGTGCCTGGGCCGGTGTTTCTTCCGCTGCCGGCGTCGCTTCCGGAGCCTGGGTCGCCTCCGGCGCCTGCGTTTCTTCTGCCGCCGGTGTTTCCTCCGGCGCCTGGGCCGGTGTTTCTTCCGGCGCCTGCGTCGCTTCCGGGGCCTGGGTCGTTTCCGCTGACGGCGTTTCTTCCGCTGACGGCGCCGCCTCAGGGGCTATCGCTTCCTCGGGGGCAGGCGTAGGCTGGCTTACCGCTTCCGTTTCTCCCTGCGCCTGTACGCTGGAATCATCCGTTGGTTCTTCGCCTTGCGTACCTTCAAATACAAGACCCGGCTCAACCGCCAGCGTAGGTGTGGGTGTCGGTTCCACAGAAGGTATTTGCGTTTCCTGCGCCTGTTGTACCTGTTCCACTACTTCCGGCGCATGGAATATCTCGTCGCCGTAAGCCGCTGTCGCCAGGATCGGGACCATGACCGCCGCCGCCACAACGCCGACAGCAATCAAAAACTGCTTTTTCTTTCTTGCCCTGTAACGATGTACAACCGAAGATGTATGTCCCTTGTACACTGAAGCTCCGCGCCTGCGAAATCCAACGGCAGACTTGAACCTCCTAAAAATCTGTTTCATAAAAACTCCTTTTCTGTTACAAGTTTAATACGGATTATACACCTATTTATCTCAATTGTCTATATTTTATTTAATATTTCTGTAATATTTAGTCTTTTTATCCTCTGTGAACCGCGTTCAAATGGGTAAATTTGCATTTTATTTTAATATTTCTTACCATTTTATGACATCCCGTCCCTCGTCTATGCCGCCATACCGATCTGTGGTATAATGGTCTTGCTCCCACAACACATGCAAAAGCACGGAAATCGTGCCTGGAATTGTAATATCAGTCCCTATATTTGGTTATATGTTATATAAAGTATTCCCAAGAGGTATATGTATGAATCAGATCGAGGATATCCTTTCCCAACTGACATTGGAACAAAAAGCAGATCTTTGTTCCGGGCTCAACGCCTGGAACACTTTCCCCATCGCCTCTCTCGGCGTTCCCGAGGCCTTGATGACGGACGGCCCGCACGGCCTGCGCAAACAGTACGACAAAGAGAGCGCCATGCTGGAATCTTCCGTTCCCGCAACCTGTTTTCCGCCTGCGGCAACGACAGCCTGCTCGTGGGACAAAGACCTTCTGTACCGCGTAGGCGAGGCACTGGGAAGCGAGGCGCGCGACCAGGGCGTATCGCTTGTTTTGGGGCCGGGCATCAATATCAAGCGTTCCCCGCTTTGCGGGCGTAACTTTGAGTATTTCTCCGAAGACCCCATCCTGTCCGGCGACCTCGGCGCACAGATGATCAAGGGCATACAAAGTACGGGCACAGGCGCATGTATTAAGCACTTTGCCGCCAACAACCGCGAGTATTTCCGCATGGTGTCCAATTCCATCGTGGACGAACGCGCGTTGCACGAAATCTACCTGCAGGGGTTCGAGCGCGCCATCAAAACGGCCAGGCCCTATGCCGTCATGAGCGCATACAATATGCTGAACGGTGATTACTGCGGGGAAAAGAAAGAGCTGATCGCCGGGATCCTGCGCGAGGACTGGGGCTTTGACGGCCTCGTCGTTTCCGACTGGGGCGCTTGCTATAACCGCGAAAAGGGGATCGCCGCCGGCATGGATCTGGAGATGCCCTATTCCGGCGAAGAAAATACGGAACGTATCATGCGCAGCGTTGCGAAAGGTACGCTTGACCAGCAGGCGCTCGATGCCTGCGTACGGCGCGTCCTTTCCTTTGTTTTCCGCTGTGAAGCAGAAAAAAGCAAACCCTATACATATGACGCACAGAAAAACCATGAGATCGCGCGGGAGGCCGCCGCAAGCAGCGCCGTCCTGCTGAAGAACGAAAACGGCCTCCTTCCTTTAAAACCGGGAACCAAGGTCGCCCTGCTCGGCGAATTTGCCGAAAAGCCAAGATACCAGGGCGCGGGCAGCTCAATGATCAATCCGCTCCAGCTTGAGACCGCGCTCGAGGAATTTCCGAAGTACGGGATCCATTTCATCTACAGCAAGGGGTATGACAGCACGAAGGATGAAACGGACGAATCGCTCCTCACCGACGCCAAACGGGTCGCGGACGAAGCAGACGTTGCGGTCATCTTTGCGGGCTTACCTGCGCACTACGAAATGGAAGGGATCGACCGGACGCATATCTGCATCCCGCAAAACCAGGCGGAGCTCATCGAGCAGGTCGCTGCCACCAAGCCTGTCGTAGTCCTTCTGTGCGGCGGCGCACCCGTGGAAATGCCGTGGATTGGCTGCGTTACCTCCCTTTTGCACTGCTACCTCGGCGGCGAAGCTTCGGCTTCGGCGGCGGCGCAGTTGCTGACAGGCGCCGTAAACCCAAGCGGAAAGCTGGCGGAAACCTATCCTATCCATTTGAGCGACACGCCTTCCTACCGTTTCTTCTCGGACGACAGGCACAATGTGGAGTACCGCGAAAGTATTTATGTCGGTTACCGGTATTACGATGCGGCCAAAATGGACGTGCTCTTTCCGTTCGGCTATGGCCTTTCCTATACGACGTTTTCCTATTCCGACCTGCGCCTTTCCAGGGATACGCTGCTGGCAGGCCAGTCCCTGTCCCTTTCCTTTACCGTGACCAACACGGGAAAAGTCGCCGGCGCCGAAGCCGCACAGGTCTATATCGAGCATGGCCCGGCCGAAAAACATTTGTGTGCGTTCGGCAAAGTGTTCCTGCAGCCGGGGGAAACGAAAGAATTGTCCTTTACACTGTCCGAGCGCGATTTTTCCTTTTACCACGGCGGCTGGAAGCTCATGGACGACTGCACGGTACTTGTCGGCGCGTCTTCGCGCGACATCCGCTTAAAAGCGATGGTCAGCATCCCGCGGGGCATGACGCCGCCCAAATATCCGCTTGCTACGGACGGCCACTGGGACGCTGTCGCTTTTTACAGCCTGTTCGACAAAATCCCGCAGATCTCATTCAGCAAACACCCGTTCACGATCAACGCGACGCTCACCGATTTCGATTCGGCGGCGATCGGGCGCCAGATCCACCGGGTCGCCAAATGGTTCGCCAAAAAATATATCGTCAGCGATAATTATTTAGGCCAGCAGATCATGCTCCAGCTTCTCGACCAAAACCCCTTCCGCGTACTCGTTTCGCTTTCGGGCGGGCTGCTGACCTACTGCATGGCGCGCGGCGTATTGATGATCGCAAACGGACAGGTACTGATCGGGCTCCTTGCTTTCATCACTGCCAGCCGAAAGCGCAGGAAAAGAAAAATAAAATCGAAATAGTGTTTATAAGCTTTTGACCCGGTTATATATATACTGTCGCGGCACCTAGTGTTACGACAGCAAAAACAATACATACCCCCCAATCAGTAAAAGGCCGATGGTGTACCATCGGCCTTTTACTTGCAGTCCGTACCGGATCTGTATTGTGTTATAATAATAAAAAGCCTGCGGCTCATACCGCAGGGAACACCACATAGGAGCCTTAACCATGCCCAGTGAAAGTAATATCCTCCATTCCCTGAAAAAACACGGCGCGCACTTTGCAGCGCCGGTCGCGGCCGGCAGTATCCGTTTTTACCCGGAGCTGCGCAAATTATGCGAAATGAACAAATGCGGCTGCTATGGCACCAACTGGAGCTGCCCGCCCGGCTGCGGCGATGTGCATGCGCTTTCCAAACGCGTGCGCTCCTTTGCCCACGCCATCGTTTTCCAATACGTGGGGACGCTCGAAGATTCCTTCGATTTTGAAGGCATGCTCGCTTCCAACGAAGCCTTCAACCGCATTGCCTACGCCGTCCGGGACGACCTTGCAAAGGAAACGTCCGGCTTCCTTGTCCTCGGGGCAGGCAAATGCACCCTGTGCGAGGCATGCAGCTATCCCGACGCGCCCTGCCGCTTTCCCGAAAAGCATATCATTTCCGTTGAAGCATGCGGCATAGACGTATCCGAGCTGTGCAGGGAGGCAGGCCTTTCCTATATCCATGGTACAAACACCGTGACCAATACCGGCCTCATCCTCTATTGAATATCATTGATCGTCCTTATGCAATTTTTCTTCAAACCTGCGGAACTCCGCATTCCGGGATTCGGAGATTTCTTCATCCTCTTTTATCCGCTCCCCTGCGCTCACCGGTTTTTCTTTCACGACACCCTCGCTTAAAACGTTGAGCCCATAAATGATGGCAAACGCCCCCAGCAGGATACCGATGATATCCATCGCCGCGACCCAATGCAGTACGATGAGCAGCACCGCGCCCACGATCGATACCACGCCGATCCCCATACACCATTTCCATTTCTGCGCCTGCTGTTTTTTGAGCGCATTGCCTTCGACGATACGCGTCACGCCGAACACCGCCAGCCAAATGCCCACGAGCAGCGGTAAAAATGCGATCAGCACACTGCTTGCAAACATCCAGATCAGCGCGCCCAGCGCGATATTCATAACAGATACCACGATATTCGCCGCAAAAATGCCCTCAGCGTTCCTGCGGGAACATCCGCAGACCAGCTGCACCACGCCTACTGCCATCATCGCAATACCCGCGATCCCCACGACAAAGACGGCCCCCACCACCGGCGCTGTCAAAAGCAGGATACCGGCCAGGAACAAAAGGATCCCCAGAACCACCTTCAAAACCCTGATCAGTGTCTTCATTTCCATACCCCTTTTATATACTTTTTAGCTGTCCTGCACCATTTGCTGCAGTGCAAGGTCATATTTGCTTTCGTCCACAAGCCCGCTCAAAATATTGAGCTTCGGCTTACTTCCCTCGTTAACATCCGTTTCTACGATCACCAGGTACAGGCACTGCGTCTGCGGGTCGATAGACACCACCCAGTTCCATTCCCGCGAATTTTGCGGTCCAAACTGCGCGGTTCCCGTCTTTCCGTAAATGCCTTCCCTTCCGCCGAGCTTGGCAAGCGCCGCCGTACCCGTTTTCATGACCTCTTCTAAGGCCGGCATCTGCATATTGATCGTAGAACCGGACATCGTCGCTTCCTTAAAAACCGTATGTTCGCTTTCCTGGTCTATGACCTGGCCGCCGTTCTCATCCGTATGGGAAATATTTTTCAGGATCGTGGGATTCAGCATATTGCCGTTGTTTTCAAACGCAGTATACATGCATGCCACCTGCAGGGGACTGATTTGCAGCTCGCCTGTACCATAGGCGGTACGCGCCAACAGATCCAGGCTGAATTCCGACCCCTCGTTGATCATACTCGATGCCGTCACCGGCAATTCAAAGGCAGGCGCCTCGCCCATCCCGATCCTTTCCATATAAGCTTTGAAGGCATCCACGCCGACCTGCAGTGCATAGTAGGCAAAATAAATATTATCCGACGATTTCATCGCGTATAAAAACGAACGGTCTCCACCCGCGATTTCCTTTGTATTGATCGGCGGGTATACCCAGCCCGGCACGTCCGGCGTCCATGTATATCCTACCGTACCGTCAGTACGCTTTTCCTCTGTAAAAGGAAGCGTCGAACTGTCCGTTAATTTTCCCTCTTCCATCGCCGCGGCTGCCGAAAACGGCTTGAAGGTAGATCCCGGCGTATAGACCGACTGCGTCGCACGGTTGAGCATCGGGGAATTGCTGTCGTCCCCCATGTAGTGCTCTACGACCGCCGCATCAAGCGCAAAGTTGAACAGGTTGTTATCGAACGACGGATAGGATACCATCGCCTTTACATCGCCGTTCGTATAGTCCAGCACGACCACCGCGCCGCTGTCGCCCTCGGCAATATTTGCCGCCATCAGCGTATAAGCGTCCTGCTGCTTTTTGGCGTCGATCGTAAGCGTGACGTCCGAGCCGTCCGTTTTTGCATCCTCATAAAGCGTTTCCTTGCGGTTTCCCTTGTCATCTTCGATATATACCGCCTTGCCGTTCGTACCGCGCAGAACGTCCTCGTACTGTCTCTCCAGTCCCGTCTTACCGACTGTCGAATTCTCCGTGATGCCCGCCTCTTCGTTGATTTGGTCTTCGTCCGGCGACCCCAGATACCCGATGATATGCGCCGCATCGTCTTTCAATGGATAATACCGCGCGGGCGTCATTTTCGTCTCGTCGATCCCCAAGCCCGCAACGGAGGAGATCCCCTGTTTTTGCTCCTCCGTGAGCGTCCCTTTCGGATAGGTCGCCAGCACCTCGGATGTAAAACCCTTTTCTACCGCGTTGTCGTATTTCTTTTGCACCTTTTCCGGGTCTATCCCGTAATTTGACTGCAAAAAGCTTTTGACCTCGTCGATATCCGGCTCCTTCTCCAAGTCGATATAAATGCTCTGCGCATAATCGTTTTTCGCCAGCACAGTTCCGTCCGCGGAAAAAATCTCGCCGCGCTTCCCCGTCTGCGTGACCGCGCGCACCTTGTCGCCCTCTTCCAGCATGGGCAGGATCAGGTCGGGCATATACAGCACGGTATAGCCCTGCGGCCCTTTGACGATGTCCGCGCTGTACTCGTAGTTTATCTCCCCCAAAAGCCCGCTGGCCATATTGAGGGTATAGGTAAGCGTATACTCCGTTTCGGAATCCGGCTTTTGCTCCACGCTGCGATCCACGAGCCTGATATCCGTGATCTCCAGCGCTTCGTAAATATTATTGAACCGGGCCACAAAATCGTCCTTTGTCTTTACGTCGGACGTCAGCGTATACACATAGCTGTATGCTTCGTCATAATTTTTTTTGACCAGCGCGTCCACAAAAGCATACCCGGTACTGAGCGCGCCGTCCGTTTTTGCGCAGCCAAAAAGCGCGCCCGCACAAAGACCGGCCGAGAAAATAACTATCATTATATATATAAGGATTTTTTTTGCCATCAACAGACCATCTCCGCGGGATACACGCGGTTCTCTCCTGGATTTTTCTTATGATTATACTATTATTTCATATGATTTGCAAAAATATAACGATTTGTTTACAATTTTTTTCTTGCGCCGGCTTTTCCTCCGGATGCAGGCCCTGCGGCGTTTTTTCCGGCCTGCCCCGGCTCCCCCACTTCCACTGTTTTTCATCTCCAAAACGTTCCTTTTGGGTCTGCAAAAATTGACTTTTTCCCCATTTTGCTATATACTGCGGATAAGTACCGGTATGGCAGTGCCGGCTGCGGAGGTTTTACATGTCAATTTATAAAAAGAAAAAAGACGACGAAATCAATCCTAACAGGAAATATAAAGGGATTCTTTATACGACGCAGAAACCAAATTTTTCGGATGAAGACCTGACCCCGATCGGCTCAAGGAGCAGGCGCGCACGCAACCGGAAGAAGCCTGGGAAGCTGGCCGAGATTTTTTCCTCGCTTTCCACGACCAAAACGTCGGGAATCTCGCGTAAGCGCGGCGGGAAAAGGGCGGCTGCGGCAGCTTCCTCCAATCCTGTGCAAAGTACGTCCGGTTCCGGTCGTGTTGTTTTCACAGGCGGACGCAGCGGCAGGAACGCGGGTGGGCGCAGCGGCGGTATACGCGACCATTTTTTCCGCAATATCGCGGTCGTCTGCGCGGCCATCGTGATTACTTCGTGTATCGCGATCCCTACATCCTTTGCCAAACCCACGACAGAAATCACACTAAATGACAACGGACGCGTATTGCAGGCATCTACCAGCGCGCGCACCGTACAGGAATTTTTGGATGACAACGGCGTTACGATCGGCTCCGACGATATCGTATCCACCGATCTTTCTTCCGCCGTTTATGAAGGACAGTCCATCACGATCTACCGCGCCATGCCCCTGACAATCAAGAGCAACGGGCAGGAGATCGAGGTCAGCATCGTAGCCGGACATACCGTGCAGGATGCCCTCGATAAAGCGGGCGTCGTGATTGCGCCGGACGACGAGGTCTATCCCTCTCCCGATTCACTTGTGCGTTCGGGTATGGTGATCGACCATATTATCGTTACCACGCAGGAAACGACGGAAACACAGCCGATTCCGTTTGAAAATACGACCCGCGAAAATGACAAGCTTGAAAAGGGCAAGACGCAGATCGTTCAGGAAGGCGCAGAAGGCGTTCTGCAGATCACTTACAAAGAGCTTTATAAAAACGGGGCGCTGATCTCGCGCGACTCTATTTCGGAAGACGTGATCCAGCAGCCCGTTAACCAAATCATGGAAGTCGGTACTTATGTAAAGCCAGAGCCGACGCCAGAGCCCAAGAAGTCCACGTCCGGCAGTTCCGGAAAGAAAAACAGCAGCAGCTCTTCCAATAAAGGAAGCAGCTCCAATAAGGGAAGCTCTTCGGGCAGCAGCAACAAAGGCGATACCGACCTCGACGGCAAGCAGGGCATGAAGTTCCAGCTCACCGCATATTGTTCTTACTGCAACAGCGGCAGTAAAACTTCCTCCGGCACGTATCCTTCGGCAGGCCGGACAGTTGCCTGCAACTCGCTTCCGCTCGGCACGCGGATCTATATCGATGGATACGGCGAATACGTCGTGGAAGACCGCGGCGGTATGGGCGGAAATGTCATCGATATCTATATGGGCGACCAGCCGAACGATGATGCCTGCAACGCTTTTGGACGGAAGCACGGCGTTACCGTTTACGTCATCGGCTAAAGGGAATTTGCAACGGCGGGAGCATCCTTCCCGCCGTTTTTGTCTGCAACAAAAAGGAGCATGTATGGTAAACGTCACATCCCCGCGCGAAATCACACAGTTATTAAGCGAGAATAACCTGTCCCCGCTAAAAAAGTTCGGGCAAAATTTTCTGTGCGATGAAAATATCGTGGGCAAGATCGCGGGCGGTATCGGCCTTGCGGAAAGCGATTATGTCCTCGAGATCGGCACCGGCCTCGGCGCGCTTACGCGCGCGCTTTCCGTCCGTGCCAAAAAAGTTGTTTCGGTGGAGATCGATACCGGCCTGCTTGCGCTGCACTCAAAAACGCTAAGCGGCTTTTCCAATGTCACGGTTATAGAAGGCGATATTTTAAAATGCGACCTGCAGGAAATATGCCGGACATATTTTGGCGGGCGGCCCTTCCATGTGTGCGGGAACCTTCCCTATTATATCACCAGCAAAATCCTGATGATGCTCCTGGAAAGCGAGGCCCCCATCCTAAGCATCACCGCCATGGTACAAAAAGAGGTCGCACAGCGCCTGTGCGCCCAGCCCGGGGATACGGACTATAGCTCCCTTACCGCCTCCTGTTTGTATTACGGCCGTCCGGAAATCCTTTTCGAGGTCTCCCGGAATTGTTTTTATCCCGCCCCGGACGTAGACTCTGCCATCCTACGCTTTTCCCTTGATGAGCCGCTGTGCGACGTACCGCGAGAGAAGTATGTCAAAATCGTGCGCGCCGCTTTTTCCATGCGGCGCAAAACGCTGCTGAACAATTTAAAGTCGCTCGGCAGCGCAGACTCTGTAATTACAATTTTAAAAAATTGCAATATCGATCCTAAAACACGGGCCCAAAGCCTTACTCCCGTTCAATTTTGCAGTTTAGCAAAAGAATTCTTTCAGAAATAAGTGTTTTTCTTGTAATATTTTTCACAATTTGTTTTACAAATCCTCCCTATCGTAGTATAATTAACTTTAATCATCATTTATTACAAAAACAATCGGATTTTAGGAGGTTACTATGGAAACGTATGGTTTGGAAAAGTTAGGGATCTTGAATCCCACGGCAGTTTGGCGCAACCTCTCCCCCGCGGCGCTCGTGGAAGCGGCGCTTAGAAGGGGCGAAGGCCAGTTGAGTGACAAAGGCGCGCTCGTCGTTACCACAGGGAAATACACGGGGCGTTCTCCCGAGGATAAATTCGTCGTCGATACCCCCGGTATCCACGATGACATCAAATGGGGCAAAATCAATGTTCCCATCGAAAAAGCGAAATTCGACGCGATCAAGGAGAAGCTGTGCGCTTACCTTCAGAACCGCGAAGTCTTTATTTTTGACGGTTTTGCAGGCGCCGATCCGGCATACACGAAGAAATTCCGTATCATCAATGAACTTGCAAGCGAGAACCTGTTCATTCACCAGCTTCTGATCCGTCCTACGGCAGACCAGCTCGCGTCCTACGGCGAGGCGGATTTTACGATCATCGCCGCGCCCGGTTTCAAATGTATCCCCGAAGTGGACGGCGTACACAGCGAAGCCGCAATCATGATTGATTACGAGGCAAAGCTGGTGGTCATCGCCGGTTCGCAATATGCCGGCGAAATTAAAAAGAGCGTATTCTCGGTCATGAACTATCTCATGCCTAAGGAAAGCAACGTCCTGCCCATGCACTGCTCTGCCAACATGGACCCGCAGACAGGCGAAACGGCAGTTTTCTTCGGTCTTTCCGGTACGGGCAAAACGACGCTGTCCGCCGACCCGAACCGCAAACTCATCGGTGATGACGAGCACGGCTGGTCTGAGCACGGCATTTTTAACTTTGAGGGCGGCTGTTACGCAAAAACAATCAACCTCGATCCCGAGGGCGAGCCTGAAATTTACAATGCGATCAAATTCGGCAGCCTTGTCGAAAACGTGATCATTGATCCCGTGACGCGCGTGCCCGATTTCTTTGACGGCAGCCTCACGGAAAATACCCGTGTGGGCTATCCGGTAGACTTTATTTCCAACGCCGCTATCCCGGGCGTAGGCGATATACCGAAAGTTATGATCTTCCTGACAGCCGACGCATTCGGCGTTTTGCCGCCCATCAGCAGACTGGATGAAAATGCTGCGATGTATCACTTTGTAACGGGTTTCACGTCCAAGCTGGCCGGTACGGAGCGCGGCGTCACGGAGCCGCAGCCGACTTTCTCCACCTGCTTCGGCGCGCCGTTCATGCCTCTTGACCCCGCCGTATACGCGGAAATGCTGGGCGAACGCCTCAAAAAGTACAATACCAAGGTATATCTCGTCAATACAGGCTGGTCCGGCGGCCCTTATGGGGTCGGCAGCCGCATGAAGCTGAAATATACCCGCGCAATGATCACCGCAGCTTTGAACGGCGAACTGGAAAAAGCAGCGTATCAGCATGACGATGTGTTCAATGTAGACGTTCCGCAAAGCTGCCCGGATGTCCCGGACGAGATCATGAACCCGCGCGACACATGGCAGGATAAAGCCGCTTATGACGAATCCGCGAAGAAGCTCGCAAAAATGTTTGCAGACAACTTCTCATCCAAATACCCGAACATGCCTAAAAACATCACGGACGCCGGCCCGAGAGGCTGATGTCCTGGAAAAATTACACCAAAAAGACGCCGGTCATGATGACCGGCGTCTTTTTTATTATTCTGAAATAAATAAAGGTTTAAAGGGATTAATATAGAATTAATATAATATGGGATAGGTTATAAATTTATCTTTATCATATATCATAGTGTGTTTTA
This sequence comes from Christensenella timonensis, assembly GCF_900087015.1. Lineage (NCBI taxonomy): Bacteria > Bacillati > Bacillota > Clostridia > Christensenellales > Christensenellaceae > Christensenella > Christensenella timonensis. Next base: position 201,578 of record NZ_FLKP01000002.1, read on the forward strand.
AATCATTTATCGAATACTATTTTAGGAGGCTTTGGGCATGTCAACAAAACAAAACTATGCATGGGGCGAGATCAAAAAGGGTACGTATTTCTCGGCTATGCGCACGATCATTGAAACGGGCTTTTACGGCAACAACGTTTATCCCGTAGAATCGTTAAAGGAAGCGTATAAGCTTGCTTACGATTCCCCTGGTACCGTTGTGACGGATCTTCCGGTCTACGAGCCGGAAAAAACGGGCCTTCCGGCAGACGCGAAAATCCTGCTCTTTAACGACGGCAACGTCGGCGGACGCGCAGCGGCGGCGCGCTGTATCCTCGGCAGCAACGACTATTACGGCAACCCCGTAACGGAAGCAAAGTTCGGCCCGATCATCCGCGAAGCGATCTACCAGACGCGCAACCGGGCGCTTTACCACGCGCAGGCGTATATCGGCCTGGCGCCCGAATTTATGGTAAAAGCGCACCTGTGCATCCCGGAAGGCGAAGAGAACATCATGTATTCCTGGCTGTATAACTTCCAGTACCTGACGGAAGAATACTACAAAATGTACAGTGAATCCAAAGAGATCCCGGAAGGCGACCTTTACATCTTCTCCGACCCGCAGTGGTCCCACCCGGACTTCCCCATGGGGCTCGCGTTCTTTGCGCCCGAGCACAACTGCGCCTGCCTGCTCGGTATGCGCTATTTCGGCGAACACAAGAAGGGCACGCTTACGCTCGCCTGGGGCGTTGCCAACCGCAACGGTTTCGTTTCCTGCCACGGCGGCCAGAAGCGCTATAACTTAAAAGACGGCAGCAAGTTCGTAGCCGGCGTGTTCGGCCTTTCCGGCAGCGGTAAATCCACGATCACGCACGCACACCACGGCGGGAAATACGATATTACAGTTCTGCACGACGATGCTTTCGTCATCGACAGGAACGACGCTTCCTCCGTGGCCCTCGAGCCTGCGTACTTTGATAAAACGCAGGATTATCCGATGGATTCCGAAGACAACAAATACCTCGTTACCGTACAGAACAACGGTGTAACGCTGGACGATCAGGGACACAAAGTCCTCGTTACGGAGGATATCCGCAACGGCAACGGCCGCGCGATGAAATCCAAGCTGTGGAGCCCGAACAGGGTAGACGTTTTCCACGAGCCTGCCAACGCGATCATCTGGCTGATGAAAGACCCGACGCTGCCGCCGGTCATGAAGATCGACGATCCGGTGCTCGCTTCCACGATGGGCGCGACACTGGCAACAAAGCGCACAACGGCGGAGCGCCTTGCGCCCGGCGTCGATCCGGACGCCCTCGTTGTCGAGCCGTATGCAAACCCCTTCCGTACCTACAGGCTGGCGGACGACTATGTCGGTTTCCGTTCCCTGTTCGCGGACAAAGGCCTCGATTGCTATATCTTCAACACAGGCCACTTCGGCGAGAAGAAAGTTACGCCCCAAATCACGCTGGGCAGTCTCGAAGCGATCATCGAAGGCACGGCTGCCTTCACATCCTTTGGCAACATCGACGGTATGAGCTATCTGCCCGTTGACGGTTTTGACCCGGACTTCAAGGATGCGGAATACAAAAAGCAGCTTGTCGCGCGTATGAAAGACAGGATCGACTTTATCTCCTCCAGGGACGAATTCAATAAGCTACCTGGCGAAACGCTTGACGTACTCAAAAAAGTTGTGGAGCAGGCAGAAAAAATCTGACCCCATAGCCCGCTGTAAGGCGAAAACAAAAACCGACGGGATATACCCGTCGGTTTTTCATTGCCGTTTTCTTAGTACTCAGGCATGCCCATAGCGGATTCCTTTGTAAAGCGAGGTCGCACTGTCCAGTACAAAGGCAAAGATCAGGATACAGCCGAAGAAACGGGTGAAGTAGCCAAAGAACGTACTCAGCGTAGCTGCGGAGCCGCCAAAGAACTGCGGGTTGATCGCCGCTGCCTGGCTGATCATATCCATGTTCCAGATAGCCGGGTTGAAGAAGATCGCGCAGGAAATGATCAGCGCCGCCACATTCAATACCGTTGTCACGATCCCCAGCCACAGCGTGTGCCTGCCCACCGCCACACGCAGCACTTCGCGAATGATGCCAAGGATAAAGCAGATATTGAACAGCGGCAGGAAAGCCTGCAGGGTTCCAAGGTTAAAGAGCGGGACAAAGTGCAGGACGCCGCTTGCATCGGTAAGCCAGAAGCTCATCAGGTAAGGAACAAAATTGAAGAGGATAATGACCGCCACCGTAAAGACAATGCCCGCGATGGAATCCCCCTTTTTGATCATGGCTTTTTCCGTGGGGATCGGCCTGTCCTTTAAATCCTGCGGCTTCCACGCGTCCGACACCGCCTCTTTTATATTGACCTTGAGAGAACAACGTTCGATGATCACAAAAATGATCGTTACCCAGGCAAAGCCCTGCACAAGTCCCATGATGATATTGGCGGCCGCTTCGCCTACGCCCAGGGCAGTATTGCCGATCAATTGCGCCTGCGTAGTACCCGCCGCATCGATCATCCACGCCGCGCCCTGTACAATGGAAGCGATGGCCATGCCGACCGTCACCGCGATAAGCACGATTTTCAACACAAACCAGTATTGTTCATAATATTCCGGCCCGATGAGGTACTGTTTATCGTCCCTGTATTTTCCCGCCAATGCAGAAGGCGCACCCAGTTCCTTTAATACGTCCTCTGCATTTTCCTGTTCCGTCTTCCCGTTTTCCGTCCGTTCCTCCAGCATATCGTCGATCAAACCCTGCAGCTCGCGGCTGATGTCCTTTCGCTGCGCCGAAGGAAGCCGCCGCACCACATCATATATATACCGGTCGATCATTTCCCGTGTCGTCATTTATTCGTCCTCCCCTGTTATGCTCCCGATGGTCTTCGTCATCTCTTTCCATTGCGCCAGCAGCTTATCATACACTTCCTGCCCCTGCCGCGTGATCGCGTAATATTTACGCGGCTTGGCCCCTTCCGTTTCCCATTCGCTTTTTAAAAGCCCCTGCTTTTCCAGCCTTCTAAGCAGCGGATAAAGCGTGCCCGCCTCCGTGGGCATACCTGCCTGCGTCAGGCGCTGTACCAGCGAATAGCCATAGCGCGGTTTTTTAAGCTGCGCGAGTACGCACATCACGATCGTGCCTCGCCGCAGCTCCTGCGTCAACCCGTTCAAAATCTCTTCCGGCGTATCCATAACTGTGTCACCTCCAATAGTGTGTATCGCACACTATAGTTGGATTATACTGTACATCGCACACTATTGTCAAGCGCTCACTATAAATTCCTCGATAAAAAAACAGCCCGGAAGGGTTATGTTCCGGGTTGTTTTTTGTTGGGGCAACCTGTTACGCAAAAAATTTTTCTGCATAAATATTCATCAAGGTCGCTCTATATGCGTTTTTACAAAACACTGAATGAAATTTTATCCAGTTTTTACATTCACACTTTTTTTCAGCATTTTATAATTTATTCATAAAATGCGACCTGATATGCATGAAGTTATCCCACTTATCCACATAGTCATACACAATTGCTTTTATTAAGCCTTTTTTTCATCAAGCTATCCACCGACTTATCCACATCCTCCACAATTATGCATTTTGGAATAATTTGCACAGAAATGTGTATATGCATAAATATTCCATTATGCCCCCTGGCTTAGCAGCCTGTCCGCCAACAGGGCGATAAACTCCCCGTTGGTAGGCTTATGCCCGCTGCTGTTAACGCGGAATCCCAGTGCTTTGTCGAGGGCATCCATATTTCCCCGCTCCCACATCACTTCGATGGCATGGCGGATCGCCAGCTCCACCTTGGTCGCCGTTACATCGAACCGTTTCGCTACCTCCGGGTACAGCTTTTTCGTAATGCTGTAAACGATCATCCTGTCCTCCACCGCAAGGCGAACCGCTTCCTTTAAGTACTGGTACCCTTTGAGGTGCGGCGGTACGCCGATCGCCAGGAACAGGTCCGTAATACGTTGGTTGATATCCGCGCTGTCCTTCACGAGCACCGCTCCCCCGTCTTTGTTTTCCCCCGGCTGGCTTAAACGCACCACGTCCCAGATCCTGCGGTACATGATCTCTTCCTGAAACGGCTTGATCATATAATATTTGGCGCCCAACAAAAAGCTTTTGCGGATCACTTCCTCGTTGTTGATGGCAGAAACGACGATCGCATCCGGATGGGATACTTCCCGCATATTCGCCATACGTTCCAAAAAGCCAAACCCGTCGCACGAAGGCATCACCAAATCGAGGACTACGACGTCATACTGTACGAGCCGCAGCATCTCCAGCGCCTCTTCCGCCGACTGGACCTGGTCTACCTGATGGATATCTTCCTGTTTTTTTAAATATTTTTCCAAATGTTCCGCTGTCTTTCGGTCATCTTCCACGATCAATACGTCCAAAGCTTCCAGCATCCCTTTACCTCCATGTAAAAATTCCCTAAAAAAAGTACTTATATATTAATATATTCATGGGAACGTCAAAATATTACAGATTTTGAAAAAGTTTTTTTATCAGGACTGTACTTTTTAGGCAGAACGTGTATAATTGGAATTGATTTAAATATAATTCTTCATTTACAGGAGAAGAGTTTTGCGTATTCTGAAAAAACGGAAAGCCCTGAATCCGGCTGAAATACTGGTTTTCGGGTTTGGTGGTATGATCTTAATAGGTGCGCTGTTGTTATGCCTGCCGATTGCTTCGACCTCTGGTGAATCGGTGGGTTTTTTAACGGCTCTTTTTTCATCCACCTCCGCCATCTGCGTGACCGGCCTCACCGTTGTCGAGATCGGCACGGCTTATACGCTTTTCGGCCAGTTCGTCATGCTGATAATGATCCAGCTCGGCGGCATTGGCTTTATGACCGCGACCTCCATGGTCTATATGCTGCTCGGGCGGCGCATCACTTTAAAAGACCGCCTCGTGATCCGCGATTCCCTGAATGAGTCCAACCTGCAGGGCGTTGTCCGCATGACACGAAACGTCCTGATCGTCACCCTCATTTCAGAGGTGGCGGGGATGCTTTTATTATCCATCCGTTTCATCCCGGAATACGGGGTCAGCACAGGCATCTATTACAGCCTGTTCCATTCCGTTTCCGCATTCTGTAATGCCGGGTTCGATATTCTGGGGCTGGGCGACAGCATCGTGTCGTACGGCAAAGACCCGCTCGTCCTTTCGACCATCATGGGCCTCATCATTATAGGAGGGCTCGGCTTCTTCGTCGTGGTGGAGCTTTACCGCAAGGCGAGGCAAGGGCATAAATACCGTTTTTCCCTGCACACAAAAATCGTTCTCATCGCCACCGGCATCTTATTGTTGGGCGGCTTTATTTTCTTCCTCGTTATGGAGTCCGGCAACCCTAAAACATTGGGCGCACCCGGCTTTACCGACGGGGATAAAGTCCTGGGGGCAGCCTTCCAGTCCGTAACGACGCGTACGGCCGGGTTCGCAAGCATCCCGCAGGCAGACCTGACGCCTGCCTCCAAGATCGCTACCGTGGCCCTGATGTTCATCGGCGCCTCGCCCTCAGGCACGGGCGGCGGGATCAAAACCACGACAGCCATCATGCTCTTAGCGCTCATTATCACGGTCATCCGCGGCAAGCAGGATGTTGTGCTCGGCAAACGGCGTATCAATAAACAGCTCGTGATGCGTGCCATCACGATCATCACCCTGGCCATGCTTTCCGTCGCCGTTATGACCACGCTGATCTCTGTCTTTGACCAACACCACATCAGCGTATCCGATATCCTCTACGAGGTGACTTCCGCTTTCGGCACGGTTGGGCTTTCGTGCGGCATTACCGCGGCGTTGTCCCCCGCAAGCCAGATTTTGCTGATCCTGACGATGTTTGGCGGCAGGGTCGGTTTCTTTACCGTATCCCTCGCGCTTGCAAAACGCATGTCCCGCCAGCAAAGCTGTAACTACCGTTATCCGGAAGATAAGATCATGATCGGTTAGGTATAAATATTATGGCAGGCCGTCCGCCATCAAGACGGCAAATGGAGAAGTTATGAAAAAACAATATGTAGTCATTGGGCTGGGCCGCTTTGGTACCAGTGTTGCAAGAACCCTGGTGGAGCAGGATGCCGATGTGCTCGTCATCGACAAAAATGAAGAGAAGATCAATGACGCCATGCACTATGCGACGCACGGCGTACAGGCAGACGCTACGGATGAAAACGCGTTAAAATCGCTCGGCATCCGTAATTTTGACGTTGCCTGCGTATGCCTCGGCGAAATCCAATCCAGCATCATGGCCGCCCTCATCTGTAAGGAGCAGGGCATCGACCTGGTGGTCGTCAAAGCGCAGAGCGAGGTGCATGCGAAGGTGCTCTATAAGATGGGGGTCGATAAAGTCGTATTCCCGGAACGCGATATGGGCATCCGCGTCGCACACAACCTTCTCTCGTCCAATATCCTTGACTTCATCGAGCTTTCGGACGACTATGGCATCGCCGAACTCGAAGCACACGCAGCCTGGGTAGGCGAAACGCTCATCGATTTGGATTTCCGTAAAAAATACGGACTCAGCGTGATTGCGATCCGTCACGGCGAAACGGACGTCAACGTCAACCCGCTCCCGGGCGACCGCATTTCCGCGGGCGATGTGGTGATCGTGATCGGCTCGGAAGAGCAAATCAGCAAGCTTGAAGAAAACAAATAAAAAAGCTATCAAAAAAACGGCCGAAACGGCCGTTTTTTCATTGCAGGATCACTGACCATATTTTCCTGCCGCCCTGATCTGGCGGCAGGGAAATTCTTATTTACAGGATCTCGCCGGATTCCCTTTTATCTTGCTTGCCTTTCATAAAACCGATCCAGATCACGGCAGCAATCGCGGCGCCGATCAGCGGAGCCACGATGAACAACCATACCTGCCCGAGTGCTTCGCCGCCCATAAAGATCGCCGGGGCAAGGCTTCTTGCCGGATTAACGGACGTCCCTGTCAGCGGGATCCCGATGATGTGCACAAAAGCAAGCGTCAGACCGATCACGATACCGGCAACCGATCCCATCTTTTCAGAAGATGTTACGCCCAAGACCGTCAATACGAAAACGAAAGTCAGAATCACTTCCACAACAAACGCGCCGCCCATGGAGAGTCCTACGAAAGAAGCGTCGCCGAAGCCGTCCTGCCCAAGGCCCGTCTGCGCAATGCCGCCCAGCTCAGCGCTGTTTACGATGAACATCAGGATTGCGCTCGCCAAGATCGCGCCCAACACCTGTGCGACCACATAGCCGATGAAATCCTTACCGCTCATGCGCCTTGAAAGAAGCATTGCAAACGACACCGCCGGATTGATGTGGCAGCCGGAAATGTTGCCGATGCAATACGCCATCGCCACGATAGAAAGGCCAAACGCGAGCGCGATACCCACGACCCCCGTCACTCCGCCGATCCCGCCCGAAAGCGCCGCCGTCCCGCAGCCAAACAGCACGAGAACAAACGTTCCGATGAATTCAGCAAGATACTTTTTCATAAAATGATACCTCCTATAATATAAAGAACTTATAATTACCGTGTTTCGATGGCTTTTTTCAAGTTTTTCCCTGCCTTGAAAGCAGGGTTTTTCGTTGCACCGATCTTAATCATCTCCCCTGTGCGCGGGTTCTTACATTGTCTTGCGGCACGCGTGCGTACCTCAAAGGTTCCAAAGCCCACAAACTGCACCTTTTCATTCTTTGCCAGCGTCTGTGCAATGCTATCCAGCAAGGCATCGGTCATTACTTCGACGTCCTTTTTCATGAATCCCGTTCTTTCGGCAACCTTTTCAACCAAACACTTCTTATTCATACTTTTCCTCCTCAATATACATTCTATAAAACAAACGATGGCCTGCGTGCTTCGTATTGCTTACAGCCAGCAAATTTGATATTAAACAGCTAAACACGATATGTATACAATGGTTACTATACCCTTTTTACATTGTATTCATTAAAGGTAAAAAAGTCAATATATGCCTCTTGTTTTTACTGTTTCTGTCGCTTTTTTACCGTTCAAAATCTAATTTTACAGCCATTTTTTGCGTTTCGCTCATTGTAACTTCAATATCGCTATAGTATAATACTTACCAGGAGTGGAATGATACATTGGAAAAAAAGAAATCGCAACCGCGTTCCCTTAAGGAGGAATTGATTGCGGGCAGTTTGATGTTTTTAAATGATCACCGCTTGGAAGAACTTACCATGCGTAAACTGGCGGCTCTTTGCCATGTCACTCCGCATGCCATATATAATCATTTCGCAGATAAAGATGCACTGATCGAGGCGCTGAATGAACGTATTTTGGCGCAGTTGACCTCTACAGCGACAGAAATTGTGCTGTGTTCCTCCCAGAATTTTGAGCAGAAGATCGCTTTGCTGGCCAATATTTACCTGACGCTCATCGAAAAATATCCTTTTCACTGGCAGGTTTTGCAGCAGCCACAAGTCACAAAAACGCCTGCCTATATCCTTGAGCCCGGTGATAAAGGGCTTGTTTGCAAAGGGAAGTATCCCGGATTCCCCAGCCTGAAAACCCTGAACCGTTTCAGCAAGCTCCCCGCCCCTATTATCGATGCCCTTCTGAAAAAGAAGGATTTTAGGGCGCGTATTTCTTCTGCGATCCCCGCAGAGCTGGAGCCTGCCGAAGACGACCCTGAGGTGTGCCTTGGGCAGATCACGGTTTTTGCATTCATATACGGCCTTTCCTTTGTGTTCGCTGACAAACGCCTCTTTGCGGACGAAAACCGCGAGGAGACGGTCAACCAACTGGTAAAATATTTTTTTAAAAGATATTTCTGACGCGAGGGGGCAATCGTTTATGGAACCGACGGCAAAAAAAACGAGGAATATACAAAACCTGCTGCTGGAAACAACGATCCGCCATATCGAAGCCTATGGGGTCGATAAGATTTCCCTGCGCAAAATTGCGGCGGAATGTGGTGTCACACATGCGACCGCCTATAAATATTATGAAAATAAAAATGCCCTCATCGGGGCGACGATTCCTTATGTACTTGCGCATATGTATCCTTATATCAACCGTGCCGTAAAAAAGGCCTCTGACGAAGAACCCTTTGTTGCTTTGCTCAAGGCCTATGTGCGCTATATGGTCAAGCATCCCCAATACCATTATTTGCTTCATCCGGATGCGCCCGGCCAAACTTTCTGGCCGGCAGGCCATGCGCTTTACAGGAATTCATATGACGGCCATCCCTATATGGAGATCATGAATGGCTATCTGGAAAAATGCAAGGTTCCAAAGAATGAATATCCTTTGCTTGTCCCGCTGGTATCATCCGTGGTCAACGGCCTTATCCTTCTGGCCAACAAACATTCGCTCGTATATAAAGGCGATCAAGGCGATTTGGTCGACCTCTTAGTCCTGACGCCCCTGAAGCTGAAGCCGAAAGGAAAACGGAAAACCCGTTGATCCTTTATTTACGGGATTTTTGCAGAAAAATGAGAAAATAGCTTGTTAGCATGCCTGTTTTGTGATAAAATAGTTTTCGCTGTAAAGAAAATATATTTGGACAGATGGCTGAGTTGGCTTAAGGCGCACGATTGGAAATCGTGTGAACGTTAATAGCGTTCCGGGAGTTCGAATCTCCCTCTGTCCGCCAGAAAAACCGCAATCATGCGGTTTTTTCTTTTGCCCGGTATCACCTACAGATTTTATATAATCTTTGACTTGGCATATATTTTTGTATACACCATATAACTAAATGACAGAAACTGCAAGAATACAGTGAATGTGTTATAGTTATAATGATACTGAATAATTTTAAATTATAAAAAATGCAATTCATACAAATAAAAGGATGGTATAGATTATGAAAAGAGTATTGATTGTAATTCTGTGTTGTGTTTTTTCACTTTCAATTCTTGCAGGCTGTTTTGCTTCGCCCGAACAAGAAGCCCCAAGCCCTAGTCCGTCTGAAGTTGCGGTCGCTTCCATTACACCGTCTCCGTCTGCTACAATGACGCATTCTGCTGCACCAACGGCTACCCCTACTCCTAAGGTAAGCGCAACTCCGTCGCCTTCGGCTACTCCATCTGCAACAAAAAAGCCCAATTCTAAAACATCTAACACATCTTCCGGATCGTCGACATCAAATAATCAAGTTGGTACGCCTTCACCGGAACCGATTACAACGCCAGAGCCTACATTTGTGCCGACTCCTCAACCTACACCGATACCCACACCCGCACCTACTCCTGATCCAACACCCGATCGTCGCGCGGAGTACGAGGCAGAGCTTTTTGCTCTCGAATTAGAATATAACAAAACCAATGATGAGATAACTTCTCAGATGCAGGATGCATACCTTGCAAAACGCCTTGCTATACGAAATGCAGAGCGTACATTGGGAGATATCCCCGAAAGTGTTATAAACGCAATAGAAGATGATTATCAAAAGGCTATGCGTCCTTTGAACGAGCAAAAATCCGCTCTGGATAGCTGGTATGTGAATGCAAAATCGAATTTAAAAGCCAAATATGGATATTAATATTCGCATGCAATAAAAATTATGGCCTTTCTGTGTTATTAACTGCAAAACTACTGCCAAAGGCAAATGGAGAATGCTCCGTTCGTTTGTTTTTGTGTGCTCTTAGAATAAATATATCATATGAGAACAATAAACGCAGAGTGCCTTTTCAGTAAAAAACCAACGCTTTTTGTAAAAAAATTGATTCTGTACATCTGTTTTTTTACAATAATTATGTTACCGCTTGTGTTCACCGGTCATCCCACTCCTATCATACAGCCGGTGCGGGTTCATGCCCCAAGGTGTGTTCTGGTAGCCCGCAGCCAGTCTGCGGCTACAACACTCGCGGGTCAATCCATATCCCGCGGCGGGTTCAGCAGGATGCGCGATATAAAAACGCCGTCCCGGTAACGAAATTCGGCCAGTCCGTTGTTTTTGGAAACGATGTTCTGTATCGAGGCGATACCAATGCCCTCCTGATTGCGTTTTGCCGACAAGAACCGTCCATTGCCCGAAGGAACAATCTTTCCTTCATAGCTGTTCTTGACCGAAATCGCTACTACGTCCTTGCCCGTAGTTTCTGCACGGATGCTGATAAAACGCGCCCTGCTTTTTTGCCGGGCACATGCCTCCAGCGCATTTTCCAAAATATTTCCCACTACCACACATAACTCCTGGTCGGGCACGGCGAGCGCTTCCGGAAGCTTGATACGGTGTTCAAAGCGGATGTCCTGCGCCGCCGCCAGATCCATATAATAGCGGACGATCGCGTCAGCCGCATAATTTTCACAGATCCGCACATCGCTTTGCTGCAAATCGTCGAGTTCTCCATCGATCATGCTTTCCAGCTTTACAAGCTGCCCCGAACCGATATAGCTTTTCATCAAAAGCAGGTAATGCTTCCTGTCGTGTTGTTTCCTGCCCGCCTCTTCGATCCATGTTCGCAGCGTACGGTATTCGCGCTCCTGCACTGAAAGCAGGATTTTTGAAATACGCAGCTCTTCCTGCAATTCCGCCTGTTTCACCGTCCGCAGCAAAGCTTCCAGGATCACATAATACGAAAGGAACAAGCACGCCGACCAGACAACGATCACCAAGATGGGCGGATCGCCAAGATACTCGGACGGGGAGCTGTAATCAAAGGAAATGACCGCTTTATAAAGAACAAAAAAGAGAAAGGGAACCGCCCACAAAAAATTCCACACCGAAGCACCCGGCGTTTTTTTCTCTTGTTCTACAAGCGGCCGCAACATTTTTCCCAGCATCAGGTACATGAGCGGTGCAACGATGATCAAAACAACCGTATAGGAAACAACGAAAGAAATATCCGTCGGCAAAAAATCATTCAACCAATAAATTTGCAAGACTTTTCCAAGGGAAAAAACACAATCCAGGCATGTCGTGATGAGGAAATAAGTAAAAATGATTTGCGGTATTGCCGCACGGTACATTAAAAACTGCGATGCGATCAGGGCGGCAATGAATACCACCATCGGCAGATTGCGTCCCAGACCTTCCGCCGGCCCATGCACATAGTATAAACAAAGGCAGGCCGCCCCCGCTACGATTGCCGTAAAGATTGCTATTTCTTTGCCTGCGGAAAAACGCATGCGTCCATTAAAAACCACGAAAAAAAAGTACAAATGAAAAAGTGTCGGCGCAATAAAAAACAAAAACGCGAAAGGAAGGCTCATACCCTTTCCTCCCGTTCCATTTCACCAAAAATGTGGTCTGCATATTTCTGGCGGATTTCCTGGTACCATTCCTTTTTGATGGGCACACGCACACCGTCCGTCATCTCAAAATCCCTGTCCTTTAGCATCAGGACATGGTCCAGGTTCACGATGCAGTTGCGGTAACAGCAGAGGAACTGCGGAAAGGAGAGCAGCATAGGCGAAAAATCGGCAAAGGACAGATAACTCTTGACCACTTCCGTCTTCGTGTGGACGTAAATATAATGATTCGCATAGTCCGTATAGATGATATCCTCAAGCAAGACCTTGCGGATCACGCGGCCTTCCTTGATCTCGATATAATGCCGTTTTTTTGCCAGCGCCTTGTCGCACAGGCACATGGTCTGGCAAAATTGTTCGTACGAAAACGGCTTCACTAGGTAATCAAAGGCCCGTACCCGGTAGCTTTTGACCGCATAAGACGAACTCGTGGTCGTAAATACGATCAACACGTCGCCGTCCGTTTCGCGGATTTTTTGGGCGACCTCCATCCCGTCCATCCCCTGCATAAAGATATCGAGAAAAACAAGGTCATACCTGCCGGCGCAAAAGCCGTGCAGGAAAGCGCCGCCGCCCGCCGCGGCAGCCAGCTCATAATCCACGCGGTTTTCCCTGCAATAGCCTGCTATAAAACCGCCAAGTAACTTAAGATCAGGTTTATTGTCGTCCACGATCGCGATTTTCAAGCCAATACTCCCCCTACGGCAACGCCAGGTTACCATCACTTCCAATATTATATTGTATCATATTTCCGTTCGCCGTGTAATTTATCACAACAAAAAAGCCCGCAGGTTTTGCAGGCTTTTTGTGCATCCGCCCTTATTTTTTCTCCAGCTCCTGCATATACCTGTATGCATCCTCCAAGGTTGCGGCGGTTTCCGCATCCTCGCCCTGTTTCCATTCCGTTTTAAGGAAGGTATCCACCATCTTGCACCCCAGCTCCGGCGCCGCAAAAAAGCCGCCCATGCCGAGCACATTGATGTTGTTGAACGTCCTTGCGCGGTCTACCGCATAAACGGATTCGCACAATCCGCAATATACGCCCGGATATTTGTTGGCGATGAGGCTCACACCCATGCCCGTACCGCACATCACGACGCCGCGCTCAAACTTCCCGCTGGAGATCGCTTCCCCCAAATTGCTGCCGACCTGGTAATATTCCACCGGCTGATCCGGGCTGAGCGTCCCCACATCCGTCACCTCAAACCCCAGCTCTTCCAGATGCTTTTTCACAGCCTCTTTCAGCGTAAACCCGCTCAGATCTGAACCAATTACGATTTTTTCCATGGCCTTTGCCTCCTTTGTTTTTGTGTAGTTATGTTGTTTTTATAAAATATGATTTGGTTTTTTACGTTTATTTTTTGTATTTTTATTGTACAACAAAGCATAATCCGCGTCAACCGGACAGGGGAAATCGAGGGGAACGCCTTTTCAAAACACTACATTTTGTGATAAAATAAAATAAATGGAACCAAATCCTGTGGAAGATGCAGAATCTGCTGCCCGCTCCCAAAGGACTGCAAAAAAGGAGGACAATACGTGTTTTCATTGGAACAACTGACAGAATTTTTAACGATGAACAAAGCCGATTTTGAGATCATCGCCCACGATGAGCCGATCCTCACCGTGGAGGATTCGGGCAAATATTTCCCCTTGGAAGAGTGCGCGCCTGTGTTTGTCGTACAAGCCGACCAGAGCCTTGCCGCACTCATCATGAACGCACAGCGCGGCAAGGTCAACTTGAAATCGCTGGCCGCAGAGCACGGCTTCCATACCCTGCAGCTGGCGAACCCTAAAGTCGTCGCCCAGGCTACGGGCTATAAAACGGGCAACCTGCCGCTGATCGGCCATAACCTGCCCTGCCTTTTTGACAAGAGCCTGACCATACACGATTACATCTACGGGGGCACGGGCGACCCTTTGCAAACGCTGAAGATCAAACCCGAAGACGTGATCCGCTTAAACCGCATGCTCGGTTTCGTCGAATAAAATTTTCCAGTCAAAAAGCCGCCATATCAGGCGGCTTTTTCATTTTCCTGTCTTGTTTATGACGCGGCGATGGCCGGGGCTGCGAATTGGCTGTTGTAAAGGTCGGCGTAAAACCCGTTTTGCTTAAGCAACTCGTCGTGCGTGCCCTGCTCCACAATGTCGCCGTCCTTCATGACTAAGATCAGGTCTGCATCCTTGATCGTCGACAGCCTGTGCGCAATAACAAAGCTCGTCCTGCCTTCCATCAGCTTGTCCATCGCTTTTTGGATCAAGGCCTCGGTACGCGTATCCACGGAGCTCGTCGCTTCGTCCAAAATAAGCATATCCGGGTCGGCAAGGATCGCCCGCGCAATGGTCAGCAGCTGTTTCTGCCCCTGCGAGATATTGGATGCGTCCTCGTTTAAGACCATCTCATACCCATGCGGCAGCGCCTTGATGAAGTGGTCTGCATATGCGGCCTTCGCCGCGGCGATCACTTCCTCGTCCGTCGCGTCCATGCGCCCGTAACGGATGTTCTCCATGATCGTATCGTTGTAAAGCCATGTGTCCTGCAACACCATGCCGAAATGCCGCCGCAGGTCCGCACGCGTAAAGTCCATCGCGTCATGCCCGTCGATCAGGATCCTGCCGCCGTTCAAGTCATAAAAACGCATGAGCAGCTTGATCATCGTCGTCTTGCCTGCCCCCGTCGGGCCGACGATCGCGATCTTCTGCCCGGGGTTTACCTTGGCGGAAAAATCGTTGATGATGATCTTTTCCGGCGTATAACCAAAGTGCACATCCTCAAACTCCACGTTGCCTTCCACTTTTTCGAGCTTCACAGGGTTTGCCGTGTCCGGGGATTCCTCCTCTTCGTTTAAAAACTCGAACACACGCTCTGCGGCCGCAGCCGTCTGCTGCAGGATGTTCGATATATTTGCCAGCTGCGACAGGGGCATCGTAAAGTTACGCACATACTGAACGAACGACTGGATGTTACCGACCGTGATCGTCCCGTTCGCCGCCAAATACCCGCCCAGCACGCATACCGCAACATAGCCGAGGTTGCCGATGAAACCCATGATGGGCTGCATCATACCGGACATGAAATTCGCCTTCCATGCCGCATTGTACAGCTTGCCGTTTTCTTTGTTGAACACCTCGATGCTTTCCGCTTCTCCATTATAGGCGGAGATCACGTTGTGCCCCCCGTACATTTCTTCCACGTGCCCGTTGACCGTGCCCAGGTATTCCTGCTGCTGTTTAAAAAACTTCTGCGAACGCTTGACCACCTGGAAGATCAGTAGTAGCGCAATGGGGATGATGCAGACCACGACAACCGTCATCAGGGCGCTGATCGTCAGCATCATGATCACCACGCCGATCACCATCGTCACCGACGTGATGATCTGCGATAAGCTCTGGTTTAAGGTCTGGTTGATCGTATCCACGTCGTTTGTCACGCGCGAAAGCACGTCGCCGTGGCTGTTCTTGTCAAAGTATGAAAGCGGGAGCGTATTCATCTTCTCACTGATGTCCTTGCGCAGGCGGTAAGTAACTTTCATGGAAACGCCCGTCATGATGAATCCCTGGATGTAGCTGAATAATGCGGATATTCCGTACAGCACCAACAGGGTGATCAGTATCTGGCCGATCTGCGTAAAGTCGATCCCCGTCCCGCTGCCGCTGATCTGCCCCATCACGCCTTCAAACAGTACCGTCGTCGCGTTGCCCATCAGCTTCGGCCCGATGATCGTGAAAATCGTGGAAGCGATGGCAAAGATAAATACCGTGATGACCGCGCCCTTATAATTTCCGATATATTTTAAGAGCCGGCTCATGGAACCCTTGAAGTCCTTTGCTTTCGCACCCGTCACAGGTACGTTGTGTCCGGGGCCGCCACCGCCCATCGGGCCTCTTTTACCTCCCATCGGAGGCCGTTTATTCGTCTTTTCACTCATTTGTCAGTTCCTCCTCCGAAAGCTGTGACAGCGCGATCTCGCGGTACGCCTCGCAATCCTTCATCAATTCCTTGTGCGTACCCCTGCCGACGATCCTGCCTTCGTCCAGCACGATGATCTGCTGCGCGTCCATGATCGTGCCTACCCGCTGCGCGATGATAAGCACCGTCTTATCCTGCGTCTGTTCCCGGATGGCTGCCCTCAGCGTCGCATCCGTTTTGAAGTCGAGCGCCGAAAAGCTGTCGTCAAAAATATAAATGTTGGGGTCTTTTACCAGCGCGCGGGCAATGGAAAGCCGTTGCTTCTGCCCGCCGGAGACGTTCGCGCCTCCCTGCGATATCCCGCCGTCAAAACCGCGCTTGCTCTTAGAGATAAACTCCATGGCCTGCGCCTGCTCCGCCGCTTTTTCAAGCTGCCCGTCGGTTGCGTCCTCGTCGCCCAGCCGCAGGTTGGAAGCGACCGTCCCGGAAAACAGTACCGACTTCTGCGGCACATATCCCAGCTGGTCGCGCAGGTCGTGGCGCGTGACGTCGCGCACGTCGATCCCGTCGATGGTCACGCTCCCGCTCGTCACGTCGTAAAAACGCGGGATCAGGTTTGCCACCGTGGATTTCCCCGACCCGGTCGAGCCGATGAAAGCCGTTGTCTCTCCCGGCCTGGCGACAAAATTGATATCGGTAAGCACATTTTCGTCCGCGCCCGGATAGGCAAAACACACGTCCTTGAATTCAAGCAGCCCCTTGGGGTCTGTAAACTTCTTCGGGTTTTTGGGGTCTTTGATCGCCGGATCCGTATCCAGCACGTCCGCGATACGGTTTGCCGATACGGAAGCACGCGGCAGCATGATGAACATCATCGACATCATGAGGAACGCCATAATGATCTGCATCGCGTATTGGATGAAGGCCATCATATCGCCCACCTGCATGGAAGAAGCCGCGATCTGGTTGGCGCCTACCCAGATGATGAGTACGGATATCCCGTTCATGATCAGCATCATGACGGGCATCATCAGCACCATTGCCCGGTTGACGAACAGCGATGTCTTGGTGAGGTCTTCGTTTGCTTTATCAAAACGGTCGAGCTCAAATTTCTGCGTATTGAAGGCACGAATGACCATCAGCCCTGAAAGGCTCTCGCGCATGACAAGGTTCAGCCTGTCGACCAAACCCTGTATCTTCTTGAACTTGGGCATGACGACCGCAAAGATCGAACCGATGAACCCCAGCAGCACAATGACCGCAAGCGCGATAATCCACGACATGGAAACGCTTTTATTGAGCGCCATGATGACGCCGCCCACGCCCATGATCGGCGCATAAATGACCATGCGGATCATGAGGATCAGCACCATCTGTATCTGCGTCACGTCGTTGGTGTTGCGCGTAATGAGCGACGCCGTCGAAAATTTATCAAATTCCACATTGGAGAAGTTCTCCACCTTGGTGAATGTCCGCTCCCGCAGGTCGCGCGCAACGCCCGCTCCGGTTTTTGCCGCAAGCAGCCCGACCACAACCGTGCATGCCGCGCTGCCCAGCGCCAAAAGAAGCATCAGGCCGCCGTTGCTCAGGATGTAGCTTTGCTGGATTGCCATGGTGTCCATCCCCAGTGCCGCATATTCGGCCTTGACCGCCGGGATCGCCATTTGCTGGAGCGTGCTGGCGTCCATACCGCCGAGCTTCTCGTCGAGCAGCTTGCCCAATGCCCCGTATACCTGCTGGGCGTCCGGGTACGCGTTCAGGGCGGCAAAGAAATCCGTGCCCTCCGGCTGCTGTGCATAATACATCATAAACTGCGTCACTGCCGGCGGGATCTCCGCCGTTTTTTCCGTACCGTCCTCGTTTTGCTGCTTATCCAGCGCGATTGTGTTAGAGCCGCTCTTTTCCGCCTCGATCACCTGGTTGATCGCGCTTACAGATGCGAACGGCTTTGCAAAAACCGCTCCCAGCTCAAGCTGCGTTTTCTCGTCTACCTTGTTCTCCACATAGATATTTTCATTTTCGAGCGCCGGGTATTCCTTTAAATAGGTATCATAATCCGCACTGTCTTTTGTCACGAGCGTGTAGCTTGCCTTCGCCAAGTTTTTCTGGCCGTCGTCCATAAACGCCTGTAAGGTGTTCATCGTCCCTTCGCTCACCGCCTGCGGCGCCGCGCGCTCGATGCCGCCCTGCTGTATGCCGGTATCGACGATCTTCGACATATAGTTAGGAAGCGACAGGTCGCAGTACGCCTGCCCGAACAGCAGGATGACCGCTGCCAAGATGAGCATGGCATAAGGCTTTAAATACTTCAGTATGCGCCTCATATAACTTTCTTTTTCCTTTCTTTTTGAAAAATCGAAACTTCTTGATTGGTTTATGATACTGCGGTTGCATAATATTGTCAATATGTTTTTAATAATTATTGACACGGTTGCATAAATATGATAACCTCAATGTTGAAATACTGGAAAGAGAAGTGTCGTCATGGCCGAGAGGAATACCAAAGAAAGAATCAAACAGATCGCGCTTAGCCTGTTTCGAGAAAAAGGTTTCGAGAATGTCACCATCAACGAGATCTGTAAGGCCAGCGGGGTCAACAAGCACACCTTTTATTATTACTTCAAGTCAAAAGACGATCTTTTGGACGACTATCACGAAATCTCTTATGACATCGATACCTCCTCGTTCGTAGAAATCCTCAATGCCGAAAATTTTATCGAACAATTATGGTTTTCCTATAAACCTTTTTTTGAGCGCATTAACGATTCCGGCACAGAAATTGCGCGCCAGCTCTTCATCAAGAATTTAAACCGCGATGTGGGGACGTTTCGGCTGGACGATAAACGGGATTCCATGCTTGCGCTGCAGCAGGACATTATAAAAAAGGCACAGGCCGCAGGCGAAATGCGTAACATGTCCGACCCTAAGATGCTGCTCTCGCTCATGCACCAGCTTTTGATGAGCACATCGTTTGCCTGGGTGATGTCCGGCGGCGGGTTCAGCTTTGAGGAAGCGAGCCGAGGAGAGATGGAAGTGCTGTTCGATGTAAAAGCCGAGCTGCGCAAAGCGCAGCATATCAACCTCGATGGAATCTGGCGGAATTGGGATCGCGACGGACGCCGCCGCAAGATGCGTGAAATGCACAAGCATTGCCATCCCAGGCGCGATCCGTCCGAAAAAGGAGAATGACCCATATGAAAACAACGGCAGTTTATTTCAGTCCCACCGGCGGGACGAAAAAGTATGTGGAAGAAATCGCCGGAAAACTGGACGCAGGATATGCGCATGTCGGCCTGACAGACCGGGAGACGCGGCTAAAGGAGCACTTTTTTACCAAGGACGACCTGGTCGTTTTAGGCGTGCCCGTCTATTATGGCCGTATCCCCCAAATTGACGGCGGTCTTTTGAACCATCTGCACGGCGACCACACGCCCGCCATTCTTGTTGTGAGCTACGGGAACCGCGCGTTTGACGATGCGCTGCTGGAGCTTTCAGACGTTTGTGCCAAGCAGGATTTTGATACGGTCGCCGCCTTTGCGGGACTTGCGCAGCATACCTTTTCGGAAAAAATCGCTTCCGGCCGCCCGAACGCGGACGATCTCGCGCTCGCGAGGGCGTTTGCCGCAAAATTGGATCCGCTTCCCGCTTTCCGTCCGGCCCTTCCCGGCGGGCATCCCTACCGTCCGTACGGCAGCGTGCCGTTTGCCCCCAAGGGGGATAAGTCGTGTACCGGCTGCGGCGTATGCGCAAAGATCTGTCCTGCGGGCGCGATCGACGCGGCTGCCCCCAGGAAAACGGATACGCAAAAGTGCATCCGCTGTTTTGCCTGCGTAAAACAGTGCCCGGCGCGCGCGCAAGCTTTCCAATCCCCTTTTCCGCGTCGCGGCAAAGAAGCTGGAGGACAACCTCACCAAAGCCGACCGGCAGTGTGAGGGCTTTTTGCCTTGAGTAAGCTTTCTGCCAATACTTGTTGCCGCCAGTCGTCGCGCTCCCGATAGACGTAGTTTACCGCAGTCTCGGATGGCTATTTTGATACCATCCGGTACGCCCCTAGCGGGGCTTTTTTATTTGCAGCACATCGCACGGTTTGCCCGCCAGCTCCGCCGCCGTGCCTACCGCCCCGACAAACCAGCTTTGTTCGTCAGTTACGATAACCACGGCGCGGTCTGCCGCTGCGAGGGCGCAGTCCGGCGGAAGCAAAACCTTCATTGTATTATAATGCTCGATTTCTATTTCATCATCCGTAAATAATAAGATTTTCATAAAAACCAACCTCCTTATGAATGCATAATAAATGATATTTGCATTCATTTTTCACAATCGAATGATAAATATAGTTATAATAACTATAAAATGAGTTCATATAGAAACTGTCATGAAAACGGGGAATGAAACAAAGGATGAATGAAAAACATCTTTTACAAATGCCCGCCCGGACTGCGGGCACCACTTATACATTGCGCCTGTCACGAGAGCTGCTTGATCAGCTTCACTTTGTCGCGAGCTACAATGGGCGTTCCGCCAACATGGAAATGATCCAACTGATCAAAAAACACATCGCCGAATTCGAGGCAAAGCACGGCAAAATCAACGAATAAAAAGTAAAGCGCCCGGCGCGGGCGCTTTTTTGTAACTTTTTTGTAAAATATCCTATTGACTTTTCTATACATTAGCAATACAATATCTATGGATTGATTAAATACTATCATACAGTATATTGTGTCTTGCGGGTGATCCCCTTGGGGTCATAATTGGGAAGACGGGTGCAAATCCCGCGCGGTCCCGCCGCTGTAAGAGTGTAGCCACATGCAAAATGCCACTGGGACGGCAAGTCCCGGGAAGGGGCGTGCGGCGTTTGAAGCTCGAGCCAGAATACCAGCCCGCAAAAATTCACTCAAATACTGCCACGGAGTATGGCAAAAGAGTTATACGCTCTTGATCCGGGCGTTTTTTTATTCTTGCGCCTTATCCACACTTATCACACAAGGAGAAGAATCATGATCACACAAATCAAAAAAAGGGATGGGAGCACACAGGCTTTCCAGAAAGAAAAAATCACATGGGCCATCTTCAAGGCCGTTACCGCGGTAGGCGGCGACGATTTTGATACCGCGCAGAAAATCAGCGACGATGTTGTCGACCTTGCCAACCTGCAGTTGAAAACGGAAGTCGCGGACGTCGAGCAGATCCAGGATCTCGTGGAAAAAGTCCTCATCGAGGGCGGACACGCAAAAACGGCGAAAGCCTACATCCTGTACCGTGAAAAACGCCGTGCCGCAAGGGAATCAAACGCCCTTATCGGCGCGACCATCGATATGTTCTCCGACTATCTCGACGATAAGGACTGGCAGATCAAGGAAAACGCCAACACGCAAAAATCCATCAACGGCATGAACAACTATGTGCGCGAGACGTTCACCAAGCAATACTGGCTGCATGAGATCTATCCGCAGGAAGTGCGCGAGGCGCATACGGGCGGCGATTTCCATATCCACGACCTCGGTTTTTTCGGCCCTTATTGCGCGGGATGGGATTTAAAACAGCTTTTGATGGACGGGTTCGGCGGCGTTCCGGGCAAGGTGGAGTCTTCCCCGGCAAACCACCTGCGTTCTTTCTTAGGGCAGGTCGTCAATTCCACGTTCACCACGCAGGGCGAGACGGCAGGCGCGCAGGCATGGTCCTCCATCGACACTTATTGCGCCCCGTTCATCCGCTACGACAACATGACCAAAAAGGAAGTCAAGCAGGCGCTGCAGGAATTCATCTTCAACATCAACGTGCCCACGCGCGTAGGCTTCCAGTGCCCGTTTTCCAACCTGACGTTCGATATCGTCGTGCCGCGCACCTTAAAGGACGAAGCGGTCATCACGGGCGGCCAGGTGCGGCGCGAGACATACGGGGAGTTCCAGAAGGAAATGGATCTTTTCAACGAATGTTTCTGTGAGGTGATGCTGGAGGGCGATTCCAAAGGCCGCGTATTCACGTTCCCCATCCCCACCATCAACGTGACCAACGAATTTGACTGGGACAGCCCGGTGGTCAATAAATTCATGGAGATCACCTGTAAATACGGTATCCCGTATTTCTCCAACTATATCAATTCCGACTTAAGCCCGGAGGACGCGCTTTCCATGTGCTGCCGCCTGCGGCTTGATACCAAGGAGCTTCGGAAACGCGGGGGCGGCCTGTTCGGCTCCAACCCCATGACGGGTTCCATCGGCGTTGTGACCATCAACCTGCCGCGCATCGGTTACCTTTCCAAATCCGAAGGCGAATTCAAAGCACGGCTGTGGCAGCTTGTCATGATGGCCAAAAACAGTTTGGAAATCAAGCGTAAGATCATCGAAGACCAGACGGATAAGGGCTTATACCCGTTCTCCGCCCACTATCTGCGCAACATCAAAATGCGTACCGGCCAGTATTGGTTCAACCACTTCAATACGATCGGCGTACTGGGCATGAACGAAGCGCTCTTAAACTTCTTTGGCGACGGCACGGACCTGACCACGGAAAAAGGGCAGGAATTCGCCGTCTCGATCATGAATTACATGCGCGATTTAATGACGCAGATCCAGGAGGAGACCGGCCACTTCTATAATCTGGAAGCAACGCCGGCAGAAGGTACCAGCTACCGTTTGGCGGAGCTTGACCGCAAAAAATATCCTGAAATCATTTGCGCGGGTGACGAAAAGGTTCCTTACTATACCAATTCCACGCAGCTTCCCGTCGGCTTCACGGACGACATCTTTGAAACGATGGACTTGCAGGACGAGCTGCAAAGCCTGTATACGGGCGGTACGGTGCTGCATCTTTACATGGGCGAGCGCATCTCGGATATCGAGGTCGCCAAAAAACTCATCCGTAAGATTTTCACCAACTACAAGCTCCCGTATATTTCGTTGACGCCCACGTTCTCCATTTGCCAGGAGCACGGCTACCTGGACGGCGAGCAGTTCACCTGCCCGGAATGCGGAAACGATACGGAGGTATGGAGCCGCGTCGTCGGTTACCTGCGCCCGGTGCAGAACTTCCACAAAGGCAAAAAGATGGAATACGACGAGCGTATCAAGTACGCGGTCAAAGAAAATACGCTGTGAACATCGCGGGGCTTTTAAAAAACGGAACCATCGATTTTCCGCACCGCCTTGCGGCGGTGGTATTTACGGCAGGCTGCAATTACGATTGCAGCTTCTGCCATAACCGGGAGCTCCTCACCGCCACAGACTTCATGGACAACGAAGAGGTCATGGCCTTCCTGAAAAAGCGGGCGGGCCTGCTCGACGGAATCGTGCTTTCCGGCGGCGAGCCCACGCTGCAAAAGGATATCGCCGCGTTTGCAGGACAGCTGAAAGAGTTAGGTTACGATGTCAAGCTGGATACCAACGGCAGCAATCCTGCTGTGGTTAAAACGCTGCTTGAGCGTAATCTCCTTGATTACATCGCCATGGACTATAAAGCTCCCTTTGCGCGCTATCCGGAGATTTGCGGCGGGCTGGCGGATGCTGCTCCCGTGCGCGAAACGCTCGATATCCTGTTTGGTTCGGATGTTGAGTGGGAATTACGCACGACTGTGATCCCGCAGCTTACCATCCGCGACCTGCATACCATGGCCCGCGAAGTGGATACGCTTCCCGCCTATGCGCTGCAGCTTTACCGGCCCGTAGGCGTGGAAAAGCTCCGCATCTATTCCCCGCGGGAGCTCGAAGCTTTTGCAAAAGAGCTTTCCGGCAGTCAGCCAAACACCTTTTCCAGGTGTTGACCAAAGGAAAAGCCCCGGCCTTTTGGCCGGGGCTTTTCTATCCTCCAACTGTTTCGGTCACTCCTTTGCCGCAACCATTTTTTTATTGATTTTTTTCTTAGCGCCTCCCAAGCTGTTCACAAGCACCGCCACATACAGCACGATACCCGTTACGATCTGCTGGAAGAAGGAATCGATACCCATCATCTGCATACCGTTGGTGAGGATCATCAGGATCAGCGTACCGATCACGACCCCTAAGATCGTTCCTTCCCCGCCCTTGATGTTGACGCCGCCCAGTATGACGGCTGCAATGACGGAAAACTCCATGCCCACGCCGATGGTCGGGTCGGCGCTGCCAAGGCGGCCCACCTGCCAGATGCCCGAAAACGCCGCGATCACACCGCTTAAGATGAAGAAAATCATGCGCATCTTAAATACGTTGATACCTGCATAATACGCTGCGCTGTCGTTTCCGCCGATGGCGATCGCATACTTACCGAGGAGCGTTTTCTTCTCGAGGAAAATAAATACGATGATAACCGCCACTACGATAAACAACGCCAGCGGGATACTGTCAAAGAACTTCATCGAGTTCCATGCTGTGATCGGCTTCACCAGCTCGTCGCTGATCGGGATCGCGTTGCAAACCGTAAGCGCCATGCCTGCGGTAATGATCCACGTAGCGAGCGTCGCCATGATCGCCGGGATTTTCAGCTTTTCCATGATGACCGTGTTGAGCACGCCGATGCCTGCGCCGAACACCATGATGATCGGGATCGCCAGCCACGGGTTCACGCCCCAGATACACAGGTAGCCATAGAACATTGCCGAAAGCCCCATGACGCCCCCGACCGACAGGTCGATCGCGCCGCTCGCGATCACGAACATCATCGAGCAGGCAAGAAGCAGGTTGGGCAGGCTTTGGCGAACCATGCTCATCATATTGCGCATACTGATAAACCGATCATTCTGCGAGAAAAAGAACACGCATAATGCAACCAAAATAATCAGAAGGACAATATTTTGTTTTGAAGATCTTCCTAATTTACTCATTGTTCTTCCTCCCTTCTCAAACCTTGATCCGGTCGCGGATGATGTTGTTCATCAGGATCGCAAGGATCAGTACCACGCCGCGTACCACGTTTTGGATATATTCCGTCATGCCCTGCATGTTCATGATATTGGTCAGCACCGCAATGAACAGTGCGCCGATCAGCATGCCGAACACCGTACCGCGCCCGCCGTTGATATCCGTACCGCCAAGTACCGCAACGATGATACAGTCCGCATGCAGTTCCGGAAAGATACCGCTGTCGGCGGCAGCCAGGCGGGAAGTCAGGACAACGCCGGCGAAAGCCGCCATCATGCCCGAACCCATAAACACCCTTGAAACGACTTTCTTGTCATTGATACCCGAAAGCTTTGCAGACGTCATATTGGAACCGACTGCATAAACCTTGCTGCCGAACGTCGTTTTGCTTTGGATGATCATAAAGATGACGACAGCGATCAGTGCATATACCATAGGCAGCGGAACGCCGCCGATCGTCTGCCCGATGACGCCGATATCCTGCGGAAGGTTGAATACCACCGCGCCGCCCGCGCCGATCAGCGCCACGCCGCGGCAGATATAGCTGAATGCCAATGAAATGATAAAAGACGGCAGCTTGAACTTCGCAATGGAATATCCGCTCAAAAATCCAAAGCCTGCGCCGGCCAATACCGAAAGAACCGCCGCCAGCAGGACAGGTATGCCGGCAATGGACATCAGGCCGAACAATACGGCGCCCATTGCGCCGACGCCGCCGACCGACAGGTCAAGGTTCCCCGAAATCAGTACCAGCGTGACCGCCGCACCGACCATGATGATGCTGGACGAGTTTACAAAAATGTTCAATATATTCGTGTACCCAAAGAACAGGTCTGGCTGCAGGATAAAACCTACAATACATGCCGCCACAAAAATCAGGAAGATCGTCAGGTTCTGTACGCCGTCGGAGGTCATTTTCAGGCCTTTTTTCTGTGTCAGCGTTTTCTCTTTATTCATGATCCGTACCTCCTCCCGTAACAATGTGCATGATTTCTTGCGTTTTGAGCGTTTCATCGTTGTTCATCACAGCTTTGACTTCGCCGTCAAACAAAAGCACGATCCGGTCGCACAACCCAAGGATTTCCGGCAGTTCGCTGGAGAATACGACAGCCGAACATCCATCCTTGACCATCTTGCGGATGATCTGGTATATCTCCTGCTTTGCCCCTACGTCAACGCCCCTTGTCGGCTCGTCCAGCAAAAGCACCTTCGGATCGGCGTTCAGGCACTTAGCCAGAACGACTTTCTGCTGGTTTCCGCCCGAGAGGTAGGCAACGGATTGGTTTTCGTTGCGGCAGGCGATGCCGATCGATTCAATGTACTCTTTGGCGATCTCCGCCTGCTTTGCCTTGTTGAGCATCCCGTTTTTGGAAACCGTCTTATAATTCATCATCGGCGTGTTGGAAGCGATAGAAAGCGCCGTGCAGATCCCCTGCGTACGGCGTTCCTCCGGCACGAGGGCAATCCCCTTTGCAAGCGCCTTGCCCGGCGTTTTCAGGTCTGCGGCCTCTCCGTCCACCAGCACCTCGCCGATAAACGGGTCTGCCCCGAAAAGCGCCCGCGCAATCTCCGTCTTGCCCGCGCCGATCAATCCGTAAAACCCAAGTATCTCGCCTTTATAAAGATCAAAATTGATGTTTTTCAGTTTATCCGTCGTCAGGCTCTTTACTTCGATCGCTTTTTTAGTCTTATCCACATCGTTGGGAACGTAATCCTCCACAATGACCTTACCGATCATCATCTGGATCAGGTCGCTGCGATCCGCGACCTCGCTGCGTGGTTTTGTTTCAATATGTTTTCCATCGCGCAGGACTGTGATGTAGTCCGCAAGCTCCATGATCTCTTCCAGACGGTGGGAAATATATATGATCGTAATCCCCTGTTTTTTAAGATCGGCTATGATCTCGAACAGGCGGTTGACTTCTTCTTCTGTCAGCGCCGCAGTCGGTTCGTCCATGATAATAACGTCCGAATCCATTGCGAGCGCCTTCGCCATTTCGACGACTTGCCTCTTGGCAACGCTCAGCTCTTCAATATACTGCTTCGGCTCGATTGTAGCGTCGATCCTGCGCAGTACGTCGAAAACCTTCTGGTTGGAACTTTTTTTGATGATGCCGAATTTTGTTTCCTCAAGTCCGAGGCAAATATTTTCTTCCACCCGCAGCTTCTCAACAACATTCAATTCCTGGAACAGGCAGCCGATACCGCTTTTCATCGCGTCTTTCGTGCTGGAAGGATTGAACTCTTTTCCATTATACAGGATCGTACCGGAGGTTTTTGGATGCGCGCCCGTCAATATTTTGATCAACGTAGACTTCCCCGCACCGTTTTCACCAACCAGACAATGGCATGAACCTTTTACAATGTTAAAACTAACGTCGTCAAGCGCCTTGACACCGGTGAAATGTTTTGAAATGTTTTTTATTTCCAAAATATGCTCAGGCATTTGAACCTCCATTTCTGATTTTTACCGCGAACGGCAAATCTTTAACTTTTTGCAGGCAGGGGAGCTACCGCTCCCCTGCCTGCAATCTGTTTCTTGCTTCTTTCAGCCTTGCAGCTTACGCTACTTTGTTGTCTCCGAACGTACCAACCAGATCCAGCTTGTTTTCAGGCATGTACTGTGTGTTGTACCAATCCTGCATGGACTGTACGGAATCCTTGTAGTAGTTGAAATAGGTATCCGGAACCATTTCTTCTACGTATACGTCGTTGTCCATTTCGCCATTGATCAGCTTCATGATCATGTCGACCTGTGCATACGCGAATGTCTGCGGCTGCATGCCGAGGCAGTACTTCAGCGAAGACGTCGGGTCAGCGATTTTGTTGAGCTCGCCGTCGGAAGCATCTGTCGAAGCGATGATCTCCGTCTGCGGAACGCCGTCTACCGCTTTGCCGCGGCCGGCCGCTTCATATGCCGCCAGTGCGCCAAGGCCGTTTGAAACGTTGTCGCCGTAAACGACGTTTACATCCGGGTACTTTGTGATCGCATCGGAAGTGACCTTCGTAGCTTTTTCAAGGTCGCCGCCTGCATGCTCCCAATAAGTAGCGCCTGTCAGCGTTTCGCCGGCGCTGTTCTTGAAGCCTCTGTCCTCTGTAGGCAGGTAGTCAACGACCGTCTTAACGCCTTCCAGGAACGGGCCGCTGCGGTTATCGAAGCAGAACGCGATATCCGTCCAGCTTACAAGACCTACCTGAACCGGTTTGTCAGGATAAAGCTCGATCCACTGTTTCGCCATGTCCGCGCCCATCTGGGAAGCAACTTCCGCTTCGTCAATGCCGAGGAAAGGAACCTTTTCGCCTTTCGCCTTCACATTGTACGTCATGATGTTGATATCGGCATCGCGCACTTCGTTGATGATCTCGTCAACGCCGTCTTCCGTTACCGGATGAAGGATGATCCCGTCAACGCCTTTGCTGATGAACGTTTCTACCGCAGCGATTTCTTTATTGAGGTCGTTATCCGGATCGATTACTTCGTATGTAGCGCCATACTTTTCGTCCGCATAGATTTTCGCCCACTTCGCATCGTTGCCGTGAACGTCGTGCTTTAATGTGATCGGCACCTTACCGATCACAACGTCCGTTTTCGCTGCGCCGCCCTCCGCGGATGCAGATGCCTGCCCGCCTTCAGATGCCGCCGGGGCAGCAGACTCGGACGCAGCAGCACTACCGGATGCTTCCGGAGCAGCCGTACAAGCGATCAAAGCTACTGCTACGAGCATAATCGCAATAACGACCGCCACCAATTTTGTACTCTTTTTCATTTTCTTTATTCCTCCTTTTTATTTATATTCAATACCGGAAAACCGGTATCACGCGGATGTATCCCCGGTCACGGCCGCAACGCGCTCCAACAGCGCATCCAGCCGTTCCCTGTCCATATAATAGACGGACGTTCCGTCCGAAAGGATCATGAAGTAGGTCTGCTCATCCCTTGGCACGATGCTAAGCGAGAGCTGCTGCCCGTCCATAAGTGTCGTTTTCATCTGTGCCACGGCACCCATTTCCTTTGCCCCCGCCTCGTCGCGGCCGTCCGCTAAGAGCAGCACATATTTATAGTAGACGCTTACGAAATCGTCATAGTCGATCAGCCTGCCGTTTACCGAAGCTGTTTTCGCCCCGCTGTTGACCTCGAAGATATAATCTTTTCCGCCTATCTTCATTTCGATTGAGTTGATGGCGTCGATGTTGGCCCTCAATGGCGATATGAACAGCAGGCTTTGCGTGGTAAGCTGTGAAAAATCGATATCCGCCGTATAGAGCATTACAATATCGTCTTCACCGCCTGTGCGCACGAAGGTCGCAGATCCTGAGGTTCCTCCAAATTCAAGTGTCTGTTGGTTGCCGGAGGCGTCTACCAAAATCAACGCTTCGCCTGCGCGCTCAAGCCCCATTTCGCTGGCGCTTACCTGCTCGCGGTCTGGGAAGCCCGCGATCGTCCATCCCTTGAGCATTTCGAGGATTTCGTTCGTCACAACACTCCTGGCCGGCGCTTCGTACGGATAATTGAGATACCAATTCGTGCCGTCTGATACCAGGCTCACGCTCAGTTCGCCGTCCTTATAGTAAGCCACCTGCTGCAGGTTCTCGCTGTCCACCGTAAAGACGTTTTTATCCCTGTAAGCGGCCAGGCTCCCATCAAACTGCGCTACGTTTGCCGAAGGCGTAAGAGCCACGATCCCCTCCACATTCTTGACATAAGCGCTGCCGCTGCTGACCGTCGTATTGCCAACCACAAAGCTGTACTCGGTTCCTTGGCCCGTTTTCAGCTTTACCGCCGCTGCCGGCGGTTCCAATCCATACAGCCCGATCTCCTGGTCTAAAACGCGCGTGATGGTGAAATCATTGAGTGAATTGAGCATCAGGTTCATTTTTTCCATATTTGTCCGGTACTGCTGCTCGTTTTCCGAAACGATCCATGCCCCGCCGTCAAGGTCAAAGGCGTATTCCCCATATTGGTTCTTGATCTCGATATGCTCGATCTGCTGTCCTCCTAAGGAGAACAGCTTTCCGGACAACCCGGGATCTTTCGAGGTGCTGACGGCTATATATACTGCGATCAAAGCTATCAGTACCATGACCAGTACGACTAGCTTTTTATGCTTTTTCAGCATCATCTGTCCTCCCCGGCTACCGTACCTGTTATTTGTTCTTCTTCATGCGCCATACGAATATCGCGCCAATAAACATCACCAGCGGCATCACCACACAGCAGATGAACGTCAGCTTAATAAAATCAGCGCCACGCACCACCATACTGTTTGAATTGATCACCTTACCGGCGATAAGCGACGATTCCCGGCCGCCCTGCAGCCAGTCCACGCTGTTGATAAACAAATCGCCGTTCCCCTGCATCGCCAGGTTGCCGTCCGTCATAAAGTTAGAATCCCCGATCACAACCATACGGGAAGCCGTCCCATCCCCGCTTTTTTCCACGGCATACGCCAGGCTCACCGGCCCCGCCGTATCTTCCTCCGTCATTTCATTGCTGGCGATCGTCACGTCGCTGCGCATCCACGAGGATTGCGACGACTGCAGCAGCGGCGTTACCTTGACCGTATCGTCATGTTCTGTTTCCGCAAGGCCCCTTGCCAGCGGGAGCACCACATATTTTTGCCCGTTTATCATCTGCTCCGTGATCGCATGGCCGCCGTACCGTGGGATCAGGTACATATTACTCGTTGCCAGGTAATACGACGGGTCTTCCTCAAAAACAAAGTTGTTTGAAATATCGATTCCATAAGTGCGGGCGATCGCGCCCAGGTTTTTCAGCTTCTCCGTATTGGTGTTGAGCGTCGGATCCACCATCAGCAGCATCTTGCCGCCTTTGCCCAGGTAGTCGCCCAGCGCCGCCGCCTCGTCAGCGGAAAGGTCTGCCGTCGGTGACGCGACAACCACCAGCGCCGCATCTTCCGGTACGCTTCCTTTTTCCAAAAGCGACAGGTTCGCCACCTCATATGCATCGCGCTCTAACATGGACACCGCTTCCGTGACGTCCGCCGCCGTCTTGAGCTCGTCATGCCCCTGCAGGAAATAAACCTTGGGCAGGGTTTCTGCCGTCACATAACGAATGGCTCCCGTGATCTCGCTTTCCCCATAGAACTGGTTCCCGCCTTCGTTTGACGTAAACAGATCCGTCGGGGCGATCACTTTATATCTTCCATTTCCATTGACGATGATCGTGCCGTTGGCAACCGCTTTCACATCACCCATCTCATATCCCGCCAAAATGCCCGGATTCTTATCCACATCCAAAAACTCCACCTGGATTTTCGGAGATATCTTTTCATATTCTTTCAGGAGTGCCTCTACCATGGCGTCCCTGTTGCTTTCCGAATAAACCGCGCCGATCTTTACCGTGCCCGCCAGATCGCCAGTAACCGCTTTTGTCTCATCGCTCAAAACAAACAACTGTTGTCCCGTCATGTCATATGTCCACGGCACGCGGTACGCAAGCTGTACGCCGAAGATGACGACCAGCGCCACCACAACGATCCACACGGCCGATGCAACCAAAAATTTTCTTCTCTTTGCCGCGATAGCTGACTGCCGCTTTTTCATATTTGCCTCCCCCTCAGTTAAACCGGCGCTTTTCCATGCTCTTGATGGTAAGCAGCACGAAAACGACTGTCAGTCCGATGTAATAGCATACCGGCCCCAGGCTCAGTACGCCCAGCGTGAATTGGTCATACTGTACCGTGATCGCGATTGCGGACAGCATCGGCGTCAAAACCGGTATCGTCATGGATTTTGTAAACGAGGCCAGCAGCACCATGAAGAACAACAGCCCGAATGATGCGATCGCCGCGGTGATCTGGTTATCCACCAGCGAAGAGATGAAAAGGCAAACGGAACTCATGGCCATACCCAGCAGGAAAAATCCCAGGTAAGAGGACATCAGCGCCCCGAAGTTCGGATCGCCGTACGCCGCGATGATCCCCACGTAGACGAAGGTCGCAGCCAGTGCGATAGCGAACAGCGTCAGCGCCGCAAAGAATTTTCCCAGTACGATATCCGTCATTTTGAGTTTGGAGGTCGCCAGCACCATTTCCGTGCCTGCCTGCCGTTCTTCCGCGAACAGCTTCATCGTGAGCACCGGAAATATAATGAAAGCAAAATTTTTCAGCAGATCGAACGTCCCCGCCATATCCCCGTTTCCCCCGAGGAGGTTGTAGATCGTGAACATGATACCCGACAGGATGAGGAACACGCCTAAGAAGATGTACCCGAACGGCGTGGTGAAATATACTGCCATTTCTTTCTTATACAAGTATTTCATTCCTGCGCCTCCCTTCCCTTGCGTGCGTCTGCCGCGGTCAGGTTGAGGAACACCTGCTCCAAGGTAAGCTGCATGTTTTTCATTTCGAGGATCGGCATGTTTTCCTGTGCCAATGCAAAAAAGATATTTTTCCGCAACTGCGTACTGTCTCCCGCCGAGATTCGGAACCAGCATCCACCGCCCGCGCCGTCTACCGGCGCAAAGCAGGACTGTTCCATCACGCCCGCCAGCACTTTTGCCGCTTCGCCTTGTTTTGCATCCACACACAGCAGGAACCCATTTTTGCCCTGCTCCAGCTTTTCCATCTGGTCGACGGCCACCACGCGGCCCTCGTTTAAAATTACTACCTTTTCACACACCATATCGATCTCGGACAGGATGTGCGTACTGAATATGATCGTATGGTTTTTTCCCAGTTCGATCATCAGCTTCCTGAAATCGGCAATCTGCCGCGGATCGAGGCCCACGGTCGGCTCGTCCAGAATCAGTATTTCCGGCATCCCCATCAGCGCCCCGGCAAGCCCCACGCGCTGGCGGTAACCCTTGGACAAATGCGCGATCACCCGCTCTTTCACATGCGTGACCTGCGCGATCTCCATCACTTCTTCCACGCGGGAGTCCCGGTCTTGTTTGGCGATCCCCTTGATCTCCGCCATGAATTTCAGGTATTCAGCAACTTCCATCTCCAGGTAAAGCGGCGGAAGCTCGGGCAAAAAGCCGATCTTGGCAGCAGCCTCGCGCGGATTTTCCGCCACATCGATGCCGTCTACCAATATCGTTCCGTTTGTAGGCATCAGGTATCCCGCGATCATTTTCATGATCGTGGTCTTCCCTGCGCCGTTCGGCCCCAAAAGACCAACGATTTCGCCCTTATTGATTTTGAAGCTGACATTTTCTACTGCTGTTTTGTCGCCGTATGTCCTTGTCAGGTTGCTGATTTCAATCATGTTGTCTCCCGTTGACCAATAAACTTTACTTTTTCAATCAAGCTTATTTTGTCTAAGAACACCTGAAAAGGTGTTCTTTTTTTGTCGCTTGAAAAAGTAAACCTTTACAGACAGAGCTCAAACATCTCGCGGATCACAGCCTCGTTATAGCCGTATTCCTCTTCTTCGCCCCATGCGCGCGCCGTCGCAAGTGCGTCCGGCGTCATCTTGTCGATCGCCTCCGGATCCGTGATTCCCGCCTCGCCCAGCGTTACCGGCGCACCGATCTTCTTGAACCAGGCCTCGATTGCCGCGATCCCCGCGCTCGCCGCGATCATATCGTCTTTATCCCGCACGCCGAATACCTCACGCGCAAACTGCGCGTATTTCCCTGTCCGCTCCTTCAGGTAATACCGCAGCGTTGCCAGGATCGTCACCGACATCGCCGCCCCGTGCGGCGTATCGTAGAAGTTCGACAGCGAATGCCCCAGGATATGGATGTTCGAGTTTGGCAGCCCGAACCCGCAATCGTAAAAGCCGCACCATGCATATGACGCCTGCCACATCATCACCGCTCGCGCGTCCTTGTCCTGCGGATCCTTCAAAAGCCTGTCCATACATTCCATGATCGAACGGATCCCGCCTTCGCAGAAATGATCCTGGTACGGCGCAAACTCCAGTTGGTGCCCTAAGTAATGCTCCAACAGGTGCGATACGATGTCCGCCGCCGAATACGCCGTCTGCCGGATCGGGATCGTGTACGTCAGCTCCGGGTCTAAGATGCATACCCGCGGCTTCATCACCGGGCTTACGAACCCATCCTTGCGCCGCAGCGTCTCGTTGGTGATCACCGCCGTGCCGTTAAGCTCCGAAGACGTCGCCGGGATCGTCACCACCACGATCACAGGAATCGTATCTTCGATCGCCGCTTTGCCCGTCGGAAAATCCCACGGGTCGCCGTCGTACTTTGCCGCCACGCCGATGAACTTTGCTTCGTCCATCGCGCTGCCGCCGCCAAGCGCGATCAGAACGTCCGGCTTTTGCTCCTTCGCCATTTTGATCCCATCCGCCGCATGCTCCGCCGTCGGGTTGCTCTTTACGCCAAAGAACTCCAGGAGCTCGACCCCTGCCGCGTCGCAGCTCTTTTTCACCTTATCGTAGAATCCTACCTGCTTTACAAAATCCTCGTCATACGTTACAAGCATCGCCTTTTTCCCAAAGCCCGCTGCCTGCTCTCCTACCCTTGATACCTCTCCCTCGCCGAACACGATCTTTGTCGGCATTTCAAATTCAAATGCATACATAATTCCATCTCCTCCTTTATTTTTTCACTTGGTAAAAATGGTCTCCGGCTCCCTTAACCGTGCTTCTTGCGCAGAAGATACCGCCGGCTCCTTCATTTGCTTTCAATTCTTCGTCGGAATAACGATATTTCGCAGTGGCCAGGTAAAGATCCTTCATATCGTCACCGCCAAACCCCGTGCAGCACGCATATCCCACCGGGATTTCGGTCTTCTCCTTCAGCTCCATATCCTTGTCCCACACGGAGACTTGCTTTGTCCAGTGACAGACATAAAGGTTATCCTCGCTGTCGATGCTCATGCCGTCCGGCATCCCGAGCCCGCCAAATTCGATCATCACCCTGCCCTTGCCCACAGGGCCGCTCTTGATATCATAGTCATAGCCGACCAGCGTCTCGTTGAAGGTGTCGATCACGAACATCCTGGTCGCGTCCGTATTCCATACGATCGCGTTATATTGGTTGATTCCCTCTTCCAAAACATGCACGCTTCCGTCCGTATCTATCATGTAAAAGCCGCCCAGCATATCGGGACGGTATTCGTCCGTGCCATACAGCTTGGAAACAGTGCTGGTAAAGATCCTGCCCGCAGGGTCGATACGCGTATCATTGTAACGGTTGGCTTCGTTCCCGTTTTCCGGGTCACACAGGAATTCAAGCTCCCCGCTCCTTAAATCAAGCAGGTGCATGCCCGTTTCCAGTGCGCAGAACAGCTTGGTTTCGTCATCCGTCGGGACCGCGCTGCCAATGAGGGCGTTCGTCCGCCATATTTCCTTTTCCCCGCTTTTGGGATCGTAACGGTGCACGTCGCCCGTAAACAAGTCTGTGTAATAAAGTTTACCGATCCTGCTGTCCCAAATGGGTGTCTCCGCTATTTCCAAACTTGTATCCAGCGCCAAATCGAATTTCATAGATAGTTCCCCGATCGTTTAATTTTGTTAATATGATTAACTTTGATAAATTTGCACAAGATTACTTCAATATTGAAAACATCTATACAAATATTTTGTTTTTCATTTTGTTTTACTTCGCTGAAATCTTGTGAGAATTATTCTTTTCAAATGTTAATCGTATTAAAAAAAGTTAACATTTACTTGTTACTTTGATTAAAACACAAATGTTTTATGAAGTCAATTGCTTTTTTTATGGAAACTACGCTTTTTTGCCAAAATAAGTTAACATTTGGATATTACGTTTACATTTGCTTGACATTCGTTAACATATCCTTTACTATCATATATGGAGGGTTTTGCCTATATAAAGAGAAATGAGGACAGGACATTGGCATTTTCCGTTGAAGAGAGATACGACCTAAAAATTAAAATTTCACATTTATATTATATGGAGGATAAGACGCAGGCCGAGATTTCAAAAATGCTGAATATTTCCCGCCCGACGATCGTCAAAATGCTCAAGGAAGCCAAGCAGGAAAAAATTGTGCGCATCCAGATCGCGGAACCGCGCCAAACCAACGCCTTTTTGAAAGACGAACTTGCCCTGCGCCATCTTTTGGGGGTCGAGGACGTAAAAATCGTCAATGTTCCCAGCGAGAACCGCGATATCATCGACGACCGCATCGGCAGCGCCACGGCGACCTATACCGCGAACCTGCTCAAAAGCGGCAGCCACATTGGCTTTGGCTGGGGCCGCACCCTGGAATGTTTCGCGGAAAAGGTCAAAACGACCAATAAAATCAAAGACGTCGAATTTATTCCGTTGGTCGGCGGACTTGGCACCAACAAGGAAATCAACGTCCTTTCCAACGCCTTATGTGAAAAGGTCGCTTCCAATTTTCCGCGGAGCACGGTACGTTATTTATACGCGCCCATGATCGCAACCAACATTTTGACGGCGCAGGCGTTTTTGGATTCCCAGCCGTTAAAAAATATTTTTGATAAAGCAAAGCAGCTGGATATGGCTGTCGTCGGCATCGATGGGGAACTGGGACATTCCTCCACCATTGAGAACGTACACGCTACAGATTCGGATGCCCTGACGCGCGGCGATATCGAAGACCTCAAAAATGCCAAGGCGGTAGGCTGCATCTGCGCGCGCTTTTACGACATCAGCGGCGCACCGTGCAATACCTCTTTAAACCAGCGCGTGATTGCGGTCAATACGGCAACGCTCAAGAGCATCCCCACCGTGATCGCCGCCGCCGGCGGCAAATATAAGGTTGACGCCATCATCGGCGCGGCAAGGGGCAAATTGTTTAATGTGCTCATCACGGACGAATACACGGCAAAAGGCCTTTTGGAACGCCTGACGCCGGAAGAACAATAATTTAGAGGGGTTTTATCGATGAAATACTTTCTCGGGATCGACGCCGGTACCAATGGTGTCAAGGCGATCGTCATAGGGGAAAACGGCTATCTTGCCGGTATGGGTTACGAGGAATATAATATGATCACGCCCAAATACCATTATGCGGAAGAAGACCCCGCCGAATGGTGGTCTGCCTGCAAAAAGGCAGTCCGGGCCGCCGTCAATTCAAGCGATGCAGGCAAAAAGATCGAAGCGGTCGGTATCACCGGCCAAATGCTCGCGACCACCTGCCTTGACCACAATCTAAATACCATCGGCAACTGTATCATCTGGCTCGACCAGCGTGCCACCAGGGAGAAGGCATGGATCGAGGAAAACATCGGCAGCGATATCTTTTTGGGGATCACCGCCAACCATCCGCTTCCGGGTTTTTGGGCGCCCAAGCTGATGTGGATGCAAAAAAACACCCCGGAGGATTACGAAAAAATCTATAAAGTCCTGTTCTCCAAGGATTATCTCCGCTTCATGATGACAGGCGATATTTCCACCGAGGTCACGGACGCGTCCGGTTCGTTTTTGTTCGACGTTCCCCGGCGCGAATGGTCGGACGAGCTTTTTTCCATGTGCGGGATCGATAAATCCATCGTACCCGAGCGCGTGCTTGAGTCGTGCGATGTCGCCGGTTATTTGCAGCAGGACATCGCCGCGGAATTGGGTTTGAAAAGCGGCATCCCGGTTGTCGCAGGCTGCGGCGACCAACAGGCCGGCGGCGTGGGCAATGGCGTCATCGAGGCCGGCATGGTTTCTTCCACGATCGGCGCTTCCGGCGTTGTGTTCGCGGCGATGGATGCCCCTATTGCGGACAAGCTGCCGCGCGCCGCGCTTTCCATGTGCCATGTACAACAGGAGAAATGGTGCCTTTTCGGTTGTACGCTGGGCGCAGGCGGTTCCTTCAAATGGCTGCGCGATTCCATGTTCCCTACAGAGAAAAAGGAACTTGCCTCCCTGGGCAAGGATGTTTACAACTATATGAGCGAGCTTGCGCAAAATGCCAAGCCGGGCAGCGAAGGCCTTTGCTTCCTTCCCTACCTGAACGGCGAACGTACGCCGTATTCCGATCCGAACGCTTCCGGCGTATTTTTCGGCATCACCTACCGGCATGGGCGTGAGGAACTCTGCCGTTCCGTGATGGAGGGCGTTACGTTCAGCTTGCGCGATACGCTTGAGATCCTGCGCGAGTACGATATCGAGGTCAATGAGATCCGGGCAGCCGGCGGCGGCGCGAAAAGCCGTCTGTGGCGGCATATCCAGGCGGATATTTTTAATGCCTCTATCTTGAGCACCAGCATCAAGGAGGCTCCCGCATGCGGCGTAGCGCTGATGGCGTCTGTCGGCTGTGGGGCGTTCTCTTCTTTAAAAGATGCCTGCAGGTCGATCATCAAGATCACCGGCGAAATCAAGCCCAATCCCACGAATGTGGAAATCTATGAGGAATATTATGGGACATACCGTTCCCTGTATCCCATTTTAAAGGATACCTATGCGCGCCAGGCAGAGCTTGTCGTCAAAAACAGCGAGCGCTTCGACTACTGATATCCATACGCATATAAAAAAACACGGCTGCCGCCGTGTTTTTTCTTTTACGCTTTCTCTGCATCCTCTGTGCGGATCTGCACCCGCCGAATCTTCCCGCTCACCGTTTTGGGCAGTTCCTCCACAAATTCCACTACCCGCGGATATTTATAAGGCGCCGTTACGTTCTTCACGTGCGTCTGCAATTCTTTTTTCAGTTCCTCGCTCGCCTGATACCCGCGCGCAAGCACCACCGTCGCCTTCACAACCTGCCCGCGCACCGGGTCAGGCACTGCGGTCACCGCGCATTCGAGTACGGACGGATGGGTAAGCAGCGCGCTTTCCACCTCAAACGGCCCGATCCGGTATCCCGAGCACTTGATCACATCATCGTTCCTGCCTACAAACCAGAAATAACCGTCCGCGTCGCGCCACGCCGTATCGCCCGTGTTATAAACGCCGTTCTTCCAACAGCGGTTCGTCGCTTCCTCGTCCTTGTAATATTTCTTGAACAATCCCGTCGGATGCTTCTGATCCGTATTCTTCACAACGATCGAACCGACGACCCCGTCCTCGCACGAATTTCCATCTTCATCCACAATATCCACATCGTACAGCGGCGACGGCTTTCCGGTCGAACCGGGCTTGATCGGATCCCAGCCAAAATTCGCAATGAGCACGCTCGTTTCCGATTGCCCAAAGCCCTCGGTCACGGCAAGGCCTGTCATCTCCAAAAAGCGGTTGTACACCTCCGGGTTCAACGGTTCCCCTGCGATCCCCGCATGCTTGATCGTGGAGAAATCACAATGGCTCATATCTTCCTTGATCAAAAAACGGTAGATCGTAGGCGGCGCGCAAAACGTCGTCAGCTTCAGCCTGTCGATCGTTTCCAGCATTTTTTGCGGATTGAATTTTTCCGTATCATAGGCAACGATGACCGCCCCGCAGATCCACTGCCCATATATTTTGCCCCAGCCGAACTTTGCCCAGCCGGAATCAGAAACCGTCAGGTGCAGCCCGCCGTCCTCTACCTTCTGCCAATATTTCGCGGTCACGATATGTCCCAGCGGATAGGTGAAATCGTGCAGGATCATTTTCGGCATGCCCGTCGTTCCCGACGAAAAATAGATCAGCATCGGGTCGTCGTTCTCGTTCCTGTATTCGCGCGTCCAGTTTTCGTCGGCCGCGGCCAGTTCCGCCCTTAAATCGTACGCCCAATCGGGGATGTTCTCCCCCACCACGCCTACGCTTTTAAGCGTCCGGCATTCTCCCAGCGATTGCCGGACATGCTTGAGCATCTCCTCGTCGTCCACCGCGCACACCATCTTGACTTCCGCCGCGTTGCAGCGGTAAATGATATCCTTGGGCGTCAACTGGAACGTCGCCGGGATACAGATCGCCCCCAGCTTATGCAAGCCTACCATCATAAACCAGACCTCCGGGCGCTGCTTTAACATCAGCATGACCGTATCGCCCTTTTTGATGCCCTTATTTTTCAGCATATTGGCTGCCTTGTTGCTCATCCGGCTGATATCCCCAAACGAGAACCTCTTTTCGTTCCCGTCGTCATCGCACCATACGAGCGCGCTCTTTTGCTCATCCCGCTGCGCCCATCCGTCCACGATATCGTAAGCGAAATTGAAATGCTCTGGAATATTCAGCTTGTAATTTTGTTTAAAATCATCGTAATTTTCAAATTCCGTCCTGTCCAAAAAACGTTCTATCATGTACCTGCCCTCACTCGTTGATGATCGTCAAAAATTTAGCCTGCCCACCTGCCGCCCGCTGTCCGTGCGGGATCGCCGGGTTAAAGTATATGCTGTCGCCCGCCCGCAGGACAAATTCGCGTTCCCCGATCACGATCTTGATGCTTCCCTCGAGGACATAATTGAACTCCTGTCCGCCGTGCGTCACCAGCTCTGCCTGCTCGCTGGGGGAAATGGTTACGATCATCGGCTCCATATCGCGGTGCTTGTAATTGTACGCCAGGGAAGTAAATGAATATCCGGGGTAGCGCTCCACACTGACGCCCGCTCCCCCTCGTACGATCGTATATTCGTCCATGCGAGGGGCTTCCCCTGTCAAAAGCTCGGTCGGGTCGACTTTAAGCTCCGCCGCCACGCCATAGAGCACGCCGATCGGGATATCGTCCTGGGCGTTTTCATATTTTTTATATTCTTCCAAGCTGATCCCAACTTTTTTTGCCACTTCTTCCTGCGGGATCTCAAGGATATCCCGCAGCTCGCGTATCCTTGCCGCGATCTGTATCACCTGACTGTTCATCGCTTCTTCCTCTTTTCTGCAGTTTTGGGGGATTAAAAATACCCTTTTATTGTAGCCTGTTCAAAAAACACTGTCAATGCAGGCAAAATAAAAAGCCGTGCTTTAAGCACGGCCCTCATCCTTTCCATTTTATCCTGCCCGTACCTTTTTGCGCTTTCTCCTCCAGAGGAATATTCCCACTCCCGCGGCGAGGGCCGCAACGATGACCACCAAGACGATATTTGCATAAACGCCGATCGCGTCCGCGATCACTTCCCACGAAGCGCCCGCAAAAACACCCAGGTTCACCAGCACCAGGTTCCACACGAACGTTCCCGCTGCCGTAAACAGGACGAACTTTCCCATGTTCATTTTCGTCATGCCCGCAGGGATAGAAATCAGGCTGCGGACGATGGGCACGAACCGGCACAAAAAGACCGCCTTTGCGCCTCTTTTTTCAAACCACGCCTGCGCTTTTTCCACATCCTCGGGCTTTAAGCGCAGGATACGCCCCAGCCTTCCGTTCAGCCAGCGTTCCAGCCGCTCCGCATTTAAAATACGCCCGATCCCATAAAGCACCAGCGCTCCCGCCAGCGAACCGATCGTCGCTGCGATCACGACGCCCCACATATTCATATTCGTATATGTCGTCATGAAGCCGCCGAATGTCAAAATGACCTCGGACGGAATCGGCGGAAATATATTTTCAACTGCGATCAAAAGGGCGATGCCAACATACCCAAACTGATCCATCAGGGAAATGATCCATTCCATCTCCTGTGTCCTTGCCTTTCTTATGGTCAATACCCACAGGATACCCCCCATTTCTAAACGATCTATAAACAATCCCTAAAGAATCGCGCAACCTTTTCTTCGTTGCCTGCCAATGCTATAATATAACCTATGAAAATCGCAGCCGTCCTCAAAAAATTTTCAGGCAGCGAGCAATTTTATCATTGCCCCGTCTGCCATGCGCCTTTTTCCTTAAGCGAAAGCGGCAGCTTCCTGTGCCCAAACGGGCATTGCTTTGACCTGTCCTCCAAAGGATATGTCCACCTGCTGCCCGGCGGTGCGGGACGCGACGTTCGCTATGGCAATACATTGTTTTCCAGCCGCAGCGCTGTCTTTCAGGATGGCTTTTATGAGCCTGTGGCTCTTGCACTGCAGGAGATGGCAATGCGTTTTATGCCGCCGCAATGCCCGGTACTGCTCGACGCGGGCTGTGGCGAAGGGTACTATTCCCTCTTTTTGGCGCAGGAG
This sequence comes from Christensenella timonensis, assembly GCF_900087015.1. NCBI lineage: Bacteria > Bacillati > Bacillota > Clostridia > Christensenellales > Christensenellaceae > Christensenella > Christensenella timonensis. Next base: position 243,387 of record NZ_FLKP01000002.1, read on the forward strand.
GGTACGCTGCAGGTCTACGGGGTAGACAACGCCAAGGAAGCCATCCTCTTTGCGGCAAAAAAAGCCGGGAACGCCCGCTTTGCGGTTGCCGACCTTGCGAGCCTTCCCATCGCGGACAATGCCGTCGGGATTCTCCTCAATGTCCTCGCTCCTGCAAATTACAGGGAATTCACACGCGTCCTCTGTCGGGGCGGCATGATCCTCAAGGTCATTCCGGGTGAGCATTACCTGCGCGAGCTGCGCGCATGCGTATCCGGGGAACTGCAGCACAAGGCCTATTCCAATGACAAAATAATCGGCCATATGGCGCAGCACGCCGATATCGCCGATCACAAAAGCCTTCAATATACGCTTCCTGTCACGCAGGAGCAGCTTACTTCCTTTTACCAGATGACGCCCCTGACGTCCCATATACCCATCGGCAACGCCGATCTTTCAGGCGTCAAAGAGATCACGATCCATTTAGAGCTGCTTGCCGCTCATCCGCGGAAGCGGTAGCCGGAACCCCACACCGTTTCAATATACTTTTTGCCGTCACGTTCGATCTTGTCGCGGATGCGGTTGATGTGGACGGTCACGGTCGCCGTGTCCCCCAGCGAATCCATATCCCATATCCTGTCAAACAAAGTATCTTTGCTGAATACGATATTGGGATTGGAAGCCAGGAACGCCAAAAGCTCAAACTCCCTGTTTTTGAATGCCACTTCCTGCCCGTCCAGAAAGACCCGGCGCGCCCCCATATCGATCGTAAGCCCGTCCGTTTCGATGACCTTTCCTTCCTCTTCCTTTTGCGTGCCTTTCAACCGTTCGTACCGCGCGATATGCGCATTCACACGCGCCACCAGCTCGGAAGGGCTGAACGGTTTGACCAGATAATCGTCCGCTCCCAGGCCCAGTCCGCGTATTTTATCGATGTCGTCCCTGCGCGCCGAAACCATCAGGACGGGCGTATCCATCTTTTCCCGCAGCCGCCTGCAGATCTCAAACCCATCGGCGCCGGGCAGCATCACGTCCAGCACGACCAGCGCATAGCCGCCTCCGAGCGCTTCTGCAAGGCCGTCCGCCCCTGTAAAAACGTTCTTGACCTCATATCCGTTCGCCTGCAGATAGTCCCGCTCCAGCTCCGCTATGCTTTTGTCGTCTTCAATGACCAATATCCGTTTCACGCCCTATTCTCCTTTTCGCGGCAGGATAATCTGTACCGCCAAGCCAAGCCCCAGCCTCCCCTGCGCGGTGATACTCCCGCCCATACGTTTTATGATACGGCGCGCGATCGAAAGGCCCAGCCCGCTTCCCTTTGCCGCATTCCCCCTCGCCGGGTCGCTGCGGTAAAAGCTCTCAAATATTTTTTCCGCTTCCGTCTCACGGATCCCTATCCCGTTGTCGGAAAACAAAAGCCTTAAGCTTCCCCGGCCTGCGTCCTCCAGAACGACATTGATCCTGCTTTTGACGGACGTATCCCTCTTCCTGTACTTTATGCTGTTATCCGCAAGGTTCTTAAGCACGCGCCCAAGCTGGGCGCGGTCAATATCCACCCACACATTTCCCCGGCACCTGTTTTCAAATACCAGCTCCATGCCGTACTTTTGTACTTTAAACCGCAGTTCCCCGCAGCAATCCGCAAGATAGGCCGCAAGGTCGATACATTCCATGTGGAAAGGCATTTTATCCGTGCCGAGTTTGGAGAATAAAAACAGATTCTCCACCAAATGATCCATATCGCATGCCGTATCATAGATCGTCCGCAGGTAATGTTCCTGTTTTTCCGGCGTATCTGCGATCCCGTCCACAATCCCGCTCACATAGCCTTTGATCGATGTGATGGGCGTCAATAGGTCATGGGATATCCCGGCGATCATCTCCTGCTGCTCCCTCGCGTATTTTTGCTGCAGCAACATGGATTCTTTCAGCCGCCGGCGCATATCGTCAAATTCCTCGCACACCTGCCCCAGCTCGTCCCGCGAACGGAAACGCACCGCATAGTCCAGGTTGCCGTTGCGGAGCTCCCCGGTCGCCCTGCCCAGTTCTTTTAAAGGCGCAAGGATACTCTTTGACAGTTTCCTGGAAACCATGACCCCCGTCACGACGATGATCAGGATCGCCGTGCCGCCAATCGCTACCAGCAGGATTTTCAACTGCGTTTTTATCTGCTCGAAGGCATAGTATTCCCCAGCATCGTACGCAAGCCCCCTGTTTACCGCAAATACGGAGTACTCTTTCCCATCCGCGCTTGTCTGCGTCCGGTATACGAACCCTTCTTCGTTGCGCAAGAACAACGGCCCAGCCCCGCCGCCTGCGCCGAGCGCTGCCGCATCCTGAAGCATTTCCTGCTGCGAAGCGCCCTGTGTGAGGTAAAGGACATCCTCCCCCTCGGAAACGAGGATATCCGTCCCAAATCCTTCCATATCTTTACACGTCTCCAGGAAAACCGACCCCTGCGCAAACGGCTGCGGCTTTTCGGCGATCTCTTCGCTTAAGGAATCTACCATCAGCTGCAGTTGGTAATTTGTCATCTTGCTGCTGAATTTCTCCACGGCCGCAATCGAAATCCCCGAACCGGTACCCGCCAGGATCCCTACCAGGATCCCCAGCATAACAAGTAAAACGATTATCACCGGAATGACGATCATCATAAAGTTTGACCATGTAATTTTCTTCTGGATGGATATATCTTTGAACTTCAAACCGCTTTCCCCTGATTTTCTGCTTTTGCTATATGTATACCATGAAAGCAACAGAAATACAATGCATGTTTACGTCAAAAAGCGCATTGTAGAAACCATGGACGTCACGATCACAAGGCTGATGACGATCGAAAGCGAATTGACCATACTTGCCACCGCAACGTTCCCCTTGAGCTTTTCCGTAAAGATCGTATTCAGTACCGCCATCGGCGCAAAGGCAAGGATGACCATAATGTTGCGCACCGTCTGGCTGAACGGCAGGCAATAATAAAACAGGCAGGCGAGGCCGGCCGCAAATATAAACCGTATCACGAGGATCAGTACCGCATCCTTTAAATATTGCTTTTCGATATTGATCTCGAACATCATCCCGATCATGAGCATGGAACAAAAGCCGTTTGCCTCGCCAATGACCGACGTAACACTCACGATCCCTTCCGGCGGGCGGATTCCAAGGATCACAAGCACGGTCATGAGCAGGTAGACATCGAGCGGCACAGAGGTAAACATCGATTTCAAGGTGTTCCTCAGCACATGCTTTTTTTTGCCGCTGGCCACATTTTGCACCAGCGCATAGGTCGCCCCGGTACACATGATAGAATTTCCCGTATCAAACATGCAAGCCACGACAACGCCGTACGGCCCTAAGATATTCTGTACATACGGCAGCATAAAGCATCCGATGTTAAAGCCCGAGGTGTTGAGCATAAAAAACGCCTTTGTTTCCCTGTCCTTTTTCCGCATGGATAGATATCCGATACCGCTTAACGCCAGGTTACACGCAAGGCCGATCGGGATCAGGTATAAAAGGGATACATCCAGATCAAAGCTTGCGAAACTCGTGATAACCGCAGCCGGGAGGGTAAGATTGAATACCACCTTCGAGAGGATCCTGTAATCCGTGGGTTTGAATACACCTATTTTTTTCAGGACATATCCCAGCACAATGATCACGACGAACGCGATCGCTTTTAAAAGAACGCTTTCCATACACTCATCCGGCCGGAGCCGGTTCCCCTTCTATTTCAGCAGCGCATACATGCACGAATCCTGCACGCGCCCTTCCTTATATACCGAACGCCTTAAAATCCCTTCCAATACGAATCCCGTATTCTCCAGGACCTTCCTTGACCCGGCGTTTTCCGCAAAAGGCTCCGCAAAAATGCGCACAATATCAAGCGTTTCAAATGCCAAGGTGCAAATCTTTTGTACTGCCCGCGTCATGATCCCGCGCCTCCAAAAAGGCTCCGCCAGCCAATACCCAAGCTCCGCACTCTTACAGTAAATATTGTCCTTTGTAAATACGCCGATGCTGCCTATCGCTTCGCCCCCTGCCTCGACTGCAAGCATAATATCCCGCTTCGGGTCGGCCGCAAGGCACATATCTTCAATAAAAGAGACTGCATCTTCCCTGGTATAGGGAAAAGGCAGCCCGTCGCGCAGCCATCGCTGCACATTTTTGTTGTTGATATAACGCGCAACGCTATCTGCGTCCGCTTGTTTCCATTGCCTCAACACAAAGTCCATTTCGCCGCCGCCTTTCCATCTTTTTTAGTATATACCAGCGGCGTAAAAAAAGCGATATTTACTTTTCGTAGATATAAAAGCCCTGTCCGCTTTTTTGTCCCAGCAGCCCGCCGCGCACCATTTTCCTGAGTAACGGATGTGCACGGTACTTATCGTCACCTGTTTCCGTTTGTAAAACTTCCATGATCGCCAGTACTACGTCCAGCCCGATCATGTCCCCCAGGGCCAGCGGCCCGATGGGATGGTTGGCCCCAAGCTTCATGGCCGTATCGATGTCCTGCACCGTCGCTGCGCCGTCCGCATACACGCCGATGGCCTCGTTGATCATAGGGATCAATATCCGGTTCACGACAAAGCCTGCATGTTCCTTGACGCATACCGGCGTTTTACCAATATTATGCGACTCCTGCATGATACGCGCCGCAACCCCGGGGTCGGTATGCATACCCGATACGACTTCGACCAATTTCATAATATTCGCCGGATTAAAAAAATGCATACCCAGGAAACGTTCTTTATGGCAAAGCGCGTTCCCGATCGCCGTGATGGAAAGCGACGAGGTGTTGGTCGCGAGGATCGTATCCTCCTCTACGACCTGTTCCAATGCCTTGAAAATTTCCTGCTTTGCTTCCATGCTTTCATAGATTGCTTCAATAACAAGTTCGCTGCCTGCGCATACGCCAAGTTGATCCGTGAAAACGATTTGCGAAAGGATTTTTTCCTTTTGCCGTTCGCTGATTTTTTCTTTTTTCACCATATACTGCAGGGAACCTTCTATAATCCCCTTTCCCCGTTCAACATATTCCATCCCTCTGTCGCAAAGCGCTACCTCACAGTCCGCCATTGCAAAAACCTGTGCAATGGAAGCTCCCATCGTGCCCGCACCGATCACTGATATTTTTTTCATATGTTATTCCCCCGAAAAATATTCTGTTTTTTCCTTACGGTTGAAACTACGCATGCCCCTCTTCTGGTCATTCGTCAAAAACAACTGTGCAAAATACATGTTTTCCGTTTCATAGTCGTGACGCTTCATAGATTTTTTGGCGTTGCGTATCCCGAGCGGCGCATTTGCGCACAAGTTTTGAGCCAGTTCCATCACCCGCTCCTCAAACGCATCTTTTCCAAAACATGCATTAACCAATCCACATGCCGCAGCCTCCTGCGCCCCTAATTTTTTCCCTGTGAAAATCAATTCCGCAGCGCGTCCATAGCCAATCAACTCTTTCAGGCGTACCGTACCGCCAAACCCCGGCATGACGCCGAGCGTCGTTTCCGGCAGCCCGAATACCGCGCTCTCGTCGGCAATGCGGATGTCGCACGCCAGCGCGAGCTCCATTCCGCCGCCCAGCGCATACCCGTTTACCGCCGCGATGACAGGCTGTTCCAGCTGCTCGACCATATGAAACGCCTCGCATCCCAAACGCGCAAAGGCGTTCGCTTGCTGATACGTCATATTTTCCATCGCGGCAATGTCCGCACCCGCCGCAAAAGCCTTTCCCTCTTTGCTGCCCGTAACGACCACGCACCGTACATCCTTTTGGCCGTTTATTTTCCTGCATATTTCCTGCAATTCATGCAGCATCCGTTCATTGATTGCGTTTCTTTGCTTCGGGCGGTCAAGCGTAATCAGCGCAATACCGCCTTTCTTTTCCAGTCTGATTGTTTCCATACCGCTCACCTGCACAGGGAATCCCGCTCAAAAACCGTCGCTTCGCCCATTCCGCCGCCGATACAAAGCGTTGCCAGTCCATACCTGCCGTCCCGCTTTTCCAGCTCGTGCAGCAGCGTCACCGCAATGCGCGCTCCGGATGCGCCGATCGGATGCCCGAGCGCGATCGCCCCGCCGTTAACGTTAACCCTGTCCCTGTTTGCGCCGATCTCCTGCATAACTGCGATCGCCTGCGACGCAAAGGCCTCGTTCGCTTCGATCAAGTCCATGTCATCTATACCTAGGCCCGTATTTTCAAGAAGCTTCTTTACCGTAGGAATTGGCCCTGTCCCCATGACCTGCGGGTCGACCCCGCATGACGCGCATCCCAGCCATTTGGCCTGTGGAACCAACCGGTGTTCCCTGACAAAATCCCCGGACGCAACCACCATCGCCGCCGCCCCGTCGTTTAAACCGGAGGCATTTCCCGCCGTAACCGTTCCTTCCTTTAAAAACGCCGGGCGCAGCTTGCCGAGCGCCTCTTTCGATGTTTCCCTGATGTATTCGTCCCGCGCAAAGAAAAGCGGGCCGCCCTTTTTCTGCGGGATCTCCACAGGCAGTATCTCGTTTTGAAAGCGGCCTGTTTGTGTGGCGCGAAGCGCTTTTTCCTGCGATTCCAACGCGAATTCGTCCTGCATCTGACGCGTGATGCCGTATTGCTGCGCAACGTTTTCCGCCGTCATTCCCATGTGGCAATCATAAAACGCATCCCATAGTCCCTCGTGTACCATGGAATCCACCGCCTTCATATCGCCCATTTTCTGCCCCCAGCGGATATCCATCGTATGCGGCGCACGCGACATGTTTTCCATACCGCCGGCAATGATACACTGTGCCTGGCCCGCGCGCAAAAGTGCCGCCGCGAGGTTTATGGCATTGAGGCCCGATCCGCATACTTTGTTGATCGTCATGGCCGGGCTTTCCTGCGGGATGCCCGCACGCATCGCCGCCTGGCGGGCCGGGTTCTGCCCGAGCCCCGCCTGCAATACGTTACCCATCAAAACCTGGTCGATTTGTCCCGCTCCGATTCCCGCACGCTCATACGCGCTTTGAATGACCAGTGCGCCAAGCTTTATCGCCTCTGTATTTTTAAGGCTTCCCCCAAATGAACCGATCGCCGTGCGAACGCTTCCTAAAATGTAAATATCCTGCATGATTTTTTCCTTTCTTTGCCGGGTAAACAAAACCCGCTTATCTTTTGGTTAAGCGGGTTTTCCTGGGCATCCCGTGTGGTCTGCTCCCCACTCAGACGAACACGCCGACACCACTGGAGGGTTATTTTCTATTCTGCTGTTGCCCTGGTCATTCTGTCATATTCGCAGTTTTTTCAGTGTCTTTTCCTGTAATTTTAGCAAATAATTTTTTGAAGCCCTTGACGATCGGCTGAATCACCCCGTTGGGCAGTACAAATACGATGACGACAACCAGGATGCCGAATACAAGCTGTCTGTACAGCTCCGCAGCACGCAACAATTCCGGCAGGAAGGTTACGACCACCGACCCGACGATCGGCCCGATCACCGTTCCGCATCCGCCGATCATAACCGCAAGGATCGCGTTCATGCCGATTCCCGCGGCGAAGGTCGTCGGATTTACGAAATTCATATAATGCGCATACAGTACGCCGCCGATGCATCCCAGAACCGCGCTTAATTCAAAAGCCAGCAGTTTTGTACCGGTGGTATTGATCCCCACAGCTTTTGCCAGGTCTTCGTTTTCGCGCAAGGTTACAATTGCCCTGCCTGTTTTGGATTTAAACAGCCTGTAAACAAACAACAGCGTCAGCACGGCGGCAATGAGCACGATGTAAAAATATCCTTCCCGGGAGGAAAGCGGCAGCCCCAGAAAATCGCCCTTTAAAGGCGGGATGGAGAAACCCTGCACGCCTCCGGTTACCTCTTGCCATGCTTTCATGACCGTAAACACAAGCATGGTAAACGCCAGGGTAACGATTGAGAAATAGTGCCCCTTTGTTCTAAGCGACGGGATCCCGATCGCTGCTCCGACCACCAAACCGATCGCGACCGCCATCAGCATGCCCACCGGCATGGAAAGCCCCAACTTGCTCATGAGCAGGCCCGAAACATATGCGCCTATCCCATAAAATGCAACCTGGCACATCGATACATACCCTGCATAGCCCTGGATAATGTTGAGGCCAGAGGTCATCACGATCCAGATCAACGTCACAATGATCAAATGCAGATAATAGGACGTAGTAACGATCTGCGGCATCAGTAACATGACCACCAATACGATTATTGCGACCAGGCCGGTGATCAGCGACCTCTTTTTCGATTTTTTCAACATAGAATTTCTCCTTCCTTATGATACAATGCGGACGGTTGCCGCCTTAAGTTCTTTCATGAATCAGTCGTGTAAAATCATAAGGGCTTTTGCGCAATGAACTACTCGCTGATTTTAAAGCCGTCGCCCCATTCTTCCGCGCGGCGCGCATATTCCGCCACCACTTCCGGCGGCACCTGCTTATTGGTCGTCAGCATGCCCTGATTGTTAAGCTGCCTTTGTACCTTCCGCACGTCCACATCCTTTGGCGATACGCCGTCCTTGACCGCGATCGCCGCAGCGGCTCCCGCCGCCTGTCCCGTCGTCAGGCTGGGCGTACAATAACGGATCGCGCCCCACGTGATGAAATCGAGCGAGGATGTACCGCCTGCCGCGAGCAGGTTGTCGAAATCTTTGGAAAGAAGACAACGGTATGGGATATCGTACGGCGTCACATTAAACTTAAAATGATGTGACCCGTCCGGGAAGAAAAGATCCGGCGGCATATTGCAGATGGATACGGAATCCTCAAATGTCCTCGCACCATACATATCTTCTTCCTTCAATGTATATTCGCCGACAATACGGTGTCCGTCCCGAAGAAGCGCGCACGACGGCGTCTGCTCGATGCGGGAATTTTCAAAGCCGGGAACGTTGTCTTTTAAGAGTTCCCAACACGACCATGCCTGCTTGCGCATATCCTTTTCCGCATGCGAGACGACTTCTACCTGCCACGGGTGCTGTCCCTTTTCCAATTTATAATAAGGATTGATGATCCATGCGCGTCCGTCCTCATATTCCGTCAGCAGGCAGGAATTGCGCGGGGAATACAGCTTTCCCTCTGCGCGTGCTTTCGTAAAGAGCTCCTTCCCTTTGACCCAATAATCCCATTGCTCCGGGTTCGCCTGCGCGAATTCACGGAACTTGTGGTAATCGATATTACGGACGAAAAATCCGTATCCGAGGCCCATGTGCATGCCCTCAAACGGGCCGAACCTGTTGTCCGGATAACCATTTTCGCCGGTCACACTGGCGCCCGATTTCCATGCGATGTGCGCGATGCCCGTGCAGTCGATGATCGTCTTGCCGAGAACGGCCTGGCGCCCTTCCAGGCTTTCAATGATTACGCCCTTTAAAGAGTCGCCGTCCACGATCGCGTCTGCTGCCAGCGCATGGAACACAACCTTCACACCCGCCTTCTCCATCAGGTTATCCACTAAATATTTATAATATTCTCCGTCAAAGAAGATGCTTCCAAATTCATTGGCCCAGTGGTCGCGTACCTGACCCGGGCTGTTCTTATGATTCATACCGGCCGCGATGATATCATCCATGATCTCCTGTACGATACCGCCCTGGATCCGGTCGTCCACCCATGCAAAGGAATCATCAAAGGCTGCCGTCTGGCTTCCGCCAAAAAAACCAAAGCGTTCGATAATGATCGTTTTAGCGCCGTTGCGTGCCGCCGAGATCGCTGCGCCGATGCCCGCCGCGCCGCCGCCGATTACAATTACATCCATTTCTTCGCAAAGCAGCGGAACCTCCCGCGAGCTTTCCTGAATCGTTTTCATTGTTTGGTTTCTCCTTGCATTTATATTTGGTTCTCGTAAAGCTTAAGCCTGTCGTGTTCTTTGTTTTGCTCCGGAGGCCCCGCATGGCGGGGCCTTCCGAAACAGGTCTATATGATGGTGACAATGTGGACTTTGATTAAGCTCCCGGATAGGTGATCCCTTCCTGTGCGCAATATTCTTTCAGGTAATTGTGCAGGAATTCCGGCCCGATCTCTTTGCCGATCGTGCTTTCGTATGCCCAGTTCTGCTCATCCATGCTCCACTTGGAAACCGTGTACGGATGGTAAGCCTGGCCAATGTCGTCAAAGAGCAGTCCGCCGTCAAGAGCCGTATATTCTACGATCACCCGCGGGTCAAGGTCTTCCACTTTTACTTCCTTCAGCGCGTCGTTTACCGCTTTCCAGTCCGTTGTACCGGCGTTCTGCATTGCCGCCATCAGGATCCAGAAGTTGTCGTATGTGTTTGTCGCCGTCTGGCTCGGGTTCTCCCCAAACTTCGCTTCATACTTGGCAATGAATTCATCGGACTGTTTGCCGTTTTCGCCGCCTGCTTCCGCAACCTGCGGACGGATCGCATAGCTGCCGTCCATCTGCTCGTTCGTGCAGACTTCCAGCCACTGCGGGCCCGTGCCGGAGGAATAGGTAACCATCGGCATCGTGGAGCCGAGCTCACGCAGCTGGCGCAGCGCCATAGCGGATTCTTCAATGTTGCCGGCCATATACAGGCCGTTTGCCCCTGAGTTTGCAATGTTCGTCATCTGTGCGAGCAAATCGAGATCCCCCGCGTTCATCGTTTCCTGCGCCACCACTTCTACGCCAATGCTTTCAAACGCCTTGATGACGTTATTCGCATGGACACTGTATCCGGTGTCGTTGAAGAATGCCAGGACAGCAACCTTGTCAACGCCCAGTTCGTCTTTGATGTATGTGCAGTCTGCCACAGGATCATAGCAGTTTGCCGTCGCGCTGCGGAACGTGTTTTCCGGCGAATACAGCAGGATCTGCGGCGAACGCGCGTTGCCGACCAGCATCGTGACTTCTTTGCCGGGGATCTGCTGTACGGCGGAGAGCGTCGGTGTGCTGGAGCTCCAGCCCAGGATAAACTGCACCTGGTCAACGTCCATCAGCTTCTGAAGCGTGGAAACGCCTTCTGTCGCGTCGCTCTTGTTGTCATAGGTCACGACCTCGATGTTGTACATGTCGTCGCCGATTTTGATTCCGCCCGCTTCGTTGACTTCCGACGCGGCCAGCTCTACGCCGTGCGACGCCGGCAGCCCGTAAGGAGCGCTCGTCCCTGTCAGCGAATCGTCTACGCCGATCTTAAGGACTTTGTTATCGCTGTTACCGGCATCCGCAGCGGGCGATGCATCGCCTCCGGACGATGCCGCCGCACCGCCTTCGCTTGCTGCCGGGGCACCGCTTCCCTGTTCCGCCGGTGCGCCGCATCCACCAACCAGTGCGACGACCATCAGTACAGCCACAAGTATAGCCAATACTTTCAAGTTTCCTTTTTTCATTCCTTTCAATCCTCCTGTATTTTTATTTACTCTTTTCTTTTCAGAAAACTGTTTAACTCATTTATTTGGTAGTCGCGCCGCGTTTGCCGAACAAACCGTTCGGTTTGAAGATCAGCACCAGGATAATAATGATGAATCCAAACAGGTCTTTATACCCGGCAGAGATAAAGCCTGCGCCCAGGCTCTCGACAATACCCATGATGAGGCCGCCGACAATAACGCCGGGAATACTCCCGAGGCCGCCCAGGATCATAACCGCGAAACCCTTCATAACGATATCGCCGCCATAGGACGGGAACATTTGCAGCAAGCTTGTTACAAAGATACCGCACAGCCCCGCAAGCGCGCTGCCGATTGCGAATACGGCGCCGCTCGTTTTGTTTACGTTTACGCCGACCATCGTAGCCGCTTCCCTGTTCTGCGCCATTGCGCGGATGGAACGCCCCAGTTTGGTCTTTTTCATCATAAAGGCCAGCACGCCCATCAACGCCAGGTTGATAATAATGACGTACAGGCGAAACGTGGTGATCGAAATCGGCCCAATTTGGATCGACGTATTCCCTACCGCCTGGATGGACACCGGGTCAGGCCCCCAAATCAGCTGGCAGAGATTTTCAAAGATGAAGAGCAGCCCCAGTGCCAGGATAAAGATATTGATCGGCGGCCCTTTGATGATGACCCGATAACAGTATTTTTCCAAAAACATTCCTAAGAGCGCGCATCCGGCGATTGCAAGAACTGCGGCGAGGATCCACGGTACGCCGAGCATCCTGGCGAAGGTATATCCGATATATCCCCCTACCATAACGACAGAACCATGGGCAAAGTGCGAAATCCCGAGGATTCCGTAAATCTGCGATAATCCCATACCGATCAAGGTGTAAATACTTCCTGTAACGATGCCGTTCACGATTTGCTGAAGAAGTATAGCATTATCCATAATTTCCCTCCTTTAATATTGATCTGTTTCCTGTCCCCGGAGGGACGTGTCAGATACCGAGATATGTTTCCTGAATCTTCTGGTCCTTGGATAATTCTTCCGCTGTGCCTTCGATTACAATATTTCCGGTCTCCAACACATAAACGTAATCAGCCAGATCCAGCGCCATCTGCGTATTCTGTTCCACAAGCAGCACCGATTTGCCGCGGCTGTTTATATTCCTGATAATTTCTCCTACTTCTTCCACCAGGATCGGCGCAAGTCCCCAGGACGGTTCGTCCAGCATCAGCATGTCCGGCCTTGCCATCAGCGCCCGCGCGATGGCAAGCATTTCCTGCTCGCCGCCGGAAAGGGTGCCCGCCTGTTGGTTTGTCCTGTCCTTGAGCCTCGGGAACCAGCCGAATACCTCTTCGATGGAATCGGAGATCTCATTCTTATCCGTGCGCGTATATGCGCCCATGATCAGGTTTTCATATACCGTCATCTCAGGGAAAAGCTGCCTTCCTTCCGGGCATAGGGATAACCCGCTTTTGGTGACCTCGTGCGACTTCATTTTATTGAGCTCCGTACCATTCCACTCAATGCTGCCGCTTTTCGCACGCATCATCCCCATGATCGTTTTCATGGTCGTCGTTTTTCCGGCCCCGTTTGTCCCGATGAGTACCGTGATTTTCCCTGTCTGCGCAGTGAAGGACAATCCATGCAATACTTCAATGCTTCCATAGCAGGTTACAAGGTCTTTGACTTTAAGCATGTTTTGTACTCCTTCCCAGGTAAGCTTCGATAACAGCTTCATCCTTTTGTATTTCTTCCGGCCTTCCCTCGGCTATCTTCTCGCCCAGGTTCAAAACGACGACATGGTGGCATACTTCCATGATCATTTTCATATGGTGCTCTACCAGCAATACGGGAATCCCCCCGTCGCACACCTTACGGATCAGTTGTACCAGGTCGGCGCGTTCGTCCTCGATCATGCCTGCGCACGGTTCGTCCAGCATCAAAAGCTTGGGATCGGTAGCCATGGCAATGGCAATCATCAGCCTTCTTTGATCAGCGCTGGTAAGCGATCCAGCGCGCACTGCCATTTTTTCCTTCAGCCCGACAAATTCCAACAGCTCTTCGCTGTGCTGTACAACGCGCTTTTCTTCCTTGAGCGTACCCGCGATCCCGAAAACCCCTGTGACGAAATTTGATTTCATCCTGCAATGGTGCGCCGTCACAACGTTTTCCACTGCGGAAAGATCCGGAAACACACTGCTGATCTGGAATGTCCGCGCGACACCCATACGCGCGATCTTGTGGGAAGGCATGCCGCTGATATCCTTATCTTCAAATATGATTTTTCCGCTCGTGGGTTTGTGTACGCCCGTGATCAGATTAAAGCAGGTTGTCTTGCCCGATCCGTTCGGGCCGATGAGTCCCAATATCTGGTTTTCCTCGACATTGAAGGACACATCCTTTACTGCGGCCAGACCGCCAAAGTATTTTGTTACATTCTCAAAACGGAGAATCATTTAACCATTCCTCCAAATCATTTAGTCTTATGGGCAGCAGATTTGTCGTAGCCAGCTCCTTTCGCCTGCATCACAGCTTAAGGCCCCTGTTCCACGTCTTTGTCCGCCATTTATATTCCTCTATCACCTCCGGCGACAGTTGTTTGTTCGTCGTGACCATCCCCTGCTCATGCAGCGTATCCTGCACCTGCTTTACATCGATCTCCTTAGGAGCGATCCCCTGCCTTGCGGCAAGCGCCGCCGCTGTTCCGGCCGCCTGTCCTGTGCAGATGCTCGGCGTGCAATACCGAAGGGCCGCCCAGGTGACCAGGTCCATCGATGCCGATCCGCCGGCTGCCAGCAGGTTGTCAAAATCCTTGGACAGCATAGAGCGGTACGGGATATCGTACGGCGTTACATTATAAACGAACTGGTGGCTTGCATTGGGAAAAAACGGATCCTGCGGCATGTTGCAGCACGCGATGGAATCGTCGAAGCTGCGCGCGCTTTTCATGTCGTCGTCCGTAATCGTATATTCCCCTACGATCCTGTGACCGTCGCGCAGCAAAAGCCTGACCGGTGTCTGCTCGATTTTCGCATTTTCAAAGCCCGGGACATTTTTCTTGAACGTTTCCAAAATAGACCATGCCTGCTTACGCTGGTCGATCTCCGCTTCGCTCAAATCCTCTTCCATCCACGGGTGGCGGCCCTTTTCGATGGGCTTATATGCGCCGATAAACCAGCAGCGTCCGTTTGCATATTCGATCATGAGCGTACTGTTACGCGGTGTATAAAGCCTGCCCGCTTCCTTTTCCTGTACGAACAGCTTCCTTCCCTTGACCCAATAATCCCATTCATCCACGTTCTGTTCCGCGAATTCGCGGAATTTTTTGTAATCCACGCCGCACATCCAAAAGCCATAGCCGAATCCCATGTGCATGCCCTTGAAAGGCCCGAAACTGTTGTCCGGATATCCTTCTTCTCCCGTCACGGAAGCCCCCGAGAGCCACGCGATGTGCGCAATACCCGTACAATCGATCACCGATTTTGCAAGGATCGCCTGACGGCCTTCATGCGTTTCCACCATGATGCCCTTGAGGGAATTTCCGTCCGCGATCCCCGTTGCCGCCGACGCATGGTAAAGCAGTGTTACCCCCGCTTCTTCCATCATCGCTTCAAGCATCAGTTTGTAATATTCTTCGTCAAAGTAAATGCAGCCCGTTCCCGGATTCCAGTTGTCGCGCATCAACGCCACGCTCGGGTTAAACGTCGCGCCCGCTTTTTTCAGGCGCTCAATGATCTCCGCAACAATGCCACCCTGGATGCGGTCGTCTACGAATGTATAATTATCGTTATGCGTCAGCGTCTGGTTTCCGCCCAGGCAGCCGTACTTTTCGACCAATACCGTTTTAGCGCCGTTGCGCGCCGCCGCAAGCGCCGCGCCGATCCCCGCAGGGCCGCCGCCGATCACAACTACGTCAACATCATATAAAACCGGTACTTCCTTAGAAGCTTCCAATATTGTTTTCATATCTGATTCTCCTTCCTCGTTACATCCCGAAGCCGTTGCCCCATTCCTCTGCCCGGCGCGCATATTCCTCGACGACGGATGACGGCAAATCCTTGTTTGTCGTAACCAATCCTTGGCTATGCAGCTCTTTCTGGAGCTCCGGGACATTTAATTCGCTTGGCATGATTCCCTGCTTGGCGGCCATCGCCGCCGCAGTTCCTGCCGCCTGCCCCGTGCATACGCTCGGCGTACAATACCGAAGCGCCGCCCAGGTGATCAGGTCCATAGAGCTTGCGCCGCCCGCTGCCATCAGGTTTCCGAAGTCCTTGGAAACAAGCGAGCGGTATGGGATATCGTATGGCGTTACGTCAAATTTGAAGTGGTGTCCACCGTCCGGGAAAAACGGATCCGGCGGCATGTTGCAGCATGTAATCGCATCTTCAAAGGTCGTACCGCCGCGCATATCATCTTCTGTGATCGTATACTCCCCGACGATCCTGTGCCCGTCCCTATGCAAAAGCTTGCTTGCCGTCTGTTCGATGGTCGCGTTTTCAAAGCCGGGAACATGCTTTTTGAGGAGCTCCAGGATGGAAAATGCCTGCTTGCGGATATCCACCGTTGCCAGCGAAATTTGTTCCGCTTCCCACGGGTGGTTGCCTGCCGGGATTGGATAGCCCGGGCTCAGCATCCACACGCGTCCATCTTCGTATTCCTGGAAAATACAACTGTTGCGGAAGGAATAAAGCTTTCCTGACGCCTTGGCTTCCGTAAACAGTTTCCTGCCCTTGACCCAGTCGTCCCATTCTTCGGGATTGGCCTGTGCGAATTCACGGAATCTCTTATAGTCCATTCCCCGTACGAAGTAGCCATAGCCAAAGGCCATGTGCCTGCCTTTATACGGGCCGTATTTATTGTCCTTATAGCCTTCTTCACCCGTACACTCCGCGCCGGCCTTCCATGCGAGATCCGCAATACCCGTACAATCGATTACCGTTTTGGCGAGGATCGCATGGCGGCCCTGCCAGCTCTCAATGATCACGCCCTTAAGCTCGTCTCCCTCGTGGATGCCGTCTACTGCAAACGCATGGTACAAAAGCTGTACGCCCGCATCCTTCATCATGTTTTCGAGCATGAATTTGTAATATTCCGGGTCAAAATAAAAGCAGCCTTCTTTTTCACTCCAATGCGCCTTGTGGGAACCGACGCTCGATTTGTATACCGCGCCGCCCTCATGTAATTTATCGATGATCTCCTGTATCAGCCCGCCCTGGATACGATCGTCCACAAACGAGAATGAGTCGTTGAAAGTAAGGGTCTGGCATCCGCCCAAGCAGCCAAAACGTTCGATCAGAATCGTCTTTGCCCCCGCGCGTCCTGCTCCCAGCGCTGCGCCGATCCCCGCTGCCCCGCCGCCGATCACGACAACGTCCGCTTCGCATAAAACCGGTACTTCCCTGCTTGCTTCCGTAACTGTTTTCATTTTTTTCTTCCTTTCCTGCGACATTTTTCGCTTGGTTTCTCCGTATAATGTGTAACAGAAAGAACACTGTAGTGATGTCTTGCCTTTTGCTACAATCCCACGGGCTTTTCCTTATGCAAATTACTATAATGTGTGCTCTTGAAAAACTGCTTTATACAAAGCTCCTGAAAATAACGCCGATGGCCACAGCCCCTGCGTCAGGCCAGTCAATACTCCTGTCCCCAAGGTATGACGCGCGGCCCTTGCTCGCCACGATCTCCTTCGTTTTTTCCGCTCCTTCTTCCGCGCTCTGTGCAGCCGCTTCCACCGCTTCCTTAAAACTCTTGCCGTCCGCGATCGCCGCTTCCATCGCCTCCTGCGCCGGAATCAGCGCGTCAAGAAGCGTCTTGTCCCCTTGCTTCGCTCCCCCACGTTTCTGTATCCCCTCGATTGCCGCTTTCAGCATCACCGGTACATCTTTTTCCGTGATCGTCTCCTGCCCCTTTACGGAAAGTGCAGCCGCCCGGAACGCGGATCCCCATATCGGTCCCGAAGCGCCGCCGCAGTATTCCGTGATGATCATCGCGCAGCCCCTCACAAACTGGCTTACATCCGCCGTATCAATCTCGTCTATTTCTTTCTTTACTTCTTTGAAACCCTTGGACAGCGACATACCGAAATCCCCATCGCCTGCCGCACTGTCCAGTTCACAAAAATATACCTCATTTTCGATCACAACGTCGCAAAGTTTTGCAATGACCTTCTTTACTTCTAAAGCAGTAATCTCCATCCTCTTACTCCCCTCATACCTTAAGCGCCAGCGTATCCGCCGGGCTGTCTAAAAGCGCTTTCAGTTCTTCGTCCAGCCTCAATATTGAAACGGATGCCCCCGCCATATCAAGGGACGTCATATAGTTGCCCACCAGCGCCTTATGGATGCCAACGCCTTTTTGCTTCAATTCCCTGTGCACGTCCTTATTTAAGATATACAGCTCCATCAGCGGCGTACCCCCAAGGCCGTTTATAAGCACCGCACATTCCTCGCCGGACTGTAACTTCAGTTCTTCGCAGAGCATATCCGCCATCCGTTTCGCAAGCTTCTGCGACTGCTCCGTTTCCGTCCTCTCGATTCCCGGTTCCCCGTGGATGCCCACGCCAAATTCCATCTCGCCCTCCGCGATCTCAAAAGTCGGCGTACCTTTAGCCGGTACCGTACACGACGTCAATGCAAACCCGATCGTCTTTACGTTCGCGATTACCTTTTCCGCGATGCGCTTTACTTCCCTTAAGTCCTTGCCCGCTTCCGCTGCGGCGCCCGCGATCTTATGTACGAACATCGTGCCCGCGACGCCGCGGCGGCCGATCGTATAAAGGCTGTCCTGCACCGCGATATCGTCGTTCACATATACGCACTCTACTTCGATCCCGTCTTCTGCTGCCATTTCCGCTGCAGCATCAAAATTCATGCAGTCTCCCGAATAATTTTTGATGATCAGCAGCGTTCCCGCATCGCTTTCCGTCTGCAGGATCGCGTTGTATACCTGAATCGTCGACGGCGATGCAAATACGTCGCCGCATACCGCCGCGCTGAGCATCCCCTTGCCCACAAAGCCTGCGTGTGCCGGCTCATGGCCGCTGCCCCCGCCCGAGATCAGGCACACCTTGCCCTTGTCAAGCTCCCTGCGCTTTACCACGCGGTAGCGCTCGTTAAGCTCCAGATCGCCGTCTGCAAGGATGATACCCTCGCACATCTCATCCACTACCGATACGACCTCGTTCATGATCTTTTTCATTTACCAGGTACCCCCAATGATGTCGGCCGCGCGGATTGCCGCCGCTACATCAGCCGGCCGCACCTCAAACGGCATGTTGTCCATCGTCTCCAGATCCGAGCACGCATGTGTCGCCACCCGCATCAATCTTTCTTCATCCAGTTCCTTTACCCCCAGGTCTGCAAGGCATACCGGCAATCCCAGTGAGCGGCAGAACGCAAGTACCTCAATGATCGTTTCTTCCTCTGCGTTCTCCAGTACCAGCTGCACCAATGTCCCGAACGCTACCTTCTCCCCGTGGAAATAATGATGTGTTTCTTCAAGTACCGTCAGCCCGTCGTGTACCGCATGCGCCGCCGCCAGCCCGCTGCTCTCGAATCCAAGGCCGGAAAGCAGGATATTTGTTTCTATGATGTTCTCCAGTGCGATCGTTACTACGTTCGCGTCGCATGCCGCTTTTGCCTTGTGCGCATCCTCCAGCAACGTCGCATAGCATGTTTCCGCAATCGCCAGCGCTGCCTTTGTGCTCATACCGCCCGACATGTTCGGCTTGTTTGCCTTGATACAGGCCCGCGCCTCGAATACCGTTGCCAGCGCATCTCCCATGCCTGAGATCAAAAACCGCGTCGGCGCCTTGGCGATGACCCCGGAATCCACCAATACCAGATCCGGGTTCTTCGGCAGGTGCATATACCGCTCAAACTCTCCTGTTTCCGTATAGATGATCGCCAGCGCACTTGTAGGGGCGTCCGTCGACGCGATCGTCGGCACGATGATTACCGGCTTTTTCGTCAGCGTCCCTGTCGCTTTTGCCGTGTCCAGGGCTTTTCCGCCACCCAGGCCGATCACTACATCTGCTTTTTCCTGTTCCGTGAGCTTTACGATCCTGTTTATTTCCTTGTCGCACGACTCTCCGCAAAATGCCGCGTGCACATAATCCGTTCCTTTCAGCCCCTCGTCCAATATATCTTTCACGCGTTCAAAATCTTCCGGATGCGCGATCAGGACTGCCTTCTTTCCCAATCCTGCTACGTGTTCGCCCAGTTTCTTCAGCTCGCCTTCTCCCAGTACAAACTTCGATGGGGATATATACGTCCTTGCCATTTCCTGTCTCTCCTTTTTACTTATTTTGTTCGTGATTTTTATATCGCGATTTTTCATTAAAAACCTGATATTACATATACGAATGAAATAGAAGATGTTATCTGTTGCGTATGCTATTTTTTTATCTGTAAATATTTTGGGGATTCCTGAATAACCGGCTTTGCAAAATTGTAAATGCGGCATTCAGATTCTCTTTTATTGATGTAACGCCATTATAACCTTTAAAATTTTAAATGGCATTATACACACATGACCTCATTTTGTATTTATTGATCGTAAAATATTGTCCTTCGCGCATGCCATGGTATTTTTTTGACCGTACCATTTATCGCTTCATATACTTTCTGAACATGGCCGGCGTAACGCCTTCATGCTTTTTGAACTGTTTGATGAAATATCCCGAATCGCTGAACCCAAGATCATTTGAAATATCGGTAACCGACAGGTTGGTCGTTTCCAGCATCTCTTTTGCAAGGGTGATTTTGAAATCAGTAACATAATCCGAGAAATTTTTTCCCATTTCTTTTTTAAACAGCCTGCTTAAATAGCTGGGGCTTGTGTGCGAAAGCTTAGCCATCTGCGAGAGCATGATATTCTCATGCTTATTATTGTAGATATATTCGATGACCGGTTTTAAGATCGGATGTTTGGATGAACTCAAATCCTTCGGTTCCGTGGATTTGATCTGTTTACTCATGATCGCCTTTAAGACCTGATCCTTGATATTGATCATCGCGTCCAGCGAGGTATCCGTAAAATCCGTTTCCACATGCGTACTTTCGGCTACATTTCCCAGTATTTTCCCATAAGTTTCATTCATTGCATTTTTACTGACCGCTTCTCCTACAATATAATTGCATAAATGAAATAACAGGTTGGTTATCGCGATGATACGCCGGATGGAAAAGCGGGGGATCTTTTCAAATTTTTCTTTCAGCAAATCGCTCTCGCTTATGAAGCTGTTTTCGTAGGATGACATCAGGATTTTTTCCAGATTATCCGCTATCTGCGCACGCTCCGCCATCACCTGTCCCGCCATCACGGCGCCGATATACTTTTCGTCTATCACAATCGGGATCGCTACGTCCACGATATTGCAGTGGCATAAATACATAAAGGGTTTATTGAGCCTTGCTGCCTCGATCCCACCCCTGGAATCACATTTTTGGCAATACTTTGCCGTCTCCGGATTTCTTCTGACAGTCGCACAAAATTCTGTGCAGCTGCTATGCTTTGTCACCGGTACACCTTTGTAATCCACAATCAGGATTGCCATTCCGGTGACGGACGCCAGTTCATCCTGTATTCTTTGCCATTGCTCCAAATCCAGGATGCTGCGAATATTTAATAAATTACTGTTCAATTGTCCTACCTCCAAACGTTTTGTACAACAAAACAAACTGTGATGCGCAATTTGTTTCCACCCAGAAAGCACGAATTCATATGAAAGCAAAGTATTGTTTTGAAATCCAGTGGAGTTGTTGAAGGGGATCTGTCTTATAAAAATTTAATTTTTACGTTCTTTTTCCATTATAAACCAACTGCTTTTTAAAGTATTCGTATACAAATGACAAAAAAAAGTAGTTTTGGATCGTATTTTTATGCTTTTTTTAAAAATGACGGTAATATTTTTACCATCTTTGATACAGAAATGCCACATCAAAATTCAAAACCCACATATACTGCCTAAACGACATTTCCTTTCATAGTACATCATGAAATTATTTTGTTGAAATCCAAACAAAATGACTTTATGGCTTCTTTCATTAATGCTATAGACCATTATACTGTTTTTTTGCAACATCTAATCATAAAATTGTAAATTCCTATGCTGAAACTATTTTTTCGTTCACAGTTCCCCTTGATATGACAAAAGCCGCTTTATGCAGTTAATAAATGCATAAAGCGGCTTTTCTTCCATACAACAGTATTTTTTACATTTTATTTTTTGCCCTGTGTGCTCATCAATGTTTCAAAATCAGCGATCGGCATAGGCTTGTAATAATAATATCCCTGAACAAAATCACAGCCTTCCGTTTTAAGAAACGCTACCTGTTCCTCATATTCCACACCTTCCGCAACCGTTTGGATATGTAACTCCCTTGCGATAGAGATCACGCCGCGAAGTACTGTATAATCTTTCTCGATCTCCGGATCCTTGGCAAAAAAAGCCGCATCCAGCTTTAAAGCATCGATGGGCAGATCCTTTAACATACCCAGCGAAGAGTATCCTTTCCCGAAGTCATCCAGCGAACAAAGGAACCCTTGTGCGCGCAAATCCTTTACCGTCTGGATCATATAGTCCTGGTTCTCAAATGCGACCGATTCGGTAATTTCAATCTCTACCAGCTTATCCGGGATCCCATAGCGCTTCTTGATATTCGCATAAATCTGCACAAAATCAGGATCGTAAAGCTGGATGCGGGATACGTTCACGGAAATAGGCAGGATTTTAAGCCCCTGCTCCAGCCGTTCACGCATCCAGATACAAATCTTTTCAAACACATATTGATCGACCGCGCTGATAAAATGATACCGTTCAAACACAGGGATAAATGCATCCGGAAACACAAGCCCTTTATCCGGCATATTCCAGCGTACCAATGCTTCCGCACATTCCACACGTCCGCTGTGCAAACTGACCTTCGGCTGCAGATGTACCACAAATTCGCCCTGCTTGAGCGCTTCCTGCATCCTGCCCATGATCGTGGCTTCCTCGATCATTTTGTCCCGTATACTCTCGTCATAAAAAGCGTAGTATTTCTTACCCGCCTGGTTTTTGATTGTTTTCTGTGCAAAGTTGGCGCAATTGAGCAACATGTCGATTTCCCGCGTCCTTTCCACGTCCTCCACACAGCAAAATCCGTATACCAGAGTGATCATGTATTTATTTTTTACAGCCTCCGCCCCGTCGATCAAATCCAGCACGATCCGTTTGCGCCTAAGGGTCAGGTCTTCTTTGTCCGAATAGCGGTACAAGGCCACAAACTGGTCGGCAACATTGCGTCCAAAGACTTCGTTTTCCCCGAGGTCGGCTTTCATCAGTCCGGCATATGTTTTTAAAATATCATCGCCACATTCATAGCCGAAAACATCGTTAACATACCTGAAATTTTCAAAGTCAATATAGGCGACTGCGAATTTTTCCGTCGGATTCTGCTTCAGAATGTTCTTTGCTTTCTCCTTGAAACGTTCCATGGTGTAAGCGCCCGTCAATTCGTCCCTTGCGGCGATGTCCTGCAGGGTTTCATTTTTTCGCCTTAACTCCAGCATCCTTTTGATATAAATCGTCACTACAATAACGCAGGCCACAATGCAGGCCGCGGTCATCACAAAAATCAACTTTGACAAGTCCGCTGTTTGCCGGCTGGCATAATCTTCTATTGCAAAAACCGTGTTGTTGGCAACTTCAAATAATTTTTCGCTCTCCGAAAGCAGCTGCGCCGGGGATGCCCCGTTTCTGACATCCCGTATCCCTTCTTTTGCAAGATCCCACTGCTTTGATAAAACGGACAGGTCGTTTTGATAGGTGGCGTCTTGGGGTATCACAAGGCCATATTCCCCGTTTCCCGTTTCCAGCTCCTTAAGGATCTCATCCACATATTGGATCAGTTCATCGTTGGGCATATGGTTTGTCTCCAGCTTGATGACACGCTGCGATGCGCCGCGTACGATCCCTACATAGTTAATCAAGCGGCCATAATTACTGATGTTAGAAACCAACTTGACCGCAGATAAACTGATGACTACCAATAATACCAAAAGAATTGGAATAAATATCTTTGCAGAGCGCTTCATTTCTTTCCACCTTATTATAATACTTTTATTGTAGCATACTTTTACACTAAAAATTTTAAAATATGCAAAAAACCCTTGCAAATACATATTTACAAGGGTCTGGTGTGCCAGAAGGGATAGCTCGCCCTTCGCTTGCAGCTCGTGCTTGCATGAACCCCCCGGCCTTGATTCGTAACGACTCCCGAACTATTTCACGGTGTATCATAGTATCATATTATGTCATGAAACCGCTGTATTATGCGGTTTATGATGTTTTCTTTCTGCTCGGTTCAGTTGTTCTCATATCCTCTTTTTGAGGTGTCTGGATAGCTGGTTAGTGGCAGAATCACCTTTTTTTATTCATTTTCGTTTTGCTACTAAGACCTCGTTCAATCCCTTATGGGAAGGGGGGCGGGCTGCTCACATGGAAAACGTCGGCCATAGGCCTGATCGAGGCGGCGACCGTCGTCCTGCGCGGGGTGACCGCGCAAACGGTCAGCGGGGAAAACATCGCCATCGATCCCCACTGCAAGATCAAAACCGTCGATTGCAGCGGCATGCTCTGCATCGACAAAAAAGCAAAGGTCGAAACGATGACCGGGGACTATACGATGAAATAACGCGTCCTGCAAAAAGCGCAGCCAATTTGCACATCGGCCGCGCTTTTTATCCTCTTTTAACGCAAGATTCAATCATTAACTGCGGCGGTTTCTTCGGAGCAGCGCCACGACGGCCGCAGCGGCAATAACGGCGATCACGATCCATATCCAGAGCGGCATGGCCGTATCTCCCGTTTTTGCAGCCTTTCCGGTTTGTCCCGGGCCGCCTATCCCCTGTTCACCGTTTCCGTTTTCCTGTTGTTTTGTGAACACAGCTGAAACCCTTACGTCTTCGTCCGGCATGGTGAAGGTGCCGCCCGTAATCGCCGTCCCGTTCACGCGGATTTCAGAAAGTGCGTATCCTCCCTCCGCCACAGCCGTCACGGTCACGGTTTCACCCTTGATCGCCTGCGTTTTATCCGTGCCCAGCGTACCGTGCTCCGGCTGCTCCACCGTTATATTGCGCAAAATGTCATATGCGGAGGCGTACGTGCTGAATAGGTCGCTCGCAAACACGTACGCCCCGTCCTTTTCGATCGCGCGCAGGATGTCCACCTCACCGTCGTGCAGGCGGAGCATCCGTTCGTTCACAAATTCAGGCGCGTCGTCGCCAAACAAAACGGAGATCACGACCGGGTTCTGCGTCACGGAAATAAATTCGCCCCGGAGCTTTACCGACGGGTCGTTTTTCTCGAAAATATCCACCGACAGCTCGATGGAAAGGTAATGGCCGATCACCCCGTCGTCCGCGCCCAAAAGCAACGCCCGCTCGCTCGGGTCTACCTTCGCTTCGCCAAGCTCGGTGATGTGGAGCCTTACGATTGCGATTTCATTGTCTGCGATCGTATAATCGTCCGGGACGATCGCTTCCAGCAGGTTTGAGGTCTGCACGTCAAACCCCGTCTCATTATCAATGACCGCCGCGCCCCAGCCGGTGCATACCAGCCGGATCGTCGCGGAATCGCTTTCGACCTGCCCGTGCGCGTCCACCTGCAGCGTCACGGAACGGACGCCCGTGCCGATGAAAACGTGCGTGCCGTTTATGGATACTTTGCCCACGGAAGACGCCGCCGGGTCTTCCATGACGACGGCTTTCAGGGTAAGCGAAACCGTCTCTTCCGATACCACGCCGCTCACCTTGGGCGAGACCGTAAGCTCTTCCGTCCCGTCCGCGCGTGGAACGACGGCCGCCGTGTAATCCGCGTCCGGTTTCCCGGTATAGACCGCCTTGCGTTCGGCGCTTTCGCCCTCCACGGCGAGGATCAGGTCCGTGATGCGCACCGTATCGCTGGAAGGAGCCGTTTCAAACTGCCAGTCCCCTTTTTTGAGGCCTGCAAACCGGTACCCCCACTGGCTGTAAAGCGTTCCCGCGCCCGCTGTCACATAATATGCGGTATTGGGGGCAAAGGAATCGGGCAGGCGCAGCGTCACGGTTTTCCCGTCAAGGGATATCCGCACGCGCAGCGCGTGCACGTTGAGCTGCGCAAATTCAGCGCCGTCCGTGTCGTATATCGTGAAATATCCCCGGCCCTTTTCCACGGGCTGGCTGAATCTGAGCGTCAGCGTGGCGTCCGAAGGATCGTAGGCCGCCGTGCCGTTTGCGGGGGAAAGGCTTTCCAGCGCAAGCGGCGTGCTGTACACGTTCAGCGTTTCCGTGGCGGCAGAGGTGATTGCGCCCGTCGCCGATTTTTTGAGCAGTATCGTTTTGCTTACCTGCTGCGGCGTATCGCTTGTTATGGTAAGCATGGATTTCCATGTCACGCCGCCGTCGTCCGAGATGAGGTCATAGCCCTCGCGCCCGTTTGGACGGATGGTGGCTTCGCCGACATACCAGTCGTCGTGGCCGTTTCCGCCCTTCGGGCCGCTGATCACGTACCTGCCGCCCGCGCCGTCCTGCTTCACGCTCAGCGTGCCTTCCGTTCCCGACAGGATATCGTAATTATTGTCTGCGGCCTCCTTGAGCGTGATCGGGTATGCCCCGACAGCCGATTGTTCGTTTGCTGTCGTCTCCCATATCACCTTGTCGAGATCCGCGACAGCTTCGCCCGCAGCAAGCCCGGCCGCCGTAAAGGTGAACGCCGGGTTTTGCTCGCCCACCAGACGCTGCTGATCGTCCGCTGCCAGTGTGATCGTTTTCTTTCCTATGGTAAGCGTGCACGTATCGGACGCCGCCTCGTAATCCGGGTCGTCCACCGTTGCCGCCGCTTGATAAGTTCCTGCGTTTTTGGGCGGCGTTTTTGTTTTGGGATAGACCGTTTCCCCTGTGCCCTCGTAGGTAACGGTATAGCCCGGCTTTACGACGCCCGCAGCCGTCGTCACCGTCGGCGTGACCGCGTGCGCGGCTCCATTGTATGTGGCGGTCAGGTCGGTAAGAGAGAGCGTGACCCCGTATTTCCCCGTGGTAAACATCCACTCCCCCTTGGCGATGGGCACGGCCGACGCGCCCGTTTTGCTGTTGCACACCGCTCCGGTCTCGTCCGTTTCCACGCTGATCCGCGCGTTCGTCGGCAGGGGTTTTGAAGGCTTGATCGTAAGCGTGCCCTTCCCGCCCGTATTTTCGATTGTAATCTGCGCGGAAGCAAGGGGGATTTCCTCAAACAGCGTATCTCCCGCGTATATCCGTATCCATTTCCCGTCGCTGCGCTTTTCGATCCCGTCGCCATACCCGATGCTGAAAACCGTATTTTCCGGCGACTGCCCTGCGCTCCCCTTCACGGGAGAATACGACTCCGCCCCAAGCGGCCTGCTGACCGGCAGCGAGATCGTATCCAGCGACGTATAGGCGCCGGTTGCGGATTTTTTCAGGGCGAGCGTAACGCTTTTATTTTCCTCCACAGTGTCCGTGGAAACAGTCAATTCCTCTTTCCAGCTTTGGCCGTCGGCGGAGATCAAGTCGTACCCGTCCGTGCCGTTCGGGCGGATCGTGACCGGGCTAAGATACCAGCCGTCGTGGCCGTTTACGCCTTTTTGTCCGTCGATCTCGTACCGCCCCTGCGTGCTGTTCTGCTTCACGGTCAGTTTGCCGGGCGTTCCCTCCGTGATCTCGTAATTGTTGTCGGCGGCCTCCTTGAGCGTGATCGGATAAGTCCCCGCAGCCGATTGTTCGTTTGCCGTTGTCTCCCAGACCACCTTGTCGAGATCCGCGACAGTTTCGCCCGAAGCAAGCCCGGTCGCCGTAAAGGTGAACGCCGGGTTTTGCTCGCCCACCAAGCGCTCCGCGTCTTTCACCGTCACGACGGCCTGCGCTTTTTCGATGGTGAGCGCGGCATACCAAAGCCTGGGCGTAACGATCGGGTCGCTGACTGTAAGGAACGCGTAATAGCTGCCCGCATCCGTGGGCGGCTGCATGGTAAGGTCATATTCCGTGCCGTCTTTCCCTGCGTACAGCGCCGAATAGGCCGGGCTGCCCACGGTCTCGAGCGGCTGGGTATAGGGAACGGGCAGGCCGTTGTACGCCGCCCGTAGGGGGGACGCCTGATGCTCCGTAGACTGCGCCACGGTTTCCTGCGGCCACGGGACGCCCATGTCTTTCAGCGCCGTTGGGAGCGGGTAATACACGGTCTGCGTGTAGGACGTATCCGTCACCACGGGCGCTTCCGATCCTTTGGCCGTCCATTCACCCGAGGTGTCCGTGATACGAAGCTTTTCCATTTTTCCCGCGCCAAGCGCGTCGGCCCCCGTCATTTCGGCTGTTTCAAGGCCGATTATATAGTCCCCATCTCTGTAAAGGTATCCGTCCTCATCCAACGCACTGGGCCTTTTGCAAAGGTCCGTGTTGTGATAGCAACCGTAGAACCTGCCGCCGTACTGTTTCTCCGTGAGCACCGCAATGGCGGCCACGCATTTCAGCGTGTCCGGCGCCTCGATCTTCCCTGCAAAAAAGCAATATTTCAGCGTGTCGCCATTCCATGTGTTAAGGCGCCCCGTAAGCCCGCCGATCTGCATACCATCCTGGCCTTCCTCCACCTTGACCTCTTTACTTACGGAAATGGTTCCCGTGCTGGCGGAGTAGGCAATAGCAAGGCCGCCTAAATCCGGCCCTCTCCCCACCAGGCCGCCCGTATAGCGGGCGCTGGTCATGATATCCCCCGCGTTAAAGCACGATTGCACCTCCGCGTAGTCCAGGCAGCCCGCGATCCCGCCGATGCACGAGGAAGCATTCAGGCGATCCCCGCCCGATACCTCACCCGCGTTAAAGCTCGCGGAAATCTGCACGTTATCACTACCATATCCCCCATGCCCCACAATGCCGCCGATTTCCGTATCCCTGCCCGAGACCGCGCCCTTGTTGACGCACCCGGAAAGCGCGCGATAGCCTTGGTACCCCGCAATACCGCCCACCGATTCATCGCCGCTGACGGCGGCGCTGTTGCTGCAGCCGGTTATGTTCCCGTCGCTTCTTCCTACGATGCCGCCCACATAATGATTTTTGCCGACGACGGAGGCGCTCTCGTTGTTGATGCAGTCTATTACGTCCCCGTAGATGCCTCCCGCGATTCCTCCGATATCGTGGCTCGCCGACACCATTGCATTATTCACACAGTTCGAGGTGACGCAATACTCGTCCAGCTGGCCGACGATACCGCCCACATAAGAGGAGCCTTCCAGTTCCCCGGTATTCGAGCAGCCGCTGATCACGACCGCGTTTGCCGCCCCCACCCTGTTTATATCCACGCACTGGCCCACGATACCGCCGACTTGACTGCTGCCTACGATCTTCGCCCTGTTTTCGCACTCCAACATGCGGATGTTCGTCCCGTAGGCCGTCGACACGATGCCGCCCACAAAATCGCCCTTATCCACGTACTCGCTGTCGTTTTTGGTGTATCCTACGCCTCCTATTTCGACATTGTTGATACAGTTGTATAGCACCGAGCCGTCGGCCGCCCTGTCCACAAACGCGGCGATCCCGTCCTGCGCGCACCAGATATTTCCGGAAAGCGTCAGGTTCATGACCCTGCCGCCGTTTAAAAAGCGCACCAGCGCGTTGCCGCTTGCTTCCTCCGTCTTGTTTTCCTGATCCACATGTTCGTAGCCGGAGCTGATCCCGCTGACCGTATGCCCCAGGCCGTCCAGCTTGCGGCCGAAGCCCGCGTCCCCGCCCAGCACGGGCAGGTTGTCCTCCCCGCTTAAAATGATGTCGTTTGCCAGCACATAGTTCTGGTTCGGGTTTTGCGCGGCCGCGTATAGGTCGTCCGCGGTTTCGATATAGGAAAACCTCTCGTACACCGGCTCCTGAACGCCGTCCAGCGTCTGGCTCTCAAAATCGTGCTTGCGCACGGAGGGATGCTGCCTCTGTACGACTTCGATGCCCGGCGTGACCGCGAAGTCGGTCTGGAACGGATACCAGAAGACCCGGGTCGTGTAGTCGTCTTCATAGTCCGGTGTCGTGTTGTAATGCCACACATCGTCCCCCAACTCGTCCCGCAGGCCTTCGCCGGTCATTTGGTCTGTCGTGCGACCCTCGATCCGGCTGTCGTGTCCACCGACGTCCCGGTTGCCGAACGGCGGGAGGCTGCCCGTAAGATCGGTGTTGTAGTAAACGTCGTGCGAATAGCTGCTTGACCTGTTGCCGTTGTATGTGCCGATCAGCGCGCCCACGTCTTCCCTGCCCGAGACGCGCCCAGCCGTATAAGAATTTTTCAGGCCGTTTACTTCCGGCGTGCCGCTCATATCGCCCGCGAGGCCGCCCACGACCTCGCTGCCGGAGATGTTTCCCGTATTGAGGCAATCGGTCACGTCGCAATCCGAATCGCCCGTGATTCCGCCCACCCGGATGTTGCCCGAAACGTTGCCCATGTTGAAGAAAAGCTCTACATAGTGCCCGCGCGTCGCGCCCGCCACGCCGCCGCAGCAGTCTCCCGTTCCCACAACGGCGCCGTAGTTGCCGCTCAGAGCGATGGCATGGGTAAGTCCGATGGGCGCTTTGAAGACGAAGCCGTTCGCGGATGTTTCTCCCACAACGCCGCCCACATAGTCGACGCCCGTAACGTCGCCGTAGTTGTAAAGCCCCTGCGCGTTCCCAAGGTTCCCGTTGTTGCCGATCACGCCGCCCACATGGTCCTTGCCCGTGACGGCGGCGTAATTGCTGCAATCCATCACGCCGCAGCGGCTGAGCCCCACAATGCCGCCCACCTCGCCGCCAGTACCTGTGACGGGGGCCGTTTCCCAGTTGGTACAATTTTTCACATAGCATTCGTACGAATCTGTCGGCCCGATATAGCCCACGATACCGCCGACTTTGTCCGTACCGGAGACCGGGGCGAAGTTGGCGCTGTCTATGATCGAGGCTTTGCCATCCAGCTCTCCCGCAATGCCGCCCGCTTCTTCGTTCGGGTACCCGGTGCTCGACGTTTCGACCACGCCGCGGTTTTCGGCCCCGACTACGGTCGCTTTGTCCTGCACTACGTTAAAAACACCGGCCGCCGATCCTCCGGAGCTGATTTTTCCATAATTCTTACAGCCTGTACAGGCCGCCTCGCCGCCCACGATACCGGCGACGCCGGCCGCTGCGGTTGCTCCCGTGATCTCCGCGTGGTTCTCGCAGCCATACATCACGCCCTCGGAGTGGTAAACCAAACCGCATGCGTTCGTCCCCTTGACCTTGGCCGATTCGCCGGCCTCGCACGCGTTCATCGTGCCATAGTTGTACGAAACAAGGCCGCTCGCCACCATAGCGGAGTTTACCTCGCAGCTTGCGATGACGTGGTCGAGCGTACCGTAGTTTTCCAGCGCCAAAGCCGAGGCGATCCCGGAGTGTCCGTTAACCGGATCCACAGGAAAATTTACCGTGCTGGCAAGCACTAGGTTCTCGATGAAGGCGTCTTTGCCCAGTGTTTTAAACAGCGTCAGGTAGTACATACTATACTTTTCGCTGTAGTTGACCACCATATCGTCGGCGTCCAGGTCCAGCATAAAATTTTTGCCACACCCGTCGATCCACCCGTTAAACTCGGTCGTCACCGTCTCGAATGTAGAAGAACTTACGTTGATCGGGCCGTTCAGGAAATACTTCCCGTCCGCCGGGTAAGCGGGATCGCTGCCGATTTTCGCAAGCTCATCGCCCGAATAAAGGACAATAGCCATGTGTTCGCCGCGCCCCTCGCCAAAGTCGTGCATCTGCGTGACAGGGGCGCTTGCGGCCTGCACATTGATCCCGTTTTCCGCCGCGGTTGCGGGCGGCGGCGTTTCATTTCCAACAGAAAAGCTTTCGCCCGCGGTGTCGCTTTTTTCCGGCGCGGAAGACTGCGTACCCGCAGACGACGAAGGCCCTGTCGTTTCTTCTCCGCCGGGCTCCGTTTCCCGCGGGGGTGAAGTCGCGTTCTGCGTCTCCTCCCGCACAGAAGCCGCCGGGGTCGCTCCCCCGCCGTCTTCAGCCAGGGCTGCCGGCGTCATACCTGTGACCATCAATACGGCAATCAAAAAAGCCGTAAACCGTTTTGCTTGTTTCATATAGGTGTCCCCCTGCTGCCGCTTGCCATAGAGCGCGTCAGCACAGCTTTGTTTTTGTGTATCTCATGCGTTTTTTGTCTGGTATTATTTCGTAGTAATTATATAACGAATTCGTTCTGGAATGATTAAAATGGCATGAAACGGCACTTTTTGGCACGAATTCTTTGCACGGGTCACGAAATCATGGCATAATAGGAAAAAAAGGAAACGGAATTTGATGGATATTGCAATTACGGATAATTGCGTCGCCGACCGGGCGGCGCTCAAAAATAAGATCAAAGAGGCTGCCGCTGCCGGGTCTTTTTTCGTCGGCATAACGGAATTTGAAAGCGGGGAGGCCCTGCTTTCCGCCGTTCATGCAAAGGCGTTCGACCTGGTTTTTTTGGATATCTATATGGACGGGATCGACGGGATCGAGACCGCGGAACGGCTGCGGAAGCTCTGTCCGCGCTGCCTCATCGTATTTGTCACAGTGAGCAGCGATCACGCGGTAGAGGGGTTTCGCGTACGCGCGCTCCATTACCTCGTCAAGCCCTTTACCGCCGGAGATATTGTATGTATTCTAAAGGAAGCTGCCGCCCGGCTTGGGAACGATATCGAAATCCTCGTGCGCGACGGCGGCGTCCCCGTACATCTTCCGCTGTCGCAGATCCACTATGCGCTGTGCGAAAGACATTACATACTGATCCATACGCCGTCTGGCGTGATCCGCTGGCGTCAGCCGTTTTCAAAATTTTGTGAGATCCTCGCGCCGTATGCCCAATTTTTCGTATGCAACCGGGGAACGCTTTTGAACCTTGGGCATGTGGAAAAACTGTTGGAGGACAATGATTGCTTTTTGATGGATGACGGTACAAAGCTCCCTATCCGGCAGAGTTCGCATGCCCAGGCGCGCAGCCGTTACCTCGACCATTTGTTTCGCACCATAAAAAAGGAAAAATAAAATGACATTTTTTGTCTATTCGCTGCTGATCAATCTGCCATTGTGGATACTGTCCCTGCTTTTGGTGCTCGCTCCCGTCAAAAACCGTATGCGGTTTTCCCGTCCGCGCACCTATGGGATCGCACTGGGCGCGGTCACTCTGGCATGCATTCTTTCTGCGCTGTGGGATCAGTTTATTGAGCTTGACGGAAATATCATCATGCTCCCCATTCTTCTTTTCTTTTTTTTCGTCTATTGCCGGATCGTGCGCGGAAAAATGGCCCAAAAGGCGTTCATCCTTCTCACCGGCGCGGTATTTGCGGCATTTTCCGTTCTTCTCAGCGACGTGATTTCCCAGGCGTTCTTCCGCGATCTTGGCGATTGGCCGGATTATTTATGGGGAATCGCTTCTGACATCCTGGTATTTTTGGTGCTGCTTCCGCTCTTTTCCGGCAGGATACGCTGGATGGCGGAACAAAACGACGATGCGCGGGTATGGCGCACGCTGTGGGTCATCCCGTTTGTGTTTCTCGCCCTGTCCATCGCTTTTTACATAACGGTCGGCAATATCGGCGACCCTTTCCTGCTTACCACTTACGGGGTATCCGTCGCATTGCTGATCGTCCTTCTGATTGTCATCTATAACAGCATCTTCCGCACCGTGCAGGAAATTTCCGAGAACGCATGCCTGCGCCAAAATATGCAGCTTGCCGACCTGCAGGCCGAACAATACGCATCCCTTCGGCGGCATATGGCCGAAACTGCGCAGGCCCGGCACGACTTTCGTCACCAGCTTCTCGTCATCCGCTCGCTGGCGGATCGGGAAAGCACGGAAGAACTGCGCCGCTATCTTGATCAATATGTGGAAGGACTTTCCGCCGACCGTCCCCCGCTCGCATCCAATTATGCGGTGGATGCGGTCGCAAAGCACTATCTGGAGCGAGCCGAAAAGGCCGATGTAAAAATAGATTTTTCGCTGCGGTTGCCCGAAAGGCTTGGGCTGCCCGAAGGGGAATTTTGCATGGTGTTCGCAAATTTGCTGGAAAACGCGCTGGAAGCGTGCCAGCGTATGCCGGACGGTCCGCGCTTCATTTCGGTAGATGCGGAGCAGGCGGGCAACTTTCTTGTGGTCGTCGTGGAAAACAGCTTCGACGAAAGCACGATCCGGCATCAGGGCTGCCGTCTGCTGTCCTCCAAACGCGGAGGCAGAGGGCTTGGGCTTTCCTCTGTTGCAGCCACCACAGAAAAGTATCACGGAGAGCTTCGGCTTTCACAGGAAAACGGCGTGTTCCGCGCCGAAGCCGCTTTGTGCCTGCCCCGGGAAGAAAGCGCGATCTAGCGGCCTATACTGCCTGTAAAAAAGGATGCTCGAGGTCGGCGTAGCATCCATTTTTGTATTCATATGAAGAAATTTTCGCTTTGTAGCAAGAAACGGTTAGTGTTCTGGTTGTCTTTACTATGCCCATACCGCCATTTTTGAGATTCATGCACGCAAGCTTGAGTGTGACCCAGTTTTTCACCCTCTCAAGTCCTCTGTAGTACGTGTAGCGCATGGGCAGAATGAGATTTTTGCCTATATTGAGGCTTTCTACAACAATGTGCGTCCTCATTCTTCCATTGGATGGCTCTTGCCTGATGGGTTTGCATCCTCGGGTTAGCCCGCGTTTCACTTTGTTATTGGTATCATTTCCTGTCCACTAAATCGGGAATGCCTCACAAAACGCGAGAGCATACAACTCTCGCGCGGTGGCGCGCTCCGTCTGTCCCGCCCGCGCGTGGGCGTGCGGGTCTGCTGTGCGCGGTGGTCGCTGTTGGCGGCTATGTGGTCGAAATCCTGAAAAAAGGCGTAATCATAAAAAGCAAAATATGTTTGCAGGGATTCATAAGCGGGCGGTTAGCTACTTTTCCGTTTCTTACGGCTAGAAAGTAGGCGATGCCAATGGAATATTTGGTTATACTTACAGTCATTTTGATTGTAGTATGTAAGATACTTTCAGAAGCAAAAAAATAACCGCCCCTGTCCAAAGTAGCGGTTATTTTATAACAACTATGTAGGGCTAACCGCTTAGCGGCCGAATCCCTGCTTTTATTATACCCCTTATGCATTATTTTATGCAATAGCTTTTTTCTTTCTTTTGCTTCCTATCTATAATGTGTCACAAACAAACAGTCCTATAAAAACCAAAAACCGCTCAAACCCTATTGGTTAAGCGGTTTTTGCTGGTGTGCCAGAAGGGATTCGAACCCCCGACCTTTTGATTCGTAGTCAAACACTCTATCCAGCTGAGCTACTGGCACAACTATAAAATTTAAAGCTTTATTATTGTATAATAGAACACTCAAAAAGTCAATCATTGCAATAAAAAATGCAGGTATCGATTTCTTAAGAAAATGTTTACTGTTTTTCTTGAAAAGATGCGGTATAATGTCCAAAGGCTTGGGAAGAGAGGTCTTTTAATGCTGCAAAGCCTGGATAACATAATGCTATACGGCACGTCGGCTTTTTTGTCATGCAGCCTTTTGGACACGGTCATGCCCGCCTTTTCCGCCATCGGCAACAGCGGATTTATCTGGCTGCTTGCCTGCCTGCTTTTTTTACCGGACAAAAAGACGCGCAGGATTGGTTGGATGATGCTGCTTTCCATTGCCCTTGCATATATTCTCGGCAACCTTATTTTAAAAGAGCTTGTGATGCGGCCCCGGCCGTTTGAGCAGTTTGGCCTCCAACGGCTTTTGGTTGTGCCGCCGGACGATCCTTCCTTTCCCTCCGGGCATACGTCCTCCTCCTTTGCCGCGACAGCCATGCTTTTCCTGACCAAACAAAAAGCGCGCATCCCCGCACTGGCCTACGCGCTCCTGATCTCTTTTTCACGGGTGTATGTGTTTGTGCACTTCCCGTCCGACGTCCTGTTTGGCGAGCTGCTCGGCATCGCCTGTGCCTATGTAACGTTTCTTGCCTTTACCCATCGATCGAAACGACCTGGTATCCGGCGTTTTCCACCGTTTCTTTGAGAACCGCATCGCTTACGTCGCCCGTGATATCCACACTGGCTGTTTTGGCATCCAGGTCGACCTTGGCAGATACGCCGTCCAACCGGTTTAAGAGCATCTCGACCCGCCCGGAGCAATGGCTGCACGTCATTCCTTCGATTCTGATTGTTTTATGCATGGTTTTTCTCCTTTCGCTCAATGATCCTTTGTTTTATTATACCAACTTCTATAGGGTTTTATCCAGTCTTTTTATTTTTTTATAAAACCCCTTGACATTTTTACAATCGTGTTTATAATAATAATTAAGAATAGTTATTATTCTTAAAAGGTGTGATAAATGGCTTATTCAAAACAACGGGAATTGATTTTAAAGACAGTGCTCAATAACAGGATCCATCCGACCGCAGATACTGTTTTCTCCCTCTTGAAGCCGGATCATCCGGAGCTGAGCCTGGCCACGGTCTACAGAAACTTAAACCAGCTGGCAAAACAAGGGCTCTTATTAAAGATTCCTGTACCAAACGGCGCTGATCATTTTGACGGAACGCTGGAAGCGCATTATCATATGATATGTGAGCAGTGCTCTCAGATGGTGGATGTGCCCAAAGAATATGTTCCTGAATTTGATTCCCAGATTGCTGAAAAAACCGGATGCGCAATACATTCTCACACCATTGTGTTTTACGGATTGTGCGAAAGTTGCAATCGCACGCCGCATGCTTCCTGTTAGGAAAGCTGCGAATCATTCAACATTATTTCTTCACTTTTAAGAAAGAACGTTTCCGCGTTGATTGGGGGTCGGAAACGTTCTTTCTCGTTTTTCATACTTATTTTTCCAATACGGCCTGTACCACATAGCGTTTTTCATCCTGCCCTTTGACGCAGGTGGAAAGGGTTATGATCCTGTCCTGTGCGCTAAGCTCCGCATCTGTTTTGTAGGGCGAGCGGCCGCGCATTTTTTTGAGGTACTGCCCGTAGTCTTCGTCGCTTGCAAAGGTCATGGTATATGTTTCGTCCACTTCGCTTACAACATATGCCGAGAATATCCGGTACTCTCTTACGCTGCCGTCCGGCAGGTAAAGGTATACCGTATCGTTTTCGCGGAAGAACGCATCCTCCTCGTAATCGTGCAGTGTCGCAAACATGGAGCCGTCGTTCATGCGGTGCCCGTAGATGATCGTATTCTGGTCGGAAAAATCCGGGGCGTTCTGGTAGTCGAGGAAAATCGCGCCTGCGCGGTTTTCCGACTTATCCGCATTGTGCGAAATATAATAATCGTTGTCGTCGCCGATCACCACCGGATAATCGATCTTGGTATTCGGCAGGTAAATCCAGCCGACGATATCGTCGTTTACAGCCTGCAAAGCCTCAAAGTCGATCTTCCTGTCGCGCGGGCCGCCGCTTTCCTGTCCGGGCTGCTGCGATGCCGCTGCCACTTCTTTCAGCTTGTCATACGCATCTTCGCTTGCCCAGTCCTCCCCTTTGATGCCAAATACCTGCACAAGTGCAAAAACGAGAACCACAACAGCCGCCGCAATGACGATCCATGAAATCACCTTGCTGCGTTTTGGGGGCGCGGAAGGCGGCTGCGTCCCTGTATCTTCCTGCTTCAGTTTTTCCGGTTCTTCGCCGATCTTCTTTGCCATAAAACTCCTTTTTTCTGTCTGCTTACACTATATTAATAACCCAAAAGCCTGTTTTTCAAAAGGATGCATACATTAAACTTCATAGGCATAAGCACTTCCCGACTGCGTATTGTCGTAAATAAAGTCAACGGCGTAACTGCCATCTCCGTCCAGGAAAAGCGTTGCATACACCAAATTGCCGCCGATCGTGTTCCATGCGTATTGGAACGCTGCCATCCGGCCATGCGTGACGGCATCCGTGACGTCTTCGTCCGTAAATTCGCCTACGAGCGACATGTCCTCATAAAACCCGGTCGGGCTTACCGACCACACGTGAAGGTTCGCCTTCCCGTATTTCTGCTGCGCAGCATCCATGAGCACCGTGAATTCTTTTGCGACCAGCAGCGGCGTCAGGCCTTTTAATTGGCCCTCGTAGAAATAATCGACATAGTCGTTTTTCCCGGAAGCGCCAAAATGCAGCATGACTCCGCCATCCTTGCCCATGAACGGCGTTTCCTTGAGGTACGTCCCGTCTTCCTGCGCAAAATAGGAAACGTCCGCCTGCACCTCCTCCAGCGTCACCACACGCCCGCCGGAAAGCAGGCTTTCCGTATCGACCAGCCTTTCAAACTCCGCGGTATCCCCTTCCGGTTCCGGCATGGAATCCCGGTCGTCCGTTTCTTCCGCTTGTGCCGGCGGCAGGCTCGGCCCCGCATGCTGCGCGGATTGCGGTACACGTTCCGCCTGCCGCGCGAGCAGGTCTTTCCCAAAATCCCGCAGCATGCCGCAGGAGCAGCAAAAAACGAGCATAGCCGCCACCATACCAAAAGCACATACCCGTTTTTTCCACTTTTCCATTTTTTCCGCCTTTTCCGTCAACCAAACAAGTTCATAAAATCAAAGGTCGCAAAATAATCTTCCGGCGTTTCGGCGCGGCGGATCAGCTGCGTGCTGCCATCCTCTTTTAAGAGAACCTCCGCACTCCGAAGCTTTCCATTGTAATTATACCCCATGGCAAAACCATGCGCACCCGTATCGTGGATCACGAGCAGGTCGCCGATATCGATCTTTGGAAGCATGCGGTCTATGGCAAATTTATCGTTGTTCTCGCAAAGGCCGCCCGTTACGTCATATTTATGGTCGCGGGGCTCGTTTTCCTTGCCCATGACCGTGATATGGTGATAGGAACCATACATCGCGGGACGCATCAGGTTGGCCGCACATGCATCCACCCCAATGTAGTCTTTGTAAGTATGTTTTTCGTGCAGCACTTTTGTCACCAGGCAACCGTACGGCCCGAGCATAAAGCGCCCCAGCTCCGTAAAAATGGCCACATCGCCCATGCCCGCGGGCACAAGCACAGCATCGAACGCTTTTTTGACGCCTGCGCCGACCCTTAGGATATCGACGGGCTTTCCCTCCGGCTCGTAAGGGATGCCGACGCCGCCCGACAAATTGATAAAGCGGATATCTGCACCCGTTTCGTCCCTAAGCCTGACTGCCAGTTCAAACAGGATACGCGCCAGCTCCGGGTAATAGTCTTCCGTCTGTGTGTTGCTGGCCAAAAACGCATGGATGCCGAATTTTTTTGCGCCCAATTCCAAAAGCTGCCGATAGGCCGTGACCATCTGGCCGTAGGTCATGCCGTATTTGGAATCCCCCGGGTTGTCCATGATCCCGTTGGCGGTCTCAAACTTCCCGCCCGGATTATAACGACAGCAAATCGTTTCCGGGATGCCCGCCGCTTCATTCAAAAAGGCCACGTGTGTCAGGTCATCCAAATTGATGATCGCCCCCATTTTTTTGGCAAGCCTGAAATCTGCCGCCGGGGTATCGTTAGAGGAAAACATGATCTCGTGCCCGGAAAAGCCGCATGCACCGGAAAGCATCAGCTCTGTATCCGAAGAGCAATCCACCCCGCAGCCTTCCTCTTTGAGTATTTGCATGATGACCGGGTTTGGCGTCGCCTTAACCGCGAAATATTCCTTGAACCCTTTGTTCCATGAAAAGGCTTCGTTCATACGCCGCGCATTTTCGCGGATGCCCTTTTCATCGTACAGGTGAAAGGGCGTCGGGTATTCTGCCGTAATCTTTTCAAGCTGTCCTTTGGTCACAAACGGTCTTTTTTCCATCTTGTACTCCTTGACGTACTGAAAAATTTTATGCCAGATCCTTCGGATCGGGTTCGATATAGATCGCAACCAGCTCCGGCGGATTGTTGATCCTGATTTTCGGGTAGCCGCTTGAGCCGAGGCCGCGGCTGATGATCATGGTCGTGGCGCCGTCCGTAAATTCGCCCTCCACATACTTGGGCATAAAGCCCTGCCCGCTCATGGCAAAGGCGCCGATCTTGGGAAAGCGTATCTGCCCCGCATGGGTATGCCCGGAAAGCACGAGGTCGATATTCTTGTGCAGGTAAAGCGGATAATATTCCGGCCTGTGCGCAAGAAAAATATTGAAGCCGCTCGTTTCGGAGAATACATTGACAGAATCCATGACATCGACCCCGTTAAACGAAATATCGTCCATACCCGCGATGTTGATCTCATTCCCGCCGGCACGCACCTTTTGGAGGTCGCCGCTCCGCAGCACCGTAACGCCGTATTCCTGCATAATATCTTCGATCTGCCCGTCAAAATTGCGTTCGTGGTTTCCTGTGACAAAATAGGCAGGCGCAATCCCCGCAAGGGTACGCGCAAACTGTTTGGTATAGCGTGCGTCGATCCCTTTCTGGTGTTCGTGGGCCACCATATCGCCGGTGACCGCAATGATATCCGGCATCAGCTTTTCCACCTTGCGGAACAGCTGCCCGTTGCGCGCGCCAAATTCCTTTTCGTGCAAGTCGGAAAGGTGCGCCACCACTACGCCGCTTGCCACCTTATCGCTTAAAATCCCGTAGGATGTGATCTGTACCGTATTATTATTGAACATTCCTTTTCCTTATCTGTGTTATCTTTAACTTCTTTCCCATGGAAATTGATTTTATTATAGTATAAAACAGGCCCGGATTCAATCGATCGGCATGTACAGTGCATGAATATTTTGTAAAAAATATCGTTTTCCTTACCACAGGAACGTGGAAGAAGCAAACCACAGGAAAACCAGGCCGCATTCCGCCGCAACGGATACCGCGGCGGCGGCAACGGCGACCCACTTTTTGTTCCACCGGAGCAGCAGGTCGGTAAAGGCCAGCATGAATACTGCATTACCCGCGATGTAACGCGGGATGGATTGGAGCCTTACAGAAACCGGGATCAACAAAAGTGCAAAAGCCATGCCTGCCTCCGCATACCTTTTTTCAAGCACCAGAAAAACGCACAGCATAAGGCCCGCGACCGCGCAAACGGCAAAAAAGACCTGGCGCGCTTCTCCCGAAGCAAACCCGTTTATGATCGTGGCGAATGGATTGCCGACCGAGCCCTCCCACGCGCTCTGCGCATGCAGGAACGCAAGCGGGTCGCCCGTACGCATCCACAGAAAAGCCATGAACAGGAGGAGCCCGGCAACTGTGAGCGCCGCTCCCAATACAGCCTCTTTGACCTTGCCCCGCCGTTCCCCGCTGCGGTGGTCGTATATCAGCTGGATGAGCATACCCAGCAGCAATACGACGCCCGTGTTTTTGGTAAGCGCCAAAAAAAAGCCGAATCCGCCCGCCACAAGGTACTGCCTCCTGTGCAAAAACAGCAATCCGCCCGCAAAGAGGAACAAATACAACGATTCCGTATAATAGCTCGCAAAGTAAAAGGTGTAGCTGCCCAGCGCAAACAGCACGCACAAAAGCACCGCCTGGCGGATATTTGCCCCCCGCGTCTCCAGTACATATTTCATCAGCAGGACGAGCCCCGCAGTCTGGAAAATGATGTTCAGAACAAATCCGAGGAGGTTGATATCGATACCCGTGAGAAAATTCGCCCCGCGGACGGCCAAGCTGAACAGCGGAAAAAACGCCCAGTTGACAAGCCCGCCGCTATAGTCCGCGCCCCAGGTATATCCATTTGTCGTGATTCCCTGGTACCATTCCGCGTCCCAGATATTGAGCGCCTGTAAAAATGTCCGCGTATCGCCGCAGCCCGCCGCATATGCGCAAAAGAGCACGAACAACAGCAAACGGGAAAGCAGGACGATGAGCAATGAAAAAAGGCAAATATTCCATATCGAATATTTGCTCTTTTCAAACCAGTTGTAAAATCGCGCTTCCGCTTTGAGTTCCATAGGCTTCCCCCGGTGTTACGCTTCCGTTTCCCGGTATGCCGTCAGGTAGTTCATACAGTATTCGTCTTGCCCCAGGAGCATTTCCGCAGCGCGCAGGTGCAGCTTCATCGCCGGATTTATAAT
This sequence comes from Christensenella timonensis, assembly GCF_900087015.1. Classification (NCBI taxonomy): domain Bacteria; kingdom Bacillati; phylum Bacillota; class Clostridia; order Christensenellales; family Christensenellaceae; genus Christensenella; species Christensenella timonensis. Next base: position 284,661 of record NZ_FLKP01000002.1, read on the forward strand.
ATCCATGATGGGCGCGTCCATGCCCTGCGACATCGCGCATGCAAGGAAGGCCTGGTTGATGATCCCCCGCTTGGGAAGCCCGAACGAAATGTTGGAAAGTCCCGCCAGAAGATGGATTTCAGGGTAGGCTTCGTGCAGGATACGCGTTGCGGCGAGCGCTTCTTTGGGCGCATCCCAGCCCGTCGCCGCCGCTTCCACCACGATATCCACATAGATATCCCGGTCCGCTACGCCTTCGCCGCGCAGTATTTCGATCAGTTTCTGCGCATTTTGCACCCTGCGCTCCGCCGTTTTGGGAATCCCGTCCCCATCGAGCGGCATAGCCACGATACCTGTCCGGTACTGTTTTACGAGCGGCAGCACGCCTTCCATACGCTCGTCCTCCAGCGTCACGGAATTGATGATGGCATTTTTCAGTTCCACATGTTCAAACAAAAACGCGAGCGCTTTGGGATTGGTGGAATCCGCCATGATCCCGCAGTCTGGCGCGGCTTTCCCGGCAAGCGTTGCCGCCCACACGAGCATTTCTTCCTCGTCCTCGCACATGCCTGTGTTGATATCGAGATAGTGGGCGCCTGCCGCTGCCTGGCGCGCCGCGAGGCCGGCCACGAAATTTTCATCCTTCGCATTCATCGCTTCGAGCGTCGAGGGGATCGAGCTGTTTAATTTCTCTCCGATAATGATCATGCTTTCAACTCCTTTATAATCTCCCGGACGATATCCGCACGCTTTAAGGGCGTGATGATGTAATAACCGTCCGCGATGTCTTTTACCAATTCTATCGTATCCAGCGCTGTCTCAACAGCGATCTTTGCCGCCTGCTGCCTGTCCGCCTCTTTGAAGCGTTCACAAATTTCGGCGGGGATATCGATGCCCGCAAGTTCGTTATTGATAAAGCAGGCGTTTTTGTAGCTCACGACCGGCATGACGCCCGCCCAGACCGGCGCATGGAGCTCCCGCTTTGCGCGCGTTATGTTTCCGGCGGCGCGCTGATCGTAGACCGGCTGCGTCAGGAAGCAGCTCATGCCAGCCTCTTCTTTTCTCTTTGCTTTTGCAAGCTCCGCGTCAAAGTTCTGTGCGTTCACATTGAGCGCGCCCATCACGGTAAAGGGCGCTTCCGCAAAGATCGTGCGGTTTAAATCCCGGATAAATTCCGCATACAACACGGAATTAAACTGGAACACGCTTTTGATCTCGCCCCTGCGGTTGTTGGGAATGGGGTCGCCCGTCACCACCAGCACATTGCGTACCCCCTGCATATGCAGCCCCAGCAAAAGCGCCTTGGACGCATTCAGGTTCCTGTCCCTGCACGTCAGGTGCGGCAAGGCCCTGATGCCGTACTTTGTCTTGAGCATGGCCGCGAGCATACTGCTGTCCGCACGTGCCCGCCCGATCGGGCAGTCCGCGATCGTAATATAATCCGCGCCCGCACGGGCAAGGTTTTGGGCGGCTTCCGTAAAAAACGCGCCGTCCGCGTCGAGCGGGGAATCCAGCTCCACCGCGATGGGTTTCCCTGTCCCCCATTCCTGTCCGCCGTCTCTTTGCGGGACGCGTATCCGGCTTCCCGTTTTGACGGAGGTATCTTTTAATGCGGGCAGCGCTTTCAAGGCTTGCGCCGCTGCGCGGATATGTTCGGGCGTTGTACCGCAGCAGCCGCCGAGGATCTTAACGCCTGCCTGCGCGATCTTGATAAGCTGCTCCGCAAAATAATCGGGCGTACTTTTGAACACCGTCCTGCCGCCCACGACCGTCGGATACCCGGCATTCGGCATGATGCACACCGGTTTCCCGTAAAATTCCGTACTCTTTACGACGCGAACCATATGCAACGGGCCGCACGTACAATTGAAGCCATATGCGTCGATCTCCGGCACATCGCGCAGCGCGTCGATAATGCTTTGCGCGGACACGCCGCTTTGCGTATACAGATCCGGCGCGACCGAACACTCCGTGATCACATATGCATCCGGGCATACGCTCTTTACATAGCGGGCCGCTTCTTTCAGCGCCGGCGCTTCACCGAACGTCTCGAACAGGAAATGGGTGACGCCGTTCCTGAGGAACCTGTCGATCAGGGCATGCCGTTCTTCGTCACATTTTTGCTGGTCATCATGCAGGATCGGCCCCATGCTCGCGAAAACCAGCGTATCTTCTTCCGCTGCCTCCTGCGCGCATTTGCAGCCAGCGTCCACCACTGCCAGCACATCGTCAAGGTTCGTCCCCATGGAAAAGGTATTGGCCGCGAACGTATTTGTTTTGATCGCACCCGCGCCCGCTTCAATATATTCCCGGTGCGCCTTTATCACGCGCTGCGGATATTGTATATTCGATAATTCGCACCGCACCACGCTGTCTTCGTATTTTGCTGCAAGGTATGTCCCCATGGCGCCGTCGAAGAGCAGGATAGGGCCGTTTTTTGGTTCTTTCATGTTTTCTCCCATGCAATTTTTTTCTATTATATCATAAACAGTTTCTTTTTTTGCAAAAATACGGTAAACTATTCTTGGCTAAACAACTTAACTTTTGAGGCTCTACCGGTCTGTTATATTTACGAAAGGTGAAAAAATGACGCGAACGAATCTCAAATATTTAGAACTTTTGTCAGAGCAATATCCAACCATCCAGTCGGCATGCACCGAGATCATCAACCTGCAGGCGATCCTCAACCTGCCCAAAGGAACAGAGCATTTTGTAAGCGATATCCACGGCGAGGCGGAAGCCTTTACGCATATCCTCAACAATGCTTCGGGGGTCATCCGCGAAAAAGTGGATATCCTGTTTGAAAAAAGCTTGTCCTCCGCTGTGCGTACGGAGCTTTGTACGCTTATTTATTATCCGGAGCGCAAACTGGAGGAGATCAAGCAAAATGAAGAGGATATGTACGAATGGTACCGCATCACGCTTTACCGGCTGATCGACGTGTGCCGCCTGTGCGCCTCCAAATATACCCGTTCCAAGGTCAGGAAAGCGTGCCCGCAGGATTTCTCCTACATCATCGACGAGCTTTTGCATACCGACAGCTCGGATAAGAACAAGCAAAATTATTATGAAAACATCATTAAAACCATCCTCGACGTTGAGCGCGCGGATGCGTTCATCATCGCCCTGACCGGGGTGATCAAACGGCTGGTCGTCGACCGGCTGCACGTTGTGGGCGACGTATTCGACCGCGGCCCGCATGCGGACGTGATCTTAGATAAGCTGATGAATCATCATGCCGTGGATATCCAGTGGGGAAACCACGACATCCTCTGGATGGGCGCGGCGGCAGGTAGCGCGGCGTGCATTGCCTGCGTCCTCAATATCAGTACCAAATATTCCAACATTGACTTTGTGGAAAACGCGTACGGCATCAATTTGCGTCCGCTGGCGCTGTTTGCGCAGCAGACGTATACGGACGACACCGACCTGCTCGACCACATGCACAAGGCCATCGCCATCATCCAGTTCAAGCTGGAGGGGCAGGTCATACTTCGCCATCCGGAATTCGGCATGGAAGACCGCCTGCTTTTGGACAAGATCGATTTTGACGACATGACCGTGCTTGTGGACGGACAGCGCTACGCATTGAACGACAACGATTTTCCCACCATCGACCCAAAGCATCCTTACGAGCTGACGGGCGAGGAAGCGGAGGTCGTCACACAGCTGATCTCTTCCTTTGCGCAAAGCGAAAAGCTGCAGCGGCATGTGAAATTCCTGTATTCGCAGGGCAGCTTATACAAGGTTTTTAACGGCAACCTGTTGTTCCACGGCTGCATCCCCATGACGGAGGAGGGCGGCTTTTACGCGTTGACCTTTGGCGAAACGCCGCGCGGCGGCAAGGCGCTGATGGATTATGCGGATTCGCTCGCACGGCAGGGCTATTATGGGCAGGCTGGGTCGGATATCCGCAAATACGGCCAGGATTTTCTCTGGTATTTATGGTGCGGCAAACGTTCCCCGCTTTTCGGGCGCAGTAAGATCGCTACTTTCGAGCGCATGTTTATCGACGACAAGGAATCGTGGAAAGAGGAAAAGGATCCTTATTATAAGCATGTGGAAAGCCAGGAAATGTGCGAAAAGATATTGCGGGAATTCGGATTGACAGACCAATATTCACACATCGTCAACGGCCACGTGCCCGTGCGCTTCAAGGACGGGGAGTTCCCCGTGCGCGGCGGGGGGAAAATGATCGTCATTGACGGCGGGTTCTGCCGTGCGTACCAAACGCAGACGGGCATTGCCGGGTATACGATGTTTTACAGCTCGTACGGCATCCGGCTTGTGTCCCACGAGCCCTTTTCCGGCCTGGCAGATGCAATCCAATACAATAAGGATATCCTTTCTACTTATGTGGTATTCGACACGGCGCAGACGCGCATTACCGTCGGGGAAACGGATGTAGGTCTTAAGCTGCAGGCAGACATCGACGACCTGAACATGCTTTTGGCTGCGTACCGCAACGGTACTATCAAGGAAAAGCATCTGTAGCAGTTAAGTATTTAGTTCTGCAATAATAAAAGGAGTTAAATTATGGGAGCTACGGTTGTAATAATCTATCTCATGATCATCATTATTGTAATAATAAGCGTGATTCTCCGGTCAATCATGAAGAAAACTCCGCAATTCTCCAAGCCGCACACTACATTGTGGACGATTTTGGGGGCGGTATTTGGTTTTTTTATAGTAACGATAGTATACAATCTTGACTACTATTTATCGAAATTTGGTTTCCCGGAATTAAATGACTCATATATATACATATCATTGGGAATCATCTCCCTTGTTTTGGGGATTTTCTTATTTGGCGTTGGCGTTAAAAAAATGGACAAGCCAATGATTGCGGTAGGTTCTGGTTTATTGGGTTTTACAAGCATGGCATGGTTCTTTGTATATTAGCCAGATAGACGTACAACTTGAACTGACCATGATCGAGTTCAACTTTTTCTCCTCTTCTGAAGCTACCATTACAGCCTCAAGTTTATACAGTGTGAAGGCTTATGCCCAGGCGGAGGCTTTCGGTCTCCCTTTCAAGGCTGCCTGAAACGGCTGTTTTCCGTTTGACAAACTTCTTTGTTCTGGGTATCATACGTGATATGAAGAAAACAACCGCGAAAATCCTGCGCATTGTGCTGCTCGTCCTGGGAATTTTCCTCGTCGGATATTCCGGGTTTTTGCTCATACGCAACAACTTCAACTTAGGAAACGTCCTGCCCGCCCTGCTGGGCATCCCGCTTTTGCTTTACGGTGTGTTTGCGCCGCGCCTCAACCCCTGGTTTGCAAAGGGGGTCGGCAAGGCCGTCAAATGGGTCTTTATCATCGGTTATGCTTTTCTGGCCGCCGTATTCACGGTATTCGGCATCATGATGGTGCAGGCGGCGAATACCACACCGCCCGCAGATGCGGATGTCGTGCTCGTTTTAGGGGCTGCGCTCAAGGGCAAAGAGCCTTCGGACACGCTCGCGCGGCGGCTGGATACGGCGATGGAATATGCACGGGAAAACCCGGGCGCGCTCGTTCTTGTTTCCGGCGGGCAGGGCGCGCAGGAGGAAATCCCCGAATCGCACGCGATGCGAAAGTACCTGATTTCGCATGGCATCGATGAAAACCGTATTGTGGTCGAGGAGCAGTCGACGAGCACGCGCGAAAATTTTTTAAATTCCAAAAAAATATTAGACGAAATATTCGGTGAAAATAATTATACTACGGTGTTTGTGACAAACGACTACCATATCTTGCGCGCGCAAATCACCGCGCAGGCGGCAGGCATGAGCGACGTACACGGTATGGCATGGCGCACGCTCCTTTATACCGCGCCGCCTTCCTATATGCGCGAATCGTTGGCGCTGCTCGCCACATATGTGTTTGGCGTGGTATTTGATTGAATTGACAAAACCCCGCGTATCTATTACCATAAATATGTTGTTATGATTTTAAAAATGGGGTAGTAGGCTTATGTTGCATGTGCCGCAGCAGGCACGTGTTTGGAAGGACTGAGCGAAAAGCGGTATGCAGACATTGGATCAATTAAGGCCCGGGGAATCCGGAACCATACACACAGTAGGCGGGCAGGGTGCGCTGCGCAGGAGACTCCTTGAGATGGGACTGACACCGGGAACCCGCGTCATGGTACAGAAGATGGCGCCGTCCGGCGACCCGATCGAGCTGCACATCAGGGGATACCAGCTCACGCTGCGCAAGGAAGATGCCGCGCGTATCGCGCTCGATGCTGTTGAGCGGCGTTCGCGGCATATCGTTCCCCGCAGGTTCGGAGGGCAGCCATGAGCATATTGATCGCGCTGGCCGGCAACCAAAACTGCGGTAAGACCACCCTTTTTAACCAATTGACAGGCTCAAACCAGCACGTTGGGAACTTTCCCGGCGTTACCGTGGAACACAAGGAAGGAAAAGTGAAGGGCGAAAAGGCGATGTCCGTCGTGGATTTGCCCGGTATTTATTCGCTTTCGCCGTATACGCCCGAAGAAATCGTTTCGCGGGATTTCATTATCAAGCAAAATCCGGACGCCATCCTAAACATCGTGGACGCGACCAACCTGCAGCGCAATTTGTATTTGACGCTGCAGCTTTTGGAGCTTAATAAACCCATGGTCATCGCGCTTAACATGATGGACGAAGTGCGCGCCAACGATATCACGATCGATATCAAAAAGTTGAGCGCGGAGATCGGCGTACCCGTTGTACCCATTTCCGCCGCCAAAAACCAAGGTGTGGAGGAGCTCGTCGAAGAACTGCGCCGCGTGATCAAAAGCAAGGAGCTGCCCCGCCGCACGGATTTTTGCGAGGGCGAGGTGCACAAGGCGCTGCATGCGGCCAAGCATTTGATCGAGGATCATGCGGCGGCGGCCGGATACCCGGCGCGTTTTGCCGCTTCCAAGCTGATCGAGGGCGACGAGCCTTTGGAAAGAGCGCTGGAGCTTGACGAATCGGACAAGGATATTTTGCAACACATCATCGACCAGATGGAGGAAGGCACGGGCACCGACCGCGAGGCTGCGCTTGCAGATATGCGCTACCGGTTCATCGAAAAGCTTTTTGAAGAGGTCGTTTCCAAAAAGAGCTCGACGCGGGAGATGCAGCGCTCTGTGAAGATCGACCGCGTTCTGACGCATAAAATCTGGGCCATCCCGATCTTTATCGGCATCATGGCGTTTATTTTTTACCTGACGTTCGGGCCGATCGGCGGGTTTTTGTCGGGCGCTTTTGAGGACGGCATCGCTTTTGTGACGGATGTGACCAACAACGCCCTTGTTGATGCGGGCGTTTCCGAATGGATGCGTTCGTTCGTCATTGACGGCGCGTTTACAGGCGTGGGCACCGTGCTTTCGTTTTTGCCCATTATTTTGATTTTGTTTTTTTTCCTGTCTATTCTCGAAGACTCCGGGTATATGGCGCGCGTGGCCTTTGTGATGGACAGCTCGCTTCGGAAAATCGGGCTTTCGGGGCGGTCGTTCGTGCCTATGCTCATCGGCTTTGGGTGCAGCGTCCCGGCGATCATGTCGGCGCGGACGCTGGCGAGCGAGCGGGACAGGAAGCTTACCATCCTCATTACGCCGTTCATGTCGTGCGGCGCGAAGGTGCCCATTTACGCACTGTTCACCGCGGCGTTTTTCGCGCAGTACCAGGGGCTTGTGATGACCTCCCTTTATGTCCTCGGTATCCTGGTCGCGATTTTGACAGGGCTTATCTTCAAAAAGACGCTGTTCCGCGGGAACCCGGTACCCTTTGTGCTGGAGCTGCCCGCTTACCGCCTGCCCTCCATCAAGAGCGTGCTGCTGCACATGTGGGACAAGGCGAAGGACTTTTTGGTGCGCGCGTTCACGATTATCTTTTTGGCCAGCATCGTCATTTGGTTTTTGCAGTCCTTTGACCTCCGCTTCAACTTTGTGACGGACAATTCCACCAGCATTTTAGCGGACATCGGCAGGGCTGTCTCCCCGATATTCGCGCCGCTCGGTTTTGGCACGTGGCAGGCTTCCACCGCGCTCATTACCGGTTTAACCGCCAAGGAAACGGTTATAAGTACATTGTCAGTGCTTACCGGGGGCGAGCAAATGCTGACGTCGCTTTTTACGCCGCTGGCCGCATATTCTTTCCTGGCTTTTGTGCTTCTCTATATGCCGTGCATCGCGGCGGTAGCGACAACCAAGCGCGAACTGGGAACCAAAAATGCGGTCTTTACGATCATTTACCAGACGCTCAGCGCGTGGGTGGTCGCATTCCTGATTTTCCAGATCGGTTCGCTGCTCTTATGAGAAGGAGGCGAAGCGTATGGCGGAGATCATCGTTGGTATCATCATTGCAGCAGCTGTTGCCGCTGCCGTGGCCTATATCGTGAAAAAGCGAAAAAAAGGGGAATGCATCGGCTGCAGCGAGTGTAACAGGGCGAATGGCTGTGACGGATGTCCTTATGCAGGGAAAGAAAAGCCTCCGAAATGATATTTGATTTCAGGAGGTTTTTTTATTATGACACCGATCTTAACGTATGACACATGGACGGATACCGCGTATACGCTGCACATGATCGCGCAGATGATGGGCAAGGTAAAGCTTGTCCGCATGCCAGCGCAGCCCGAATGGGGGCATATCGTGCTGCATTTTACCCCGCAGGGACTCACCACGGGGCTGATCCCCAATGGGGAGCGCAGCTTTGCCATCAATTTGAACCTCGATACTTCAACCGTCTTTACGCAGACCGTATCGGGCGATACGGCCGGGTTTTCGCTGCGCAACAATACATCGGTCAGCGAATATTATAACGATTTCAAAAAAATGCTCGCCACACTTGTGTGCGACACAGTGATCAACGAAGTACCGCAGGAGATGGGCACAAGGATCCCTTTTTACGACGATACGCAAAAGCACGATTATGACAGCTGTGCAGCCCGCGACTTTTTCCAGATGTATGTATATGCGCGCAACACGCTGCTTGACTTTGCATCGCCTTTCCGCGGCAAAAAGATACTGCCCTCTTTCTTCTGGGGAACGTTCGATGTTTCCACCGTCCTGTTCTCAGGCAAGCCCAGCCCCTTTCCCGGCAGCGGCGTGATCGAGGTCAACGGCTTTGACGAGCAATTCATTGAAGCAGGCTTCTGGGCGGGAGACCCAAGCCTTGCCGACCCCTCGTTCTTTATCATGCCTTACCCGTTTATCAGGGACGATTTGGGCGCCCAGCCGGTAAAGCCGGACAAGGCTGTATGGAGCACCGTAAAAATGGAATATTTCCTTTCATTGAAGGACGCGCTTTCCTACCCCGACCCGCGGGCGGCGATACGGGAATTCTTTGAACATTCGTTCCATGTGGTAACCAAACGCGAAAGCTGGGCATGCGTCGACTGGTTCACACAGCCGTTGACTATTCCAGTCCATGAAAATCAAGGATTTTAAAGCTGTTTTTCCAGTAGTCTACAACCCCTTCGCTTCGCATGCGCGACAGTTCGCGCGACATAGCGCTGCGGTCTACGCTCAAATAATCGGCGAGTTCGTTCCTGTTGAGATCAATGAGGAACGGATTCGCTTTTTTTTGGCCGTATTCACTGAGCAAATAGGCGCTCAGCTTTTCACGCGTCGTACGCCTGCTCAAAAAATCCATCTTGCGGTTGAGCACGAGGTTCTTCCTCGCCAGCATGCGGACGAGCCGCCGGATGAGCTCGCTGTGGAAAACGCATGCGTTCCCGCAGGAGGTCAAAATTTTATCGACCTGCAAAAACAGGATCTCGCTTGCTTCCCCCGCGCTTACGGCAAGGGGACTTTCCAAAAGCCCCGCACAGGCAAAAGCCTCGCCGAACACTTCGCCGGGATGGATGGTCGCGATGATGCTGCGCTTCCCGAAATAATCTTCCTTTATGATCTGCACCTGCCCGGAAAGGATCAGTCCAAAGCCGCCGATCTGCGAACCGACGCGCCACACCATATCGCCTTTGGGATATTTCCTGGCGTGATAGCCAAGGCACGAAAGCATGGAACCGATATCCTTTGGGTCCATGCCGCTGAACAATTCGTTTTTTTGAAGGATCGTAAAATCAATTTCCATATCTTCCGCCTTTCGTTGCAAATGCAACATATCTTTCAAGGTTATTGTACTATCCTTGTGATTACAAATCAAATAAATGTTTATCAATCTCTCAAAGGACAAGGAGGTATCACGGAATGGAAATGTTTTGTTTTCAATGCGAACAGACCGCTAAGGGCACGGGGTGCACGATGGGCGGCGTATGCGGTAAAAAAGTTGAGACCGCAAATTTACAGGACGCTTTAACGGATAAAATGGTGGAGCTTGCATGTGCGGCACAGGGAAAGCCCCATGACGCACAAACGGATGCAGCCATCGTGGACGGGCTTTTTACCACCGTCACCAACGTGAGCTTTGACGACGCGGCGATCAGTAAACGCGTGGATGCGCTGGGCGAGCTGGCCGCAAGGTACGGCGGCGGATGCACATTCGACGCAAAAAGCATCTGGCATAACGACGAGGACATGCGCAGCCTGCAGGCCCTCCTGCTTTTCGGCATGCGCGGCATGGCCGCTTACGCACACCATGCGCGTGTCCTCGGCAAAACAAACCCTGAGGTCAACGAATTTTTCTACCGCGGACTTTCCTCTCTGGCAAAGGATCTTTCCATTGACGAACGCCTTGCGCTCGTGATGGAATGCGGACAGGTAAACCTCAAATGCATGGAGCTTTTGAACGATGCGAACGTAGGAACCTACGGAAAACCAACGCCCACACAGGTGAGCACGGATATCGAAGCCGGGCCGTTTATCATCGTTACAGGACACGACCTGCACGATCTGAAATTGCTGCTCGAACAGGCGGACGGCAAGGGCGTCAATATCTATACCCACGGCGAAATGCTGCCCGCCCACGCCTATCCGGAGCTTAAAAAATACAGCCACCTGAAAGGCAACTTCGGCACGGCATGGCAAAACCAGAAAAAGGAATTCGACAATGTTCCCGCGCCTATCCTGTTTACCACCAACTGCCTGATGCCGCCGCAGCCTTCTTATTCCGACAGGGTATTCACCACTTCCGTGGTCGGTTACCCGGAGATGCGGCACATCGATGAAAACAAGGATTTCGGCCCGGTGATCGAAAAGGCGCTCGCGCTGGGCGGCTATGGCGGGAAAAAGGAAATGAGCGGCATCAACGGCGGACATGTTTTGAGCGTCGGCTTTGGCGTGGATACCGTGCTTTCCGTTGCGGACCAGGTCATTGACGCGGTCAGGGGCGGCAAGATCAGCCATTTCTTCCTCGTGGGCGGCTGCGACGGCGCGAAGCCCGGACGCAACTACTATACCGATTTTGTCAAACAGACACCGGAGGATTCCGTAATCCTGACGCTGGCATGCGGTAAATTCCGCTTCAATGACTTAGACCTTGGCACGGTCGCGGGGCTGCCGCGCCTGATGGATATGGGGCAATGCAACGACGCGTATTCCGCAATCCAAGTCGCATTGGCACTGGCAGACGCCTTTGACTGCGGCGTAAACGACCTGCCGCTGTCCCTCGTGCTTTCGTGGTACGAACAAAAGGCGGTGTGCATCCTGCTGACGTTGTTGGCACTGGGCATCAAAAATATTTATTTAGGGCCAACGCTTCCCGCGTTTGTCTCGCCAAACGTACTCAATATCCTTGTTGAGAAATTCAACATCAGCCCGATCTCTACACCGGAGGAAGACCTGAAAAAAATCCTCGGATAGTTCCAGTTATCGCAAAAGCCCCCATTCCCGTTCCGGGAAATGGGGGCTTTTACATGCTCCGCTTAAAGCGCGGTACCTTTTTTAGGGACACAAAGCCGGGACATATCGACGCCTTCCAAGGCCAGCAATTTTATTTTTGCCCCGATGCCGCCGGCAAACCCTGTCAGGCTGCCGTTGGCACCAACGACCCGGTGACAGGGGATGATAATGGAAATGGGGTTATGCCCGACCGCTCCGCCCACCGCCTGGCCGGACATACTTTCCCGGTTGTTTTTGGCAGCGATCCTTTTCGCGATCTCGCCGTAGGTAGTGACCGTACCATAAGGGATCCCGCGCAAAACCTGCCATACATCCTGCCGGAAGGCGCTGCCCATCGGACGGAGCGGCAGTTCCGAGGCCGCAGGTTTTTCCCCTGCGAAATACCTGTCCAGCCACTCTTTTGCTACGGCAAACACCGGTATTTCATTTCGTTCCGTCATTTCCCCGCGGATCGTACTCCCAAAATATTTTTGCCCTTCCAGCCACAGGCCGACCAGGTTTTCCCCGTCGCACGCAAGCGTGAGCATACCGACAGGGGATGGATAAACCGTTGAATAATACATGTTTTTACTCCTTAATAGAGGCGGCCGTTCCCCACCGTCTTTCCTGCATCGATCTCATTATACCATATCCCTTGCGGAAAGCCGGATAAACTTTTTATGTGGAAAAATATGACTTTGCGCCATGGGGATGGTATGATATCTTTATCAAGGAAATTTCGGAGGAAACGCCATGCGTGAAATGAGAAGGAAAGAACGTGCCACCCCAAAGGAAGATGCCCTCGCATTGCTCAAGGACTGCGAATATGCCGTCCTGTGCATGACCGACCCTGACGGCAATCCACATGCCGTACCCGTTTCCCCCGCGCTTGACGGGGAAGTTGTTTATATCCACAGCGCACACAAAGGATTTAAAATCGATTGTATCGGGCATCATGCGCAGGTATGCCTTGTATGCGCGGGCAATATCACCCGTTTGCCCGAACGTTTTTCCACCGCATACCAGAGCACAATCGCTTATGGCAGGGCGCGCCTGGTCGAAGAAAGGGACGAGAAGGTTCACGCGCTTGACCTGATCTGCCGGAAATATGCGCTCTCCAACATGGACAATTTTGAGGCCGAGATGGAAAAATCGTTTGCGCGCACGGCAATCATCCGCATCGACCTAGAAAATGTCAGCGGCAAGCAGAGAAAATTGCCTGAAAATAGATAAACACTTAAAAAATGGGTATCAATATTTTGAAAGTGAGGGTCGCCGTATGGCACGGATTTCTGCCAAATCCATAAGAGGATATATCATAGACGGACTGCTGTTCTTTTTAGGCAGTTTGATTTATGCTGCGGCGATCAACATCTTTACTGCGCCCAACAACATTGCGCCGGGCGGGCTCACCGGTGTGGCGACGATGCTGAACTTTTTGTTCGGCCTGCCCATCGGTACGATGATCCTGCTTATGAACGTACCTCTTTTTATTTTGGGGTTCATTTATTTTGGCTGGAAGTTTATTATCAAGACCATCATTGCGACCGCGCTTTCTTCCGTCGTGATCGACGCGACCGCAGGCATCTTCCCACAATACCACGGCGAACCGCTCATCACCGTCGTATTCGGCGGGCTGCTGTCCGGCGTGGGCCTGGCGCTGATTTTGATGCGCGGCGGCACGTCCGGCGGCACGGAGCTGGCGGCAAACCTCATCGCGCTCAAATTCCCGCACATTTCCATCGGCAAGCTGATTTTGGTGCTCGACGTGATCGTCGTACTGGTTTCCGCATGGGTATACAAGGATTTTGAAAGCCCGCTTTATGCCATGATCGTCATCTTCATCACTTCGTGGATCATTGACGCGATCCTTTACGGGACAAGTATCGGTACGGGTAAAATGATGTTTATCGTTTCACCCAAAAATAAGGAGATCGCTTCCTTAATCATCACCAAAATGGCGCGCGGCGTGACGGCTTTAAAATCGCGCGGCGTTTACAGCAACAAGGAGGGCGAGATCCTCTTGTGCGCGGTGCGCAGGCAGGAGGTATACCGCATTTACCACCTGATCCACGAAATCGACCCGAGCGCATTCATCATCGTGGGCGACGCGGGCGAGATCAGCGGCGAGGGGTTCCGCAACATCGCGGCAAGCGAAATGACGCGAAAACGGCGCGAGAAGAAAAACAAATGATCACTCGTGCGGCGCGATCCCTTTGAAAAACTCCGCGAAATCGACATGGTAGACCTGCTGCAGCGCGACCAGGTCTGTCACTTTGATATTGCGCGTGCCCAGTTCAATTTTGGTATAAGTATTTCGATCAATCGTACTTCCCAATAAATTCATTTTTGAAGTCAGTTCTCTTTGTGACAAGCCAGCTTCGGCACGCAGCCTTCTTAAATTTGTCTGTAAACTAGCATTTTGCAAAATCAACCCTTTCATAATCGCCTCCAAAATAAAAATGTGACCCATAAGCACATATTTTTCTTGATTATATCCCTTAAAGACAATATAATAGGTGCTAAGAGGTCATCTTATTAAGGAGGAATCATTATGTCAAACCAAAAAGTCCTGGAATGCCTGGAGCAAAATGTGGATGGGTTGGAGATCATCCAAAACCTGATGCGCTACGACGACCCGCTCGTATACGGCGACCTGATGCTGGAGATCGATATCGACCACTTTGAAGGCTATGAAGCCCTTTTGCCCGTCATGCTGCTTTCCACCGGCGACGCGGTCATCGAGCGGACGTGCAAGCGGCTCTTGCTACAGCTTTACAGCGAGAAATTACAGGAAATCGGCGGGCGGCAGATCGTGGAATACGTCAAGGATATCCTCCTTGAGGAACAAGCCCGCTGGGAAAAACACCTTGGGCGGCTTCGGAAACTGCGCAAGCAAAATAAAATATAAAAAAAACGGTACCGCCCTTACAGCGATACCGTTTGAAAACCAGCCTGTATTTTAGTAGCGGCTATTCCCGCCGGAATTATAGCCTTCCTTTTCCCAGATGCGGAACCACTCATGGAGCCGTGCAAGAAATTCTTCGTTTGTCTGCGTGCGCACGAGCATACCGATCAGCTGCTCCGTCACCTCCGTCGTGTTCCCTGACGACAGCGCCTTGCGGAGCGCCCACGTGCCTTCCAGCTCCTTTTGCGATAAGAGCAGGTCTTCACGCCGCGTACCCGACTTGGCGAGATCCACCGCCGGGAAAATGCGTTTTTCCGAGAGCTTACGGTCAAGATGAATTTCCATGTTGCCCGTGCCCTTGAACTCTTCGTAGATGATCTCATCCATACGCGAGCCCGTATCCACAAGCGCTGTGGCAATGATCGTCAGCGACCCGCCGCCTTCGATATTCCTTGCCGCGCCGAAGAAGCGTTTCGGCTTATAAAGCGACGCCGGATCGAGACCGCCGGAAAGCGTCCTGCCGGAAGGCGGTACCACAAGGTTGTGCGCCCGCCCGAGGCGCGTCAGGCTATCGAGCAGAATGACGACGTCGCGGCCGTGTTCCACCAGCCTTTTCGCACGCTCGATGACCATATCCGCAACGCGGGCATGGTTTTCCGGGCGTTCGTCAAAGGTGGAATAGACCACTTCGCCCGCGATGGAGCGCTGCATGTCCGTAACTTCCTCCGGGCGTTCGTCGATCAGCAGCACGATCATTTCCACCTCCGGGTAGTTGGTGGTAATGCTGTTGGCGATTTTCTTCAGGAGGATCGTTTTACCGGCCTTGGGCGGCGCCACGATCAGGCCGCGCTGGCCTTTTCCGATGGGAGAAATCAGGTCGATCATACGGATCGCCAGGTCGCGCGACGCGCGCACGTTTTCCAGCGTGAACCGTTCTTCCGGATAAATGGGCGTCAGCGTTTCAAACGCCGGACGGCTCTGGCATTTTTCCACGGGCTCGCCGTTGACCGTTTCGATATACAAAAGCGCCAGCAAACGTTCCCCGTCCTTTGACGGACGCGTTTTGCCGCACACCTTGTCCCCTGTCTTTAGGTTGAATTTACGGATCTGCGCCTGCGACACATAAACGTCTTTGGTGCCGGGCAGGTAGTTCTCGCTCCGCAGGAACCCATATCCTTCGGAATGTACCTCTAAGATGCCGTTGGCATCTTTACATTCGCCTGTGTTCAGGATCTCGTTGACCGCGTCGTTGTTGGGCACATATTCGATGATGCGCCTGCGGCCGGAGCCGGTCTGGCCCTCGTCTTCTTCCGCATCCCCGAGATCGTCAAGCTTGATCTCCTGCTGCGCGCCGGCCTTGGCATCCGTTTCCGGGGCCGCTTCTGCGGCGGCGGGCTCTTCTGCCTTTTTGCGCGGCCGTACGGCGCGCTTGGGTTTTTCTTCCGCTATCTTCTCTTCCGGCTTTTCGGGTTTTGGTTTGGGCGCGGGCATGCTTGCCATGCCAAAAATATCCACAGCCTGTTCTTCAGCCTGTTTTTCTTCGCCCTGCTGCTCTAATTCTAAGAGCATTGACAGAAGTTCCGCCTTTTTGTATTTTGTAGGCGATTTGACTCCTGCCAGTTTTGCGATCTCCCTCAGATCAGCCAGACTCTTGTCTTCAAGTAAACTGGTATTCACGAATCGTACTCCTTTGGTATGTTAAAAATTCAAAATAATTAGACACAATAGTAACAAACAGCTTCAAATAAAAACTTTGAATATGTTGGGGAGCAATGAAATTATATATACACAAAATTGATACAGGAAAAACTGTTATATATCCGATTGCTACAAATTTCCATTTCTACCATCTTTATTATGCGCAAAAATCCTATGTTTGTCAACGATTTTAGATATATTTATACAAAAATATTACATTTATTACCCTTCCTGTCACAAAGCGTCAAAATCCGTGCCTTTTCCCCGCCCGCCTACATCAAAAAAGGGCGTTCCCATACCCGGGAAACGCCCTTTTTTACAAAATTCAGATATAATATAAATCTTTGGAAGGATAAACCGGCTCGCACGTTAGGTTGATATTCAGTTTCTTGAGCACCGATTCGTCCGCCTGCGTGAGCATGCATGTGGAATGCACCTCGCACCCGGCAAGCATCTTCAGCTTGGTCATGCCCACCTCTGCCGTGGGGTTCATGGCCGCGCTGATGGAAAGCGCCGCAAGCACATCCTCGATATTGAGGATCGGATCGAGCTCCTTTAAGATTGCGCTTTTCAGCTTGAGGATGGGCTCTAAGGCGATGGGCGAAATGAGGCGTATCTCGTCAGAGATATTGCCCAGCTGCTTGACGGCGTTCAGGATCATGCTCGACACGTTGTTCATCAGTTCCGTCGTTTTCCCGGTGATGATGGTTCCGTCCGGCAGCTCAAGCGCTGCCGACGGCACGCCCGTCAGCTGTTCCTTTTCGAGCGCCGGCGCGACGACCTTGCGGTCATTTGGTTCCAGTTCCAGCTGCTTCATGAGCATCAGGTTTTTCTGCAGCGCTTCAGCCGTGGTATTGCCCTTTTTGTAATCGCACTGGGCATTGTAATAGCGGCGGATCACTTCCTGGCAGGCCGCCTGCCTGCATACTTCGTCGTCGATAATGGCGTAGCCCGCCATGTTGACGCCCATATCCGTCGGGGACTGGTAATATTCCTTGCTGCCCGTGATTTTCGCAAGGATCGTTTTGACGATGGGGAATGCGTCGATATCTCGGTTGTAGTTGACCGCCGTTTTTCCATAGGCTTCCAGATGGAACGGATCGATCATGTTGACGTCGTTAAGATCCGACGTTGCCGCTTCGTAGGCCATGTTGACCGGATGCTTGAGCGGTAAATTCCAAATGGGGAAGGTCTCGAACTTCGCATAGCCCGCCATATTACCACGGCGGTATTCGTGGTAGAGCTGCGACAAGCACGTCGCCAGCTTCCCGCTGCCCGGGCCGGGCGCGGTCACGACCACGAGCGGGCGCTGCGTTTCGATATATGGGTTCATGCCGTATCCTTCGTCGCTCACGATGAGCTCGATCTCGGACGGATACCCTTTGGTATGGCGGTGGATGTAGGTCTTGATGCCGCGCCGCTCCAGCCTCTGGCGGAAAACGTCCGCCGCATACTGTTCCGTATACTGCGTGATGACAACGCTGCCCACGTAAAGGCCCATGCCACGCAGGTTATCGATCAGCCGCAGCACGTCAAGGTCGTAAGTAATACCGAGGTCTGCCCGCACCTTGTTTTTTTCAATGTCGCCGGCGTTGATGCAAAAAATGATCTCCGCCTGGTCTTTTAAACTTTGCAGAAGCTTAGCCTTGCCGTTGACGTCAAACCCGGGAAGCACGCGCGACGCATGGTAGTCGTCGAACAGCTTGCCGCCGAATTCCAAATATAATTTCCCTTTGAACTGGTCGATCCGCTCAAGGATCTTCTCCGTTTGTTTTTTGATGTACAGGCCATTGTCAAAACCGATCTTCATACGATACCTCCGAATCTACGCGCCCAAAACACTTCCCAACAAAAAATACCCCGGGAGACCCGCAGTATTTCCTGTTTTCAAAATATATACCATCATCCTCCGCCCGGAGGGCGTTTTACCCACTTCTTACGGACAATGCGTACATTCCATGACAACGATCCTGTTGCGCTTTTTCAGGTTGTCGGACGTAATATCAAAAAGCCCCCCGCCAATGCGGGAAACGTCGTATTCCCTGCTTGCGGCACGCGCGAGGAAATCGTGCGAGCCAGCGATATCCAGCTTGAGCCCCGGCGTTAAATAGTGCATGGGGATCGTGATATTGGGATGAATCCTGTCCATGATGTTGAGCGCGCCCTTGGCGTCCACCGTATAAGTCCCGCCGACCGGGATCATCAAAATATCGATCTTTCCGATCGCTTCAAAAAAGCTGTCCGGCGGCATCGCGCCCACATCTCCCATGTGCAGAAGGCGCATCCCGTCCGTTTCGATCAGGTATGCGACCACCTTGCCGCGCTGCGCGCCGCCCTCTTCGTCGTGGTCAAGCTCGATCCCCCTGATCTTGACGCCGTCCACTATATTGTCGCCGGGTTTCTCGATCAGCGTATAGCCGGGCTTTAGCCCATCCACATATTCATGGTTATAGTGATCAAAATGATCATGCGTAATAAGCAGGATATCCGGCGCTTTCTCCGGTACCTTCAGCCCGATCGTATTATCGTACGGGTCGATCATAATCGTTTTTCCATCTTGCGTCGTAATATAGAAACAAGAATGCCCAATCCATTCAATCAACATAAAAATATCCTCCTCAAAAATACAAAACTTGTGTCAAAGGCATAGTGCTATGCCTTGGGTATCGATTTATAATTGATATTCAGCTTGTTCACGGCCTGCTGGTCTCCCACGCGTATCACGTATTCCAGGTCGATGTTGCCCTTGTCGGCAGAGAGCTCGCTTAATACCTGCGTCGGCAACACGGACATCTCCATCATGCCGAACGGCGTATCGTAAGCCGCCGCGAATACACGGCTTTTTAAAAACACAAATTCCGTCTCGACAAGGCCCGTACGCTTCAGCTGTACGCGATCCCCGTCGATGATCAGGCTTGTCCTCGTATTTTCCATGCCTGATAATTCGCTCTCGTCGTATTCTATGGTATATTTACCGTTGTCGCATGTCAGCATGCCCTCGGTGAACAGTTCCATCTCATGGTTATCTTCTTCATCGGCCTGATATCCACGGACATTCAGCAGAATGTTATTTTGAACCATCAAAACCGCCTCCTCTCGCTATACCCACTGGTATGAGCTTGTGTCGTCTTTTCCACACGATATAGTACTTAATAAATTATTATACCACAGAATCGGCGCCTGCAAAAATATTTTATTGAAAAAAACCTTTGATTTCGTAAAAAAATGTTGTCTCTTTCCCATTTACTGTGTTAAAATACAAGCAGAAAATAGCCCGCCAATGAAAACTTGCCTTCGAAAATTATTTGGGGGAATTCTTTGATCAGGTCTGTTTTCCCAAAAATTTTTCAGGAGGATGTCAATAATGGCAGACAAAACATTAATCTGCAAGGATTGCGGAGCGGAGTTTGTGTTTACAGAGGGCGAGCAGGAATTTTTCAGGGAAAAAGGATTCGATAATGAACCCGTCCGCTGCCCGGCTTGCAGGAAAGCAAAGAAACAGCAGCGCAATAATTTCAGGAGAGATTACGAGGACTAAGCAACGATTAAAAGAGCCGCCATAAGGCGGCTTTTTTTATACATATCTATCAGCATCCGGCAAACGCATCTTTATCTTTGTTTGCGCGCGTCACATTGTTGAGCCATTTCCCGCTCTTTAGGCGCCACAGGCATATAAACACCTTCACCACCTCGTCAAAACGCAGGAATAAAAACACAACCGGTATGGATAAATGCCAAACAAAGCCGCCAAGCGCGCCGAGCGGCAGGGCCATCGCCCACATGGTTATGATATCCAAAATCATGCAGAACATCGTATCCCCGCCGCCGCGGAACACTCCCACGACGCAAGAAAGGCCGATGGCCTGCATGATCACGATAAACGCGGCGACATACATTGTCGCATCAAGCGCGGCATAGGTTTCGGGCGTAAGCGTATAAAGGCCCATAAATACATTCTTCAAAAGCAGCAGCGCCGCCGCCGATAGTCCGGCGATCAATATGTTTGCCCATACGAGGGCATTGGCCGATTTGCGGGCGGTATCGTATTGCTGTTCCCCGATATATTTTCCAATGATCACCAGCGTCGCAGAGGCGGAGCCATATACGAAAATCGTTGTAACGCGCATAACCGTCGAAATAATACCCACGGTTGTGACGGCGGTAACGCCCATATGCCCGAGGATCGAGGTCTGTACGGACATCCCGACAGACCATGCCATCTCGTTGACCACAACCGGCAGGGCATAGCGCAGGTAATCCTTCCACAGCAATTTATCATTTTGCACCAGGCACTTGAACGACAGTTTGACGCGCTGCTCTTTTTTGGCATAAACCAGTACGATGGCAAGTTCGCTGAGGCGCGCGATCACCGTACCCATGGCCGCACCCGCAACGCCCATCGCCGGGGCGCCGAATTTTCCAAAAATAAACACATAGTTGAAAAACACGTTGACCGCGAAAGAAATGCTGTATGTTATGACTGCGATTTTTACGCGTTCTACGCTGCGCACGCACGTCAGGTATGTATTGGTAAACGCATACGGCAGAAAGGAGAGCCCTACCAGCGGCAAATATTGTGCGCCATATTCGATCACCTGATGATCGTTGGTATACATTGCCATGACCTGATACGGGGCGGCGATCACACTTACCGTCGCAACCGCGCCCGCGAGCAGCGAAAGGCGCAGTACGATACCAAATACTTTGGCGATCGTGCGCGTATCTTTTTCACCCCAATATTGCGAGATCAATACGCTTGCGCCCGTTGCCAACCCATAGATGCAGATCATCAGCAGGAAAAAGGTCTGGTTCGCGATCGTGACGGCCGATAGCTGCACCTCTCCCAGCGATCCGACCATGATGGAATCCATCAGCGCAACCGAATAGGTCAGGAGGTTTTGCAGCCCTACGGGAATGGCAAGCGACAAAAACCACCGGAATAAAAATTTATTATTAGACTTCAGCTTAAGTCTTTCCATTACGCCCTCGCTAAAAAATAAAAAACCGCTGCGCCAGTCCTGACCTGTACAGCCGTTCGTATCATATCATATTTTCGTTTTTCCAAAAAGGTTTTTTAAAAAAGCGGGCAAAATCGTCAGATAAAACGGCAAAAAAATCCACTCTCAATCCATGTGGTACCGCGCTTTGAATACTTTGAGCCCCGCACGCGCAAACGGGTTTTTTGCCAGTTTCCACAGCGCTCTTTTCTTGTCGCCTTCCGCACAGACGGCGCCGTAGAATTCATCCGCATAATCCGGGTTTTCGAGGATCACACGGTTTTTGACGTTTCCCTTTTGCACCTCGCGGTAAAACTCCAGCCACACCACGCGGTTTTCGCGCACGCCTTCTTCGTGCAGGGACAGAAAGGAATTCCCGCCGTGCAGGCGGTAAAGATAGGCTGTTTTGTCGGTATAGGCCGGTTCGTCATACAGGCACGCGCGCAGGAAGAAATCGTAATCGTGCACGTATTTATAATTTTTAAAACCTCCAACCGCTTCGTAAAGGCTGCGTTCAAAAAGCAGGTTGCCGGTGGAAATACTCACGTTTTCCGCCACCGCACTAAGCGCGATGAACCGTTTGCCCGCGATCTTGTCCTGTATTTTTTCAAAAGCCGTTGCCTGCCCGCTTTCCAATCGCCGTCCGTCCGCATCGATGCAGCGCACTTTGGAAAACCCCCACATGCTGCCTTTTTCCCGTATGGCCTGCATCATCGCAGTGAAGCGGTTTTCTTCAAACAGGTCGTCCGCGTTCAATATGGCGATATACTGTCCGGAAGCCGCCGCGATCCCTGCGTTGATCGTGGCGTGCGCGCCCATATTCCGTTCGTTTCGGGAGATCACGATACGGCCAGGGAAACGCTCTCGGAAAAGTTCGTCCTGCGCAACCGACAAAATCTCCTGCCAGCTGTTATCCTGCGAGCAATCGTCGACCACCACAAGCTCAATATTCCTGTACGTTTGCGCAGCAACACAGCCGAGCGCCTGCCGGATATATTTTTCGTAGTTATAGGATGGGATGACGACGGAAACCAGCGGCTGCATATCAAATCTCTTTTAAATAACGCGCGACCGCGTCTTTATAGTCCGGCAAACGCGCAAAGCCGCCGTCAATAAGCGTCTGCTTGGAAAGGCGCGAGTTTTTGGGGCGCGCCGCCGCAGTGGGATGTTCTTTCGCATATTCTTCCGATGTCACGGGAACCACCTTCGTCTGCCGGCCCGCCTGCGCAAAAATTTCTTTCGCAAAATCGTACCAGGTGATGTCGCCTTCGTTGGACGCCTGGTATACGCCGTATTTGCGCGAACCGAGCATGTCGCAAATGAGGGATGCCACATCAAACGTATAGGTGGGCGCGCCGTGCTGGTCGCATACCACAGAAATTTCGTCGAGCGTTTCGGACAGGCGCAGCATCGTTTTTACAAAATTACCACCGTTTTTCCCGAACACCCAGCAGATGCGCAGGATATAAGAATCGTTTAACAGCTTTTGCACCTCAAGCTCGCCGCCGTATTTGGTTTCACCGTAAACATTCTGTGGATTTTTGGGGTCGTCGGCCTCCCACGGTGTATCCTTGGAAAACCCGTCGAACACGTAATCCGTACTGATGTACATCATTTCCGCTTGGACGGCTTTTGCCGCGAGCGCAACGTTCTTGGTGCCCATGACGTTAACCGCAAAGCAGGTATCGCGGTCGCTTTCCGCTTTATCCACCGCCGTATAGGCCGCGCAGTGCACGATGCTCGTGGGCGCGTATTCCCTGATATACGAAAGTACGGCCTTCTCGTCCGTCAGGTCGAAGTCGGCGATATCCACGCCGCGGTTTTCGATGCCGCGCAAGTCAAGGTGCCGCACCACGTCATAGCCGAGCTGTCCCTTTACCCCTGTCACCAATACTTTCATCGTTTGCTCCTATCTGTCCGCGTACATCTTCTGGTAATAATTCTGGTAATCGCCGCTTACAATATTCTTCCACCAGCCTTCGTTGGCAAGATACCAATCCACTGTCTGCGCGATCCCCTCGTCAAACGTCGTCGTGGGTTCCCAGCCGAGTTCATTCATCATCTTGGTCGGGTCGATCGCATAGCGCAGGTCGTGACCCGCGCGGTCTTTTACATACGTGATCAGGCTTTCCGGCTTGTTAAGCTGCTTTAAGATCGTCTTTACGACCTGCAGGTTCGTACGCTCGTTATGCCCGCCGATATTATATACCTCGCCCACGCGTCCGCCATGGATAATCCTGTCGATAGCCGCGCAGTGGTCACGCACATAAAGCCAGTCGCGCACATTTTCCCCCGTTCCGTATACCGGCAGGCTCTCGTCCGCCAGCGCGCGGGAAATAATGAGCGGAATCAGCTTTTCCGGAAAATGGTACGGCCCGTAGTTGTTCGAGCAGCGCGAAATCGTAACCGGCAAATGGAACGTCCTGTGGTACGCCTGCACCAGTAAATCTGCGCCGGCCTTGGACGCCGAATAGGGAGAGGATGTATGAATGGGCGTTTCTTCCGTAAAGAACAAATCTGGGCGGTCGAGCGGCAAATCGCCGTAAACCTCGTCTGTCGAAACCTGATGGTAACGCTTGACGCCGTATTCGCGCGATGCATCCATCAGCACCTGCGTTCCCAGAATATTCGTACGCAGGAAGATTCCCGGGTCTTTGATCGAGCGGTCGACATGGGACTCCGCCGCGAAGTTTACTACGATGTCCGGGTGTTCTTCCCCGAACAGCGCAAACACCGCTTCCCGATCCGCGATATCTGCCTTGACGAACTTCACATTCGGCCGGTCAAGGACATCCTTTAAGGTTTCCAGATTGCCCGCATAGGTGAGCAGATCCAGTATCACGATTTCATAGTCCGGATGGTTTTCCAGCATGTGAAACACAAAGTTGCTGCCAATAAAACCTGCCCCGCCTGTTACCAGTATCTTCATCTTACTTAACTTCTCCTTCTGCCTGCCAGTTTTTGCAGACGTCGATCCATCCTGCCGCCTTTGCATATTGCATCAGTTCGCCGCACGTAAGCTCGATCGCGCTGTTTGCGCTCCCGCATGCGGGGAACACGGTGTCAAACCTTTTGAGGGATTCATCCAGATACACCTTTACTTCCTTTGGCACGGCAAACGGGCATACGCCGCCCACCGGATGCCCGGTCAACTCCGGCACTTCCTGCGCTGTGAGCATCTTTGCCTTCGTGCCAAAATACGCCTTGTACCGTGCATTATCGATCTTGGCATCGCCCGCGGCCACGATAAGCACACACCGATCCCCCACCTTGAAGGACAACGTCTTTGCGATACGCGCGCCCTGCACCCCCAGGGCCAATGCCGCCAGCTCTACCGTCGCGCTGGAGTCTTCCAGCTCGCGCACCCTGCCGTCTATGCCGAACTGCTTAAAATATTGCTTTACCGTTTCTACCGACATCACTTAAAAATCCACATCACTGTCTTTGAGCAGCGGCGCCTGCAAATCTTTTTGCGAGAGGATCGGGTTTTCGATGCCCCATTCAACGCCGATCTCCGGGTCGTCGAAACGGATAGAACGGTCACATTCCGGCGAATAGACCTCATCCACCTTGTATTGTACTTCTACATCATCACTGAGCGTCAAAAAACCGTGCCCCATGCCCTTGGGCATAAAGAACATGCGTTTATTCTCTGCCGAAAGTTCCACCGCGTACCATTTTTTATACGTTGGGGAATCCTTTCTCAGATCCACCGCCACATCGAGGATCTTCCCGCGGGTGCAGCGCAGCAGCTTTGCTTGCGCCATTGGGTTTTTCTGGAAATGCAGCCCGCGCAACGTCCCTTTTTGTGCGGAAAACGACTGGTTGTCCTGTACGAATTCACAGGTGATGTCCAGCTCTTCAAACTTTGGTTTGCTGTATGTCTCCATGAACCATCCGCGATGGTCTCCGTGTACGTCCGGCTCTATGACGACCAGGCCTTCGATGCCTGTTTCTTTGAGCTTCATATATCGAGCACCTTCCCTTCCGCAACTGCATTGAGATGCTCCCCGTACGGCGATTTGCCGTATTTTGCGGCGCTGCTGCGAAGCGTGTCGCAGTCGATCCACCCTTTGCGAAACGCGATCTCCTCCGGCGCGGACATGACGATGCCTTGCCGCTTTTGCAGCATGCGTACAAATTCCGCCGCCTCGATCAGCGAATCGAACGTCCCGGTGTCCAGCCACGCATAGCCGCGCCCCATCAGCTTGACGTCAAGATCGCCCTCTTTTAAATAGACTGCGTTCAGGTCTGTCACTTCGAGCTCGCCGCGCGCGCTTGGCTTTAACGCCTTGGCATATTTCGATACGCGGTTGTCGTAGAAGTAAAGGCCGGTAATCGCATAGTTGGATTTTGGATCCTGCGGTTTTTCTTCCACAGAAAGCGCCTTGCCGTCCTGGTCGAACTCCACGATGCCAAAACGCTCCGGGTCGTCCACGTAGTAACCAAATACGGTAGCCCGGCCGCTGTCCGCATTGGCTACCGCCTCCGCCATCAACTGGGAAAGCCCGTTCCCGTAAAAGATATTGTCGCCTAAGATCATCGCGCACGTATCGCCCGCGATAAATTCCTCACCGATAATGAAGGCTTGCGCAAGGCCGTCCGGCGACGGCTGCTCCTTATAGGAAAGCGAAATCCCGAACTGCGAACCGTCCCCCAGCAGGCTTTTAAAGCGCGGCAGGTCGACAGGCGTCGAAATGATCAGGATATCCTTGATGCCCGCCAGCATGAGCGTGGAAAGCGGATAATAAATCATCGGCTTGTCGTAAACCGGCAAAAGTTGTTTGCTGGACATGATCGTGAGCGGATACAGGCGCGTTCCCGAGCCTCCCGCAAGTATAATTCCCTTCATAGCTTCCCCCTTTTTCCATGGGTATTTTACTGCATTATCATAACTTTTTTTGCTTCCCTGTGTCAAGCGGCTGCGCTTTGCCGCGCCACTTCCAGAAGTACTTGAACATGGAACCGATGTGGATCAGTAAATAGCGCAAGCTGTGCGCGCTGCTGCGTGCATAATCGTGCACCACGTAATCGTACGGGTAAAAGACGACGCGCGCGATCTGAAGCGCCATGCGCGACAAATCCGCATCTTCAAAATACATGAAATACCGTTCGTCAAATCCGCCGATCTGCTTAAAAAGCTCTGTGCGGACTAATAAAAAGCACCCGCTGGCAAATTCGATATCCGTGACCTCCGTGAGGTCTTCATCCAGCATCTTATAATGCCTGCGCAGGTTCTCCCATTTTTTCCCGGGCGTACGGTTTGCGATCAAATATTTCAACTTGGGATTGCGTTTGGGCAAATACTGCGGGTCGCCGTTTGTGTAGCGTACCGCCGGGGTACACAGCCCGATATCCGGGTTTTTACGCAGGAAGCCCGTGAGCTCCGCCAGGATGTCGCTGTGCAGGATGATATCCGGGTTGACGATCGCGTGGAAATCCGAATCGATCAGGTCAAGAACCAGGTTATGTCCCGCGCCAAACCCCAGGTTTTTATCGCTGAACACAACGCCGATCGCCGAAAACTCATCCGCCAGGCGCACCGCGCTGTCGTCCTTGGACGCATTGTCGACCAAATAGATCTTCATGCGCACGCCGTGCGTATATTCAAGAAGCGTCCGGATGGCCTGGCGCGCTTTCTCATAGTTGTTATAGTTTACGATGCTGACCGTTACGTCATATTTCAAATTCGCTACCCTCCGGCGAGCCTTCATGAACTCTGTAATATTATATCAATAAACCGCGGTATTTTCCATCTGTAATTTACGGGGATATGGATTGCGTATTCCGCAGGGCCGGTGTATAATAAAGGCAGGATCCAAAAAGGGTGGATTACTTATGGAAAACGATTCAAAGAAACAAAAAAAGATACGCGGCAATGTGATCACGGTCGTTGTTGTGACGGCGTTGATTGTATTTTTTGTGCTCAGCATGGTGCAAATGTTCAATACAAAGGTAGCGGAGTACAAGTTATCGCCCCAGTATCAGGCATTCCAGGAGCGCTGGGCACAGCAGCACGATCCTGCGCAGCCCACGGGATTATTTGACTGAATTTTAAAAGGCAAAGCCCCGCCTTAAGGCGGGGCTTTTTTGTTGTATCTCTTGAATCACATAGATTTCATATATACGTCGATGATATCCTGCCGTGTCATGGCTACGGGAGTTGCTTCAATCGCGCCGCGCATCGCAAACAGGGCGTCGTCTGCAAGGGACGGGATGGACTGCTCGGTAACGCCCAGCGACGAGATCGTGATGTCCCTGCCGAAGGCCGCCAAAAACGCACGGAGCTGATCCGCGCATCCGCGCGCGAGCTCTTCTTCCCCCTGCTGCGGGTCTGCGCCCAGCAACACTGCCACCTTGGCAAATTTGGGGATGTTCCCCTGGTAGGAATACTCTGTCAGCGCCGGCCCCAGCGCACACAGCGTTTCGCCATGGATCGCGCCGAAATGTCCGCTGATGCTGTGCCCCATGCCATGGATCGCGAACGTGCCGCCGAGCGAAATCGCCGTGCCCGCAAGCATATTGGCAAGGGACATCGCGCTGCGCGCTTCTAAGTCCTGCGGATTGTCCACGCATTTTTTCAGGTTGTCCACAACCAGCTCGATCGCGCGTTTGGCAAACATATCCGCGTATTCGTTTGCATCCTTGCATACATAGGCCTCAAACGCATGGAAAAACACGTCAAGCCCGGTATTGACCGTCACCTTTTCGGGCAAGGTCAGCGTCAGCTCGGGATCGACGATGGAAACCGTCGGATACCAGAAATCGTGCCCCGTACCCGGTTTATTGCTGTTTTCCGGGTTTGTCACCACGGCGAACGGCGTCGCCTCACTGCCCGTTCCCGAGGTCGTTGTGACCGCGATGATGGGCAGGCACTTAAGCTCCCTGTCGTCCGTATCGGCGAACTTCCCGCCCGGGATATAATCAGCGGCGCTGCCGCCCGAAGCGGCAAGCAGGGCAATGAATTTGGAGGCGTCCATCGGGCTGCCCCCGCCTACTCCGACGACCACATCGCAGCCGCTTTCGCGCGCGAGGCGCGCACCGCGATCGCATGTGGTGGTGGTCGGGTTTTGTTCCACTTCCGCAAACAAAACCGTTTCCATGCCCGCCTGCTTAAGCTGCCCTTTTACGGTCTCAAGCAGCGCCGTTTTTTCCGGCCTCACGCTTTGTCCTGTCACGATAAACGCTTTCTTCCCCAGGCCTTCCGCGTATTTCCCCAGCTCGTGCAGCACGCCTGCGCCGAATACGATCTTTTCCGGAACTTCCGCTACAAAATTTTTCATTGATTCTCACTCCTTCATTTATTTGTTTAGTAAAATATATAAATTTTTTATTAAACAGTTGCCTTCTCGTTCACCAAATGGTATGATTATATATAATAAAGTAGAAAACTTTCATCAGGTAGGTTCTTATTATGACAATCCGGGAAATCGCACGCCTTGCGAACGTCTCGCCCGCTACGATCTCACTCGTATTAAACAATAAACCGGGCGTAGGCGACGAAACAAGAAAACGCATCCAGAACATATTAAAAGAATATGACTATAAGCTTCCGCCCAAAAACAAGGTTCCGATGAAGAATATCCGCTTCTTGAAGTACAAGGATCACAGTATGATCGTTGACGGGAATGCCGGCTTTATTTCAACGATCATCGACGCCGTGGAGGCCGAATGCCGTGAAATGGGGTATAACCTGATCATCACGACAGTAAAGGGCAATTTCAAGCAGGCGCTGAAGATCCTTCAGGAGGACACCTCCGACGGTATCATCCTGCTTGGTACGGAGATCCCTCCTGCCGATTATCCGCTTTTGAAGACGATCGCAACGCCGATGGTCATCGTGGACAACATCATGTCGCGCGAGCCTTATGAGTGCGTTGTGATGAACAACCAGGAAACCACCTATTTCGCGCTGAAGTATCTCTCTGACCTTGGCCACAGCGAGGTGGCGTACTTCAAAAGCTCCACCGAAATCTCAAACTTCCATGAGCGAAGCCTGGCCTTTTACGATTGTTGCGGGGCCCTCGGCCTCACGTGCACCAATACCTTTGAGCTGACGCCCACGCTGGACGGCGCATATGATTCCATGAAGGAATACATCGGCAATGGCGCAAAATTCCCGACGGCAGCCTTTGCCGACAACGATACCATCGCGCTTGGCGCTATGAAAGCCTTGCAGGAGGCCGGGTATAAGATCCCGGACGATATTTCCATCATGGGCTTTGACGATATCCCCTATTGCACGATTTCCGACCCGCCGCTGACCACGATGCGCGTACCGCGGCGCAGGATCGGCCGCCGCGCTGTACGCAGGTTATGCGAACGGATGCAGGAAGACCCGATCAACAGCAATGTCAAAATACTTTTGGGGTCGCGCCTCGTAGAGCGGCAAAGCACCTGCCCGCCCAGGAAAAAATAATCTTCTTTTCTCTCCTTTAAGCGTGCTGCCTTCTGGCAGTACGCTTTTTGTTGCGCTCGCAAGCGGGAACAGCAGCGGATTGTAACAAAGAGAGGAAAGGCAGACATTTCTGTCCGCCTTTTCCATCATCTATGCTTAGAAGCTATACCATTGTTATGCGACCGCGTCCGCAAAGCCTTCCATCAGCAGCTTTGCAACCGCCGCGCCCGGATCCAGGAGCTCGCGGGACGCTTCTCCGCGGGTCGCCGCACGTCCGTGTACTGCCAGCATCCCTTTTGTAGCGAGGAATCCTTCTTCCGCAGCCTTTTTCGCGTTTTCAGCCATCGTTTTGAGGTCTGCTCCCGCCGCTGCGTCCTTTTTCAGGGATTCGACCGCCGGATACAGCCCGTCGAGGAACGTTTTATCCCCCACCTTCGCGCTCCCGCGGTTCATGACGCCGTCAAGGTATGCCTGGAACAGCGCGGCCACATCCTGTGTATCCAGCTCTTCTTTTCCCTTCAGCACCTTGCCCGCATTCATGAGCCCGGACGCCATCAGCGTACCCATTGTGGACGGGACTGCCGTTGACATGGCCTTGCCGCCGAAATACAGCATCTTGCCAAGGTCTTTTTCTTCACCGGCCGCCACCGCATCGTATGCTGCGGCAAAACCGTCGCTCATCGTAAGGCCGAGATCGCCGTCGCCTACCACGCCATCGATCTCGATCAGGTAATCGCGGCTTTGCGCCATAATTTTTTTCCAGCACGCAAGCACGTTCAGTAAGTCTTTCTGATTCATTTCTATCGCCTCCTAAAGCCGCTATATCTGTTTGAAGAAAGGTGTGTTGGCCGGTTTATCAACCAGTTTCTTCAGCTCGTCGTCCAGCTTTAACAGTGAAATGGACATACCTGCCATTTCAAGGGACGTCGCATATTCGCCGACATACACCTTATATGGTTTGATCCCCTTTGCTTTTAAGATCTCATCGACCTTGCGGTATACGACATACTGCTCTTCCAAAGGCGTGCCGCCGAGACCGTTGATAAGCACTGCCACTTCATCGCCCGATACATAGGGGATATCCGCGATGATGGGCTCCATCATTTCCGCAACGATTTCGTCTGCCGGCAAAAGCTTGCCGCGGCGGATACCCGGTTCGCCATGGATGCCCATGCCGATCTCCATCTCGTCGCCAGCGATCTCAAAGCTCGGTTTGCCTACGCGCGGAACGACGCACGGCGTTAGGGCAACGCCCATCGTGCGCACGTTCGCACATGCTTTTTCCGCGATACGCTTGACTTCGTCAAGCGGCATCATTTCTTCTGCCGCCGCACCCGCGCATTTATAGACAAAGAAGATGCCCGCAACGCCGCGCCGCGTGTTTTTCGCCCCCGGGGCCGCCGGGCCCGCCGAAGCGACGTCCTCGCCCGCGACAACGCTCTGCACTTTGATATCCGCTTCAAAATCCGCCATTTCGGCCGCCATATCGAAGTTGAAAATATCGCCGTTGTAATTCCCGTAGATATACAGCACGCCCGCGCCTGAATCGATTTCTTTCGTCACCTCGAACATCTGTTCCGCACTCGGGGACTGGAATACGTCGCCGATGGAGCAGCCGTCGAGCATGCCCTCTCCGACATAGCCGAGGAACAGCGGCAGGTGTCCGCTGCCGCCGCCTGTGGCGATCCCGACCTTGCCCGGTTTTTTATATTTGCTGACAAGGCAGTGCAGGTCATTCCCCGCATAGCCGACCATGTCGCCATGCGCAAGGTAGATGCCCTCCAGCATTTCCTTGATAAAATCTTCCGATTTGTTGATTATTTTCTTCATGACGTTTTCCTCACTTTTAATTTTTTAGGCCGTCCGCCGTATACCTCCGCGCCATACTGCACCATCATAACGCCGATCATGACAAGCCCGTACACAAAGGTCTTCAGGTAGGAATCAAAGCGCAGGATGTTAAAGGCGCTGGAAATGATCTGCAGTACCAGGATGGAAAGCACCACCCCTGCCAGCTTTCCTTTGCCGCCCGACGGCGAGATACCCCCGAGGATAACGATCAGCAGCGTCAGCAGCTGGTAAGAGGTACCGTAGTCCGCCTTTGCCGAGCCATAGTGCGAAGCCACGATGATGCCCGCGA
The DNA here is from genome assembly GCF_900087015.1 of Christensenella timonensis. Classification (NCBI taxonomy): domain Bacteria; kingdom Bacillati; phylum Bacillota; class Clostridia; order Christensenellales; family Christensenellaceae; genus Christensenella; species Christensenella timonensis. The sequence continues at coordinate 316,520 of NZ_FLKP01000002.1, forward strand.
CTGCCGCCATGATCCCGGACGCCATGTATGTTTTCATGGTCACGCCGAAATTGTTGATGCCGGAATACGCCGAAGCCGTCGGGTTTGCACCCATCAGGTACAGCTGCTGGCCATATACGGTAAAGCGCAATACCAGGAACAATACCACGACCACCGCGATGAAGATAAACAACGGGATCGGGATCGCATTGAACACCAGGCCGTTGGCGATCGCCGTGAAGCTTTCCGGCAGGCCGCTGATCGCAGGCCCTTTTGTAATCGCGATGCCCAGGCCCATAAAGATCTGCTGCGAGGACAAGGTAACGAGCATTGCCGGGATACGCAGGTTGCCGATCATGATACCGTTGAACGCGCCCGCGCCCGCACCGACCGCCACCGCAACCACGAGGGACGCCACGATGATACCGCCGCTCACGTTTTCTCCCGCAGCCTGCATAATGACCGCTGCCACGATGCCCGCAAGGTTGGAAATACCAACGACGGACAGGTCGATCCCGCCGGCGATCATGCACAGCATCATACCCAGGGACATAATACCGAATTCCGGGAACTGGTAAGCCATGGACTGGAAGGTCGCGCCTTTCCAGAAATTGCTGGGAGCGGCTACCGTCATCCAGACCACGAGGCCAATGATGATCAGCGCCAACCACAGGATATTCTTATCGATGGATTTAAATACGTTAACTTTCGTCTTTTCCATAAGTCACACCCCCTCAAATCTTCGGGCTGAGCGCGATGCGCTTCGCCTTGATGGACGTAATCGAGCAGCCCACGATGATCAGGACGCCAATGACGAATGTCTGCCAATAGGTGGGAACCCCCAGCATGATCAGGTTGTTCTGCACAATACTGATCAGTGCCACGCCGAGTATCGTTCCGAGCACGCTGCCGTGCCCCCCTGTGATCCTCGCGCCGCCCAGAACGACAGCCGCAATGACCATCATTTCGCTGCCCATCAGGTTCATGGGGTTTGAGTTGCGGGCCAAAAGCGTATATGTCATACCTGTGATGCCCACAATGACGCCTACAAAAATATAAATGAAATATTGCGTCTTGACTACGTTGAAGCCAGCCCTGCGCGCCGAATTCTGGTCGCCGCCAATGGCGTAAATGGAACGGCCCAGCATCGTATATTTGAGCAGGAACCATACTACCACGCACAGCACGATCGGCAGGATGATAAACACCGACATCGAAGATACCTTGTCCGCCGACCCTACCTGGAAGAGGAAGGATTTGGACGCGGCGTCGAGCTGAGACGGCAGGTTGGAAATTTCATTCGTACCCACAAAAGCCAGCAGCGCGCCGTTTATGAGGCTGCTCGTTCCCAAAGTCGCAATCAGCGTCGGGATTTTGAATGTGCCGACCAAAAAGGCGTTGATCAATCCGAGTCCCGCACCGATGCCGGCCGCAATCAGGAACGCCGGCAAAACGCCGTCCCAGCCGTTGTCGATCATCATTTTGGTGGTCAAGTACATCGCAAACGACGCGAACGCCGGAAACGATACGTCGATCCCGCCGGAAATAATAACGATCATTTCACACATGGCGAACATCAGCATGGTCAGCATCGCGCGCGCCGTATCGACCGCGGTATTTGCGCTGAAAAATGCGTTGTTTGCGATGCCGATCATCAGGCACAGGCCGATAATGATATAGATAACAATCGCCTGGTTTGAAGTAAAAATATTATTTTTTACAAATTTATTTGATTTATCCATAACGATACCCCCTTCCTATGCCTGCTCGCTCAACAGAGCGGCCAGCTTCGTTTCGTCGAGATCTTCCGCATCCATACTTGCAGCCAGCTTGCCGCCGCGCATGATCACGATCTTGTTACAGTTCTGGATGAGCTCCGGCAGGTCGTCCGAAATGATGATGACGCCCACGCCGTCCTCTACGAGACTGTGCAGTATTTTATGGATATCCGATTTGGAACCGATGTCCACGCCTACGGTAGGGCCGTTTAAGATCAGCAGCTTCGGGCTGGTGTTCAGCCACTTGGCAAGCACGACCTTCTGCTGGTTCCCGCCGGAGAGCGTCTTGATGGGCGGCTGGGGCGAAGGAGCGGCAATGGACAGCTTTTTGATCCATTCCCACATAGATTCTTTCATGCCCTTATAATCGATCCTGCCGCCTTTCAGGTAATTCTTGATCGAGGCGGCCACTGTGTTGGTACCGATCGGGATTTCGAGGAACAAACCTTCCGTAAGGCGATCCTCCGGCACGTAGCCAATGTTGTTTTTCATCGCATCGGCAACGCTTTTGATCTTGATCTCCTTGCCATCAAGGAATATCTTACCGCCGGTCGGCGGCGCCATACCGAACAGCGCTTCGCCGATTTCTCCGCGGCCGGAACCCAGAAGGCCGGTAATGCCGAGCACATCCCCTTCGCACAGCGTGAAACTGACGTCGGAAAATTCCCCGGTACGCTCCAAGTCCCGTACCTCGAGGATTTTTCTTTCCTTTTGCTGCGGGCGGTAGAAAACGTCTTCAATTTCCCTGCCCGTCATTGCTTTGACAAAGCGCGCGCGGTCGAATTCGTTGATGGGGCCGTCCGCCACGTTTTCGCCGTTGCGCAGGATGGTGAGCGTCTGGGCGATGTCGTATACCTCGTCCAGTTTATGGTTAACGATGAGTACCGCAATCCCCTGGGATTGCAGCATTTTGATGATTTCGAATAATTTCGCAACTTCTTTTGCAGTTAGGGCCGTAGTCGGCTCGTCCATGATGACCAGTTTTGCGTCATTTAAAAGCGCACGGCAGATGGCGACCATCTGTCTGTTCGCTACGGACAAGCGTTCCACCAAAACGTCAAGCGGGATCTTTGCGCCGATTTTTTCCATCGCTTGTTTGGCGATACTGCGCACGTCTTTCCAATTGACAATTTTTTTACCGGAATTGAGTTCACTGTTAAGAGCGATATTTTCAGCGACGGTCATGTTCGGAAAAACTGAAAAGTCCTGATAAATGACCTGGATGCCCATTTTGATCGCTTCCATGGGCGTCAATGATTTGAATGTTTTTCCGTCGATGTAGATCTCACCTTCGTCGGCGTCGTGAGCGCCGGAAATGACTTTGATCAGCGTGGATTTGCCGCAGCCGTTTTCTCCGGCCAGGCAGCGAACCTCGCCTTTATTGATCGTCAGGTCAACGCCTTTTAAAGCCTTTACACCGCCAAAGGATTTTTTGATTCCTGTTACTTTCAAGAATACCTCTGACATGATCTTGTCCACCTTTCCCCCGTTATCATATGCAAGGCTCCCCTTTTCGGGGGAGCCCAACATACTTTATTAAAGATTCGTTGTGTCTTAGAAGTTGTACAGCGGATCGTCCACGTTGGATTTGTCAACGTCGATCCAAGCCTGTGCAAGCAGGGTCTTGTCGTTTGCACTGTCAAGCGCCAGCTTCTCGTAGCCCTGTACCGTCAGCGCTGTGCCGGCACCGATCTCTTCGCCGTTCAAGATACGCAGAGCCAGTTCATTCATCGCGTAACCAGCAGCAGCCGGATCCCAGAAGGAGATCATGTCGATGACGCCGTCACGTACATATTTACCGGAAACGGATACGAGGGACGTACCAACGATATGCACCTTGCCGGTCATACCCATTTCGTCAACCGCCCTTGCGATACCGGCCGGGTCAGCCATGGAAGAACCCTGGAAGCCTGTGATGTTGGCATTTGCCGTCAGGGCTTCTTTGGTCTTGTTGTAAGCTTGTTCCTGGTCTTCTGCGGACTCGATCTTGTCCATAGCCAGTTTCATGTCAGGATAGTTCTGCTCCTGGTAAGCGATGGAAGAATCCACCCAGGTGTTGTGGGAAGCGGATGTCAGATAGCCAACCATCATCGCGTACTCACCCTTTTCGCCCATGAGCTCTGCCAGCTTCATCATGAAGTGCTCGCCGTAAGCAACGTTGTCAAACGCTTCGATGTCCCAGTCAACGTTCGTCATGCCAGCAGCCTCGTGCGAAATAACTACGATACCGGCATCTTTTGCCCTTTTCAGGACTTCTTCAAGGGACGTCGGGTCGTTCGGAACCACGCAGATCGCGTCTACGCCAGCGGCGATCGCTTCTTCCACATACTGGGCCTGCTGGGCAGCGTCGGCTTCAGCCGGGCCGTTCTGGTAAGCGTCTACGCCCGTATCGGCAGCGAACTGCTTAACGCCTTCGTCCATTCTCTGGAACCAGGCAAGGCCCGTTGCTTTGGGGATCGTAACGATCGTGTAGTCCGTCTTGAGTTCCTTCAGGGACGCATGGTCTCCGGGAACGATCTGGTCGCTTGCCGGCGCTGCGGACGCGGATTCGCTTGCAGCAGCCGATTCGCTTGCAGCGGGCGTTGCGGATTCACTTGCAGCAGCCGATTCGCTCGGAGCTGCGGATTCGCTTGCAGCAGGAGCCGGGCTCGAGCATGCGAACAGTGAGAACACCATTACCACAGCAAGAACTGCGATGACAATTTTTTTCATTTTTGTTTCCTCCTAGGTTTTTATACATTTCGTTTTCACGAAAAACTTATTTAAAATCTTTTTGATCTTTCATTTTTAAAGTGAGATTGCGATATCTATTCAACACTTAGTTTAGTAAACGATTGATTGTTTTTATTAAAACTACCACTTACGTTTAGCATTGTCAAGTCGTTTCCAGTGGTAAACTACTAAACAAATTGCCTTTGCGAAAAGAAAAACACTTTGTGAACAAAATGCTACCGGTTTTTCTTTTTATCTTCATATTTTTGTAAAAAAATAACGTCTGCTTTGTACATGTTTTTATATATACCCTGTTTTCCACAAAATATTCATTTTTCTGTTTTAAATCGTATCCATATACCGCCCGGCAATTTTATTTCCTTATAATAATAGAAACATTCACAAAGTCATACGATAACTATTGACAGTCATATGACCGCATACTATAATGAGGGTGTCTTAAGACAGGGGGATTATGATATAATGAATCCCATCGGCACAAACGAAAATTTGTATCCACTCGAAAGGAGCACCAGCGTGTTAACAATCAAGCATTTTACCAAAAGCTACAAAGGCGGCAAAAAGGCGGTCGACGACCTGTCGCTTACCGTAGAGGACGGAGATATCTACGGGTTTATCGGCCATAACGGCGCAGGTAAAACGACGACCATCAAAGCTGTGGTCGGCATTTTGGATTTTGACGGCGGCCAGATCGAAATAGACGGCATGTCCATCAAGGAACAGCCCGTGGAATGCAAGCGGATTACGGCTTATATCCCGGACAACCCTGATCTTTACGACAGCCTCACCGGCATCCAGTACCTGAATTTTATCGGCGATATTTTTGCGATCCCCAAAGCGGAACGCGAGGCGCTGGTGAAGCAATACGCCGACCTTTTTGAAATCACAGTAAGCTTAGGCGACCTCATCTCTTCTTATTCCCACGGGATGAAGCAGAAGCTGGCCCTGATCTCCGCCCTCATCCACAAGCCGAAGCTGCTTGTTTTAGACGAACCGTTCGTGGGCCTTGACCCCAAAGCTGCGCACACAGTGAAACAGATCATGCGTGAGATGTGCGAAAACGGCAGCGCGATCTTCTTTTCCACGCATGTGCTGGAGGTGGCGGAAAAGCTGTGCAACAAGATCGCCATCATCAAGAACGGCAAGCTCCTGCGCGCGGGAACGATCGAGGAAGTCAAGGGCGACGAAAGCCTGGAAGACGTATTTTTGGAGTTAATCGATGAATAATCTTGGTTTATTATTAAAAACATATACGCGCACTTCGTTTGGCTTTAACAAGGCGAAGTATTCGCACGATAAAAAGGCAAAGTCAAAAGGTATGACCGTGCTCCTTACCTTCTGTTATATTATGATCGTTTTTGCCGTATTCGGCATGTGTATCGGTATGATGGACAGCCTTTCTGCGATCCACGCAGAATACATCGTTCTAAACATCATCATGATGGCCGCTTCCATTATGACGCTGTTTACGACGATCTATAAGGTAAACGGTACGCTGTTCGGGTTTGGCGATTATGATATGCTAATGTCGCTGCCCATCAAGACGGGCACGCTGATCACGAGCAGGATCCTGATCCTTTACGGGCTTAACTTCCTGTTTGTCTTAGGCGTTATGGTTCCCGCGGCCGTTGCCTACGCGATCATTGCCCAGCCTGCGGCTGCGTTTTATCCGCTTTACATTGTGATGATGCTGGCCACGCCCCTGCTGCCCATTATCATCGCTACGGTGATCGGCACACTGGTTGCGACGGCGGCCTCCCGCTTCAAGCGTAAAAACGGTATGAACGTTATTTTGACGGTCGCCGCATTTATAGTCTTCATGGTCGTATGGATGGGCTTCTGGACAAATTCCGGCGATATCATCGTCAATTTCGCGGACATCGGCGGTTCCATCAATCAGGTACTGATGAATATCTATCCCCTGGTCGGTTTGTTTGGAAGTGCGGTAGCGGATTTCAACATTCTTTCCTTCCTGCTCTTCCTGCTGATTTCGTTGGGCGCGTTCGCTGTCTTTGTGGTTGTGATCGCCAAGCTGTTCAAAAAGATCAACACTTCCATTACTACCACGCGTACGGCATCGAACTACAAGATGACGGAGCTGAAAACGGCTTCGCCAAAAAAAGCGCTTTACAAGAGGGAAATGAAACGGTATCTTTCCTCTTCGCGGTACGTCCTCAATACCGCGGTCGGTCCGCTTCTGCTGATCGTGTTCGGCATCATCCTGCTGGTTTCGGGCGTTGACGGTTTCGGCGTCTATTCGGAGATACCGCAGTTTTCGACGCTGGTCGCGGTCGCCGCCCCGATGGGAATCTCGTTCTTTTTGGTCATTGCCTCTCCGTCGGCTTCCTCCGTTTCGCTTGAAGGAAGGAACCTGTGGATCGTGCGTTCGCTGCCTGTGGACACGCGGCTGGTGTTAAAGGCCAAGATCAACGTGACGATGACGCTTTTCTACCCGTCGGTGATCATTTGCGGCACGCTGTTTAACCTCGCGGTCAAGCCCGACCTTCCGCTGGCGATCGGCATGTACCTGATTCCGCTTGCGTACAGCTATTTCGCGGCGCTGCTCGGCCTCAAGTGCAACCTCAATTCTCCAAATTTTGACTGGACGAACGAGGTGACGGTCGTCAAGCAGAGCAAGCCGGTCCTGATCACCATGCTGGCCGGTATGCTGCTCACCATCGTCCCCGCGTTCCTCGCCCTTTTCATGGGGCCGGTCATTATGCTCATCATGTTTGTGGCGGTCACGGCATTGGACATCGTCTTGTACCGCAACCTGATGACCAAAGGCGTAAAACAATTTGAAAGTTTCTGATACACTTATGGCTTAGGCCGTCCCAAACCCGGGGCGGCCTTTTCAGGAGTGCTCCTGCCATGTTAAAAGAACTCGCCCTTTCCAAAACAGTATACGAATACGGATTTTGCGCCCTGGCATGCAGTCGCATCCAACAATAAATATGATGCCCGTTTAAAGACGATCGAAACCATGATTGAAGCCATCGAAAACAGGTTATAAATTGGCCATGGAATATTTTTCCTGCAAACGGAACGCCCGTTCACTTTAGGAAACGGCGTTATCCATTTGTTTGAAACATATTTACTATTCCATGCGAAACGTTTACGCTTATGTTACATCCGGTATATTCATTTCGCAGCCAAGTTTTTGACGAACGAGGGCAGGCCCTATGGCAACGAAAAAGCTTCGATTGTTTGACGCTATCCTCGCGGCAGTGTGTATTGTGCTCACGATCGACGCAGTCGCGCCGGCAGCCGCGATCGGCAATTCCCAGTATTTTTGGTGGATCCTTCTTCTCTTGGGATTCTTTATTCCCTATGGCCTCGTCAACGCGGAGCTGGGGACGGCCTATGAGGATGAGGGAGGACTGTGCGACTGGGTCAAACGCGCCTTTGGCATCCGTACCGGTTCGCGGGCGGCATTTTATTACTGGATCAACTTCCCCATTTGGGTAACTTCCACACTCGTGATGTTTACACAGGTTTTTACCGCGGCGACAGGGATTCCCGTACCGCCCCTGACCGCGCTCTTTGTGCAACTGGGCGTAGTATGGCTGGTGATCTTCCTCTCCAACTACCGCATCAGCGAAAGCAAATGGCTGGTGAATATCGGCGCGCTTTTAAAGACCGGCCTCATCCTTCTGCTGGGCTGCCTGGGCATATACGCGGCGCTCACGCGCGGGGTCGCCAATCCCGCAAATTCCTTTGCTGATTTTCTTCCCAGCGCCTCCGGGCTTTCGTATATTTCCATTATCATCTTCAACTTCATCGGCTTTGAGGTGGTCACCACCTATGCCAGCGACATGCAGAACGCAAAAAAAGAGATCCCGCGAGCTATCATTTTGAGCGGCATCCTCATTACTGCGTTCTATTTATTTGCCTCTTTTGGGATCGGCGTAGCCATCCCCACAGCCGAACTTTCCAAAGCCAGCGGCTTTATCGACAGCCTACGCATCCTCCTTGGGTCTACCGGCGGTATCCTGCTCGTCACCTGCGGCGCGCTTTTTATGTTCACGCTCGTCACCAACATGATGACCTGGTCGCTGGGCGTCAATTATGTGACCCAGCATGCGGCGCAATATGGGACGCTTCCAAAATTCCTTGCCAGCAAAAGCAAAAAGCAAAAAATGCCGCTGGGAGCGAACATCACCAATGGAGTGATCATCACCATCATGCTGGTCGCCGCCGCTATCCTCGAGCTTTCCGGCAGCGGCACGGACGTATTCTGGATGTTCTTTGCGCTCAATGTCGATTTGCTGCTTGCATGTTACCTGTTTTTATTCCCTTCTTTCTGGAAACTGCGCAAGATCAATCCCGACCGGGCCCGGCCTTACCGCGTCAAGGGCGGGAAAGTCCGCATTTTCCTGACGGCGCTGATTCCCTTTGCGCTTTTGTGTATGACGCTTTTCTTCACTTTCTTCGACCAGCAGCCGGACGGCTCGCTCGCCGTCAACCTGCCGATCGTCATTGGGGTGGCGATCGCTGTAGCCGTGGGAGAGATTGTCGCCTGGCACAGCATCTCCAAATACAGGAAAAAACAGGCCGCGGCAAAATCTGCGCAGCCTGTGGAATGAGTTTTGCTTTTTTTCACCAGGGGCGGCTTATTTTTGGGGCAGGACTTCCATCCAGTAGCCGTCCGGGTCTTCGATGAAATAGATCCCCATGGCCTCGTTTTCAAAACAGATACAACCCATTTCCTGATGCAGCTTATGCGCCGCCTCGTAATCGTCCGTTTCAAAGGCCAGGTGTATCTCGTTATCCCCCAGGTCATACGGGGTGTCTTTTTCCCGCAGCCATGTGAGCTCCAACTGGTGCGGCGCCTGCTCGTTCGCCAAATATACGATGGTAAAGCTTCCGTCCCCCGCTTCCTTGCGGCGCACTTCTTTTAAGCCCAGCGCCTTTTCATAAAATGCAAGGGACTTCTGCAAGTCGAATACGTTTAAATTATTGTGGATCATTTTGAACTTCATCTCAGCTGTTCTCCCCTACTTTACGTCCGTATGCTTTTTTACCCTCTTCCACCGCTTCGTCTATACAAACGTCTTCCGGCAATACGGAGGTACAGTGCGGGCAGCGCGTCGCGTCGTCCGCGATCTCGCCTTTACAGTACGGGCATAAGCGCGGCGCCTTTTCCGGCTCCGGTTCCGGCTTCCTGTTTAAGCTGTTGAGCCCCTTGATCAGCAGGAAAATTACCAGTGCGATGATCAGGAAATTAATGACCGCATTGATAAACGCCCCAATCTGTATTGCCGCGCCCGCCGGGTCTGCACTGAGCGGAATCTTCAGATTGGAAAAATCCATCATGCCTCCGGTCACCAGGCCGATGATCGGGTTGAGGATGTTTTCTACCAGGGCGTTGACGATTGCAGTAAACGCGCCGCCGATGATCACGCCGACTGCCAGATCCATTACGCTCCCGCGCGAGATAAATTCCTTAAACTCCTGTAATAAGCCTTTTCCTTTTTTCTTTTTTTCCATCCCTTACCTCTCCTCCCGGTTATGGTTTTGATTTATGATTCCATGGCGGCTAGGCATCCCAGCCAAACCGTTTCATGTCCACATAGCCATCGCTGCTGACGCATACCCCTTCCGCAGCGAGCATGCTTTTTTGCGCATCCAGGCCGCCGAACGCAAAGGCGGGGGCAAGCCGCCCCTGCCGGTTTACGACCCTGTGGCAGGGGACGACCCCCGGCTGCTTGTTTACGTGCAGCGCATATCCCACAGCCCGCGACGCGCGCGGATTGCCCGCAAGACGCGCGACCTGTCCGTAGGACGCGACTTTTCCGCACGGTATCTGCTTGACGATCTCGTAGACCTGCTGAAAAAAATTCACGTACTTTGCGTTTCCTTTCATGAAATCCGGTTATCAATATTATATCATTAAATTTTCCAAAAGAAAGGGAAAACAATGTCTAGGCATGTAAAAATGATGATGCTGGATACCTGTCCGCACTGCAAACGCGCGTTTGAACTGATGGACGAACTGAAAAAGGAACACCCGGAATATAACCAGGTGGACATCGAAACCATCGAAGAACGCCGAGAGCCTGAAAAGACAAAGGGCTACGATTACTGGTATGTCCCCTGCTTTTTTGTGGATGGCGTCAAAGTACATGAAGGGGTGCCTTCCAAAGAAAAGATCGAGCAGGTCTTTATCGAGGCGCTCAAACCGTAAAGCCTATATCACTCTTCACTATATCTGTTTCTTATAACAAAAGAGAGCGCATAGCGCCCTCTTTTGTTATTTTATGTCGGATGCTTAGAACCGCGTATCGTACTGTTTGTTTTCCTGCAGGATATCTTCCAGGATATTTTTTGCCACTGTTTCGCTGTGCACGAACGGATCGATGAGCAGCGACTGCAACGCCAGCGTTTTGTCGCCTGTTGCGGTCGCGTCCGCTGCCAGCAGCGCCATACGGCCGTTGAGCTCGCAGATCGCGGCAGCCGCGTCAGGCAGCCGGCCGATCTTTGTCTGGGCCACGTAATCCGGGCCGATCACGCCGCACGTCTCAACGATGAGGTCAGGAGACAGGTTTTCGATCGTGCCGCCGTTCACCGCATTGAAAGCCGGAAAATAGGTGGGGTCTCCGCCGAACATATAGCGGCTGATCTGTGTGCTCATCCAGCCTGTCCTCCTCTGTTTGATAAACGCCTGCGCACTTTCCTTGCCTGTGATCTTTGCTGCGATCTGCGCCCATGCGTCCTTGTCGCGGCCCCCGAACCAGTCTTTTACCGGGAAGGGATAAAGGCCGCAGCGTTCCTGGTTGCCTTTATCGGACGACCAGCAATAATCCGCTACGTGGCTGTCGGCCGGGGAACCGAACAGCCCGAACAATTTATAGACCTCCGTGCAGTAACGGTAGCCTGCCGGGATATCCGAAAGCGGCACGCTGTCGAGGATCGACTTGAGTTTCGGGTACAGGTCTTCGCCTGTCTTTTTGTCGCGTACGTCGAGGATCCACATCATGTGGTTGACGCCTGCCTGCCGCAGCGTGATGTTGTCCGCCGGGCACATGAATTCGCGTTCCACAGGGTCTGCAAGCTTGGTGCTTTCGTCCCTGTCCGTCATACCTAAAATCTGTTCGAGCGCCATTTGTACGAGCTCGTGCCCATAGCAGTAGCCCACTACTTTTGTTTTGCTGTGGCGCGTGACCGCCGCCTGGATCCTTGCGAGCGGGTTGTTGTCGAGCACCAGCCATGCCTGCGGGCACAGCTCTTCCATATCCGCCGCGATATCGAGCGCGAGCGGTACGTGGCGCATTGCCATCGAAAGCCCTGCCGGGCCTGTCGTATGGAATTCATACGGGTTGAGGCCGTGTTTCTGGCAGATCTCCAGCTCCCTGGCCCACGCGTGCATGTAATTGACCGCTGCGAACATGTAGACGACCTTTGCGCCGGGAAGCATGTCCCTGCGGTCGGGACTGCCGATAAATTCCACGTCCCAGTCCATGATCTCGTTTAATTTCTTGCCGATATTCAGCACTTCTTCGAGGCGCTCCGGACGCCTGTCCACCAGAGCGACCGTGCAGCCCCTGAATTCTTCATATTTGAAGATCTCCTGTAAAAAGAACTCCGTATACTGGCTTCCCGAGCCGATCAATACGATTTTGTTTTCTCTTGCCATGATAGTTTCCTCCTTGCTATCTCTTCGCATTCTTTCTTGCATAGTTGATCAATATCAAAAGCACCACCGCGCCGTAAATGATTTTGCGCACGGGCTCTCCCATCTGTATCGTCATCAGCAGGGACTCCAAGATGGTCAGGAAAATAACGCCCGTGACCGCCCCGCCGTAGTTGCCCTGCCCGCCGGTAAGCGATATCCCGCCGACGACCGCCGCCGCAATGGACGGCATGACATAGGCACCGCCGGTCTCTAAATTGTTCGGGGTAGACATATACCCGAGCAGGAACATGCCCGCGATGCCGCATACAAGGCCGCCCGCGCCGTACGCCAGTACCCGCACAAGGCGCGTATCCACGCCTGAGAGTTCCGCCGTCATGCGGTTTGCACCTACGCCGTAGAGCATACTTCCCAGTTTGGTTTTTTTCGTGATCAGCATCACCGCCACAATGATGAGCGCCCATACCCAGATCATGTTAGGAATGCCGGCGACATTGCCGTATACGAAGCTGTACAATATGCTGGGCGCCATGCCGTTCGGGAACCCCCCGGTATAAAGCAGCATAAAACCAATGATGACGCTGCTCATGGAAAGCGTCATGATGAGCGGCGGTATTTTCAGGATTGCTACGCCCAGGCCGTTGATGAGGCCGAAGCCCACGCTTACTGCAAGCGCAACGATAATGGCGAGCGCTAAATGATTGGTATCCGTATTGATTTGCGCGATCAGGATCATCGCAAATTGCAGGATGGAACCGACCGACAGGTCTATTCCCCCGCTGTCCACGACCATGACGATCGTCTGCGCCAGGGTAATGATGCCCAGGAAGGCCGCGATCATCAGGAGGTTCAGTATGTTGGATGGCGCTGCAAATCCCGGAGATATGATTTGTCCGGCTACTAACAGTATAACAGATAACAGGATCGCCATAAATGTATTTGACTGGATCCCTTTTTTTAATGCCAGTGTTTTACTCGTATTCATGTTCGCCACCTCAACTCGTCCGTTTCTTTAGGTTCGGGATCGCTGCGATAAAAAGTGCGATGATCACGATCAATCCCCTGATCATATCCTGGTAAAAGGACGGGATGCCGGCAAAATAAATGATATTGGTGATCAGTATCATGATGGAGCCGCCGAGCGCCGCGCCAAGCATTTTTCCTGTGCCGCCCATAAGGGAGATACCGCCCATGATCGCCGCGGCGACCGTTGTGAGCTGGTATGTATTTCCAACCCTGAAATCCCCGGCGCCCGTCTGCCCCGAGACGATGATGCCTACGATCCAGATGAAGAAGCCGGAAAGCAGGAACGCGCAGAACTTGATGCGTTTGGCGTTGATGCCGCTCGCTTCCGCGGCAGCCTCGTTGCCGCCTACGGCATAGATATATTTTCCGAATTTTGTTTTGGAGATGATCCACCACAGCACGCCCACTGCCGCCAGTAGCAGCACGGTGGCAGGCAATACGCCGCCGATACTGGCCGAGTAAAGCCCGGGCAGCCATTTGGGGATGTACCCGCCCGGTACCGGGAGTACCAACAGGGAAATGCCTATCAGCATCATGGATACGGCAAAGGTCGCGACCATGGAGGGCAGCCGCAGATATGCGACCAGCACGCCATTTAGTGCGCTTACCGCAAGCGCCGCCAGCAGGCTCACCGCAAAGGCGAACATCACCGATTCGGGCGTATCGCCCATCGTCGTTGCCAACATGCAGTTGACCAGCGAGATGGCTGCGCCGATGGACAGGTCTATGCTGCCGCTGATGATGACGATACTTTGCGCGATCGTCGCTACCACAATGGGGGTGATGACCGACAGGTTCCCGTAGATCGTGCCTGCGGAAAAGAACCGCTGGTCGAGAATCACGTTTAAACCGAATATAATGATAAAAATCGTAACGCCGGCAAACAGAGAACTTTTTGTGATCGACTTGAGATTAATCTGTGCTTTTTCCATTTTCTCCGCCTCCTTCGTTATGCATGTGCAGCGCTTCTTCCACCAGCCGCGCGTCGCTCAGCTCTTCGCGCGGCACTTCCGCGACGACCTTCCCCTCGAACATGACCAATACCCGGTTGCAGATATCGACCAGCTCGTGGTTATCGCTTGCATAGAGCAGCACCGCTTTGCCTTCCTGCGCAAAGCCCCGGCATATTTCGTAAAGCTCCCTGCGCGCTTCCACGTCGATCCCTTTGGCAGGGTCGGACATCAGCAGCACGTTGGGCTTACGGTTGATCCACTTTCCGACGACGACCTTTTGCTGGTTGCCTCCTGACAGGTTCCCTACGTTCATGGATGGATCACGCGGCGTGAGCGATATTTTGTCCATCAGCTCGTCCGTCTTTTTTTTGAGCGCGCGGTGTTTCAATATAAAGGGCGATTTTCGACTGCAAAATTCCGGATACAGCAGGTTGTCAAAAACGGTGTGCTGCAGAAACAAACCTTCCTTGTTGCGGTCTCCGGGCACCAGCACCACGCCCGCGTCGATCGCTTTTTTGGCGCTGTTCCACTTTGTTTTTTCGTTTTTGAAATAGATTTCCCCGGACGTCTTGGGCAAAAAGCCCGAGATGGCCAGCAGCAGTTCTTCCTGTCCCATCCCCTGCAGCCCGGATATCCCCACGATCTCGCCTTCTTTCACCTCAAAATTGATATCGTGCAGGATATTTTTGATGCATAAATTTTCTACCTTGAGCATGGCAGCGCCCAGCTTCGCACCGGAGGCGTGTACCTGCGTTTCTTCCTCTTTTCCGGTGATCTCGCGAAGGATCTTTTTGTTGTGTTCCTCCGGGTCGATCTCCCGCAGGTCAAGCGTACTCACTGTTTTTCCGTTTCTTAAAACCACGACCTTATCGCACAATTGTGTCACCTCCCACATCCTGTGGGAGATGAACACAATCGATGTGCCTTGTTCTTTCAGCTCTGCTACGATCTCAAAGAGCATGTTTACCTGTGCAAATTCCAAAGATGCAGTCGGTTCATCCAGTATGAGCAGCTTTGGCTTTAAGGATACCGCTTTACATATTTCCACCAGTTGCTTCTGGGATGGGGAAAGTTCGCTGACCTTGCACATTTCGAGCCCTTGTAAGCCGAACCGTTCAAGCGCCTGTTTTGCCTGCGCAAGCAGTGTGCGGCTGTCGATCAGTATCCCCTTTTTTTGTTCGTTGCCCATGCAGATGTTTTCCCACACCGTCATGTCGTTCACAAGGCTTAAATTCTGATGCGCCATGGCGATGCCGATCTTAAGCGCCTGCTTTGTGGAATGGATCGTCACGGGCTTCCCTTCAAAGAGGATCTCCCCGCTGTCCGCGCAGTAAAGGCCCGAAATCACGCGGGACAGCGTTGTCTTTCCCGAACCGTTGGCCCCGAGCAGCCCGCATACCGTACCTTGCTCGATCTTTATGCTGGCTTCGCTTAAGGCGACCACGCCCCCGAAATGCTTGCTGATCCCTTTCACCTCTAATGTGTTCATGTCATACCCTCCATGCCTGCATCCTCCGGCATTTTTACTTGCTGAATAAAGCGTCCAGGTCTTCTTCGCCCATCCATTCGTCCGGATAATAAGAGTCCGGGCGGCCTTCTGTTTCTACATACTGTGTATAGAATTCGTCAAAATTGTTTTCGTCCACTTTGACCGAAACATCGTACAGATAGGTATTCCCATCTACCCATTCGCCCTGGAATTCCTTGCCCTGTGCGATACGCACCGCAAAGCCGAGCGCCGTCGCGCCGATTCCCGGCGGGTTTACAAGGCCAAAGGATACAAAATCCGGATGTTCGTCGCGGATCGTTTTCCATTCCTTCAGCCCCGCGACCTGCGTCTCCCCTGTGGATACGATATCGTCCAGTTTGTTTGCGGATTTCATAGCATTGTAGATCCCTACCGCCATACCGTCCATGGAAAGGATGCCCTTGAGGTTCGGGTTAGTGGCAATGAGCTGCGAAGCGGCTTTCTGTCCGCCCGGGTTGTCCCAGTTTCCTACTGCCGTTCCCACGATCTTGATATCGGGATACTGTGCGAGCGCGTCTTTCCAGCCGGCAACGCGCTGGTCGTTTGCGGGCATGCCCGGCGTTCCCTCGATGTACGCGACTTCGCCTTCTTTGCCGATCGCATTCGCCAGCCAGTCGGCATACTGGTATCCCCAGGTATAGTGGTCGATCGTTACATTGTGTACCCCTTCTGCGGAGATCGCCTGGTCAAAAGCAACGACCGTAACGCCTTTTGCAACCGCTTCTTCCGCCACTTCGTTGAGGCCGTCCGCGGAGATAGGGTTGATGAGCAGTACGTCGATGCCATCGTTCACCATGTTACGGATCTGTGCGATCTGTGCGTTCGTATCCGTTCCGGCATGCTGTACGATGAGGTCTCCTTCTACCCAGCCTTTGCCTTTGTAGTTTTCAAACACACGCAACACATCGTCGATCATCTGTGCGCGCCATGGATACATGAACGTGTTTGAAAGGCCTACTTTAAGCGGCTTTACCTGTGCGCCTTCCGCCGGTGCGGAAGCTTCTTCACCGGCAGCGCCCGATTCGGACGCTGCCGCGGACTCGCTTGCCGCGGGCACATCGGACGCGGATTGCTGTGCCGGAGCAGGTGCGCATGCCACAGCGACCATGGCCACTGCCAGCAACATGACTACTGCAAATGTAATTTTTTTCATTTTCTTTCCTCTCTTCTTCTTTATGTTTTATTGATTTTGGAATGTCTATTCCAAACTGTTGTACCATTGCGTGATGTGTTCTTTTAGCTGCATTATGTTGGGGCTTTCCCCGTGCATGATGTAATAGCTGGACATGGCATTGCCATAGACATTGCATACATCGCTCGGTGCGCCGCACAGCCTTCCCAGCGCATACCCTGCATTGAAATTATCGCCCGCGCCGGTCAGCAGCTTGGGCGCTTCGTTGAATTGCGTGGGCAGGGAATATATCTTATGGCCGATGCAGGAATGGCAATCTTTGCAGCTGTGCAGCACGATACCTGCGACAGCGATCTCGTTCCCCAGTCTCCCGCACAACTGCCTGTAATCGGAAATTTCCTCCGAAAAGAGCATCTTTCCCACTTCCATCGCTTCGTTTTCATTGAGGCTCAATACCACCGTTCTCACGGTAGCCAGCTGCTCCAGAATCCCGAGCATCTCGCGGATATCCGCTTTTGAGCGGCGCGAACAGTCCGCCAGATCCACAAAAA
Organism: Christensenella timonensis; assembly: GCF_900087015.1. Lineage (NCBI taxonomy): Bacteria > Bacillati > Bacillota > Clostridia > Christensenellales > Christensenellaceae > Christensenella > Christensenella timonensis. Next base: position 333,833 of record NZ_FLKP01000002.1, read on the forward strand.
TTTCTTTGGACTTATCGGGCGTTTGCGCAAGATAGGCGTACAATTTTTCCCAAAGGCAGGAAGCATATTCGAGCTCGCTCCAATTGACGAGCGCCAGCATATCGGCGTCTGCAAATACGGTTTCCAGTTTTTCCTCGCCGATACATGCAACGATCTGTGCCCATGCGTCGTGCTCCATCTTTACATTGGGGGAAAGCATTACCTTCCCGTCTTTAAATTCCAGCGACATGGCGATCGCGTTGTTCCCATAGCTGTACAGCTCGCACTTTTCGCGCATCCCGTCGAACACTTCATTGATTTGGTTTTTCCCGAACAGGCCGATCACCGATGTATTCACGCCGCATTCGCTGACCGCGTTTGCAAAAATCGCGCAGTTCCCACCGGGTTTGCGGATGCTTTCATCGAGCTCGATGCTGCAGCTTACCCCGCTTTTGGAGGAAAGGTAATCGCCAAACTCCGCCATCGTTTCAAAAAATTCCACCGTTTCCCGGTCTTTTTTGCGTACCGCCCTGCAGATGGAATCCGAGCAGCCGTCAAACCCGAGGGTGATCGTTTTTTGGTTTGGTTGCGCATATTCTAAATTTTGAATTGCTTGTTCCAACAGGTTTTTCATATGAAGTAGTTCCTTAAACGATTTTTTTTGCGGCTGCTTTGTCGAAATAGAATGTGATGTCCGCATGGCCGCGGATGAGCGTTACCGGGCAATCCTCTGTTTTTTCGCCCCTGACCGCCTGCTCCACGATATCGGCCTTGTGCTCTCCGAACGCCATGACGATCACCTTTTTCGCCTGCATGATCTGCGGAATGCCGATCGTGATGCCCGAAGTGAGCGCATAGTCCTTATCGAAATATTTGGCGCCTACCGTTTTGCTCGTCTGGCTTAAAGGTACAACGCGGATGCCGTCCGTTTCTTTTGTGCCCGGCTCGTTGAAGCCGATGTGCCCGTTCATGCCGATGCCGAGCAGGATAACGTCGATCGCCCCGCCGTTTTGTTCAATGAATTGCGCCGCGCCGTTGCATTCCTTTTTGAGGTCTTCGCTTTGCCCATCAAAGAAGAACATCCGCTCGCCACGCTCGATTTTGAGTGGCTTTAAAAAATATTTGGATACGTCGTGGATGCAGCTGCCCGGGTCGCCTATGCCGAGGCCGACCCATTCGTCGAGGGAAAGGAAGCGGAAAGAATCCGCAGGATATTTATTTTCCTGTGCATCGCTCACCAGCCGCTTCATGACCCGAACGGGGGAATGTCCCGCGCACAGGCACATCAGGGCGTCCTCTTTTTCCCTGACCACATTTTCGATTTCCCCTGCGATTGCCGCGGAGAGCTTCTTTTCGTTTTCTACGATTTGAATGTTCATATTATCTTATTGCCTCCTATTTAATTAGCTAACTTTGTTAATTAATTGGTGAAAAAATTTACAGGATGTCGCCGATCCTTTTTTCGCACACCATGATGGCGCTTCCTACAAGCTCAGGCAGCTTGGAACTGGCAAGTTCGCAATTTATTTTTAAAAGGCTGATCTTCTCCAGGTTATTTTGTATCTCCCTTAACAGTTCTCCGCCGAAATGGCTGACCAGCAGCCCGCCGACCACAACGAGGTCAAAATCAAGGAGCACCGATACATTTGAGATCGTGAGCGCCAGCGTCTTTGAGATGCGCTCGATGTATGCCCGGCTCTTTTGCGGGTCATCCATGCCGCTTTTCATAAATTCCGCTGTATTGACCGTGCTTTCCAACCAACCGATATGCCCTTCCTTGGTGGGAAAATCTTCATCGAAGGAAGTGTATGCGATTTCACCGGCAAAGTGATGGATCCCGTGGCGGAGCTCCCCGTTGAGTACCACGCCTGCGCCAAGGCCCGTACCCAGCGAAATATAAATCAGGTCCTCGTTTTTATCCAGCCGGCGCATTTTGAACTCGCCTACGGCGGCGGCATTGATATCGTTTTCCATGAACACCGGTACGCTGAGCTTTCCTTCCAACTGCGCCAGCATTTCCGTACAGTCTGTTTTTTCCTTCATACCCACGGTAAAAGCATATTCCACCGTGTTTTTCTGCGTATCCACGACGCCCGGCATCCCCAGCCCCACGCCCAGTATCCTCGGCTGCGGGATCTCGTTGCGCTGCGCCAACTGCCGGATGGCTTCCACGATCTCTTTGCCCAGCATATCCTGCAGGGGTAAACGCAGGGACATTTGTACATAATCTATGATATCGCCATTTAGGTCGACCAGCGCGATCCTCACGTTTTCGTCCTGGAAGTCGACGCCGAAAGCATAAAACGCTTTTTCATTGCGCTTCAAAAGGTTTGGCCTGCGGCCTACGGCGGCCTCCCCTTCACCGGCGTGCAACAATATCCCCTTCTCAATGAAGGAATCGATGATCTTGATGACCGTCGGCGCGCTGATTCCCGTCATCCGGCTGATGTCGGCTTTGGAGTAGCTGTTTCCGTCTTGGAACAGGTCATAGATGACTTTGCTGTTGTTTTTTTTCAAATGGGAAGGAACGTAAACGTTCATCATGATTCCTCTTTGTTATCTTATTCGGGTTCCATTTCCATTTTAACACAGATTTTGTCTTCTACAACCATCTTTCTGTTTTATGGATCGTATGTCGCGGTTTTTTAATTAGTTAACTTTACTAATTAATATAATCCCTACCCACCTATCTGTCAATCCCTTTTTTAAAAAATTCTTCAAACAAAAAAGGAGCGATTCCCGCCCCTTTCCCGCCAGACATGGTCAACAGCCTAAGATATGCCCCATATCTCCCGCGCATATTCCCCGACCGTGCGGTCGCTGGAGAAAAACGCGCTGCGCGCCACATTGTAGAGGCACTTGCGGCCGAACGCCATAGCGTCCTTCGTATCGTAGATCGCGCGCAGCTTCTGGTTGACGTAATCCTCAAAGTCGAGCAGCAGCCTGTACTTATCCGCCTGCTGGCAGTAAGAACCGTGCAGCAGCATATCGTAGATCGCGCGGAACATGCCCGTGTCCCCATCCGAAAACGTTCCATCCACAAGCGTATCGATCACGCGCCTAAGCCGTGCATTGTTTTCGTAGATCTCCATTGGGTTGTACGTTCCCTCGATCCGCGCGAGATCCTCGACCCGCGCCCCGAAGATATAATTGTTCTCCTCGCCGGCTTGCGCTGCAATCTCGATGTTCGCGCCGTCGTACGTGCCCAGCGTGACTGCGCCGTTGAGCATGAACTTCATGTTGCCCGTGCCCGACGCCTCCATGCCCGCGGTGGATATCTGCTCGGAAATGTCCGCCGCTGTCACAAGCTTCTCCGCATAGGAAACATCGTAGTTGGAAACGAACACGACCTGCAAAATATCGTTTACCGCAGGGTCATTCTCTATCATGCGCCCGATCTCGTTGATGAATTTAATGACCCCTTTGGCAATATAATACCCCGGCGCCGCCTTGGAGCCGAAAATAAACGTTGTCCGCGGGAAATCCGTGAGCTCCCCGCTTTTGAGGCGGAAATAGATATCCAGGATGGAAAACGCGTTCAAAAGCTGCCGCTTGTATTCGTGCAGCCGCTTGATCTGGATATCGAACACCGAATCCGAACGCACGGCGATCCTGTCGCGCTTGTAAATATATTGCGCCAGCTTGTCCTTGCGCACCTGCTTGGCCTGGTTGAAGCGCTGCACAAAGCTGTCGTCCCCAATATACGGCTCAATGCCCCTGATCTGCTCCAAATCCTTGACCCAGCCCCAGCCGATCTTTTCGGAAATGAGCTCGGAAAGCTCCGGATCGCAAAGCGCAAGCCACCGGCGCTGCGTCACCCCATTCGTTTTATTGAGGAAGCGTTCGGGGAACCATTCATACCAGCTGCGCAAGACCTTGTCCTTTAAAAGCTCGGTGTGGATCGCCGCTACGCCATTGACCTTTTTGGAAGCGTACACGGCAAGGCGCGCCATGTGCACCGCGCCGCCGCACAAAATTTCGAGCTCATCCCTGTTTCTGTTGCCGATCTCCGAGAGCAGCCGGTCGTTTAAAAGCACGACGATCTCATAAAGGTCGGGCAACAAGCCACGGAACAATTCAATATCCCATGTTTCGAGCGCCTCGGTCATGATCGTATGGTTGGTGTAGGCAAATACATCGCGCGCCATCAAAAACGCGTCCTCAAATTCCACGCCCATATCCCCCAGCAATCGGATGAATTCCGGGATCGCGATCACCGGGTGCGTGTCGTTTAGCTGGATCGTATGGTATTTGGCAAAATCGCGGATATCACATTCGTAGTCGCGCCGATACCTGCGCAGTAAGTCCTGCAAGGACGCGCTGGTAAAGAAATACTCCTGCTTTAGGCGCAGCTCCTTGCCTTCACGTGTGCTGTCGTTGGGATACAGCACACGCGTGATCATCTCCGCGTTATTTTTCTCCGCAACCGCACCAGTATAATCCCCATCGTTGAATTTCCGGAAATCGAATTCGTTTAAAGCTTCCGACTGCCACAAGCGCAGCGTATTGACCTGCCCGCCTTCGTAGCCGATGACCGGCATATCGTAAGGTACGGCCTTTACCTCCTGATTATGGAATTTGACGACCACGCATTCGTCTTCCTTGCGCAAGAACCACGGGTCTGTATCGCTTTTCCAGTCGTCCGCGATTTCTATCTGGAACCCGTTTTCAAACTTCTGGCGGAAGAGGCCGTTTTTATACTTGATGCCGTAGCCGATGAGCGGCAGGCCCATCGTGGCCGCGGAATCCAGAAAGCAAGCCGCCAGCCTTCCAAGGCCGCCGTTGCCCGTCGCAGCGTCTTCCAAATCTTCCATTTTCTTGATATCCACACCGCGCGCAAGCAGCTCCGCCTTCAATTCCTTCAGCCAGCCCAGTGCATACAGGTTGTTGAACACCATGCGCCCGATCAGGTATTCCGCCGAAAAATAATACGCTTTGCGTTTCTGCGCGTCCCGTTCTTCGTTCCAAACGGGCGAGACTTCCTCTATGACTGCTTTTGCGATCGCGGCGTTCAGCTCCGCAGCCGTCGTATCGCACAATCGTTTTTGCATATCGTCCTCTATGATATGCTCTATCCTATCTAACGCTCTCATCGTTTCTCCTTACTGTATTCGCAATGAAAATATGCGAATTATAGCATTTATAAACCCTTTTGTCAAACCCGTCACGCCCCGCTTCCCACTCTTCACAAAACTTTTATAAAAGATATGATTTTGGTTGACGAAACGTCCTCAAATGCTATAATAAGGAATGTGACTGACTGGTCAGTCTCTTTTATTCAACACTATTATGACCAACATACGGCCAATGACGGAAGGGATTTACATCTATGTCAAAATTCAGCGTAAAAAAACCAATGACCATCTTCGTGGCGGTCGTCCTCGTGTGTATCCTGGGGTTCATTTCCTTTACGAGCATGCGCACCGACCTGCTTCCCAAGATGGATCTTCCTTATGTAATGGTACTGACGACCTATCCGGGCGCGAGCCCTGAAAAGATCGAGCAGACCGTGACGAGGCCGCTCGAGCAGACGCTTGCCACCACAAGCGGTATCAAGAACGTAACGAGCACCTCCAACGAGAACAGCAGTATGGTACTGCTTGAATTCACGCAGGGAACAAACATGGATAGCGTGATGATCGAGATGAGCGGTAAGATCGACATGGTCAAGGGGAACCTCGACGATGCGGTGGGTACGCCCACGCTTTTAAAGATCAATCCTGATATCATGCCCGTCATGATCGCAAGCGTCGATATAGAAGGGCAGGATATTACGCAGACCTCCAAGGCGGTGGAGGAAACGATCCTCCCTGAGTTCGAGCGCATCGACGGGGTCGCCTCCGTTACCGCGGCGGGGCTGGTGGAGGAATCCGTCAAGGTGACGCTCGACCAGGATAGGATCGACGAACTGAACCGCCGCGTGCTCGCTTCCGTGGATGAAAAGCTGGCCGAGGCGCAGGAGAAGATCGACGAGGCCAAGGACAAGATTGCAAGCGGCAAGGAGCAGCTTAATAGTATGAGCCAGACGCAGGCACAGCAACTTGTGGATGCGGGGCTCCAGCTTGACGCCGGACGGGAGCAGCTGCAGGGCGCGCTCGCGAGCTTGCCGCAAATGCAGCAGGAGCTTGAGGCGCAGCTTGCGGATTTAAAGGCGCAGCGCGATGGCCTTACCTCCCAGCTCGCGGATGCGACGGCAGGACGCGACGCGCTTGCCGCGCAGATCGCCGCCCTCGTGGCCGCGGGACAAAGCGTTCCCGATACGCTGACCGGGCAGCTTGATACGCTGGAAGCCGGAATCGCGCAGCTGCAGGACGGCCTCGCGCAGGTGGAAGCCGGAATCGCGCAACTGCAGGACGGCCTCGCGCAGATTCCCGACCAAAAGGCACAGCTTGAGGCCAAACTAAGCGAGCTTGACGAAGGGGAACGGCAGGTCGAGACCGGCAAGATGGCCCTTACCACAGGCATCGCGGAGGCGTCCGGCCAGCTTGCGGGCGGAGAGGCGCAGCTCAGCGCGCAGGAGCAGGAATTTGAGGCACAAAAGGACGCGGCCTACAAGCAGGCCGGCCTTGACGGTAAGATCACGCAGGAGACGGTGGGCCAGATCCTGTCTGCGGAAAATTTTTCCATGCCTGCTGGTTACATCAGGGACGGGGATGAGAATTTCCTTGTCAAGGTAGGCGACCAGTTCAAAGATATCGATGAAATCAGGAACCTTGTCGTGTTCGACATTCCCACGGGCGACATCGGACAGGTCAAGCTTTCGGACATCGCGACCGTTGAAATGACAGACAATAAGGATGACCTTTACGCAAAGATCAACGGCAACGACGGTATTCTTCTGACCTTCCAGAAACAGAGCACAGCTTCTACCACAGAGGTCTCCGAGCGGTTGGGCGAAACGATCAAGGCATTGGAGGCGCAAAACCCTAACTTGCACATCACGACCTTAAACGACCAGGGCGTATACATCAACATCGTACTGGATTCCGTGCTCAATAACCTTTTGCTGGGCGGTATTCTGGCGATCCTGATCCTGTTCCTCTTTTTAAAGGATATCAAACCGACGATCATCGTGGCGATCAGCATCCCGTTCAGCCTTTTGGCGGCGCTCACGCTGATGTATTTTGCCGGCGTTACCTTGAACGTCATCTCGCTTGCGGGCCTGGCCCTCGGCGTGGGTATGCTGGTGGATAACAGCATCGTCGTCATCGAGAATATTTACCGCCTGCGCGCGCTGGGCGTTTCAGCCGCCAAGGCGGCCGTCAAGGGCGCGTCACAGGTTGCTGGCGCGATCGCCGCTTCCACGCTGACCACAGTGTGCGTGTTCCTGCCCATTGTATTTACGGAAGGGCTGACACGCCAGCTGTTCGAGGATATGGGCCTTACCATTGCCTTTTCGCTGCTTGCGAGCCTGGTCATTGCGCTCACGCTTGTTCCGGCGATGGGTTCTACCATGATGAAAAACACCAAAGAGAAGCAGCATAAATGGTTTGATCAATTTACCGCCGGATATGAAAAGCTTTTGTCCGGGGCATTAAAGCGCAAATGGATCGTCGTCGTTTTGGTTGTCGGCCTGTTCGTATTCAGTGTCGCCAACATCTTTACGATGGGCACGTCCCTGATGCCTAAAATGGACAGCAGCGAAATCATGATCACCATGAACATGCCCAAGGACAGCACGACGCAGCAGACGCGCGATATGAGCGATGAGATTCTCGCGCGCCTGACAACAGTACCGGATGTAAAAACCATCGGCGCCATGGAAGGCGGAACCATGTCCATCCTCGGCGGCGGCAGTTCTGCCGGGGGCAACAACACCAGCATGATGATGTATGCCGTTTTGGAGGAGGAAAAAACGCATACCAGCGCGCAGGTTGCGCAGATGATGCGCGACCAGGTCGCCGATCTCCCCGCAACGGTGGAAATCAGCGATTCCACGATGGATATGTCCGCGCTTTCGGGCTCCGGCCTGGAGGTCGTTTTGAAGGGCGACGACCTGGATACCTTAAAAACCATCGCGCAGGACATGACCGGCCTGATGGAGCAGACGGAGGGCCTGACGAACATTGACAACGGCCTTAACGAATCCTCGCAGGAAACGCGTATCGTCGTCGACAAAAACAAGGCGATGGCCTACGGCCTGACGGTCGCGCAGGTATACCAACAGGTCGCCGCAGAGCTTGCGGCCGGCAAGACGGCGACTACCGTGACGTTTGAAACGCAGGATTACCCTGTGATCGTAGAAAACAGCCCGCAGGACAGCATTTCGCTGGACAAACTGAACGACTTCCCGCTAAAAGGGACAAAGGACGGCGAGGAGGAGGAAGTAAAGCTTTCGGATATCGCACAGGTATCGCAGGAACAGAGCCTGACCTCCATCAACCACGACGGGCAGGTGCGTACAATGTCTATCACGGCGGAAGTGGATGCAGACCACAACATCGGCCTTGTCAGCCGCGAGTTCTCGCAGAAGTTGGGCGGCTACCAGGTACCGGACGGCTACAGCGTGGAAATCGCCGGGGAAAACCAGACGATAACGGATACGTTCAGCAACCTGATCTATATGTTCATGCTTGCGGTCGTGCTCATTTACCTGATCATGGTGGCCCAGTTCCAGTCCCTAAAATCGCCGTTCATCATCCTGTTCACCATACCCCTCGCGTTTACGGGCGGCCTGCTTGCTCTGCTGCTGACGGGCATGGAGCTTAGCATGATCGCCCTGCTGGGATTTTTGATCCTTGCGGGCATCGTGGTCAACAATGGGATCGTGTTCGTGGATTACGTCAACCAGCTGCGCCTTGCGGGCATCGAAAAGAACGAAGCGCTGCTGCGCGCAGGCAAGGCGCGTATCCGTCCGATTTTAATGACGGCCTTAACGACCGTACTCGGCCTTGTACCGCTCGGATTCGGTATGGGCCAGGGTGCGGAAATGCTCCAGCCTATGGCGGTCGTGACGATCGGCGGGTTGATCTACGCGACATTCATGACGCTGTTCTTTGTTCCCGTGATGTATGACGGGATGAACAAAAGGCCGATCAAGCAGGTTCTTTTGGAGGAGGGTCTTGACGATGATATCCCCGAAATATAAAGAAAAAGAGCTCACCATCATGCGCGCGCTTTTGGATCTCATCAGCGGCGGCGCAAGCATTGCCGAGATCAAGGCTTCGGATATCGCGGATGCAGCGGGGATCGGCAAGGGGACGCTGTACAATTATTTCACATCCAAGGAAGATATCTTCGCAAAGACGATCATGTACAGCATTAAGACACAGCTTTTTACGATCTTTGAGCAAATGCGGCAGGCGGAAGGGTTTCAGGAAAAATGTTATACCGTGCTGCGCATCGTAAACGGGATCATCATGAACAAAAACTCCGACTTCCACCTTGTCCTGTTCAACGTAGGCGGCAAGGATATGGAGCACTTTTTTAACGGCGACCTTGCCTTTGTGCAGGAATACCTCTCTATGATCCATAAGCGGGTGCTGCTGCTGGCAGACCTTGGCGCACGCGAGGGGGTGATCCCGCCGTATACGGATGAAGAATATACTTACAGTGCGTTTGCAGGCGCGCTGATGAGCTTTATCCATGCGCGCTGCCGCAGGGAGGATATGGACGGTGATATGCTGCAGGCCGCCATGGACAATGCTTACCGGCTGCTTGTAAAGGCGCTTTCTTAAAGCCAGGCATCAAAAAAGGCTGTGCAAATATCTGCACAGCCTTTTTACTGCTTTGCTTTCAATCCAATATCGAAAGGAGCTCCGGAAATTCGCGGATCACATGCGTGGGGCGGTACCTTTCGATCACACTCTGCGGATCGCGCGCCCACGAGATATCCGTGACCGCGAGGCAGCAATCCCAACCTGCGTCTTTGGCAATCTCCATGTCGCGTCCCGCGTCCCCGATCAATAGTACGCTCCCCTTTTTACAGTGCGCCCGGTAGACATCCATGCAACGCCGTTCCTTATCCGATTCCTGCTGCGTCGCACCCTCCACCGTTATGAAATAATCCTTAAGATTGTGCAGCATAAGAATTCGATCCGCAACCGGCTGCAGGCTGTTTGTGACAACACCCATCGGATATCCGCGCTGTTTGAGCGCCGTAAAAACTTCGTTGGCGCCGTCGATCAGCGGGATCTTTTCAATAAGGTCGTCCGCCCCGCTCCGGTAAAACGCCGCCAGCTTTTCGTAAACTTCATCGACACGTTCTTCGGGAAGCCCGATATTGCGGAACATATCTTCGATCGTGAACCCCAGTCCCAAAATCGTATCTCCCATGCTGACGTTGATTTCGTGCATGTTAAAAAAGCGGTGGTAGGCAGCGATATGAAAAGGGGCGGAATCGATGAACGTCCCGTCCATATCAAAGATCAAAAAGTCATATTTGGACATCGTTTCTCCTCTTTTTCAAAAAAAACATACAAGCGTACCATAACACAGCACGCCTCGTCCGTCAACCTTGCCGCGCGCGTTGCTTCTGCTTTCCGGCTGGTATATAATGATGCCATGCACACGTTTACGGAGGTATTGGGATGCAATATACGGATATCGATTCCCTTTCACGGGAAAAGCTGCTTGAGCTTTGCAGGATATATGCAAAAAACTGGCTGGCACACGATGGCTGCTGGTTTTTGTCCATCGAGCAAAAGCGCGGCATAAAGGAAGCTATGGAGCACGACGCGAATGCCTGGCGGCAGTTCACCGCTATCGAGGCGCGGCGCTTAAAAGAATTTTTGGGCCTTGGGGAATATGCGGGGACGGAAGGCCTTGCGCTTGCTTTCCGTTTCCGGCTGCAAGCCTCGCTCAACCAGCCGGAGATTACGATCGACGGTAACACCGTTACTTACCGCGCGCGTCATTGCCGCACGCAGGATGCGCGTAAGCGCAAAGGCCTCGATGATTTTCCGTGCCTGAGCGTTGGGCTGGAGGAATACTCCGGGTTCGCAAAAGCAATCGACCCACGCTTTGAGACGGAGGTTGTAAGCTGCCCGCCCAACCTCACCGAAGAGGGAGCGTGGTGCGTATGGAAATTTACGTTAAAAGAAGACCCTGCGGCGGTTTGATCCCGCAGCGGGGCCTTTTGCCGCATGGTTCGTTTTTTCAAACGTTTCCCTGATCCCCAAATTCCACTTCCTTTTTGCAACATATTATAACAGGAATTTTCTTGATGGTGCAAAAGCTGTCTGGAAGCCGGGCCTTTTATCGATCGCGGTCACCGGGCACGTTTCTGCGCACAGCCCGCAATGCAGGCAGTTTTCCTGCCGGATCACGTAGGGCGTACCTGCCTTGATACACTGCTGCGGACATACCGATGCGCATGTCCCGCATTCGATACATCCGTCGGTGATCAGGAAACCTTTGTATGTTTCCTCCTGTTTGCCGACCAAAAACGTTTCGCGGAATACCGGCGTTTGGGAAAGGTTGAAATATTCGCCCTGCCCTTCGTACAAGCAGAAGACCTCTAAGATGTTGCGGCTGTCGCCCGGATAGACCTCGTTCATGGAGGGGTTTTGTTCAAAGATGGGCCGCAGGTAGTCCTGCTCCACCTGTTTTACCTTGCCGCGCAAACAGAGCATCTCCCAGTTTTTCGTCAGTCCCGTGAGCGCAACGAATTCCTGGTCTAAAAGCTGCCGGTAAAAGTTCTTCCCGCGCGCCGTCAAAAAATACAGGCAATCGTCCTCCACCATCATGACGTCGATGATGCGCACCTCCGGTTTTCCCGACTCATCTACGGTGGCAAAGGCGCAATCCTTCACTTCACGTATCATTTGCAAATATTCTTTTGTTTCCATGGTCTTTCCCCCCAATATTTCTTGCTGAAAAATCCAGCGTACTATGGTAAAATAAACGCGTATCTTAATTTTGAAACAAAGGAGCTTCATCATGATAGTAGAACCAAAAGTCAGGGGCTTTATCTGTACGACGGCGCATCCTGCGGGCTGCCGTGAAAATGTGCGGCGGCAGATCGAATACGTGAAGGGGCAACCGAAAACACCGGGCGCAAAAAATGTGCTGGTGATCGGTTCGTCCACCGGATACGGCCTTTCGTCCCGTATTGCGGCTGCATATTCGTGCGGCGCATCGACGGTCGGCGTAATGTTCGAGCGTCCGGCAAACGGCAAGCGCACCGCTTCTTCCGGCTGGTACAACACCGCCGCCTTTGAAGAATTTGCCCACGCAGACGGTCTCTATGCAAAGACCATCAACGGCGACGCATTCTCCAGGGAGATCAAGGAACAGGCCATAGGCCTGATCCGTCGCGACTTAGGGCAGGTGGATATGGTCGTTTACAGCCTTGCCTCCCCGCGCAGGACGGTCGCGGACGGCACGACTTATTCCTCCGTCCTCAAGACGACGGACAGCGACTATACCAACAAGACCATCGACCTGAATACCCGGAAAATATCCGAGGTCACCGTTACCCCCGCAACGCAGCAGGAGATAGACGATACCGTCAAAGTCATGGGCGGTGAGGACTGGAAAGACTGGATCGCCGCATTGGGCAGCGCGGGCGTCCTTGCAGGGGGCGCGACCACGGTCGCCTATTCTTATATCGGGCCGGAGCTGACCTACCCGATGTACACCAACGGCTCCATCGGCAAGGCAAAGGAACACTTGTTTGCGACGTCGCAGGAGATCGCGCGGGAGTTCCCCGGCGTTTCCGCTTATATTTCCGTCAACAAAGGGCTTGTAACACAGTCTTCTGCCGCGATCCCCATCGTCCCGCTTTACATCTCCATCCTTTACCGGGTCATGAAAGACATGGGACTGCATGAGGGCTGCATCGAGCAAATGTACCGTATGCTGCACGACCGCCTGCTTGCAAAGGACGTTCCCACGGACGAACGCGGCATGATCCGTTTGGACGACTGGGAAATGCGCAAAGACGTGCAGGACGCGGTGAGCGCGGCGTGGGATAAGATCTCCGATGAAAATTTGGAGCAGCTCGCGGACGTTGCCGGATACTGGGAGGATTTTTACCAGATGTTCGGCTTTGATATCCCAGGGGTAGATTACAGCGCGGACGTTAATACGGAAGTCAGCGTGCCGAGCATCGGCGAATGAGGGGGGACGAACCATGCTTGTATTGATCGATCATGCCAATATTGACGAAATCCGGAAGCTATACGACAGCTTCCCTTATGACGGGGTCACCACCAACCCGTCCATCCTGTTGAAGGAACACCAGAACATTTTCCATGTATTAAAGGAGATCCGCTCGTTTATTCCCAAGGAATCCATGCTGCACGCGCAGCTTATTTCCGACACAGCGGAAAAAATGGTGGACGAAGCGCATTTCATGCTGCGGGAATTAGGGGACGACCTGTTCGTCAAGGTGCCGGTCACCCCCGAAGGGCTGCGCGCCATCCGCCTGCTGAAAAAGGAAGGCATCAACATCACGGCGACCGTCGTCTATAACGCCATGCAGGCCTTTATGGCGGCCAAGGCGGGCGCGCGTTTTGCCGCGCCGTACATCAACCGCCTCGATAACATGGGCGCGGACGGGATCCAGGTGGCAAAGGACATCCACGACATTTTCCGCATCCACAACTTAGAGGCGCAGGTCATTGCGGCAAGCTTCCGCAATTCGCACCAGGTGCTGAGCCTGTGCAAATATGGCGTAGGCGCGGTCACTGCGGGGCCGGACGTGCTGCGTGCGCTCACTTACCACGACGCAACGATGTGCGCGGACGAAAACTTCGGACAAGATTTCCTGGCGCTGGTGAACGAAGTAGAGGGAACGCACCTGAAGTAAGCAATAGGAAAAAAGGACTGCCATCAAAAGCAGTCCTTTTTTGTATCGTTTACAGGAACTTGTCGTACTCGTTGCACAAAAGGTGCAGCGGCTGCTCGTCTTCTTCGATGCCCGAAAAACGGCTGGCGTCTTCCGCCCAGTAATTATCCGTGTTGTCGTCGTTGACGGAGGATACCTCCCAGGCGATCAGGTCTCCCGTTCCCTTTTCCGCGCCGAAGGTATGGAGCGAATACGGCGCTAAGGTGATGCTGTTGCCGCGCGTGATCAGGAACTTTTCACCCGCCTTGACTGTCCTGGGGATCCCGTCGCAATAGAACGTAACGTCACTTTCGGTGTCCGGCTGCAAGTCCTTCGTTACATTGTAAAGGATCATGAACATATCCCCGCCGCCGCGGTTGATGATATCTTCCGTTTTTGTAACGTGGTAATGGAGCGGCAGCCTCTGGCCGTCCTTTACAAAAAGCATTTTTTCAGCGTACGGCGTGCCTACGCCCGGCTCATCCTGCAAACCGTTACGGATGGTGAAAAGGACTGCCCCTATTTCGTCAAAATTCTTCATGCCGAAATCGGTCAAGTCCCATCCCTGCATCACGCGGCGGATGCGGCTTGTATCTTCCTTACTGTTCTTCCAGTCGTCGAGCGTCCAATAAGCAAAATCCGGCAGGCGGATCATATGCGCCTCAAGCGCCTCTTTCGTTTTCTGCAAAATCTGGTTCACTTCTGATCTTTTCATCGCGTTACCTTTCCCCTCATGTAATCGTTCTTTCCCTATGATAGCACCTGCTGCAAAAGCGTGTCAATTCACTCGTGCTTATTTTCACGCGACCGCCTGGTTGAGCACATACTCGACCCGGTCAAAGGCGGTTCCCCCGTCCTTTAATTCCTGCGGCAGCAAAAAGGAGAGCACTACGCTTTCGCCCGGCCCAATAGGTTCCTGCATTGCGCGCATCTGTGCATAAACGATATCCGTATTATTTGCAAATTTTACCGTGATATTCAATAGCTTACAGGCTTGCGCCGCCCCGTTGCTGACCGTAAGCTGTGCGCCGCTGTCCACCTGCTCGACGCTGACGCTGACCTGCTTTGTAATATCGACATATTCGTTTTCCTCCATCGATACGCTGACTTCCGCATTGACGGCGGGCGGCAGCTCGTTCGGTTTTTTTTCGATGGGGATCGAAATACTTTTCCCTGCGCTCACCTGGTAGAATACCAGCTCGTAGCTGTCTTCCGGCGAATTGAGCGCCACCGTGACTTTGGGTATCGTAATTTCGTTCGTATTCCTGACCTGCACGATCATATTGTTGCCCGCAATGATCGTCGAGGTACACTTGACCCCTTTCCCATATTCATCCGCCTGCGCCTGCGTCTCTTTTTCATCATGGAGGATATCGCTGCTCCCGTTTTCCTCCGTTGCGGCGCCCTGCGCCTCCGTGCTTTCCGCAGCGGGCTTCCCTGCCCCATCCGGCGTTTCCTCTCCCTCGTCAGAAGGGGCTGAAGATACCTCCGGCGTGCTTGCGGTTCCTGCAGGCTCGGGCGATGCTATGACCTGCACCTTGCCCGCATTGGGCAGGGCGCATGCGTTTAAGGTGCATATAAGCGTGAAAGCGCCTATCATAACCACCAGTATTTTTTTCACGTTCCACAGTCCTTTTCTAAGAATACTGCCATTATAGCAGAACTATGGAAAAGGTGTGGAAAACCGGCAAAATATTAACAGATTGTTTACGGTTCCGCCATATCTGGGGCCGGGATATCCTGCCGCCTTATTGACGGGGCAGCGGCCTCCTGTTAAAATAAGTATGAGGGAATGAAGTTCTCCCGTGGGAAACCAAAACTGCTTTTTGAGCTGATGACTTCTGCAGGACACGCAGGAGTCGCCAGCTTTTTTATTGACGGAAAGGAAATGGATCTATGATTGAATTTTTAGTAGTGGGGGCGGGCGGCTTTATCGGCTGCTGCCTGCGTTTTTTGATCACCAAGCTGATGATGCCCCTGCCTGTGCAAATGCCGCTGGCAACACTTTTTTCCAACATCATCGCCGGTTTCCTGGTCGGCTTCCTGGCAGGTATGGAAAAACAGACTTCCTTCATCACGCCGCGCGCAAAGCTCTTTTTGACGACGGGTATGCTCGGCGGGCTTTCCACCTTTTCCACCTTCAGCATGGAAACGATCAATTTATTTTTGGCCTCCGACTATGCCCGCGCGTTCGGCAACATCGTCTTTAACCTTATTTTCAGTTTCCTTGGCGTCATCCTCGGTATGTCCGTTTCAAAATTGCTGTTCAAAAGCAGCGCCGCCTGACCGCCGCGGCATCAAAAAAGACCGGCAGATCGCCGGTCTTTTCCTATATACCGCTTTCAGATGCCGGCCAATTTTTTGTATTCCTCTTTTAAGCACCCATAAAGGTCGTTGTATATCTCATAATATTTGGGGTATTCCCTCTGGTTTTCCGGGATGGGCGGGCAGCTCTGGTCTGTTTTAACCGCTTTTGCGCATGCCGCCGGGACGTCGCTGTAGAGCCCTGCGCCCACTGCGGCAAGAATCGCCACGCCGAGGGCCGGCCCCTCCTGCGACACGATCGTTTTGACATCGCAGCCATAGAGGTCGGCAAGCATCTGCCGCCACACCGGGCTGGTTCCTCCGCCGCCGCATGCCATCATCTCGTCGATCGTAACGCCCATGCCGTCCAGGATATCCGCACAATTTTTCAGCGAAAAAGAAACGCCCTCCATGACCGCACGGATCATGTCTTTTTTGGTATGGATGGCGGACAGCCCAAAAAATACGCCGCGGCAGTCGGGATCTAGGTGCGGCGTACGCTCCCCCATCAGGTAGGGGAGATAAATCAGTTTATGGCTGCCTACAGGAACGCCCGCCGCGTCTTTTCCCATCAGGTCGTAAACGTTCGCGCCCTGTTTTTTCGCCTGCTCAACATAATCCTGGCAGAACTGGTCGCGGAACCATTTGAGCGAGAGCCCCGCGCCCTGCGTCACGCCCATCACATGCCAACAGCCCGGGACTGCACAGCAAAAGGTATGTACGCGGCCTTTAGGGTCTATGGTGACCTTTGAACTATGCGCATAGACAACGCCGCTGGTACCGATCGTCGTAAACGCACGCCCGTCCTGCACAATGCCCGTACCTACAGCCGCTGCCGCATTGTCGCCCGCGCCGCCTACAACGACCGTTTTTTCCGAAAGCCCCGTTTCTTTGGCGACCTCCGGCAGGATGGCGCCCGTGACCTCGGGCGATTCATATACCTTTGCCAGCAGCGAGGGGTCGATATCCAGTTTTTCCAGCACCTCTGCCGACCACTGCCGTTTGGGTACGTCGAGAAGCTGCATCCCGCTCGCATCCGACACTTCCGTCGCGTATTCCCCGGTCAGGATAAAGCGGATATAATCCTTGGGCAGCAGGATATGGCGGCATTTCGCATAGTTTTCCGGTTCATTGTTGCGCACCCACAAAATCTTGGAGGCGGTAAAGCCTGTAAGCGCAGGGTTGGCTGTGATCTCAATGAGCCGCTGTGCCCCTACCTTTTGCGTGATCTCCTCACATTCCTTTGCCGTGCGCTGGTCGCACCAGATGATGGACGGCCGGATGACTTCGTTTTGTTCGTCCAGCATCACCAATCCGTGCATCTGGCCCGAAAGCCCGACGCCGGAGATATCCCCGCCCTGCACGCCGGATGTGCTGACTACATCTTTTATCGTTTTTAACACCGCGTCGCGCCAATCTTCCGCGCGCTGCTCCGCCCAGCCGTTGTGCGGCTGGTACATCGGATATTCCTGCGAGCTGGAAGCGACCACCTGGAACGCCTCGTCAAAAAGCACGGTTTTTGTGGCCGACGTGCCGATATCGATCCCAATCAAATATTTCATGTCCTATCCTCCCGGTTTTCTTGATTCCCTATCCCCTATTATACCTGAACTGGGAATAAAAAAACCACTCCTTTTGCAGGAATGGCCTGTTATTCTTTTTCCGTTACCGGATATCCTTAGGGCGGAACCCTTCAAAAATCACGGAATCCGTATATTGCTTCGCATCGTCATACTGTTCGTGGTTGCGTACCGTCCAGGCGAAGATCGGCGCGCCTTTCCTGCGCAGCCGCCTGATCAGCCGCGAATTAACCTTATGCAGCTCGTAGCTGATAAAATTGGGCTTACAGATAAAATTCACACCCAGCTTCTGGACGATGAACAACAGGTTCGCAATCAAAAACCGTTTGATCCTGCTGACTGTAAACTCGTTACATTTCCAAAAATTACAGGCAAGCTGCCCGCGGTAGATATGCGGCGCGTTTCGCCGAAACCACCTGACGGAAAACGGCGAAAACGACTGGATCGCGTATTTTCCTTCATAGTCGAACAGTATCCGGTAAAGCTTTCTTTCCAATTCGCCCGCCATACCGTGGTTTTTGATCTCGATCAGCAGCGGGACTTTCCCCCCGACCACTGTGAGCGCTTCTGCAAGCGTGGGGATCTTCTGTCCAGTCCCTTTAAGCCGCAAATTCCGCAGCTCGCGGTAGGTACGGTCCCTGAGCCTTCCCGTTACGCCTGTCATACGTTCTAAATCCCTGTCATGGAACACCATGACCTGGCCGTCCTTTGAAAGCTGCACGTCGAGCTCGATCGCAAAACCTGCATCCACCGCACTTTGAAAAGCGGGAAGGGAATTTTCCGGAACCGCATCATCATGCAGTCCCCTGTGTGCATATTGGAACTCCGTCAGCCATGTCTTTTCCTGCGGCGGGGATACGACCGTCATGATCCGGTTTAAGATCAGTACGGCAACGGCTCCCAGCCCGATGACGATCAGGCAAGCTGTTAAGTCTGAAACCATGTGTGTTTTCTCACTTCCTTTTGTTACCATGCCTATTATAATCGAAAACATATAAATAGGAAATAGAAATCTTCGTAAAACTTTCTTAAAAATAAATGAATTTTGCTCCGCTGCGGTTGTTTTTACGCATGGTTCCTTTCTCTCGCAGATATCCTCTCGTTTTTGCCCGTTTATGGATATTTTCATTTTTTATGTTTCATTTCAAAAAAATACTTTATTAATATAATATATCCCTATAAAAATGAAAGAAGGTGTGTATTGATGTTAACGACATTCAAAGCTACCGCAAAAAAACTGCCGGGTGGGCTGCAGGTGGAAACAGATTCTCGTGGTTTTAAGATTCTTTTGGACGAGCCAGCAGAGCTCGGCGGGACGAACAAGGGGCTTAATCCCGTAGAAGCCGTTTTATGTGCGCTCGGCGCATGCCAGACCATTTGCGCCGCTGCTTTTGCGCAAAAATGCGGCGTAGACCTGGAAGATTTCCACGTGGAAATGGAAGGCGACCTCGATCCGGATGGCTTTTTGGATCTCGCAGACGTACGGAACGGTTTCCAGGAGATCCGTTTCACGATGCATTTCAAAACCAAATCCGGGCAGGCTGCTGCTGAAAAGCTTGCGGACTACATCGAAAGCCATTGTCCGGTGGGCGACTGCCTGGAAAACGGCGTGAAGCTGGTACGGGCAGGCGTTGTCGTAGAGTAACGTTTTTTTAAAAGAGCGGGCTGCCTGCCCGCTCTTTTAAATTGCGTATTTTCATGTTATGCGTCTTGACAGCCGCGATATCTTGCGCGTATCATAAAAGGACGAAAGGCGATAGCCATATGAAATTTTGTATCCTAAGAAGCTCTGTGCAAATGGACAGGATGAGACATTGCATAGAGCCTAATCCGGCCGCAAAGGGCCGCCTCGTCCGCAAAGCGTATTGACGCGCGCATGAATGCGCTCTTTTTGTGATACGGTTTGCCGGATGATTTTGATGATAGGGCCGCAGGCAATGTCCCGCGGTTTTTTTGTGCCGCGAAATGGCTTTTTATGGCTCAAAAAAGGAAAATATCATCATGAATCAGACAATACAAGATTTCACGTCGGGCAACATGGCCCGGCAAATGCTCCGCTTTGCATGGCCTCTGTTTTTGGCGAACCTCCTGCAAACCCTGTACAGTATCGTGGATATGGTCGTGGTCGGGCAGTTCGTGGGCAGCGGGGGACTGGCGGCCCTGAGCAGCGCTTCCATGATCGTTTTTGTGATCACGTCTCTTTGTACGGGCATCACCACCGGCGGCGCGGTGCTCGTCGCACAATATGAAGGCGCGCACAAAAAGCAGCGGCGCGTGCATACCATTGGTACGCTGTTCACGCTTTCCATGCTCCTCTCCGTGCTGGTTACGGTATCAAGCCTACTTCTCTACCACCCGCTTCTCGAACTGATGCAGCTCCCCAAAGAAGCGATGCAGTACGCGGACGATTATATGGGCATCGTCTGTATGGGCACGGTATTTGTGTTTGGCTATAACGCTGTGTGCGCTGTGCTGCGCGGCCTGGGGGATTCCAGGCGCCCCCTCTATTTTGTGCTGGCGGCGGCAATCGCCAATATCGTGCTCGACCTGCTGCTGGTCGGCGTGTTCCGCATGGATACCCGCGGCGCCGCGATCGCCACTGTCGTTTCACAGGGGATATCGTTTTTTGTGGCGGCCGTATCCTTAAAGCGGTCGAGATTGGCGGTGGGGGCGTACTCTGCGGGCCTGTTCCTTTCCAAAACGGCAAAGCTGATCTTAAAGATCGGCCTGCCGACCGCCGGGCAGATGGCGATCCTCAACCTTTCCTATCTGATCGCAACGGGGATGCTCAATGTATTCGGCGTAGCAGTCGCCGCTGCGTCGGGCATCGGCCTCAAGCTCAACACTGTCGCAGCCATGCCGATCTGGGCAGTAGGGCAGGCGGTCACCACCATTGCCGGACAGATGATGGGCGCGGGGGATATGCAGCGCGCGCAAATCACCGGAAAGACGGGCGCTCAGCTGTGCATTGCCGCGGCTGTGATCACTACGATCCTGTTCCAGCTGTTTGCCGGGCCGCTTGTCATGCTTTTCAACGCCGACCCGGACGTCGTCCGCGAAGGTATCCTTTACCTGCGGATATGCTGCTCTCTAAACTGCATCGTTTATGCCGTCATGTACGCGTACAATTCTTTTGCGACAGGCGTGGGCGACGCTATGTTCTCGTTTCTGAACTCCATGCTCGATTGCGTGGTCATCCGTATTTTGGGCAGCTTCCTTTTGGGGTTTTCCTTTGGCTGCGGCTTTATCGGCATCTATATCGCGGAATCCTTCGCCCCCGTCCTGCCGGCGATCGTTGCGGGCATCTATTTTACGCGCAGGCGGTGGATGGCAAAACGGCTGGTCGGTACTTAAAAAGACGGCATAGATAAGCTATGCCGTCAAACTGTCTGCGACGTGCGGGAAAACGAACGGTATTAACCTTCAACCACAATTTTTATCGGGGAACATCTGCCGGAATTGCATTTGCTTTCCCAGACGCTGCAAGCGGCTACACCTAGCCGTACATCCATCAGCGCTTTCAATGTCACGCTGTCCCCCGGTTTAGAAAGAGGCGCCTCGACAGAATCATCATATCATTCAGCTTTCATCGGTTCAAGCGATAGCCGCAAACGATTGCCTGATCGGATTTTGTACCGCCAGGATGCTTATGGCTTTACATAGGCATAGCCGTCCTCCTGTTTATCCACGATTTCAGCGATCCCCGCCGGTACGACCTCCACAAAGGGGATCAAGCTGCCTTCCATGATCGAATTTGCCTTGAGCGCGTTCCTGCACGCCACAAACGCGACGGCCTGGATCGCCAGATCCTCCATATCTGCAAAGAGCCCTTCTTCTTTGGCCCTTGCCTGCGTAAGCGACGTGACCGCCGCGCTGTTTGCCAAAATTTCGACCACATATTCCTTACCGAATTCTTCCCCGTATTTCAACAGGTTTTTGGCATTGCCCAATGCCAGTTTCCATTTTTCCGCTTCGTCTACATGTAACAATACTTTCATTGTTTTTCCTTTCCGGCCATGGCGGCCAACCTCTGTTCCAAAAATGCTTCCAGTACGACAGCATCGTTATGCCGGGTATCTTTGGCGCCGTATACCAGCGTAACGTCCCCTTGCGCCAGCTTTTCCCTGACAACAGAGACAAACGCCTCTGTGGAAGGATTGCCCATGAGCTCCTCTTTGTATTGCTCCGAAAACGCAGGAAACTTTTCCGGCTCGTGGCCAAACGACTTGCGCAACTGCGGCGTGGGCGCAATATCCCTTGCCCACAAACCGATCGCTGCTTTTTCCTTTGAAACGCCCCGCGGCCACAGCCGGTCTACCAGGATACGGTATCCGTCCTGCTGCTCCGCACTGTCGTATACCCGCTTGATTTTCAGCATATCGATCACCTCTTATGCTTACTTATAAGCCAATGATACCTCCCCAAACATAAAAATAGCGCAACAAAATCTTAAGAGTGTCCTAAGATTTGTTGACATCGTTTTTGATCGGCGTTAGTATGGACATGCGAAGATAAAAACACAGTCCCGGTCGGTAGTCCGGGCGCAGGCCTACGCCTGCCATGAACAGGCAACCGCCACACGCAAGGTGGAGCACCGCCTGCACAGGGCGCAAAAAGCAGAGCAAGCTTTTTTGCTGCGGCAGCAAAAGAAAAAAGAAAAGCACAGGGGCAGGTGAAAAAAAGGACGGGTCATTTTCCGTCCTTTTTTTCTTCCAACAGAATCGTCTGGGTCTGGTAAGGGATCGTGATCCCCTGTTCGTCAAATTGTTTTTTGATCGTATAGCGCAGGTCGGACAGAACCTGGTTTCCGGTCACAAGGTCTTTGGTCCATATAAAGGCGCGCAGCATGACGGCCGACGGCGCAAAGTCCGTGATGCGGATCAGTATTTTGGGCGTGCCGTTTTTCTTTTCCTCGTCCGTGCGCCGGTCGATGGTATCCGTATGTGCATAGGCTGCGTCGGAAATGATCTTTATGGCAAGATCGATATCGCTGTCGTAGGAGATCCCTACATTGAGCTGGTTGTTCACAGCCTGGTCGGGCAGGCCGTGCGACGTTAAGACCATATCCTTATCCAGCACACCGTTGGGAATGACCACGTGCTTGTTATCCAGCGTACGGATCACCGTGTGGCGCAGGCCGATATCGTCCACCACGCCCGCTACGTTCTGGCCTATGATCTCCACATAATCTCCCAGTTCAAACGGCTTGCTCACACCGATGGAAATCCCGCTGAATACATTCCCCAGCGTTGTCTGTGCCGCAAGGCCGATCACCACGCCCGCAATCCCCGAGCTTGCAAGGATGACCGTTGCAAATTGTTTTAGGGGCTCGATCGTCATCAGCACCGAAAAGACCGCGATCACAATGACGACCACATAAATGAGCCGGTAAAAAATACGCATGTTGCCGGTCAGGTGCTTTTTCAGAAATTTGGACAATAGTTTCAGGATGATAAACGTAATCCCCGCGACGACCGCCGCGAAAATCAGCGTGTTCCAAAAACCCAATGAGAACATCTTTTCAAAGTTTTCAAAAAAATCTTTGGTTTTATCCACAATCTGTGTGGTGGTATCACCGTTCATACGTTTACCTCATCCGTTTTTTGTTACATGTCATTGATAACCAGTTCCCGTCTTTTATAAAACGCACGGTATTTTCTCTTTCTTTTTTTATGGTTATATATTATAGTATACAAAAACATCCCGGAGGGCAACAATTTGATTTCTTACGAAGCAATGGGGCAAATGCTGGACGAGCTCGCAGAGGAGCTCCCGCAGGAATTTTTTACGGAACTCAATGGCGGGATCCTGCTTTTGCCGCAGGAGGAAATGCACCCAAAAAGCAGGGATAACGATTTATATGTTCTGGGGCGTTATTACCGCAGCAGCGATATGGGAAACCATATCGAAATTTATTATGGCTCTTTTGCCCGGCTCTACGGCAATTCTCCGGAGGAAAAGCTACGGGAGGAGCTGCGCAAAACGCTGCGCCATGAGTTCCGCCACCATTTGGAAGGGCTTTCGGGCGAGCGCGGCCTGGAGGTGGAGGATGAGGAATATATTTCCCAATACCTGCAGTCCCATCCCGGCAACCATTAAAATTCCTGTAACTTAACTTGTTTTTTATGCCTGTTTTTTACTATACTGTTCTTATGAACGCATGGAACCCGTGGCACGGCTGCCACAAAACAAGCCCCGGCTGCCAGAATTGTTATATGTACCGGCGGGATGAATCCGTTGGCAAAGACCCAAGTGTCGTTTGCAGGACGGCGTCTTTTGATTTGCCCGCAAAGCGCAAGCGCGACGGGAGCTACAAGCTGGCCGGGGGCCGTGAGGTGTTCACCTGTGGCACTTCGGATTTTTTCATCGAAGAAGCGGACGAATGGCGCGATGATGCGTGGCGCTTGATCCGCGAGCGGCCAGATATCTCGTTTTTGATCATCACCAAGCGCATCCACCGCTTGCGTGTTGGCCTGCCCCGCGACTGGGGCGAGGGCTATGCGAACGTGCGCATCGGCTGTACGGTGGAAAACCAGGAGATGGCCGATAAACGTTTGCCCATATTCATGCAGATGCCCGCGGCCCACCGCATCGTTATCTGCGAGCCTATTTTAGAGCACATCGACGTATCGCCCTACCTTGCGAGCGGCAAATTCGAGTATGTCGTCGCGGGGGGTGAATCGGGCATGGAGGCGCGCACATGCGATTACCGCTGGATCTTATCGCTGCACGCCCAATGCTGGGAGCACCGCGTTTCCTTCTGGTTCAAGCAGACCGGGCGCAATTTCTTAAAGGACGGCAAACGCTATACGATTTTAAAACGCCTGCAACATTCGCAGGCGCGTAAAGCCGGGCTGAATTTTACCGTAAAATAAAAAGCTGTCCTTCCCCAGAGGGTTCGATGGGAGACAGCTTTTTTTATCCGCTCTTTATTCCATCAGTCCCAGCGAGAGCTTCCAGCACAGCACGCGCACGACCGCTTCGTCGATCGCTTCTTCGTCGATCGTCCCGTCCTCAAGCGCGTCTAGCACCCCCTTTAGTTGTTCCTCCGGCTGGGAGGAGACCAACATGTCGTTGCCCGCCAAAACGGCCATCACCGCCGCTTGCCCAGCGCCGTATTCGTCCTTGATCGCATCCATATAGAGGTCGTCCGTCATGATTACGCCGGCAAAGCCCTGCTCCGCCCGCAGTATTTCGTGCACCTTTTTGGAAAGTGACGCGGGATGCTCCTCGTCCATGCTCTCTACAATGTTGTGGTTCACCAGGATGCTGGGGGCGCCCGCCTGCATACCCGCAACAAAGGGTATAAAATCACTGTCTTGAAAAGTATCCAGGCTGCGCGTGTCGTGCGCGATGCCCGTGTGGGTATCCGCATTGGAGCCATAGCCGGGATAATGCTTCATCACGCTGCCCATCCCGCTTTCGTTCATAGCGGAAATAACGGCCTCAACATACTCCGACGTTTGCCCGGCATCCTTGCCGAACGCGCGCGGATAGATGAAATCGTCCGGGTCTGTGGATACGTCGCACACCGGCGCCAGATTGACATTGATTCCGAGGCTTTTTAACAGCTCCGATTTTTCCTGCGTATCCTCTGTGATCCGCTCCAGCCCACCCTGTGCATACAGCTCCTGCGGCGACAAAAACGGCTCGTCGCGCAGCGCCTCAAACCCGCTGAGGCGCGTGACGGTTCCGCCCTCCTCGTCCACGCCGATAAGCATGGGTATCTTTGCCGCTTGCTGGTAGCTCCTGATGTCGCCCTGCACCCCTGTTTTCGTCTTTCCTTCAAAGTCGCGTTTGAACAGGATATAGCCGCCGAACTGGAATTGCTCTTCCAACTGGGCCGCGTCCGTTTCCGGGCAGCGCGCAAAAAACATCTGCGCCGCCTTTTCTTCCGCCGTCATACCTGCAAGGATCTCTTTTGCGCGGTCTTCGTACAGGAAAAAATCCAGCGCCGGCGCTTCTTCTTTTAATACCAGCTTTTGCGCCGCGGGGATCTCGCCTTCCCCGCCTTTTGTATAGGTCACATCGATCACAGAACCTACCGCCAGCCCGTTTTCACCCAATTCTGTTTGCGCATCGCCAATGGCGAACGTCAGCTCCGTCCCATCCTCCGCTTTCAAAAACAGCGTAGACATCGTCGCATCGGTAACGGTTCCGGTGACCGTTTCTGCCGGCTTAGGCGTTGGCTGCACATTCGCGCTTGCTTCCGGCGTAACCACCGCATCCTCTGTGGAAACCACCTGCGTGGGCACGGCTGCCGGCGCATCCGTTTTGGCGGTACACGCACCGAGCAGCAAAAGGCCGCACAGCAACATAGCTGCAATCGATTTTGTCTTCATGGAAACCCCCTCCGTTTACGATCCTGCTTCTATTATAAAGCAGGACGCGCCCGGTGTATACAACGGTTCCCAAAATAAGGACAGGAAAACGCAACTTGCCATATGCATCGTGCAGCTTGCGGAAAATGCGTTGACGCAGTTTTTGGGCCGCTTATACTGATAGTCAGAAGGGAGGTGGCCTTTATGCTTACCATAGAACATCTGGAAGTGACTTATAAAAAACGGGCAGCGCTTTCGATCACCCATCCCATTACGATCAAGAAGAGCGACCGGATCGGCATCATCGGTTCCAACGGCGCGGGCAAGACGACTCTTCTCAAATCCGTTCTGGGGCTGACGCGCTATACCGGGCGCATCAGCACCCGGCTGCGGCCGGAGGACATTGCCGCGCACATGCAGCAAAACAATTACGTGAAGACCATGCCCGTGCGCTATATCATGGAGACCATCCTCGGCACAGGCATCAAAAACGATCGAAAGCTGCAAGGGCTGGTCGACTTTTTTGATTTCGGCGGCTGCCTTAATAAGCGCTTTCAAATCCTTTCCGGCGGCGAAAAACAGCGCTTTACCATCATCCTCGTGCTCATGCAGGACGCGCCGCTCACCTTTTTTGACGAGGTGACTTCCGGGCTCGATTTTGAAACGCGCCAAAAGCTGATGGATAAACTCGCCAGCTGGTATACGGATAAAACGACGGCGCTGTGCATCGTTTCGCACTACTATGACGAACTGGAGCGCATCGCGGACAAATTGCTGATCTTAGAGGACGGCTTTGTGGTGGATTTCGGAAGTACGCACGACCTGTTTTCAAAATATTGCGGGAACGCGATCATGACGATCGAAAATACGCAGCGAAACCGCGTTATCACGAAAGGCTTTCCTACCATAGAATCCCCGCGGCATCTGCTCTCCTTCTCCTGTCCGGATGAGGCGGCGGAAGCGGCGCTTTCTTCCCTGCTGATCCGCCATGATATCAACTATAAGCGGAGCAACCAGGATATTGAAAGCATCTTCACCAATGCTGTGAAGCATTTTTATGAGGCGAAGGGAGAAACGGTATGAATGCAAAGAAATTGAGCCTGCGGCTGGTCGGGTACGAGCTGCGCAACACGGCGGGCAACTGGTTCACGATCTTTTTCGGCATCGCTTTCCCCATTTTGATGTCCCTGCTCATTGCCAATGTTTTTGTGGGACAAATCCCCACCTCGGCGATCCCTGCGGCAAATACGGGCGTTTTCATCACCATGAGCCTGATCATCCCGCTGGCGACGCTGCTGATCGGCTATGCGGCAAATTATTCGCAGGAGCTCGAAAACGAAGTGCCGCTGCGCTTCCGCCTGTTTGGCTTTCGCGAGCAAAGCATGCTGGGTGCAAAAATGATCGCCAACCTGATTTTTATGACGATCGCCCTCGCGATTTATACCGTTGCGGACTATCTTTTGCTTGATATTCAGGTGCCGCAGCTTTCCTCCGCGCTGATCCTGATCGCCGCGCTTTACGTCCTCGCCGTCATTTTGTTTGTGCTGGCGCACGCGATCTCCTCCCTGACCGGGAAATTCGGCCCTACCTACGGCATCACGATGACCTTGTATTTTGGTTTTATGGTGATCTGCGGCATGATGGGCGTAAGCGTCGACCGCTTGCCCGAAGGTTTGCAGGC
Source organism: Christensenella timonensis (assembly GCF_900087015.1). Lineage (NCBI taxonomy): Bacteria > Bacillati > Bacillota > Clostridia > Christensenellales > Christensenellaceae > Christensenella > Christensenella timonensis. The sequence goes on from NZ_FLKP01000002.1 coordinate 361,469, forward strand.
TGTGGCGGGTGCTTTGCCCATGACGTATATCAGCCGCGATTTTGCAGGCTTCTGGCAGGGCGGCAGCTACGATTTCACGCCGCTGCTGTCGTCCTTCCTGCTGCTTGGCCTGATCGCCTGCGCGTTCCTCTTTGCAAGCATCTGGAAAAACAAACGCAAGATCAGTTAAGGCAATAGATCCTAATTGCCTCGCTCATGAATTCGGCGAGACCGGGGGCGTGTGCACGCTGACCCCTGCGCAAAGCGAAACTTCGTGTACTGTTTTCATGCCACGCCTCCTTTCTGGCTTTTATCCTATACTATGACGTAACGTTATGGTCAAGCAAAATTTTTAGATTTTGATGGGCAGCAGCATGGCAGGGTCTGTTTCGACCGCGAACTCTGTCATATTGACCCAGTAACGCTTGGGCATCATGCTCATGCGGCAGCGCGGGTTTTCGCGCTCCTTGATGGCGATCGTATCATAAAACATCTTCCACAGCCTGCGGAACTGCCGTTCCTCTTCGCTGGGGGCGGGCATACTGAAATGTTCGACCGCGTTGATCTGCATCTTCCCTTTTTCGTAAGTAAGCGCCATCCCGTGCGTCGTATCGTAGATCAAAAAGGCCTCGTTTGGGAAACGCTCCGCAAAATGTTGTCCCAAAAAAGGCAGCACAAAATTTTTGGGTGTGACCTGCGTGGCCAGCACCTGGTCGTATACGGAAAAGCGGATAAACTCCTTTAAGAGGTGCGCTTCGTTGCCCAGGCGTTTCACCGCCTTGAAAAGCACGTTCACCACGTCGTCCGATAAGAGCCGCATGACCTTTGCGCCCATGCGGAACCCTTTGTGTAAAAAGAGGAGGATATAGCGCTCCTTTTGCGGCAGGCAGGTGAGGTAGGCGCGCCGGATGAAGGAAAGCGCCTCTGCGTTGATTTTTTTGGGGATGGCTGCGAGCACGCGTTTTGCCTTTGCCCCGTCCGTCAAGATCTCCTTTTCCGCAAACAGGCTCATTTGCCCCGCGCCCGGCCCGTTTATTTCCTGCGGAATCTCTTTTTTCTCAAAACTTTCAAACACGCAGGTAAGAAGCCCGTCGAAGCTCCCGTCGTAGCGGTAATTTATAACTGTCCCGTCAGGCATTTCTGCATCTCCTCCCCCAATAGTCCGTTTTGCTCGAACAGTGAAAGCTGCTTGCTTCCATTGGGGCAATACGGGCTTAGCTTGTATTGCGCAAGCGTCTTTTTGGACATCATCGAAACGAGCACATCCTCCTGCGTGAAGCGCGCGGTGTCATGCATTTTTCCGCCGCAGGTAAGGAAATATTTCGCACGTTTCAAAACAACGCCCAGCTTTTTCAGCCCGTCAAAATTCAGCGAACACGCGCGGCGCGCGTACAAAATGCGCTTTGCGCTGCGTACGCCGATACCCGGCACGCGCAGCAGCTCTTCATAGGGCGCGCGGTTGACCTCTATGGGAAAGCGGTCCATATTGTGCAGCGCCCAATTGCATTTTGGGTCGATGAACGGGTTGAAGTTCGGATTCTTCTCGTCCAGTATTTCGCTTGCGGAAAACTGGTAAAAGCGCAGCAGCCAGTCCGCCTGGTAAAGCCTGTGCTCGCGCAGCAAAGGCGGCTTGGTATCGAGCGAAGGCAGCAGTGTGTTTTCCACCACCGGGATATAGGCGGAAAAGAACACGCGCTTCAACTGGTATTTTTTATATAAGCCCTCCGTGAGGTTCAAGATCTGGAAGTCCGTTTCGGGCGTCGCGCCGACGATCATCTGTGTGCTCTGCCCTGCGGGGACAAATTTGGGCGCGTGCTTATACACCGTTATCTCCTGCTTGTTTTCCCGCTTGCGGTCGCGGATAAATTCCATTGGCTTTAGTACCGCGTCCCTGGTCTTGTCGGGCGCCAATAATTGCAGGCTGCCTGACGAAGGCATCTCGATGTTGACGCTCATCCTGTCCGCGAGCATCCCCAGCCGTTCGATCAGGCCTGCCGACGCGCCGGGGATCGCCTTGGCATGGATATAGCCGTAAAACTTATACTCCTCGCGCAAAATGCGCAATGTTTCGATCATCAGCTCGCAGGTATAATCAGCGCTTTTGGCAACGCCCGAACTCAAAAACAATCCTTCGATGTAATTCCGTTTATAGAAATGGATGGTCAGGTCGGCAAGCTCGCGCGGCGTGAACATGGCGCGCGGCACATCGTTGGAAACCCGGTTTACACAGTATTTACAATCGTATACGCATACGTTTGTCATCAGCACCTTGAGCAGCGAGATACAGCGGCCGTCCGCCGCAAAGCTGTGGCAGATACCGCACGAAACACTGCTGCCGATGCCGCCCGGCCCCGCTTTCCTGTCCACGCCGCTCGACGTACACGCAACATCGTATTTTGCCGAATCCGCAAGGATCTCCAGCTTTTCAAAAATATCCATACCGCACACGCCTCCCGGGGATTTGTTCCAGTATATCACACCCATATGCCAGATCCGGTCTATGAAAAAAATTTTAATTTTTTCAGGTATCCCTTCCCAGCTTGTCAAGCGGGAAAGGCGGCAACGCCAGCGGTTTTACCGCGATCGACATGAGCAGGGCGGGGTTATCGTCTGCCGCCACCCTGTTGGAGCTCAGCGCGCCACACGTCCGGCAGCGGTGTATGAGCGCCCATTCGCCGTTTTTACGAACCCACACGCCGATCGGTTCCATCACGCCTTTACACAAAGACGCCCTGTCTCCCGGTTCGTTATCCACATGGATACTGGACAAGCAGTTTGGGCAATGGTTGCGGTGCCCGCTGCCTGCGCCTTCAGCAGCGACATGTGTCCCACACACCTTGCAGGTGAATGTTTCCAGACAGGGCGTGTGTCGGTAATCCGTCTTTTTGGCTTGTCTTACAATTTGGGCGATTTGTTTATGCCGCTGTTTTTTCTGCTTCAGATACGCTTCTTTATCATCGGAATACCTGGCCTCAGCTTTCAGCGCAACATAGCTCTCCCATCGTTTCAGGGACAGCGCTCCCTTTGCAATCGCCGCCTTGACCGCGCAACCCGGCTCGCTCTGGTGGCTGCAATCGGCAAATTTGCAACTGCCGAGGTACTGCTCCACATCTGCAAACGCCTCGTCAAGCCCTGCCCTCACATCCCACATGCCAAGCTCGCGCATACCGGGCGTATCGATCACCATCACACCGCTTTCCAGCATAAAAAGCTGACGGGCCGTGGTGGTGTGACGGCCCTTGCCGTCGCTCTTCCTGATATCATTTACCGCCATAACCTTTTTACCTGAAAGCCTGTTTAACAGGCTTGACTTTCCCACCCCCGACGAGCCGAGAAGCACGATCGTTTTGCGCGGCTTTAGGTAGTCCGCCAACGCATCGAAGCCAAAGCCCGTTTTCGTACTGACTGCAAACGCATCCACTCCCGCGGCTACCCTCTGAACGGCGCGCAGGTAGCTGCTGTGGTCTTCCGCCAAATCTGCCTTGGTCAACAGGATGACAGGGATTGCGTTTGATTGCCGGGATAGCGTTAAATACCGCTCCAAACGTTTTGGATTAAAATCATGATTTAAGGACTGCATGATAAAAACATAGTCAAAGTTAGCGGCGACCGCCTGTTCGCCACGCCCGGGCGTAGGATCCCTACGGGAAAAATATGTCCTGCGGGGTAACGTGCCGATAATTCGGCTGTCTCCGTCCGGTACATAGTCGATCTGTACAAAATCCCCCACTGTGGGGAAGCTCTCTCCGCCTTTTCCATAATAAACGCTTGCTTTCAGCCTTCCATAGAGCTCTCCGTGCCCGCTTATGAGGGCATACCGCTCCTTATAGACGGCAGTTACTCTTGCCGGAATCCCTTTGATCGGTTCCTGCAGCATATTTGGTGTCAGACCGTAGTCTGTTAAATTCATCATTTGGAATCTCCTTGTTGATTCAGCGAAAATTGAAAACAGGCATAAAAATACCGCAGGAAGCAGCCTTTTTTTGTGGCTCAAACTGCGGTTTTTCCATAAAAATAACACACCCCGCGGTGTGCTACAACAGACAGTTATAGTATTCACAAAAGGTTACCTTGTACGGCATGGCAAACCGGGGATAATTGCTCCCGCGCTTACGCAGCCCATATTCAATTTTAGAAAACAGCCTCCACATAGATGGCCGACATCAACATGCAACTCCTTTTGTTCCGCATTCTGCGGAATAATTTTTTATATCATAACATATGTTCCTCCCCAATGCAATGAAAAAAAGAATCGCCCTTATTTTTTCCTTTTGTGACCGGTATTGTGACCAAAAACAAAAATATTTCCCAAAGTCTCACGTTTCGCGAAATATCTGCGACGCCAAACTCTTTTTGTGACCATTCGTGTGACCTGCGATGGTTAAAATGAGGTCAATGCAAAATCAATAACAAATGAAATCAATGCCGTATTGACGGAGGATGAGCAAATGTGTACGAACAAAAAAACAGCAAGAAAAAATAGAAAGGGATGCAAGGCCTTTCTGTGTGCAGTCCTTGCAGGCGTGATGGTCTTTGGCGTCTCCGGCGTGGCTTTCGCGGCGGACTGGTACATTGACAACGGCGATATCACCGTGGAGGCCGGCGAGGGCGGCCACAACGTCACGCAGTCCGGCAGCACCACATGGGACGATACGGAAGTGGTCATCAAACAAAACGACCAGGAAAACGCGACCAGCAATACCGTCACGGTAAAGGGCGACGAAAACAACAAAGCGGAAGTAACGCTGGACGGTGTGAATATCGAGGCGGAAAGCGGCAAGGCAGGCGTCAAGGTGGAAGGCGAGGCCGATATCACGCTTGCGGAAGGTTCGGAAAACAAAGTGACCGGCGGCAGCGGCGCGGCAGGCGTCGAAGTGGAAGCAGGCGACAGCGTAACCATCAGGGGCGAAGGCAGCCTTGAGGCAAACGGCGGGCTCAACGGCGCGGGCATCGGCAGCGGAGAACGCCAGCACGCGGGCGACATCACGATCGAAGGCGGAACGGTCAACGCGAACGGCGGCGGATATATCCAGGGCAATGGCGGCGGCGCGGGTATCGGCGGCGGCAATAACGGCCATGGAGGAAACGTAACCATCAATGGCGGCGATGTGACGGCAACCGGCCAGGGCGGCGGCGCAGGCATCGGCGGCGGTAGCAATGGCTATAACGCGGCGACGGGAAACGGCGCGACCGTAACGGTCAATGACGGCAAAGTAAACGCGACCGGCGGTAACCAGGGTGCGGGCATCGGCGGCGGGTTCCAGCGGACAGGCGACGTAACGGTCACCGGCGGCGACATAACGGCGCAGGGCGGCAGCACGGGCGGCGCGGGCATCGGCGGCGGGCTTTACGGTTGGGGCGAGGCCAACACAGTAACGATCACAGGCGGAAAAATTGACGCGACGGGCGGCGGTTCTGCAAGCCTTGGCGGCGCAGGCATCGGCACGGGCGGCAGAGGTAGCAGCGTGGCGGGCGGTACGATCACCATTACAGGCAATGCGGAAATCACCGCACAAGGCGGCTCCGGCGCAGCCGGTATCGGCGGCGGCGATAAACAAAACAGCGGTACGATCACTATTGACGGCGCGGCCGTCAGCGCTTCAGGCGGTAACAACGGCGCAGGGATCGGCAGCGGCGCAGACGGCGCCATTGGCGTCATCACAATAAACAGCGGCAAAATAAATGCGGTAGGCGGCCAGGGCGGCGCAGGCGTTGGCGGCGGCGCGAGAAACCAGGGCGGCACGGTTGAAATAGGCGAAAACGCATCCGTAACGGCAATCGCGGGAACGGGCGCAGCCGGTGTTGGCGGCGGCACTTATGGCAAGGCCGGAACCATCATCATCAAGCAGGGCGCAAAGGTCTACGCATTTTCGGACGGCACAAGAAAATGGGCGATCGATATCGATAACGGCACATTATCGCAGATCGAAGGCATGCTGAACGGAAGATTCGAGGGGATCAGCGACAAAGGCAAGGTAGACGATACCACGGCTCTTCCCCTTGGGACAGAGGTCACGCTCAATATCGTCGATGCGGACGGCAATGTGATCGATACGATCACGCTTCCGGTCTTTTATGAAAACAAAGTCTTAAAGGACGAAAACGGCAAAACCATATGGGACGAAAATGGCAATCCGAAGGTTGAAAAAGTATGGCACACCTATCATTCCTTCGCATTGCAGCTTCCGGACGGCGAATACTATATCCAGAACAGCGACAACCAGTATCGCAACCAGTTTACGGATTATCCGTACGACGTGGCGGATCTTTCGGACAGGGGCATGCTGTTCGTGGTAAAAGACGGGCAGATGCTGAATTACGACGAAATCAACTGGACGGATACCAATCCGCTCCCGACACCTGAGCCGAAGCCCGATCCTGAAAATCCGGGCGGTACGGTCGATCCTGGCCCTGGGCAGCCGGATGTATCGCCGGGAGAGCCTGTCGTTCCAGAAAATCCAGATAACGGCGGCACGATAACGCCGGATGTACCTGCGATCACGCCTGATACTCCTGGCGTCATCACCCCGGCAACGCCCGACGCGGTTGTCCCGGTAGCGCAGGTTTTGACAGATACCCCTGCGGCGGCAAACCCGCAGGCGGTAACGATCCCTGAGCAGCAGGCCCCGCTTGCTTCCGGGCAAGCGCAGGGACAGGAAGGCCAGGACGATGTGCAGATTAAAGACCCCCAGGTACCGCTTGCATCCGGGAACGGTTCACTGGGCGACGCGCACTGGGCACTTTTGAACCTGATCCTGATGCTCGCGACGGCGGTCATCATGATCGTGCTGCTCGTCGGTTATTTCACCGGTAAAAAGCACAAGGACAAGCAGACGCAGCAAAAAGGCGAGCTCAAACGGCGCGGCGTCGCGCGGCTGCTGAGCATCCTGCCGGGCGTTGGCGCGGTGATCGCTTTCCTGCTCACGGAGAACATGCGCCTGTCCATGCAGTTTACGGACGAATGGACGCTGCTGATGGCAGTCATTGCCATCGTGCAGGCAGTCATCATATTCTTCACCTTCAAAAAACACAAGGATGGGGAAACGCAGGTACCCGAAACACAAAACGTATAAATCAACAACCAAAGGCAATGCGCAACGCATTGCCTTTTTGGTTGTTTGTACCTTTCTAAAACCTGTTATAATTGAATCAAATATATGACCAGGGGGAAACGCCGTATGGCACAGGAAAAGCTCGATTACAAAAAAGAATATAAGGATCTGTATCTTCCGAAAGCAAAGCCCATGCTGATCGAAGTACCTGCCATGAATTTTATTATGGTGGATGGTAAAGGCGCCCCCGAAGGGGAGGAATATCCGCAGGCGATGCAGGCGCTCTATTCCTTAAGTTTTACCATCAAAATGAGCAAGATGGGCGGCAAACAGCCGGACGGATACTTTGAATATGTCGTGCCCCCGCTGGAAGGCCTGTGGTACGGTGACAAAGGCTCCTTTGAACAAAACGACCGCGACGCCTGGCTGTGGACGTCCATGATCCGCCAGCCGGAATTCGTAACACAGGAAGTTTTCGACTGGGCCGTCGCGCAATGCCGCGCCAAAAAGCCGGATACAGACGTTTCCAAAGCTCGTTTTGAGACCTTTACCGAGGGCCTGTGCGTACAAATGATGCACATAGGGCCTTACGCTAAGGAACCGGTTACCATCGAGGCGATGCACCGCTTTATGGATGACAGCGGCCTTGATAACATGACGGGCAACGTACGCAAGCACCACGAAATCTATCTGAGCGACCCGCGCCGGGTCGCGCCGGAAAGGCTGAAGACCGTGCTCCGCCTGCCTGTGGCGAAAAAATAAGCCGGGAGGAAAGCACAAGTTAGGGATCACTTTTGTGCATCATCGCCGCCGGGCTGATACAATCCCTATGCTGTGCAGCCACGCGGAAACCTCTTGGCGCGCTTTGGCGCTGCCGTTTCCGTAGATGCCAAAGGCGGGCAGCAATGTGGACTGCGGACACCGTTTTTCCACATCCTGTGCAAGCCGGGCAAGCCCTCCGCCCCCATGCGTACAAAAGGGGATCACCGTTTTTCCATCCAGGTCGTATTGCTTTAAAAAGGCCGCGACAGGAGGCGCAATGGTGCTCCACCAGTTCGGCGAACCGATAAAGACCGTGTCGTATTGTTCCAATTTTATGTGCCGCGTTTCCAGCTCGGGCAGGAATCCTGCGCCGATTTCCTGTTTCGCCTGTTTTACGACCGCATCGTAGGCTTGCGGGTACGGCGTTTTGGGTTTGATCTCTAAAACCTCCCCGCCTGTTTCCCCGCTGATCAGCTGTGCGATCTTTTGCGTATTGCCCGAATGGGAATAGTATACGATCAAAGTGTTGTTTTTCATTGGTATTCCTTCTTTCTTTTTTTCCGGCGGTATTGTTCCGGTCTTCCGCCGTTCTATTGAGCATACACCCTGGAGTCCACTCCAAGTCAAGCGCTTTTTCAGGCAAACAAAAAGCCGCTGCATGAGCGGCTTTTGATTGTTTTTCTTATTTCATCAACGATTTCATATAATTCGCATAGCCCGCAAACGCGATTCCCGGTTCCTCTAAAGAAAGGTCCCAGCGCTTCAGCCATTCCAGCGAATAATATCCGTCGTAGCCGATTTTTTCCAGCTGCTCGATACATGCCCGGACAGGAAGGTCGCCATAGCCCACCATCGTATACTTCAGTTTCCCATCTTCGTAGGTGGAATCTTTGATGTGTACATGGCGGATCAGGTCGCCGACCAGCCCCACCGTATCCTGCGGCGTTTCGCCGAAGTAACGGTACGGGTGGTGGATATCCCACAGCACGCCGATATTTGTTTCCCCGGCGGTATCTATGAGCTCCGCCATCCGTTTGGAATCGGCAAAGAAGCCGTTCGTTTCCACCAGCACATCCACGCCCAGCGGTTTTGCATACTGTGCGACCGCCCTCACCTGGCCGGCAATCGCCGGGATATTGAGTTCACTGCTCTGCTCCGGCCCAAAATCGCCCAACACGCGGATGTATTTGATGCCCATATCGCTGGCCGTATCCGCATACGCTTTTGCAAGGTATACCACGTCGTCGATGTGGTTCAAATCGTTCATATAACAAGCCGACGTCAGACAGGCGATCGTAAGGCCTTTTTCCGTCAACAGCTTTTTCGTTTTTTCAGCGTTTGCGGGAGAAAATTCCGGAATACGCGTCCCGTCGATCACATTTCCAACGCCGCGGATCTCGATCCCGCCGTACCCTAAATCGCACGCTGTGGATATAATATCTGAAAAGCTCCATTCGGGGCATCCCAGTGTTGAAAAACAAAGTTTCATAGTCGTTTCCTCCATCGCTATCTTACCAATATTTTAACATAAGGATTTCCTGTTTGCAATTCTAGGCTTCGCAATCGATCACGCCCTCGCAAGCCTTGGCGCTGCCCGCTTTGCATGCATATTCGTAGTATTTGATTTTTTGGTTGATCTTTTTCAAGTGCCCGTTTAGCTGTTTCATCTGCTCCTCTACGGCCTCCTTCTGCTTTTTGAAAAGTTCCAGCCGTTTATGAAGCGTCGCATCGCCCTCCTGGTACCAGTCGATGTAGGTGCGTATCTCCTTGATCTGCATGCCCGTGCTTTTTAAACAATTGATGATGGCGAGCATCTCCAGGTCGTGGTCGCAAAAAGCGCGCTTGCCCGACTTTGAGCGCCCGACAAAGGGCAGCAGCCCTTCCTTTTCATAATACCGTAGCGTATAAACCGATAAACCGGAAAGGCCGGCAGCCTGCGAAATTGAATAAGTCATTTTTGTTACCTCCGCAAAAAATTATGCTTGACTTCGAGCTAACTCTAAGTTGTATGATAGTATTATATCATAAAAGCTGAAGGAGTGACACACGATGCAACAGTTCAATTATTTTATCCCAACACGTATCCTATTCGGGGCCGGTAAGCTTGGCCGCCTTCATGAACAGGAGCTTCCGGGCAAGCGCGCGCTCATCGTAACGACCGGCGGGAAATCCGTGATCAAATACGGATACCTGGACCGGCTGAAGGAGCAGCTCGACCTGGCGGGAGTGTCTTACGTTATATTCAACAAGATCCTGCCCAACCCCATCAAGGAGCACGTCATGGAGGGCGCGCTGGCCTGCAGGGAAAACGACCTTGATTTTGTGATCGGCCTCGGGGGCGGCAGCAGCATCGACGCTGCAAAGGCCATTGCCGTCATGGCCAACAACCCCGGCGACTATTGGGATTATGTGGGCGGCGGCTCCGGCAAAGGACTCCCTGTACCCAACGATCCGCTCCCCGTTGTGGCGATCACAACGACAGCGGGTACGGGCACGGAGGCCGATCCATGGACGGTCACCACCAAAACGGATACCAACGAAAAAATTGGTTTTGGCTATGACAAGACCTTTCCCGTGCTTGCCGTCGTAGACCCGGAGCTTATGGTCAGCGTTCCGCCCTACCTCACGGCCTGCCAGGGCTTCGATGCTTTGTTCCACAGTACGGAAGGTTACCTCAACAAGACGAGCTATGTGATGAGCGACCTTTATGCCTTAACAGCAATCGAGCTGATCGGCAAAAGCCTTGCAAAAGCGGTAGCGGACGGCCAGGACATACAGGCGCGCGAAGACGTGGCGCTTGCGAACTCGCTTGCAGGTATGGTGGAATCCACCTCGGGCTGTATTTCCGAACACAGCTTAGAGCACGCTTTGAGCGCCTATCACCATAACCTCGAGCATGGCGCGGGCCTGATCGCAATCAGCCGGGAATATTACGCCTTCTTCGCACGGACAGGGCAATGCGAGCAGCGTATGATCGACATGGCAAAAGCGCTTGGCAGGGCCGATGCAACCTCCTCTATGGATTTCGTAGATGCATTGGTTGAGCTGCAAAAGGCATGCGGCGTGGATGATATCAAGCTAAGCGAATACGGCGTCACCGAGGAGGAATTGCCCAAATGCGTACAAAACGCGCGAGAGACAATGGGCGGACTGTTTGAGGTCGATCCGGTGGAGTTAAGCGATGAGGATGCGCTTGCGATCTACCAAAAATCTTTCCGTTAAACTGCGGATGGACGGAGGCTCCTTTGACGGAGCCTCTTTTTTCGCGCTTTGTTTTTAAGTTGTTTTTAAAAAGGAAAAGTGCTAACATAAATATAACCGAATGACTTTTGAGGTATACTGAGAAGAAACGGCTATTCGCAGAGTGAAAAAAACTATGAAACAAGAAGAGAAAAATGTGTCCGATTTTTCAGCCGATGAATACAGCCTGCTGATGAATTCTTTCGGCGCCAGCGTGAGCAAGCATTTGCTGGACGAGCACTATACCGTCGTCTGGGCGAACGATCGTTATTACGAGATGTTCGGCTATACCAAGGAAGAGTATGAATCGCTTTTCCACAACCAGTGCGATCTGTTTTTCAAACATAATCCGAAGGATTGGCAGGACATGGTGGAGTATATCACCGAGGTCTTTTCTACCGGTGCGACGCGGTATGAATATGTCTGCCGGATGCCCCACCGCAGCGGAAAAAAACTGTGGATCAAGCTGGTCGGCAACCTCACGGGAGAGATCGTAAATGGTTGTCCGATCTCTTATTCTGTGATGATGGATATCACCGAGCAGATGCAGCTCCAGGTCGAACAGACCATTACCTACAACAATTTTCCGGGGCTGATCGCCAAATATAAAATAACCGAAAGCGGTATTTGGTTTATTGACGCAAACACCAAATATTTCCAGAAGCTAAAACGACATTCCGATTTTTCCCTTGCCGACCTGACGCCGGAAAGCGGCCTTGGCGCTATCGTTCCTCTTTGGCCGGATATCCGCCAGGGGAAACCGATATCCTTTACCATCTCCCCGCCCGGCGTTGACGGAAAGCCGCTTTATATGCGTGTAACGGCCGAATGTGTGGATTGGGAAAAAGAGGATCCCGTTTATCTTTTGATTTACGACGACATCACGCAGCTCACCGAGCAGCAGGAGCTTTTGCAGCAAACCAATATCGAGCTGGAGAGGCTCGCCTACGAGGATCCTGTTACAGGCGGCATGAACCGTATGCGGTTCGATATGGTCGCCGGCGAAGCGATCCGCCGTGCAAGCGCGGGTTCGTACGCGCTCGTGTGGCTCAATATGCAACGGTTCAAGCTGATCAACGACATTGCCGGAAACGAAATGGGCGACTCTGTCCTGCGTTACGTATACGAAAAAATCAGCCTGTATCTGCAGGAGGGGGAGTTTCTTGCGCGGATCACCGCCGATAATTATTCCCTGCTGATAAGAAATGCAGACGACGCGACGATCCGGAACCGGATAGGTGAAATTGTTACAGAGGTAAACCATTTCAATCAGCAGCGTAAAAACCAATATTTCCTTCCTTTTACCGCGGGTATCTACCGCATCGACGACCCGTCTCTTGAGATCACGCAGATACAGGACCGGGCGCACGTAGCACGCAAGGCGATCCGCAAAAAAGAAACAGACAGCCTGTACAGCCTCCGCTTCTACAGCGAAGCTGACCGTAAAAAACTTGTCATTGAAAAGAATATAGAAAACAAGATGCATGCAGCGTTGGAGAATCATGAATTTGAAATATACCTGCAGCCAAAATTCTCGCTTAAGGATAACCGGATTTCCGGAGCCGAGGCGCTCGTACGGTGGAACGACCCGAAACGGGGGATGATCCCTCCAAACGAGTTCATTTCGGTCTTTGAAAAAAACGGGTTCATTGTGGAGCTCGACCGTTATATGATGGAAAGCGTATGCGCGCTGCTGCGTTCATGGATCAAACGGGGGCTTGCGCCCATTCCCGTCTCGGTCAATGTTTCCCGCATCCATTTTGTGATGCCGGATTTTATACAATCCTATGCCGATATTTGTAAGAAATATGATGTCCCGACAGATTTGATCGAGATCGAAGTTACGGAGACTACTGTTTTTGAGGATCCCGACGCCTTTTCGAAGATTGTCGAACAGATCCACAAGTATGGATTCTCCTGCTCTATGGACGATTTCGGCAGCGGTTATTCCTCTCTCAATGTACTAAAGGATATTTATGTGGATACGCTGAAGCTGGATCGGGCGTTTTTCAGCTCAGAGCAGATGGACAACCCACGCGAGTGCGATGTCATCGCCGCCGCGGTCAATCTCGCCAAAAGTCTCCAAATCAAATCTGTTGCCGAGGGTGTGGAAACTTCTGCGCAGGCGGATTTCCTGCGGAGCATCGAATGTGACATGATCCAGGGCTTTGTATTCTCGCGTCCGATCCCTGTGGACGAGTTTGAAAAGCAGCTGTTTGGCGAAGCAGTATAAAACCGCACCAAAAAAGAGACTGCAGGATGCAGCCTCTTTTTTATATCCCTATTTTTTCAGATCGTCTGCTCAAATTCTGTGAGCGCCTTATCAAATTCACTCATGCATACGTCGACCGGACCGCCGCTTGCAAGGTCGACATGGGCGATCTTTAGAAGTTCCAAAGGATGGTCGCTGCCGCCTGAAGAGAGGAAGCGGATATAATCCCTGACCGCGTTTTTCTTGCCGGATAAAATATCCGACGCGATCTGCACCGCGCACGAGAATCCTGTCGCATATTTATAAACGTAAAACGCGTTATAAAAATGCGGGATACGCGACCATTCATACGAAATGATGTCGTCGCGTTGCATCTGCGGCCCGTAATAGAGCGCGTTCAGGTCGCCATACATCTGGCACAGCACCTCATGCGTCAGCGCCTGCCCCTGCTCCACGGCGCTGTGCGTCATTTTTTCAAATTCGGCGAACATCGTCTGGCGCACTACCGTGGTGCGGAACTGGTCCAGATAATGGTTGAGCACATATTTACGCGCCTTCTTATCCGTGACCGTATCCAGCAAATGGTGCGTGAGCAATATCTCGTTGACCGTGCTGGCCACCTCTGCAACGAATATCTCGTAACCCGCCTTTGCTTCGCTCTGGTATTTGTTGGAATGGTAGGTGTGCATCGCATGCCCCAATTCGTGTGCGATGGTAAATACGCTGTCAAGGTCGCCGCGGTGGTTTAACAGCACATACGGATGCACGCCGTAAACGCCCCATGAATAGGCGCCGCTCGTTTTGCCCGGCGTTTCGTATACGTCGATCCAGCCTGTGTCCTGCGCCTCCTGCAACAGGCTCGCATAGTCGTCGCCGAGGACGGCCAGCCCCTGTTTCACCATCTCCATGGACTGCTCGTAAGAATATTCGCCGTGCGTTTCTTCCGCGAGCGGCGTATAGATATCGTACATGTAAAGCTCGTCTAATTTGAGCGCTTTTTTGCGTACATCCACGTAGCGGTACATGGTGGGCAGGTTTTTGTGGATCGTTTCGATCAGGTTATCGTAAAGCGACACCGGCACATTATCCGAAAACAACGACTTTTCGAGCGCACTGCCATATTTGCGCGCCCGCGCATAAAAGACGTCCTTTTTGACGCTCGCGGAATAGGCCGCGCTGATCGTGTTGATCATACCCTGATAGGATTTATAGTAAATCTTGTAGGTGTTCTTGCGCACCTCGCGGTCCGGGCTTTGCATCATCACGATATATTTGCCGTGCGAAAGAGCCACCCGTTTGCCGTTTGCGTCCTTCACGCTGCCGAATTTTAAGTCGGCGTTATCGATCATCGTAAAAATATCCTTGGGCGCGCCTGCGATATCCGCGCTCATGGAGAGTAATTTTTCCTCTTTGCCGGAAAGCACGTGCTCTCTGCTGCGGATGAGCTCCCTTAACATAAAATCGTAATCCGCCAGCTTGTCGTTGCCTTTTACATTATTGTCGCACTTCTTGCAATGCCCGCCTTTTTTACACGTTTTGGGATCGCGGCCGTGCTTGCAGTGGTCTTTCGCACTCTCGATGTATCCTTCGAGCACTCCCGGCTTTAGGGCCAGCAAGGTGGGGTTCACAAACGAAAGTGCGCTGCCGAGGCGTACGTTTATGTCCATCGCGCGCGCGGTCATCGCCTGGTAAGTTGTATTGGAGTTGTTTTCGTCGCGGCGCATGCGCGCGTACACGAACAGGTTGCCCGCGATATGCTCCATCTTTTCCATCGCTTTCAAAGCTTTGGCGAGGCTCTTCGCATCCTTAGCCAGCGTCTTTTTGATGTCCGGTATCCCCTTCATCAGCTCTTCAAGGGCCGCATAATCTTCTTCCCACGCCCCGTCCGACGGATAAATATCTTCCAGCACCCATTTATATTGTTTTTCTATTTGGTCTCTTGTCTTTTCACTCATCCTTTTATCTCCTTTTCCTGAGATAATAATAACCTCTTTCCTGCCGCGCGTAACGCGTCAATTCCTCTGTGCGTGCAGCGGCGCGGGGATCCTGCCGCCGCGTTCGATAAACTCCTTGGGGGAATTCGTATGATACGGCATGATGGGCGCACGCCCCAGAAGGCCGCCAAAGCTTACGGATTCGCCCACCTTCTTTTTCGGAACGGGGATCAGGCGCACCGCCGTTGTCTTGGTATTGACCATGCCGATCGCCGCTTCGTCTGCGATGATCGCCGCGATCACATAATCCGGCGTGTCACCGGGAAGCGCGATCATATCCAGCCCCACCGAGCATACGCACGTCATCGCCTCCAGCTTGGAAAGCGTCAGGGCGCCCGTTTCCACCGCGTGGATCATGCCCGCGTCCTCGCTTACGGGTATAAACGCGCCCGAAAGACCGCCCACATGCGAGGAAGCCATGATGCCGCCCTTTTTGACCGCGTCGTTTAAAAGCGCGAGCGCTGCCGTCGTGCCGTGCGCGCCGCAGGTTTCCAGTCCCATTTCCTCCAGGATATACGCGACGCTGTCGCCGATCGCGGGCGTTGGCGCCAGCGATAAATCGACGATGCCAAAGGGAACGCCCAGCCTGCGGCTTGCTTCGCGTGCAACTAGCTGTCCCATACGCGTGATATTGAAGGCCGTGCGCTTGATCGTGTCCGCGATCTCATCAAACGGCTGTCCTTTTTTATTTTCCAGCGCGACTTTCACAACGCCCGGGCCGGATACGCCTACGTTGATCACGCAGTCTCCCTCGCCCGTGCCGTGGAACGCCCCCGCCATGAAGGGATTATCTTCCACCGCATTTGCGAATACGACCAGCTTGGCAGCGCCGATGCCGTCACGATCCGCGGTCAGCTCCGCGCTCTTTTTGATGATGCGCCCCATGTGCGCGACCTCGTCCATATTGATGCCCGCGCGCGTGGTGCCGATATTCACGGAGGAGCACACGAGGTCGGTCTGCGCCAGCGCCTCCGGGATCGTATCGATAAATTCCTTTTCTGCCTGTGTCGCCGCCTTTTGGACAAACGCGGAATATCCGCCGATGAAGTCCACGCCCACCTCTTTTGCGGCCTTGTCCATCGCCTTTGCAAACAGTACATAGTCCCCGCAGCCCTGCGAAATCAGCGATATGGGCGTCACGGATATCCGTTTATTGACGATCGGGATGCCAAACTCACCCTCGATCGCTTCTCCCGTGGGCACCAAATACCTTGCCTGCCGCACAATCTTTTCGTACACGCGCTGCGCGCCTGTTTTTGCGTCGCCGCCCACACAATCCAAAAGCGAGATACCCATCGTGATGGTGCGGATATCGAGGTTTTGTTTGGAGATCATATCTATCGTTTTTAGTATATCTTTTTGATTTATCATATTGCGCCCGCCCCTTATATCCTGTGCATACTGTTGAATATCTCTTCGCGCATCAGGCGGACTTCCAGCCCGATCTCCTCTCCCGCAGCTTCAAGCATCGTTTTGAGCTGCTCAAAAGATGCATTCAATGCGGAAAGGTCAATCAGCATCGTCATGGCAAAGTACTCGTCGCGCAGCACTGTCTGCGTGATGTCGAGGATATTCGCATTCACTTCGTATAGGGTATTCGATACTTTGGCAATGATGCCCGGCTTATCGTGTCCGAGGACGCTTACGATCGCTCTCATGTTCGTTTCATTCTCCTTTTATCGTTTCAAGCATGATCCCGCTCTTTGCGCGGGTACTTTTTTTCATATTCATATTTGGCGTTCTTGTAGGTATGGTAAGTGAACGCATACCAAAACGGGAAGATCAGCGTGACGATCACGATGGCCGCAAGAGCGAGCAGGATGACGAATATCATCAGCGGGTTTTGCAGCGCGAGCATCGGATCCACAAGGTAGAGCTCATACAGTTCTTTGAAGGGCAGCTGCGACAGCCAGTTGACGACCACGCCGCCCAGCGCTACGATGGCCGCAGCCGTTAAAATACGTGTGAAATTTCCCCAGAAATTTCCCAGGAACGCGTAGCGGTAAGACGTGAACACCGCGCCAAAGCCCGCCTTGCCCTGGATCGCCACCGTGTAGGGCACGAACACGATACCAAACAAGATGAACAGCGCGGCAACCGCCAGCAATACCACTGCCACGATCTCGCCTGCCGAAAGTGTGTTTTGGAGGACGCCGTCTACAAACGCGCCTGTCCCGACCACGCAGCCGATGAGCACAACGACAGGGACAAGCAGCGCAATGATCGCAAAATACGACCGGAGCATACTGCCGTAGCGCTTCTTTGCGTGCGCCGCCGCATCCTGAAAGGTGATTTCCCTGTTATGGTAATCGCTGTCGATCACATATACCACGTTGGAAACCATGAGCGGCGACAAAAAGAGAGCGATGCACAGTACGATCCCCAGGATAGAGAGCACGGAGCTCAAACTGCTGCCGCCTGTCTGTGAAAGCGTCAGCAAAAGCGAGCGCGCCACAGAAACCGTGCCCGGCATCGTGAAAAACATCAGCGGGACGAGCAGTACAAGCTGGAACAACAACAGCGGCACAAACAGCTTCCCAAAATTTTTCCTGTAGGCATACGCGGATTTCCGGAACATCTCGCGAAACCCCATCGGTAATTGATTCATTTCTGACCCCTCAACGCGGCCCGCCTTACGGGGCATCCGGCGTAAACCACTTGCTCCCCATGGCCTGGTATTTGTAATTTTTGATCGCGTCGACCGCCTCCCCGGGCGTTTTGACGACCTCGTAGACACTGAGCGCCTCTTCCTTGGCAAACCTCTGCGCTACGCTTTTTTCAAACATGGCGATCATCTCGTCGTAAAAACCGTTGGTATTTAAAATGACAATCGCTTTTTCATGCCGTTTCAGCTGCTTTAAGGTAATGACCTCGCACAGCTCCTCAAATGTACCGAAGCCGCCCGCCGTCACAATGAACGCATCGGCCATTTCTTCCATCACGAACTTGCGCTCGCGCATGGACGGGGAAACGATGAGCTCGTCGCAATCCTCAAACGGGATACCCGGCAGGTTCATGAACTCCGGAAGCACGCCCGTGATCCGTCCGCCGGCGGATTTTACGCCGCGTGCCGCATGCCCCATCATACCCATATCCCCTGCGCCGAAAACCATCTCCCATCCATTTTCGGCAATCAGCTTTCCCACCAGAAAAGCGTCGTCAAAATAGCTTTGATCCAGCACCGAGGAAGAGGATCCGAATACGCATATCTTTTTCATTGTTACACCCTTTCCTTTCGCATTAAACCCTTTTGAAAATCGTCTTTTGGTAGCGCTTCAGCAAGAAGAAAAGCGGCATACCTATCGCGTAACAGGCGACCGCCTGCCCTGCACCTACGCTGAGAACGTTGACCCAGTAGGGAAACGGGGTCTGCCCCTGCGCCACCAGCACCCACGCTACCAAAAACGCGTTGGCGACCACACTCGGCAGCGGCAGCAGCCATTTGCTTTTGTTGCGGATCAGCCAAGTGACCGTCGCGGCGAGAAGGGTCGCCAAGCTGCCGACCACGATATCCATGATCCCCAAGCCCACCGTATAAAGGTTTGCGAGCATACAGCCGATAAACAGCCCGGGCACCGCCGCAGGCGTGAAAAACGGCAGCACACACAGCGCCTCTGAAATACGCACCTGCACGCTCCCGTAACTAAGCGGCGCCAAAAGCAGCGTCAGCGCCGCATAGATCGCGGCGATCAGGCTTGCCTCGCACAAATAACGTACCTTTGATGTCCCTTGCATAGTTCCCCTCAACATTAAAATTAAATACAGTATAGTATAGCACATTTCCCGCGCGAATAAAACCGCCATGCAGCTTGAACTTGTGCGCCCGGATAGTATATGATAAGGATAGAATTTTGAATTTTGGGAAGCGAGGCACACTATGTTTGATTATCACGTCCATTCCACCGTGTCGTTCGACGGGCACGACAGTATGCTCAAATGTGCGCAGGCAGCGCGCGATAAAGGGTTTCAGGAAATATGCTTTACCGAGCACCATGAGCTCGGTTATCCATATGAGGAATCCAAGCCGTATTTTGATTTTGACCTTTATTTCAGCGAGCTCAAAAAGGCGCGTGCCGCTGTGCCCGAAATAAAAATACGCGCAGGTGTGGAAGCGGCGCTCATCCCCGGCTGGCTTACACGCATCGCGGACGACCTTTCCGGGCGCGGGTTTGATTTTGTGATCGCTTCGCAGCACACGGCGCTCGGTCAGGATCCTTTTTTCGGCGACCTGTTTCCCGGACGTACGCTGCGGCAGGCGCAGGAGGCATACTTAAGCGAAACGCTCTATGATTTAAAGGAATTCAAGGGAGATTATTGCGTGATCGCGCATTTGGGGTATATCGACAAATACCTGGACAAGTGTGACCTTGCTCCCGGCGACGCGCCCTTCCAGTACAAAGACTTCCCCGACTTGCTGGACGAAATCCTGCTGACCGCCATCCGCAAGGGGCGGGGCATTGAAGTGAATACGAGCAACTATTACATCCACGGCTACCCGACGCCGCACCCTACCATCATCAAGCGTTTCTTCGAGCTTGGCGGCGAGGTCGTGACCATCGGCAGTGACGCGCACAGCGCGGACGTGATCGGGCATAAATTCAGGGAAGCGCGCGAGCTGCTTTTGAGCAGCGGCGCCAAATACATCTGCACCTTCGAGGAGATGAAGCCCACGTTCGTGCCCCTCGGCTAATTGCCGATCCTTTGTTTTTGCACGTGCGCAGCTATTCGCAGATGTTTTCGGCACGTCACTTTTCGTTTATATATCATACGTAGTTCATAAAATGATGCTATCATCATGATGGTAAGCGGGCATATTCCTTGAGCGGCGCCCCTTACCGGCAGAATAGAAGGAGGGAAATACGATGCCATTTTTCCTATGGTTTGACTGGACATGGCTGATCCTCATCCCCGCGTTCATCATTACGATCTGGGCGCAGGCAAAGGTCAGCTCCGCATATAAAAAATATTCGGAGATCCCCGCGCAAAGCGGCGTTACAGGCAGGGAATTTGCCCAGACGATGCTCCGGCAAAACAACATCGACGGTGTGCGCGTGCAGGCGGTAGAGGGACAGATGACCGACCACTTCGACCCGCGCAACAATACGGTGAGCCTTTCAGAAGGCGTATACGCCAAACACAGCGTCGCCGCCGTATCCATTGCGGCGCACGAATGTGGCCACGTGCTGCAGAGATTCAAAAAATATGGCCCCATGCGCGTGCGTAACGCGATCGTACCCGTGGTCAACATCGCGACCAGCTTGGCTTTTCCGCTGATCCTGATCGGCCTGCTGTTCCGTGAGAACATGGGCGTGCTGGTGGACATCGGCGCGTGGGTATATTTTGCGGTCGTGATCTTCCAGCTGGTCACGCTGCCCGTGGAGTTCAATGCCTCCAAGCGGGCCATGGCAAATATCCAGGCCTCCGGCGTACTTACCTTGCAGGAACAGGGCGAAGCCAAAAGAATGCTCAATGCAGCGGCCATGACCTATGTCGCGGCCATGCTGGCCTCCTTCCTTTCCTTCCTGCGGTTGTTTTTGCTTTCCCGCAGGAGGTAACCAAAAAGGAACGCGCCCTACAGGCAATATTTGACGATCAGCACCGTCCCCACCGCCCACAGCATACAAAAAAGCGGGATCACGATGCAAAAACCCAAATGCTTCGTTTTGTGCCGCAATGTTAGCATACCGGCCAAAAAGCCAAATGCCCCGCCAAAGGCAGACAATAAAAACAGCGTTTGCTCGGAGATTCGGCGTTTAGACCTCCTCGCGGCACGTTTATCTATAAGGCATACCAGAAAGGCAATGACATTGATTGCCAGTAAATAACACAAATAATATCCCATGATGCATTATTATAGCATGGCAAGGAGGTTTTTCGCCATGGATTTCATATCACAACCCCTGCCGCTTACGGGGGCGTACAATGTACGCGATTTAGGCGGTTACCCTGTGCAAGAGGGAAAAACGACAAAGTACAAATCGTTTTTGCGTGCCGACAGCCTTGCAAACCTGACCGGCGACGACCGGAAATATTTGTACGATTACGGCGTGCGGCTGGTGATTGACCTGCGCGCGGAGGCAGAAACACAGCGCAATCCGGACGCGGTCGACCGCCAGGTCATGGAATATATGAATTTTCCGTTGCTGGACAACATCCAGTCCTCCTTTTTGCAGGGCAAGATGCCCAGCGATATGTCGGAAATGTATATCCGCCTTGTCGAGGACAGCAAAACGACCCTGGCGGCGATCTTTCGCAAGCTGGCGGGAGCGGAGGGTTGCGCCCTTTACCACTGTACCGCAGGAAAAGACCGTACCGGCATCGTCACCATGCTCTTATTGAAGCTGGCCGGCGTGGACGACAAATCGATCATCGACGATTACAGCGTTACGGAAAAATACATGCAGCCCGTCTTTTTGGAGCAGCAGAAAATGATACAGTCCGCCGGGATCGAGGTTCCGGATTTTGTTTTCCAGTCCAAGTCATCCTTTATGCAGAAACTGATGCAGTACATGTACCGGCATTACGAGACTGCGGAGGACTATTTGCTGCAGGCAGGGCTCAGCGCGCACACAGTCGAGCAATTAAAAGGAAAGCTGGTATAAGAGGAGAAAGCATGGGTGAATTATCGAAGCTGCCGAATATCGGCGCGGTGTTGAAGCAGCAACTAAACGATGTGGGCATCCAGACAGCGGAAGACCTGCTGAAGATCGGCAGCCGGGATGCATGGCTCAGGATTCAGGCGATGGATCCGTCAGCTTGTTATAACCGTTTATGCGGCCTTGAGGGCGCGATCCACGGCATACGCTGGCACGACCTGCCCGATCAGGTCAAGGCAGAGCTCAAAGAATTTTATTTGGCGCATAAGTTGGCGCGGCAATAAAAAACCCGCTCATAGAGCGGGTTTGGCGGAGAAGGAGGGATTTGAACCCTCGCGCCGGTTACCCCAGCCTACTCCCTTAGCAGGGGAGCCCCTTCAGCCGTACTTGGGTACTTCTCCAACTGAATTTTTTGATGATTTATATAAAGCGGTTTCTCCGCAATTTTTTAAAATTGGCGGAGAGGATGGGATTCGAACCCATGTGGGCTTGCACCCTAACGGTTTTCAAGACCGCCCCGTTATGACCGCTTCGGTACCTCTCCAAAAGAAATATTCCGCAGCTTTGTGAACATCTCCCATTCAAATACGCTTTAATAGTATAGCAATAACTTAATATATTTGTCAAGAAAAATCCTTTCTGTAAAGCCTTTTTTTCTATAATGAAAAGCCGCACCGTCCTTTGCCTTGAAAAACTCAGGAAAACATAGTATGCTGTGGATACAAGATTGCAAACAAGGTGGTAGGATGATGAAAAAAGTATTGATTGTAGTGATGTGTGTGGTGCTTGCATGTGCATTTACGGGTTGCGCGGGCGTCCCTGTCAAACAGTATGTAGCCCTGCAGGAAGAATATGAATCTTTGCAGATGGACTATGATTCGGTCGTGGCGGAACGCGACGCACTGCAAGAAGAGCTTGATGCTGTTACGGCTCTACCTTCGCCCGATACGGAACCGGACACCCCTGTTTCCCCTGCCGGGAGTTCCACAGAAGCAAATCAGGTATTGATGGATCAGGACGGCATCAAGATCACTTATACCGGCGTCAATTACGACGGATGGTCAGGCCCTGAAATCAAACTGTCTATCGAGAATAGTTCCGCCCAGGATGTTACCATCCAGGTGCGGGATATGTCCGTAAACGGGATCATGCTCTCCGGTATTATGTCCGCAGACGTAACAGCGGGCAAAAAAGCGGTAGACGCTATCACGATCGCTTCCTGGGATATGGAAGAAAAAGGGATTACGACTTTGGAAACTGCGGAATTCGCTTTTAACGTTTTTTCCACCGAGACGTGGGACGATATTTTTGTCTCCGATAAAATTTCCCTTTCCTTCTAAACGGCAAAAAAAGCAGATGCCTTTGAGCATCTGCTTTTTTATTTCCTATTATCTATTCCTGTTCCTGCGGCGCGTCCTTTTCCCCTGCCTCACAGCCGCAGCCTTCCGGATCAGCGTCGTCATATTCGTTCTCCACGAACTTGGCGACGCATACGACCTTTGTTTCATCATCCACGCGCATCAATCGCACCCCCTGTGTGGAACGGCCGATCAGCGATATCTCGTCCACGCTCATGCGGATGACCACGCCCGCGTCGTTGATCAGCATGATCTCCTCGCTGCCGTCCACGATTTTAAGGCCGCACATCTTCCCGGTCTTTTCCGTGATGTTCATGGTCTTAAGCCCGATGCCGCCGCGTGTCTGCAAACGGTATTCGCTCGCTTGCGTACGTTTCCCGTATCCATTTTCCGTGATAACCAATATCTGCTGGTCTTTTTCCACGATACAGGCATCCACGACTTCATCGCCTTCCCGCAGCTTGATCGCGCGGACGCCCGTGGAGACTCGGCCCATCGGACGCACGTTTTCTTCGTTAAAGATAATGGACATCCCATCGCGCGTACCAACCACGATATTTTTCGAGCCATCCGTTTCCATAACGGAGATCAATTCATCGTCGTCGCGCAAATTGACGGCTTTTAAACCATTCTGGCGGATATTGGAATACTCGCTGAACGGTGTCTTCTTGATCACGCCGCCCTTGGTGACGATCACAAGGTTGGAATCCTTCTCGATTTCCGACTCGATGGGGAACACAGCCGAAATCTTTTCATCCGGGTCGAGGTTTAACATATTGACGATCGCCGTTCCTTTGGCCGTCCTGCCTGCCTCAGGGATCTGGTAGCACTTCTTCATATAAACCTTGCCCTTATTCGTAAAGAACAAAAGCTGGTTGTGCGTGCAGGTGACAAAGACCTGTTCCGCGAAATCCTCTTCCCGCGTGGACATGGCCGTGATGCCCCGTCCCCCACGTTTTTGCGCACGGTAGGTCTCCAGGCTGATACGCTTGATATACCCGTAATGCGTAAGAGTCACCACCATATCCTCGCGTGCGATCAGCTCATCAAGGTCGATGTCGTCTTCGTCGAACGTGATCTCCGTCCGGCGTGCATCCGCATATTTTTCCCGGATCTCCGCCAAATCTTCCTTGATGATGTCAAGAACCATCTGCGGCGTGGAAAGGATCGCGTTGAAATGCTCGATCTTGGACAGGATGTCCTTATATTCCGCTTCGATCTTGTCGCGCTCTAAACCTGTCAAACGCTGCAGGCGCATATCGAGGATCGCCTGGGCCTGTACCTCCGAAAGACCGAAGCGCTCGGACAGTGCCGCACGCGCTGTCGCTGCGTCCGGCGATTTTTTGATCAGGTTTACGATCTCGTCGATATTATCGAGGGCGATGATCAGCCCTTCCAGGATATGCGCGCGTTTCTGCGCTTTTTCCAATTCAAATTTTGTACGGCGTACAATGACCTCTTTTTGGTGCTCCAAATAATGCTCCAGCACTGCCTTGAGGCTCAAAACCCTTGGCTCGCCATCCACCAGCGCCAGCATGATCACGCCGAACGTATCCTGCATCTGCGTGTGCTTATACAGATGGTTCAAAACCACATTTGCGTTCGCGTTGCGCTTTAATTCGATCACGATACGCATGCCCGATTTATCAGATTCGTCACGCAGGTCGGAAATGCCTTCCAGCCGTTTATCGTGTACCAATTCAGCGATTTTTTCGACCAGCGTCGCCTTATTGACCTGGTAAGGGATTTCTGTTACAACGATCCGCTCACGGTCTTCGTTGTATTTCTCGATCTCCGCTTTCGCACGCACGCGGATCCTGCCGCGGCCCGTTTTATATGCCTCGCGGATGCCCGACACGCCCATGATGATACCACCTGTCGGAAAATCCGGCCCGGGGATGATATCGATCAACTCCTCGATCGTGATATCCGGATTATCGATGAGGGCAATGGTCGCGTTGATCGTTTCCGCCAGGTTGTGCGGCGGGATATTCGTTGCCATACCGACCGCGATACCGCCCGTTCCGTTTACAAGCAGGTTTGGAAAGCGCGCCGGCAGCACGGACGGCTGCTCCAGCGTTTCGTCAAAGTTCGGATAGAAGTCGACCGTGTCCTTGTCGATGTCGCGCATCAGCTCCATCGTGATTTTGGACATACGCGCTTCCGTATAACGCATGGCGGCGGCGCCGTCGCCGTCCACAGAGCCAAAGTTCCCGTGGCCGTCGACGAGCTGGTGGCGGATGGAGAAATCCTGCGCCATCCTGACCATTGCGTCGTATACCGCCGTATCGCCGTGCGGATGGTACTTACCGAGTACGTCGCCTACGAGGCGCGCGCTTTTGCGGTACGGTTTGTCCGGATACATGTTGAGCTCGCCCATCGAATACAATATCCGGCGGTGTACCGGCTTTAAGCCGTCGCGTACATCCGGCAGCGCGCGGTTGATGATGACCGCCATCGCATAGGCGATGAACGACTTCTGCATCTCCTTATTAATGTCAATCGGTACAATATTTTTTGTTATTTCCAAAACATGAACCTCTTCTTTCCGAAAAGTATTGGTTTTTCCCTTAGATATCTAAATCTGCGACCAGCTTCGCATTCTCCTCGATGAAATCCCTGCGCGGTTCTACGCTGTCGCCCATGAGGACGGAAAACGTTTCCTCCACCTCGATGGCATTATCCATATCCACCTGCAAAAGCGTACGCGTTTCCGGATCCATCGTCGTTTCCCAAAGCTGATCCGGGTTCATTTCACCCAGGCCCTTATACCGCTGGATCGCCGCGCCGTCGCCCACTTCCTTCAAATATTCCTGCAGCGTTTCGTCGCTGTATAAATATTTATCCTCCGTGCCCTTTTTACTCACCTTGTAAAGCGGCGGCTGCGCGATATACACATAGCCGTTCTCAATGAGCGGGCGCATGTAGCGGTAGAAAAACGTAAGCAGTAAAATCCGGATATGGCTGCCGTCGACATCCGCATCCGTCATACAGATGATCTTGTGGTAACGCAGCTTTTCCACATCGAATTCCTCTCCCATGCCCGCGCCGAACGCAGTGATCATGGCCTTGATCTCCGCATTGGCAAGGGCACGGTCGTGCCGCGCCTTTTCCACGTTCAAAATCTTACCGCGAAGAGGCAGGATCGCCTGGAAGCGGCGGTCGCGTCCCTGTTTGGCACTGCCGCCGGCGCTGTCGCCCTCGACGATAAAGATTTCACACTTGCTGGCGTCTTTTTCGCTGCAGTCCGCAAGCTTGCCCGGCAACGCCGCAGATTCGAGCGCCGTTTTACGCCGCGTCAGCTCCCTTGCCTTTTTTGCAGCCTCCCGCGCGCGTTTCGCGGTCAGGCATTTATCCACAATGACTTTTGCAGTCGCGGGATTTTCTTCCAGGAACGTATTCAGCCCTTCCGCGACCGTACTGTCCGTAAGCGCACGCATTTCGCTGTTACCAAGCTTTGTTTTCGTCTGTCCCTCGAACTGGGGTTCCACAAGCTTGACACTGATAATAGCTGTCAAACCCTCCCTGATGTCCTCTCCGGAGAGCGCAGGCTCGTTTTCCTTGACCAGCTTCATGCGCTTTGCATAATCGTTCACAACGCGCGTGAGCGCGTTTTTAAAGCCATTCAGGTGCGTGCCGCCTTCGTGCGTGGAAATATTGTTCGCAAACGAAAATATATTTTCCGCATACCCTTCGTTATACTGCATCGCGACTTCCACCATGGAAGTTCCTTTTTCCGCGCAGAAATAGACCGGCTCTTCAAAGAGCGGGTTTTTGTTTTTATTCAGGTACTGCACAAAGGATTTAATCCCGCCTTCGTAGCAATATACTTGTTTTAATGGCTTTTCACCGCGCAGGTCTTCCAGCGTGATGCTGATTCCCTTGTTCAAGAACGCCATTTCGCGCAGCCTTACGCGCAGCGTATCGTAAACAAAATTGACGTCTTCAAATATTTCAGGATCCGGCCAGAAACGGATTTCCGTTCCCGTTTCGTCTTCCCCGCATTCCCCTGCGATCTCCAGCCCCGTAACGGGCGCGCCGCGGGTAAATTCCTGGCGATGTATTTTTCCATCGCGCCTTACCTTTGCCACCAGTTTTTCTGAAAGCGCATTGACGACGGATACGCCCACGCCATGCAGGCCGCCGGACACCTTATACCCATCGCCGCCGAACTTTCCGCCCGCGTGCAGCATGGTAAGCGCGACCTCCAGAGTGGAAACGCCCGCCTGCGGATGCATGCCTGTGGGGATGCCCCGGCCGTTGTCCCTTACGTAAAGGCTCCCGTCCTCTTCTATCACAACATAAATATCGCTGCAAAAACCTGCCATCGCTTCGTCGATGGAATTATCCACGATTTCATATACGAGGTGGTGCAGCCCGCGCAGGTCGGTAGACCCGATATACATGCCCGGACGCTTGCGGACAGGCTCCAGTCCCTCTAAAATCTGGATTTGACTCTCGTCATAATGTTCATTCTGATTGCTCATGCATGTACCTCTCTTTTATCTCAAAACACAATTTTCTTCTTCCAGTTCAAACTTCTTGCTGCGCCGAAGCAGCGTACGCGACGAAATAGGCGAAAGAAAGCCCTGCTTCTTTTCGCCTTCCTGCGTAATAATAATGGATTTTGGGTTGTCTTCCGCAATTTTTAAACACTCGATCCCCTTTAAAAAAAGGCTTGTATCTTCATTTTTTACAGCCTCTTCATAGTCCAGGATCATCACAATATTTTCTGTTCTTGCAAAACAGTCGTTTCCCAAATGTAAAATCATATAAAACAAAACTCCCCTACTATATATATTATACTATATATATATATAATAGGGAAGCGTTTTTTACGTTTTTGGCGTTATTTTGCCGCCGGAAACCTCGAATTTATGCACGTTTTCCGAGGATTTTATTTCTTCCGTCCCGGCGGTCGTGATAAAGACCTGTATTCCCCTTAAAACATGCAGTAAATTCTTCTTGCGCGTATCGTCAAGTTCCGAAAAAACATCATCCAGCAAAAGAACAGGCATTTCCCCCGTGCTTTCTTCGAGAATCCTAAGGCATGCCGTTTTGATAGCCAGCATAAGCGTCCTGAGCTGCCCCTGTGACGCGTAAATGCGTACGTCCTTATCATTTATCATGATATCGATATCGTCCCTGTGAGGGCCTGCTGCGCAGCCAAAATCGGCAATCTCCTTTTTTACCAGTTTTTGCAGCGTTTCCCTGACTTGCTTTTCGGGAATGGTCTCCTTGTAGCGGATCGTGATCTTTTCCGTCCCGCCGGATATCTCCTGATGCGTCCTGTTTACATATTCGTTCAGCCTTTTGATATAGGATTTCCGGTTTTTCAAAATGATTTTAATATAGCTTTCCAGCTGATCGTTATATGCTTCGAGCACCGTTTCCGGATTTTTCACACGTTTGGAGCGCAATACGGCATTTTTTTCCGCGATAATGCGCGTATATTTTTTTAAAGCATCCACATAAGAAGGACGGATTTTGGAGATCTCCCCGTCCAAAAACCCCCGCCTGAGAGACGGCCCTTCCTTGGCTGTTTTGATATCTTCGGGCGAAAAGACCACGACATAAAGGTTTCCCAGCAATTCCTTTAAACTCCTCGCCGGTATGCCGTTTATTTTCAGGCCTTTCTTTTTTTCTTTTTCGATCAGCACCTCAATATAGTTGGTTTCGCCGTTACGCACGAATTCCGCCCTGATATACGCTTCGCCCTGTTCAAACATGATCGTTTTACTATCCGTATTTACGCGAAACGATTTTCCATTGGCACAAATATTGATCGCCTCTAAGACATTCGTCTTCCCCTGTGCATTTTTGCCGTAAAGGATATTGATGCCCGGATAAAAATCCATGTTCAATTGTTTATAATTCCTGAAATGAATCAGCCTGATATTCTTTAAAAACATCAATATTTCCTTCTTTAAACTTAAAAAATGCGTATACCAAACCAGTATACGCATTTTTTATCTCATTGCTTAAAATCAATCCTCACGCAACTGTACCGGCAAAATCAGGTATTCATAAATATCCGAATTCTCCTGCTTAACGATACACGGGCTTACTCCCGTATTATACTGCATGAGGATTTCCGGTTCTTCTACGCATTTTAACACGTCGAGCACATATTTTGCGTTGAATGCGATTTTCAAATCGTTTCCTTCCGTGATCACGGGAATTTTTTCGTCGATATTACCCATTTCCGAATTGGAGGTAATATCCAGATTCTTTTCCCTGATCTCAAATTTCACGACATTATTGCTTCCCTCGCGGGCCAGGATCGATGCACGCTCAATACTGTCCTTGAGCATACCCGTTTCCACTTTGACGCTTGTCGCACAATCCTTGGGCAGGAGGTTCCTGTAATTAATATATTCCCCTTCCAAAAGACGCGTAAATATCTGCGTATGGTTTGCTTCAAAAAGCGCCATATTCCCGCTGATCGAAATTTTGATATTCTCTTCCGTATCGTCTATGATCCTGGATACCTCGCGCAGCGTACGCGCCGGGATCACGCAGTTTTTTTCGATATCGGAGATCGCCTGCTGTTTTCTGACCGCCATACGGTACCCGTCAAGCGCCACGATCGTCAGGGAATCCTTTCCTATATCAAAAAAAAGTCCTGTCAGGATCGGCTTATCTTCATTGATCGCCGCAGCAAAGATCGTCTGGTTGATCATACTCTTGAGGATATTCTGCGGGATTTTGATCTGTTCATTTTGCTCTAACACAGGAAAAACAGGAAATTCATCCGGATTCATCTGCTGCAATACGACTTTTGAATTCAGGCAGCTGATCTCCACAGAATTTTCATTGATGCTCGAAAAGCTAACATCGCTGTCCGGGAAACGGTTGATGATTTCATATAAAAGCCTTGCGGGAATTGCAGCATCCCCTGTCTTTTCTACCTGCGCCTCCATTTCAGTCTTGATGGAAAGTGCGATATCCGTTGCCTTTAGCGTAATTCCATCTTCAGAACAGGAAAACAGGATGCACTCCAGGATTGTTTTTTGCATTTTTGAAGCAGCGCGGTTCACTGTTCCGATGGCTGTGAGTAAATTTGTTTTCGTACATGTGAATTGCATGACGCCAGTCCTCCATTTTTTAATTAACCATATATGTGTCAGTTGTATGTATTAGGGCATGTTCATAATGTGGATAAGCCCTTTTTTTCCTAATGTAGCCGTATTTTCCTGCTATCCGTTTTGTGTATGGAGTGTCTTTTTTCCAAGGCATGTCCGTGCACAGAATGGTTTCAATTCGTGGATAAAAATTTTTACAGCAGCCAGAAAATAAAACGATATATTTTTTATCCGCAAGATGTTCTTTCGTTATCCCTTAATTCTTGCTTCGATATCCTCAACGATCCGCTTAAGTTCGATATCCTCCTTGATCTGGTTTTTAATTTTTTCCTCGGCATAGATAACGGTCGTATGGTCTTTTTTACCGAAAAATTCAGCGATTTTCAGGTAGGAAAGGTCTGTCATATCGCGCAGGATATACATGGAGATCTGCCGTGGAAACGCGATTTCCCGGTTTTTTTTCTGGCCCCTTAGATCGTCTTCCTTTACATCGTAGTAGCTGCATACGACGTCCACGACCGATTTTGGCGTAATCGCTTTGACCGTAGGCGTACTGAAAAAGTCGTCCAGCGCTTTTTGGGCAAGTGCAAGGTCTATTTCCTGAATGGAGGAAATATCGTTATGCAGCTCCGCATACATAATGACCTTTTGCAGCGCCCCCTCAAGCGTACGGATGCTGGCATCCTTCTGCTGCGCGATATAGTGGAAGACTTCATTCTTAATAGGAAGGATATCGGGATTCTGTTCCTTTAATGCCTGCATTTTTTTCAAAAGGATGGCTACGCGCGTTTCATAGTCGGGCATTTTGATATCTGCGATAAGGCCCCATTCAAAGCGTGAACGCATGCGTTCTTCAAGCTTTTCCATTTCCTTTGGCGGCCGGTCCGAAGAAATCACGATCTGCTTATTGAGCTCGTGCAGGGCGTTGAAGGTATGGAAAAATTCATCCTGCGTTACGTCCTTTCCGGCGATAAACTGGATATCGTCCACCAAAAGTACGTCCACATTGCGGTATTTATTGCGGAACTGCTCGCGCAGGTCGATATTCGCATTGTTATTGGTAAGCTGGATCATGCGGATCAGCTCGTTCATGAAAGTTTCGCTGGTGACATAAACGATCTGGGCATCCGGATTTTCTTTTTTGATATGGTTGCCGATAGCGTGCATCAGGTGCGTTTTGCCAAGACCGACACCTCCGTATAAAAATAAGGGATTGTAGGAATGTCCCGGGGACTGCGCAACGGCAAGGGCCGCGGCGTTGGCAAATTTATTGGATTCGCCCACGACAAAGCTATCAAAGGTATAGGCCGGGTTGAGCGTGGAGCCCATGGGCTTTTTTGGCTGCGGCTTTTCCGGCGTGATCTCGTTTACCTTGATATTCGCCGCTTCCTGCGGCGTTACAAAGAGAAGCGAAAGATTGACGGAAGAAGCGCCGTAAAGCTCTTCATAGGCAAGCTGCATCGTTTTTTTGATCTGCTCTGCGTATTTTTCATTGATCAGGTTTTTGTGCATGGGGCTGGATACTTCAAAATAATAAGTATTGTCTTCTTCATGGATCGGTTTTAGTTCCTTGATCCATACGTTAAATTGGAACATGGGAAGTTCTTCTTCCAAATAACTCAATGTTTTTTCCCATAGAATGTTAAATACGCCCATCAAAAAAATTCCTCTGCCTTATTTTATGTGGATAACTATGTGCACAGATAAAAGGGCTGTGCACAAGTGTTTCCATGTTCTTGTAAAAAGTTATACGAACGTTATCCACAAATCTATCCACAAAATCCACAAAAATGTGAATAACCATGCGGGTTTGTACGTGTTTTATTATAGCATAAAGGGAGAAAAAAGGGAAAGGAAAAAAGAAATAAAAAGTGATGGAATTGTAATACCGTAAAAACTGTATTAGAATACAAGATAGAAAAAGGGAAACCTGTCCGGTAGGAAAATATGAAAAAGAGAAGAGAAATAAAAAGGATAGCCCAAATAAATTTTTTGGGGCAATACTGGAAGTCGGTCGTAGTGGTACTGATCGTTTCGATCATTCCTTTTTTTATGATGTGGACGGGAACGATTTTTACGATCGCGGCCCTGTACTGTACGGTTTTTATTTTCCAGCTGAGTTTGGTGCAGACGGTGGCCACGACGATCTCGTCCGTTCTGCTGGGGATCATCATGGTGTTGATGCAGCCTATCCTGTCGGTCGGCGCCGCGGGAATGTATATCGATGTTTTTGAAAGCAGGAAAACAAGCGTGTGGAAATGCCTGGGGGGGGTTCCAGAACTTCGGAAACGCGCTTGGGGGTATGTTGTGGATGATCCTGTGGATATTCCTCTGGTCTATCCTCCTTATCGTACCGGGGATCGTCAAAAGTTATTCCTATTGTATGACGCCCTATATATTGTCAGATTGCCCGCGCGTATACGGGCCGGATGCTGTGGAGATATCCAAACGTATGATGCGCGGTTACAAGGCAAAAATATTCGTGGCCCAGCTGAGTTTTTTGGGGTGGATGGTCTTATCCGTGATGACGCTGGGGATATTGTGGATATTTTATGTAGGCCCTTATTATAATACGGTGATGGCAGGATATTATGAGGAGATCAAGCGGGCGGCGGTAAAAAACGGCGCGGTGACGCAGGAAGAATTTGAAGGGGCGGAACTTAGGCCCACGGAAGTTTAGGCTTCGCGCATGCCTTTTTTTGGTTGACACTTGACCTTAATAAATATATAATAATAATCGTCTTTTTATCGAAAAAAATATGGTGCAAGCTTCCGGCGCTTATGTCGGTTAGTAATACGATTACAGAAGTGGAGAGAATGAGATTATGAAAATGACCTATCAGCCCAAAAAGAGAAAACGCAGCCGCGTCCACGGCTTTATGAGCAGAATGAAAACGAAAGCCGGCAGGAATGTCCTGAAAAGAAGACGTGCAAAGGGCAGAAAAGTGCTGTCTGCATAAAAAGTGAACATACTGACTCTGAAAAAAAACAAGGAGTTCAACTTTGTTTACAGGCGTGGGAAGCCTGCAGGATCGCGCGATATGACGCTTATCTGTGCAAAGGGCAGATATGGCGGCGTGCGGGTCGGATTTTCGGTCAGCAAAAAAGTAGGAAACAGTGTGGTGAGAAATCGTACAAGACGCAGGCTAAAGGAAGCGTTTCGTACGTTTTTACCTGTTTTAAGCGGAAATTACAGTCTTGTTTTTGTGGCGCGGCCAACGATCCGCGAGGCGGAGTTTGCAGACATCGAAAGACAGATGCAAACGCTCCTCAATAAGGCCGGACTGCTTTCCCTGAAGGGAGAGAAGCATGAAAAAAGTGATATTGGCGCTCATTAGGTTTTACAGGAGGGCGATCTCGCCTTATTTGCGCCCGTGCTGCCGGTATACGCCGACATGTTCGCAGTATGCGATCGAGGCGGTCACAAAATATGGCGCGCTCAAAGGCTCATTCCTGGCAATCAAGCGGATATTGCGCTGTAACCCGTTGTTTCCGGGCGGATACGATCCCGTTCCATAATTTGGGGAGGATATAGATCTTGGATTTTCTATATAATAACTTTTTATCAGATTTTTTCAGCATTTGCATGAATGGGCTCAACAGCCTATTTGCGGATTATGCGCTGACGATCGTTATCCTGACGATTCTGATCCGCCTGTGCCTGCTGCCGCTCGACTTGAAAATGCGGAGCAATTCCGCTAAGATGCAAGCGCTCGGGCCGGAGATCCAGTCCTTGCAAAAGCGCTATGCCAACAATCCGCAGCAGCTGCAGAGAAAGCAGCAGGAGCTTTATCGCAAGATGAATGTAAAGCCGATGCTGGGCTGCCTTCCGTCGCTCATACAGCTGCCGATCCTTTTTGCGTTTTTCGGCGCAATGCGTGTTCTGCAGAGCCAGCAGACGGTAGCCCTCATGCTTGACGCGGCGCAGTATGGCGCGAGTACGGTGCAGCTTCCCGAATTTTTCTGGGTGCATAACTTCTGGCAGCCGGACAACGGGATGTCCAACATCCTGCCAAACTCGACGGAGTTCCTGTCGTTTATCCAGCAGAACTCCCTGTACATCACCCCGCAGACGATGGGGCTGTTACAGAGCAAGGGGCTGCTTGATTTTTCGACGGGCGTGATGAGCGTACCGGACGCGACGTATACGCAGCTGACGACGCAGATACTCCAGGCGAACGGGTTTGTGGACGCGGCCGGAAAGGTCACCAACTACAATGGATACTTTATCCTGCCGGCGCTTGCGGGCGTGGCATTGTTCCTGCAGCAAAAATTCAATCCTGCCGCGATGAACGGGGGAATGAACATGGCTGCCTCCGGCGGCAGCGAACAGGCAGAGGCACAGGGATGCACCAACAAGATGATGCTTTGGATCTTCCCGATCTTTTCAATCTGGATTTGCGCAACATCGAATACAGCGTTTGCCCTTTACTGGTTCATTTCCAGCTTGTATGCCTTCACGCAGATGAAGCTGGTTGACCTCATTAAAAAGGCACGGGCAAAAAAGAAAGAGGTCAGCGTTGTATAAAAGGGGGATGAAATCGTGAAATATGTGGAAGCAAAGGGTAAGACGGTCGATGAAGCGATCTTCAGCGGCTTGGAGGAATTGGGCCTTGCCCTCGATGAAGTAAATATTGAGATCGTACACGAAGGAAGTAAAGGCTTTTTCGGGCTCGGCAAAAACGCGGTCGTCCGGCTGACGAAAAAGGAAGACGAAAAACCAGAAAAACCAGCGCCCCGGAGCAGCAATAAGGGCGCAGCCAAAAGCGAGGAACGCAAGCCGCGCGTAAACGTCGTCCCGGGAGACAGTGCGCCGGAAAATTTCCTAAACGGGCTTTTCCAGCGGATGGATGTGGATGCTGTCTGCGCCTTAAAAGAAGAAGGTGAAAAAAGCATCCAGATCGAGATCACCGGAAAGGATACGGCGGTGCTGATCGGCCGCCGGGGGGATACGCTGGACGCCCTGCAATATTTGACGGGGCTTGCGGTCAATAAGGGAAAAGACGATTACAAGAAGATCATGCTGGATGCGGAAAACTACCGCCAGAAGCGTGAGCATACATTGGAAAAACTGGCTAAGAGGCTGGCAAGCACGGTGGCGAAAACCGGAAAGCCAATCACGCTGGAGCCTATGAACCCATACGAACGCCGGATATTGCATGCAACGTTGCAGAACAATCCCCGCGTGGAAACGATGTCGGAAGGTGAAGAACCTTACCGCCGTGTGGTGATCAGGAGAAAGCGCAGCGCCGATTAATACGCAAACGGACCCGGCTTTGAATAGTCGGGTTTTTTTGAATCATGTGAGGAACAACGATGCAAGAGGAGACCATTGCAGCAATCGCTACGCCGCCCGGCACGGGAGGCGTAGCCATCATCAGGATCAGCGGGCCGCAGGCAAAAGATGTTTTGCGGCGCGTGTTTTCGCGTGGCGTTTTTGAGCACGCGCGGATGTATCATGGCAGGATCGTACGTGACGGCGAGCTTTTGGACGAAGGCATGGCTGTGTTTTTCCGGGCGCCGCATTCGTATACGGGCGAGGACGTGGCAGAGCTGCATTGCCATGGAAGCCTGGTCGGGCTTCGCGGCGTACTGGACTTCGTATTTGCGTCCGGGGCGCGCCCGGCACAAGCGGGAGAGTTTACGCGGCGCGCTTTTTTGAACGGGAAGATGGACTTGACGCAGGCAGAAGCGGTATGCGATTTTATTTCCGCTTCCTCTAAGGCAGGGGCAAAAGCTTCCCTAAGGCAGCTTGCCGGAGGATTGAAGGATACGGTGTCCGCCTTCCAAAGCGAGCTGACCGACCTGTTGGCGCAGGTCACGGCAGCGGTGGAATATCCGGAGGAAGACCTGGAGCACGAGATCACCGCGGATGCGCTGCCGTTGATTGGAAAACTGAAAAAAAGCATCGGGCAATTGGCAGATACGTTTGAGCAGGGGCGGGTCTTGAAGGAAGGGCTCGATGTGGCGATCGCCGGAAAACCGAACGTGGGAAAATCGTCTTTGATGAACGCGCTTTTGGGGCACGAGCGTGCCATTGTGGCAGACGTTCCGGGCACGACGCGGGATACGATCGACCAAAGCTTTTACATCGATGATATCAGGATAAACCTGACGGATACGGCAGGAATCAGGAACACAGACGATTTTATTGAAAGCAAAGGCGTAGAACGGTCTAAAAACGCCGTAGAAACGAGTAAATTGACGATTTTTGTGCTGGATGCGGCGGAGGGAATATCGGCGGAAGACCAGGACGTGTTTGAAACGCTTAAAAACAGTGAAGCCGATGTTCTGGTCGTTTTGAATAAATTAGATGCTTCTGAGAGGCTCACAGAAAAGGATGTTTTATCACAGTTTCTTGCATATCCCGTGCTATGTGTTTCCGCTAAAACGGGCGAAGGCATGGAAGCACTGAGGGCGTGGTTGTATCAATATGCGTTGAAGGATCAAACTTCGGCGGAAGGTACGGTTATTACAAATTTGCGCCACAGGTATGCGCTGCTCGATGCGGCGGCAAAACTAGGGGAAGCGCAGGACGCTCTTGAACACGGAATGGATATGGACTGCGTGACCATTGACCTAAATGGAGCATGGATGAGTTTGGGGGAAATTACGGGCAACACGGTCAGCGAGGAGATCATTGACCGCGTGTTCGAGAATTTTTGCCTGGGGAAATAAGGAGAACGTATGACGGAATACGATGGCGGGCAATTTGATATCGTGGTCGTGGGTGCGGGCCACGCGGGTGTGGAAGCTGCGCTTGCCTGTGCACGCCTTGGGAAAAGGACGCTACTTGCGACGATCAATATGGACGCCATAGCATTGATGGCATGCAATCCGGCTATCGGCGGCAGCGCAAAGGGGCATTTGGTGCGCGAGATCGATGCGTTGGGCGGGCAGATGGGCCTCGCCGCAGACGCGACTTTTATCCAGATCAAGATGTTGAATACAAAAAAAGGGCCGGCGGTGCATTCGCTGCGCGCACAGCAGGATAAAAAGCAGTATCAGGCCTATATGAAGCAAGTGCTTGAGAATACGGACAACCTCTCGCTTGTGCAGGACGAAATCACACAGCTTATGACGGACGACAAGGGCGTCACGGGCGTGACCGGAGCGATGGGCGCACGGTACTTGGCCCGCGCAGTCATATTGGCGACGGGCGTGTATCTAAAAGGAAAGGTGATCGTTGGGGAATTTGCGAAAAGCGCCGGGCCGAGCGGCCTTTTCCCTGCGGAGTATTTGAGCGGCAGCCTTTCTTCCCTTGGTTTTTCGCTGCAGCGCTTCAAGACGGGTACGCCTGCGCGCGTGGATGCGCGCTCTATCGATTTTTCCAAAACGACGCCGCAGTATGGGGATGAAAGGATCGTACCCTTTTCTTTTATGAGCAGCAGGATCGAGCGGGAGCAGGTTCCCTGCTTCCTTACCTACACAAACGAAAAAACGCACGGGATCATTCGCGAGAACATACACAGGAGCCCGCTGTACAGCGGCATGATCGAGGGAATCGGGCCGAGGTACTGCCCGTCTATCGAGGATAAGGTGGTCAAATTTCCGGACAAGGAGCGGCACCAGCTGTTTTTGGAGCCGGAGGGGCTGCATACAAATGAAATATATGTGCAGGGCATGTCCTCCAGCTTGCCTGTCGAGGTGCAGGTCGCGCTTTACCGGACGATTCCGGGATTGGAAAAGGTGCATTTCGTACGCCCGGCTTATGCGATCGAGTATGATTGCATCGATCCGACGCGGCTTATGCCCAGCCTGCAAACAAAGGATGTTCCCGGCCTTTTTACGGCAGGACAGATCAACGGTACCTCCGGATATGAGGAGGCGGGCGCGCAAGGACTTGTCGCAGGGATCAATACCTGCCGCTACCTGGATGGGCAGTCGCCCGTTATTTTGGGCCGCGACCAGGCGTATGCGGGCGTGTTGATCGACGACCTTGTGACGAAAGGGACAAAAGAGCCGTACCGTATGATGACGGCGCGTGCCGAATACCGCTTGCTTTTGCGGCAGGACAACGCGGATACGCGCCTTACGCAGATCGGGCGGGACGTGGGGCTCGTGGATGACGCACGTTACGACCGCTTCATGTATAAGATGGAAAATGTTTCACGTGAAACAAAACGCCTCAACGAAACGACGGTGGGACGTATGGATGCGGATGCTTTTTTGAAAAAGCGCGGCATGCAGGAAACGGGTAAGGGAATGAAGCTTTCCGCTCTGCTTATGCGGCCGGGGGTCAGGTATGAAGATATCCGGCAGCTTTACGGGCATTGCCCGGAACTGGAAGAGGATATAGCCCTGCAGATCGAGACAAATATTAAATATGCGGGCTATATCGATAAGCAGCTAAAGCAGGTCGCGGCGGCGGAAGCGCTCAACAAAAAGCAGATACCTCCGGAGATAGATTATACACGGATCAGCGGGCTACGGCTGGAAGCGCGTGCAAAATTAAACGATGTGCGCCCGCTAAGCGTGGGGCAGGCGTCGCGCATTTCGGGAGTATCGCCTGCGGATATTTCGGTATTGCTGGTGTATCTGGCATCGATCGGCAAATGAAAAGACGGACTACAGGACAGGACGCCCCAAAAGGAGGACGTGATGGAAAAAACCGTTGAATCGGAAAGATTGGTTTTCAGGAAATTAAAGAAGGAAGATTTTGATACGATTTCCGTTTTTTTGAAAGCCCCGGACGTGATGTATGCGTGGGGGCATGGCTTTTCCGATGAAGAAGTCCGGGAGTGGCTGGATAAGAACTTGAAACGCTACGAGGACAATGGCTACGCCTTTTTTCTTGCGGTAAACAAGCAAACGCAGGATGCAGTAGGCACCATGGGCATTATTTACAATGAGATCGACGGCAGGTGGCGCTGGGAGATCGGTTATATTCTGGATAAACGTTTTTGGGGGCAGGGATATGCGCGTGAAGGCGCAAAAGCTTTCCTCGATCACGCATTTACAAAGATGGGTATCGACGAAGTGGCCTTCCAGATCCGCGACAGCAACATTGCCTCGCAAAAGGTCGCGGAATCGTTGGGTGCCTGCCGGGAGGGAGCGTATATCCGTCACTACTATGGCGAAGATATGCCGCATTACATTTATGTAGTAAGGAAATAGCAGGGCACGGTAATGGTAAAGGAAATGTTTCACGTGAAACATTACGCAAGGAGCAGGACATGGATTTTGATTTCAAAAAGGCGAAATGGCTAAATGAGCCGGAAAAACATGAGGAAAGCGGCCATAAAGCAGTAATCTATACACAGCCCGGAACGGATATCTGGCAGCGTACCTATTATGGCGCCTGCCAGAACAATCCGCACGCGCTGCTCATCGACACACAGGAAAATGAATTCACGTTCACGGTAAAGACGACCTTTGCGACCGCTTCACTCTATGACCATTGCGGGGCGCTCCTATACCTGGATGAAGAAAACTGGGCAAAGGTTTGTACAGAATACGAAACAGGGGACGAACAGATGCTGGGCAGCGTCGTCACGAACCTGGGCTACTCGGACTGGGGCGGCACTTATATCAGTGAAAAGGTAAAACGCATGTACTACCGCGTGAGCCGGCGCGGCAATGATTTCCTGTTCGAGAGCGCGACGGACGGAGAGAATTTCAGGCAAATGCGGTTTTTCCACATGTTTTGCGAAAATGAACCGCTTAGCGTGGGCATATTCGCGTGCAGCCCATACGAGAAGGGGTTCAAAGCGGTTTTTGAGGATATGGAATTTACGGAATGCGTATGGCGAGGGCCTTCCGCAGAATAACGGAGGCGGAAATGTCGGTGTTTTTAGAAGAACTGGATGCGCTTTGTACACAAAACGGTTATGAGGTGCCAAAAGCTGCCATGCAAAGTATGGAAGCCTACTACGACTGCCTGGTCATAACAAACAGGCAGTACAACCTGACGGCGATCGTAGAGCCAAAGGCCGCCGCGCTCAAGCATTTTTTTGACAGCATCGTGCCTTGTGCGTTGCTGCCGAAAAACGGCAGGGTCGTTGACGTAGGCAGCGGCGCAGGGTTTCCCATAGCCCCGCTAAAGGCGGTGCGCGGGGATATCCGCGCGTTTGCCATAGAATCCTCCAAAAAGAAATGTGATTTCATTATTGACGCAGCAAGGAAGGCGGCGCTCGACATCACGGTATTCCATGAGCGTGCGGAGGCGATCGCGGCAGGAAAGCCGCGGGAAAGCTTTGATGCCTGTGTTTCGCGCGCGGTCGCACCTTTAAGTATATTATGCGAGCTGTGCGCGCCCCTCCTGAAAAACGGAGGGCTGTTTTTAGCATATAAGGGGAATTACGAAGCGGAGCTTAAGCAGGCCCAAAATGCGCTCAGGACGCTGAACTTGGAGCCCTTACAAACCGTGAGGATGCCGCATGGGGAATATGCGCACCATGTCCTTGTTTTCAGGAAAACAGGGGAAAACGCCGCAAAATACCCACGGCGGTATGCGCAGATCGTAAAGGCCCCCCTATAATAGTTCATATTGGATTCGCAAAAGTATGATAAAATGAAATATCCTGAAGAAAAGAAGGCAATGGTATGAATTGGTTCAGAAAATTTATGATGGGAAGGTACGGCGGTGACCAGCTGGGTATGTTCCTGATCATCCTATCCATCGTCCTCAGCATTGTATTGATGTTTGTGCCGGTGGCGTTCATCGGCTGGTTGAGCTGGATTCCGCTTGTTTTTGCGGTCTACCGGATGTTTTCCAAAAACATCACCAGGCGCCAGCAGGAAAACTTTGCCTACCTGCGCAAATGGGGGGCGATCAAGACATGGTTTTGGAAACTGAAAAGCGGTACCCTGGTCGACAAAACGCACAAGACTTTCAAGTGCCCCAAATGTGGACAAAAACTGCGTGTGCCGCGGGGCAAGGGGAAGATCAGCATCACCTGCAGCAAGTGCGGGAACAAGTTTGTTAAAAAAACCTGATTTCCATATTTGGTATGAATGAGTGAAAAAATCCCGTGATACATACGATATGTTGTATGTAATGCGGGATTTACTTTGTGGAAAAGCAAACATGGAAACAAAACTTTTCAATGCGGCCATTTTCCGTTATAATAAGAAGTACTGGTTTTGACAGTTTATATGCTGAGGAGAGTGAAATCATTTGGGTAAAATCATAGCGATCGCCAACCAGAAGGGCGGCGTGGGCAAAACGACGACGGCCATCAATTTAAGCGCGTGCGTGGCAAGCATGGGAAGACGCGTGCTGCTGATCGATATCGACCCGCAGGGCAACAGCACGAGCGGCCTTGGCGTGGAGCGCACGGGGTTGAGCAAGTCCTCTTATAACGTGTTGGTAACGGGAACCTCCCCGCTCGAAGCGATCCGGCCGACGATGATCAAAACGCTCGATTTGATGCCCGCGAATATCGACCTTGTAGGCGCGGAGGTAGAGCTCGTTTCCATGATGGCCAGGGAATCGATCTTAAAGCGTGCCTTAGAGGAAGTCAAAGGATTGTATGATTACATTTTTATGGATTGCCCGCCTTCCCTTGGATTGATCACGCTCAACGCACTCACCGCAGCAGATAAGATATTGGTACCGATCCAATGCGAATATTATGCGCTGGAGGGGCTGACACAGCTGATGAGCACGGTCAAGCTGGTACGCCAGAGCTTAAACCCCGGACTGGAGGTCGAAGGCGTCGTGCTGACGATGTTCGACAGCCGTACCAACCTCTCTGTGCAGGTGGTGGAAGAAGTGCGGAAGTTCTTTAAAAACAAAGTATATGAAACGGTGATCCCGCGCAACGTCCGCCTGGGCGAAGCGCCGAGCTACGGGCTTCCCGTATTGCTGTACGACGAAAAATGCCTGGGAACGGAAGCGTACAACGAATTGGCGCGCGAGTTCCTGGTCAACGACAGGAAGTAAACCATAAACCATTGCGGAGGAAACCATGAAGAGAGGTCTTGGAAAGGGTCTTGGCGCGCTGATGGCGGACGCAGCCACAGAGCATGTTGAAAATATGGGCGTAAACGAGGTCGACATTTTCCTGATCGACAACGACACGAACCAACCGCGGAAAAAATTCGACAAAGAAAAATTGAATGAACTGGCACAGTCCATCAAAATGCATGGGATCATGCAGCCCATCGTCGTGTATCCAAACGAAGGGCGGTACACGATCATCGCGGGGGAACGCCGTTTCCGCGCGGCAAAGATCGCGGGGCTTAATAAAGTCCCGGTGGTCGTAAAGCAGCTCGATAAGAGGGGGATACTGGAGCTTTCGCTGATCGAGAACATCCAGCGCGAAGACTTAAACCCCATGGAACAATCGGCGGCGCTTTACGAGCTGATGATGGAATATGGGCTCACGCAGGACGAGGTCGCAAAGCGCGTGGGCAAAAGCCGCAGCGCGATCGCCAACCTGCTGCGCCTGCGTTCGCTGCCGGGCAGCGTAAAGGCGTTGGTGGAAAACGGGAAGCTGTCGGCAGGACATGCGCGCTGCCTGCTTCCGCTGGAGGACGAAAAGCGGATCGCGGACGCAGCCAAAACGGTGGTGGAAAACGATCTTTCGGTGCGCGACGCAGAGGCGCTGGTAAAAGAACTTCTAAGCCCCGCGGTGCAAAGGCCCCGGGCTAAAAAGAAATCGCTGCCGGTAGAGATGAAGGAAGCGCAGGACGAGCTTTCAAAGGCATTGTCAACAAAGGTGCGATTTATGGGAACGGCGGACAAAGGCCGCATTTCCATTGCTTATTACAGTGCGGAGCAGCTGAACGAATTATACGAGTTTTTAAAAAAGATGTGATATGGTCGAAACGGTATTTACGGACGTTGCGGACGAGCGCTTTGCGTTTTTGAACAGGATGCTGGACGAAGAATATTTCCGGCAGTTTGGCAATGACGATTTGTGCGTGTGCATGAAAAAAGTATTTTAGGGTGCGCGACGGGGGACTTTCGATGGAACGGGAAATCAAAACGGTTTATCATTATTGCAGTGTGGAAAGCTTTTACAGCATTATTTCCAACAGTACGCTGCGGCTTTCGGATATCGACAAAAGCAACGATTATATGGAGCGCAAATGGCTGCAGCGGTTTATCCTGGAAACGGCGCTCGAAGAATACGAGAAAAATCCGTTTCCTTTTTCCTTTGAGGATGGCGGAACGGAGTATAACGGCCGCGACGCGGTCAGGGAATTGATCGGCTTTGAGCTCAAAAGCACGGGACAGCACTGGTATGATGATTTTATCACCTATGCGATCTGTTTTTCCGAACGGGGCGACAGCTTGAGCCAATGGCGCGGTTACGCGGACGACGGCAGCGGCGTTTGTATCGGCTTTCGTGCGGACAAGCTGCGCGAAAAGCTGGTGGACATCCATGAGGCGGACGGGCCGGGGCATACCTTCCAGTTCCAGCCGATCCGGTATACGCAGCAGGAGCAAAAAGACATGATCCGTCCGTATATCCGCAGTATTTTCCAGGTATTAAACGCCCTGCTCAAACAAAACGCACAGCCCACGGGAGAGATCATCAAGCTTTTCCGCGCCATCAATGGGGAAAGCGCATTTTGCAAGAACCCCGCTTTCAGTGAAGAACATGAGTGGCGGCTGGCAGTCAATTTTCCCCTGCCCACGCGCAACGCTTACGAGAAATTTGAACGGCGTTCCCGGCATGTCGCGCAAAACGACCTGTTCAGCAGCATCAAAACAACGGTGGTGGGCAAAACCATCAAATCTTATGTGGAACTCAATTTGCAGACGGTGGGGATGGACGCTTTGGTGAGCGTACGCCTCGGCCCCAAATGCCAATTGAGCAAAAACGACGTAAAATTGTTTTTGTACAGTGAGGGGCTGGCACTGCCGGACCAGGATATCCTCTCCTCGGCGGCGACCTATCGGTAAAGGACGATCAAGAGCAGCCTGCGGGCTGCTTTTTTTGATGGAACACAAAACGGTTGACAAACAAAAAAATTATTACTATAATCATAGTAATAAAACTATTGCAATCGTAATACGACATGAAAGGAAACGATCATGAAAACAACTTTAACCGGGCCGGAATGGGCTGTGATGTCCGCCTTGTGGGGAAAGCAGCCGCAAACGCTGTCCGGGGTCATCAAATCTATGGGCGATACGGTCTCCTGGAGCTACACGACGTATGCGACATACCTTTCCAAACTGTGTAAAAAGGGTTTTGTAGGCTTTGACCTCAAAGGGAGGGACAAGTTTTACTATCCGCTGGTGCAGATGGA
Organism: Christensenella timonensis; assembly: GCF_900087015.1. Taxonomy (NCBI): domain Bacteria; kingdom Bacillati; phylum Bacillota; class Clostridia; order Christensenellales; family Christensenellaceae; genus Christensenella; species Christensenella timonensis. The sequence goes on from NZ_FLKP01000002.1 coordinate 405,955, forward strand.
GGAATGTGTCCGGGCAGAAAGCAAAAATATCTTCGAGAAGATGAGCGGTGCGGGCGCCAAACAGCTTTTGGTATGCATGATCCGCGAAGGCAATCTTACGAAAGAGGATCAGCAAGAGCTGAAAGCCCTGATCGACGAACTTTCCGAAGGAAGTGATTGATGTGACGGTACTGGATACGGCTTTGTCCGTTTCCCTGTATGCAGCAGTGGTCTTTTGCGGCATTATGGCGTTCCAAAGGCTGTTCAGAAACAAATTTTCCCCGGCGCTGCGCTACGGGCTCTGGTTTTTGCTGATCGCGCGGCTGCTGCTTCCGGTGACGCTGGAAAGCGGATTCCACTTCATTACGTTGCCGGCGGCAGTGGCAGTACCGCAATCGACAGGCATTGCGGCAGCAACGGCTGCGGGCACGACAGCCGGAACCGTGACGGCGCAGGCGGCGCAGAACCCGGCAGGGCAAATCGCAGGGATCGTATGGCTTACGGGGACAGCGGCCGTTATGGCGTGGATGGCCATCTGCGCGGTGCGCATGCATACGATGATCCGCAAAAACGCTGTTTTGCCGGACGGACGGATCGGTTGTGTTTTTGAGGAATGTAAGAAAAAAGCGGGGGTCAAACGCAGTATTCCCCTGCGCCTGTGCAGCGGGCTTAGTACGCCCGCGCTCACGGTAGCGCCCTGGCCCAAGCTGCTTTTACCCGTCGGCATGGCGAACGCGCCTGACCGGGCGTTGCGTTGCGCGATGCTGCACGAGCTGACGCATTACCGCCGCTGCGACCATCTCGTGCGCATGCTGGTGAATGTGTTGAAAGCGGTATGGTGGTTCAACCCGGTGGTTTGGATTTTCGACAGGCGGATCGTGATGGATATGGAGACCGCGTGCGACAGTATGGCCGTGAAAGACATGGAAAAGCAGGAAAAAAAGCAATATGCAAACACGGTGCTGGCGATGTTTTCGCAGGAACAGGCGCCGCGGTATGTTTTGGGAATGGCTCTCGGCAGCTCAAAAGGGGTTGCCGAACAAAGAATAAGAGGGATCTATATGAAACAACATACAAAGAAAAGCGTCAAGCTGGCAGCAGTCTTGCTGGCAGCGGTTCTGCTGGCGGCATGCTTTACTACAGCGTGTTCGCCTGTGCAGGCGGCGGATCAGGATATGCAGCCGCAGGAACCTGCCAGCGTAATCGGCGGCGCCGACGGGCCGACGGAGATCAACATTGAAGAGACAGACGGCACGACAAACGAAGACGATCCGCAACTTACGGAGTTGCCGGAGGAAGCTGTCGCCGACGGTGTGGCGATTCGGGCGAATATGTCTGCTGCCCCACAAAACGAGGAGAGAGTAACATATATTTTTACGATAGAAAACAACAGTGGCATAAAGATTGAAGACTGTAAACTGGAAGCAGCAGCCGTCAAGGAAGGCCAAATGGGAGATACCTTCTCTCTGGAAAATGGACAAAAGAAAACAATGCAATGGACGACTGCCAAACAGGCCCCGATCATCGTTGAAGCGGTTTTGACATTTCAAAAGGATGGAGAGACAAAATCCTGCAAGGCTGTGTTATGTGTGCCGGAGTACACAGAGGAAGGAACATGGAAAACAGCACCGGGAATCGTAGAACAGCCCGCCCCAGAGGCGGCGGTCGAACCTACGCCTGCGCCATCGGCAGACGAGGGGCCGGTACCCACTCCAACGCCCGCCCCACCTGTTGCGGAAAAGAAGACATGGTCGGGAAATGTACCAAGGCCAACCGCGGATCCAGGCCCCGTACCAACGCCAACACCGGCGCCTACGCCCGCTCCGGAAGCGGCAGAATAACATATTGTTAACCCAAACAAAAACTATATAACCGAAAGAAGGAAGCGGGAACGCTTCCTTCTTTCGCGCCGTGCAAAACGCACCCCATGATAAAAATGTTGACAAACAAATACATGGGAGTTATATTGTACATATAGTATATATACAATATTTAAATGGAGGATTGGATGAGTGGATATCATCATCAGCAACTCCAGCGGAAAGCCGATCTATGAACAGATCACCTCGCAGGTCAAGAACATGATCTTAACAGGTGTGCTAAAAGAGGGGGACGCCCTTCCGTCCATGCGGCTGCTGGCAAAGGAACTGCGGATCAGCGTGATTACGACAAAGCGCGCGTATGACGATCTGGAACGCGACGGCTTTATCGAGAGTTTCACAGGCAAGGGAAGCTTTGTCGCAAAAAAGAATATGGAACTGGTGCGCGAGGAACAACTGAAAATCGCTGAATCACATCTGAAAAATGCGGTGGAAACGGCAAAAAGCAGCGGTATCTCTTTGGAAGAATTACGCGAGATCCTGGATGTACTTTACGACGGAGAATAAGAAAAATGGAAAGTATTAAGCTGGAAAATGTATGCAAACAATATAAAGACTTTGCCTTGCGCGACGTAAGTTTTACCGTGCCCACGGGCAGCATCATGGGGTTGATCGGCGAGAACGGCGCGGGAAAAACGACGACCATCAAACTGATCCTCAATATGATCAAACGGGACGCGGGCAGTATCCGCGTGCTGGGGATGGATAACTTAGAATATGAGCGGGAAGTAAAATCACAGGTGGGCGTGGTGCTCGACCGGGTCAGCTTCAATGAACAGCTCAAGTTAAAAGAGGCGGCGGCCATCATGCGGGCGATCTTCCGTGGGAGCTGGGACGATGCGCTTTTCAACGAATATGCAGAAAAATTTCAGCTGCCGCAGGATAAAAAGATCAAGGCGTTTTCCCGCGGTATGGGCATGAAACTTTCCATTGCGGCCGCGCTTTCCCACCGGCCGAAGCTGTTGATCCTCGACGAGGCGACAAGCGGGCTTGACCCCATTATCCGCAGCGAGATATTGGACGAATTCCTGGATTTCATACAGGACGAGGAGCATTCCGTACTCATTTCCTCCCACATCACCAGCGATTTGGAGAAAGTGGCGGACTACATCACGTTCATCCACGACGGCAGAGTCGCCATGTCCGAATCCAAAGACAAAATGCTGTATGAATACGGCATTTTGAAATGCGGCGAAGAACTGTTCCAAAAGGTTGATAAAAAAGATATCGCCGGTTACCGCAAATCGAGCTTTGGCATTGAAGCGCTCGTTTGCGACCGCGAAAGCGCGGCGCGCAAATATGAAGGCGCGGTCATAGACAGCGCGACTTTGGAAGATATCATGTTATTTACGGTAAAGGGGGGACAAAAATGAAAGGGCTTCTTTTGAAAGACCTCCTGGGAATGAAAAGCTTTTTTAAGTTTTTCCTGGTCATTCTGGTCATTTGCCTTGTCCCGGCGTTTTCCACACAAAGCGGCGACTTTTCCGCAGGGTTTTCTTGCACGGTCTTTATCTTTGTCGGGGGGATGATGGGCTTCACTTCCTTTGCCTATGACAAAGCGTACGGCTGGGACAGCTACGTCCTGACGCTGCCCTACACCAGGAAGCAGATCGTGCTTTCCAAATACCTGTTTTCCCTGCTCATCACGGGCATCGGCGCTGCCCTCGGTATCGGGGTCAACCTGATCCTGATGGCATCGGGACTTGCGGGGCAGGATGCGGATATCTGGTCTATGACCGGGCTGGTCCTGTGCATGGTAGTAATTTTCATCAGCATCATGATTCCCCTGATGTTCCGATACGGGGCTGAAAAGGCGCGGATCCTCGTTATCGTCATATTCTTAGTCCCGTTTATGCTGTTTGTACTTCTGGGCGGTGAACATGGGGCGGACGGCATGATGGAGATGATCAACAGCATGATCCTCTGGTTGCCCTTTATCACCGCGGCGGGGCTGATCCTGTCATGGTTTTTATCGGTGCATATCTACAGCAAAAGAGAAGAGTGAGGAAATGAGAGGCTTATTGTTAAAAGATTTTCTGGGGATGCGGAGCTACCTGCTGACATGTTTGGGAGTCATGGCGGCGTTGCTGATCCCAATGAATTTAAGCGGCGCGCAGGACGCGCAGGGTTTCACGGTCGGGTGCTGCGCGCTGGTGGGCGGTATGATGTGCCCGGCCTCCTTCGGCTATGACAATAAATCCGGCTGGGACGGCTATGTGCGAGCACTTCCCTATACCAAACGGCAGATCGTGCTTTCCAAATACCTGTTCGGGCTGATGCTGATGGGCGGGTGCGCCACGGTGGGCATCCTGTTCAATCTCGTTTTTATGTTGCTCGGTGTCGCCGCGTTTGGTGGGGCCAGTTTGCCCATAGCGGTCGGTATCTTATGTGCTACGGTCATCCTGATCGGGATATTGATGCCGCTGATCTATAAATTCGGGGTGGAAAAGGGACAGGCCGCTGTCATCCTGATTTGTGTGCTGGGGTTCATGCTCTTAGCAAAGGGATTTGTGTGGCTGCAGCAGGCCGGGATGAACCGGTTCCTCGATATGGTCATATTCTTGCTGCCGTTTATCGCCGTATTGGTATTAGCAGGCTCCTACTTTATTACCTGCCGTATTTATGACGAAGAGAGACAGGAAAACAAACAGGTGATCCGGATTTCCAAACCGCACCTTCGGTAAGCGGCATAAAAATCCCGTACAGGCAGATGCGCTGCACGGGATTTTTATGCCGTGTACTATATGATGCCTGATATCCCCGCGAGCAGGAAATTGTTGTGGTAGAAAAACGACACAAAAGAGGAGCCGTTGATAATATCGGCAATCAAATCGGTGGGCATGGAGACCAGGATCACCGGAATGATCATGAACAGCGCGAACATCCCCAGGAACCCCCGCAGTACCCCTGCGCCGCCGCCGATCAGGCTGTCGTACTTACGCAGCACCGGAAGCGGAGACGCGTAATTATAAGCGTTGACCAAAAGCGCGATGATGATGCGCGCGATCACGTAGATCACGAGGAAAGCAAAAATATTCACAACCACATTGGTGATCGTATAGCTGACGTATTCGGATACCGTATGCAGCCCGGCGGACTCAAAAACCGCATTTGTCATGTTCTGCGTCACCAGCTGGTCAAAGGGCGCAGGAAGGTTTGCCGTAGAAACGACCTGGTCGATCTGCGGCTGTGTCATCGTGGTTACAAGCATGTTGCCCGACGCCTGGAGCTGATCCACGCCATTTGTGAAATACAGCAGGAATTTATAAAAAGGCCCTTTGGCGATCGCCTGCGACATCAGCGGGCTGAACACAAAACCAATGACCCATGAAAGCGCCATACCGATCGTATTGGCAACGGAGATCAGGAATCCCTTATGCAAGCCCTGCATGATATAGATTGCGATCAGGAACAGCACAATCCAGTTCAGTATACCCATAGTTCCCCCTAATTCAAATGCATGATGTAACTCTTGTCCTGATCCCAGACGAGCGCAATGTCACTGGAAAGCTGCTTGACGGCGGTGATCGTCTGGTCGAGCTTCACGGATTTATCCAGCTTGCCTTCCGGCGTATAGGAATAAATCTCGTTCGGCGTATAGGCAAAGAGCTTTGTCTGCGAAAGCGCCAGCGAAAATACGTCGCGCGGCAGATGGACGGTCTGGTAGCTCAAATCGCTTGCGTAAATGCGCGCGGACTCAATGGTGGCGAGGCTGGCACGCGATACATAGGCGGCTTTCAAACTACCGGCGTCGACGCTCGAGCCGGCCGGCTTCCAGCCATAGATGAGCGCATCTCCCTGCTTTGCGCCTACATAGCTGTAGGAAAGCAGGTTGTTGGTGCCTGAGGCAAAGATCGAATCGGACGTAACGTACACTTTTTCTATGACCTGCGTATCGATCTCGATACTGCCCGTGATGGAGCCGTCCGTTTTATAGGTCGTGATATAAGAAACGGGGACAACGCCCGAGCTGTCTAAAGAAAGCACCCAGAAAAGATCGCCGCCCGCGTTGAAGCCAAAATCGAGCACGGGTTTGGCAGCAAGCTCGATGCGCTGGGCGGCGGCTTCGCCCTTGTCATTATACAAATAGATGTAATATTGCACCGTTCCCGCTTCGTCCGCCGCACTGGTGAGGGCCGCGACTGCGGCATTCGCGCAGCGTACGCCCAAGATATCAGAATCCAGCGAGGTGGAAAACAGCGGCTGCTTATCAAAGGAAAGCGCCTGCAAGGATTTCTGCGCATACAGGCAAATGATCTGTTCCGAGCACGCGACCTTTGGGTCGGCAAGATCCTGCCTTAATTCCCACAGGGAAGAACCGCTTTTGTCGAGCGCATAAAGCGTGCCGTCCCGCATATACAAAATGCCGCCGCTGCTGGCGACAGCCGTATCCGGAAGACGGGTTTCGGTTTCTTTCAAAAGCGGCTTGGAAAACGAGAAGTCCGTAAAATTATCGAGGTATAACAACACCCCGGCTACGGCCGCGATCACGATAATAATGACGATCAATATAGATGTGCGCCTGCGCATTCTTTTATGACGCGATGGCTTCAAATACATACACTACCCTCTGCCGCCTGCATCCTGCGTGCGGCGTATCTGTTTTCAGGACAAAATTCCTGCAACTTATAATATTCTGGGGAAAACCCTCAAATCCTTTATTTTTAATATTATTGTACCATAAAACCCCCGTCCGTTGTGCTATAATATGTTATAATACAAAATAAATTAACAATTTGACAGATGCCGCAGGGTGGCTTTTTCGCCCCGTTTTGCGGGTAAAGAGTGGTGAAGGTAAATGCACGTTACAAAAATGCACGGATTGGGAAATGATTTCATTGTGATCGAAGAGCGGGAGCTTGCGGGGCAGGAAATCCCGGAACTTGCGCGCAGGTTGTGCACAAGAAGGCTCAATGTAGGTGCGGATGGGCTGCTGTTGGTCGGCGGTAGCAGCTGTGCGGACGTGCGGATGCGTATTATCAATGCCGACGGCAGCGAGGCGGAAATGTGCGGCAACGGGATCCGCTGTTTTGCGCGGTATGTATACGACCATGGTATCGTGCCCAAAACGTTGATGGATGTGGAAACACTGGCAGGCGTGATCAGGCCGGAGCTTGTGATCGAAGACGGCAGGGTGCGGGCGGTGCGCGTAGATATGGGGAAACCTTCGTTTGACCCGGAGGCGGTTCCCGTATTGGCGCAGGAGCCGATGGACCTTGAAATACCTACCGATTGCGGCGCAGTGCGCGCTTCCAGCGTGCTGATGGGCGTGCCGCATACGATCGTTTTTGTGGAGGATATGGACGCCGTGCCCATTGACGTACTGGGGCCGGCGATCGAGAAGCACGCGCTTTTCCCGCGCGGGACAAATGTCGATTTTATCCAGGTGCTGGACGATAAAACGGCGCGCATGGAAACATGGGAGCGCGGGGCGGGGCGTACGCTTGCTTGCGGAACCGGGGCGAGCGCGGCCGGGGCCGTGATGTACAAAAAAGGGGTCATGGGCCCGCGGGCGGATATCCGCCTTTTTGCAGGGAGCCTGCACATTGAAAACCTGCCGGACGGGCGGGTCATGATGACGGGCGCTGCGGAATATGTGCTTGACGGAGAAATAAAATGAAGATTGTCCTTGGTGCGCCGCAGCAAAGGTTGTTTGAACTGCTGCGGCAAGCGGGGATAACGCCCGCTTACCTGGTGGGCGGGTATGTACGCAACCAATTGCTCGGCCTGCCGGAAGGCGATATGGATATCGCCTCGCCGTTTCCGCCGCAGGTGCTTGCAAAAATAAAAGCGCCGGAGATCGAGCTTTTAGAGCGCTCCTATGGGCTGGGTACGGTCGTGGTCAAACAACGTTTTGGGGGCGAAACGTACCCTTACGAATATACGGCTTTCCGCTGTGACAACTATGGCAGGGGCGGCGCGCATGTACCGCAAAATGTGGCCTTTACGAAGGATATCAAAAAAGACGCACAGCGCAGGGATTTCACGGTAAACGCACTGTATGCGGATGAAACGGGCAGTGTTCTCGACCCGACGGGAAGAGGCCTTTTGGCGCTTGCAGAAAAACAGGTGGCGCAGGTGCGTAAGGATACACTGGCCGAGGATGCGCTGCGTATTCTGCGCATGGTGCGTTTTGCCTGCGAGCTCGGGTTTACGATAGAAGAAGGAACGTATGCGTGCGCCAAAAAATATGCGTACCAGCTTAAGGATATCTCCAAAGAACGCATCCGCGACGAATTCACGAAGATACTCCTGTCCGATGCGGCGCAGTGCAGCAGCGGCGCAGTGCTGAAAGGATTGCATCTGTTAAAAGACCTGGGGGCGCTTCGCTTCATTTTCCCGCGGCTGCTCGACGGCGACGGTGTGCAGCAGAGTGCGGCCTACCACGCATACGACGTACTGGAGCACAGTATGAGGACATGTGCATGCACGCCGCCCGACCTGGTCACAAGGCTTGCCGGACTGCTGCACGACGTCGGAAAGCCGGAAGCGAAAAAACGCGGCGGCAGGATGTACGGGCACGAACGGCTGGGCGCGGCGATGGCGGAAGAGGAGCTAAGGCAGCTGCGCTTTGAGAAAACGACGAGAGCGACCGTTGCGGAGCTGGTGGAAAACCACATGTTCGATTTAAGCAACGAAGCGCATACCAAGGCGGTGGCGCGTATGATCGCCAAATTGGGAAAGCGGCAGTTTTTACGCTTGTGTGATTTGCGCGAAGCGGATTTCGCGGGGTCGGGCAAGGGCAATCCGGCCGATTCCGCACACAAGTGGCGGGCGGTCTTAGAAGAGCTGCTGAAGCAACAAGCGCCCATCGACAGGAAAAATCTTGCGGTCAATGGGGAGGACTTGCAAAAAGAGCTGGGGATCCCGCAGGGAAAGCGGATAGGTATGCTCCTTTCCAAGCTACACGAGTATGCGGTAAAAAAACCGTCCCAAAATAACTACAAAAGTTTGATTAGATATGCTAAAATAGTAAATGCGCGTAACGGAGCGGCAGACGGCGAAAAAGAAGGCTGCCCATGAATCCGGCTACAGTTGGAGGGAAACAAACGTGTTTGAACAGATCAGTATCAAGAATTTTTTGAACAGGGAACACATGGGCGAATATGCCGAAGTGGAATTTGATACCTATATCGATGATCGTGGAAAAGAGGAAGTACAGGACGTGCGCCTGCCCGTCCACTATTACGAAGCGGGCGAGGGCGAGCCGCTGATTTTGGTGCACGGGGTGGGCCAGTCGCTCTATACCTGGAGGAACAACTTCAGGGAGCTGTCCGAATTTTTCCACGTCTATGCGATCGACCTGCCGGGGCATGGGTTTTCCGGTAAGCCGCAGATGAGCTACAGCATCGAAGAATTTGCGCTTACCTTAGAAGCGTTTATGAATGTGATGGAGCTGCCGTCCGCGCACTTTTGCGCGTTTGGCGAAAGCGCGGTATATGTGCTCGATTTCGCGATCCACAACCCCAAACGAACCAAAAAGGTCGTCCTGATCTCGCCGATGGTTTCGGTGGGCGCGAGCACGGGACGGGGGAAAGGCCTTCCGTCGGCGCTGGGAACGACCGCGGGACGGATGATGCTCAACCAGGCAGCTATCCGCGCGACGCTCGAGGACTGTTATTTTGACCGTACGCTCGTGACCGACGAGGTGGTGCAGGAATACGCAGCAGGTCTTATGGATCGTGATTTTAAAGTGATTTCAAAAATGTGTATTGGGAACTTCATCGACGACGGCGTGGTCGCGAACGTACACTCTTTGAAAAATCCGATGCTCGTGGTGCTGGGCGCGGAGGATAAGATCACCGGCGGCAGCGGCTGTGAATTTATGAAGCTGCCCATTGCCAACGGCAGTGTGCTTACGGTGCGCAACTGCGGCTTTTTTGTCCATGAAGAGAAGCCGGAAAAGGTCAACGAAGCGGTGGTAAAGTTTTGCCTGGCGCCAAAGCAGCCGGCAGCCGGGGAATCCTAAAAGGGCGGAAAATGAGAGATGATCAAATTTACGCTGGATGAACAGGCATTCCTGCCTGTTCCTACTATTTTTATCCGAAAATATATGTGCGACGCACCTGCGGAATATGTAAAGGTGTTTCTTTATGGGCTCTATCTTGCAAGCAACGGCGCATCGTTGGCGGAAACAGAGCTGGAGGACGAGCTTCACATGTCTTTTTCGCAGATCGAGGCGGCGCTCAATTATTGGTGCCTGAAGGAGCTGATGGTGAAAAACGGCTCCCGGTACGAGCTGGTCGCCGGAAAACCGCGCGAGGAGGAAACGGGCAAAAAGAAACGAGCGCCCCTTTATGGGATGCAGAATTTCAACAATATGCTGCGCACGGTATTAAACCGTGACCTTACCCCCAGCGAGCTCAACAGCATTTATGATTATACGGACGTGTTTGGCCTGCCGCAGGAGGTCGTTTTGGCGTTGGTGGAATATTGCGCACAGACGCGCGGCAGCCGTGTGAGTATCGCCTACCTCGACAAAGTCGCCGAGGCGTGGAGCGCGGAAGGCATCAAAACGCTTGAGCAGGCACAACAGAAAATCGAGGAACACAAGGCGGTATCCGGCGGTGCAAACAAGCTGATGCGCCTGATGGGCTTGCATGGGAAATATCCGGGCAAAACCGAGATGGACTTGTACAATAAATGGACGGAAAAATGGGGCTTTACCCATGAGGCCATCGAATATGTGATGAAGGACAGGGAATTTTCAAAAGACCAGCCCTTTAAATATCTGGACGCGATCCTTCGTTCGCTTTATGACCAGGGGATCACTTCGTCCCGTAAAATAAGCGAACACTTAAGTGTGCAGACGCGCCGCAGGGACGCGATCAAAGAAGTACTCAAAACGCTGGATTATTCGCGTATCAACGTGACGCCACGGTATGAGAAGTTTTACAGCGAATGGGAGCAGGCCGGGTTTTCGCACCCGGTGATCCTGCTTGCCTGCATGCAGTCGGCAAACCTTGGGAGCCGCAAATTTGAATCGGTGGACAGCCTTTTGAAGGAATGGGCGTCGCTGGGGCTGGAAAGCGAAGAGGATATCAAAAAATACCTGCGCAAGCAAAATACGATCGACCGCAAGGTAAAGCAGGTATACGACTGTGCGGGCATCGGGCGTACGGTGGGCGAGGCCGACCGAAAAAACTATATCCGGCTGACAAAGGAAAAGGGGCTTTCGCATGATGTGCTTTTGTATGCGGCGGAGTTAAGCTCGCTTTTCAACGATCCGTTCTCCTACATGCAAAAGGTGCTTTCCGCATGGGCGGAAGAGGGCGTGGATACGCTCGATAAAGCGAAAAAGCAGAATTTGAGCCGTGCGTTCGGGCAGGCGAAGGATAAGAAGTCCTTTGAGCAGCGCGAATATACGGAAGAACAAAAGGAACAGCGAAAAGCGGACGCTTATGCGGAATTGGAGCGGCTATATGGCAAATAAGACCATAAGCGACCTTCTGGCCGATTTTGAACTGCGCCACGCGCAAAAAAGCTACGCGAATGAACGGCGGCGCGTACGCAGTAAAATAATACAAGGGATCGAAGAAGAAAAACGCGCGCTGCTTTTAAAAAAGCTGGAGTGCGCTTTTTTGCAGGGAGAGGCCAGGGCGTGCGACAAGGAGCTCGCCGCACTGGAACAAAGGGAACAGGAAGCCCTGCGTGCTGAAGGAATCGCCGAAGAATACGATTGCCCCGCCTGCAGGGACACGGGCGTGATCGGCGGGAAGTACTGCAACTGCTTTTTATATGAAGTCTACCGCTTGGTTTACGGCGCTGTGGACCTAAAAACGCTCACGGAAAGCTTTGATACGTTCGACCGTTCGGTGTTCGATGATAAGCTGCCGCAAAAAAGCGGCAAGACGCAGCGGCAGATGATGGAGCTTTACCGGAAGATTTGCGAGGACTATATCGGCGTATTTCCCAAAACAGTCAAGCAAAATATCCTGCTGCGCGGCAAGGCCGGGCTGGGGAAAACTTATCTTTTGAATTGCATGGCCAAGGAGGCGCATAAAAAAGGGATCGACGTATGCTTGATGCGTTCGGCGGCGCTGTTCGACGTTTTTTTCAAACACCGCATGGGGGAAGAAGTGCCGCTTGAGTTTTTGCGGAATGTGCAGCTTTTGCTGATTGACGATCTGGGGACGGAGCCGGTCACGCAAAACGTTTCGACCGAATACCTGTTCGACCTGCTAAACCGGCGGCTGGAAGCGGGGCTGCATACTGTGGTAGCGACCAATATAGACGACCTGCAAAAGCGCTACGACGAGCGAATTTCGTCGCGGCTGGAAGCAAAACAGGCGTGCGCGACTTTGTTTTTTGACGGGGAAGACCTGCGGCTGAAATAAAGCCTGATGTTTCCGTAAGGTGAAAATGTGTTATCAAAAAAGGGAAAACAAAGAAGGCTGGGTATTTTACTATGCGCATCAGGGTCTTAAAGGACGGTCCTTACGAAGTAAGCGGAGGCGTTCCGCTCAAAAAAATGACGATCGGCGCGAACAAGCAGGGAGAGTCCACGCATTGGATCGAGGGAGAACGGCTAAAGACAGGGCAGGCCTACCGCCTGTGCCGCTGCGGGAAATCAAAACACCTGCCGTTTTGCGACGGGAGCCACGCGCATGGGTTCGACGGCAGGGAAACAGCCGGCCGCATACCATATGAGGAAGCGGCGATCCGCTACCAGGGCGACGGGATGGAGCTTTTAGACCAGGAAGAGCTGTGCGCGGTCGCGCGTTTCTGCGACGTGGCCGGCAGCATCTGGAACCTGATCAACGATGCGGAAAACCTGGAGATCGCCACGCAGCAGGCGTGCGATTGTCCATCGGGCAGGCTGACGATCATCACGGACGACGGGACGCGGGTAGAACCGGAACTCAAGCCGGAGATCGCGCTCATATGCGACGAGCCGGAGGGGAAAATGGGGCCTATCTGGGTACGGGGCGGCATCGAGATCGAGGCAGAGGACGGTACCGTCTATGAAAAGCGGAACCGCGTTACGCTTTGCAGGTGCGGGAAATCGCGCAACAAGCCGTTCTGCGATGCGATGCATATGGAAGAGGAATAAAAAGGGAGAAAGTTGCTTTTACTTTCCAAAACTATAATGTACTGCTGGGGGCAAAATGCTATGACAGGGGCGTCGCCATCGCGTCCTCGCTGTTCAAACGGTCTTATTCTGCCTTAAAACGTTCAGGGCGTTGATGGCGGTGGGAAAACCGTTATACGGCACGGAATGTATGATGACCTCTTCGATTTCTTCTTGTGTCAGGCCGACATGCATGCCCGCGCGGATATGTACCCCCAGCTGCGGTTCGCGACCGAGCACGGCCAGCATGGCGATGGTGATCATTTCCCGCTCGCGCAGGCTGAGCGTACCGCGGCTGTAAATATCGCCAAATGCAAATTCCACAATATAGCGGCCCAGATCGCCGAGAGAATCCGTGATGTCCGTACCTTCCTGTCCGTCCACCTCGGAAAGCTTTTGTAAACCTTGTTGATACCGTTCATTATCCATTGTTGTTTTTCTCCATTTCTTTATAGAGCGAAATTTTATTGTCGAGCAAGGCGATGTTCTCCCGGATACGTCCGATTTTTTCCAGCATATGCTTTTTGTGCATATCGAGCAATTCCATCCGTTCATGGATGGTTCCGTTTCCCTGTGCGCGCAAAATAGCGTAGCGTTTCATCAGTTTCACAGGCATCTCCATGTCCTTGAGCCGTGCTAAGAAGCGGATCCACTCGACGTCCGTTTGGGAGAAGAGGCGCACATTGGCGCTGTTCCTCCCGATACCTGCGATCAATCCCTCCTGTTCGTAATAGCGGATGTTGGATGTGCTTAGGCCTGTTGCTTCAGACACTTGCTTGATCGTGTATTTCTTTTCCATACCTGTAGTCTACCACCTTAAAGCTGCTGTAAGTCAAGCACTGTTTTACAAAAAAAGCCTGTACCTTTCGGCACAGGCTTTTTCCAGAAATGATCCGGTCAGAATTCGTACAGTTCATCCTGGCAAATGAGCTTAATCCCGTTTTGGGAAAGGACTTCGATGGCCCGTTCATTGTCTTCCACGCGGAAGATCATATAGGCAAGCTCCCGTTTGCGGCTGATGAACGCATAGGTATATTCCAGGTTGATTTTATTATCGCCGAGGATCCCAAGCACCTTATTGAGGCCGCCCGGCTCGTCCGGGATGGCTACCGCAAGCACAGGCGTGATGGAGCAGATATATCCCGCATCCTTCAGGACTGTCGCCGTTTTATAGGAATCGTTCACGATCAGGCGCAAGATGCCGAAATCGCGCGTTTCCGCAACGGACAAGGCGCGCATATCGATCCCGTTTTCATTGAGTACACTGGTGAGCGCCGCCAGCTGGCCTGCGTCGTTTTCCAGAAATACGGAAATTTGTTTTACAGTCATAGTTTACACCCCTTTCCCTTAATAAAGGTTGCGTTTGTCGATCACACGGACAGCCTTGCCTTCGCTGCGCGCGATCGTTTTCGGGGCCACGAGGCGCACCTCGACATAAATGCCGAGCATAGCCTTCATGGCATCGATCAACTCTTTTTCCCTGCCCTCGACCGTGCTGATCGTATCGGAGAACATTTCACCCGTCATTTCCACCTGTACTTCCAGCTTGTCGCTGTTCTTCTCGCGGCTGACGATGATCTGGTAATTCGCCGGATAACCCTTGTTGAGCAGGACGGTCTCGATCTGCGAAGGGAATACGTTCACGCCTTTGACGATGAGCATATCGTCGCTGCGCCCCAGCGGTTTTGTCATCTTCACATGCGTCCTGCCGCACGAACACTTTTCGCGGCTCAGGATACAGATGTCGCGCGTGCGGTAGCGGAGCAGCGGGAACGCTTCTTTGGTGATGCTGGTAAAGACCAGCTCTCCCTTTTCCCCATCCGGCAAAACCTCGCCCGTAATGGGGTCGATGATCTCTGCAATAAAATGGTCTTCGTTGATGTGCATACCTGTCTGTTCGCTGCATTCAAACGAAACCCCCGGGCCGGAAATCTCCGTCAGGCCGTAGATATCGTAAGCCTTGATGCCGAGTTTGTTTTGGATATCCCGCCGCATCTCCTCGCTCCATGCTTCCGCGCCGAAGATGCCCGCTTTTAATTTGATCTGATCCTGCAATCCGCGTTCGCAGAGCGTTTCGCCGAGGTAAGCGGCGTAGGACGGCGTACAGCACAATATCGTAGAACCGAGGTCTACCATGAACTGGATCTGCCTGTCCGTGTTGCCAGAGGACATGGGCAGCGTCAAGCAGCCGACCTTATGCGACCCGCCGTTTAGACCCGGCCCGCCGGTGAACAGTCCATACCCATAGCTTACATGGACGACATCTTCCTTTGTCCCGCCTGCCGCCATGATGGCGCGCGCGCAGCATTCGTCCCAAAGATCGATATCGTGCTGCGTATAAAAGGCCACAACACGTTTGCCTGTCGTTCCGCTGGTGGACTGGATACGCACAGCTTCTTCAAGCGGCACGGCCAGAAGGCCGTAAGGATATGCTTCGCGCAAATCGTCTTTGGTTAAAAACGGCAGCTTATGAAGATCGGCCGTGGATTTGATATCCGCAGGCGTAACGCCTCTCTCATCCATCATTTTTTTGTAATAGGGGACGTTTTCATAGACGTGCTTTACCGTTTTCACAAGGCGTTCATCCTGCCATGCCCTGATCTGCTCCCGGGATGCGCACTCAATATCTTTTTGGTAATAGTGCTCCATAATTGGTTGGTTCCTTTCCTTTAAGCGCCGCTTTCCGGCCAAATTTTCCTGTTATTACTATCATACCATTTTAAGCCGTGTACGCAAATAAAAAACTTTCGGAAAAGCGGGAAAAATGAAAGACTGGCGCACCTTTCCTGTTTTGCCCGGCGCAGATGGGAGACGGCGCACCGCTTTGGATTTTATTGGGGATCGGTGACAAGCCGAAAAACCAAAAGCAAAGAACCGCATGTCTAGCTTGACAACGTGCGTTCGGTTGTAATATATTTAAAGTAGAATTTGTGCAAAAATTATTAATGAATGTCAAAGGTGCAAACTTTTATGGATACAGAATATATCAATGTCATGTTGAAAACACAAAAGTCTACCGCGCAGCGCAGGCTGATGGTTCGTATTGCCAAAATGTACTATTATGACAACATGTCCCAGCAGGCGATCGCGGATGTTTTGGGAATCTCGCGTTCCAATGTCTCCCGGCTTCTCCGGCTTTCGCGGGAAATGGATATCGTGGACATCAGGATCAACGACGCCTCCCTGAAATCCATCGAGATCAGCGAAAAGCTGAAAAATATGTTTCATTTGAAACAAATGATCGTTGTCCCCTCCAATCACGACCCGAACATGAATTTATCCAACATTGGCGCTTCTGCAGCGCGGCACATCGAAAAACAGCTGAAAGATAATATGAAAGTCGGCGTTTCCTGGGGGCAGAGCGTCTACCAGACGATTTTCCACCTGGTTCCGGTCGTGCGTGCGAACGTGGACATCGTACAGCTCATGGGCGGCACGGCCTGGGACGATTCTTATATGTACGGCGTACAGCTGATCTTGAGTTTTGCGGACAAGCTGGGCGGCAGCGCAAAAATGATGCATTCTCCGCTTACCCTAAAAAGCAAGCAGCTGCGCGATATGCTGCTGGAAGAAGACGATATCAAACGGCATTTTGATTTGACAAAAAACCTGGATATTGCGGTGATCGGCATCGGGAGCAATTCCGGGGATGTGAGCTCCATGGTACATTCCAATTATATCACCAGGAAAGATTCAGAACAGCTTTGGAACAACGGCATCAAGTGCCACATATGCGGGCGGCATATCGACATGGATGGGAACCTTGCGGATATCGAATACAACGACAGGGTCATCGGCATCGAGCTTGAAGATTTGAAAAAGATCGATAATGTCATTGCCATCGCCGGAGGAAGGCCCAAGGTAGAGCCGATCATGGCGGCGCTGCGCGGCGGCTATATCGATACGCTGGTCACAGACGAAGAAACCGCGATCCTCGTAGAGCGTGCGGTCACGCAGCAATAAGCGGATCAGTCGTCCGGATTTTCGCCGTCTAAAAAACGGGATTCAAAAAACGGATCGCCCTTTAAAGCATGCAGGTCTTCCTTGCTGAGCAGGGTATTGGTTCCGAGGCATGCGCTGCACCGCGCCTTGCAGGCGGGACAGACACAGCCCATTTTCATATCTTCTGCGTGCGCCATATAGGTACCGCATACCGCACATTCACAACGCATTTGGAATACTCCTCGCCAATAAAATAATCTGTTATTATAGTAGTCAAAAATGCAGGGCATGTCAAACGCCGGAAAGGCGGCGCGGAACGGGAAAGGATGGAAATAGGGTGAAAGCACAGATCACATATCTTGATAACAGCGGGTTTGCAGTAAAAACGAAAGAACACTTTTTGGTATTTGATTGCTGGAACATGCACCCGGAGCCCGGGAAAAGCGGGCTTGCGGGCGGTGTCATAGACCCGGCGGAGATTGCGGGAGAAAAAGTTTTAGTCTTTGTATCCCATAGGCACGGCGATCATTATAATACGGGAATATTCAAATGGGCGGACAGTATTCCCGATATCCATTATATCGTGTCGGACGACGTGCGCGCCCCAAAAGGCGCGCTGGCTGCGCGGGCACATGAGGAATATGACATCGGCAGCGTTGCTATCAAAACGCTGCGCTCCACAGATGAGGGCGTCGCATTTTTGGTGGCGGCGGACGGACTGAAAATATACCATGCGGGCGACCTCAACTGGTGGCATTGGGAGGGAGAGGATCCGCGCTGGAACGCGCAGATGGGCGACGACTATAAGAGGGAGATCGATCGGCTCGCAAAGGAGCGGGTCGATATTGCCTTTGTGCCCGTGGATCCGCGTTTAGAGCGCGACCAGGTACGGGGCGTCGCTTACTTCATGGAAACGGTAGATGCCCAAATGGTGATCCCAATGCATTACGGAAATGCTGCCAAAAGCGCGGCGCAGGCACTTAAGCAGGCGCACATCCGGCATGGGGAGCGCATCATAAGCCCGATGCAGCGCGGACAGACAGTCGCTTTTGAATGAGCTGGAATACGGATGGTTTTCCATTCGTATTTTTTAGCTTGACTGCGTAACAATGTTATGTTATATTACAAGCATGAAACGTAACAATGTTACGAAAGGAGGCGCGGCTGCATTGAATTTGATATCAAAAAAAGACCTGCTGGCACAAACGGGGATATCCTACGGGCAGCTTTACCGCTGGAAGAGGCAACGGCTGATCCCTGACGAATGGTTCATCAAACAGGCATCCTATACGGGACAGGAAACGTTTTTTCCCAGGGAACAGATATTGAGCAGGGTGCAATCGATCCTGGAGCTCAAGGATAAGCACTCTATGGAAGAGCTTGCGCGCATGTTCTCGCCGGAAACGGCAGGGACGCTGATCCCCGCCGGCAAGGTACAAACACTGCAGGAGATTGACAGCGAGCTGCTTGCATTGCTGGATGGCAACAAGGAAAATTATGCGTTTGCAGAGGCCGTCCTGCTGGCGATCCTGTCGCAGGCAGTGAAGGAAACGGAAATCCCCGTAAAAGAAGCGGCAGGCCTGTTCAGGAAAGGCGCGGCAGCGCTTTACAGCCGGAAGACAGCCGGACTGGCATGTGTGGTTTTTCGGGCGGACGGCAGCTATTATATCGCATTTACCAGAGGCTTTGTTTTGTTCGGCGGCGATGTGGCGACGCTGGGGGTATGGCCCATGGACGAGTGGGCGGGAAAACTGAAAATAAGTGATCAAGGAAAATGGAAACAAGGAGAAAAAATATGAATGGGTTTACGATAAATGGCGTAGGAACGATAGACGGCGGGCAATTCAGTACGCTGAAAATAGACGGAACGGGAAGATGTACGGGCGACCTGGAGGCGGAAAGCATCGAGGTCGACGGGACGTTCAAGTGCGAAGGAAATGTCAAAACAGGACTTTTTGATTGCGATGGTTCTGCAAAGCTGCACGGGAACCTGGAAGCAAAGAAAATCGACGTCGACGGGCTGCTTTCAGTAAAAAGCGGCAAGATCGAAGCGGAAGAGATCGATTGCGACGGCCTGATCGATGTAGGCGGGGAGGTATCTGCGGATATCATCCAGGCGGATGGTTATATCCGCGCAAAAGAAATCGTAGGCGACAGGGTATCGATCAAATCCCACATGGGCAGGCTCGTCAAGGTGCTCAATAAAAAAAGCGAGATCGGCATGATCGAGGCGACGACCGTAGATTTGGAGGGCGTATGGGCCAATACGGTAAACGGCAGGGACATTACGATCGGGCCGCGGTGCGAGATCAAGACCGTGGATTGCAATGGCACGCTGTACATCGATGAAAAGGCGACGGTAGGCGAGATCACCGGGAATTTCCAGCGGCGCGGTTAAGCGTCCCTGGTATAGACAGGATGCAGGTGCTGCCGGCCGCAAAAGCGATGTAGCTCCCGCTGCTGTAGGCCAAATAAAAAAGCAGATGCACCCGCTTTGGAACGGGACACCTGCTTTTCTGTTCCGTTTGGAACGCCGTGCTTTTTACGACAGGAACATTGACGGGTTGGTATTGTTCAGCAGGAGCACCGTCACGCCGATCACAGCCGTATAAACCGCAAAGCCGTATAATTTATGCTTGCTGATCAGCTTCAGCATGAACTTGATCGCGATAAAGCCGCATACCGCGGAGACCGCGAGCCCGATCAATACCATGGGGATGGAGACATCGCCCATGCCGTTTTCCGCCGCGTCCTTGGCGCCAAAAACAACGCCGCCGAGGATGGCCGGGATAGACATCAAAAATGCGTATTTCGCCGCGCGTTCGCGGCCTACGCCGGTAAAGAGCCCGCCCGCGATGGTGGAGCCGCTGCGCGAAAGACCGGGCAGAATCGCCGCGGCCTGCATGAGGCCCATGGCCATGGCCTGCGGAAGCTCCACATCCCGCTTACGCTCCATGCGACGCGCAATGACTTCGCACAGGACAAGCACGCCGGTCGTGGCGAAGAAACCGATCGCCAGGTATTTTCCGTTGAGGATATCGGCAAACGCCTGCGGAGCAACTTTTTCCGCGATGAGCGTGACGACGACGGCGGGGACGGTCGCCAAGATCAGCATACCGAGCTTGTTTTTGACAGGGTGCGTGACAATCGCCACGATCTCCGGCCACAAAACGATGAAAACTGCGATGAGCGTACCGACATGCAGCATCACGTCATAGAGGATGGGAACCTCTTTTAAGCCCATCAGTCCCTGAAAAAGCGCGAGGTGTCCGGAACTGGAGACCGGCAGGAATTCCGTGAAGCCTTGTACGATACCCAATACTATCGATTCCAAAAAACCCATAAAATACTCCTTATAAGTTGCGCTCGCTGGCGCTCACTTCGCGGGCGGCAGCTGCGTTTCCCACGCGTGCCCCCCTTTGCCCAAATTTTACGGCCATGCTTGCGGAAAGAACGGATACCGATTATAATAAGATGGTCGTAAGAATGAATCAAAAATGCGCCTACATTTGTATTTTATACTGATTGGCGGCGCGTTACAATAAGGAGTTTCTTAAAATAAAATGAAATTAGGGGTTGTTGGGCTTCCCAACGTGGGGAAGAGTACGCTTTTTAACGCATTGACACAGGCAGGCGCGCAAAGCGCGAACTATCCGTTTTGTACGATCGAGCCGAACTACGGCATCGTTTCCGTACCGGACGCGCGCATGGATTATCTGGCGGAGATTTACCATCCGCAGAAATTTACGCCCGCGCAAATCGAATTCGTAGATATCGCCGGGCTCGTGAAGGGCGCGAGCAAGGGCGAGGGGCTGGGCAATAAATTTTTGTCGCATATCCGCGAGGTGGACGCCATCATCGAGGTGGTACGCTGCTTTGAAGACGACAATATCACGCATGTGGACGGCAGTATCGATCCGCTGCGCGATGTGACGACCATCAATTACGAGCTTATCTTCGCAGATATGGAGACCGTGCAAAAGAGGCTGGATAAGGCGCTCAAAATGCAAAAGACGGGCGACAAAAAATTCAAACTGGAAGCACAGGTCGCACAGACCCTGCTGGATGAACTGGAAAAAGGAAATTTTGCGCGCAATATTGAATTTGATGAAAAGCAGCAGGAGATCATGCATTCCATGTTTTTGCTGACGGACAAGCCGATCATCTATGTGGGCAATATTGCGGAAAACCAGGTGGGGATAAGCAGCCCGCCTATATTGCAGCCGCTTTTGCAGTATGCAAGCGAACATGGCAGCGAGGTCGTGACGATTTCCGCGAAGATCGAGGAAGACCTCGCGGGTATGGACGAAGAAGAAAAACAGATGTTTATCGAAGAGCTGGGGATCGGTGAATCCGGCCTTATGAGGCTGATCAAAAAATCCTATTCGCTTTTGGGGCTCATCAGCTACCTGACGGCGGGTGAAAAGGAAGTGCGCGCATGGACGATCACGCGCGGCACCAAAGCGCCGCAGGCGGCCGGAAAAATCCACAGTGATTTTGAGCGTGGCTTTATCAAGGCGGAGGTCATTGCCTTTGATACACTGAAGAACGAATGTAACGGCGACATGCAGCTGGCTAAGGAAAAAGGGCTCGTTCGCCAGGAGGGTAAGGAGTATGTAATCGCGGACGGCGACGTTGTGCTGTTCCGCTTCAATGTGTAAGGGGCAGGGTATGAAGAGCGTTTTTCTGGTAGCTACCGAAAATAATGTGCAGACGCAAATGATCGTGGACGTCTTAAAGCAGAACAATATCGTATCCGTTGTCCAGGGACGACAGGCAGGCGAGGCACTGGAGGCGTATATGGGTTTTTCCCCTTACGGGGACGATATTTACGTGGATAAGGACGACCTTTCCGCTGCGCTCGACGTGATCGGCGGTATGGAGCAGGAAAAATAAAGTAAAGCGTCAGCAAAAAGGGCTTTCCGAAAGGAAAGCCCTTCTTATGATCATTCCGCTTCCGCCATGACCGCATCCTGCAAATAAGGATATGGGTTCAAATAAACGCCTGACGGATGCAGGATCGCAAGGTGCAGGTGGTTGGCGGTACTGTTGCCTGTATTGCCGGCAAGCCCGACCACATCGCCGCGCTCTACCGTATCTCCCACCGAAACAAGGTTGGATACCTCCACCATGTGGTAATAGTGGTATTGCGTACCGTCGCTGCCGCCGAGCACCACATAATTTCCCGTTCCCTCGCCCGTTCCTACGGCGAGGATCGTACCGTCAACACAGGCGAGCTCTTCTGTGCCTTCCGGGCAGAGGATGTCCGTACCCATATGGCGGCGGGCCCCGCCGTCGCGGTCGTCATACCAGCTGTCCACAAAATTGTAACGTTCCGGGAGCGGGAAAGTCAGCGTTTCGGAAAGCGGCGGGAGGTTTTCGTCCTCCGGTAGGATCATCTCCATTTCCTCATCATAAGCTGTGCTCAAGTAAGTGCACATAAAAAGGTCGTAAGGGATGGACGACGGATCGCTGCCATCCGTGCGCGGCAGCTCATAAAAAAGCTGTTGCGGTTTTTTTGTGGTAACTGTCAGGTCAAAAGAGGCCGAGTCCTCTGTGAAATCCTCGTTTTTTGTTATTTTGACGCGGATAAGTGACGGGAAAAGCCCGACCAGCTCCCCGGGGCTTTCGCACCCATAGGCCACAGACGATAACAGCTGCCAGGTGGGCTCGCCGATATCCGCCGTCAGGGTGACATGCGGGTAATATTCCTCATATTGCCTTTGCACAGCACAGATCGCTTCGGAAAGCCACGTATCGAAACAATCCTGAAAAGATTGCGTGACCTCTTTGTTTTCTGTGATCGCTGCATAGCCCTTTTGCTCCGTATCCGCAGGATACAGCTCCTCAGGCGTGCAATCCTTGGAAAAAGTATGCCCTTTTATGATCTCCTCGAAGGTGGGCAGGACGGCCGGAACCGCAGGTGTGGGCGCGGCGCTTGCCTCGGGCGAAGCGGAAGGGACTGTTACGGATCCTGCCGCCGGGGCCTCCATGGTAAAAGGCACGGCACAGGCAGAAAAAGCAAAGACAGCGGCCATGACGATGATAAAAATACAGGTGTTTTTTTTCATAAATACCGTTCCCCCATCAGGACAGATGGCTTACGATTGCCATTCTGTTATAGTATTTCGACGCAAGCGGCACTTTTCCTTGCAATCATAATATTTGGTGCACTGTTTCCCGGCGGAGCCGCGAGAATACAAGAGCGCACAATACCCCCATACAAAAACCGCATACGCAGCCCATCAAAGCGAGCACCGGAAGGTAATACGATACCTGCGGCGTTGCGGTCAGGAGCGCGGCAACGGCGAGCTGCGCAAGGCTGTGCGTCACGCCTCCCAGCACGCTGACCTTGACAAGGGACAGGCGCCGCAAAAAGAGGCACATGACCAGGATGGAGAGGAGCCCGCCCGCGAGCGAGAAGAAAAGCATGGTCAGGTTCCCGCTGAAAACGGCGGCAAGCAAACTGCGCACGATGCAGATCGAAAAAGCGTACGGCGCGCCCAAATAGTAAAGCGCAAAGAGGGAAACGATATTGGCAAGGCCCAGCTTGAAGCCGGGCAGCGGCAGCAGGGAGGAAATCGCCCCATCCACAAGGGAGAGGGCAAGCGCCACGCCGCACAAAACGGCGGCCAGTACAAATTTTGAGGTCTTATTGGGTAATGCCATCGACATCCGCCTCCCTGCCTGTGATCGTTGCACTCACGCCGTTTGGCGCACACACGATCGATTGTCCCGCATGGGAAATGCCCCCCGTTTTCTCACACTGGTGGTTCGGGCAGTCTGTCTGCACGATACGCACCGTGCCATCCTTTATTTCAAAAATATTTCGATAGGCGCCGGATATCCCGTATATCGTATCCTTTGACAGCGGCAGGGTAGCCATGACCTCGCCGTCCTTGCGAAACACGACCTGCGTACCGGCTTCGCGCGGCAGCGAAAAGAGCCACACCAAAAGAATCGCCGCGGCAATGATCACAGTAAAGATGATATCGCTTTTTTTGACCAGTTTATTCATGGTAATCCTTATTTGTGACGGTAAGGCCATACTTTTCGGCAAACCCGTCCGTGGTGATGACCCGCTTATCGTCTGTCAGGAAAAGCGCGTCCACGCCCTGCTCCTGCGCAAAAGCCACGCCGCGCTCCGCCCCCATGACAAACAAGGCGGTGGAGTAAATGTCCGAGAGGATCCCGCTTGTACAGATGACTGTTACCGCCGCCAGGCCGCTTTCGGCGGGATGGCCCGTTTCTGGATCCAGGATATGGAAATAGTATTTTCCGCCCTGCGTAAAGCCGCGCTCGTAAGTCCCGGAGGTGGAAACAAATTTTCCGTCGAGCGTGAGCTTTGCCATGTAGTCATTTTCGCCACCGAAGGGGTCGCGTATGCCTATTTTATATGCGCTGCCGTCAGGCTTTGTCCCCACGGCGTAGATACTCCCTCCCAGCGAAAGGATCGCAGAGGAAATATCATTGTCTGCGAGGTTTTGTGCAAGGCAGTCGAGCGCATAGCCTTTTACCGCGCCGCCGAGGTCGACCTGCGTGCCTCCCGCGTTGGCGACCGACTGGCCGTTTTCATTGGCGCTGACGCTGATCGCGTTATAATCCGTATGGGCAAGCAAGCCTTCCAGCTCCTCTTCGCCCGGGACGCGCGCATTGTCCGTGCCAAAGCCCCAGGCCGCGACTACGCCGCCGAGTGCGGGATCGAAAGTACCGCCGGTCACTTTGGCCTGCTCGATACATGCCTGCAGAACCTGCGCCGTGGCATCGGAAATTTCCACATCCTGTACGTTTTGGGCATTCATCCTGCCGATATCGCTGGTGGGTATGGTTTTGGACATCTCGTTTTCGATGTCGCGCAATATTTGGTTGTTTTGCCTGACCACGCTGTTGTCGCTGGCATACACAGTCTGGGTGACGATGGTATCCATAATGAAAGATTCGCTCTGCTGTGCAACTGGCGAACACGCGCAAAGCGCGAACATGCAGGATAAGGCAAGGAGCAAGGGGATGATACGTTTCATTTGTATGATAACACCAAAAGCACGACCGCAAAAACGATAAACGGGATCAAAAACAGCAGGCGCTTTATTCCTAACTTCATAATATCTCCTCTTTTTTATGGCTACCATGTTAGTATAACACACAAAATACATTGATAAAACCGCGCTTTTATGATATATTTATGGATGCTAACAAACGAGTAAGGCGAGGGAATAAAATGGATTTGAAAACCGCATTGGCGGAAAAAATAGCGAACGCGGCAGGCATGCAGGGCGATCAGGTTCTTGAAATGCTGGAAACGCCGCCCGACCCAAAGATGGGCGACGCGGCTTTGCCATGCTTCAAGCTGGCAAAAGTGCTCAAAAAAGCGCCGCCGGCAATCGCGCAGGAGATCGCCGAAAACATTGAAAAGCCGGATTTCGTGTCTGAAATACAGGTCGCGGGAGGGTATCTCAATTTCTTTTACGACAGGACATATTACGCGCAGAGCGTTCTTAGCGAGGTAAGCGCCGCGGGAGAGAATTGGGGAAGATCGGATATCGGCGACAATAAGACGATTGTGATCGATTATTCGTCCGTCAATATCGCGAAGCCGTTCCACATCGGCCACCTTTCTTCAACGGCGATCGGCAGCGCGCTTTACAAGATCAACAAATACCTGGGATATAACGTGGTGGGCGTCAACCACCTGGGCGACTGGGGTACGCAGTTCGGCAAGCTGATCGCGGCCTACAAACTGTGGGGGGACGACGACGAAATAAACCGCGACAGCGTTTCCGCCATGCTCAAGCTGTATGTGCGTTTCCATGAGGAAGCGGAAAAAGACGAAGCGCTCAACGAACAGGCGCGCGCATGGTTTAAAAAGATCGAAGACGGCGACGAAGAGGCTATGCGCATCTTTGGCTGGTTCAAGGAGCTGACGCTGCGCGAGGCAAAGCGCGTGTACGAGCTTTTGGACGTGCAGTTCGACAGCTTTGCGGGCGAGAGCTTTTACAACGACAAGATCCCGGCGGTGCTGGATGAACTGCGCGAGAAAAATTTGCTCGTTAAGAGCGAGGGCGCGTATGTGGTGCGGCTTGACGAAGAGGAGCTGCCGCCGGCGATTATCTTAAAATCCGACGGGACGACGCTGTATGCGACGCGCGATCTAGCGGCTGCTAAGTACCGTAAAAAGACGTATGATTTTTATAAAAACCTGTATGTGGTGGCATACCAGCAGAACCTGCACTTCAAGCAGGTGTTCGCCGTACTTAAAAAAATGGGCTACGAATGGGCGGACGACTGCGAGCATGTCGCGTTCGGCATGGTATCTTTAGAGGACGGAACGCTTTCCACGCGCCACGGTAAGATCGTGCTTTTGGAAGACGTGCTCAAAAAAGCGGTGGAAAAGACGCTGTCCATCATCGAAGAAAAGAATCCCGCCCTGGAAGACAAGGAACAGGTCGCAAGCGATATCGGCATCGGCGCGGTGATTTTCTCAACGCTTAGCCAGAGCCGTATCAAGGATATTATGTTCTCGTTTGACCGCGTACTCAATTTCGACGGAGAAACGGGCCCGTATGTGCAATATACGCATACGCGCTGCGCTTCGGTCATTACGCGGCATGAAGCAAACGACGCGGGTATGGACGTTTCCGTCCTTAGCAATGACGAAGCGTTCGCCGTTTTAAAATCCTTGGCGGGTTTCCCGCAGACGCTGCTTGCCGCAAGTGAAAAGAACGAGCCTTTCTATGTGACGCGGCATTTAATAGAGCTTGCACAGGCATTTAACAAGTACTATTATGAATACAGGATCATTGACGATAATAAAGAGCAGACCAACGCGCGGATCGCACTTGCGCGCGCGGTGAAGGATACGCTCAAACGGGGGCTTTCCCTGCTGGGGATCAAAGCGCCCAATAAAATGTGAACGTAGAATAAGTTTATATGATAGAGAAGAGGTTGGAGTAAGTAATGCTGGATTTAAGGACGTTGCGCGACAATTTCAAAACGATTGCGGACGCGCTTTCAAAGCGTGGCAAGGACATTGAGCTGGACGTGGTGATAAAGCTTGACGAAGAGCGCCGCGCGTTGATGACTAAAGTGGAAGAATTAAAGGCAAAGCGGAACAGGATCTCAAAGGAAATCCCCGTGATGAAGAAAAACGGGGAGGACGTTTCGTCCGTCATGATGGAAATGAAAGAGCTGGCGGCGCAAATCAAGGATTACGACGCGGAGCTGCAGATCATGTCCGCGAATCTGGAAAAAAATATGATGACAATCCCCAACCGTCCGGACGCAAGCGTTCCGGCGGGCAACGACGACAGCGACAACGTGGAAATCCGCAAGTTTATGGAGCCCACGAAATTCGATTTCGAGCCTAAAGCACACTGGGATTTGGGAAACGACCTCGACATCATCGATCCGGAGTTGGGCGCAAAGGTCGCGGGCAGCCGCTTTGTTTTTTATAAGGGCCTGGGCGCGCGCTTAGAGCGTTCTGTCATGAACTTCATGCTCAATACGCATACCGAGCAGAACGGTTATACGGAAGTGATCCCGCCGTTCGTGGCTAACCAGAAATCCATGGAAGGTACAGGCCAGCTTCCGAAATTCGCGGAAGACATGTACCACATCGAAGATACCGACCTGTACCTGATCCCGACGGCAGAAGTCCCGGTGACGAACATGTACCGTGAATCCATCCTTGACGGAGCAGACCTGCCGATTTACCGTTGTGCGTATACGCCGTGCTTCCGCGCAGAGGCAGGCAGCGCAGGGCGCGATACCAAAGGACTTATCCGTTTGCACCAGTTTAATAAAGTGGAGCTTGTGAAATTCACACGGCCGGATGAATCCTATCTGGAGCTTGAAAAATTGGTAGCGAATGCGGAAAGTATTTTGCAGATATTGCAGATCCCTTACCGCGTGGTTCTTTTGTGCGGCGGCGATCTCGGTTTTTCGTCCGCGAAAACATACGATATTGAAGTGTGGATGCCGAGCTATGGGCGGTATGTAGAAATTTCTTCGTGCTCGAACTTTGAAGATTTCCAGGCGCGCCGCGCAGGAATCCGTTTTAGGGACAGCGACGGTTCGCTGAAATTTGTGCACACCCTAAACGGCAGCGGCCTTGCGGTAGGCCGTACGGTGGCGGCAATCATGGAAAATTACCAGCAGCAGGACGGCAGTATCAAAGTGCCGCAGGCTTTACGGTCATATATCGGACGCGAGTTCATTCGTGGAGTAAAATAAAAAGGAATAAAAAAGAGGCTGTGGATTTTCCACAGCCTTTTTAGGTTAATTTTATTCCACCGCGTAGGGCTGGAAACCGGTCAAGGCAAGCTCAGCCTTATCAACAGAATCGTCCGTATATGTCAAAATGAACGCTATGATCCGATCATGCACTTTCGTAAAATAATAATCCTGACCGACGAACACGCCGTCGCCTTGATCGATTGCCATAGGAGCTTTGATAAAATCAAGTCCTGCAATCGTCACATGTTCTGTCGTGCCATCGTAGGAATATGTTTCATCTGTCACAATATTTTTTGTCACAGTATCTACGTACTGTTCGGTTGTCATATTTGAAAGCGGAAGCTTTTCAGTCATCATAATCAAATTGGTATCCACAGCAGCAGTGGAAGCCATCAGTTCATATGTGTTTTTGTAGCCTTCGAGCTCCGCAGCATCTACCGAAGACTCCGCAAATTCAGTCAGTTCCGCTTGTGTAGCCATAATAAGGTCGCTGCCCTCAGGAATCGTCCATTGCAGCCCGAGATATTCGCTGGAATATCCAGTATCCGTAAGCGTACCCGGCGCATACTCCGGTATCGGCTCGGGTGTTGGTTCCGGCGTTGGTGTCGGCTCAGGTGTAGCGGAAACCGATAAATCCGGCGTGGCCTCTGAAACCGCCGGGACTTCGGCGGAAGGCTGCGGCGCAGGCGCGCAGCCCGCAATCATACCTGCCATAAGCAGGACTACTGCAACAATAGCGCATGTTTTCTTATTCATTTTTCTTCCCCCCAATTTCCCTTTTATATTATTTCACAACGATATTTACAATACGCCCGGGCACGACGATGAATTTCACGATTTCCTTGCCTTCCCAGAGATTTGCAAATCTGCTGCGCACAAACGCTTCGGTTTCTTCCTTGGAAGCGTCCGAAGAAATATCAAATTTTGCGCGAACCTTGCCGTTCACCTGGATCGCCATGTTGACGGTCGAGCGCACGAGAGCGCTTTCGTCGCACACAGGGTAATCCTGGTTGAAAATGGAATATCCGCCGCCCAAACGTTCCCACATCTCTTCTGAGAAATGCGGCGCGACCGGGGCAAGCAGCAGGCACAGCTTTTGTGCAGCGTCCTTTGCAAAAACGCTGTCCGGCTGTGCGTCTATATATTTGTAAAATGCGTTCACCAGCTCCATGATACGCGCGACCGCCGTATTGAACGAGAAGATCGGGTAGTCGTGCGTCACGTTCTTGATGGCGTAATGCAGCTGGTAGTTTAAATCTGCATCCACCTTGCCGCTTCCTCCCTCAAGCTTTGCGACCGCGCCGACAAGACGCTCCACACGTTCCAAAAAGCGGTTGATGGCCTTGATGCCGTCGTCGTTCCACGGGCCGCCTTCTACATAATTAAAACCGAACGCAAGGTACATGCGCAACGTATCCGACCCGTATTTTTTGATCAGGTCGTCGGGGGAAATCACGTTTCCACGGCTCTTGCTCATCTTTTCGCCGTCCGGCCCCAAAATCGTCCCTTGGTGCACAAGCGACATAAACGGCTCGTCAAAGCCGATATAACCCATGTCGTGGAAAGCTTTGGTAAAAAACCGCGCGTACAGCAGGTGCATGACCGCATGCTCCGCGCCGCCGATGTATTTATCCACAGGCAGCATCTCGTCGACGATCTTTTTGTTCCACGCCTCCTCGCTGTTTTTGTTGTCGGGATAGCGCAGGTAATACCACGACGAACATACGAACGTATCCATCGTATCCACGTCGCGCTTGGCTTTCCCGCCGCAAATAGGGCAGGTCGTGTTGACAAAATCTTCTTTCTTCGCCAGCGGGGACGTACCGTCGGGCGTGAAGTTTACGTCGTACGGAAGCTCGACCGGAAGCTGATCTTCAGGAACGGGCACTTCGCCGCATTTGTCGCAATACACCATGGGGATGGGCGCGCCCCAATAACGCTGGCGCGAAACCAGCCAGTCGCGCAGGCGGTAATTGATCTTAAAGCCGCCGCGTCCTTCCTTGCCCAAATCCTCTAAGATCGCTTTCTTGCCTTCTTCGGTAGTAAGACCGTCATATTTTCCACTGTTTACAAGGATACCGTGCTCCGTAAAGGGCAGTTTATCATCCGTATCCTTGTCCTTTGCGTCAATTACGCGCTCGATGGGTAAATTGTATTTTTCCGCAAAGGCAAAATCTCGCTCGTCATGCGCGGGGACTGCCATCACGCAGCCCGTGCCGTAGCTTGCGAGCACGTAGTCTGCCGTCCAGATGGGAACTTGACGCCCATTGATGGGATTCACCGCATAAGCGCCTGTGAATACGCCCGTTTTTTCGCGCGTGGTGGACAGGCGGTCGATCTCTGTCGCCTTGGCCGCGTATTCCTGGTATTCTTTGACTGCCGGCGCCTGTACGGAGGTCGTGATCTTATCGACCAGCGGGTGCTCGGGCGAAATGACCACATAGGTACAACCGCACAGCGTATCCGCGCGCGTGGTGAACACAGTGAAATCACCGCCGCCCACGATGTCAAATTTTACCTCGCCGCCGCGTGATTTCCCGATCCAGTTTTTTTGCATCAGCTTGGTCTTTTCCGGCCAGTCGATGCGGTCTAAGCCCTCCAAAAGCTGTTCCGCATAATCTGTGATCTTAAAGAACCACTGCGTCAGGTGCTTGCGCGTGACAGCTGTCCCGCAGCGCTCGCATTCGCCGCCCTCCACCTGTTCATTTGCAAGAACGGTCTGGCATGACGGGCACCAGTTGACAGGAGCCGCCTTGCGGTAGGCAAGCCCGTGCTTATAAAGCTGCAAAAAGCACCACTGCGTCCATTTATAATATTCGGGCAGGCAGGTCACGAGCTCATAATCCCAGTCGAAGGTCGCGCCGATCGCCTGCAATTGTTTTTCCATGGTTTCAATGTTTTTGAGCGTGGAATCGCTGGGATGGATGCCGGTCTTGATGGCATAGTTTTCCGCCGGGAGCCCGAACGCGTCAAACCCCATCGGATGGAACACGTTGTGCCCTGTCATACGCATAAAGCGCGCATAGGTATCCGAAAGGCTGTAGTTGTACCAATGCCCGACGTGCAGATTCGCGCCCGACGGGTAAGAAAACATTTCCAATACATAGTGCTTGGGCTTTAAGCTGTTTTTATCAAATTTATAAAGTCCCGTTTCCGCCCATTTCTTTTGCCATTTCTTCTCGATATCTGTAAAGTTCAATTCCTTCGCCTCCGCGGTCACAAATTTCAATATACCCAATTATTATCGGTTATTTTGGGTATAAAGTCAATTATCTGTGAACAAAAGAAGCGGCGGAAACCATGCTTTATTCATATGAAAAAGGAATAAGGCTGTTTGGGTCGACCACGCATATCGAAAGGTCTTTCCGGCGGGCATATCCGAGGGTATACCTCGTACCGCCTGCAGATATCCCGTCATAAACGGCGATCATGTGCATGGAATGATCTGCCAAAAAACGGTTGCGGGCAAGCAGGCAGCCGTCGGTATATTCATTGCCCAAAAGAATTTTGCGGTCTGCCTGCGCAAGGATGCTTTTGTAACGTCCTTGCTCCGCCGCATCCCAACGCTGTGCCTGTGCGAGGTAGGGAATCACGCATACGAGCCGCAGGTGTTCGCCGATCAGTACGCGCAGCTTCAAAATTAGTTCGGCACACAGCATATCAGTACCCTGCGCCATCCCACACAAAAAGGTATCACAGCCGTGCAGCAGCACTTTTTCCAGTATTTCCTTGGTGAGCCGCTGCTCTAACAGCCTGTACTGTGGATGGTCTTCATCGCGCAGGAAGGGCAGCTTGTGGGGGCGGTGCCCGGTGAAGCAGCAAACATGGGTTTTGTTCATAAATATAATCTCCAAATATAGTGATTTATCACTATATTATAACATAAAAAACGAGAATTAGTGATTTATCACTAATATTGAGGTTTTGTGCAGCATATGCTAAAAGTGATAAATCACTAATGGAGATAAATCATGAATACGCAGAAAGCTGTTGCTAATAGAATCAGGCAGTTATGCAAGGAAAAGGGATTTACCCCGAATGGAATTGCCAATTTTGCAGCAGTACCGCAAGGAACAGTGAAAAGTATATTAAATGGCGAAAGCCAAAATCCGGGGATCGTTAACATCAAAAAATTATGTGACGGTTTTGGAATCACCCTTGGCGAGTTTTTCAGCACGCCGGAATTTGACGGGCTGGAGCAGGAGATCAAATAAGGGAATCTTGTTAAAAAAACTGAATAAGCGTTTATGTTTATGGTAAGATTATCATTAAAGGGGACTTGATATGCTTATTCTGATTTGCGGGATAGCCGCCATTAACGTATTCGCAATTTGTTTGATCCTATTGCGTCCTAAGTTTTTTCATACAAAGCTGTATAAACCCATGCTGAAAAATATGGGCTTATCCCTACTGCCGCTTTTGGTACTCATCATTACGATATTCGTGATGGGCGCGGTGATGATTTACCTAAACCCGATCGCGGGGCTGGCCGTCGGTATTGTGGGCATCGTGATTTGGTTCCTGCTCCTTCCCAATGCGGGGTACCTGGTCACAGAGCTGAACTTAAGCCATAGAACCGTTGATAAAACAGAAGTCCCGATATGGTATGATATCATCGCGGTTTTGGCATTATCCATGTCCGGGGTGATGAACACATTGCTCAACGTCATGATGCTGCAGCTTATCTATGCGGTTTTTGTGCACCCGATCAATGCCTTCAATATGGGTTTTGTAAACAACAGAAATTTCTGGATCATTATCTCTGTGATCTTCCTGCTGATCAGCTTTGGCATTTACATCGGAAGGTATCTGCGCTTTTACAGCTGGGATATTTTAAAGCCCAAACGTTTCTTTAAAATTTTAAAGGAGCATTTTGCAGGCCCGGGCAAGGTGAGGGATCTCTTTATCTTTTTGATCTGCTATACGGCGTTCTTCCTCATTATGTACTGGATTGTTATCTGGCCGGTACTCACCAACGCTTGATGTCAAGGGCTTTTGCACCTTGTTTATGAACAGAAAGAGCATAATAGCTTAAGACTTTATGAAGAAACGCGCAATACGCCCCAAATGCCGTTGACATGCGGTTTTGCGCCCCGTATACTGAAAGCAGGAAAGGAAAGTTGCGCAGTGCAAAACAGCAGTAAGGCTGTTGGGAAACAGGAAGCGCAACCAAACAGGAGGTATTATAATGGCAGAGTTCAAATATTGCAGAAATTGCGGCAAGCAATTAAACCCGGGAGAGACAGTTTGTATGGGCTGTGGCGTACCGGTGGGTACGGGATATGACTATTGCTGGAACTGCGGTTCTAAGTCTGACCCGGAAGCAGTGGTATGCGTGAAATGCGGCGCGGGGCTCGTTCCCAAAAGCGGAACGCAGCAACAACAGCAACAACCCCAGTATCAGGCACAGCCGGGAGCCAATCCCTATCCAGCGTCGCAGTCCAAGTCAAAGATCGCGGCGGGCATCCTCGGCATTTTCTTAGGGTGGCTGGGGATCCACAACTTCTACCTCGGCTTTACAAGCAAGGCGGTAGGCCAGCTGATCTTGGGGTTGCTTGGGTTCGTCACCTTTGGCATCACATCGGCGATTTCAGGCATCTGGGGCCTTGTGGAAGGCATCATGATCCTTACGGGCAGCATCAATACCGATTCGGACGGCAGGCCGCTCATCAATTAACGGCACAAGAAAAAAACGGCGTGGCCTTTGGCCATGCCGTTTGTGTTATACGGATATCATGCAAGTCAGCACGAAAGCTTGGGGCGCAGGGCAAACCGGCTGCGCAGCGAACGCATCGGGTGGTAAAGCGCCGCGGCGATGGCAACGCCGCATCCTGCCTGTATCATGTTGGGGATAAAGGTAGCGGCTGCCGCAGCCCATCCGCCGATGACAAAAAATTCGTAGGTACAATAGCCAAAAGCCATCACCAGCCCGGCGATGACGCAAGCAAGCAGGTAGCGTCCAAATGACATGCTTTTCAAGGTGACCACGCCCACGATGAGCGCCATACACCCCTTGATCAGGAGCGTAGCGGGGATATAAATCACAGACCCGAGCGTCAGGTCGGCAAGCGCGCTGCCTACTGCCGCCGCAAAGACAGCGTAAGGGCCGCCCAAAATAAACGACAGGCAATAGATGATCACATCGCCAATATTAAAGTACGCGCCTTTCACGGCGGGTACCGGGATGTAGATGAGCAATGTCACTACGAAAACGAGGGCGGTCATCACGGCCGTGGTCGTCAATTTTTTTGTCTTATCCTGCATCATGTTCATAACCTCACTTTGTCGCTGTATTCTTAAACGCGGTTTTTATTGCGCAAACATCTGTCGGCCATTGTATTGTTTCAAACAAATATTGTATGCTTTTGATTGCGGTACAATATCATTATAAAGTTGTTGTTATCATGTTTCAATGATATAATTGTATGCAATACAAATTAAAAGGAGCAGGCATGGCAGGATTTTTTTATGATGACCTAAGCTGGCAGCCCGAGCTTAGCAGGGAAAGCAAGCCGGTTTACCAGGAGATCGTGAATGCGCTCAGGCGCGATATCAAAAGAGGGGTGCTGCGTCCGGGGGACAGGCTTCCCCCGCAGCGTGAGTTGGCGGATTTTTTGGGGTTAAACCTAAGCACGGTGACGCGCGCGTTCAAGATATGCGAACAGCGCGGGCTGATCTTCGCGACAGTGGGAAAGGGGACGTTTATATCTTCGGACGTCCTTGCGGCCGAAGAGGCGACCACCGCCGACGGAACGAGTGCGCCAAACC
Source organism: Christensenella timonensis (assembly GCF_900087015.1). Taxonomy (NCBI): domain Bacteria; kingdom Bacillati; phylum Bacillota; class Clostridia; order Christensenellales; family Christensenellaceae; genus Christensenella; species Christensenella timonensis. The sequence goes on from NZ_FLKP01000002.1 coordinate 440,827, forward strand.
TGATCGACCTGGGGATGATCTTTCCGCTGCACGACCAGGATCAAGATATTGTCGAGGCGATGCGGCATGTGGTCAAAGGGCCGGAGATCGAGGACTGCCTTTCTTACGGCGCGCCCCAAAAAAAGGCGGCGGATTGCGAGCTCGGGGCGCAGTGGCTGGAAAAGATGAACTTTGCGGTGACGCCCGAGCATATTTTTGTGGTTTCCGGCGTACAAAATGCACTGGCGATCATATTGACTTCGCTTTTTGCGGCGGGCGATAAGATCGCGACCGACCGTTTTACCTACACGGGATTCAAAAATCTTGCCAACATGCTTGGTATCCGGCTCGTGCCTGTGGATATGGACAGGGAGGGTATGGATGCAGGCGAACTGCGGCGCGTATGCCGCAGCGACAAAATCAAAGGTATTTACCTGATGGCGGAATGCCAGAACCCGACCGCCTACTGCATGCCGCGCGCGCGCAGGGAGCAGGTCGCGCAGGTGATCCGTGAAAACGGACTGATTTTGCTGGAGGACGATACATACGCGTTTTTGAAAAATACCGGGCTCAAGCCTGTTTCCGCACATGTACCGGAGCGCAGCGTATACATCAGCGGCACCTCAAAAGCTCTGTCAGCGGGGTTGCGCGTGGCCTTTTTGGCCGTGGCACAGGCGTTCCGCCCACGCATCGACCTCGGCATACGCAACATCAACCTGATGACTTCGCATTTCAATACGGAGGTGGTCGCGCATTTGGTGCGCACGGGAGCGGCGGACGAGATCATCCGCAAAAAACGCGTGGAGGCACAGGCGCGCTCCGCCCTCGCGCAGCAGATATTTGAGGGCTTTGACCTGCGCGGCACAAACAGGGATTATTTCCGCTGGCTTATCCTGCCGGACGGCATACACGGGCGGGAATTTGAGGCGCAGGCAAAAGAGATGGGAGTCAGCGTCTTTTGTGCGGAAAAGTTTGTCGTGGGAAGTGACTTCCCCTTTGACGCGGTACGTGTATCGCTTTCGGCCGCGCCGACACGTGAGCAGCTCCGGCAGGGCCTTATGATTCTGAAGGGGCTGCTGACACAAAAACCACAGGCGGAGCCATTTATCATCTGAACGCTTAAAAAGCGCGGGCGTTTGCGTTTTTACTTGAAAAAACGCCCCTTTACTGATATATTATAGTGTGTATCTTTGGGTGGAAGGAAATTAGCTTTACAGTGGAGGAGACAATGAGAGACACAAAAGAACTGGGCTTTGTGATTCCGCAGATTTTACTGCCGCGTGAAGACGTTAATATGGAGAAGTGGTCTTGTGTGGCGTGCGACCAATTTACGTCGCAGCCGGAATATTGGGATAGAGTTGAAAAATTTGTGGGAAACGCACCCTCAACACTGCATATGGTGCTGCCGGAAGTATATTTGGAAAGCGACAATGTTGCGCAGTGCATCGACGACCTGAAGGCAGAGATGCATGAATATTTAAATAAGGGCGTGATGGGCCTGCTGCCCGAGGGGATCGTCTTAACGGAGCGCCACCTTGGGAAAAAAGTACGGAAAGGGATACTGCTCGCAATGGACCTGGAGCAGTATGATTTTAAGATAGAGAACAAGCCGCTGATCCGTGCGACGGAGCAGACCGTGCTTTCGCGCATCCCCCCCCGCATGAAGATCAGGAGCGGCGCGCCATTAGAGCTGCCGCACATCATGCTTTTGATGGACGATCCGGAGGACAGCGTGATCGGGCCGCTGCATATCCAGCGCAGCAGCCTCAAAAAAATGTATGATTTTGACCTGATGATGGACGGCGGAAAAATAGAAGGCTGGCTCGTCGACGAGCCTAAGCTGTTAAGCGGCGTGACAGAGGCGATCGCGGGACTTGAAAAGCACGATAACATGCTTTTCTGCGTGGGCGACGGGAACCATTCGCTTGCGACGGCAAAAGCGGTATGGGACGAAGCGAAAGAAGACCTCACACCGGAAGAACGTGAAAACCATCCGCTGCGCTTTGCGCTTTGCGAGATCATCAACCTGCGCGACCGCGCTGTGGAATTCATGCCCATACACCGGGTGCTGTTTGGCGTGAACGCGTCCGGCTGCGTGCAGTTTGTCGCGGAGCGCCTGCGCGAAAAAGGCAGGAAGGCCAAGCTTGTGTTCGGGCGCTGGCGCAAGGAGATCGAGGCGGACGGGACGTACCAGATCCCGTTTTTATACCACGACGGTGCAGGCAGGATCGTGATCGAAGATCCGCAGCATCCGCTCGCGATCGGCGAGGTGCAGGAGATATTTGAGGAATATATTGCGGCAAACCCGCAGGGCAGTATCGATTATATCCACGGGGACGAGGCGTTTTTGTCGCTGGCAAAGGAATATGATAATATCGGTTTTTATTTCGAGCCCATGGAAAAAAGTGCGTTTTTCGATATGGTCGTTAGGTGCGGGGTGCTCCCCAAGAAGACCTTCTCACTGGGGGAAGCGGAAGAGAAGCGCTATTACCTGGAAGGCCGTTTGCTGACGGATCATTTTGAAGAAGAAGCGGAAAATATTGAGGAATAGGTTGGAGAGGGTTGAACATGGCTGTTAAGGTTGCGAAATTCGGCGGAAGCTCGCTTGCGTCCGCGGAGCAGATTTTGAAGATGAAGCAAATTATCGATGCGGATGAGGCGAGGAAGTTTGTCGTACCGTCCGCGCCCGGCAAGCGGTTTCCTGACGATATCAAGGTGACAGACCTGCTGTATGCGCTGCACGACGCCGCGCTGCGTTTAGACGATACGAAGGAAATTTACCAGAAGATCGTCAAGCGTTATACGGATATCCGTGACGAGCTCGGGCTTAGTATACGGATCGAAGAATATTTGGAAAAGATGTACGAGGATATCCGCACAGGGGCGAGCGAAGATTACGCAGCTTCCCGCGGGGAGTATATGAACGGCCTGCTCATAGCAGACCTGCTCGGCTACGATTTTATCGATGCGGCAGATGTGATCTTCTTTAACGAAAACGGCACATACGACGCCAAAAAGACGCTTGCAATCCTGCCGGGCGCACTGAAACTGCACGAACGCGCGGTCATTCCCGGATTTTACGGCAGCCTGCCAAACGGCAAGATCAAAACGTTCTCGCGCGGCGGGAGCGATATCACAGGCTCCATCGTATCGCGTGCAGCCAACGCCGACCTGTACGAAAACTGGACGGATGTTTCGGGCTTTTTGATGGCTGACCCGCGCATTGTGGACGGGCCCAAAAAGATCGACGTGATCACCTATCGCGAGCTGCGGGAGCTTGCCTATATGGGTGCGACGGTGCTGCACGAAGACAGTATTTTCCCTGTGCTTGAAGCGGCGATCCCCATCAATGTCAAAAACACCAATGATCCGAAGAACAGCGGGACGATGATCATTCCGGCGATCGAAGGGCGCGACGGCGCCAAAGAGGGCATCACAGGGATCGCGGGCAAAAAGAATTTTACGGTCATCACCATTGAAAAAGACGGGATGAACGCGGAAATTGGTTTTGGACGCAAGCTGCTTGGCTGTCTGGAAAAATTCGGGCTTTCCTACGAGCATATGCCGTCTTCCATCGATACGATATCCATTGTCATTGCGGACGTGCGCGTACGCGGCGTGATCGAACAGCTGATCGACGAGATCCACGCGCAGTGCCAGCCGGACAGCGTGGAGGTCTCTTCCAATATGGCCATCATCGCGACGGTCGGCCGCGGCATGATCCGCCAGATCGGCGTATCGGCAAAGCTGTTTTCGGCGCTTGCGAAAAATCATGTGAATGTGCGCATGATCGACCAGGGAAGCAGCGAGATCAACATCATCGTGGGCGTGGAAAACGACGATTTTGAAAAGGCGGTACAGGCGATCTACACCGCGTTGGTATAGGAGGCAAATGATCCGGCAGAGCTGTGCCGACGTTTGTAAGAGTGAGTTTTTGCGGAGCAAAACCCGAACGGTTTGCAAACGGCCGCAGCGATTGGCGGTAAACCCGGCGGATTAGGGCCGGGCAACGGGAAGAAAAGATGATTTTTGACGCATTGCAGGCTGTATTGATGGTTGTGGTCATCATTGCGGTCGGGTATTTCGTTTCGTATAAGGGATGGGCAAATAAAAGCGTTACCGGCTTCACCAGCAAGCTGATCGTCAATATCACGCTGCCGGCTACGGCGGTTATGGCTTTTTTCAATAGTTTTACCGTGGATACGCTCGCGGCATCATGGGTATATATCGCCGCATCCTTTGCAGCGATCGGCGCGCTCTATGCCCTAAGTAAGCTGGTTGCCAAAATTGCAAAAATCAAAAAAACACAGCGCGGCGTTTTTACCGCGTTGTTTTCTTTTTCCAATTCCGTTTACATCGGCCTGCCCGTCGCGACTGCGATCTTCGGCCAAAATGCGCTGGTGTTCGCGCTGTTTTACTACATGGCCAATACCACGTTTATGAACAGTGTGGGCTTTGTGGAAATCGCACGGGACGGGATGCAAATTGCCTGCATAGAGGATGGGACAGGCTCTTTGCCAAAGAAATGTTTCACCGGAAAGCAGATCGTAAAAAAAGTATTCCAACCGCCCATGATCGCGGTGATTGTCGGTTTTTTGCTGGTGCTGCTGCGGATAGAGCTGCCCGATTTCCTGTCGTCGGCGCTTACCTATATCGGCGATATCACCTCGCCGCTCGCACTGCTTTTTGTGGGAATGATCCTGCACCGCGCCGGTATTTCCTGCCTGAAAAAGATAGACAGGGGTATCTCGCTTTCCCTTCTGGGGCGCTTTGTGGCGGCGCCGCTCATCATGCTGGCTGTGGCAGCGCTGTTCGGCCTGCCCAAGCTGCCGACTGAGGTACTGGTCGTCCAGATGAGCTTGCCGGCCATGGTCGCGACGGCGATCTTTGCGGAGATTTCGCATGCGGATACGGAGTTTGCAACAAAAGGGGTGGCGGTTACCACGCTGCTTTCCTTTGCGGCGATCCCGGCCTATATATTATTGTTTGCATATTTATAAAGGCAAGGCAGTTATGGTATAATAAATACATTATGGAAGGTCGTTACAAACCGATCGGGACGAGGGAGCGGAAGTATGAGCGTAAAAAGATTGTTCGTGGAAAAGAAAAAGGGCTTTGACGTGCAGGCGCAGTCGCGCGCCGCGGATTTTAAGCAAAATTTGGGCGTGCCGGTCACGCAGGTGCGGATACTAAACCGCTATGACGTGGAAGGCATAGACGATGAAGATTTCGAGGCCGCGGTTACAAACGTGTTCAGCGAACCTGCCGTGGATACTGTCAAATATGAGGATATGCCCGACAAAAAGGGTTATTCGGTATTTGCGGTGGAATACCTGCCCGGGCAATATGACCAGCGCGCGGACAGCGCAGCGCAGTGTGTGCAGCTTTTGACGCGTAAGGAGCGGCCGAACGTTCGTTTCGCGAAAATTTATTTTATCAAAGGTGCGGATAAAGACCAGCTTAAGGCGATCAAGGATTACGTTATCAACCCGGTGGATTCGTGCGAGGCCACGCTCGACAAATACGATACGCTCGAAATGAACCTGGAGATACCCACGGAAGTGGCGGTGATGGACGGGTTCATCAAAATGAACAAAAAACAGATCGAAGACTTTACTGTGCAAAACGGATTTGCCATGACGACGGAGGACATGCTGTGCGCACAGGATTATTTCAAGAGTGAAAAACGCGATCCCACGATCACGGAGCTCAAGGTGCTCGACACCTATTGGTCGGATCATTGCCGCCATACGACGTTTTCCACCGCCCTTGACAAGGTGGAATTTGCAAACGACCCCATTTCCAAGGAAGCGGAGCACGTCTACGAAGATTACCTTGACGCGCGCAGGAAGATGTGCAGGGACAAGGACGTTTGCCTGATGGATCTTGCGACAGCGTATGTACGCGAGGCAAAGCGGGCCGGCATGCTGAAAAATTTTGACGATTCGGAGGAGATCAACGCCTGTTCCATCAAGCAGAAGATCGAAACGGACAAGGGAGACAAAGATTACCTGATCATGTTCAAAAACGAAACGCACAACCACCCGACGGAGATCGAGCCGTTCGGCGGTGCGGCGACGTGTTTGGGCGGCGCGATCCGCGACCCGCTTTCGGGGCGGTCGTACGTATACCAGGCGATGCGCGTTACAGGCAGCGCAGATCCGCGCGAGAGCCTGAAGGACACGATGGAATTCAAGCTGCCGCAGCGCAAGATCACCAGGGAAGCGGCGCATGGGTATTCCTCCTACGGCAACCAGATCGGCCTTGCGACCGGCCTTGTGGAGGAGGTCTACCACGAGGGTTATAAGGCAAAGCGTTTGGAGATCGGCGGCGTGATCGCCGCCGCCCCGGCAGAGCAGGTGATCCGCGAATGTCCGGTGGAAGGAGACCTGATCGTACTAATCGGCGGGCGTACGGGGCGCGACGGCTGTGGAGGCGCAACGGGTTCTTCCAAGGCGCACGATGAAAAATCCATTGAGAAATGCGGCGCAGAGGTGCAAAAGGGCAACCCGCTCACCGAGCGTAAGCTGCAAAGATTGTTCCGCAACCAGAAATTCTCAAAAATGGTCAAGCGCTGCAACGATTTCGGTGCGGGCGGCGTGTGTGTGGCGATCGGCGAGCTGGCTGAAGGATTGGACATCGACCTTGACGCGGTGCCCAAAAAATACGAAGGCCTCGACGGGACGGAGCTTGCGATCTCCGAGTCGCAGGAGCGTATGGCCATCGTGATCCGTCCGCAGGATCTTGACTGCGTCCTTGCGCTGGCAGCACAGGAGAACCTGGAAGCCACGCTGGTTGCACGCGTGACGGATACGGGCCGCATGCGCCTTTTCTGGAACGATAAAAACATTGTGGATATTTCCCGCGAATTTTTGGATACGAACGGCGCGACGCAGCATGCACACGCCAAGGTCAGGCAGTTCGACACGAAGGACATGTTTGGGGAGAAAACGGAAAAAACGGTGAAGGAGACCCTGCTTTCCCTGCTTTCCGATTTGAATATCTGCTCGCAGAAGGGCCTCAGCGAGATGTTCGACTCCACGATCGGCGCGGGCAGCGTGACCATGCCGCTGGGCGGCGTGAGGCAGCTGTCGCCCGTGCAGGCGATGTGCGCCAAAATTCCGTGCGACGGCGCGGACAGCAAAACGGCGACGCTCATGAGTTATGGGCTGGATCCGTACCTGATGGAAAAAAGCCCCTTTGCGGGCTCGGTCTACGCGATCCTTTTGAGTGTGGCCAAGCTGGTTGCGGCCGGCGGCGACAGGAAGGAAGCATGGCTCACGCTGCAGGAATACTTTGAGCGGTTGGGAGACGATCCGCAGCGCTGGGGCAAGCCCCTGGGCGCGCTGCTGGGCGCGTACCTCGCGCAGCGCGAGCTTAATATCGCGGCCATCGGCGGCAAGGATTCCATGAGCGGGAGCTTCAAGGACATCGACGTACCGCCCACGCTGTGCTCGTTCTGCGTGGCCCCGGTCGCGGCAAAGGATGTGATTACGCCTGAATTCAAACAGGCGGGCAACAAGCTTTACCTGATGGACATCAAACGCGATAAAAACGGCTTGCCGGACTTTGAGGACGTCAAGCGCAAATATGAGAAGCTCCACAAGATGATCCAGGACAAGGTGGTCGTTTCGGCGTACGCGGTGACGCGCGGCGGCGTGCTCGCGGGGGCGGCGAAATGCGCGTTCGGCAACAACCTCGGCGTCAAGCTGTTCTCGCAGCATCTGGACAAGGTAACGGCCAAGCGTTACGGAGCGATCCTCGTGGAATCCCCGTGCATCCACGACGCGGATTTTGAAATCAAGGGTGAGATCCGGGAAGAGCCGTTCATCGAGCTGATGGACGAAAGCATCCCGCTGAGCGAGGCGCTGCAAGCTTATACGCAGCCCCTTGAATCGGTATTTGCAACAAAAACGCAGGACGGCGGCAAAATAGAAACGCCGCTTTATACGAAAAAGGATATTATCGTCAGCCGCTATAAAACCGCGATCCCGCGTGTGGTCATCCCGGTGTTCCCGGGAACGAACTGCGAATATGACACGGAAAAAGCCTTTGAGGCGGCAGGCGCAATCCCGCGCGTGGTCATTATGCGGAACCTAAGCGTACAGGATGTAGACGAGAGCATCCGCGAGCTGGAAGCGGAGATCGCCCATGCGCAGATGATCATGCTTCCCGGCGGATTTTCAGGCGGCGACGAGCCGGATGGGAGCGGGAAGTTCATCGCGACGATGTTCAGGAACCCGCGCATCAAGGATGCGACGCACGAGCTGCTGAAAAACCGCGACGGCCTGATCCTCGGTATCTGCAACGGCTTCCAGGCGCTCATCAAGCTTGGCCTCGCGCCCTATGGGGAGATCAGGGATATGGAGGAAGATTCGCCCACGCTTACCTATAACAATATCGGCAGGCATGTTTCTTGTATGGTACGCACGCGCATCACCAGCGCCAATTCCCCCTGGCTTTCGCTTTGCGAGCCGGGCGAAGTGCATACGGTGGCCGTGTCCCACGGCGAAGGGCGTTTTGTGGCAACGGAAAAAGAGATCAAATCGCTTTTGAAGAACGGACAGGTCGCGACGCAGTATGTGGATTTTGAGGGCGTACCTTCAATGGACATCGAATATAATCCCAATGGTTCGATGTACGCGATCGAGGGCATTATGAGCCCGGACGGCCGCGTGCTGGGAAAAATGGGACACACGGAACGTGCCGGAAAATACATCGCGAAAAATGTGCCCGGCGAATATGACCAGAAAATATTTGAAAGCGGCGTAAAATATTTCAGATAGCAGCGGAATAAAAACAAAACTTAAAAAGCCGGACTCTTTGGGAAGGGTATCCGGCTTCTTAAGTCTTAGCAGTATATTTTTGTGCAATCAGCGTATCCATACAATGCTGGTGTGGTACGCCGCTGCTTTCGCAGTCGTAAATCGTTTCTTTGCATTGGCAAAACCGCCAGTCTGCATATCCGGAAAACAGTTCTCCTGATTTCCAGAGGTATTCCGTTTCTTCCATGTCCGGCGCTAGTGCGATAAACGGTTTTTTTATAAAGACGTTGATCGCGTGGACGCCGCCCTGCGCGGTGTGCTCCTGATAGTTGCGGAGCAGCTCCCTGCGGATATCCGGCGCGATATAATTGAACACGCCGTTTGTGGAATAAATAACGTCGTAATCCTGTTCCAACCGAAAATCCTTGAGATCGGCCACGAAAAAGTCGACATAAATCTGGTGCATATCGGCCAACCGGTTGGCCTTTTCGATCCCCGCCGCAGCGATATCGAAGCCCGACACATGGTAACCGTTTTTGGCAAAAAATACTGCGTCGCGCCCTTCGCCGCAGCCCACATCCAAAAGGCGCAGCGGCTTTATGGGAGGGCACAGCTTCAGGATGTCATAGCACATCGGATCCGGCTCAATCCCCCAGTAATACTCGTCCGACTGGTAGTATTCCTCATACATCGTGAACTGCTTCTTGTGGTAACCGAGCAGAAAATCGATGTTGGTATCAAGCGCGTCTGCAAGGGCGGGCAGCAAAGTAAGATCCGGCCGGGCCTGTGCATTTTCCCATTTGGAAATGGATTGGAACGAAATATTCAACTTTCTGGCGAGCGCTTCCTGCGTGAGCCCCTTTCGTTTTCGGAGCCGCGCAATATTGGCCGCTATGCTGGATTCCATTGTTACTCCTTTACCTTACACTCTTGTTATACCATGGCTCACCGCCGGATACAATAACCGGATCAGTGAATAAAGATAAAAAACTCAACCGTTGGTTGAATACAACATGATAAAAAAACCGGAAAGGCTGTCAAAAGCCCTGCCGGTTTTTTGTGGCAGGCTTAAATATTTTTGCGTGCCGTTGCTACGACGATCCATTCCACGATGCTGATAATCCCGTAGATGAGCAGGCATACGCCGAGCAGGATGCCCACGACGTTTGTCGTCGCAATCCCGATCAGGATGATGATGCCGAGCACGAGCGCCGCGATCCCCGTGATGGTCGGAACGCGCCAGGAAGGCGAGCCCGCATGCTTTAAGGCCGAAGCGTCCGAAAGGCTCATAATCCCGGTTACGATCGCCCAGATGCCGATGATGACCGGCAGGAGCACGTTTGCAACGCCGTCGCGGAAGACGAGGAGCAAAATGCCGACGACCAGGACGACAATCGGTACGACAAAACTTGAGTCATCCCCTTTGCTACGCTTACTGATATTCATAAAAATTGCGATTACACTGTATGCAAGCATAACAACCCCGATCAGGATGACGATACCCACCATCGCCGCCTGCGGGGCAGCCAGCAGGATAATACCGATGACAAGGAGCACGATACTCAGGACGAGCCGTATGGTCTCTTTGGATTTCCATGTATCTGACATAACCGTTCCCTCCGTTTAAATCCTCATTTTAGAGATTTATTAAAATAATAATACCCCTATTAACAGGAATAAAACAAGGGAAAATTAAAATTTTTACATTTTACCGTATTTTTTGGGCAGCAGCAGGCCGCACAATACGGCAGCAGCGACTGTAATGATGCCGATGACCCAGTAAGCGGCGTCAAAAGATACCGCTTCGATCACGCCGCCGGCGATGACCGGGCCGACGAAAATGCCGATCGCATACAGGGACTGGAATATCCCTGTGGCGGTGGAACGCTGGTGCGGCTCAACGGCTTTGATGACAAAGCCGGCCAGCGCGGAGGTAAGGATACCGTAGCCGATGCCGGATATGACCTGCATCAGGTAAATAACCATGAGGTTCATGTGGTAAAACATGGGGATACAGGAAAACGCACAGAGGATGAATGAGGCGACGACGATCTTGATCCCGCCGATTTTCTGGTATAGGCGTCCGCCGACAAAGAGCGAGATCAGCGCGACAGTCAGGAAGTATACGAGCATCAGGCCGCCCAGTTGTCCGGGATCGGCGCCGATGTTCTCCGCGGCAACCGACGTAAAGTAGGACGGAATCGCAAAGCAGTTGAGCTGCGCGAAAAGGCAGAGGACTGAAATAATAACGAGTTCCCGGTTTTTCAAAAGGGAAAGCAGCTCCTTTACCGTAGGCGGCGTGCGTGTTTCAGGTTTCGCGGGCGCCTTTAAGAAGAACATGGCGACAAGGCCTGTAAGCGCTGCAATGAGCGCGACATAAAACGGTGCGCGCAAGCCGAGGAATTGCGCGCTCAGGCCGCCGAGGAGCGCGGCTAGGACTTTTCCCATACTGGAGGATGCACTTAGCACACCTTGTGCCTTTACCTGCTTTGACTCTTCATTGTATTTCGCATAAGAGGCGGAAATAATGACCCACCATGCCGCGGCAGCTCCCGCTACGCCGCGGGCAAAGACAACTGCTTCGACCGTATCGGAAAACAGGAACAATACCGCGGAAAGCGTTAGGATGATAAAACCGATGATGAGCAGCAGTTTATCCTTGCCGGTCTTGTCTGCGAAGATCCCCAGCGGGATGCGCAGCAGGATCTGCATCAGGCCATATGCGCCACCGATCACGCCGAGCATGACGGCTGTGGCGCCCAGCGAGGCCGCAAAGGCGGGCAGCGTCGGGACATAAGAATACATTGCCAGCCAAAGAAAAAAAGCGGCAAAATTAATCAGGATAAGATTCCGTTTCATTCAAAACTCCCAAAAACATAATATTAGCCTCATTTATCATACACCTACAGGGATACGGCTGCAATAAAAAAGCAGGGATTTTCCCTGCTTTTTTGCCAGTATAAAAATAATTGCTAGACGGTGCTTGCATGCGGCGCAACCGCAGAGCCGGTTCGTTCCGCCAGGTAGACGAGTACGTCCTGTACGGTATCGAACAGGCGAAGGTCCCGGTCCGGGATATCGATGCCGAATTCCCGTTCAAAAGACAGGACGGCATCCATCATGCCAAAAGAATCCATCTCCAAATCCCTGACCAGGTGTTTTTCAGGAGTGATCTCTTCCGGATCCACAGGGGACGCCATCGCCAGAAGCTGCTGTACGGCAGCTAAGGTCACTGTAGCCATTTTTTACACCTCCTCCTCATTGTACGGTAAACCGTTTGATCGACTTCTTTGTCGTTTTTTCAAATTCCTTGTCGCGCACATGGAAGTCCTTTACGTGCTTATAGGTCGGCAGCGTCTTATTGATATCCGCAATGTCTTTTTCCAGGTTCCGGACGATCTGCTCTGCCGTATGCCCTGCCGTATAGTCCTCGTTTACGAAAATTTCGGCATGCAGCGCCACTTCGCTGTGACCGCCGACAAGCGGGGCAAAGACAACGACCTCTTTGATATAGGGGATGCGCATCAAATATCCTTCGATCTCCTCGGGATAAACGTTTTTGCCGTTGGAAAGCACGATCAGGTTTTTCTTCCTGCCTGTAATGAATAAAAACCCGCCTTTGTCGATATGGCCGATATCGCCGGTGTTAAACCAGCCATCCCGCATGACTTCGCGCGTACCCGCTTCATTCTTATAATAGCCGAGCATGACGTTTTCGCCTTTGACCCAGATCTCGCCGTCGCCATCCCCGTCTTTGCCGCGCACTTCCACCTCGCAGCAGGAGATGGGCAGGCCAACGGAGCCATCCTCATAATAGCGGTTCCGGTTGACAGAAACCAAAGGCGAGCACTCCGTGATCCCGTATCCCTGCAAAAGCAGGATACCCATTTCCCGGAAAGCCCGGGCATAGTGCTTTGCAAGCGGTGCGCCGCCGCAAATGATCAGCTTTAAATTCCCGCCGAACGCGGCGTGGATGTTTTTAAAATATACGTCGCGGTTATCGACGCCCTGCGCAAGCTCCAAATTGCTTTTTTCAATCAGCGCGGCAAGCGCTTCTGCCTGCCCTGACGCACGGGCATTCGCCCAGATTTTACCGTACATCATTTCCACGAAAAGAGGAACCAGGAAAATGGTATCCGGTTTAAAAAGCCGCAGGTTCTCAAGGAAATGGCGCAAGCTGTCATTTAAGCAGATCGTCGTGCCGTGTTCGATCATCATCGTGATACCGTGCGTGCTTTCAAACGAATGGTGCACGGGCAGCACCGACATACATACCTGTCCCAGGTCAAGAAGGCTCAAGCCGCCTTCGGAAGCGCACAAAATGTTGTTCTGTGTGAGCATGACGCCCTTGCTTTTCCCTGTCGTCCCCGAAGTATATAAAAGGGCGGACATCACATGCGGATCGATGGGCAGGGAACCGTAGCCATGATCCTGCGTATTTTTCAAAAGCGCCTGCAGGTCGTGCGTACCGGTCGTGCCGTTCATGTCGATATAATACTGGACGGCGCCGAGCCCGCCGCGGATGTTCTGTACCGTATCCGCATATTCGTGGGAATAGATCAGGCAGGAAGCGCCGCTGTCGGAAAGGATATTGGCGATCTCATCGTCGGGCAGTTCTTTATCGATAGGAACTACCACCCCAAGCCCGCACAGGATCGTGTAGTAAGAAAGCAGCCATTCGTAGCTGGTCGGGCCGATCACGGCAATATGCTTGCGCACGAGGCCAAGGGAAACAAGCGCGTTCCCAAGCGCGCTTAAGTCGTGCATCAAACGGCCATGCCCGATCCCTTCCACGCCGCCTTCCGGCGTACGCAGGCGGAAAATATCCCGGCCGCCATACACATCCTTCGCGTGATGCAGCAGTTCCCGAAAATCACGTTGATGGCTGATTTGGTTTAAAGGGTAGTTTTCCATGCGGCCGCTCCTATTTTTCCAAATATTTCATTATATTATAGCACCATTCATGAAAAAAACAAAGCCGCGGGTATGTTCCCGCGGCTTCTTCATGTTTGGAGCGTTACATCACGCGCGGAGAAACGGATTTGAGCGCGTCCTCATATTTCTGCCTGCACTTTGCAAGATCGAAGGATTCTTCCATATCGTTACGCGCAAGCTGTCCCATATGCTCGCGCGCCGCTTTGTCGCGCAGCTCGAGCATACATTCGCAGCAGCGGTCGGTATTGCCCGCCTTCACGAGATAACCTGTTACGCCGTTTAAGATATATTCGCTCGCGCCTACCGTATCCGAAGCGACGACCGGTACGCAGCACGCCATAGATTCGATCCCTGTTACGCCGAAAGCCTCGGCAGCGCTCATCTGGATCGTCGCGTCCATACTGTTTATCATATCCGGCATTTGTGAATTGGGGACATATCCCACAAATTCGATTTTATCAGCGATCCCGGCGCTTTGCGCCTGCTGTTTTAAGCTGCTTTCCATCGTGCCCGTACCCACGATTTTCAGCGTGGCTTCCCCTGCGGATTTTTGCAAGAACTTGGCAAATGCCTCGATGACCATATCCACGCCGTTGCCGTATTCCAATGCCTTTAAGGAGCCGAAGCAAATCGCGCCTTCCTTTTTCTCCACAGCTTTTTTCTGGAATACGTCGAGGTCTACGCCGAACGGTACGACGAAATAATCCTTTTCCTTTTTAAACAGCTGTTTTAACCTGGTCACCATGTTGGGTGCAGCGGCGATGATGGCTTCCGCATGCTTGAAACTTTTGGCAACGAGGCCCTTTTTTCCGAGATCCACGCTCGCGTAAATGTCCGGCCCTAAAACGGTCAGCACCGTGTGGGGCGCTTTTGCTTTCGCCGCCAAAACGCCGTAGGTCGTTGCGCCGATGGCGTTTACCACGCCAAAATTGCCAGAGGCCAAAAGGGATTTCACCTGCGACGCGTTTTTCTTGAACCCACCCTGCGAAGCGGGTGTGTCAAGGTAAGTAACGCTCACTTTTTCGCTTAGTTCGCCTTGCGCGTCTTTATCTTCCGGAAGGGAGAGGATGCTTACTTCGTTGGCATCCGCAAAAGCGTTCGCCCATTTGATCGTATGCGGGGAATTTGCCGCCGCCAGGAATGCAATTTTCATGATTTCTACCTCATTTAAAAATTATTTTAAGTTCGCAAGCCGCTGTATGGCTTTTTCCGTATTTTCCTTTGTGTTGAAGGCGGTCAGGCGGAAATATCCTTCGCCCGCGCTGCCAAACCCGCTGCCCGGCGTGCCCACAACGTTCGCTTCTCTGAGCAGCTTGTCAAAGAAATCCCAGCTGGTCATGCCGTCCGGCGTTTTGAGCCATACGTAAGGCGAGTTTACGCCGCCGTAGGAGGTGATGCCGATCTCTGCCAAACCGCTTTTGATGATGGCTGCATTTTCAAGGTAGCCCTTGATCGTATCTTCCACCTGCTTTTTGCCATCCGCCGTATAGATGGCCGCCGCGCCGCGCTGTACGATGTACGAAACACCGTTGAACTTCGTCGTGTGCCGGCGCAGCCACATGGCGTTGAGGCTTACTTTGCTGCCGCTTTCGTCTTCTCCGAACAGCTCCTTTGGCACGATGGTGTAGGCGCAGCGCGTTCCGGTGAAGCCCGCCGTCTTGGAAAAGCTGCGGAATTCGACCGCGCAGCTCTTGGCGCCCTCGATCTCGTAAATACTGTGCGGCACGTCCCTGTCCGTAATAAAGCGTTCATACGCGCCGTCAAAAAGGATGAGCGCGCCCGTTTCGTTGGCCCAGTCGACCCATACCTTAAGCTGCTGCTTGTTAAGCGCCGTTCCCGTCGGGTTATTGGGGGAACAGAGGTACATCACATCCACCTTGCCCTGCGGCAGGGCGGGTACAAAATTGTTGTCCGCCGTTGTGGGGATGTAGGTGATGTTGCTGAATTTGGACGCTGCCGTATCGAATTCGCCTGAGCGCCCCGCCATCACGTTGGTATCCACATAGACAGGGTAGACCGGGTCGGTCACGCCCACGCGCACGTCGGGGGAAAGAAGCTCTTGGAAATTGCCCGTGTCGCACTTGCTGCCGTCCGAAACAAAAATCTCGTCCAGATCGATGTCGATGCCGCGCTCAGCATAGTCGCCTTGCCGGATCGCCGCGCGCAGGAACTCATAGCCCTGCTCCGGGCCGTAACCCATGAATGTTTTTGCGTCCGCCATCTCGCGGGTCGCCGCGTCGATCGCCTGCAGCACCGCCGGGGCTAAGGGGCGCGTCACGTCGCCGATCCCCAGGCGGATCAATTCCTTATCGGGATTTGCCTTGGTATATTCCGCTACGCGGTGCGCAATCTCGGAAAACAGGTAACTGCCCTGAAGCCGCGCAAAATTCTGGTTGACCTTAAACATATGATATCTCCTAAAAATAAATTTCTATACATCTTTAATAATATACTATATATACAAAAAAATCTACAGCGGAATCCCGTCAAAGTTTTCGCCGCTTAAAACGAGCACATCGCCGGTTAACAGTAAGGTGGAGCCGTTGGGAACAATACTTTGGCCGTCCCGCTTTATCATTACAACCAAAATGCCTTCAGGGATGTTGGCTTCGTTAAGCGTACGCCCGTTCCACGGATTGCGGGTATCTATCGTTACCTCAATCAGATGCATTTCCGCTTCGTCCTGGTAGTCGGTAAAGGTCTTGAATACCGAGTTGTCTTTTTCCACCAGTTTAAGCTTCTTGGCGAGAAGGGGCGTCAGCGTGCCTTGTACGGCAACGGAGAAGAGCGCGACGAAAAAAACGATATGGAAAACGTCGTTTTTGATGCCCACGCCGAAGGTGAGGGCAAAGATCGCAAACACGATGGAAGCCGCGCCGCGCATGCCCACCCATGAAACGAATAGTTTCTCCTTGGTTGGGAACTTAAACCAGCTCAAAATGCCGAACACAGCCGCGGGCCGGGCCACAAAGATCAGGAACAGGGAAATCAGCACGGCGGGCACAATGATTGCCGGGATCTGCGACGGGAAAGACAGCAGGCCGAGCATGAAGAACAGGATCATCTGCATGATCCATGAAAGGCCGTCAAAGAAATGCACCAGCGTCCGTTTGTATTTGATCTTGGTATTGCCGAGCATGATGCCCATGATATATACGCACAGGTAACCGTTGCCGCCGATTTGCTGGCACAGCGCATAGCCCAGTACAACGATGGCGACGACATAAATCGTATAAAGGCCCTCGATCTCAAAATTGATGCGTTTTAAAATAAAGATGGACAAAAAGGCAAGCGCAAAGCCCACGCCCGCGCCGAAAATAAGCTGCATGGCGACCATGGAAACAATCGAGGTTTCGCCGTTTGTGGACATCATCGTCAGCACGGCGATGGTGAGCATGTAGGCGATGGGGTCGTTAGAGCCGCTTTCCACTTCGAGCATGGAGGCAAGGCCCCCCTTTAAGTTCAGCTTGCGCGAACGCAGGATGGAAAAGACGGAGGCAGCATCCGTCGAAGCAACGACAGCGCCGACGAGCATACCCTCCAAAAGGGTCGTCTTGAGCACGATCCAGCTGAACCACCCTACCAGCAGGGCGGTGATGACAACGCCCGCCGTGGCAAGCCAGATGGACGGCGCGATGACAGGTTTGGCGGTTTTCCAGTTGGTACCGAAGCCGCCGTAAAACATGATGAAGATCAGGCAGAACGAGCTGACCGTCTCCACGAGCGAATAATTGTCGAACTGGATACCGGCGATGCCGTCCGAGCCGAAAAGCATGCCCAGCACCAAAAAAATAAGCAAGGCGGGGATACCGAAGCGGTATAGCAGCTTGCTCGAAAAAACGCACAAAAGGAGAACGGTTGCGGCAAGTATCAACATTGGGATCATAGGCTTCTCCTTCCACAAAAAATATTATACTATATTAATATAACAGTAAAAACGCAAACATGAAACATCCTTTTTTTGGAAATCAGTTTCTAAAATGTTTCAGGAAAGCTGAAAAATGGTATTGTCATATTTACGGAACCCAGCCTGTGCATTACAATAATGGTATGAAAAACGGGAGAAAACAATGAAGAAAAAACGGACAAAGATTATTATCCTGATCGTGGTTGCGGCCATCTTATGCACGATACTTATTTATTTGTGCGCCGGAAACTATGCCGCGGCAGGCGAAGCCCTGCAGGCCATGCAGCCGGGAAACGGCGTTAGCGTGGCGCAGGATGCAAAAACGATCGCCTTTATACCGGATACGAAAACGCAGGACGGTTTTATTTTTTATCCGGGCGGCAAAGTGGATGCGGAGGCGTACGCCATGTTTGCCCGCGACCTGGCTGAGCAGGGCGTGCTTTGCGTGATTGTTAAAATGCCGTTTGACCTTGCCGTGTTTAACGTAAGCGGCGCGAAAGACGTGCTGGACGCTTATCCGGATATTGAGAACTGGGCGATCGGCGGCCATTCGCTGGGCGGGGTGATGGCGGCGGAATATGCGAAAAATGACGATCGGGTCACGGATATCGTATTTTTGGCATCTTACCCCAATTCCGACCTTTCGCGCAGCGCGAAGCGGGCGCTGAGCATTACGGCGGAAAACGACGAGGTGCTCGATTGGGATAAATACGCAGCGGCAGAAGCTAAGCTTCCGGCTGACGCCATATCTTACCGGATCGAGGGCGGCAACCATTCGGGCTTTGGCAGCTATGGGCACCAGAGCGGCGACGGGCAGGCAACGGTCAGTCCTGCACAGCAGCAAAAAGAGGCTGCGGACAAGGTCGCAGTGTGGATGAAGGACAGCGCGGAGCGGACAGGAGATTGAAATGAAGTACGATTTTACGACATGCGTTTTGCGGAATGGCGGACATTCCGTGAAATGGGAAGAGATGAAACAGAAAAATCCGGAGGTGCAAAAAGGGATCGTGCCCTTATCGGTCGCGGACATGGAGTTTGTGACCGCGCCGGAGATCGTCGGCGGGCTTCAGGAATATGTCGGCAGGGAAGCGCTCGGCTATACGCAGGCTACGGACGCTTATTTTAGCGCAGTCGTGTCCTGGATGAAAAAGAGGCATGGCTGGGATATCCAAAAGGAATGGATCGTTCCCGCACCGGGCGTAGTCGCTTCGCTGGGGATCGCGGTGAGCGCGCTTACGCAGCCGGGCGACGGGGTGGTCATCATGACGCCCGTCTATTATCCGTTTTACATGGTGGTAAAATATACCGGGCGCAGCCTGCAGGAGAACGCGCTCAAGGAAACAGGCAAGGGATACGAGATCGATTTTGACGATCTGGAAAAAAAGCTTAGCGATCCAAATAATAAGATGCTCATCCTATGCAGCCCGCACAACCCGGTCGGGCGCGTATGGACGAGGGCAGAGCTTTTGCGCGTGGGAGAGCTGTGTGAGAAGTACGGCGCAGTGGTGGTGGCGGACGAGATCCATCACGACCTGGTCATGCCGGGATATGAGCACACCGTGTTTACGCAGGCAAAGGAAACGTTTGCCGACTTCTCGGTGATCTGTACCGCGCCCAGCAAGACGTTCAACCTGGCAGGGATGCAGACGTCCAATATTATCATCAAAAATAAAGAGATGCGTGAAAAGTTTGAGAAGGCAAAGCTGGCGACAGGGATATTCGAGCTTAACGCCCTCGGCTATGAAGCGTGCCGCATCGCGTATACGCAATGCGGGGCGTGGCTTGATGAACTGGTTCATGTGATCGACGAAAACCGCGGCTTTGTGGAGGCTTTTTTGCAGGAGAACCTGCCGAAGATCAAGGCGGCGCGGCTGGAGGGTACGTATTTGCAGTGGCTCGACCTGCGCGGCTACGGTATCCCGCACCTTGAGCTGGAGCGGATGATGACACAAGCGCAGTTGTTTTTTGACGAGGGATATATTTTTGGCAAGGCAGGCGAAGGGTTTGAGCGTTTAAACCTCGCGTGCCCCAAAAGCGTGCTGAAAAGCGCGCTTGAAAGGCTGGAAAGGGTTTTAAGAAAATAATCCGCTCATACGACGACAAGCCCCATGAGCTTTGCAAGCTCGGCCGCCTGCGCGACCGTCACGACCATGCCAAACAGGTCGTCGGCCGTTACGGTGATACCTGAAATATCGCACGTCGTCATGTCGATTTTTTTCAGGGGCGTCTTGAAAAAGGTTGCCCGCAGGAAAACGCAGGCGTCAAAGCCAAGGCCTTTGAAAACGCATTCGCCGAACTCGGCGTTGGAGAAATCGCTTTTGGAAAAGCAGCAGCTTTGCAGCTTTGCGGATGAAAAATTGGTATAAGCGAAATTACAGTCCGCGGCGGAGAAGTTTTTGAAAAAAGCACGGAAACAGTTCATGCCAACACCTTTGGAAGAAAGCATTTCGCATCGGTTGAAATAAACGTTCTCCAAATTGCTGTTGGAAAAATCGCACAGCGAAAAGCGTACGTCGATCAATTCTGTTTTGCCGAAATCGCAGTCGATGAATTTGCAATTTTCAAATACCATATTGCGGAAACAGAGCCGGGACAGGTCGACCTCCTGGAAGGTAACGCCGCTGATCTGCTTGTTTTCAATATCCCGCTCTTCCAGGCGGGCTTCCTCCAAACAGCTTTCGGACAATTCGCCCCCGCGCAAGGGTTCTGAAAATTCTGGTTTCAATATCTTCATTGTATCGTTTCTCCATTCTTCGTCTTTTTTCCATTATATCATGCGCAATGTTCATGTAATGTTAACAGCGCGTTCCCTTTTCAATAAATTTTTGCTGTGATACAATGAAAAAAAAGAAGCATCCTGAAAAAGGAAAAAATGGGGTTCTTTATGAAAAAGTTATCGATCATCGTACCTGTGTACTATAATGAACAGAACCTGCGGCCGCTGTATGACGACCTAAAGGAAAAAGTACTTGCGACGTTGCCGTGCGACTATGAGATCGTCTTTGTGGACGATGGTTCCAAGGACGGCTCTTTTGGGGTCATGCAGGAGCTAAAGCAAATGGACAGCAAAATCAGGACGGTGAGGCTTACGCGGAATTTTGGGGAACATGCGGCGCTTCTGGCCGGTCTTTCCGTTTGCAGCGGAGACTGTGCGGTGCGCAAGGCGGCGGATTTACAGGAACCGTCGGAAATGATCCTGGAAATGTTTGAAAAATATGAGGAAGGCAACAAGGTCGTGCTGGCGGTTCGTGCCGACCGCGAAGACCCGGCCGGACAGAAAGCGCTTTCTTCCCTTTATACGAATACCGTGCGCAGGTTTGCGCTCAAAAATATGCCGGAAGGCGGGCTGGATTCGTTTTTGATCGACCGCCAGATCATCGACCTGATTGTGAATATGAACGAGAACAATGCGCCCATCACGGAGCTCATCCTTTGGAGCGGATTTGCATCCGCGCATGTGTATTATGTGCGTAAAAAACGAGAGGTAGGGAAATCGGGCTGGACACTTTCCAAAAAGGTCAAGATGACAATGGATTCCCTGCTGGGCTTCTCTTATTTTCCCGTCCGCTGTATCCTTGGCGTAGGCGGCGTGAGCTTTATCGCTGCGGTGTTGTGGGGCATTGTGCTTTTGGTACTCTCCCTTATGGGGTACACGGTGGAGCCGTACATCGTGCTTGCATTCCTGCTCGTTTTGGTGATGGGCATCGTAATGGTCGCCATGGGCGTACTGGGGGAATATTTATGGCGCACGTTCGACGCGGCGCGTAGACGTCCGGTGTTTATCATCGACGAAACCGACGATACAAGCAAGGAATAATGCGGGAGAGCATATTTTGCATATAGAATTTGGAAGCGATATCGATACGCAGGCAAATAAAAACGTACGCAAAAAAACAGGCGAGAACCATCTTTGGGAGGAAGCCTGTTTGTTTCGTTCGGGACGCGATGCGCTGCGCATGCTGGCAAAAAAGCTTTATCCTGCACATACAAGGGCTTTTATTCCCGCGCTTAGCTGTGTATCCATGGTAAGCCCGTTCCGGCAGAACGGTATCGGGGTTGTTTATTATCCATTAAAACGGGATTTCACAGCGGACTATGGCTTTCTGGACGGACGGCTCCGGGACGGGGATATCGTTGTGTATATGGACTATTTTGGCATCCCGACAGCGCGCGCGCACGAAGAGCGGCGGCATTATTTTTCCCGCAAGAAAAAACAATTGGACGGCCTGGTCACGATCGACGACCGGACGCACAGCTTAAGGCGGGCGGCAAAGGCAAACTTTTCAGCAGACTATATGCTATTCAGCGTGCGGAAGTGGGCGTCGTTTCCGGATGGCGGATTGCTTCTTTCAAGGGAGCCGTTTGCAGCGGCCTGCGACCCGTACGACAGTACCTACCGGGACTTGAAAAAACGGGCGATGGACTTGAAAAGCGAGTACCTGCAAACCGGAAACGCGCAGGCCAAGCGGGAATTCATCCGCTTGTTCCAGCAGGCGGAACAGGGACTGAGCGCGGAAAACCGCGTGATAGGAATGAGCGAACCATCCGCGCAGCTGCTGAAAACCATTGATTTTGCCAAAGTGGAAACGCAAAGAAGGCAAAATGCAGGGGTTTTATTCCGCATGCTGTATGAATATTCGCTGCTGCCGGAGGTGTTGGAAGGGCCGCTGTTTTTCCCGGTAATGGCCGAACACCAAAAGGCCGCGCAGCAATACCTTGCGAAAAACGGCATTTATTGCCCGGTCATCTGGCCTTTGCAGGGTGATGCGCGGGGCGTGTGCGGAGTATGCGAGGATATTGCGGGGCGTATGCTCGCCGTGCCTTGCGACCAAAGATATTCGATACAGGAAATGGAGTATATCGGCGAAAAGATCCTTACCGCCGTGCGCCTTTAGCGGACGGGCCGGCAGGGCCAGCGCAAATCAGGTTGTTTAAGCTGGTAAAAAATGGTTTATTTTAAAGTAGGTAAAAAGTAAAGGAGTGTGATGAACATGAAAGAGAAAAAAGTCTCGAAGGTCATCACAGATAAGGAGTTTAATCGGCTGATAGCCAGCAAAAATGTCCAAAAAGCTGTGATGGTAAAAGACAACAAAGTTTTCAAATACGGATATGACCGCTGATGAAACGATAAAACTTCCCCGCAAATAAGGCGGGGATTTTTTATTGCCCAAACAAATTACTGGAAGGCGCCGGCGATCCATCCCGCCACATTGCCCGCGAGCGAGACGAAGGAAATAATACGGATAGCGCAGATCGCAAGTACGATGATGCTGATGATAAGCGCGGCATTTTCTACGTTGGATTTCCGCTTCCTGCGCGAAAGAAGGGCAAACACAAGCCCGACAACGCCGATGCCGATCCCTACATACGGCCCGATGACCAGGCTCAGTGGGAATCCGAGGACAAAACTTGCAATCAGTGCAAATATACTTACAATAATCGATACAACAGCCATAAAAGCCCCTTTCCTGCAGCGCCCGGCCCAGCTCAAAGATCGACGGCATTCTCTTCGTCTCCGGCGAAAAGAATGCCCTTTTTATTATAACAGGAAAGAATCGTTTTGCAAACGGACAGGAAGGAAAGTCCGGAAAAATGCCTATCTGGGGGCAAAGAAGCGGCTGGATCGGGGACTCTTAGGCTACGGCCATCCGGGTTCGGAATTGGCCTATCTATCCAGGACAGATAAAAACCGGAACTCTTAACACAATTTGGCCTGCGCAGGTGATATAATAAAAGAAAACCTATCCGGAGATCGATTTGGCAGGGATATTTGAACAGCTGAACAACAAACAGAGGGAAGCCGTACAGGCGACCGAGGGCTATGTGCGCGTTATCGCGGGAGCCGGCAGCGGCAAAACGCGGACGCTTACTTCGCGTTATGTATATTTGGTGGAAGAGCTGGGCGTGTCGCCCGGAAAGATCATGTCCGTTACCTTTACCAACAAGGCGGCGGGAGAGATGAAAAGCCGCATCCGTAGGATGCTCGGGGATGTGGATACGGGATTTATCAGTACCTTCCACGGCTTTTGCCTGCAGGTGTTAAAAGAGGATATCCACCGGCTGAATTATCCGCAGTCCTTTTCGATCATGGACGAAGCGGATCAAAAAAGCCTGCTGGAAGAAATTTACCACGAGCTCGGGCTGAGCCTGCGCGATTATACCTTCCGCGACATGCTCAAGGTGATCGACGTGTTCAAAGCGCCGTATGGATACGTCGGACAGGTCACAGAGCCGGACGAACAAAAGGCGGTCAAATATTTTTCCAGTTTCACGAGGGACATGAAAGACCGTATCCTGGGGAAATACGTCCAAAAACAGCGGCGCAATTTTATGCTCGATTTTGACGATATCATCAACTATACGCTGTATTTATTCACCCGCTATGGGGATGTCCTGCAAAAATGGCAGCAGAGGCTGCAATATATCCAGGTGGACGAATTTCAGGATGTGGACGCAAAGCAGGCACAGCTTGTGTATATGCTTTCGGGCGGATACGGAAACCTGTTTGTAGTGGGCGATCCCGACCAGACGATCTATTCCTGGCGGGGCGCGGATGTGCATATTATCCTCGATTTCGACAAGGAATTTCCGCAGGCCAAAACAATCTATCTCAATACGAACTACCGTTCCACGCCACAGATTTTGGATGTGAGCAACGACCTGATCTCAAAAAATACAGCGCGCCTGAAAAATGTTCTGTGCGCTGTGCGCGAGGACGGAGCCAAGGTATATTATAAACATACGAAATCTACGATCGGGGAGGCAGCCTATGTCGCGCGCACCATACGCTTCCTGATGGAAAGCGGCGTTAAGCCCTATCAAATCGCGGTGCTTTACCGTGCGCACTACGTCTCCCGCAGCCTGGAGGAAGCGTTCGTCAAAGAGGATATTCCTTATTCCCTTTTCAACGGCGTGGAATTTTACAACCGCAAAGAGATCAAGGACGTTCTTTGTTATTTGCGTATGCCGCTTGCCTTCGACGATATCTCTTTCCTGCGTACGATTAATACGCCGCGCCGCGAAATCGGCCGCACGCGCCTCAATTTCCTGAACGAATATGCGGAAAATAACAATGTAAAGCTTTATGACGCGCTCAAGGATAACCTGTCACATGAAAAAATCAAAAGCACGAAGGCGCGGCGCTATGTGGAAGTGATCGAGCGTTACGCGGCGTGGATCTATACTAAAAAAGTAGACATAAAAGTAAACAGTCTATTACAATAAAAGAGACACAAAAAGGAGGTTCTTTCATGGCTGCAAATAACTTCAAAAAATACGATGATGATTTTAAAAAGTCTCTCGTATCTCTTTTCCAAAATGGCAAAACACAGACCCAACTCTGTAAAGAGTACGGCGTTTCTCAATCCGCCCTTGGCAAGTGGATCAAGCAGTATTCTACCGTTCAGGTCGACGACGGTGAAGTCCTTACTGCCAAACAGGTTAAGGAACTCCAAAAACGGAATGCACAGCTCGAAGAAGAAAACCTTATCCTAAAAAAAGCGATTGCCATATTCACGCCTCACTCAAACAACGATTAGACGCTGTCCACAGGCTCCGTTTTCAGCACCGTATTCAAACGCTTTGCCGTGTCCTGAATGTCAATAGAAGCACTTACTACAAGCATTTTTATTCTCCTCCCGCTCCCCGTGTTTCTCTTAATCAGGATCTTCGACGCCTTATCCTTACTATTTATGCTGATTATGACAAACGCCTTGGCGCCTATAAAATCCACCATGTCCTCCAGCGTGACTATGGCGTCCGCATCAGCGTTGGACGAGTGTACCGCCTGATGCGCTCTATGCATTTACCAAAAATGTCTACTGCTCACCCCAGACATTATTTCTGTCGTTCCGATGACAGCCTTTGTCCCGACCGTCTCCGCCAAAGCTTTACTCAAAATGCCCCTAATCTTGTTTGGGTGAGTGATATTACTTATCTGCGGGCTGGCGGAAAATGGTATTATCTTTGCGTTGTCATTGACCTTTTTTCCCGCAAGGTCATTGCTTGGCACCTGTCTTCCAAACAGGATGTGGACCTTACGATCACTGCTTTCCGTAAAGCTTATGCCGCCCGCAGCGCTCCCAAGGGTCTGATGTTTCACTCTGACCGTGGAACTCAATATACCGCTTTTGCTTTCCGTAGTCTTTTGGACTCCCTTAATATTGTTCAGTCTTTTTCCAAGAAAGGATATCCGTTTGACAATGCTGTATGTGAATCTTTTTTCAAATATCTGAAAAAGGAAGAAGCTAACCGTAGAAGCTACTCTTCTTTTCACGATTTAAAGTTGGCTATTTTTTCCTATATTGAAGCCTTCTACAATGCCAAACGTCCCCATTCTTCTCTTGGTTATTTGACTCCCGATGAAGCTGATGCTCGTTTCCCCTAATTATCTTCACTTTTTTCTGTCCACTCTATTGACTATACTTCACTGCCGTTTGCGGATTTGCTTTCTACCTTTTTCACTGTTTTGTTCGGGGTCGTTTTTGTTTTAACTTTCGTATCCATTTTATTTCTCCTTTTTTTCAATGCGTTTTAATAGCTTGTTGTTTTTGTACCGGATGCCTGGCGGTCAAATTGGCCCTGCTCCGTATTTTTGGATTGGAAATCCGTATCGTCGGAATTTTTTACCTTGATTTCCTCTGTCTGTGTTCCTGTGACCGGATTTTCCTTATACTTATACTCCTCCTTGGAAGAATCCTTCATTTCAGGCTCGCTGGAAGAAGAATCGGCGGAGTCCTGCCGGTTTTCGATTGTTTGACTGCTGGTCTCGGAATCCGGCTCTTGATCGGAGCCCTGTGCTTGCTGGCCTTTGGCCTCATCTTTCTGATCTTCCTTGACCTCTTCGCCGTTGATCTGGGCATCGAGCTTCTGAAGTTCGGATTCGTTCTCGTCGATTTTCTTACCGATATCCTTCATCTCATCCGTATATTCTTCGCTGTCCTTTACCATTTTGCCAAGCTGCTTATAGTATTCTTCATTTTCGCTTTCCAGCTGAGCTTTTTGGGTATTCAACTTTGCAGAGTCATAAGCTTCCTTTGATTTGTTTGCAATCGTTTCACCAAACGACATCAAACCGTCCTTTGCCTGCGAAAATACATCACTTAATACATCGCCTGCGCTTTTGTGTTCCTGTGCCATAATTTAAACCTCCGTTTATTGTTTTACGCCTAGTCCCGATTATAATGAGTTGCGAGACAAAGCGGGCAGATCAAACGCGTGGTGTTTCCTTGATATTCTGATGGATATCCTGCGCTGTTTGAATTTCATCTTGTTTTTGCTCGACGATCATATCATTGTTGCGTTTTGTTGCGTCGAGTTTGGATTTCTTTAGCTCAACATCGCGTTCACGCTCGAGCTTTGTAACTTTTTTTTCTGCTTTCAATTGTTCGACCTGAATTTTTGAATCCAGTTTTTCGAGCTTTTCGTTCGCTTTCTGCTGTTCTTTTTGGATATCTTCCTGTAGTTTGCTTATTTTATTATCCTGATACACGGTATATCACCTCTCTTTCTTTATCGTTCATGCTGTGTCCAAGCATCTGCAGATTCTTGATAGGAAAATTTTTACACACCTTCTCGGGAAGATAAACAAAATAAAACATTAAAATTAATTGTTTCGGGACATTGGTTTAACCAATCACTTTGCTGTTTATTTTTTTTGAACGTGACAGTCACTGATATTTATATAACCGAAACAAAAAAACAAGGAGGATATTAAAAATGACTGAAATGGTACAAAAAAAACAGGAACAAGGAAAGGCCCACGCGTCTTCCGGGAAAATTATGACTCTGGTGCTTGGGATTGTTGCGCTCATCATTGGCATTGCATTGATTGCCAATCCGGTAGCTGGGTTGGAAGTGGTGATGCTGATCGCCGGAATTATAATGATTGCCTATGGAGCGATTACAATCTTTATGAACATCGTAAAAAGCGTAAAGGATGCGCGTTCGTTTGTCATTCCAATTATCGTGTTGATCATTGGAATTTTGCTGGTCGTATTCCGCGGCCCGGTCGCAAACGTCGTATTGCCGCTCGTTTTGGGCGTGGGAGGAGTTGTCTATGGCATCGTGAACCTCGTAAAGTCGAACCGTGTGAAGGAGAACGGTGGATACTGGCAGGCCTCTTTTATCCTGACATTGATTATTTTGGCTCTCGGAGTGATTATGCTGGTCGCTATGTTCGCGGGCGGTAATGCCGTTGGCGTCATCGTAGGCATTGTGCTCGCTATTTTTGCCGTTGTGAGCATTGTACAGTGGTTCATCGAACGTTCCGCGGTCAGAAACGCAAGGTAAACAAAAAGCATATAAAAGGGCATGAAATTATCTTGTTCCATGCCCTTTTACTACGCATAAACGAAAGGGGCGAATCAAAAAAATGAAAGGGAAATATTTTTTTACCAGCCGGCTATTCGTTTTTTTGGTCATCCTAGGAATACAGATTTGCTTTGCCTTGGTATTTCTGTATTGGTTCAGCGACCTGTTTCCGGTCATCGAAGGGATTCTATTTGCTTGCAGCTTGCTGCTGGTACTTTATATCATCAATAAAAGACAGGATCCGGCGTATAAAGTTGTATGGATCATCCCCATTTTGATATTACCCATTGCCGGATTTTTACTATACTTTTTCTTTAGCCAGGGACGCATACGCAGGCGCGACAGGCAATATGCCATGGAATCGTACAGGGCGGCCGCATCCTGCCTGAACGATGAAGACGGGATATGCCGATTGATTGAAAAAAAACAGGAAGACCCGCTCAGACTGATATCATATATTCGGAAAACGCGGCAATATCCTGCATTTACCAATACAAGGGCACAATATTTTCCAATGGGGGAATTGTTTTTTGACCGTTTTTTGAAGGAACTGGAACAGGCGGAGCGCTACATTTATATGGAATTTTTTATGATCAAGCAAGGCCGTATGTGGGACTCGATACTTGATGTGCTAAGAAGAAAAGCAAAAGCGGGCGTTGAGGTTCGTTTGATTTACGATGACCTGGGATGTGCAGGGCATTTGGAAAAACAATATGCGGCAGAATTAGGAAAACAGGGGATTAAGTGCGTCGTATTCAATAAGCTCAATCCGGTCTTAGCGTCGATGTTCAATAACCGCGATCATAGAAAAATAGCGATACTTGACGGAAAAACGGCGTTTGTGTGCGGAACCAATCTGGCTGATGAATATATCAACGCAGAACGTAAATATGGCACATGGAAGGATGCGTGCCTGATGATGAAAGGAGATGCTGCATGGGGCTTTTTGATCATATTCCTTCAAACGTGGGATCTCATCACTAAGAAAAAAACAGATGTTTCTTATTTGCAACCGGAAAAGGACGAACAAAAGGCCGATGGACTGGTACAGCCATATGCGGACAGTCCCCTCGATGAAGTTCGCCTGGCGGAAAATATATTTTTAAGCCTGATACATGGTGCGAGACGCTACCTGTATATAACGACGCCGTATTTAGTGCTGAATTCCGCCCTGAAAACGGCGTTTGCCACAGCTGCGGGGAAAGGCGTTGACGTCAGGATCATCACGCCGCATATTCCAGATAAAAAAGCGGTCTTTCTGGTTACCCGTGCAAATTACCGGGAGCTATTGGAAAATGGCGTAAAAATTTACGAATATACCCCGGGTTTTATACATGCCAAAACATATACCTGCGACGACGAATATGCGGTCGTGGGAACGATCAACACAGATTACAGGAGCCTGTTCCTGAATTTTGAATGTGCGGCGTTACTATACAAAAGTTCCGCGATAAAGGAGATGCGGGAAGATTTCCTGCAAACGGCCAAGCAATGCGAACAGGTTACGCTTGAAAAAATCAATGCAGTTCCATGGCCTGTGAGATTGGCGCAATCGGTAATGAACGCGTTTGCGCCGATGCTTTGAAGAAGTAGGCAGGAACGACGGCTAAAGCAGGCGGAAAGCCGTGATCGGGCGCTGCCGGAAGGAAATAGGGAAGATTACCGATATAAAGACGGGCAAAACCAAAGAAAAAAATCGCACCGGCATAGGATAACTACCGAATGAATATCAGTGCTTATCCTATGGGACCGGCGCTTTTTTTATTTCCTTGACATTACACCGCCCTCAACGTCTTGGATCGTGAAATTGCTTTTGTGCGCGATCGGCGCCCAATTGGTACGAGGCCACACGAGAGCTGCGAATGCGGCAAGCCCCATCGTCAGGATAAAGGCAGGGTAGCTGACAACAGCGCGCAGCATGGGTCTTATTTTCCTGTTTTCGAGATAGAGGACGCCTGCGGCCATTGCCATCGGAAGAAGCCATGTAAGGGCGATTCCTATGAACGCGACCGGAAGGATCATAGGGACCGCGCTCGAATAATATACAGCCAGTATCACGCTTAGGATGTTGATTGGTACGGTGAGGCCGTTGGCGGGAATAAAAAAGACGTACCATGCCATATCCAGCACCTTGTAATTCCTGTTTTTAACGGCGGTTAAAATGGTCTTTAAATAAAGCGGTATGCATTGAATCCCGCCTACCATCCACCGGAAACGCTGCTTCATCGAAGCCCCGAAGGTCGTTGGCTGCTCGTCATAAAAAATGGCGCTCCGTGCGGGGATGATCCGGTGCCCTTTGCATATCTGCTGGATTGAGAATTCAACGTCCTCGGTCATTGAGAAGGTATTCCAGCCCTCCCCGCACAAAGCCGCGGTCTTGAACGCAAAGCCCGTCCCTCCCACCATTCCGGACAGGCCCATATTATGCCGCGCCGTATAATAGAAACGCATCAGCATCAGCCAATAAACGGAATAGACCTCGCTGACCCATGAATCGTGGATATTTTTACTGTCACGATATCCCTGCGCCACATCCGCACCCGAACAGAGACAAGCGTTCATTTCGGTCAGGAAATTTGCCGACGCAAGGTTATCCGCGTCGAAAACACAAATGGCGTCATATTTCCCCGGGTTTTTGTCCATAATGCGGGAAAGGCCCCATTGCAGGGCAAAGCCTTTTCCTTTCCGCACATTATTGAACCGTTCAAAGACGGTTGCCCCATGCTTTTTTGCTTCGTGGGCTGTTTGGTCTGTGCAATTATCCGCGATTACGAATATATCGTATGAATCCCCCGAATAATCCTGCGAGTTAAGGCTGTCGAGCAGATTGCCAATTACCTGTTCCTCGTTACGGGCGCAGATAACGACCGCGAACCTGTAATTTTTAGTTTCGATGCGTTTAAGCTTGCGGGGGTTGCGTAACCCAAATACGCCCGTGACAGCCATCCAGGCCATCAGCGGCGCAATCAGTATGCTGAGTAATAGGACGATCATTTTGATCGCTTCAAAATTTATATTCAACCGCAGTCCTCCTTTTTGAAATAATCGTGACTATTAATTACCCTTGATCTGCGTATGCCAAACATACGAATTCGCGCCTTTTTAATGATATTAAATCCGGATCCTGTTTAAAATACAGGAGAAAAATATGAATCAATCATAAAAATAATAAGGAGGACACTACAATGTCTGTAATGAATGGAACATTAGAACATGAATCAAAAGGAAAGAGGGCGCTCGCACTGATCGCCTGTATCGCGGCGCCCATATTGCTCGGTTTCCTTTCCTCGGCGCTGTCCGGCGATATGGAAGCAATGTACGATAGCCTTAACTTGCCGCCGCTGTCGCCGCCCAACCAGTTGTTTGGAATTGTCTGGCCCATTATGTACGCGCTGATGGGTATCGCGTTTTATCTCGTGATCCGAGAACATACGGATGCGCATTTGAAGCGCATGGCGGTCGTATTTTACATTATACAGTTGGTCTTGAATATTTTCTGGTCACCCGTATTTTTTGGCGGGGACGCTTTTGTACCGGCCTCGGTGATCATTATCGCGATGGACATCCTCACGGCGATTACAATACGGTATTTCCTAGCGGTGCGGCGTGCAGCCGGATATCTGCTGGTTCCTTATCTGGTTTGGTTGCTTTTTGCGACATATCTGAGTATAGGCGTAGCCGTTCTGAACCCATAACTCTCGCCGCCATGGCAAAAATCCCGTCCAACATCAAACGAAATAGCGAAATTTGTCTATAGCGGCAATCCAAGCCGAAAGCAATCGGATTGCCGCAGGATTTAAGCTTTTGGACGTAGTTTAATTACCGGGATGTCCCGATAATAAATATATCCATGCGTATGTTGGCGATAGGAGGAGGTATTTCTAACAATGAAGTGGTTCTTTATGGTGGTTCGCAGATATTACCACAATGGAAGAATTGAATCGAAAATGATTGACCGGAAAAACTTTGTACGCACCCTGTACCCTGACAATCAGAATCTCTACAGACAGGAATTTTATCCATGCGCAACTTTGGAACGAGCGGTAAAGGTACTTTGCAACAGCGTTTTCCCTGATAAAAAAGAAACGAAAGTCCCCTACAAGTGATGCGATGAAAAATAGGCTATGCGCTGGCGGCGGCAAGATAATCCGCTTGCCGCTGGCGCAATCTGACGCCGCAACCCGCATGGCTGCGACGCTTAGGTGGCGTTCCCGGCGCGATTCGAACGCGCGGCCTTTCGCTTAGGAGGCGAACGCTCTATCCTGCTGAGCTACGGGAACATGCGCAGTATTATGAAATCATGATGCACCCCATGTAATACAGGATGAAACATTACGCAGTTTATTCTAATATAAATGCACGCGTTTTGCAATTATTTTGTTTGATTTGGTAAAAAAATATTGACATTGAGGGCGGATGCATTTATCATAAGTAGCATAAATACGAAAGAAGTAAGAGAAATGAATCATAAGCAATCTTACAATTTCATCGTCGTCCTTATTAACCTTATTAGCCTCGTCATTATTAACGGAGCGAATAAGGCTTATTGCGGTTGTGCCGGAGGGCATGAGTAAGGACTGGGTTAGAAAATAATTCAAGGCCTGCGCAAATAAGCGCAGGCCTTTTTTATTAGGTAAACGCGGCGAGAAGAAAGCCGTCAGATAATCAAGAACGTTTGGAGGACAATAAAGTGAAGCTGAGTGGCGCACAGATCATAATGGAATGTTTAAAGGAACAGCAGGTGGATACGGTTTTCGGATTTCCCGGCGGAACCGTCATACCGATTTATGATGCGCTTTACCATTATCCTGAAATCAACCACGTCCTGACCTGCCATGAGCAGCACGCGGCGCATGCCGCAGACGGATATGCACGTGCAACGGGAAAACCCGGCGTGGTAATCGCGACAAGCGGCCCGGGAGCGACAAACCTGGTTACAGGTATCGCGACAGCGTATATGGATTCTGTTCCCATGGTTGCGATCACAGGAAACGTGGAGCAGAAGAATCTCGGAAAAGACAGCTTTCAGGAAATCGACATCACAGGCGTGACCATCCCGATCACCAAGCACAATGTGATCGTGCAGAAGATCGAGGATCTGGCAAAAACGATCCGCGAAGCGTTCTTTATCGCACAGAGCGGTCGTCCGGGCCCGGTGCTGGTGGATATTACCAAAGACGTGACCGTGGAGGAATATGAATATACGCCTGAAAAGCCCAAAGCGATCGTGCGCCCCAACCATTTTAATGCGGCGGATATTGCGGCAGCGGCGCAGGCACTAAACGACAGCAAAAAACCGTTCATCATGGCGGGGGGAGGCGTGATCGCGTCGGAAGCGGAGCAGGGCCTGCGAAAGCTTGCAAAAAAGCTGAATGCCCCTGTTACGATGACGCTGATGGGCTTAGGGGTATATCCGGCAGGCTGTGAACAGTACACGGGAATGATCGGTATGCATGGCACGAAAGCTTCGGCCCTGTGCACCACGCACTGCGATTTGCTGATCACCATCGGCGCACGCTTTTCGGAGCGCGTGACCTCTGACCGCATGAAGTTTGCAAAGCAGGCAAAGGTGCTGCATATCGATATCGACCCGGCGGAGATCAACAAGAACATCACGGCGGATTACGAAGTGACGGGCGATGCGAAAGCGATTTTGGACGCATTGCTGCCCAAGGTGAAACAGAAAACCGACAAGACGTGGCTTGAGCAGGCGCAGGCATGGAAAACCAAATATCCGCTGGATCGGGCGACAAAAAATGCAAGGTTCCCCAAGAAAGTGATCCAGGCGATGCAGGAAGCGGCGCCGAAGGATACTATCTTCACGACAGAGGTAGGCCAGCACCAGATGTGGTCGGCACAGTTTTTGAAGATCGAGCAGCCACGGCAATTTATCACATCCGGCGGTTTAGGGACAATGGGCTTTGGCATGGGCGCGGCGATGGGCGCGGCGATCGGAAGCGGCAAACAGGTCGTGAACATCGCCGGTGACGGCAGCTTCCATATGAACCTGCAGGAGATCGTGACTGCGGTGAAGCACCAATTGCCGGTCATGGTATTAGTGATGAACAACAACGTACTGGGTATGGTGCGCCAATGGCAGAAGATCATGTTCGACGGGCGGTATTCGCAGACCACGCTGAACCGCCCGACCGATTATGTGAAGCTGGCGGAAGCGTTCGGCGCCTATGGCGTGAACATCACGAATGAAAAGGATATGGTAGGCGCCTTTCAAAAAGCGTTCGCGCACAAGGGGCCGGTGATTGTGCAGTGCGATATCAGCGAGGACGAGAACGTACTGCCCATGGTTCCGGGCGGCAAAACGTTCGACAACATCATCTTAGACTGGGAAAAATAATGGTGCGCATGGATAGGGGACGTTATATAATGAAGGTAAACAGAAGTAAAGGAGAACTCTCATGATAAGAAGATATGTACTTTCCGTCCTGGTACAAAATACGTCGGGCGTCCTGTCAAAGGTTACAGGGCTTTTCTCCCGCAGGGGATACAACATCCGTTCCCTTTCGGTGGGGGAAACGCATGACCCGCAGGTATCGCGTATCACGATCGAGATGGTCGGGGACGAAGCGGTACTTGAGCAGATCCAAAAGCAGCTCAATAAGCTGGTAGACGTGATCACGATCAAGGGGCTGAGATCCAGCACCTCGGTTTACAAGGAATTGATCCTGGTTAAGGTGAAGGCGCCGGATAAAAAGCGTGCGAACATCATCGAATTGTGCGATATCTTCCGCACCAAGATCGTGGATATCTCCAAAGAAACCATGATCATCGAGCTGACGGGATCGCCGGAAAAAAACAAGGCGCTGCTGGATCTTTTGGCGGAGTACGGCATCATCGAAATGTCGCGTACGGGAATCACGGCGCTGGAGCGCGGGGAAAGCTCGCTGCATGACGCATGAAATAGAGCACTCGCAGGTGCGCTATAAGATATTATAAAAATTAATTGGAGGCAAGACAAAATGAACATGAAAATGTATTACGACAGGGACTGCAATCTCTCGCTTTTGAAGGGCAAGACCGTTGCCATTATCGGCTACGGCAGCCAGGGACACGCGCATGCGCAGAACCTAAAGGAAAGCGGTGTAGACGTAGTGGTAGGCTTATATGAGGGCAGCAAGTCCTGGAAATCGGCGGAGGAAGCCGGACTCAAGGTCATGACCAGCGAAGAGGCTGCAAAGGCTGCCGATATCGTAATGATTCTCGTGCCGGACGAAAAGCAGGGCAAAATTTATGAAGGTATCGCGCCTTATATGACGGAAGGAAAATCCCTTGTTTTTGCCCATGGGTTCAATATCCATTTTGGCCAGATCGTCCCGCCCAAGGATGTGGACGTATGGATGGTTGCCCCCAAAGGCCCGGGCCACACGGTAAGGAGCCAGTTCCTGGAAGGCAAAGGCGTTCCGTGCCTGATCGCGATCCATCAGGATGCGACGGGAAAAGCGCGCGACCTGGCGCTTGCCTATGCGAGCGGCATCGGCGGAGGCCGTGCGGGTATTTTTGAAACAACCTTCCGCGAGGAAACGGAGACAGACCTCTTTGGCGAGCAGGCCGTATTGTGCGGCGGCGTATCTGAGCTGATTAAAGCGGGCTTCGACACGCTTGTAGCGGCGGGATATGCGCCGGAAATGGCATACTTTGAATGCTGCCACGAAATGAAGCTGATCGTAGACCTGATTTTTGAGGGTGGGCTTTCCAGAATGCGTTACTCGATCTCTGATACGGCGGAATACGGCGATTATGTGACGGGTAAGCGGATTATTACTGAGGATACGCGCAAAGAGATGAAAAAGGTACTTTCGGAAATCCAGGACGGCACGTTCGCACGCGACTGGATGCTTGAAAACCAGGTGAAGCGCCCGCACTTTATCGCGATGCGCAACATCGGCAAGGAATCCCAGCTCGAGAAGACGGGCGAGGAGCTGCGGGCAAAGATGAGCTGGCACAACAAGAAATAAGGAAACCGTGTGATTTCGGCCGGGCGATAAGCCGGAAATTGCGGGGACGCATGGAAAGGCGAACCGCAACAGGCTTATCCCCGGATAAAAGCTTATGAACGATGGAGAACAATATGAACAGTGACAACATTAAAACAGGCGCGCAACGTGCGCCGCACCGCTCCCTGCTGTATGCGTTGGGGCTGACAAAAGAAGAATTGGAACGCCCAATCATTGCGGTGGTAAGCGCGCAGAGCGAGATCATTCCCGGGCATGTGCACCTTGATACGGTCGCGCAGGCGGTTAAAGACGGCATACGCATGGCGGGCGGTACGCCCATCGAGGTTCCGGCCATCGGCGTATGCGACGGGATCGCGATGAACCACATGGGCATGCATTATTCGCTGCCCTCACGCGAGCTGATCGCCGACAGCGTGGAGACGCTGCTCATCGCGCATGCCTTTGACGGCGCAGTATTGGTTCCCAACTGTGACAAGGTCGTCCCCGGCATGCTGATGGCGGCGGCGAGGGTCAATATCCCGGCGGTCTTTTGTTCGGGCGGCCCCATGATGGCCGGACGGTTCCGCGAAGAAAAGACGAGCCTTTCCAGCATGTTTGAAGCGGTCGGCCAGCATGCAAGAGGATCGATCAGTGACGAGGAGCTGGAGGATTTTGAACAAAAAGCATGCCCGGGATGCGGGAGCTGCTCGGGCATGTATACCGCAAACTCCATGAATTGCCTAACAGAGGTATTGGGCATGGCGCTGCCCGGAAACGGGACGATCCCGGCGGTGATGGCGGCGAGGACTGCGCTTGCAAAGCACGCGGGCATGCAGGTCATGGAGCTGGTAAAGCGGAACGTGTGTCCGCGCGATATCATGACGGGCGATGCGTTTGCAAATGCGGTCACAGTAGATATGGCGCTTGGCTGCAGCACGAACAGCATGCTGCACCTGCCGGCGATCGCGCACGAATGCGGTATTAAAATCGACCTTCACCAGGTCAATGGGATCAGCGAGAAAACGCCAAACCTGTGCCATCTGGCTCCGGCGGGGCATCATTATATCGAAGAGCTGAACGAATGCGGCGGCGTTACGGCAGTGATGGCGGAACTTGCTAAAAAAGACCTGATCCGCGACAACAAAACGGTAGACGGCAGCGTGAAGCAGCGCATTAAAAATGCAAAGATCAAGGGCGATGTGATCCGGCCGATCGACGACCCGTATTCCAAAACAGGCGGGATTGCCATACTGTACGGAAATATAGCGCCAAACGGCTGTGTGGTCAAGCGGTCGGCAGTCGCGCCGGAGATGCTGAAATCGACGTGCAGGGCTCGGGTGTTCGACTGCGAAGAGGACGCGAATGCGGCGATCCTCGGCGGACGTATCGAAAAGGGCGACGTAGTGGTGATCCGCTACGAGGGCCCCAAAGGAGGACCGGGTATGCGCGAGATGCTCGCCCCCACCTCCAACCTGGCTGGGATGGGCCTTGACAAAGATGTCGCGCTTTTAACGGACGGCCGGTTTTCCGGTGCCTCGCGCGGCGCGGCGATCGGGCACGTTTCTCCCGAAGCGGCGGCAGGCGGCCCTATTGCCTATGTGCAGGAAGGGGATATCATAGAGATCGATATAAGCGCATATTCCATCCGCCTGAAAGTCAGCGATGACGAATGGCAAAAACGACTTACGAACTCGCAGCCAAAGCCCCCGAAAGTTCAGGCGGGCTGGCTCGCGAGATATGCAAGGATGGTAACTAGCGCCGATACCGGCGCGATTCTGGAATAGTATGAAAACGTAAGTCGAAAGGAATTTATAGTTATGAAAACCATTAAAATATTTGATACGACGCTGCGCGACGGGGAACAGTCCCCGGGATGCAGCATGAACCTGTCGGAAAAGATCGAGATCGCAAAGCAGCTGGAGATGCTGAAAGTGGATATCATCGAAGCAGGCTTTGCCGTTTCGTCCCCCGGCGATTTTGAAAGCGTTGCAACCGTCGCTAAGACGATCAAGAACTGCACGGTCGCATCTCTTTCGCGAAGCGTAAAAAAGGATATCGACGCTTCTTATGAGGCGTTGAAGGAAGCGGTTGCACCGCGTATCCATATCTTTCTGGCAACCTCGCCGCTGCACATGCAATATAAGCTGAAGATGAGCGAAGAACAGGTTCTCACGCACATCAAAGAATCCGTATCTTATGCGCGCACGCTTGTGAGCGATGTGGAATTCTCCGCAGAGGACGCTTCACGGAGCGATATGGCATTTTTGGCAACGTGCGTCAAAACGGCGATCGACGCGGGCGCAAAGACCATCAACCTGCCGGACACGGTGGGCTATGCCCTGCCGCAGGAAATGTATGACATGATCGCCTATATGAAACAAAACGTGGAAGGCGTGGACGACGTCGACCTGGC
This sequence comes from Christensenella timonensis, assembly GCF_900087015.1. NCBI lineage: Bacteria > Bacillati > Bacillota > Clostridia > Christensenellales > Christensenellaceae > Christensenella > Christensenella timonensis. The sequence continues at coordinate 479,089 of NZ_FLKP01000002.1, forward strand.
AGTCCATTGCCACAATGATTTGGGCATGGCAGTGGCAAATTCGCTGGCATCGGTTAATGCGGGCGCAACGCAGGTCGAATGCACGATCAACGGCATCGGCGAGCGCGCAGGCAACGCGTCTTTGGAAGAGATCGTCATGGCGATCCATACGAGGAGGAACCTGTTTGACGCGGATACGCGCGTCAATACCAAGCAGATTTACCGTTCTTCGCGGCTGCTGTCCAAAATCATCGGCGTTTCCATTCCGCCGAACAAGGCGATCGTCGGTGCGAACGCATTCGCACACGAGAGCGGCATCCACCAGCACGGCGTGCTGGCAAAGCGTGAAACGTATGAGATCATGACGCCCGAATCCGTCGGGCTGACCACGAACAAAATGGTGCTGGGCAAGCATTCCGGCCGCCATGCGTTCGACGATTTCTTAAAAGAGCTGGGTTACAACTTAAGTAAGGAAGAGCTGGACAGCGCCTTTGCGCAATTCAAGGACTTGTGCGACAAGAAAAAGGAAGTCACGGAATACGACGTGGAAGCCCTGGTCGCACAGAAGGCGGCCAAGGTCGTAGAGCACTTCCGTTTAAAGCAGTTCGTCGTCAACAGCGGCAACACGATCCAGGCAACGGCCAATGTTACGCTGGAGGATATGTCGGGGGAAACCAGGGAGCAGGTCGCTTTGGGCGACGGGCCTGTCGACGCGGCTTACCAGGCGATCGAGCAGATCGTTAAGATGCCCTTAAAGCTGAACAATTACAAGATCAACGCGGTTTCGCACGGCGAGGACGCGCTGGGCGAGGTCGTGGTCAAGGTTTCCTCGGAAGACCGTACGGTCACCGGACGGGGGCTGTCTACAGACATCATCGAGGCTTCCATGCTGGCGTATATCAATGCGGTTAACAAGTTATTAGGAGCATAGATATTCTAATTCCGGCGGAGTGATGTTGGCGCTTGCAAGAGTGAGTTTTTGCGTAGCAAAACCCGAACGGTTTGCAAGCGACCGGAACGACGACGGTAAGACGGACAGATTAAAGGAAAAAAGATATGGATAAAAAAATCTACACGTTCGATTCCACCCTGCGCGATGGGATGCAGGGGGAAGGCATCGCTTTCTCGGTGGAAGACAAACTGAATATCGTACATGCACTCGATAAGCTCGGCATCGATTTTATCGAAGCGGGAAATCCCGGTTCCAATCCGAAAGACCTGGAGTTTTTCCGCAGGATCGCTACTGAGAAGCCAAGGCACGCCAAGCTGTGCGCCTTCGGCAGTACGCGGCGCAAAAATATTTGCCCGGAAGAGGATGCCAACGTATGCAGCCTGCTGGAAGCGGAAACTCCGGCAGTTTCGATCTTCGGAAAAGCGTGGGACTTGCATGTATTAAAAGTATTAAATACCACGCTGGAAGAAAACCTTAACATGATCGAGAGTACGGTCGCCTATATGAAGCGGCACGACAAGTACGTTGTTTTTGACGCGGAGCACTTTTTCGACGGCTATATGGCCAATCCGGAATATGCAATGCTCGCCCTTGACGCGGCAGCCCGCGGCGGCGCGGACGTGCTTTGCCTGTGCGACACGAACGGAGGCACGTTCCCCACAGATATCGCGGATATCACGGGGCGCATGGTGAGGACGTTCCCCGAAGCGGAGATCGGCATCCATTGCCACAACGATACGGGCATGGCGGTCAGCCAGACCATGATGGCAGTGGAGGCGGGCGCTACGCAGGTGCAGGGCACGTTTATCGGTTATGGGGAGCGCTGTGGAAACGCAAACCTTTCCACGATTATCCCCAACCTTGAGCTCAAGCGCGGTTATACCGTGCTGGGGAAAGGGAACTTAAAACGCCTCACGGAAACGGCGCGGCAGGTCGCGGACATTTCCAATATCTGGCTGCCGTCGGGGAGCCCATATGTGGGGAGCAGCGCCTTTGCGCACAAGGGCGGCATGCACATCGACGGGGTGAAGAAGATCCGCGAAAGCTTTGAGCATGTGGATCCGCAGAGTGTCGGCAACAACCGCCGGTACCTGATGAGCGAGGTATCCGGCAAGGCGACGATCCTAAAGAAGATACAACGGATCGAGCCATCCGTTGGCTCCAAGGATCCGGTCGTGGGCGAGCTGGTCGACAAGTTAAAGCAGCTTGAGTTCGAGGGCTATCAATTCGAGGCGGCGGAGCAAAGCTTTGAACTGGTGATCCGCAGGCTGTTGGGCAAATACAAAAAGTATTTTGAATTGGAATACTTCAAGATCATCGGCGAACAGCCGCTAAAGGATGCGGAATATCCTTCGTCCGCGATCATCAAGGTCAAGGTAGGCGATGAATCGCGTATCACGGGCGCGGAAGGCGACGGCCCGGTGCATGCGCTCGACCTCGCGCTTCGTAACGCGCTCAAGGGATTTTATCCGTCGCTTGTGGACATGCGGCTTGTGGACTACAAGGTGCGCGTGCTGGAAAGCTCGGCAACGACGGCCGCAAAGGTACGCGTCCTCATTGAATCCACGGACGGAAAGCACCGCTGGAACACGGTTGGCGTTTCCACAGACATCATTGAGGCAAGCTTTTTGGCGCTCACGGACTCCATCGAGTATAAGCTTGCGCTGGATGAGAACGAAAACAATACGAACTGACTTCGTTCGCCAAGGCGGTGTTTCCGCCGAGGCAAAAATAACACTAAACAGAGAAAGGTCGGGGAAGAGGTGCAGCTTCTTCCCCGGAGCGCCGGAAGGCGCGAGGAATAAGTATGGGCATGACAATGACGCAAAAAATACTGGCTGCGCACGCGGGGCTTCCCAGTGTTACGGCGGGGCAGCTGATCTCCATCAAGCTGGACATGGTGCTGGGCAACGATATCACTTCGCCTGTCGCGATCCGCGAGTTCAACAAGACGGGCAAGGATGTATTTGACAAAAACAAGATATCTTTGGTGATGGATCATTTTACGCCAAACAAGGATATCAAGGCGGCAGAACAGTGCAAGCTGGTACGTGAGTTTGCGATGAAGCACGGTATCGCCAATTTCTTTGACGTAGGTACGATGGGCATCGAGCACGCGCTCCTCCCGGAAAAGGGATTGGTCGTCGCGGGAGATGCTGTCATCGGCGCGGATTCGCATACGTGTACATACGGCGCATTGGGCGCTTTTTCCACGGGCGTTGGTTCTACGGACATGGCGGCGGCCATGGCGACCGGAAAGGTATGGCTTAAAGTGCCGCAGGCCATCCGCTTCAATTTAAAAGGCGAGCTCAAAAAGTACGTGAGCGGCAAGGACGTGATCCTGCACATCATCGGCATGATCGGTGTTTCGGGCGCGCTTTACCAGTCCATGGAATTCGGCGGGCCGGGGCTTGCTTCGCTTACGATGGACGACCGCTTGTGCATGGCCAATATGGCGATCGAAGCGGGCGGTAAAAACGGCATCTTTGAGGTGGATGAGCAGACGGTTGAATATCTGCGCAGCCATTCCGACCGTGAGTTTACCGTCTATGCGCCGGACGAGGAGGCGGATTATGCGCGCGTGATCGACATCGACTTATCACAGTTAAAGTCCACGGTATCCTTCCCGCATCTTCCGGAAAACACCAAGACCATCGACGAGGTAGGCGATATTAGGATCGACCAGGTCGTGATCGGTTCGTGCACGAACGGCAGGATCAGCGATTTGCGCGCGGCGGCGGATATCCTCGTGGGAAGGAAGGTCGCAAAAAACGTGCGTACGATCATCTTCCCGGCGACACAGGCGATCTATCTGCAGGCCATGGAGGAAGGACTGCTGAAAATATTTATCGAGGCGGGCTGCGCCGTTTCCACGCCTACCTGCGGGCCATGCCTCGGCGGACACTGCGGGATCCTGGCAGAGGGAGAGCGCGCGGTGGCGACCACCAACCGGAACTTTGTGGGCCGGATGGGGCATGTGAAATCTGAAGTATACCTGGCAAGCCCGCAGGTGGCGGCGGCCAGCGCGGTGGCGGGCAGGATCGCTTCACCGACTGAGCTATAAGGGAGGTTTACAGGAATGAATGCAAAAGGGACTGTTTTAAAATATGGGGACAATATCGATACGGACGTGATCATCCCCGCGCGTTATTTGAATACATCGGACTCAAAGGAACTTGCGTCGCACTGCATGGAGGATATCGATACGGAATTCGTAAAGAAGGTCAAAAAAGGCGACATCATGGTGGGCGGTAAAAACTTTGGCTGCGGCTCGTCGCGCGAGCATGCGCCCATCGCCATCAAGGAATCGGGCATCAGCTGCGTGATTGCGGCGAGCTTTGCACGCATTTTCTACCGCAACTCCATCAACATCGGGCTGCCCATCCTCGAATGTGAGGAAGCGTCCCGGGAGATCAAAAACGGCGACGAGGTGGAAGTGGACTTTGACACCGGGCAGATCCGTGACCTGACGACAGGAAAGGAATACCGCGCCCAGCCGTTCCCGCCGTTTATCCAGGATATCATTGCGGCAGGCGGGCTCATTGCGGCGGTGGGACAGGATAAGCTGTAAGGAAAATGAAAAGGGCAGGTAAGTTTTCCTGTCCTTTTTTTGTTGCATGAATTTTGGAAAGGGTCTAAGATAAATACGGGGAAATGTTAAAAAAGAGGCATGGCAATGAAAAACAGCGCGAATGATACCCATACGGTATTGCACCGCTTTAAAAATTTCAGATACGGCCTGTTGGTGCAGGGGATCGTCGTGGGGGCGCTTGCGGGACTGGTTTCCGTACTATTCCGCCTGGCGATCGAAAATGCAAACGAGGTGCTGTCCTTCATCCTTTCGGCAGCAGGGCAAAATATTTTACTGATGGTCGCCTGGTTTGGCGTACTGATGATTTTTGCGGTGATCACTGCAAAGCTCGTGCGCTGGCAGCCGATGATCAGCGGCAGCGGCATCCCGCAGGTAGAAGGGGAGATACACGGCGTATTCAGCCAAAGCTGGTGGAAGGTACTGGTTGGCAAATTCGCCGGCGGCGTGCTCAGCATCGGCGCAGGATTGTCGCTTGGGCGGGAAGGCCCGTCCATACAATTGGGCGCGATGATGGGAAAAGGCTTTTCGCGCATGACCAAACGGATCAAGGTGGAAGAAAAGCTCCTGATGACGTGTGGTGCGAGCGCGGGGCTGGCGGCGGCTTTTAACGCGCCGTTTGCAGGCGTGCTGTTTTCGCTTGAGGAACTGCATAAGAATTTTTCGATCGAGGTTCTCTTATCCACCATGGCGGCTTCCGTTACGGCGGATTTTATTTCGCGAAACGTATTCGGACTTAAGCCTATTTTCAGCTTCCACCTGACGCAGAACATTCCGCTCGACCTTTACTGGGTGATCCTGATCCTGGGCGCCGTGCTTGGCGTGGGCGGGGCGCTATATAATTTTTGCATCAAAAAATCCCAGCAGCTTTACGGAAAAATGAAAAAGGTCAGGTTGGAATTCCGCCTGATGATCCCATTTTTTTGTGCGGGGCTGTTGGGCTTCACATTCCCTGCGGTACTCGGCGGCGGGAACCAGCTGATCCCCATGCTGATCGACGGAAAATTCGCACTGGCAATGGTGTTTGCGATCTTCCTGGTCAAATTTATTTTTTCTATGGTAAGCTTTGGTTCGGGCGCGCCGGGGGGGATCTTTTTGCCGTTGCTCGTGCTGGGCGCGCTGCTGGGCGGCGGGCTGGGCATGGCGATGATCGACGGGTTCGGCTTGCCGCAGGACCTGCTGCAAAATTTTATCATACTGGCCATGGCGGGTTTCTTTGCCGCCATCGTACGCGCGCCGATTACGGGCATCATCCTGATATGCGAAATGACGGGGTCGTTTACGCAGCTTCTGTCGCTGACCCTCGTATCGCTGATCGCGTATGCCGTGGCCGACCTTTTGAAAGCAAAGCCAATCTATGAACAGCTTTTAGAGCGGATTATCGAAACCAACGGCGAAAAACAGACCGCGGAAAGTGGAGGAAATAAAATACTGCTTGAAATCCCCGTGCATCACGGGGCGCCGATTTGCATGAAAAAAATCAGTGAAATAAAGTGGCCGCAGCAAAGCCTGATTGTGGCGGTGCGGCGGGGCAGCCATGAAATCATCCCCAAGGGAACGGTGCGTATCCGCCCGGGCGATATCCTGATCGTCCTTTGCAACGAGGAAAATTCATATATGGCGAGGGAACAGATCGTAGGCTGGTGCCAGACCGCCTAGAGGGGGATCAGTTTCCCTTGATCCATGCCGCGATATCCGAGATGACCTGTGCATCGACGGTTTGCGGCGCGTCGTAATCCGCTATGGTATTCGCGGCGTTTTGCGGCGCGGGCGTGAACAGATGGCCGAGGCCGGGATAAAGCTTGAACTGCACGTTGGCTTTACCGGAAAAAAGATCCTCCCATGCGGCAAAGTCCTTTTGCGGCGATACCTGGAAATCCGCGTCTCCCTGCGCAAAAAACATGGGGACAGAAAGCGACGCTGCGATGGCGGGCGTATCGACCTGGTTCAAGCTGTACCAATAATTCCCTGTGCCGCCGAGGAGCGCAGCCGTATCGCCCTGTTTGGCATTTTTCGCTTTTTCGATGAGCGCTTTTGCCTGCAGCAGCTCCTGCGGGGTGATCTGTCCGGCGGCGGCCGCCGCTTCATTCTGGTCGAGCATGATATCGAGAAGGCTGCGCGGGGAACCGGCAAGGCAGACCAGTCCCGCCAGGCCGTTGTCCTGCGCGATTTTTGGGGCGAGCATCCCGCCAAGGCTATGGCCTAAGACGTAAATGCGCTGCGGGTCTATCTCGCCAGTGTTTTTTAACAAATCTGCGGCTGCGGCTGCGTCGTCCAAAACCTCATATTCGATGGTCAGCGCAAGCGGGTCTGTTGGTTCAGTCGGATATTGGGCCGTGCGTTTGTTGTAGCGCAGGGAAGCGATGCCCTGCTGTGCGAGCCCGTGCGCGATATCCGCGAAGGGCTGGTTGCGGGAAGCGCCCACGGTTTCGTTCATATCCTGTGCGCCGCTGCCTGCTATCATCAGGACTACAGGCGGGTTTTTCGTGTTTTTAGGGAGCGTGAGGATACCGTCGAGAGGCTTTTGCGTGCCTACCGTAACGGCCTTTTCTTCGTAAGCATCCGTACTTTCCGGCTGCACGGCTTTGGGGACGTATGTGAGCCACAGCCCGGCGATCTCGTTTTTTGCATTATAGGTATACCGGATGAGCAGGCCGTTGTTTGCAAAATCGCAGGATATGTCTATGAGGGCTGTGCTTCCATTGTCCGTAAATTTTGTTCCGGAGATGCCTTCAAAGCTTCCAAGCTTTGCTGTGGTGCTGTCCCAGCCCTCACGGAGGGCGGACTCGCTGAGCTGCGCCTTGGAAGAGGATGCGACGCCATCGGCAACGGTTGTAAAATCGCCGGTGGACATATCAAGCGTATAGGCCTCGCTTTTTTCCTGCAAAGCCTGTGCGTCAAAGTCTGCCTGTACCGTGCAGCCCGCAAAACAAAATAGGATGGCTGCCGGCAAAAACAAAAGGAACGTTCCGGATTTTTTCATTTGCTCTCCTCGTTAAGGCGTTTTTTCCTGTCGCTGCCATCCTTCAAGAGTGCGCGTAAGGCTTGCCCATTCCCGGCACGGATCGCGTCGCGCAACGCGGAAACGTTTTCGACCAGTTCGTCGATCTCGCCTGCTAAAATGTCCCCGTTCAGCAGGAAAAGCTCCGACCACATTTCGGGATCAAGGAGGGCAACGCGCGTCAAGTCCATAAAGCTTCCGGCGGAAAAGCCTTTGAAGTCCTGTGCGGCCCTGCTTTTTACATAAGCATTGGAAACAACATGCGCGAGCTGGGAAGTATAACCGATCACCTCGTCGTGCTTGCGCGCGGAACATTCCGTAATGCGCGTAAAACCGATCTCCCGTGCCAGGCGGGAAATCTCTGCCTTAGCCTGTTCGTCCGTATGCTCCGTAAGGGTGATAATGAAACTTGCACCCTGGTAAAGGTCGGCGTCGCTGTTTCCAAAACCGCCCGTTTCCCTGCCGGCCATGGGGTGCGTGCCCACATAGCGCAGGTTCCGCTCGAAAAGGGGCAGGGCAACCCGGTCTTCGACTGCCCGTTTGACGCCGCAGATATCGGCGACGACAGCACCCTCCCGGAATTCTGTACGCAGCATGTAATCGATGCTGTCCTGCGGGAAAAGGCACACGAATATGATATCGCAGCAGGAGACATCACCGTCGCAGTCGATCGAGCCTGCATCATAGGCGGCAGCAAGGACTGCAGGGTCTTTATCCACCCCGCAAACGGTGTGGGACGTATATTTTTTGAGGGCACGGGCAAGCGAGCCGCCCATCAGGCCCAGTCCGACTACGCCTATCTTCATAGGATCTCCTTTAACGCGGTGAGGAACATTTGCATTTCTTCAGGCGTACCGATGGTGACGCGCAAATAGTCTTTGGTGCGTTTGCCGTCGAACCAGCGCACGAGCACGCCTTTTTCCCGCAGCCTTTGGAACACTTCTTTTGCCGGCACGGTGTCACATTTTATGAAGAGAAAATTGGCGCGGGAGGGAAGGCACTTGACGCCCATGGCGTAGAGCGCGCCGATGGTATCCGTGCGGGTATCCATGATTTTATTGACTGTTTTTTCATAATATTCCGTATCGCTGACCGCCGCGGCCGCACCCGCCTGCGCGAGCCGGTCTAAGGGATAGGAATTGAAACTGTCTTTTATGGTACAAAGCGCACGGATCAGGTCTTCGTCCGCGATGACGTAGCCGACCCGCAGGCCCGCTAAGGCGTGCGACTTGGACAGCGTACGTACGACCGCTATGTTCCGGTATTTGGAAACGAGGGGGATCGCGCTTTTGGCGCCAAACGCTGCGTAAGCTTCATCCACCACAAAGACGCCCTCCGTTTTTTGCGCGATAAGCTCGATATCGCTTAAGGGAAGCGCCACGCCTGTCGGCGCATTGGGGTTTGCAAGGATCACGCCGCGCGCGCCGCACATCCTTTTTACGTCTACCGAAAAATCGTCCTTGAGGGGCACGATATCGAGCGGGATATCAAAAAGGTCGGCCCATACGGGATAAAAGCTGTAGGTCACATCCAGCGTGCGCAGTTTAAAAGGCGCGGCCACATTGGGAAACCAGCTGGAATCCCCCGTACAGATATTCTGGAAAAAAGCCGCGAAACAAAGCGCCAGCGCTTCGTCCGAGCCGTTGGAGCAGAAAACCTGGCTGGGCGAAACGCCGTGATGCCGGGCGATCTCCTCGCGCAACGCATCCGAATCGGGGGAGGGGTAAAGCCGCAGGTCTGCCGCTGCCTGCATAATTGCCTGCGCGACCTTTGGACTGGGCGGGTAGGCGTTTTCATTGGTATTCAGCTTGACCAGCTTTTCTTTGGGCTGTTCCCCCGCCGTATATGGCTTTAAACTCTTTGCTTTATCGCTCCAAAGCGTTTTCATATCCATGCTCCTTTTGGTTGATTGGTTAAAATTATGAAATCTCTATAAATTCTATCACAAAACCGAGATAAATTGTGCAAAATGTGTTAAGATAGGGTCTATGGATATGAAAACAGACAAGAAACGCTGCAGTTGGGCGACGGACGATATATTGATCGATTACCACGACAACGAGTACGGCAAAATCAAATCCGACAGCAAGGCACTCTTTGAAAAGCTGTGCCTGGAGAGCTTCCAGGCGGGCCTTTCCTGGAGGACGGTACTGGTAAAAAGGGACGCATTCCGAAGGGCTTTTTTTGGTTTTGATATTGGAAAATGCGCGAACCTGACGGATGAGTACCTGGAATCGCTGATGCAGGACAAGGAGATCATCCGCAACCGGCGCAAGATTTTTGCCGTGCGTGAAAATGCGCGCGCAGTAGAGCGCCTGGGCAAGGAATACGGTAATTTTTTCCGCTTCGTATATGGCTTTAAGAAGCCGGAGCAGCTCTTAAAGGCGCTGAAACAATATGGTTTTGTGTTTGTGGGAGATACGATCTGCGAATCTTTTATGCAGAGCATCGGTATCATCGAAGCGCACGAGCCGGATTGTTACCTTTATACGCCGACCGGCCAATTGATATGACATTAAGAAACGACAGGTGAAATAAGGTATGCCGACAACGCTGACGCATAAGATCGCGGCAGACAACATTTTGAAGGAACTGGAGCATACGGATGCGGGAAAACTGATTTCCCGGGAGATGCCCGCATACTATTCCGGCTCGCAGGGCGGGGATATCTTTTTGTTGTATAAGTTTTACTTTTTCCTGTTTGGCGCGAAACAGAAGATGCTCGGATGGGCTTTACATTACACCCGGCCGCAGCGTTTTTTTTGCGAAAGCGCGCAGTATATCAAAGAGCATGGCAGCGATACGCTGAAAAGTTATTTTTACGGCTACATCACGCACTATTGCCTCGATATGCTGCTGCATCCGTGGATCAACAAGGAAACGAAGCCCATGTCATCGCACAACACCTTAGAGTGTGCGCTGGATATTTTGTATGCGCGCAAAAACGGCGTGGACGCCTATGCGTTTGACAAACAGAAGTTCGCGCGCGATATTTTTGTGGATACCGGCGAGATCGATGCGTTTTACAAGCGCATGTCTTACCTGTTCCCCGGGCTTAAGGTGGACGAGGCGCCGTATACAAAGGCCAGCAAGTATTATGCATACTATAACGGGCTTGTGTCCCAGCCGACCAAAAAAGACCGGTTTAAACTTAAACTTTTGAATATCATTTCCCAACTTAAGCTAAAGACCATGCTCTACCATCCGGTCGAAGAATACGAGGGGTTGTATGACTACGATTTCTATTTTCAACTGCTTGACCAGGCGGTGGAGTGGAGCGTACGGCGCATAAGGCTCGTACAGGCGTATTATGAGGACAAGGTGGATATGACACGGCTGCAAAGTGAATTTTACAACGTTTCTTTCCACGGCAAATCGATCATCCCGCAGGAGGAGCGTAAGCCGTTCAAACGCTTGTACAAGAAAGCGCCCTTGAAAAGGGTGAGAAAAGCCGCGCTACCACGCTTTGTTCCTTGACTTTCACCCGTGAAAAATACTATAATTATAATGTTATGAACATTTGAATAATATATATAAAATTAGGAGGTCACGATTCAATGGCAAAACAAACAATTGACGGTAATACCGCTGCCGCGCATGTCGCATATGCGTTCTCGGATGTCGGCGCGATTTACCCGATCACTCCTTCTTCGCCAATGGCAGAGTCCTGTGATGAATGGGCGGCTATGGGAAGAAAAAACATCTTTGGACAGACAATGAAAATCTCCGAACTGCAGTCTGAGGCAGGCGCAGCAGGTGCGGTTCACGGTTCTTTGGCGGCAGGTGCTTTGACGTCTACGTTCACGGCGTCGCAGGGCCTTTTGCTGATGATCCCGAATATGTATAAAATTTCCGGCGAGCTCCTTCCGGCGGTATTCCATGTATCGGCAAGGGCGCTTGCGGCGCACGCGCTTTCCATCTTCGGCGACCATGCCGACGTAATGGCTGCGCGCCAGACAGGTTTTGCGATGCTCGCGGCTGCCTCCGTACAGGAAACGATGGATATGGCTGCGGTCGCGCACCTTTCCACGCTCAAGGCAAAGGTTCCGTTCGTACATTTCTTCGACGGGTTCCGGACTTCGCACGAAGTTTCCAAGATCGAGCTGCTCGACTACGACAAGCTGGCGGAACTGGCAGATTGGAAAGCAATCGAAGAATTCCGCGCAAGGGGCATGAATCCTGACCATCCGCACCAGCAGGGTACGGCGCAGAACCCCGATATCTATTTCCAGAACAGGGAAGCTGCGAACAAATATTACATGGCGACCCCGGCGATCGTACAGGAAACGATGAACGCGTTTGCGAAGATGTTCGGACGGCAGTACCACTTGTTCGATTATGTCGGCGCTGCGGACGCGCAGCACGTTGTCGTTGCGATGGGCAGCGGCTGCGACGTCACGGAAGAAGCGATCAATTACTTAAACGCACAGGGCGAAAAATACGGCCTCATTAAAGTCCGCCTTTATCGTCCGTTTGATGCGAGCGCGTTTGTGGACGCGATTCCGGCATCCGTTAAAACGGTTACCGTCCTTGACAGGACAAAAGAACCGGGCAGCCTCGGCGAGCCGCTTTACGAGGACGTTGTGACCGCGCTGTTCGAGGCGGGCAGGAACGTCAAGGTTCTCGCGGGCCGCTATGGCCTCGGTTCCAAAGAATACACGCCGTCCATGGTCAAAGCGGTCTATGACAATATGAAGTCGGCGTCTCCGAAGAACCATTTCACGGTCGGTATCACGGACGACGTAACAAATACGTCGCTTGAAATCAAGGACGAGATCGATTCTTCGCCGCACGGCCTGTTCAGCGCGAAGTTTTATGGCCTCGGCTCCGACGGTACGGTGGGCGCGAACAAGAACTCCATCAAGATAATCGGCGACCACACGGATATGTACGCGCAGGGGTACTTCTCCTACGACTCCAAGAAATCCGGCGGCATCACGATTTCGCACCTGCGTTTTGGTACGTCCCCGATCCAGTCGGCATACCTCATTACGCAGCCGAACATGGTGGCTTGCCACAATCCTTCCTATGTCATCCGTTACGACATGCTCGAAGGAATCAAGGAAGGCGGCACGTTCCTCTTAAACTCGCCGTGGAGCGATGCGGAAATGGAAACAGAACTTCCGGCGGCAATGAAGAACGTCATTGCCAGAAAGAAATTGAAATTCTACAATATCGACGCAATCAAGATTGCGGGCGAGATCGGCCTCGGCGGCAGGACGAACATGGTCATGCAGTCCGCGTTCTTCAAGATCGCGAACATCATCCCGGAAGCGGACGCCGTCGAATATATGAAACAGGCGATCAAGAAGACCTATGGCAAGAAGGGCGACGAGATCGTCAACATGAACTATAAAGCGGTTGACGCCGGTATGGCTGTGCAGGAAGTCAAATATCCTGAAAGCTGGGCGACGACCACGCAGGGCGCGGCCCCGGTAGCGGTTGCGGACGATGCATACTTCCGCGACGTGGTACACCCGATCCTCATCCAGAAGGGCGATGACCTTCCGGTGTCCGCTTTTGACCCGCGCGGATTCGTGCCGGTGGGTACGACCAAGTTTGAAAAACGCGGGATCGCGGTCAACGTACCGCAGTGGCAAATCAATAATTGTATTATGTGCAACCAGTGCTCGTACGTTTGCCCGCATGCGTCGATCCGTCCGTTCCTGGCAGACGCAGAGGCAATGAAAAATGCCCCGGCCGGTTATGAAACAAAGCCTGCCCGCGGCAAAGACGGTTACAGCTACCGTATCCAGGTTTCCCCGCTCGATTGTACGGGCTGCGGGAACTGTGCGGATATCTGTCCGGCAAAGGAAAAGGCGCTCATTATGAAGCCTTTTGCGGAAATGGAAAAATCGCAGGCAGCGAATTGGGAGTTTGCGGCTAGCCTGCCGGAACCGAAGATCGAAGTCAAGAAGAACCTCGTTCCGGAAAGCCAGTATTTAAAACCGCTGTTCGAGTTCTCCGGCGCTTGCGCAGGCTGCGGCGAAACGCCGTATGTCAAGCTCGTGACACAGCTGTTCGGCGACAGGATGGTCATTGGCAACGCGACGGGTTGTTCGTCCATCTACGGCGGCAGCGCGCCGACGTGCCCATATACGGTAAACGACGAAGGCAAGGGCCCGGCTTGGGCAAATTCGCTGTTTGAAGACAACGCGGAATTCGGCTACGGCATGAACCTCGCGTTCACCGCGCGCAGGAACGCCCTGAAAGCACAGGTGCAGGAAGCGATCGACGCCGAAGGCGAGAAAGACCCGGCGGTCCAGGAAGCCATGAAAGCATGGCTGGAAGTTGCCGACAAGGGAGAAGAGTCCAAAGCTGCTTCTGCAAACCTCGTTGCCGCCCTTGAAAAGGTTGCGGATCGGTGCGATACCTGCAAAGCGATCTTAGACCAGAAAGACCTGTTCATCAAGAAATCCGTATGGGTATTCGGCGGTGACGGTTGGGCATACGATATCGGTTACGGCGGCCTTGACCATGTGATCGCGTCCGGCGAAGACGTGAATATCCTCGTTATGGATACGGAAGTTTATTCCAATACAGGCGGCCAGGCTTCCAAAGCTACGCCTACCGGTTCCGTCGCGAAATTTGCGGCTTCCGGTAAGAAGGTCAAGAAGAAAGACCTTGGCGCCATCGCGATGACATACGGTTATGTATACGTTGCAAGCGTTGCAATGGGCGCGAACCAGAGCCAGCTCTTGAAGGCGATGCAGGAAGCGGAAGCGTATCCGGGCCCGTCGCTCATCATTGCTTATGCGCCGTGTATCAACCACGGTATCAACATGGGCAAATCGCAGCACGAGGAAAAACGCGCTGTGGAAGCTGGTTACTGGCAGCTTTACAGATACAACCCGCTTCTTAAGGAAGAGGGCAAGAATCCGTTCACGCTCGATTCCAAAGAGCCGACCGCGAGCTTCCAGGACTTCATCTTAAGCGAGACCCGTTACAAATCCCTGAAGAAAATCTTCCCGGATCAGGCGGATGAGCTCTTTAAGAAATCCGAAGAAGAAGCGAAGGAAAGATACGAATACTACAAGAGCCTGGCAGACGAGAAATAAGGCTTTTACACGCAATGAAAAAATCCACCATGCCGAAGGCAATGGTGGATTTTTATTGTACACATGGAAAGAAGTATGATATACTTGCAACGTATTACAAAGTAGATTAAGGAAAAGACTTTGCTTTGAGATAGCAAAGTCTTCTTTTTTTGCAAAAGAGAAAGAGGTAACTATTTGAGTTTTTCACAGCAATTATCAAAGGAAATGAACAGAACCCTGCAAAAGGCAGGATACCTAAAGCCCACGCCCATACAGGAAGAAACGCTGCCCGCGCTCCTGGAAAAGAAAGACCTGATCGGCCTGGCACAGACCGGAACGGGAAAAACGGCGGCCTTTATGATCCCTATTCTGGAAAATATCTTTCCGCCGAACAAAAAGGTGCAGGCGCTGATCCTATGCCCTACGCGCGAGCTTGCCATGCAGACGGCAAAGGTCGCGGGGGAGCTATCCCGCCACATCCATGGATTGCGCACGGTAAGCGTCTATGGGGGCCAGCCGGCCAATATCCAGATCCGTGCCCTGCGCACGGGCGCGCAGATCGTGGTGGGCACGCCCGGCAGGATCAAGGACCTGATCGGCAAAAGAGTACTGAAGTTAAAGAATGTACGGACGGTAGTCCTCGATGAAGCGGACGAAATGCTGGACTTTGGCTTCCGCGAGGATATGAAGGAGATTTTGTCCTGCGTACCGGACAATCGCCAAACAATGCTTTTTTCCGCAACGATGAACAAAGAGGTTACGGCGATCGCAAGGCAATTCCAAAGCGACCCCGTACGTGTGGAGATCGGGATGCAGAACCGCCCGGTCGAAACAGTGGCGCAGGCATACATGCAGACCAAGCGCAAATCGAACGCGGTCTGCGGCCTGATCCGGCAATGCGAACCCAGGCTGTCTCTTGTGTTTTGCAATACCAAACGCAAGGTGAAGGAACTGCAAAAAGAGCTGCATGGCCGCGGGCTGGCTTCTGCGTGCCTGCACGGCGATATGCGGCAAAAAGAGCGCGATACGATCATGAATACGTTCCGCAAGGGAAAAACGAAGGTGTTGATCGCTACGGACGTCGCTGCGCGGGGCATCGATATCAACAACATAGACCTTGTGATCAACTACGACGTGCCGGACAAGCCGGATTATTATGTGCACCGTATCGGCAGGACGGGCCGCGCAGGCAAAGACGGACGGGCATATACGCTCATTACACCGCGCGAACATGGGAAGATCAGGGATTTAGAGCGTAAGCTGCACATTAAGCTCAGGCAGGAGAGTAGGGAACCGGACGCACAGGTGGTGTCATAAATAAAGCAGGAGAAAAAAGGCGGCAAGCATTGCCGTCTTTTTATATGCCCGTTGATCATTGAACCAATCCCCGACAACAAAAGCAAGATAATTTACGTAAAAATACGATATATACGGTTTTTTACGAAAAAAGCGCTCTTTTTCATTGACTGCCAAAAATGATATTGATACAATTTACGCAACTTAAAGATGCCGGGGGAACATAAAGGTGACAATCAAACAAATTGCGGAGCTGGCGGGCGTTTCTATTGCGACGGTTTCACATGTAATTAACAAGACACGCTATGTAAGTCCTGATTTGGCGCGCAGGGTTGAGCAAGTTATCCTTGAGACCGGTTATGTGGAAAAAATAAAAACAAAGGGAAAAAACAGCAATTTCAGGATTGGCAAAAAGTCTGAGGTGGCTTTTGTCGTACCCAACATCAGCAGCATTGTTTATTCACAGCTCAGCATGGCGCTTACCGAGTATTTGCGCGAGGAAGGGTATATGCTGGCGACTTATATTACAAAGGACGACCCCGCATGGGAAAAACACATTCTTACGTGCCTGATGTCCAGTAAAGGGACGGCGGGGGTCTTTTTGACGCCTGCCAGCGATAAGGCGAAAATTTACGAAAAACTTTTACGTTCGGAAATTCCTGTTTTATGTTTGGAACGAATGGCGCTTGGTGTGGCGATGGACAGTATTCTTGCGGAAAATGCGGAAGCGACCTATCGAGGAACGCGGCACCTGATTCGCAGCGGCCATGAGCGCATTGGTATTCTGCTTGAAGAACACGGGCTTTCTACGAGCAGAGAAAGACTTGCCGGTTACAAAAGGGCGCTGTGCGAATATGATATTCCTTACGATAAGACGCTCACTCAAAATATTGATCTTTACAGCGCGAACAGGAAAAATATCTTTCAAGGCCAGAAGTGGAAAGATATCCCCTCTGCGTTTATCGCGGGTGGAAATATGCTGACGTTAAAGCTGCTGCAGGATATTGATGAAATTGGGCTGGAATGCCCAAAGGATATTTCGGTGGTGGGATTTGGCGACGATGAATGGAGCAGCGTCACCAATCCCGCGCTTACGACGCTTACACAGGATGTACGCGAGATGGCGAGGTGCGCCGTAAAAACAATGATGGACAAAATTGACAAAAAACCGGTGGAAGAACCTGTGAAGCGCGTACATGTCGATATTACCGTGCGTAAATCAACGCGCGTGATCAACCGTGGCCCGTTCGGAGAGATCGCGGTGCCGCCGGAAGATATCATGCTTAGCCGGTGGGAAGCGGAGCAGATCGAGGTGGGAAATTATAAAGTTGCGATTTCGTTTCACTATACCGGCACGGAATGGACACGGCTGCATGAGCTTGCCATTCGCGATACGCTCGGCAAATACGGCGTACAGGTGATTTCCGTGATGGACGCAAACTTCGACCCGACGCTGCAGGTCACGCAGTTAGAAGCGATCCGTATGCAAAGGCCGGACGCCATTATCGGCGTACCTGCGGATGAAAATATTACCGCTGGAAAATTTAAGGATCTTTCAAAAACAACCAAGCTCGTACTGATCGGAAATGTGCCGCAGGGGCTCAACGCGGACGATTACTATAGCTGTGTTTCCGTAAACGAGCGCGAAAACGGACAAAACGCCGGAAAAATATTGGGCGAATACCTAAAGGGAAAAGGGAACGTTAAGGTGGGAATGCTCAATCACGGACTTCCCTTTCACATGACCAAGCAGCGCGACGCGGCGGCGGAGCAGGTACTGGTGGAAAACTATCCAGATATCGATATTGTCGATCAATTGAGCTTTTATAAGATCCCAAATGCGTATAGCGCATGCAGGGAAATGATGGAGGCGCATCCTGAAATACGCGGACTTTACGTATCTTGGGAGCGTCCCGCTTTAGAAGCGATTCGCGCGCTCAAGGATATCGGCAGGACGGATGTTTCGGTTGTTACGGTTGACCTTGACCAGCAAATTGCCGAATATATGCAAAAGGGAGAGATTGTGCGCGGCGTTTCCGCGCAAAGGCCGTACGAACAGGGAGAGGCGGCGGCGCTGGCCGTTATTCACGCCCTGCTCGGAAAGAAACGGTACAAGTTTGTCGGCGTGCAGCCGGTGGTAGTACTTCCCAATGAACTGGCGCGCTCGTGGCATGATATTTTGCACATGCCCGCTCCGGATTTCCTAAAGCGGTAAGAGAAAATTTACGTAAAATCATACGAAAAATTAGCAAAAAAAGAAAAAAAAATATTAAACTTCGTTTTGCTTGACCCTCTTTGGAATCGGTGTTAAGGTTTGCGTAAATTAAGGGATTGCAGCGTGTTTTGTTTCAATTGCCCTGATAATCGATGAAGTAATATCCTGTATTTTGGTTTATCCACAAAAATTTACCTAACAACTTTTTATCAAGAATTTGTGTACACACATTTATCAAAAAACACTTAGGAGGGTCAAAAATGAAGGTTACGTACTCGACAAACGCATGGTCGCCGGTCATGGCGCACTGCGCCGCGCCAAACAATGTGAACGGGGCATATTATATGTGTCCGGGCAGCGATGAAGAAGCGATCGCAGGGATCGCGGCGGCGGGTTATGATTCCATCGAAATGTTTGACGGAAACCTGCTTGCTTACGAAGGCAGGGAAGAAGAATTAAGGGCGCTTCTCAAAAAGTACAATGTGGAGCTTCGTGCAATTTATTCCGCATGCTGCTTTATTTATGAGGAGATACTGCCCGAAGAGATGTACCGCCTCAGAAAAGCGGCGGAATTCGCAAGCCGGTTTGGCGCGACGCAAATTGCGCTGGGCGGCGGAGCGACAAGATATGACGGCATCAAAGAAAGCGATTACGCAAAGCTCGCGGCAGGGCTTGACACGGCATGTGAGGTCGCGGAAAGCTTGAAGATGACGGCAAGTTTTCATCCGCATATGGGGTCGTTGGTCGAATCGCCCGAGCAACTCGATAAGGTGATGGAAAAAACGCGCATTAAGTTGTGCCCGGATTGCGGACATGTGAAGCTGGGCGGCGGAGACCCACTGACCGTAACCAAAAAATATGCGGACAGAATCCTTTATTTCCATTTAAAAGACGTAACAGAGGACGGTATGTTTTGTCCGCTCGGCGTAGGGACGATTGATTTTGCGCCTATCATCAAGACGCTGAAAGAACGCGGCGGAGAAATACTTTGGGTAGTGGAATGTGACGGGTGGAGCGGCGATGCGAACGAGGGCGCAAAGATCACGGCAGAGTATTTGAAAAATCTTCTGTAGGGAAGAACGGTCTATTGGAAATGTTTTTGATAAAAAACAAGTATATACCCAGGAGGAAAAAGAAATGAAAAAAGTAATGGCAATGGTTCTATGTCTGGTACTTTGTGTAGCAGCGTTTTCCGGCTGCGCACAGCAGGCGCCTGCAGCTTCACAGAGTGAAGCCCCCGCAGCACCTGAAAGTACAGCGCCTGCCGCATCCGAGAGTGCGGCGCCGTCGGAGAACGCCGCCTCGTCGGACGGCGAGGTTATGAGTAAAGGGCCGCATGGCGAGACGGCAGCTTCGGCAACCGATCTTAGTTTGACAGACGAAGAGCTTGCAAAAATCAAAGAAGGCAACTATAAAGTAGCGATTTCTTTCCATTATGCAGGCAACGACTGGTCTACAGCACAGCAGGCCGGGCTCCGTGATCAGTTTGAAAAAATGGGAATCGAGGTACTCTCCATAACAGACGCGAATTTCAAGCCGGAACAGCAAATTTCCGACATTGAAAATGCGTTGTCCTTAAATCCGGATGCAATCGTAGCAATCCCGGTTGACGTCGTATCTTCTGCATCCGCCTTTAAAAAAGCCGCGGATGCAGGTGTGGAACTGGTATTCATGGATAACTGCCCGGACGGCCTTGAAGCGGGTGTGGATTACACTTCCGTTGTTTCGGCGGACAACTATGGAAACGGCGTAAAATCCGCGGAGATCATGGGGGAAGCGCTGGGCGGCAAAGGTAAGATCGCAATGGTTTACCATGACGCGAATTTCTTTGTGACAAACCAGAGAGACGAAGCGTTTGAAAAGACGATCAAAGAAAAATACCCGGATATTGAAATCGTGGAAAAAGCCGGATTTGACGACGAAAACAAGGGCGCGGAAATTGCGGACGCGCTGCTTACAAAGCATCCCGACTTAGACGGTATCTACGCATGCTGGGATATTCCGGCTGAGGGTGTTGTATCTGCGGCAAAAGCGGCAGGCAGAAACGATTTGGTGGTCACAACGATTGACCTTGGAAACAACATTGCGAAAATGATTGCGGCAAATGATGTTGTAGCCGGTTTGGGGGCACAGCTGCCTTATGACCAGGGCGTTGCGGAAGCGATCCTGGTTGGGTATGCGCTTCTTGATAAAGAAGCTCCGCCATACATCGCGGTTCCGGCGCTGGGGGTTACGCATGACAACGTGCTGGAAGCATATAAGACGGTATATCACACGGATGCGCCGCAAGAGATCCAGGACGCATATAAAAAATAAGGTAAACCATCTGATCGGCGGGAAGGGGAGAAGCTCTCCTTTCCCCGCCGAAAACAGGTTTCCGGCGATATTCCCATCCTCGGTTTTTAGTACACATAAAGGAGATACGATAACATGAAAACATACAAAGTTGGTTTGATCGGCGCAGGGTTTATGGCAAAGGCGCACTCCATCGCTTATGCGGGAATGCCTATGTTTTTCTGGCCCGCACCCGGCATGACGGAAAGAAAGACAATCGCAGACTTAACGCAGGAACGCGCGGACGCGGCGGCGGCATCGTTTGGATTTGAAAAAGGAACAGCAAACTGGCAAGACATTATTAACGATCCACAAATCGATATCGTCGATATTTGTACGCCCAATGACGTACATGCTGAAATCGCGATCGCGGCGGCAGAAGCGGGTAAGCACATCCTGTGCGAAAAGCCTATTTCCAGAACGGTGGAAGAAGCAAAGGCAATGTACCACGCGGTAAAAAAAGCAGGCGTGATCAATATGCTTGCTTTCAACTACAGAAGGACGCCGGCGGTACAGCTTGCAAAAAAGTATATTGCGGAAGGCGCGTTGGGCGATATCCTCGATTTCCGCGCAACTTATTTGCAGGATTGGTCGGCAGACCCCAATTCGCCGCTTTCCTGGAGATTCCAGAAAAACATATGCGGCAGCGGCGCGCTGGGGGACATCGCAACGCATGTCGTAGACATGATGCGCTTTTTGGTGGGCGAATTTGAAGAGGTCAACGCGCGCACGGCGACGTATATTGACGAGCGCCCCGTACAAACAGGATCTGTTGACAGCCTGGGCAATGTAAAGGGCGGCGATGATGTCCCGAAAGATAAGGTAGACGTGGATGATCAGTGCTTCTTTATGGTCAAAGCGGCAAAAGGCGTATTCGGAACGATTGAAGCAACGCGCAACGCATGGGGACGGAACAATTTTATTACGTTTGAAATCCACGGTACAAAAGGTTCGGTAGCCTTTAATTATGAAAGAAGAGACGAACTGCAGGTTTGCTTCGCGAGCGACGAAGGCGACCGTCGCGGGTTCCGTACCGTATATACGGGGCCGGCGCACCCGTACGGGGAAGGCTTGTGGCCCATTCCCGCCCTGGGCATCGGCTATACGGAGACTAAGATCGTTGAGATGTATGATTTCATCAAGGCGATCGCGGAGAACAAGCAGGCAGACCCGAGTTTTCAGGATGGCTACAAGATTGAATTGATTTCCGACGCGGTACTTCGTTCCGCGCAATCTCAGCAATGGGAAAAGGTGGGCGCGATCGAAGAATAATAAAAGCTACCGTCCTTTCTGCCTTATGCGGAAAGGACGGGTTTGCTTTGGCGGGGTGAAAAATGAACGAATATATATTACAAATGAAACATGTGGATAAATCGTTCAATGGCGTAAAGGTTTTGGATGATGTGCAGTTTGACCTCAAAAGAGGGCATGTACACGCGCTGGTGGGCGGTAACGGAGCAGGGAAATCCACGCTGATGAAAATCCTGACCGGCATTTATACCAAGGACGCCGGAACGGTAACCGTGGACGAAAAAGACGTTCATTTTCTGAGTTATGCAGATGCGAACAAGGTTGGCATCCGCATGATTTTTCAGGAACTGAGCATTATCCCCACGCTTACGGTCACGGAAAACATTTATCTGAACGAAGAAGAAAAGAAAGGCATGCTGCTGGACGACAAACGCATGCGAAAAGACGCAAAGGCACTCTTAGACCAGTTTGGCATCGATATTTCCCCAAGGGCAAAGGTAGCGGATTTGAGCGTGGGATTTTGCCAGTTGGTGGAGATCGCAAAGGCGCTTTCCAAGGAGGCAAAAATCCTGGTTATGGACGAGCCTACCGCCTCGCTTTCAGATAGCGAGGTAAAGCTACTCTTTAATATTGTACATATCTTAAAAGAAAGAGGCGTATCCATTATCTATATCTCTCACAGAATGAACGAAATCTTAGAGATCGCGGACGAAGTGACGGTGCTGCGCGACGGGAAATATGTGACGACACAAGACGCCAAGGATTTGACGGTGGAGGCCATCATTGGATATATGCTGGGCGAAAAGCGCGGACGCGCATTTGAATACCATGAACGCGCGCTGACAGGCGAACAAAAATGTATGCTCAAGGTGGAAGAACTGTGTGTAGACCATCTGGTCGATCATGTTTCTTTTGACGTAAAGGCGGGTGAAGTCATCGGGCTTGCGGGACTGATGGGGAGCGGGCGTACGGAAATCCTGGAAGCGCTCTTTGGAATTCGTAAAATACAAAACGGCAGCATTACGGTGGACGGAAAGAAAGCGAAAATCAAATGCGTGCAGGACGCGATCGATGCGGGATTTGCGCTTGTGCCCGAAGATCGTCGCAGGCAGGGATTGATTTTGGAACACAGCATTAAGGACAACATCCAGCTCCCCATCTTTAAGCAAACCAAAAAGGGGCCGTTCATTGACAATTCCAAAATCAATGCTTATACGGAGCGAAACATTCAAGACTTAGATATCAAAACGGACGGTATTAACAAGATTGCGAGCCTGTTATCGGGCGGCAATCAACAAAAGATCGTCATTGCGAAATGGCTCAATATAAACCCTAAGGTGTTGCTGCTGGACGAACCGACGGCGGGCATCGATATCGGCGCAAAAGGGGAGATCATCAAGATTGTCGTCGATTATGCGGACAAAGGAAACAGCGTCATCGTGGTATCCTCCGAAATTGCCGAACTGATGGCGATGTGCGACAGGATCATCGTGCTGTTTGACGGCAAAGTCGTAGGCGAGCTGAACAGGGGAGATATAAAGGATGAGGAGGTAATCCAACATGCAATCCAAGGATAACACGCTGAGCAAGCATAAAATTGACTGGAGCAAATACATCGTATATTTTGCGTTTGCTGCCATGTTTATCTTTTTTTCGATCTGGCTGAACGATAAGGGCTTTGTGTCCGTCAATAATATTTTAAACATCACACGCCAGACAGCAATGATTTCTATTATGGCGGTCGCAATGACGTTTGTCATCGCGGCGGCGCAGATCGACCTTTCGGTAGGTGCGATCACGGCGATCTCGTCCCTAACATGCGCGCTGATGCTGCAAAACACAAACAACGTATTTTTGGCGCTCCTGGTACCGATCGCGCTGGGTATCGGGATTGGAGCGGCCAGCGGCTGGTTGGTGACCAAATTCAAAATTCCGGCGTTTTTGGTAACGCTGGGCATGATGAATATTGTACGCGGCAGTGCGATGTGGCTGACAGATACGGCGGCTGTGCCGATTACAAACGAAGGATTCTGCTTTGCGTTTGGCATGGGCGACATCGGCGGATTCCCGGTGCTGCTTTTGTGGACGATCGTATTCGTTGTTTTTGGTGCATTGCTGCTCAATAAAACATCGTTTGGTAAGAGGGTGCTTGCTACAGGCGGCAATGAAGTGGCGGCGCGGTTTACGGGAATAAAGGTCAACCAGACAAAGCTGCTGACATTCGTGATGAGCGGGGCGTTTGCGGCCTTTGCGGGGATCCTGTATTCCGGCAGGATGCAGGCGGGGCGTTATACGTTCGGCGACGGGGATGAAATGTCCGTTATCGCGGCGGTTATTTTGGGCGGTACGAGCATGGCAGGCGGAACAGGCTCCGTTATCGGCGCGTTCGTAGGCTCTATGCTGATGGGCATGATCAACAACGGATTGATTCTTGCAGGGCTGAGCGTTAGCCAGCAAACGATCATCAGGGGTATCATCATCATTCTGGCGGTTGCGCTCTCGAACATCTCGAGAAAGAAAAAAGACTGACGATATATGTATTGCGTGCGGATAACCATGTAACAAAAAACGGCGGGATTTCCCGCCGTTTGTATTTGGGACAAGTCAGGCCACGTTTACATTGGCCATAAAAATATGTTTTCCGGGTACGGGGGATGGAGTGAAGTCAAATGCCGCTTCCTTGCCCTGGTGTTTTAAGGAAAGCCACAGGCAGCAAAGGGCGATCCCAATGTCGACCTGGTTCATCTTATCGATCAGCGGATGCTTTTTCCGGCTCACGACGATACGGTCGGCGCTGCCGCCAAAATACCATGGCTGCTTGTTGAGCGCAGACGGGGCAAGGCGTACCGGCTCCAATATATGGTAGAGATCAGAAACGGGAGAAATATCATTCAAGGAATTCCGCTTGAACTCCGAAACATTTTTACGGTGCATTTCCTGCGCAGGCGTACCGAAGGACAACGTGATGACGAATACCATGCCTGCGGGAGCTTCTACGCTGCCCTTGGATGGCCTGCTGCCGCCCCGCCAACAGGCGCCGATATTGTTGGCGGAAAGGTACAAGTCTACCTGCTCCATCAAAAACCCGGCATTCATACGGTAACCGTCCTTCTTTTCCGAATAGATGCACAGGCTTTGCGGCGCGTTTGTTTTGACGATGCTTTGCGGCAGCAGCTTGATCTCGGTCCTGATATCCGGGATGAGCGGTTTTAATTCCGAGATAAACTTTTTCAGCGCATCGAGCGCATCTTGCGTGAGGGGCGTATCGTCGTATTTCCGTACGGATCTCCTGTGGGAAATAGCCTGGTATAAAGCTTCGTAATCCATCCTATGATCCTCCAAAATTATTTTACGCTCAAGAGCGTCCGGCGGACGTTGCCCTTGATGATATCGGACAATTTATGCCGCGCGTGTGCGATGATAACGGTCGTACCGCGTTTTAATGGTTCCTTTGCATATTGCAGCTTAGCTTTGGCGCCGTTTGCCCCCTGGCGGGAAGCGCCGTTGCAGTATTCCATCATTTCATTGATCTTGCTCTCTATTTCCTCATAGGTGGAAGCAGTCACCTCTTCGATCAGGGTGGACGGGTCGCCAGCATCTGCATAGATCCCGTCCACGCTCGTCAGTAAAATCAAAATTTTGGCATTGACGAGCTGGGCGATGACGGCTGCCGTCTCGTCGTTGTCGACACATTCCACCACATTTGCCGTTTTGCTTTTCAAGTCCAAAAGCTCCAAATGCATGTTTTCCGTATCCGATACCGCATCGTTGTAGTTAACGATCGGGATCGCGTTCTGGTTGGCCGCCGAAAACAACAGGTTGCGGATGTGGTTCACCTTGCGTTCGTCGTTAAAGTGGCTATGCTCCACGAGCACCTGCCGCACGGAATATTTCGGATTGATAAACTGGCGGTACATTTCCATCAGGATCGGCTGTCCCTGTGCAGAATACGCTGTCTTGATCGCCGCGAGGTTGCCCTTTAGCTCGCGGCCGCCGTTGCGCTTCATATAGTCGATACGGCCGATCTCGGTCGCGCCCGAAGAAACAAGGATATACCCCGGCTTGAGGCCGGAAGCCAGCCGCGAGAAAATATTATAGTCGATGTCGTTGTCTTCCTTGCGGATGAGCGCCATCGAACCGATCTTTACCACTACGTCGAAATTGATGAGTTCCTCGTCGTCCGGGTTGACCGGAAAATTGGAGAAACTGCCATGCAATTTTACTTTTTCTTCTGCCATATTATTACCCTCTTTACAAGTTTTGAATCAATTATAAATATACAGCATTTTAGGGTAAAGCACAAGCGGGGAGGGCGGCCGGAAAGCATTTGTTTGCTGACAAAACGCATGAAAACGGTTAGAATAGAGGGAACGGCGAGGAAAGGACGGGAAGATATGTACCGGATTATGAATGTTGGCGCGCAGCCGGGCGGCGAAGCGTTTTTGTTGGTGACAGAGGAGAAGGCGGCGCTCATCGATACGGGCTTTGCACATAGTGCGGGCCGCATGATAGACAATATCAAAAAGGCATTGGGAAGAAGGAGCCTTGATTATGTGCTGCTCACCCATTCCCATTACGACCATGCTTCGGGGAGCGTTTATTGTAAGCGGGAGTGGCCGCAGGCGCAGGTTTTGGGGAGCGCATATGCCGCGGAGGTATTCAAAAAAGACTCCGCACGCAGGCTGATTTTGGAGATGAACCAAAATGCGGCGAAGCTGGCAGGCGCGGCCGTATATGAAGACCTTACAGACGGGCTTGCTGTGGACAAAGTCGTCCGTGAAGGCGATAGGATCGACCTGGGGCCGCTTGCGCTGCGCGTGATTGATGCGCCGGGGCATACGCGCTGCTGTATCGCGTTTTTCAGTGAAAAGGAAAAGCTGCTCATCGCCTGCGAAACGCTGGGCGTGCCGGTGGGGGACGGCCTTGTGATGCCGTGTTATATGACGGATTACACGGTGGCGATGGCTTCTGTGATGAAAATGGCGGCCTGCGAGCCGGAGGCGATACTCGTTCCGCATTTTGGGGTATGGAAGGGGGAAAAATGCCGTGAATTTATCGGCAACGCGATTTTCTGGAACGCTGAAGCCATGCGCTGGATCTGGCGGGAATATGCAGCGGGGAAATCGGAGGAAGACTTGAAGAAGCTGTTCAGGGAACGTTTTTATACGAAAGAAATAGCGAAGTTCCAGCCGGAAAAGGCTTTCCTGCTGAACGCAAGCTATACGGTGCCCATGCTGGTACGCGAGATCAAAGCCAGGATGGAGAAATGAGATTTGTGCAATCAAAAAAACCGCGGGTATCATTCCCCGCGGTTTTTTTTGATTCGTTTTATTTGCCGAGCACTTCTTTTGCCTTTGCTACGACCGCTTCCTTGGTAAAGCCGAATTTTTCAAACAGTACCTTTGCAGGTGCGGATGCGCCGAAGTGGTCGATCGTCACATAGCCGCCGTCGAGGCCGACATATTTTGCCCAGCCGTAGGAGGTGGCCGCTTCTACGGCGACCCTTGCGCGTACGCTGTTTGGCAGGACGCTTTCCTTATAAGCGGCATCCTGTTCCTCAAACAGTTCCATACACGGCATGGATACGACGCGCGCGGAGATGTTTTCCCGGAAGAGGTCTTCCGCCGCCGCCATGCACAGCTCAACTTCGCTGCCCGTGCCGATGAGGATCACGTCAGGCGAGCTGCCGCCGTCCTTTAAGACATAGCCGCCCTTGAGGGCATCCTTTCCTGTTTCCTTGAACTGGGGCAGGGGCTGGCGCGAAAGCGCGATCGCGCTCGGCGCCTTTGCCGTCAGGGCGGATTTGTATGCCGCAGCCGTTTCGTGGCCGTCCGCCGGACGCCACATGTGTACGCCGGGCGTTGCGCGCAGCGTAGCAAGCTGTTCGATCGGCTCGTGTGTCGCACCGTCTTCGCCTACGCCGATGGAATCGTGCGTCAGGACATAGGTGACGGGGAGCTCCATCAGGGCGGACATACGGATCGCGCCCTTCATATAATCGCTGAATACAAGGAAGGTAGCGCAGTAAGGCACGATACCGCCGTGCAGCGCCATACCGTTGCAAACAGCGGCCATAGCGAATTCGCGGATACCGAAGTGAATATTCGTGCCGAGACGGTCCTGCGCGGAGAAAAAGCTGCGTTCCTTCATCAGGGAGTTGTTCGCAGGCGCGAGGTCTGCGCTGCCGCCCATCAGGTTGGGGATGCGCTTTGCAAGCTTGTTTATGATATCCCCGGAGGACTGCCGTGTAGCAACTGCTTTATCTTCTACCGTCCAGTAATCCTCGTCAAAAACCGACTCGGAAACAGGGCTCATGTAAGCCTTGTATTTTTCCGCCAACTCCGGATAAGCCTTGCTGTATTTATCGAACAGCTCTTTCCACTGGTTTTCTTCTGCCTCGAATACTTCACAGAGCTCGTCGATATGCTTTTTCACTTCTTCCGGCACGAAGAACGGGTCTTTGTGCTCCCAGCCCAGGTTTTTCTTCATGGCATCGATGTTTTCCTGGCCGAGCGGGGAACCGTGGCTCGATTCGCTGCCCTGTTTGGGACTGCCGTAAGCGATCGCCGTTTTTACGATGATCAGCGACGGTTTTTCTTTTTCTGCTTTGGCTTCCTCGATAGCGGCGGAAATACCCTTCATGTCTTCGTTTCCGTCTTCCACCTCAAGAACCTGCCAGCCGTAGGCTTTGTAACGCTTTTTCACATCCTCGTCAAAGGCGGTGTCGATACTGCCTTCGATGGTGATGTCGTTTTTATCGTAAAGAACGATCAGTTTACCGAGCTTGAGCGTTCCCGCAAGCGAGCTGGCTTCGCCGGATACGCCTTCCTGCAGGCAGCCGTCGCCTGAAAGCGCGTAGGTATAATGGTCTACCACATTGAAATCCGGTTTGTTGAATTCTGCGGCGAGGTGCGCTTCAGCCATTGCGAAACCGACAGCCATGGCGATGCCTTGGCCGAGCGGGCCGGATGTTGCCTCCACGCCGTCCGTTAAACCATGCTCCGGATGGCCGGGCGTGATCGAACCCCACTGGCGGAAGTTCCTGATATCCTCCATACCGACTTTATAACCGAACATATGGAGCAGGGAATAAAGCAGCATGGAAGCATGGCCCGCGCTTAGGATGAAGCGGTCGCGGTTATCCCATTTGGAATCCCTGGGATTGTGCTTTAAGTGTTTGGCCCACAGTGTGTACGCAAGCGGCGCACTGCCGATCGGCAGGCCGGGATGGCCGCTGTTTGCTTTTTGAATCGCCTCCGCGGAAAGAACGCGGATCGTATTGACGGCGAGCTTATCAATTTTACTCATAGAATCGTATCCTCCTGACATTTTTAAAAACCTGTACAATTTACAGTATAGTACATTATTGATTTTCTTGCAACGAAAAAGAGACGCCTGGGCGTCCCTTTAAAGGTTTTGTTTCCACCGGTTTGCCGTTACGCCTTTTTCACGCCCAACGTCACTTTTTTCCCGTTGATGTTCCATTCCTTTTCATAGCCGTCGACCCTGCCATAGTGCACGCCCAGCGCCAGCACTTCCTTTAAGATCTGGTCTTCGTTGTCCTGCATAATATCCGTGATCGCGTCGTTATCCATCGCGTAAAGCTCGATCTTGTCCGTCACCTCGAAGCCGGCTTCCTTGCGCATGGTCTGGATTTTGGAGATGAGCTCGCGCACATTGCCTTCCTCGATGAGCTCGGGCGTCAGCGCCGTATCGATGATCACGGCAAAGTCCCCGCTCGTTTCGGCAACGAACCCTTCGCGTTGTGCAGGCTCGATGAGGATATCCTCCTCCATGAGGGCGACAGGCATACCGTCCACCTTGAATTCATATGCGGCCCCGCTCTTCACCGTGCTTACCACAGCCGCGCCGTCCGCCTGCGCAAGATGGCTGCGGATCCCGCCGAGCAGCTTGCCGTATTTCGGCCCTAAGGTACGCATCTGCGGTTTTAGGTGATAGGTGATATATTCCGCCGCGGCCGCACCCAGTTCCACTTCCTTTACATTGAGCTCCCCGCGGATGACCTCCAAAAATGTTTCGTCCAGGTGGTCGATGCCGCTGACATAGATCTTGCCGATCGGCTGG
The DNA here is from genome assembly GCF_900087015.1 of Christensenella timonensis. Taxonomy (NCBI): domain Bacteria; kingdom Bacillati; phylum Bacillota; class Clostridia; order Christensenellales; family Christensenellaceae; genus Christensenella; species Christensenella timonensis. The sequence continues at coordinate 508,828 of NZ_FLKP01000002.1, forward strand.
CGGTTTTTGATGTTGGCCGTGTTGCGGCACGCTCGTCCCAGGTTGACGACGCTTTGAACGGCGTCCATATCGCGCTCAAGCTGCGCGTCCATAAGACCTGCATCAGCCTTCGGCCAGCTTGCCAGGTGCACGGAGAGGGGCGCGTTTTTATCGCTCGTGCGCACGAGGTTCTGGTAGATGCTCTCCGTCATGAACGGCGTGAACGGCGCTAAAAGCCTGGTGAGCGTCTCCAGCACTGTGTAAAGCGTCATGAAAGCGTCGATTTTGTCCTGCTCCATGCCGCTGCCCCAGAAACGGTCGCGGCAGCGTCGCACATACCAGTTGGAAAGCTCGTCCACGAATTTGCTTAAATCGCGCGACGGCTCCACGATGCGGTAATTGTCGAGGTCGTCCGTCACTGTCTGGACAAGCGAATTCAGGCGCGACAGCACCCACTGATCCATGATGTTTGTGGGCTTCAGTTCATATTTCGTCGGATCAAAGCTGTCGATATCCGCATACAAAATATAGAACGCATAGGTGTTCCACAGCGTACCCATGAATTTACGCTGCATCTCGCTCACGGCTTCGTCGTAAAAGCGCGAGGGCAGCCACGGCGCGCTCGCCGAATAGAAATACCACCGTACCGCGTCCGCGCCCTGCCTGTCCAGCACGCTCCACGGGTCGACGACATTGCCTTTGTGTTTGCTCATCTTCTGCCCGTCCTTGTCCTGCACGTGTCCAAGCACAATACAGTTTTCAAACGGAGCCTTGTCGAAAATCAGCGTACCGATCGCGAGCAGGGTATAAAACCACCCGCGCGTCTGGTCGACCGCTTCGCTGATGAAATTCGCCGGGAAATGGCTTTCAAATTCCGCTTTGTTCTCAAAGGGGTAATGCCACTGTGCAAAGGGCATGGAGCCGCTGTCGTACCAGCAGTCGATGACCTCGCTCACGCGGTGCATACTGCCGCCGCATACCGGGCACTTAAGCGTGATCGGGTCGAGGAACGGCTTGTGCAGCTCGATATCCTCAGATACTTCCTGCTCCGCCATGTCCCTAAGCTCCTGCCTCGAGCCGACCACATGGATTTCGCCACAGTCGCACACCCAGACAGGCAGCGGCGTTCCCCAATAACGCTCGCGGGAAATTCCCCAGTCGATGACGTTTTCAAGGAAATTGCCCATACGTCCGTCACGAATGTTTTCAGGCAGCCAGTTGACGCTGGCGTTGTTTTTCAACAGGCTGTCCCGCAGCTCGGTCATCTTGATAAACCATGTGCTGCGTGCGTAGTAGATCAGGGGCGTATCGCAGCGCCAGCAGAACGGATAGCTATGCTCGTACGGCATCTCCGCAAACAGCAGGCCCCTGTCCCGTAAATCCTCAATGATCAGCTTGTCCGCTTTTTTCACGAACACACCCGGCCATTTGGTTTCTTCGCTGAGCGTGCCGTCCGGCTTTACCAGCTGCACGAACGGAAGGTCGTATTTCCGGCCGACGTTTGCGTCGTCCTCACCGAACGCGGGCGCGATATGTACGATGCCGCTGCCGTCCGTTAAAGTAACGTATGTATCGCAGGCAATATACCACGCTTTTTTGTCTGTTTCCACAAAATCGAAAAGCGGCTCATATTCCTTGTACTCAAGCTCTTTGCCGGTAAACTTGCTGACGATATGCACGTCCTCGCCCAGAATCTGCTCTGCGAGCGCCTTCGCGAGATAATATTGGTCGCCGTTTTTGTCCTGCGCGAGCACGTATTCCTCGTCCGGGTTCACGCACAGCGCCACGTTCGAGGGGAGCGTCCACGGGGTCGTCGTCCACGCGAGGAAGTAAGCATCCTCGCCCTTGACTTTAAAACGTACAAAGATGGACGTTTCCTTTACATCCTTATAGCCCTGCGCCACCTCGTGCGAGGACAGCGCCGTCCCGCAGCGCGGGCAATAGGGCACGATCTTGTGGCCTTTGTATAAAAGCCCCTTTTTATGGATCTCCTTGAGCGACCACCACACGGATTCGATATAATCATTATCATAGGTAATGTACGGATCTTCCATATCCGCCCAATATCCCACACGGTCGGACATTTTTTCCCACTCGCCCTTGTATTTCCACACGGATTCCTTGCATTTCTGGATGAATGGCTCCACGCCGTATTCTTCAATCTGCTCTTTTCCATCGAGGCCGAGCATTTTCTCCACCTCAAGCTCCACCGGGAGCCCGTGCGTATCCCAGCCCGCCTTGCGCAGCACGTTGTAGCCCTGCATGGTCTTATAACGCGGGATCAGGTCTTTGATGCAGCGCGTTAAGATATGGCCGATGTGCGGCTTGCCGTTCGCCGTCGGCGGGCCGTCATAGAAGGTGAATTCTGGATTGCCCTTGTTTTCTTCCATGCTCTTTTCAAAGATCTTGTTCTCGTGCCAGAAATCAAGAACCTCCAGCTCTCGCTCGTTGAACTTTAGATCGGTAGGAACTTTTTTATACATAATCTAACCTCACAAATAATATTCAAATAAAAAAGCTTCCGTCCTGCATCAGGACGAAAGCTCGCGGTACCACCTGAATTCCCCCCGCGCACAGCGCTTTGGGACACTCTTTTCCGCTGTAACGCGCGGAACGCGCGGGGCCTTTATGAACGCGTGATAATCAAAAAAAGCGTTGCCGCGGGTCTTCCACCATCCCCCGCTCGCTCAGTGGGCCACTTTTCAAGACGTTTGTCGGTTCGGCCTCGAAACGATATACTAAAGTCTTCCTTATTATATGGCATTGGGCATACTTTGTAAAGGGGGAACCGCTGGAGAAAAAGCGCCCGGCAGCCTATTCTTCCAATTTGCGGGCAATTTCCAGCCGCAGCTCGTGGTCGCCCCAGGAAAGCAGCTTTTCCCTGATCTCGTAAGTAATGCCACGGATATCACAGCCATTGTGGATCACAAATTGGTCGTGGTTTAGCTTGCGCTCCGTGCATCCGGGGCATGGAGATTCCTGTCCGCGCAGTGCGCGATAGCATTTCTGGTTTTTATATTCATTTGCTTTCCAGCCATACTCTTCGCACAATGCCTGGTTACAGTAAAGCAGGCTGTAGTCCTTTTGGTTGATGATATAGATCAGGCCTTCCAGTTCGTCGAGAATGGTCGGGTCGATATTAAAGTACAGGTGCTGATCCACCTTGTCGCTGCTGTAAACGGCATAGGTGTTTTTTCCGGCGCCTTTTGCCTGGTAAAGCGCCGTGTCGGCCATCTGGTAAAGCCGTACAAGGTCGCTCCCGTCGGTAAAAGCGATACCTATCGACGTGGTAATGGGCATTTTTTCGTCCATATGCAGTTCATGCAGCCGTACCAAAAAACGCTCTACGCTGTTGCAGACATCGCTTTCGTACGCTGCATCCGTGACAATGAGGGCAAATTCATCCCCGCCGAAACGCCCCGCGACCGCATCGTCGCCAAATATTTCATATGTCACTTGTGCGATCTCCCGCAATATCTGGTCGCCGCGGATATGCCCAAGCGTGTCGTTCACCTGTTTGAAATTGTCCACATCGAGCAGCAATAGGGCCGCGGCAGGGCTTTGAGGGTCGAGTCCGTCCAAAATATCCTGCACTCTGGCCTCGAAAGCCTTCCGGGTATAAAGGCCGGTCAGGGAATCCCGTTGGGAATTTTTGAGCAACCGATCATACTGGAGCTCTTTTTCTTTTTCCTTGTCAATGTTCTCAGAAACGCCTAGCACGCGTACGGGTTTGCCGTCCTTTTGCTGGATCGTTTTACAGGTCAGGCGGAACCAGCGATACTGGCCGTCTTTACACAGGGATTGTATCTCGCATATACTTTGCCGGGCCCCTTCTTCGATTTTCCGAATGGCACGGAGGATGGCTTGTGCACTATCCGGATGGATCCAGCCGCATGCGATCAAACATTCCGGAGCGCCCTGTATCTCTTCCGGCCCTTTGACCCATGTATCGTCAGGGTCAAAGCGGATAATGGTTTTGGAAGGGATATCGTATTCCCAGATATCTGCCCGTGTAAGCCGCATGGCGATCCGGAAACGGCTGTCCGCTAGCCGCAGCATTTCCTCTGTTTGCTGCTGCGTGGAAAGGTCGATACATACACTGATGATAGCGAGGCGGCCGTCCTCGGCCTCTACCACACGCCCCTTATCAAGCGTCCAGAAGGAACTGCCGTCCTTTCTGAGCGTACGGTACTTTACCGTATATTCCTGCCCTGCATAGTAGTCGCCGCCCAGCTCCTGCGCTACGCGCGGCAAGTCGTCCGGGTGGATCGTATTGCCCACAAAACCGCCCGTATGTTCAATAAAATCCTCGTGGGAGTCGTAACCCATAAGCCCAAGCATCTTTTCATTGATAAAATAAAGGGGAAAATTATCTTCGCAATACCCCCCGACCAATCCACAGATCGCCATGTCGTTTAGAAGGGAGATCGCAGTCATCTGGTTTTCCGATTTCAGGTCTGAAAGCAATTTTTCCCCCTGGTGCAGCCGCTGTTCCAATTCGTGTTCGCGGGTGATATCTTCCAGCACCCCAAACGCTTTTACCGGATAGCCGAACTGGTCGAAGATCGTTGTCATGGAAGCGCGCTTCCAGCAGTAAGAGCCATCTTTCGTGCGCATGAGCGCTTCCTGCGTGGAGGAAGGTTTTCCTTCGATCACATCATAAAAGAAATCGTGCAGGCGCTGTTCGTGTTCCGGAAGGACGAGGCCGATCCCCACCATGCATTCCGGTACGCCGGACGCATATTTATCCGCGCTATAAAAGGTCTGGCCATTGTCGTCGAAGGTCACGCTTCGCTTTTCCACGTCAAACATAAAAGGAAAGCGGTTGGTCGAGAGCATGGCCGTACGGTAGAGCTCCTCCGATTGCCGGAGCTGGGCCTCGGCTTCCTTTTGTTGTGTGATATCGTTGATCGAGGCGTAATAAATCTCCCGGCCATTGCTCTCGGAAAGGAAAAACAGCCGCATATGCATCCACATCAGGGTGCCGCACAGCCTCAGGCGGCGGAATTGGATTTCCACGCCCTGCGAAGGATCCTCCTTTGCCCTTTTGAGGGCTGCTTTCACGATGGGCTTATCCTCTTCGGGCACACGGTCAAGGATATGCAATCCCCTGATGCGCAACGCGTCCGGATTACAGCCGGTGATCCGGTAGTATCCATCGTTCACACGGATGATGGACAGGTTGTCCTGGTAGTATTCATAGAGGGCCACGCCGCCGATAATATTGTTTAAAAGCTTTTTGGACATCATCCCGGACTGGAATAAGTCTTCAAAGGTGATCTCGCGCTGGTCAGGCGGTACCATTCCTCCAAAGTCTACATTGCTGTCGTTGAGAAGCAGTGTCTCAAAGTCGCCGCTGGGCATGGGCTTATAGAAATAAAAGCCTTGTGCGTAACGGCAACCTGCGCGCATCAGGCAATCCATCTGTTCGCTTGTCTCAACGCCTTCGGCGATGACGGATATTTTGAGCCATTTTGCCATACGCACCACAGACTCTATAATATTTTCGCTTCGCTGGTCGCCCTGGCTGTCCATTTTTTCCAAAAAACGCAGGTCTATTTTCAGGACGTCCACATTGATATCCTTGAGCATATTAAGCGAAGAATAGCCGCTGCCGAAATCGTCCATCAGGATGGTGAAGCCGGCAGCGCGCAGCCTGCTTAACACATCAAGGATGCGTTCCATGCTCTCCGCATATGCGCTTTCCGTGACCTCGAGCTCCAGGAAGTGCGGATCGATCTGGTATTTTTGGATCAATTCCATCAGGAAATCAAAAACATTGGAGTTGTAAAGGCTTTTTCTGGAAATATTAACGGAAATGGGGATAGGCGTATGTCCGCCGTCTATCCAATTCCGGAGCAGCCGGCAGACCTCTTCCCATACATAGGCATCCAGCTTGGCGATAAACCCGCTTTTTTCAAAGGCTGGGATAAATGCGCCCGGCGTCAGCAGCCCTTTTTCTGGATGGTTCCAGCGTACGAGCGCCTCTGCGCCTATGATTTTTCCATTATGGATCTCACATTTCGGCTGGATATAAATTTGAAATTCTTTATCTTTGAGCGCACGTTCGGCAGAATTGAAAATATCCTGCTCCTGCATGATCGAATCCATGAGGCCGGAATGGTACTCCGCCGTATGGTGCAGGTAATGCCCCTTGACCGACTGGGCGGCAAGCACCGCACGGTCACACATCAGGCTGACGGGCAGTGTTTTATCCCGAACATAGTAAATACCGATGGCAGGAATGATTTCCATGTTGAGCGGATACTGCTTCAGCCATTGCAACACGTTGTTTTCGATCATTTGCAGCAGTCCCTTTTCCATTTTGACACATGCGACGAATATATCTGCTGTCACGCGTGCGGCAATTCCCGCATGGGAAACAGCCTTGCTGCTGATCTTTTCTCCCAGGTAACGCAACAGGCCGTCGCCTTCGCTGGTACCGTACAGGTCGTTGACCAGCTTGAAACGTTCGATATCGAGGCATACAAGGGCATATTCCGTATCCTTGTTTTGTGCAAGGAGTCCTTCCACTTTCCCGTAAAAGGTTTCCTTGTTATACAGTCCGGTCAGCGGGTCAAATTCCCTGTATTCCTTTAATTCTTTTTGCAGCGATTCGATCCTTTTGAGCAGATCTTTTTCGGACATGCCTTCCATGGATTCCAAAGCCAACCTCCAAACGTATGCATATATGCATAAGGCCAAGTGGATAAGACGTTACACAACGCATTGAAAATCAGAAATCATACCATGATAAAACGGTATATATTATCATCATAGGGGTTTTATATAAAAAAAGCAACCGCCCCTCTAGTCGCTTTTCTTTTCTTTCCCGGTAAACCTGCGGTATTCATGCACCTTTTTTTCGTACCCCTGCATGGATGGACGATAAAATACCCTGCCCTTCAGTTCATCGGGAAGGTACTGCTGCTCCACGTAATGCCGCGGGTAGTCGTGTACATATTTGTAATCCTTGCCTTTTTTTTCGTGTTTGGCTTTTTCGAAATTGGTATCCTGCAGGTAGGCGGGCACATCCTGCCTCTTTACTTCGCGCGCGGCCCGGGCAGCCGCGTCCACGGCGAGGAGGACGCTGTTGCTTTTGGGGGATTCGCACAGGTAGATAATCGCCTGCGCGATGTTTAAACGCGCTTCGGGCATACCATTGAAATCAAGCGCCTGCATAGCCGCGACGCATTGGTTCAATACACTGGGGTTTGCAAGGCCCACATCCTCTGAAGCATGCGCAATCATGCGGCGTACGGGTACGCGAGGGTCTACCCCGGCATAGATCATACGCGCAAACCAGAAAAGCGCCGCGTCGCTGTCGCTGCCCCGCAGGGATTTGCAGAAAGCGGACAGCATATCGTAATATTCATTGTCGTCCATGCGGACGGCACGCTGTTGAATGGACTGTTCGGCAATCTCCAGTGTGATGTGTATCTTTCCTTTTCTATCCGGCTTTGTCGTGAGCACGGCGAGTTCCAATGCATTGAGCGCGGTGCGGATATCGCCGTTTGAAACGGACGCCCAATGGGAGACGGCGTCATCGTCGATGGTAAGCTCCATATGGCCGAAGCCGCGCTCCGTATCGCCCGCAGCCCGGCGGATCGCCCTTTCCACATCCGCTACGGTAAGCGCATAAAATTCAAACAGGCGGCAGCGCGAAACGATGGCGCTCGTCATGGCGGCCATCGGGTTTTCCGTCGTGGAACCGATCAGCTTGATGATGCCGCTTTCCATGGCGGGCAGTACGCTGTCCGACTGGGATTTTGACCAGCGGTGACACTCGTCCAAAAGCAAAAAGCTTTCCCGCCCGTACATTTTGAGATTGGCCTTTGCCTGGTCGATCACCTCGCGCACGTCCTTGACGCCGCTTGTAACGGCATTCAATTTATAAAAATCGCTGCCCGTCGCCCCGGCGATGATAGCCGCCAGCGTGCTTTTGCCGCAGCCGGGCGGGCCCCAGAAAATACACGAGCCGAGCTTATCCGCCTCGATCGCGCGGCGCAGCAGCGTGTTTTTGCCCACGATATGTTCCTGCCCCAAAAACTCGTCCAGCGTCCGGGGACGCATACGGTCTGCAAGGGGGGCGCTTTTTTCTAAATTTCCGGAAAAGAGGTCTTGCATGTTTTTTCCTTTCATATGGTTGATTCCTTCTTATTATATACTATTTCATGTTTAAATTCAGTCGATTTCAACCAATTTTTAATATGAAAAGGCGGATGCAGGGAATATTATTGAAAAACTGCGCCCCGCGTATTATAATGATACCTGTATTCTTATACGGTTTTAGGAGGATTCAAGATGGAAAGAGTGTACAACTTCTCGGCCGGTCCTGCGTGCCTGCCATTGGAAGTGCTCGAAAAGGCGCAGAAGGAATTTATTTCCTATGACGGGACGGGTATGAACGTCATGGAAATGAGCCACCGTTCCAAGGAATATCAGGATATCATCGATACGGCGGGCTCCGATCTTCGTGAGCTCCTGAATATTCCGGACAACTACGACGTGCTGTTTTTGCAGGGCGGCGCCTCCATGCAGTTTGCAATGGTGCCCTTGAACCTGATGACAAAGTACAAAAAAGTGCACGCGGTCAATACGGGAATGTGGTCGAAAAAAGCGATCGCAGAGGCGAAGAAATTCGGTGAAGTCAACATCGTTGCTTCGTCCGAGGATAAAACGTTTTCGTATATCCCGGAGCTGAAAGCCGAAATGTTTACGCCGGATGCGGATTATGTCCACATCACATCCAACAACACGATCTATGGGACGAAATATAACGCGATCCCGGATGTGGGAAGTCTGCCGCTGGTTTCCGACATGTCCTCCTGTATTCTTTCCGAGGAAATCAACGTTGCGGATTACGGCCTCATTTATGCGGGCGCGCAGAAAAACATCGGCCCCGCGGGCGTGACGCTGGTGATCGTGCGCAAGGACTTGGTGGAAGCGGCCCCGGAGGATATCCCGACGATGCTGCGTTACAAGACGCATGCGGAAAGCGGCTCCATGTTCAACACACCGCCGACATACGCGATTTATATGGCAGGGCTGGTATTCAAGCATTTGAAAAAGCTGGGCGGCGTACAGCAGATGGAAAAGATCAACAGGGAAAAAGCGGCGATGCTTTATGAATTCCTCGACAATTCGGCAATGTTCAAGGCCACGGTAGAGCCTAAGTACCGTTCTTTGATGAACGTACCGTTCGTGACGGGCGACGAAGAGCTGGATAAAAAGTTTGTGGCGGAAGCGAAAAAGGCGGGGCTGGTCAACTTAAAGGGCCACCGCAGCGTGGGCGGCATGCGCGCGAGCATCTATAACGCGATGCCTGAAGAAGGCGTACGCAGCCTGGTCGCGTTCATGGCAGAGTTTGAGGCGCACAACAGTTAAGGAGAAAACGATGTATAATATCAAAAAGCTGAATAAAATATCTCCCGTGATCTATGACTATCTCCCGAAGGAACAGTATAACGTGACGTCCCATCTGGAGGACAGTGAAAGCGATGCGTTTTTGGTGCGCAGCGCGGATTGCCATGGGATGGAATTTGCGGAAAATACGCTGGCGATCGCACGGGCGGGCGCAGGTACGAACAATATCCCCATCGACCGCTGCACGCAGCAGGGGATCGTGGTATTCAATACGCCGGGGGCAAACGCCAACGGGGTAAAGGAACTGGTGCTCGGGGCGATGATTTCGGCTTCGCGCAACCTTCCGGAGGCATACGACTGGGCAAAAACCTTAAAGGGCCAGGGCGAGGAAGTGCCGGAACTGGTCGAGAAGGGCAAAGGCCAGTTTGTCGGCGGCGAATTAAAGGGCAAGACGCTGGGCGTCATCGGCCTGGGCGCCATCGGCATCATGGTAGCGAACGCTGCTTCGGCGATCGGTATGAACGTAATCGGCTACGACCCGTTCTTGTCGGTAGACAAAGCGTGGACGATCTCCATGTATACGCACAAAGCGGAAAAGCTGGACGAGCTGCTGGAAAAAGCGGACTTTATTACGATCCATATCCCGCAGACGGACAAGACAAAAGGATTTTTGAGCACGCCTGAATTTTCAAAGATGAAGGATGGCGTGATCGTGCTCAACTTTGCGCGCGGCGGGCTTGTGAAATCGACCTCGCTGTTCGACGCCATGGAAAGCGGCAAGGTCAAAAAGTATGTGACGGATTTCCCGGACGAAGAGATGATCGGGCATCCGGGCGTTCTGGCGATCCCGCACCTCGGGGCTTCCACACCGGAAAGCGAAGAAAATTGTGCGGTCATGGCGGCGCAGCAGCTGAAGGATTTCTTTGAAACAGGCTCCATCCATAATTCGGTCAACATGCCGGAATGTATCGTTCCACCGTCGGATACGGTACGGATCACAATCCTTCACAAGAACACGCCCAACATGGTGGGGCAGATTACAAACAAGATCGCGAATTACAATTTGAACATCGCGGATATGGCGAATAAATCCCGTGGGGAGATCGCGTATACCGTGCTGAACCTGGATCATGACGTTACGCCGGAGGTGCAGGCGGAGCTCGGCAATATCGAGGGCGTGATCAAGATCCGCGTGATCTGACGGAGAGCAGGGCATGAGTGAAAAAAAGTGGGGTATCGTGCTTATCATTACGAGCGCGGTACTCATCACGGCGATCTCGCTGTTGTTCTTTACGCTGAAGTCGCCGGATATAGGCGAGGGAGCCAAGTGGGCGGTACGGATTTTTGCGATCGCGGCCTGCGCGGCGCAGTTCCTCGTCTTCGTGATGTTCGCGAAGGCATATAAGAAGAACAAAAAGTGGTAAAAAAGAGCCGCATCTTGCGGCTCTTTTATTTTGCAATACTTGTTACCTGCGCGCCAATCAGGGAAATGAGGGCTTGCGGCGCCAGTTCGACCTGCTGCCCGATCTTCCCGGCGCTCACCAGTATGGCGGCAAGAGGCTCGCAGGCGCTGTCTACCACCGTTGTAAATTGTTTTTTCATGCCAATGGGGGAACAGCCGCCGCGGATATAGCCGGTCACACGGTTCAAATCCTTTACATGGATCATTTCAACATTTTTTTCGCCCACGGCCCGTGCGGCTTTTTTAAGTTCTAGCTCCCTATTCGCCGGCAAAACAAACACAAAATATTCACGGCTTGCGCCCTGCGTTACCAGCGTTTTAAAAATTTGCCCTGCCGGGAGGCCGAGCTTTTGAGCGACGCAAACACCGTCGAGCACCTGTCCGCTGCTTTCGTAGGAATACATCTTATAAGGGACGCCTGCGCGCTCCAGTATGCGCATGGCGTTTGTTTTGGATTGCGCCATTGTTTCCTCCCGGATGTTTTTTTCTCATTATATGAAATTATAAGGCAAAACACAATGGAATGAAAAGCAAAAACCGCGCATTTTATATGCGCGGTTTTTGCAGGGGAGTTTTATGTTTAGATGAAGAAGATTGCTGTTTTGCTGCCGTGCTATTAAGATACACCCCTCAAAAGAATCCAAACATTAAAATTAAAGATGAACTTTCGATTGTTTTTCGCTATAATGGATTGTGGGAAGGGAATATGACGTCGGAGGAAAACGATGGAAAAATTACCGCAGGAAAAAACGAAACAAAATATTCTCTTGTTCTGGCTGATGGGCGCGTTCGTCGTCTATGCGATCTATGTCGTACTGTTTGGTACGCTGTCCACGACGATGATGGATTTTTACGTCATCAATACGGGTGCGCAGGGTGTTTTTACCATGGTAGGCAGCATTGGAGGCATCGCGGCGGCGCTTTTCTGCGCCCTGTTCGGCGAACGGTTCTCGAAGCTGTGGGCGATCATGGTGGGGGCGCTCCTGCTGGGCGTGGCTACGCTCTGCATTGGCCTTGCGCCGCCCTATTTGCTGGTCTGCCTGTGCGCCCTGTTGTGCGGCGTAGGGTATACGGTGATCGATGTAATGGGAAACGCGTCGGTCACGGAGCATTTCCCGGACAGGAAAAAGACGCTCCTGCCCATGATACAAATTATTTTTGGCATAGGAACGATGGTCGGCCCGTTTTTGGCGACTTCGCTGCTGACGCCGGGAATTTCGCGTTCATTCGTATATCCGTTTCTGCTGGTGGGAACTTTGAGCGTGATCGTAGTGGTGTTTTATTCGATTTCGCTGAAAAAGGCAAAGCCGTTTTTACAGGGCGGCGATTTGAAGGGCATGGCCGCATCGGCAAAACAAAACCCCGGGGAGATATTCCGTTCCTGGAAATCGTGGGCCATCCTTCTTGCCTGCAGCCTGTTCTGCGCGTTCAATACGACGATCGTTGCCTGGTATCCGGCGTTTTTCAGCCTGGAACGGGGAATGAACGCAGAAGATGCGGCGATGGTGCTTACCCTGTTTTATGTGGGGATCCTCGTGATGCGCATCATAAGTCCGTTGATCTTCAAAAAGATACAGCCGCAGAAGGTGTTCGTATATTTCAGCATGGTCAGCATCGTATTGATGCTTGCCGCCATCAACACGCAGTCCATTCCCCTGGCGATGGTGTTCACGACTGTAGGGGGCGCTTTCCAGTCCTTAAATATCGTATGTGTCATCATGATCGCGACGGAACTCTTTCCGATGCGCAAGGCTTCGGCAAGTTCGCTTGCCGTATTTTCTTATAATATCGGCGGCATGATCGGCCCGCCGCTGGTGGGCGTGGCGGCAGAGGCTATGGGGCTGCAGTTGCCTCTCAGTATTTTGTGCGGCGTATTCGCATGCGGCGTTGCAGTGATGGCGGTGCTGAGCAGGAAATGTAAAACGGAATTGCAGAACATCTGATTTTTCTGGTAAATAAAAAGCGCGGAGGATTATTGTCCCTCGCGCTTTATTCATATTGATATCAGCCGAATACGACGATCGCATCCTGGCGCTTAATGCGCGGGAGAACGGTCTCCAAAACACGCATATGATGGTTGAGGTCAACGAGCTCGAGGTAGGCAGTCGTCATATCGATGCCCACCACAAGATCCATATACTGCGGCTCACAGCAGACAAGCACCGCTCTTCTGCTGCCCAGTACGGGAGCGCGGAACACGCGGCCGTCTACCATACGGCAGATGCGGTCGATCTCCATCAGGCCCGTGCCCGGCTGGATCCGCTGCAGGTCGAGATACAGGTCAGGACTCAAGATGAGCGCATAACGCCCCAAATAACCCTTTTCATCGAGGATGGATATCCCTTTGGCGACGTCGGAAAAGGCGTTTTCGCCCGTAGACCAATCGCCGCGCTTTACTTTGTTTGCGCCCGGCGCATTCAGGATACCGTTCACCCCCAGAGCCGAGTTTCCAAAGAAGATCAGCTTGTCTTCCCGGCGGGAAAGGGATTCCGCTGCCGCCATGGCGGAGGCGATATCTACCGGATAGCCGGTCTTGTCGCTTGCTTCGATGTCACGCCACAGCAGGAAGAAGTCATCGTAGACTTGCGGGATCTCGGCATATTGCCGCCCGGTCGTCTGTACGAAACCATCATTGAATTCTTCCGTTTTCTTTTCACTATCGATGTTGATGCTCTGCGCCCCCGCGCCAAGCGGCCCGAAGATCGTTAAAAACCGGCGCCCAACAAGGATCCTGCGCGCAGAATCCACCACAGCTTCATCGATTTGGTTCCACAATTCTCCGGAAAACGGCGCACTTTCTCTTGACAGATAATCCATAACGTTTTCCTCCTTATTTCCATAGGCTGCCGACAGTCGAGCCGGGTGCAGCATCTTTGTCGGAATCCGGGTTCAATCCCAGTTCTTCCATCATCTCGTGTACTTCGCCTTCCCCGGAAGCGAAATGTTCCGCTTCCTCCGGGTCGAGGTGGCGCAAAAGCGTCATCAGCTCCCCGATGTGCGCTTTTTCTTCATCGCGGATATCGGCAAGTACGGTTTTTGCAACCTCGTCGTCCGTTGCGTGGACGTGCGCATCGTAAAGATAGATCGCTTCCAGCTCTCCTGCAATATCAAGACGTACCGCCTGTATAAGTTCATCTTTTGTCAATTTTCTTTCTACATTCCCTGCAAATGGATCTCCAAAACTTGGCATGACTATCAACTCCTTTTTGTTGTTCTTGAACGTTTTAATAAACACAAGTTTTTGGAGGCAAACAGGTTAGGGAGGAAATTTACCCATAAAAAACTTATTTCACCAGCTTGGAAATCGTCTTGAAGGTGTCGCTGCCCGCCCGCTGTGTCATTTCAAACAGGATGGCTTCCGCAGTCGTCAGCAGGGCGCCTTCCTGCTGTGCGCGCAAAAGCGCGATTTCTTTATCGTACGGAAAACGCGAACCGATACAGTCGCATACCAGAACGGGGGTGAACCCTGCCGCAGCAAGGTCGATCACGCTTTGCAGCACGCATACGTGCGCTTCTACGCCGCACACAATGACAGTCTTTTTGTTCAGGGAACGCAGGTGCTCCATGATTTCCGTTTCCCCGCAGGCGGAAAAACTCAATTTATCAAAAGGCGTATAGTTGCCCACGGCTTCCTTTACCCCGTCCACGATATCGCCGAGGCCCTTTGGGTATTGGCGGGGCAGGATAAAGGGCAGGCCCAAGGCTCGCGCCCCCTTTAAGAGCGTTACGGTTTTTTCCACAATGGAGACGTTATCGTGGATAACGGGCACGAGGCGTTCCTGATAATCGATCACAAGAACAGCCGAATTTTCTGCTTTGATACGCATAGCTGGAAACCTCCGTTTTGTTTTCTTCATTATAACATAGAATGAGAAGGGAAAAACGATAAAACAAAATCCATTGGCAATTCTGGTACGAACATTTAAACAATATTGGAAAATGCTGTAAAAAAACTTGCAAAAAAATGTTGTTTTGTAAAAAGTATGAGCGAATAAGCTAACAAAAAGGCTTTTGCACATGTTGTGGAAATGATCGTTTGCGGCTAGAATTAGATTAATGAAAATGATCTAAGCATCTACGTTAATCTTTCATGATCAATATTATCCATCGTACGATTTTTATATGAAATAAGTTCTTCTTTGTTGGAAGGGCCGGGTTCGTTATTACCTAAGGCGGTGTTTCATGACTGAGTTTGAAGAAATTGCGCTGAAAAAGATAGTCAAGGATTCCCTGATTGAGAATATCTATTACAGGATTAATTTGTTGATCGGAAAATACGGGATCAGCAATGCCGAGATCAGCAAACGGATCGGGTGGGATCCGGCGGGATACAACCAGAAATACAACCGGAGCAACGATCTTCGTATGACGACATTCATCAAGATTTATGTTGCCATCCAGGAGATTATTGCCGAGAAAGAAGAAGAGTATGGTTACGAGGATCTGCAGCTTAGTAAGATCGACCTGAATGATTTGATCACGCAGGACGAATTTGACCTTGGCCGCCTGTTCAACCATATCAGTGCGGCGGCGGAAGGGAAGACGGAATTTTTGAGCAGCAATTCGTTGACACATACTTATTTATCGCTGAAATCCTTCGTGCTGCTGGGCCGTAAAAACAAAAAGTTCAGCGAACGGGAAATCGACGTATATATTTCGTTTTACAAAGCGATAGCGGAATCATAAAACGGTGGGCAGAAAAGCATAGCGGAGGTGGACATGCAAAAATTTGCAAATGATCCAAGCAACATGGTAAACGAATCGATTCGGGGGTTTGTAAAGTGCTACCCTGACATCGTGAAATATACGGAGAGTAAGCGGGTCTTAAAAAGCGCGTCTGCACCGGTAAAAGGAAGGGTAGGGATAGCTACCGGCGGCGGTTATGGACACGATCCGGCCTTTATCGGCTACATCGGCCAGAACATGCTGGATACAGTAGCGGCAGGAGATATTTTTTTTACGCCGACAGTGGAGGACTATTACCTGGCATTCAAACATGCGGACGCGGGACAGGGAGTTGCCTGCCTGTATGGGAATTATCCGCGGGATACAGTCAATGTGGAGCAGGCGATCGAGCTTGCGGCGCAGGATGGTATCACGGTGAAAACGGTTATCGCAAACGATGACATCGCTACCGCGGATATTGAAAAAAGACGGGGCAGCGCCGGGGAAATCCTGATGTGGAAGGTCGGCGGCGCCGCAGCTTCACTCGGGTACGACCTTGACGCGGTGATCCGCGCGGCACAAAAGGCCGTCGACAGCACCAGGAGCATCAGCGTAGGCCTCGCGTCGTGCATCATCCCTATGGTCGGACGGCCGAACTACCTGATCGAGGTCGGTACGATGGAGATCGGTGTGGGGCATCACGGTACGTCCAGCCGCGACACCTGTAAGCTGCGCACGGCGGACGAAACGGTGGATATCATGATGGATTCCATCCTGAACGATATGCCCTTAAGCGAAGGCGAAGAAGTGGCCGTGCTCGTTTCCGGCCTTGGTAATACCATGCTGATGGAGCTGCACATCCTGTTCAGCCGCATCTACGATGTACTGGAGGAAAAAAATATCAAAATCCACCGTTCTTATGTCGGGAATTACTTTACTGCGCTGGATATGATGGGAGCTTCCATTTCTGTGATGAAGCTGGACGATGAACTCAAGAAAATGATGGATGTGCCAGTCTATACTGCGGCGTTCAATCATTTCCACATCAAAAAATAAACGAGGTAGAAACAATGAAACTGGCAATCGGCTGTGACGAAGCGGGCTTTTATTTAAAGGAAGAAGTCAAGAAACACCTGCAGGGACAGGGACATGAGATCGAGGACGTAGGCGTGTATAATACTGACCCGGCCATGTATCCCGATGTTGCCGCTGCGGTAGCGGGTAAAGTCCTTGACGGACAGGCAGAGCGAGGGATCCTCATCTGCGGGACGGGGATCGGCATGGCGATGACGGCGAATAAATTCCATGGTATCCGCGCTGCGGTGTGCCACGACAGCTTTTCCACGGAGCGCTCCGTCAAGAGCAACAATGCGCAGATCATGTGCATGGGTGCGCGGGTCATTGGAAACGAACTGGCTAAACAGCTTGCAAGTATGTGGATCAGCTACGAATACCAGGACGGTCCGTCCACGCCAAAAATCGACAGGATGATGTATTACGACGCAAAACGCGATTAAGAAGAACGGATAGAAACGAAGCGCTGGAGGAATGAAGCAAAATGGGCAATTATTTGGTAGGATGCGATATTGGGTCGAGCCAGACCAAAGCAGTGGTGATCGACGAGGAAGGCAACGTACTCGGTAAAAAATATATCGGCTACCCGACCCTTACAAACAGCAAGGGCTGGGCAGAGCATGACCCGGAGCAATATTGGAGCACAACGGCGGATTGTATCGCCGAATCGATCAAGGAAGCACGGATCGACCCCAAGGATATCCGGGGCGTAGCGATCAGCGCACATTCCCCCGCCTCTATTTTGGTCGACGAAAACTTCAATGCGCTCAATTTAAGCCATTTCTGGATGGATCGCCGCGGAACGGCGGAAGCGGAATATATCAATGAAAAAATCGGCGCGGATCGTGTCTTTGAGGTAAGCGGAAACGTATCCGACCCGTATTATGCAACGGTCAAGCTTTTGTGGGAAAAAAATAACCGACCGGAACTTTATAACAGGGCAAAAAAATTCCAGACGGCGGCAGATTATCCGCGCATGAAGCTGACGGGCAAGATGGTAACGGATTATTCCAACGCCAGCCTGATCGGCGTGGGCTTTGATATCGTAGGCCGCAAATGGAACACGGATATCTTGGAAACGATCGGGCTTGACCCGGACAAATTTCCGGATCTCGTTCCCTGCGAGCAGGTCGTGGGTGAAGTAACGGCAGAGGCAGCGGAGCGTACCGGACTGAAAAAAGGCACTCCCGTGATCGCCGGTACGGTGGATTGCAACGCGGCATGGGTCGCGGGCGGCGTCCTTGACGACGGCGATATGTCGCTTGTCATGGGCAGCGCGGGCGTCATGGGCGTAGTGCATGAAGAACCCACGTTTACGAGGAACCTCGTAACGATCATCCACGCGGCAAATTCCGAAAAAATGTATACCACGGTGGTGGCTACATGCGGCTGCGGGTCTTCCCTGCAGTATTTCAAAGAAAAATTCGGCGATCTGGACGGCATCGTTGCAGACCAGGTCGGGATGAACAAATACACATATCTTTGCGACAAGGCAGGCGAGGTTCCCGTGGGCAGCGACGGCCTTATCACGCTTCCGTATTATATGGGCGAGCGTACGCCGATCTGGAACCCGATCTCGCGGGGCGTGGTGTTCGGCCTTGGGTATTCGCACACGAAATACCACATGCTCCGCTCCTTTATGGAAGGTTCAGCGCTGGCAATCAAGCATAATTTCGAGCTGATGCGTGAAACGGGCGTCAAGATGAACATGCCCCTTATCATGGGCGAGGGCGGTGCGCAGAGCAGGATATGGCGGCAGATCATTTCCGATTGCCTCGGCATCCCGGGCATCTATATGAGCAATTCGATGGGCGCGCCGGTGGGCGACGCGATCTTGGCGGGCGTAGGCGCAGGCGTATTCCGTGATTGCAACGTAGTGAAGGATTGGGTCAAGCTTTCGGACAAAACGGAGCCGGACGCAAAGAACCATGAGATATACAACGACATCTACAAGATCTACCGCGAGCTGTACGAAGAGGTGAAGGATACTTATAAAGAATTGGTGCCGCTTGTGAAAAAGATCGACGCCGTAAAGGCATCCAAAGAAAACAATTAAAATTTTCAATATTTACTGTAAGGTAAAAAAAAGAAAATGGAGGAAAAGAAATGAAAAAAGTAGTTAGTCTTATCGTAGTAGTATTGATGGCAGTTGCGATCTTTGCAGGCTGCTCGCAGGCTCCTGCGGCATCCGAATCCGCGGCTCCGGCTGCTTCGGAATCTGCGGCGGCATCCGAATCCGCGGCTCCGGCTGCTTCGGACGATGCTGGTGCAAGTGCTGCCGGCGCTGCAACAGACAAAGAGAACAAGGACATCACGATCGTTATGGTGGCAAAGCATGAAGGTATTACATGGTTTGACGACATGAGAATCGGCGTTGACCAGTTCGCTGAGGACACAGGCGTAAACTGCTACCAGATCGCTCCTGAAGGCGGCGATCCGGCAAAACAGTCGCAGATGGTCGAAGACCTGATCGCACAAGGCGTTGACGCGATCTGTGTGGTTCCCAACGATGCGCAGTCCATGATCCCGGTTCTTGACAAAGCAAGGGAAGCCGGCATCGTCGTTGTTTCCCACGAAGGCCCGGACATCTTAGATCACGTTGACTATGACTTGGAAGCGATCGACAATGCAGAGCACGGTAAGATTTTTGGTGAGAGACTGGCAGAGCAGATGGGCGGAGAAGGCAAATTCGCTTCCTTCGTAGGCATGCTGACAATGGTTCCGCACATGGAATGGTGGCAGGGCGCAGTTGATTATCTGGCAGAAAACTATCCGGACATCGAATGTATCACACCCGAACCGTATGAAGACAAGAACGACAACCAGGTCGCTTATGACAAGGCTCTTGAAGTTTTGAAAGCAACACCGGACATCAAAGGCTTCACAGACAGCGCGGCTTCCGGCGCTGGTATCGCACAGGCCCTGCAGGAAAGAGGCAGGCAGGATATCGCACTCGTCAGCACGGCGGTTCCGTCGCAGGCAGGCGCTTACATTGAAGACGGTTCCATGGACGTAGGTATGGCATGGAGACCGGCGGACGCTGGCTATGTTACCTGCGAGATCGCGCTTAAGATTTTGAAGGGCGAAGAGATCAAAGACGGTATGGCTTTTGACAAGCCGGGCTATGAAAAGGTTGCGCTTACAGGAAACGCTATGGTTGCAAATGCTCCTATCGTATTCACGAAAGACAATCTTCATGACGAGGCAGTTTATTTCTAAGCCGAAAGCAAAATTGGCGTAAGGCCAATGAACGGTTGTTCTGCTGCCTTCTTATGGAGGCAGCAGAACAATTTTGTTAAGGAGGAGGGCTTAAAGTGGATAATAAAGTTTTGGTGGCGGAGCACATCAGTAAAAGCTATGTCGGCGTACAGGCGCTCGACGATGTCAGCGTTACCATAAAACAGGGTGAAGTGAAATGTTTGGCCGGAGAAAACGGAAGCGGGAAATCGACTTTCGTTAAGATCATTGCAGGGATCGAACCGGCAGATAGTGGAGATATTTATATCAACGGCGAAAAACAGGTGAAGCCGAATGCCATCAGCGCGATCAATGCCGGCGTACAAGTCATTTATCAGGATTTATCGCTGTTTTCCAATATGACAGTGGCGGAGAATATCGCGCTCAATAAAATGATCAAGGAAAAAAAGAGCCTGATCGATAAGAACGAGATCAGGAGAATCGCCAAAGAGTCGCTGAAAAAGATCGGCGTTACGATGGATCTTGACGCAAAAGTGCAGACGGTTTCCATTGCAAGCAGGCAGATCATCGCGATTTGCCGCGCGCTTGCCCTTGACGCTAAGATCCTTTTTATGGACGAGCCGACAACGGCGCTTACGAAATCTGAAATTGAAAAATTACTTGAAATTGTAAATACACTCCGGGAAAAAGGGCTGGCGATCGTATTCATCAGCCATAAACTCGACGAAGTGATGTCGGTCGCGGATTCCATCACCGTTTTCCGAGACGGGAAACAGGTCGCGGATATTGAAAAGAACGACATCGACCGCATGAAGCTCATCTATTATATGACCGGGCGCGAGATCGAATATTCGCGCTATTCGCGCAGCAACACGGAAACGGATAACCTGCTTGAACTCAGGGATCTCTCCAAATCCAAGCAATATGCGGATATCAACCTTTCCGTACGTCCGGGCGATATCATGGGGCTCACCGGCCTTCTCGGTTCGGGCAGGACAGAGCTTGCACTCTCCATCTTCGGGCTCAATCCGTGCGACGCGGGGAAGATTTATTTCAATGGAAAAGAAGTGAAGATCAAAAGCCCGGTGGACGCAGTCAAAATGGGCATCGCGTTATTGCCGGAAGACCGGAGCACGCAAGGATTGCTGCTCGACAAGGACCTGACGGACAATGTATCCTCCGCGGTATTCGGCAAAGTTACCAACAAGCTGGGGATATTGCACGAAGGACGCAGGCTGGAGCTCGCGGACAAATCCATCAAGCGCTTCAAGGTCAAAATACCCAACGCGCAGACCAAGATCAAAACGTTGTCCGGCGGGAACCAACAGAAGGTCGTACTTGGAAAATGGGTGGCGACGGAACCGAAGCTGTTTATTCTGGACAGCCCGACGGTAGGCGTGGATATCGGTTCCAAGTCGGAGATTTACGAACAGATCCAGCAGCTGGCGCACGAAGGACTTGCAATTATCCTGATTTCCGACGAGATCGAGGAGATCGTGGCGAACTGCAACCGCGTGTCGGTGATGTTTGAAGGATCGATCGTCAAGGAATTCGACGATGAGGAAATGAAGGACGACCAGATCGAGACAAAGATCATGGACGTTATCAACAGTCTTCATCTGCAAAACAAGAGTGGGGAGAGTGAAGCGGTATGATGGCGAAAGCAAAAGCAGTCAAAGAGAAAAAAGGACTATCGACCGAATTGTTCCTGGTCATGATCATTGTAGTATATTGTATCATCGTTTCTATCGTGAACCCCGAGTTTTTGAACGCGGCAACGCTGTTTGATATGGTAAAATCGGCAGCGCCGACGATGGTCGTCGCGATGGGCCTGCTGCTCGTCGTGATATCCGGCGGTATCGACGTATCGTTTACGGCGATCGCGATTTTCGGCGGCTATGTGGCGACGACGACGCTGATGTCGACAGGGGTCAACAACATTTTGGTGGCATTCCTGATCGCCTGTGCCATCGGCCTTGGGCTGGGGCTTCTCAATGCCGTGCTCATCCATGTGACAAGGATGGAGCCTTTTATCATTACGCTGGCAACGTCGGGGCTTTACCAGGGGTTTTTGCTCACGTTTATCGGCACAAAGAACATTGGTTCTGTCGATATCCCCAAAGCGATTACCGAATTCGGCAACGCGAAGCTGTTCGCGTTCAAGGATGATTTCGGCAGCGAGGTCGGGCTTTCCGTCTTTATCGTCATTATTGTGGCAGTCATTGTCCTGACATGGTTCATCCTGCATAAGACGATGCTGGGCAAAAGCATCTTTGCACTGGGGTGCTCGCAGGAGGCAGCGCGCAGGGCGGGCTTCAATATCTGGAAGACTCACCTTTTCGTATATGGCTACATGGGCATCTTGAGCGGCATCATGGGCATGCTCTACATCGCGGGCATCAATGCATGCAACCCGGTCACGCTCGTCGGGACGGAGCTTACCATCGTCGCGGCGGTCATCATCGGCGGGGCAAAAGTTTCCGGCGGACAGGGCACCATACTGGGTACGATCCTGGGTGTAGTCATCATGTATCTTTTGAATACGACTCTTATCTTCTTAGGCCTTTCTTCCTCGTGGAACGACCTGTTCTTAGGGTTGATCCTGATTTTCAGCATCGTCATGACGTCCTGGCAGGAAAGAAAGAAAAACCGGAAGATGTTCATCTTCACAGAATAAGGAGAGGGAGGAAAGATTATGCAGAAATTAAAGGCCTTACTACGAAAAGATTTGAATTTCAGCATCTTGATTTTTGTTACGATAGGGATTCTTATCGCAATGGCTGTGGTGCTGGGAGACAAAATGTATAATGAGAGGAACCTCTCGAGCATGGCGTTCCAGGTTTCGGAATTCGCGGTACTCTCGCTCGGTATGGGACTGGCGATGCTCCTGGGAGGGATCGACCTTTCTATCGTTGCGAATGCCAACCTCGCAGGTATTTGTGCGGCGTTCGTGATGACGAACGAGGGAATCGCTTCCTCTATGGGCGCGGGCGGCTCCATCGTCCTGGCGGTCATCGTGGCGCTCGTCGTGGCAACGGCGTGCGGCACATTAAACGGTACGCTGATCGCGAAGTTTTCGGTCAACCCGATCGTCGCCACATTGGGAACAATGATCCTCTACAACGGGATCAGCATGGCGTCTACGGGCGGCAAGGGCGTTACCGGGTTCCCGACGGAATTCACAGCCTTTGGCACGGCGGAGCTGGGCGCGGTTCCGTGGGTATTTATCCTTTTCCTGTTGACGGCGATCGTCCTGATGTTTGTTATGGGACGCACGGGTTTTGGTAAAAAAGTGTATATGATCGGTGAGAACCACACGGCTGCACGCTTTTCCGCCATCAACAACGAAAAAGACGTGATCATCATTTACGCGATGGCAGGCCTGATGGCAGGTATCGCCGGCCTGATGATCATTGCCCGCGTCAATTCGGCAAAGGTCGGCTATGGCGACACATATCTTTTGCAGGCGATCCTCGTTTGCGTACTCGGCGGCATCAGCCCGTCCGGCGGTAAAGGCAAAATATTGGGGATCATTCTCGCGCTGATCGCGGTACAGGTACTGCAAAGCGCCTTCACGCTGTGGCAGTTCACGCCGTACGCAAAGAAGATGATCTGGGGTCTCATGCTGATCGGTATCCTGTTCCTCAACAAGCTGGTCGACTCTATGGATGTCAAACGGCAGAAAAAGCTGTTGCACCAGCAGCTTCAAAAACAGGCTACGGCAAACGAGTGAGGAAAAAACCATGGATTTTCATGAATTGGGCTCAAAGATAATCGAAGAATACAAGGACGTTTTTTCAAGGATCGACGACCGGATGATCGATGCGTTCATCCATGAGATCACGACGCATGAGCGCTTGTTCTTTATCGGCGTAGGGCGCGAAGGCATGATGACGCGCGCCTTTGCCATGCGTATGACGCACATGGGCAAGGAGGTCCACTGGATCTGGGACGATACGACGCCGGGGATCGGCGAGGGCGACCTGCTGGTCGCGACGATCGGAAGCGGTGAGATCGGGCATATCCGCTATGTATGCGAGCGTGCCAAAGAGCACGGCGCAAGGATCGTGATCATTACGGGCTCGCCCAGCGGCAACGCTGTGAAGCTTGCGGATTTTGTACTCTTTATACCGGGACAGGTATATGGTGGGACGGACGACGTGGCGCCGTCCGTCCAGCCAATGGGGAATCTGTTTGAACAGAGCCTGCTCATCGTCCTGGATATGATCTGCATCAAAATGGTGGACGAAAATCCGGATATCACCTATGAGAAAATGGAAAAACGGCACAGAAACGTAGAATGAGGTAGGATAGATATGCAAAGAATTGTGAAAGATGCGGACAGAATGGTCGAGGATATGCTGGAAGGCTATCTCAAAGCGAACGCTTCCGCGGTAGAAGCGACGGACGACCCCCGCGTGATTAAATCCACCTGCCAGTATAAAAGCGGCAAGGTCGGCGTGGTAACGGGCGGCGGCAGCGGCCACGAGCCTGCGTTCCTCGGATATGTAGGAAAAAATATGCTGGATGCGGTCGCGGTAGGGGAAATTTTTTCTTCCCCCACGGCTAAGGCGTTCTTAAACGCGATCAAGGCGGCGGATCAGGGTAACGGCGTTGCCTGCCTGTATGGGAACTATGCCGGCGACAATATGAACGTGAAGATGGCTGTCAGGATGGCGCAAAAAGAAGGCATCACAGTAAAAACAGTGGTGGCGAACGACGATGTGGCATCCGCACCCAAGGACGAACAGCAAAAAAGAAGGGGAGTCGCGGGCGAGATCCTGATGTGGAAATGCGGCGGCGCGATGGCGGCGAAAGGCGGGGATCTTGACGAAGTCATCCGCGCGGCGCAAAAAGCGATCGATAACACCAAAAGTATTGGCATCGGCCTTACATCCTGCACGATTCCCGCGGTCGGACATCCGAATTTTACGATCGAGGATGGTATGATGGAGCTGGGTATCGGGCATCACGGGGAAGCAGGCGTGGACGTAGCGCCTGTGGAAACCGCGGATAAGATCGCGCAACGCATGTGGGGAACCATCTCCAAGGAAGAATTCTTCCAGGCGGGCGACGAAGCCGTCGTATTGGTATCGGGACTGGGCGCAACGCCTGTTATGGAGCAGTATATCCTCTTTAACGAAGTCGCGGGACTGATCGAAAAAGACGGGATCAGGATCCATCACAGTTATGTGGGAAACCTATTCACTTCGCTTGAAATGATGGGAGCCACGCTTACGGTGATGAAGCTTGACGACGAGCTTCGGGAACTGATGGATATGGAAGCTTCGTGCAGCGGACTTGTGCGTTTGTAAGACGGCCGTAAGAACGATATTTCCTTCCTTTGGAAGTTGCTGAAAGGAGCACCCTGAATATGGAACAATTTAAAAACAGCGACGGCAAAGTGATCGTCGAAAAGATGATAAAGGTCATCCAGGAGAATAAGGATTACCTGGGAACTGTGGACGGCGCCATCGGCGACGGGGATCACGGGATTAACATGAACAAAGGTTTTACGATCTGTGCAGAAAGGATCGCAGGCCAGGACTGCACCTTCTCCGAGGCGCTGGTCACGCTGGGCGACGTGCTGCTTTCGGAGATCGGCGGTTCGATGGGCCCGATTTATGGTACCCTGTTCATTGAAATGGGCGAGACATCGCAGGACAAAGAAGAAATCGACAGCGCACTGTTCCTGGAAATGGTGAAAAACGCGGTGGAGGGCTTAAGCGCGCTGGTTGACGCACGCATTGGCGACAAAACGCTGATGGATGTCATGCTGCCGGCGGAAGCTGCGCTTGAAAAGGCAGTGGCCGAAGGCAAGCCCTTTGACGCTGCGCTTGACGATTTTGCCGCCGCGGCAGAAAGCGGACGCGACAGTACCAAGGATATGGTCGCAAAATTCGGCCGCGCAAGCCGTTTAGGGGAGCGCTCGCGCGGCGTGCTGGACGCTGGCTCGGTATCGTGCGCACTGCTCTTAAGGAGCATGAGCGACGCCATCCAGGCGATGTAGACGGCATCAAATACTTTCCTTCTAAGTTATACATAGATCACTCCATCTAATCCACTGACAGGAGAGAAATAGCCGGACGGTATATTGATAATAGCACAATATACCGTCCCTCTCCTCCTTGGAACAGACGAAAGCCGCTGGCCAAAAGGTTAGGGCTTTTTGTTTTCCTGTAAAAAGGCCGCGACCCGCCCGCCGTCGCCATATCCTTTTTGGTACAGCTTCAAAAATGCGTCCCGATCCTTTGTCAGTGTGTTTACGCCACATTCGTCGCAGGGGGCGACCAACAGGATTTTTCCCTGTGCCGCCAGTTCCTTAACCCCGGCGATCGCCTGGTTATAGGCCTCGTGGCGGTGCCTGAGCAGGCGCACGACCTGAGGATATTTACGCAATGCCCATGCAAGGAGGCGCATATTCTTTTGTTTTTCCTTGACATAGCTTTCCTGCCGCGTGATCAATACGACAACCTTGTCGCATCCGTCCGCAAACGCCTTCCGATAGGGGATAGGATCCGAGACGCCGCCGTCGAAATACAGCTTGCCCTGCACGGGATATGGCCGGCAGGCAAGCGGGATGGCACAGGAGGCTTTCAGGACATCGTAGCTGTCCTGTGAGAGGTCTTTGCGCGTAAAGTAATGCGGTTTTCCCGTTGCGGCCTCTGTAGCGACGACATGGTATGCGCAGGTACTCCTTAAGAAGGAATCGTAGTCGAGCGGGTATTCTCCGCCGCGGTTTGTCAGGGTCGAGTAAATATATTCAAGATTGAGGTAATTTCCGCTTTTGAACCAGTTGCCCAGCCCCATATATTCCCTGCGGAACGTATAGTCCGCAAAAAAGGTAAGCGTACGGCCGCGTTGCCCGGCGAGATAGGAGATCATATTTGCCGCGCCCGCGGATACGCCGATCCCGTATTCTATTGTGATATCGTGATCCAATAAGTAATCATAGATGCCGGAGGTATAGATGCCCCGCATCCCCCCGCCACAGTCAACAAGTCCCGTCATCGTGCCGCTTTGGTGCTCCTCTCCTTGTACTGGAAATATTATAGCAAAAATAAACCCGCATGTCGTGCGCGAAACAAAAAGCCCCGCCAAAGGCAGGGCCCTATCATGCAGCGCAGCTTGCTGCGATCTGGAGCTGATGACGGGACTCGAACCCGTGACCTCGTCCTTACCAAGGACGTGCGCTACCTCCTGTGCCACATCAGCATAACACCTCTCATATTATATGCGATAGAAGGCAGAATTTCAATATCAAAGAAGAAGGAATGGAGCAGAATATTAAAAAATAAATTTTTTTAAAAATCCCCTTGCATATGTATAAGTTTTGATGTAGAATACATATAACAAGATCAATAAAAAGTAAAAAATGATCACTGAAACGATCAAATAAGCTGTTTATCATCCAAAGAAACAGTTTATAATAAAAGCAAGAAGGAGGACAGAATCGGCGGATGGATGATCCGGAGGAGGTCCTCAATCAAAATGGAAAGGGTGTGATACCGATGTACAGTGAAGAACCTGTAATGTTGGGCACACGTACACAGACCCGGAAATAAGAGGCTTTGAGGTTTCTTAAGGGGATCGCAGAAGAGTATTTTTGAAAAGTCTATGACGGTTTGGAAATATCTGCGGCGGCAGCCGTAAAGAAGGCTGTGGCAGGGCATAGGCCCGGTGAGGATGCCAACACAAGTAAGCGAGGAGCAACCGCTAATGTTGCGTGGGAAAGTTTATGAGTGTACGGTGCCGAAAATGAAAGTTACATACGTTGTGGAAAAGCCCGCGACGAACCATACCGGAAAAGTCCGCTTGTGTGCTAATAAAGAATTTCGAGGAAACGAAAGCGGTGCACGAATGGATGGGCGGCGAGAACCGACCGGGGGACGCATGACCGAAGGTATTAAAAGAGCGGGGGCTTAAGAAAAACAGGGTATGTTTCCAAGAGGAATGAATCGATAAAAATAAGAATAAAGTATATTGTAAAGGAGCCTTGTAAACAGGCTCCTTTTTTGCGGTCAATTAACTATTATGGAGCCAGTATCTGCCAAACACCATATATGCAATATTGAAAAACAATATAAGGCCGCTTATGGTAAAGACCGCAGTATTATAAACATTGCGATTAATATTATTGACAATACGATGGGAACCAATTACATAAAGCACGGGAAAGATGACCGGCATCAAATAGCGGGCCTGACATCCGTTAACCGTATCAAAACCAACCGGCGTAAAAGCGATATACAGGGCGGAAGCCACACATACAACCGTAATCAAAGCTATCAGCAATGTACGGATTTTATGGGAAACGGTCGTTGTAAAACGATCATATTCATTACGATCCGTGAACGAAACAAGCCACAAGAGTACAATCAGAATTCCGTAAAAATAACCACCCCCCAGATAAGCAAAAGATGTCACATAGTTCTGTGCATTGCCCATAGATAAATAGGTAGGAATATATTTTATCATCATTTTGCCAAATTCAAACGGATTGTTGAGGATGTATGCGATCTGCCCGGATGAATTGACATCGCTGCCGCCGCGCGTATCGCCAACGCCTGCACCGTTGATAAGCATCGGCATGAGGAAAGTAGCCAATACAAAAAGGGTAGTCGCTATGACGCTAAGACGGTAGATTAAAAGCGTTCGCCTGGAAGTAAATTTTGATTTTGGCATAAAGAACAGCAGTAAAATAAGAGGGAAGTAAATGGCCTTTGGAGCCATGCCGACGGCCATTGCTGCAAGCATAATAATCCAGTCGCGAATAGAAAGGATTTTATTTGGTTGCTGTACTTCGCTGAAAAACCATGCAAGGCCAAGAATCGTAAACCCGGTAACCCACGTATCATAACTAAAGTTAGAAGCAAGAAAAACATTCGTGGGCAGTAATGCCAATACGATTAGAATCATTTTACCTGTTTTGAGTTTTCGTATTCCAAGGAAGCAAAGCAACGCGAATAAAACAAGACTGGCAATGCGGCCGAGTACTAAAATGTTATGGAATGAAAAATTGAACATCCGTCCCAAAAACAAGCCGATTGCTCCGGGCAAGTAAGCAAGCTTTTCAAAGGAAAGCTTGGGGGTGGAATCTGTATAAGAAGCCCCTTTGTGGAACATATCGTCTAACGCCTGATCGACAACCGCTTGATTATCAAGATTAAATTCGGACGAATAGACCCGTGTGATAAACGCCGAATCGGCGGCAGTCATACGGGTATCCTCACCAAAATAGGAGAGATTCAGGATTTTGGCATAATGCGTTTCATCATCCCATACGACAAGGGCCTGGGAGGTAGGAACAAAGACGGCAATTAAGAATGCCGCCGCAAGAAATACCGCAAGAAAAAAGAATTCCGGTTTTTTGCCGGAGTGACGGAAAAATATGACAAATATTGATATTACAAAACCAAAAACAGCTACTGCTGCAAAATAAACAGGATGCGGCGTCTTATGGGTTGCGCATAACAGAGCGTACAAAATGAAACATAAAATAATAATGATCGCTGCAGCAATCCCCAAAAGTTTGCAAGAACGTTTCGGATCTTTGGCAATGGCCCTGCCAATGCTGCAAAAGAAATTTTTCATTTTAATGAATACGTTAAAATACAGCAGCAAGAAAATAATGATAGCAAGAACAGCAAATATACCAAACATACGTGCAAAATTCCACACTTCAGGCTGGATGAGACGCGTAGCGGGGCTGTCTGAAAACTGGATGCTGTTTAAAGCAACGGACTGATTGATATCAATACGAAGTTCGGGATATTGCAGATGGGGGATATCCGCAATCAGTTCGGTAGCACCCTGTTGTACATATTCCGTTTTGGAACCACTCTGGCTGTAAAGGCCGTCTTTATCAGGAAAATAGAATTGTATGTAACCCCAATCGTTCAGAGGAACGTCGAACCGAAGACGGACAGAAGCGACGCCGGACGCCTGGGTTTGGTCGGCAAAACGCACCAGTATTTGCGGGTCGCCGCTGGTGGGAGTAATCAAATTGCCCTCAACCGTGTAATCCCTTAATTCAGTATCACCCAAGGAAAATTCATTTTGGACCTGCCCGTCAAATTGATATTGAAACAAGGGCGGATTGGTGTGCTGTATTGCCACCTCCATGAGCAAAGCGAGAATAAATGCGGCAACGACCGCAGCAATACATTTTTTCACCGTATTTTTCATAAACGGAAACTCCCTGTTTTTATGGTTATATAATCCCATCACATTGTAATATAGCGGCGGCTTTATTGTCAAATAAACAAAGTGCAGAGGAACCTTGAAAAACATAGCAAAGTTACTGAATATGTGTTAAAATAACGAAAGAATAAGCGGAACTGAGCGACAGACAGGACGGGAGACACCATGAAAGAGCTGTTGGTATTTGTGCCGGCCTATAATGAGCAGGATAATATCGAAAAAGTGGCGCGCGATCTTGAAAAGAACTGCCCCGGCGTTGATTATATTGTAATCGACGATGGGTCGACGGACGATACGGCGCGTATTTGTCGCGAAAAAAACATCCCATGTATGTCGCTGCCTGTCAATTTAGGACTCGACGGGGTATTCCAGACGGGGAACAAATACGCTTATTTAAGCGGATACCAGATGTCCATTCCTTTTGACGGGGACGGACAGCACAATGCAGAATATATCATGCCCCTGGTCGATAAGATGAAAGAGGGCTATGATATTGTCGTAGGCTCGCGTTTTTTGGAAAAGAAAAAGAATAGTAGCCTGCGGATGCTCGGCTCGCGACTTTTGAGCGGCGCTTTTCGCCTGACGACCGGACAAAAATTTACGGATCCGACTTCGGGAATGCGGCTTGTAGACCGTAAGATCATGCGGCAGATCGCCTTTGACCCCAACTGTGGGGCAGAGCCGGATACGTGGGCATATTTTGTCCGCAAGGGCGCGAAGCTTGCAGAAGTCCAGGTGGAAATGAATGAGCGGAAGGCAGGAACCAGTTACTTTACACTGGCGAAATCCATCGCTTATATGTTCCGTATACTGATTTCAATGATATTTATCAATTTATTCCGCGGAAAGGAAAGATGACAATGGGGTTGGAACTTAGGATTGTGCTGATCGTAATCTCGGTTCTGGTATTGATTTATGTATTGCGCAAAATCAGCAAATCGAAATTGAGTATTTCCGATTCCATTTTTTGGATCGTATTCGCGATACTATTGCTTTTGCTGAGCGTCTTTCCGCAGATCGCGTTTTTCTTTTCCGGGCTTTTGGGTATCGAAACGCCGCTCAACTTTGTTTTGCTGTTCTTTATCGCTCTTATGATCTTGAAGTTGTTTTTGATGTCCATCAAAATTTCGCAACTGGAAGAAAAGAACAAGCAGATGGCACAGAAGATCGCTATGGATCAAATGGAGCAAAGGGGAAAAAAGGATGAATAAATTTTCCCATGTTTTTGCGGTATGTGCTTATAAGGAAAGCCCGTATCTGGCGGATTGCCTGCAGGCGCTCAAAGACCAAAGCGCTCCGGCACAGATACTGATCGCAACCTCCACGCCGAATGCGTATATCAATAAAATGGCGGAAAAGTTTGAGGTGCCCGTTTTTGTAAGCGGCAGGGAAAGCGGGATCGGCCGTGACTGGAATTTTGCCCTCTCCTGTGCGGAGGCGGATTTTGTGACGATCGCGCACCAGGATGATATTTATTTGCGGGATTACCTGCAAAGCATAGAAGAATACAATCGGCTGGCAAAAGACCCGATATTGTTTTTTACAGATTATGGGGAGCTGCGCAATCAGAAAGAGGTATATGACAACCGGCTGCTTCAGGTGAAGCGGAAGATCAATGCTTTTTTGAAGCCGCGTATATTCTGGCATAGCAGGTTTATGCGTAACCGTACGCTATCCGTGGGCAATGCCATTTGCTGCCCGTCCGTGTGTATCCACAAATCAAAGTTCCCGGATTTTCGTTTTGATGAAACGA
The DNA here is from genome assembly GCF_900087015.1 of Christensenella timonensis. NCBI lineage: Bacteria > Bacillati > Bacillota > Clostridia > Christensenellales > Christensenellaceae > Christensenella > Christensenella timonensis. The sequence continues at coordinate 540,528 of NZ_FLKP01000002.1, forward strand.
TGACCTGCGACCTCGATTGGGACGCATGGAGCAGGCTTGCCAAGGAAAAAGGATCGTTCGTATATATCCCCAGGCCGCTGATGCTGCACCGCATCCATGAGGGATCGGAAACGACAAACCAGTTAGAGGAAGGGAAGCGCTTTGCAGAGGATCTTGAAATGTTCCGGCGTTACTGGCCAAGGCCGCTTGCCAAGATGATCATGAAAAAATATGCAACCAGCACGGACAGCAACAAAATAAGCGGATAAAAAAGAAGCGCCCACGTGAGCGCTTCTTTTTATATACCTCAAATTATTGTTTGCGGGCCAGCTTGCCGGAGCACGCTTCTGCAAACAGTGCGATACCGCCGAGGATCAGGTAGAAGCTGAAGATCCATTCGAGAACCGCAAAGCCTGCGAACGGCGCCGCGATGATCATGATGCCAAGGACAAGGTTGATGATGCCGCTGGCAAGGATCCAACCGGAACCCGGTTCGCCGGATTTTTTGAATGCACCGTAGGAAGCGATTTGCGTGATGCCGCCAAACAGTGCAAAAAAGCCGATGAGGAACGAGAACAGGCTGAGCATGTCGAGCGCGCCTGCAAGGCTTCCAAGCGCCTGCAGCAAGACCAGTACGCCCAAGAGTGTAAAGATAATACCGTTGGCAAGCGTCCAGCCGTTCCGCAGCTCGGAAGGCGTCTTGAAATACATGACGACCTCAAAAACACCGTAGATAATGAAACCGACTGTCACGATATAACCCAGCGTAAATGCCGAAGCAACTGGTTTTACCCAGATCAGGATACCGAGTACGACCATGCAGATCGCAATGATGATACCGGCCGTTTTGTTTCCGCCGCTCATTTTTTTAGCCATGTTGTTGAGGTTCATTCTGGTTTTGGGCTGTTTGTCCTGCCCGTTTGGAGCATTCGTGTTTTCTTCGTTCATAAGATGATTCCTCCTATAAAAAGTTGAATATTCATAACCATATGAAACAATCCATTAACATATTATATAATACTTACCAAGGATTGTCTACGTGGCAAGTCATAAAATCAACCTGTTTTCTTGCCTAAACAAAAAAAGAGAGACCGCCATATCGCATGGCGGTCTTTTGGTCATTCCAGTATCGTTCCGTCCGTATCCACGGTGACGATGCTCCAGGGGATCATTTTGCCGGAGCGGTGCAGCGCGTCCGTCACGGCCTTGACGATACCGCCGCAGCAAGGTACGGACATGCGCGCGACGGTAATGCTTTTGATGTCGTTGTGCTGCAGGATATCCGTCAGCTTATCCGCATAGTCCACCTCGTCAAGCTTCGGACAGCCGATGAGCGTGATCTTGCCCCTGATGAAATCCTTATGGAAATTACCATAGGCAAAGGCCGTACAGTCTGCGGCCACGAGCAGGTTCGCGTTTTCAAAATAGGGCGCGTTGGGCGGAACCAGCTTGATCTGTACCGGCCACTGGGAGAGCTGGGAGGGCGCGGTGCCGGGGGCTTCTGGCTCCGGTGCTGCGGCACGGTGCTCGATCCGCTTTGACTGCATGCCGGGGCAGCCACCCTGCGGCGGCGTTTTCTTGCCTTGCAGCTGCATATTGCGTTTTACCGCAGCCTCGTCATAGGGCGCGGCTTCGCGTTCCTCAAAAGAGATCGCGTCCGTGGGACAGGCGGGCAGGCAATTTCCAAGTCCGTCGCAATAATCATCGCGCAGCAATCTGGCTTTACCGTTTACAAGGCCGATCGCACCTTCCTCGCAGGCGGATACGCACAGCCCGCAGCCGTTGCACTTTTCTTCATCTATGGTAATGATTTTACGTTTCATATTTATTTTTCCCTCATTCCCTTACTATTGATACTCTTATTATAAACAGATATGCGTAAAAATAATGTTGCAATTGCAACAAAAAAGGCGGAAGCATTTTTCCGCCTTTTCTATGCTGGAAATTGATTACCAGGGTTCACCCGGGCATTTGTCCGTCGGGCCCTCGCGGTTTAGGTATCCGGTCGTTCCGTCTGCCTTTGCAAAGCTGACATAAACCTGCTTGGATTTATCGTCCGCCTGTTTTGATGCTTCCGCGATCGCCTTGTTTTTATCAAGTCCGTCGATATATTCCTCTGTCCCAAATTTTGGGTCCCTTACAATAACCTTATACGTCATGATCGATTCCTCCCTTTTTTGAATTATTCCTTCTGCTGTATATATATCCACGCAGGGGGCGGCTAAAACCAAATTTTCATGAAAACTCAAAATAATTTTAATGAAAATCCAGTCTCTGTCTTTATACAATCTTAATACCGGAGATAAGAACCCTAACACCGTCTTAATTTGCTTACGCATATAATCAGAACGTACAAGAAAATTCAGTTTAATGGAAAGAGAAAGGGGAATCATCATGGGTGTGATCATCACAGTGATCGGTATCGCGGCAGCGGCGCTGTTTGTGTACCTATTTGTTGTCCTTGTGCGGGGGGATAAACAATGAGCAATCAGATCTTGCAGTATGTGCTATACGTCGCTATCCTTGTTGCACTGGCAATCCCGCTTGGCAAGTATATTGGCAAGGTCATGAACGGGGAAAAGACATTCCTTTCAAAGGTACTGGTCCCGGTGGAAAACTTCGCATACAAGATATTGCATGTGAATAAAAACGAGGACATGGGCTGGAAAAAATACGCGGTATGCTGCGTACTGTTCAGTGCGTTTGGCTTTGCGATCCTGTTCTTTTTGAATATGGCGCAGGGCTTTTTGCCGCTGAATCCCGAGGGGCTTGACGGAACGTCGTGGCACCTGGCGTACAATACGACGTCAAGCTTCGTAAGCAATACGAACTGGCAGTCGTATTCGGGGGAAAGCACGCTTTCTTATTTGACGCAAATGCTGGGGCTTACGGTACAGAACTTTGTTTCCGCAGCAACGGGTATTGTGGTGCTGTTTGCGCTTATCCGTGGGTTTACGCGTGAAAAGGGGACGGGCATCGGGAACTTCTGGGTGGATATGACGCGGGTGGTATGGTATGTCCTCATTCCGCTTTCGCTGGTCGTGGCGATCCTGCTCGTTTCACAGGGCGTGGTACAAAATTTGTCGGCGTATACGGAAACGAGCCTCTTGCAGCCGACGACGCTGGCGGACGGCACGGTGATCACAGGGCAGGTGATCCCGCAGGGACCCGCAGCCAGCCAGATCGCCATCAAGCAGCTGGGAACGAACGGCGGCGGCTTTTTCGGCGTAAACTCGGCGTTCCCGCTGGAAAACCCAACGGTCTTTTCCAATATGATCGAGATGATCTCGCTCCTGCTGATCCCGGTGGCGCTGTGCTTTACCTTTGGCAGGAACGTAAAAGATAAACGGCAGGGCATCGCGCTCTTTCTTGTGATGATTATTATGCTGGTCGCTTTTCTGGCGGTCATCGGCGTAAATGAAGCAAATGGCACGCCGCAGCTAAGCCAGGACGGCGCAGTCAGTATGGCCGCGACGGATGACCAGGCAGGCGGCAATATGGAAGGCAAGGAAAGCAGGTTCGGCATCGCGACATCGAGCACATGGGCGTCGTTTACGACCGCCGCGTCAAACGGCTCGGTCAACTCCATGCACGACAGTTACACGCCTTTAGGAGGGCTTGTGACCATGCTGCAAATGCAGCTTGGGGAGGTTATCTTCGGCGGCGTTGGCTGTGGGCTTTACGGTATGCTGGCTTTCGCGATCATCGCGGTGTTCCTGTCCGGGCTCATGGTGGGCAGGACGCCTGAATACCTGGGTAAGAAGATCGAGCCGTTCGAGATGAAAATGGCAACGCTTGTATGCCTGGCGACACCGCTGGCGGCGCTTGTCGGTACGGCGGTCGCCTGCTATGTGCCGTCGGTGATGGACAGCCTGACAAACAGCGGCCCGCATGGTTTTTCGGAAGTGCTGTACGCTTTCTCGTCCGGCGCGGGCAACAACGGATCGGCCTTTGCGGGGCTGAACGCCAACACGCCGTTCCTGAATGTCGCGATCGGGACAGTCATGCTGTTCGTGCGCTTTATGCCCATGCTTGCGACCCTTGCGATCGCAGGGTCTATGGTGCGTAAACAAAAGGTAGCGGTCTCTGCGGGGACGCTGCCTACGCACAATGCATTGTTCATCGTCATACTGATTATTGTGGTACTGCTTGTAGGAGCGCTTTCGTTCCTTCCGGCGCTGGCGGTAGGCCCGATTGCGGAATACTTCCAGATGATTGGTTAAGGGGAGGAGAAGGTCATGGATACGAAAAAACAAAAATTTGTCAACAAACAGATGATCGGGCGCGCCTTAAAAGATTCGTTTTTAAAGCTGAACCCTAAAATACAAATACAAAACCCTGTCATGTTCGTCGTATATATTGCGTCGATATTGACGACACTCCTTTATGTATGCGCCCTTGTGGGGATAAGGGACAACACGCCCGGTTTCATACTGGGGATCGCAGTCCTTTTGTGGCTGACTGTCTTGTTTGCCAACTTTGCCGAGGCCATCGCCGAAGGCCGCGGCAAAGCACAGGCAGACGCGCTGCGGGCGGCCAAACGAGATATCGTGGCCAAGAAGATACCATCCCTTACGGAGCGGGACAATGTAACGGAAGTACCGTCGGCTTCGCTGCGCAAAGGCGATCTCGTCGTGGTACACGCAGGGGAACAGATTCCCGCGGACGGCGATGTGGTCGATGGCGCGGCTTCTGTTGACGAAAGTGCGATCACAGGCGAATCCGCCCCGGTGATCCGTGAGAGCGGCGGCGACCGCTGCGCAGTCACGGGCGGTACGACGGTCATTTCCGACTGGCTGGTCGTACTTGTGACGAACAACCCCGGCGAGAGCTTCCTCGACAAGATGATCGCCATGGTGGAAGGCGCTGCGCGCAAAAAGACGCCCAATGAGATCGCGCTGCAGATATTGCTGGTGACGCTGACCATCATATTTTTGGTCGTGACCGTATCGCTTTACGCATTCGCGCATTTCTCGGCGCAGATGCAGGGAATGGATACCAACCCGACCTCTGTTACCTCGCTGATGGCGCTGCTGGTATGTTTGGCGCCTACGACCATCGGCGCGCTGCTGTCGGCGATCGGCATTGCGGGTATGAGCCGCCTCAACCAGGCGAACGTGCTCGCCATGAGCGGGCGCGCGATCGAGGCGGCGGGCGATGTAGACGTGCTGCTGCTGGATAAAACGGGTACGATCACTTTGGGGAACCGCCAGGCAAGCGAATTTATTCCGGTGGATGGGACGGATATCCATGAGCTTGCCGACGCGGCGCAGCTTTCCTCGCTTTCGGACGAAACGCCGGAGGGCCGGAGCGTGGTCGTACTGGCAAAGGAGAAATTCAATATACGCGGCCGCAATTTAAGCGAGCTGCAGGCAACGTTTATTCCCTTTTCGGCCAAGACGCGTATGAGCGGGGTAGATTACGAAGGGAACGAAGTGCGCAAGGGCGCTGTCGACGCGATCTGCGCTTATGCGCAGGCGCACGGCCGGCAATATTCGGCTGAATGCCGCGGTATCGTGGAACGCGTTTCAAACAGCGGCGGTACGCCGCTCGTCGTTGCCAAAAACGGAAAGATACTGGGTGTGATCCATTTGAAGGATATCATCAAGCAGGGGGTCAGGGAAAAGTTTGCCGACCTTAGGAAGATGGGCATCAAAACGATCATGATCACGGGCGACAATCCCCTCACAGCGGCGGCGATCGCTGCGGAAGCGGGCGTGGACGATTTCCTGGCGGAAGCGACGCCTGAAGCAAAGCTGGAGCTGATCCGCGAATACCAGAAGAGCGGACACATGGTCGCCATGACGGGCGACGGCACGAATGACGCGCCCGCACTCGCGCAGGCGGACGTTGCCGTGGCGATGAACACGGGTACGCAGGCGGCGAAGGAAGCGGGCAATATGGTCGACCTCGATTCGTCGCCCACCAAGCTGATCGACATCGTACGCATCGGCAAGCAGCTGCTGATGACACGCGGTGCGCTGACGACGTTTTCCATTGCCAACGATATCGCAAAATACTTTGCGATCATCCCGCCGCTGTTCTTTTTGCTGTTCCCGCAGCTGCAGGCCTTAAACATCATGGGCCTGCACAGCCCGGAAAGCGCGATCTTCTCGGCGGTCATCTACAATGCGCTTATCATTGTGGCACTGATCCCGCTGGCCCTAAAGGGCGTGAAGTACCGGGAAGTCCCGGCAAGCAAGCTGTTGTCGAGGAATATACTGGTCTATGGCGTGGGCGGCGTGATCCTGCCGTTTATCGCGATCAAGCTGATCGACATGCTGCTCGTGGCAGTGGGGATGTTTTAGGAGGGAAATACTATGTGGAAAACGATAAAGGCTGTTGCGCCCAAGGCGCTGGTGTTTATACTGGTACTGACGCTCGTATGCGGACTGGTTTACCCGCTGGTAGTGACGGGAATTTCGCAAATCGCGTTCCCAAAACAGGCGAATGGCAGTATCATAGAGGTGGACGGTACGGCATACGGAAGCGAGCTGTTGGCGCAGGATTTTACAGGGGCGGAATACCTGCACGGACGCGTGATGAATGTGAACGCAGAGACATTTGTTGATGAGGAAGGAAACCCGCTGTTGTTCGCGGGGCCGACAAACTTATCCCCGGCGACTGAGGAATTTGACGCGTTGATGGCGGAGCGGGTCAACAAGATCCGCGAGGAAAACCCGCAAATGGGCGATACCCCTATCCCGGTCGACCTGGTCACGAGCTCGGGCAGCGGACTTGATCCGGATATTTCACCCGCAGGGGCGGAGTACCAGGTGAAGCGCATCGCACAGGCGCGCGGCTTGAGCGAACAACAGGTTCGCGAAGTGATCGCCCACCATACGCAGGGACGGTTCCTGGGAATATTCGGGGAACCGACTGTAAATGTGTTAAAAGTGAATCTGGAACTTGATGGGATATGGCAGTAACGGGAGAACCATATGGAAGAAAAACGCCCGGATCCGGGAGAGCTGCTTCGGCAGATCAGGCAGGAAGAACCGGGGCATAAGGGAAAACTGAAGATATTTTTTGGCTATGCGGCTGGCGTGGGTAAAACCTACGCCATGCTGGAAGCCGCACACGATGCAAAGAAGCGCGGTGTTGACGTTGTCGTGGGCTATGTGGAGCCGCATACCCGACCGGAAACGCTTGCGCTTTTGGACGGCCTGGAGGTGCTGCCGCCGCTTGAGGCGCCGTATAAGGGGATCACCTTGAAGGAATTTGACCTTGACGCAGCCCTAGCGCGCCGCCCGCAGCTTATATTGGTCGATGAGCTGGCGCATACAAATGCGCATGGCCTGCGGCATACCAAGCGCTGGGGGGATGTCGAAGAGCTTTTAAATGCGGGCATTGACGTTTATACGACGGTTAACGTGCAGCACATCGAGAGCTTGAACGACATCGTCGCTTCCATTACGCACGTCGTGGTGCGCGAGCGGATCCCCGACAAGGTGTTCGAGATGGCGGACGAGGTCGAGATTATCGACGTCGAACCATCCGTTCTGTTAGAGCGCCTGCACGAAGGCAAGATATACAGGCAAAAACAGGCGCATGAGGCGCTGGAACATTTTTTTGTGCGTGAAAACCTGATGGCGCTGCGTGAAATCGCGCTGAGGCGGGTGGCTGACCGCGTCAATCAAAAAAATGAAAGTATTCCCGCGCGCGAGCATATCCTGGTGTGCCTGAGCACGTCGCCTTCCAACGCTAAGGTAATCCGGACGGCGGCGCGTATGGCGGAGGCATTCCATGCTTCGTTTACTGCCTTGTTCGTAGACACGCCGGAAAGCCCGGCGCTGGACGCAGAGGGAGCAAAAAACCTGCGGGACAACATCCGCCTTGCAAAGGAGCTGGGCGCTAAGATTGCGACGATCTATGGGGAGAACGTATCGCTGCAGATTTCCGCTTTTGCGCGGATAAGCGGCATTACTAAAATTGTAATCGGCAGGACAGGGCAAAAAACGCCGTTTGTCGGCCGGCGGAAAAGCTTTGTGGACCAGCTGATCGAGCATACAACCGAACTGGAAATCTTTGTGATAGCGGACAACGGCAGCAGGGAGTATAAGCCGCGCCGCAGGCGGATCTGGGGAAAATTTCAATTTTCCGGGAAAGACTTCGCCAAAATGCTGCTCATTATGGCGTTGTCGGCGCTGGTCGGTATTTTGTTCGACCAGATCGGCTTTAGCCAGACCAATGTGATCGTGGTACTGATCCTGGGCGTGCTGATCACGGCAAACCAGACGCGCGGCAGGTTTTACGGCGTGGCCGCCTCGGTGATCGGCGTACTGCTGTATAATTTCTTTTTTACAGATCCACGGTTTACTTTCAACGCATATGGCGCGGAATATCCGGTCACGTTTGCGATCATGCTGGCCGCGGCCCTCGTTACGAGCGCGCTCACCAGCAAAGTGAAACGGCAGGCAGCCGCCGCGACGTTAAGTGCATTTCGCACGACGATCCTGCTGGAGGCCAACCGCAGCCTGCAGGACGCGCGGACAAAGGAGGAAATCATGCGGCGTGCGCTTTACGAGATCGCGCGCTTTGCGAGAAGGCCGGCTGTCCTGTATCTGGCGGAGCGGGGAGAAATAGGACGTATCCTTGCCGTCGACGAAAACGGCGCGGAACAAAAACAGGCGGATTTTTTAAACGAGGATGAGCGCGCTGTGGCGGCATGGTGCATCCGCAACCGCCATTCCGCAGGAAAGGGAACCAATACCCTGCCCGGCGCGGCGGCGCGTTATACGCCGCTGACGACAAAGGAAGGCGTGCTCGCGGTAGTGGGTATCGTGGCGGACGGGGAAGAGCAGCTGGACAGTATGCAGGATTCCCTCGTGTATGCGCTGTATGCGCAGATCACGTCTGCGTTGGAGCGGTATGTTCTCAATGAGGCACAGCGTAAGGCGGAGATGCAGGCGGAGAGCGAACGATTCCGTTCCAACCTGCTGCGTGCAGTCTCGCATGACCTGCGTACACCGCTGACAAGCATTTCGGGCAGTGCAAATTCGCTCCTCCAAAACAAATTTGACGAGGAGACCAAAAGGCGGCTGGTAACCGGTATCTACGACGATTCGGTGTGGCTCATTAACCTGGTGGAAAACCTGCTTTTTGTTTCGCGCATTGACAACGACAATGTGAAGCTGCGCAAAGAGCCGCAGCTGGTATCCGAGATCATCGAAGAAGCGCTGCGCCATGTGAGCCGCAAGATTTCGGAGCACCATCTGCTCACGCATGTGCAGGATGATATGATGATGGTAAATGTGGATGTGCAGCTGGTCGTACAGGTGTTTATTAATATCATAGACAATGCGGTCAAATATACGGACGCCGGCTCGACAATCGAAATCCTGGTGACGCGCAAGGGAAACGAGGCGGTTGTGCGTATCGGCGACGACGGCAAGGGGATCAGCGACCGCGACAAGAAAAATATTTTCGATATGTTTTATACCGTGAACGGGAACAAGGGAGACAGCCGCAGGGGACTGGGCCTCGGGCTGGCGCTTTGCAAAATCATTGTGGAAGCGCACGGCGGAAAGATCGCCGTCATGGACAACAGCCCGGTGCATGGGACGGTATTTGAATTTACACTACCCATAGCGGAGGTGAAAAGCAGTGAAAACTTCAATCATGATCGTTGAGGACGACCAGGCGATCCGGAATTTTATGACAGCTACGCTCGACCTCAATGCATACCAGTGTATCGCAGCGGAAAGCGGGGAACAGGCGCTGATGTATGCGGTCACAAACCGGCCGGACATCATCATCCTGGATTTGGGCCTGCCGGATATGGATGGAGTGGATATTATAAGAAAGCTGCGTACATGGTCGCAGTGCCCGATCATTGTCGTGAGTGCGCGCAGCGAAGATAAGGATAAGATCAGCGCGCTTGACGCGGGCGCAGACGATTACCTGACAAAACCGTTTTCCATGGACGAGCTTTTGGCGCGCCTGCGTGTTGCCGTACGCAAATTAAGTCCCGCACAGGCGGGGGAGGAAGCGGTTTTCGTCAACGGCGGCCTGAAAATCGACTATACGGCGGGCTGTGTGTATGTGGAAGGGCAGGAATGTCACCTGACGCCTATGGAATACAAGCTTGTCTGCCTGCTTGCCAAAAACGCAGGCAGGGTACTTACGCATAAATATATTTTAAAAGAGGTTTGGAACAGTACCCTTGAAAGCGATATCCCCTCGCTGCGGGTCTTTATGGCGACGCTGCGCAAGAAGATCGACCGCGAAGGGAAGTATATCCAGACGCACATTGGCGTTGGATACCGCATGCTGCGGATCACGGAAGGTGAATAAAAAACTCCCACCCATTATGGATGGGAGTTTTTATGTCGCCTTACTGCGCTGCGGAGCCCGGATTGTCCACCTGCTCCGGCATCTTTTCGGTCGGGGTTTCGGCAACCGCTGCAGGTTTCTTGCCCGAAACATCCACAGTCTCTGCGGGCGGCGTATCGCTGATTTTTTGCCCAGGAATTCAGGCAGCTCCATGCCCGCCATCTCGAATATCTCGTTCATGGGCGGGATGCTCTTCATCAGCCCGGACAGGAAGTTTGCCGTGCTGGATTTGCCGTCCTTGCCCGCCTGCCCGCCGTCCCAGACGGTCACTTTGTCGATCTTCAAATCGCGGATCGCTTCGACCTGTACCTTCATCAGGTCTTCCATCTTGTCGGCCAGCATCAGCATGAGGGCATTCTTGGCGTTGCCGCCCGCTGCATCCACGATGTCTGCAAAACCGGAGGCTTGTTTTTTCAGGATTTCCTGCATACCGCGCGCTTCCGCTTCCATCTTGGCATAAATCGCGTCCGCTTCACCGGCTGCCTGCCTGCGCAGGCGCTCCGCTTCTGCTTCGGCCTCCAGCTCGATCTGGCGTTTCCTGATCTCCGCCTTTACGATGACGTCCGCTTCCAGTGTGGCTTTTTCACGCGACGAACGCGCAAGCTCTGCCAGTTTTTCTGCGGCGTACGCTTCTTCCAAAGCCTTTGCCGCCTGTACCTTCTCTGCCGCGGTCGCGATCCTTGTGGCTTCCGCTTCCTTTTCGCGGCGGGCGGCGTCGGATTGGGCGATCTCGATCTTGGCCGTGTTTTCGCCGGTGATCGCCTTGGAGTTCGCGGTCGCGACCTCTACACGTTGGTCGCGCTGTGCGTTCGCTTCGCCGATGGAACCGTCGCGTACTTTTTCCGCAACAGATTTTTTTGCATCGTTGATGGCCTTGGCAGCGGCTTCCTTACCGAGCGCCGTGATGTAGCCCGATTCGTCGCTGATATCCGTTACGTTGACGTTGATCAGCCGCAGGCCGATTTTTTTGAGTTCGGATTCCACGTTGCGCGAGACCGCTTCTAAGAACTTATCGCGGTCGGTGTTGATCTCTTCGATGTCCATCGTGGCGATCACAAGACGCAGTTGGCCGAAGATGATGTCCTTCGCAAGCTCCTGTATCTCGGTCATTTGCAGGCCGAGCAGGCGTTCCGCCGCATTCTGCATGATGCCCTGCTCCGTCGAGATACCGACTGTGAATATGGACGGTACGTCGATACGGATGTTCTGGCGGGAAAGCGCGCTCTTTAAGTCAACCTGTATGGAAAGCGGCGTCAGGTCAAGGTATTGGTATGCTTGGATGACAGGCCAGATGAATGCCGCGCCGCCGTGGATACACCGTGACGTGCGGTTTGTGCCGTCGCTGTTCTGGCCGACCTTACCATAGATGACCATGATTTTGTCGGACGGGCATTTTTTGTACCGCGTCAAAAAGATCAGCAGGCACATGAACACCAGTACGACGATGACTACGATCAGAATCAAACTTTCAATACTCATTTTTCTCCCCCTTGGCCGGATGGAAAGCGGCCATTATATTCTTTTCACGACAAGCGTATTACCGCTTGTGATCCCCGTTACGACGACCTGCGTGCCCGTCGGGATGGTGGCGTCTTCATCTGTGACCGCATCCATTTCTGTGAGCGTTCCCTGTACCATGACCGTGACCTTTCCAACAGAGCTCCGCTTTTCGTGGATAGGCAGGTATACGGTACCGGATTTGCCGAGGGCGTTGCGGATATCCATACTGCCGTCGGATTGGAGCCTTAGCATACCGCGCATGGCGACCGCCATCAGCACCATCGCCACAAACCCGAACACGATGGCAAGGATCACGCTGGCAACGGGCAGTACGTCTGATTTAAGTAGCAGAAGGCCAGACCAGCCGAATACCGCAAAGAATGCGACCAGGCCCTGCAGCGTGAAGAGGTGCAGGCCGCTGCCTTCAAAGTGGGGATGTCCGCTGTCCGGGTGGTCGCCCGGGGGAGCGTCCGTATCCATCGAAACGTCGATGTCTGCCGCGCCGTCCGCGGTGATTTCGCCGATGTGTACATCTGTATGCGGGATACCGTCGTGCATGCCGCCCATATCCGCATGCGCATCGCCCGGCGCATCCATGTTTGCATCCGCGTCATGGCCGACGCCGACAAGCAGCAGGATGACCTCGATCACCAATAAAACGGTAGAGGCAATCCCGACCACGGCAAAGATTTGTTCAACCAATGTCATGGCTTCCCACCAAGCAATCATTTCTTTGTCCTCCTGTATCAGATATCGAGTGTATTAAGCTCCAAAAGAGCCTCCGAGCGCACCTGTACGGAAATGTGCGAAAGGAGCATGATGCGCAGCACCTTTTGCATCCGCTTGAGGGTCTCGCCGGAAATGCAACGTTTAGCCAGTACCTTATCGATGATGGCGTCGAGCTTGGTTGCCGTACGCACGGCGTCGCCCGGAGCGAGCGTCAGGACATCGACAAAGCATGTATAGACAAGGGTAGGCGCGCCGGAGGCAGAGGCCGCGATATAATCGATCATGCGGGTGATCTGGTCAATCTGGAAAATATCGTTGAGCATGTTGATGATCACGATCGTGCAGAACTGGTCACAGTCGTACTTTTTACCGATCGGCGGCCTTAAGAATTTACGCTTGACCCAATTCTGCACCGTATGTGCGGAGAGGCCGGTAAGCTGCAATACCTGTGAGAGGACAAGGCCGTTTGCAGCGAACAGCGAATTCAAAAAATCCTGCACGCCGTTTTCCATATTCATTTCGACCGTGGTACCCGGCAAATAACCAATCATCACTGCTGTACCTTTCCTGCATACAAAAAACGAATCACATTCCCGTTCCTTTCTGGGCAATTACCTTTGTTGCTGCCTCCATTATATAACGCGGTCATATGACTGTCAAATAAAATCTAGTGAACATTATAGGCTAAAAGGAAAGACCTGCCTGCCTGCGCATTTGCTGCAGGGTCTCGGAGACGGAAATGCTAAGTTCCTGCGCATATTCGTACTCGCCGCGCGTGCCCTGCGGATCGGTGATGTAGTGGTGGAAATCCTTCATTTCATTCGCCATCAGAAAAATCTTGTCGACGTCGCCGCAGATTTGTTCACTCGCACCCTCTGAAGGGAACCAGGTGATGTCTGTGAAATGGTGCAGAAGGCGAATGGCAACGGTGCCGCGGTCGCCGATGATTTCTGAACCTGCGCGGCCCTGGCCGATTTTGGAGGCCGTGATCACGACCTGTTTATCCGGGTAAAAAAACGTGCTGCTGAAGTAGCCGTCTGCGCCTGAGCTTAGGAGGTGTGCGTTCGTTTCGATGCGCTGCGGGCGGCCAAACAGGTCGAGCGCGGGATAGACGCAGTAAACGCCGAGATCCATGATGCACCCGGCGGCCAGCGCGGGATTGAAGATATTGGGAAGCTCGCCGTCCAAGAAGGCCCCGTAACGGGAAGAAAGCTGTGAGAAATCGAAATGCACGGTGGTGATGTTCCCCAGCTTTGGCAGCAGCTCCTTAAGCGCAAACCTCTGCGGCTGGTGCATCATCATGATCGCTTCCATGAATATAACGTTTTTGCTGCGCGCCAGTGAAATAAGCGTACGCGTTTCATCCGGTAGTACGGTCAGCGGTTTTTCGCAGATGACGTGTTTGCCGTTTTCCAGCAGGAATTTACACTGCTCGTAATGCAAGAGGTTGGGGCTTGCGACATACACCGCGCCGATATCGCTTGCAGCGAGCGCTGCAAGGTCGTCAAAGGCTTGCGCAGCGCCATACTGCGCCCCGAAATCCTTAGCCTTTTCAAGACTGCGGGAATATACGCCGGCCAGCTCAAAAAGCCCGGTCGTCTGTGTGCCCTCGATCATTTGCTGTGTGATTTTGGATGTGCCGATGGTTGCGTATTTCATAGGATCACCTCACGGTATATTTTGATTTTGTAACCAGTATAACATATTTCATCAGTTCGTAAGGAAATATTAAGAATAATCCTTTGATAAAGCGGAAAAAATATGGTATAAATAACATGTAGCAAGCGAAAGGAGCTTCGATTGATGAATTGTAAAAACTGTCATCAGGATTATGATGAAAATTTGAATGCATGTCCTTACTGCGGCGCACCAAAAGAGCAGCCGGCAGAAGGATATCAGCCGCCGGTGCAGCAGCAGAATGTACAGCAGCAACCCGTACAGCCCCAGCCGGCAGAACAGCCGCCGGTGCAGCAAGCGCAATACCAGCAGGTGCCGCAGCAGGGCCAGCCACAGCCGGGACCGGGCCCTCAACCTGGCCAGCAGCCGCCGGTACCTCCGCAGGGCCAGCCACAATATCAACAGGCGCCCCCACAGTACCAGGCGCCGGTGCCTCCGCAGGGCCAGCCGCAATACCAGCAGCAGCCGATGGGCCAACCGCAGACCGTTGAGATGCAGACAAAGGCGAAAAACATGGCGACCGCTTCCATGGTATGCGGTATCCTGGGCCTGATCCTTTGCTGGACGCCGTATGCAGGGTTGGTGCTCAACATTTTAGGCATCATCTTCTATACGCTGTATAAGAAAAACGAACCGGTTGGGCAGAACGGTATGGCAACGGCAGGGCTTGTGTGTAGCATCATCGGCCTTATTGTATCCATCATCTTCACGATCGTTTGGACGACGATGTTTGCGGCACTATCGTACTATGCGTACAGTCCGTGGATGTGGAACGATTTCTTGTATTGATACTCGTAGGAAAGACAGAATTACGCAGCTGCAGTGCAGCTGCGTAGTTTTTTGAGATGGAGAGGAAAAGAATATGATCTGCAAAAAATGCGAACAAAGCTACAGTGATGCGCTGGCGGCATGCCCCTATTGCGGTGCGCCCAAAGAGCCGGCAGAAGAACGGCAGGCGGCGCCTGAGGCGGGCCAGCCGATGCCGGGACAGCAGCCACAGCCGCAAAGCCAACCACAGTATCAGGCGCCTGCGCCGGTACAGCAACAGTATGGGCAGCAGCCCTATGGCGGCGGCCCGCAATATCAGCAGTACCAGCAGGCAGCCCCGCAATATGCGGGCGTGCCGCAGGAGAAAGGGAAAGGCACAGGATCTATGGTATGCGGCATCCTGGGACTGATTTTTTGCTGGATCCCGTTTGTGGGGCTGATCCTGACGATCGTTGCGGTAGCGCTGTATGCGTCCTCCCGGAAATACGGGCCAAGCGGTATGGCGACGGCAGGGCTTGTATGCGGGATCATCGGTATGATCGTAGCGATCATTGTCACCATCGTTTCAATCGTTGCCCTGGCGTTTGTCGGGGCAGTGGGCGCGACAGCGATGTCCGCACTGCCGTATTTGTAAAAAGGCAACGGGAATGTTCATGGAAAAAGGGACGGGAGGGGAACCTTTTCCGTCCTTTTTACGTCTTACGGTTGGAAGCGGGATGAAGGATGGATACCCTCGCGGTATTGTGAAAAAAATGTAAAATAATTTCACACAATGCCATGCAACTATAGTATAATAAAATATTATAGGAAAAAACATGGAGGGAACATGGCATGAGCGAAAAGATATCTCCCGCGGTCATCCGGAGGCTTCCGCGTTATTACAGGTATCTGGAAGAGCTGGAGGGCAAAGGGATCGACAAGATTTCTTCTTCCCAGATGAGCATAGAAATGAGCCTCAATGCGTCGCAGATCAGGCGCGACCTCAATTGCTTTGGCGGCTTTGGGCAGCAGGGTTATGGATATAGCGTGGGCAAGCTGAAAAAGGAGATCGCGCGTATCTTAGGGCTCGATAAGCGCTACAACGTGATCATCGTCGGCGCAGGGCGTATCGGGCAGGCGCTGCTCGGCTATAAAAACTTCATGCTGGAGGGCTTCAATATCGTTGATATTTTTGACAGCGATCCCTCGAAGGTCGGTGCGTTCATCGAAGGTCGGATCGTACAGAACGTGGCCAATATGGAAACGTACCTGAAGGACAAGACGATCGATATTGCGATTATTTGTACGCCCAAGGAATATGCGCAGCAATCCGCAGACCTGCTCGTGAGCTTCGGCATCAAGGCGATCTGGAATTTTGCGCCTACGGATGTGGCGGTCAGGAGGGGCGTGGCAGTGGAAAACGTGCATCTTTCCGACAGCCTGTATGTCCTTTCCTATAAATTGAAGGAAAGTATCTGAAATAAAAGGAAGTAAGGCATATGAAATCATATGAGCTGCAGACCTACCAAAAAGAAGTTTTCATCGATATCACGCGCAGCGTGCGTGAAGCGGTCGCGCGCAGCGGCGTGAACGAGGGCATCGCCGTGGTGCACTGCCCCCACACGACGGCAGGGATCCTGATCATGGAAAACTCCGACCCGACGGTGCGTGAGGATACGATCAAGGCATTTAACCAGATGATACCGGCAGAAGAGTTTAAGCACGACAACTTCATCGCGCATTTCAAAGCGGCGATGGCGGGAAACAGCGTGAGCCTGCCCGTTTTCAACGGGCAGTTGAAGCTGGGGACGTGGCAGGCCGTCTATTTTTGTGAATTTGACGGGCCGCGGCCGCGCAGGAATTATTATGTGACGATCGGGAAATGCGAATAATTTACAACTTGTTCGCTTTTTCGTGATATTTTAATATTTACATGGCTGGCAGGCATATATTATGATAGATGTAAAATGATCGATGAACAATGGAAAATAAATCGTAAAGAGGTAAAATAATGTCCGGATTTGAGAACGGTAAAAACGAAGAACGCAAGTTTGGCGAAACTGCGCGGAAAATAGGGGAGACGCCTACGGAAGGACAGCAGGATGCGCCGCCTGCCGAAGCGGAAAGCAGGCAAGATGCAGCGGCGGCAGGCCAGGCTCCGGTACAGCCGGAAATGAACGAAGACGAAACGACGGTATATGAACCGCTTAAAGATGCGCCGAAAGAAGCGGCGCAGGCAGAGGCTCCGGCCGCCGCTGCCGGGATCACGGCGGAAAAGGGTTCGGAATCGGGCGGCAGAAACAAACTGCACGGCGAAGCGCCCGGCAAGAAAAAATGGGGCGCGAAAAAAATCGTCGTGATAGCGGTGATCATCGTTGCGATCGTTGCGGTCGGCATTACAGGATATGCGATGCTGGGCAGCAATAAGGCGCTTACCGGTGAAAACCTGCAGCAGATCATCGACAACGGGACGTTTTACGACGGCGTGAGCATGGCGGGCGTCGATCTTTCCGGCAAGACGATAGACGAGGCGAAGCCTGAGGTACAGCAAAAAGAGGATGAATATTTAGCGGGGCTCGCTCTCGATTATTCCGTTGACGGCGATACTTATACGCTCAAAGGCGAGCAGTTGGGAGCGAGCGTAGATATCGACGCAGCGCTCAAGAAAGCGATGCTTTACGGCCGGGAGGGGACGTTTGCACAGCGCAATGCCGCGATCATGGAGGCCAAGGAAAAGGGTGTGGAGATCGAAATGCCTGTTGCATATGACAAGGCGACGATCCTGGCTTCCCTACAGGCCAACGACGAAAAAATCAACGTGCCCGCGCAGGATGCGACAGTCGAAGTGACGACGACGAGGGACGAGGATACCCTGATGACGGGTTCCACGATCACCTTAAAAGAGGAGGTCGTAGGAAAGGAAGTAGACGACAGCGCACTGGCGGAAACGATTTATGCGCAGCTGAGCCAGAACGACTTTACGCCTGTGGCGGCAGAGACCAAGGTCACGCAGCCTAAATTCACCAAGGCTGACCTTGAGGATCAATATGCGTTGCTGGGAACATACAGTACGGAATATGTGAAATCCGACTTCAACAGGCGGTATAATATCTGGAAGATGGCGGATGTGATCAATGGGGTCAAGATCGAGCCGGGCGAGACCTGGTCGATCAATGAAGAAGCCGGCCCGCGTTCGTACGATCGCGGATGGAAGGCCGCGCCGGGCATCGCGGACGGGAAATACCAGGATGAACCGGGCGGCGGTATCTGCCAGACATCCTCTACGCTGTACAACGCGGTATTGCGTGCAGAGGTGGAGATCGTGGACCGTTCGCACCATTCCTGGCCGCTTACTTATGTGCCGGGTGGGTTGGACGCGACGATCTCCACGGGTGCGCCGGATTTTAAAATCAAAAATAATTACGATATCCCGATTTACATCATCGCGAATTGCGACGGACAGAACAGGAACATCGAGATCTCGATCTACGGACCGAAGTTTGAAGACGGGCTGACGCGCGATTTTACGTCCAAGGAAGTCGGTTACAGCGATGCAGGGGAACAGATCATCCAGGATCCGACGCTTCCGGAAGGAACGCGCATTGTGGAACGCGGCTCTCATCCGCGCAGGGTTTTCGACGTGTACAAGCATTGGTATGATGAAAACGGCAAGGAAGTAAAGGTCGAGAAATATTCCACGGAAACGTACCAGGCGTTCAATTCCATCGTACGCGTGGGGACGGCGCCTGCATCAACGCCGGAGCCGGTTCCGGAGACAACGCCGACGCCGGAAACGACGCCGGCGCCAGCGCCGGAAACGACACCAACGCCGGAAACGACGCCGGCGCCGGGAACACCGGTCGAGCCTGCTGCCTAAGGCCAACAGGAAATCAAAGGGCTTGTTTTACAACAAGCCTTTTTTCTTTTCGCAGCCGATTTATGAAAATTTTCTGAATACCCGGAAGAATTGTTTACAACCCCGGGTGCATACGTTATATTTATAAGGTATACTTGAAATACTTAGCTTTTTTGGGAGAAAGACACTATGAAATATTACAGGCCCGTCAGGGGACATAGGGTAGTGAACAAGAAAAGGATTGCAATATTTGGGGTGGCGGTGGCTGTCGCGGTTGTTGCAATCATTTTTTGTGTGTACATGTTTTCAGAGGTCAAGCTGACGGACGAAAAAGAGCAGGAACTGTTTACGACAGGGACGTTTTTGGAAGGCGTTTCGGTCGACGGGATAGACCTGGGAGGCCTTACCTACGCGCAGGGCGAGGAGAAGGTCAAAGCATCGGTAGACAGTATGCTCAGTGATAATAAAATAGAGTACACCGTACAGGAAACCGCGTATTCCTACAGCCTGCCGGATGCGGGCTTGTCGGTGGATTATGAAACGCCCCTAAGGGAAGCCATGCTCTACGGCAGGGAAGGAACGCGCTGGGACTTGCAGTTCAAAAAAACGGAACCGAAGGACTGGCCGCTTGATTACGTGTTCGACGAAACGGCGCTCGATAGGCTCATCGATACCGACAGTGCAAATTGGGGTGAAGATGCGGTGGATGCATCTTATGCTGTAGACAAACAGAAAAATGAAGACGACCTGACGACTGGCGGGACGCTCGTCATGCAAGAGGCGAAGGACGGCTGGAAGGTCAATGTGGACGGCATCAAGGCCACGGCGAAAAACCAGATCGAGGCCAAGCTGTTCACGCCTTTCGCGGCAGAGATAGAAGTCGTAAAGGCAAAAGGGTCGGACAGCCCGAAGGAAATGATTAAGATGGGGAGCTATACGACCAATATCGGGTCTTCTTCCTCAAAGGGGAGGAAGTTCAACATTTGGATGATCAGCGATAAGCTGAACGGCGCTGTATTCAAACCGGGCGAAGTGTTCTCCGTCAACGATTACGTCGGTGACCGTACGGAGGAACTCGGCTGGGCGCTTGCGCCGGGGATCGAGAACGGTACCTATACGGATCAGGCGGGCGGCGGGATCTGCCAGGTTTCGTCTACCTTTTATAACGCTGCGCTGCGCGCGCAGATGGATATTGTAGCACGCCTGCCGCATACCATTATGGCGGGGTATGTCCCCCCGGGAATGGATGCGACGATTTCCACCGGCGGCCCCGATTTCAAGGTGAAAAACCCTTATGACGACGATATGGTCATGATCGTAACCTGCAATATCCCGGATATGAAGGTTACGGTGGATATCTACGGTACGGTCGAGCGGGATTATTACCTGAAGTTTGAAAGCGAACTGATCAACAAGCAGGACGCGCCTGCCGTAAAGTATAAGACGAACGACGCGCTGGGGAAATACGAAGTGAAGCGCACGAAGGTCGGACAGGGTGAGGAAAAATACCAAATATGGGGACAGAAATACGACAAAGACACGGATGAGAAGATCGGGGATAAATTCGAGGTGACGACATCGACATACCGCGGGATCGCGCCGGAGGTAGAATTGGGGAGCGGTATCCCGCTGCCTGCGGAAGGAACGTCCATCGAGGATGTGCAGGCACAGGCAAAGGAACTGGAGCGGAAAGAAGCGGAGGCCAACGCACCGCAGCCGGAGCCCTCGCCCTCTGCCGAGCCGACACCGTCCGTTGCACCCGAGCCCACTCCGCCAGTAACGCCGGAGCAGCCGGTGGAAGGCGCGGCATAAAGGCGGTATAGTGGGCCTGATACTTGACAAAAGCCTGCGGAAACCTTAAAATATTATACTATAGCGCATCAGGTAAACTGAAAAACAAATTTGGGGCAAAACCTCATTCAACAAAAAGATTCTTGGGAGGAAAGCAAAGCAATGGCAAAGGGTAAGTTTGAAAGAACAAAACCGCATGTAAACATCGGAACGATCGGTCACGTAGACCATGGGAAAACAACGCTGACGGCGGCGATCACGACAGTGCTGGCGAAGTCGGGGAAAGCGGAAGCAACAAAATATGACGAGATCGACAAAGCGCCGGAAGAAAAAGAGCGTGGGATCACGATCAACACATCGCACGTGGAGTACGAGACAGACACGCGGCACTATGCGCACGTGGACTGCCCGGGACACGCGGACTATGTGAAGAACATGATCACGGGAGCGGCGCAGATGGACGGGGCGATCCTGGTGGTATCGGCTGCAGACGGCCCGATGCCGCAGACGAGGGAGCATATCCTTCTTGCGAGGCAGGTAGGGGTACCGTACATCATCGTATACATGAATAAGACAGACCAGGTAGACGACCCGGAGCTTTTGGAGCTGGTGGAAATGGAAATCAGGGAGCTGCTTACGGAGTACGACTTCCCGGGGGACGACACGCCGATCATCAAGGGAAGCGCTCTTAAGGCGCTGGAAGCGGCGCAGGCGAGCGACGACATCGCAAACGACCCGAACTGCCAGAGCATCTTCGAGCTGATGGAAGCGGTAGACAGTTACATTCCGGAGCCGGAGCGCGACGTAGACAAGCCGTTCCTGATGCCTGTAGAGGACGTATTCTCGATCACAGGACGCGGCACGGTAGCGACGGGCAGGGTCGAGCGAGGCAAGATCAAGGTACAGGATACGGTAGAGATCGTAGGTTTGACGGACGAGAAGAGAAGCGTAGTCGTAACGGGAGTGGAGATGTTCCGCAAGCTTTTGGATGAAGCGATCACGGGGGACAACATCGGGGTACTGCTGCGCGGGGTACAGAGGAACGAGATCGAGCGCGGGCAGGTACTGAGCGCGCCGGGATCGATCCATCCGCACAAGCACTTCAACAGCAGCGTATACGTACTGAAGAAGGAAGAAGGAGGGCGGCACACGCCGTTCTTCAACGGATACCGCCCGCAGTTTTATTTCAGGACGACGGACGTAACGGGGATCATCGAGCTGCCGAGCGGGACGGAGATGGTAATGCCCGGGGACAACATCGAGATGGAGATCAAGCTGATCACGCCGATCGCGATCGAGGAAGGACTGCGCTTTGCAATCCGCGAGGGCGGACGCACGGTAGGGTCCGGAGTGGTATCGGGCGTTATCGACTAAGATTCGGCAGACAAAAGACAAGCAAAAGGGCAGGCCGCACGGCCTGCTCTTTTTTGTATCGGTATAGAAGGGAAATATCAGCCAAGCGCTACATCAAGTATCATCATAATAATGAAGCCGACCATTACGCCCGCCGTACCCGAATGGGAATGTTCGCCGAGGTGCGCCTCGGGGATCAGTTCCTCCACGACGACGTAGATCATGGCGCCGGCTGCAAACGCGAGCAGCCAGGGCATGACGCCTGTGATGGAGCCGATCAAAAGTACGCCGATGACTGCGGCGATCGGTTCGACCGCGCCCGAAAGGGTACCCCATAAAAAGGCTTTGCCGCGCGTCAGGCCTTCTTGGCGCAGGGGCAGGGAAATCGCGGCTCCTTCCGGAATGTTTTGCAGGGCGATCCCGATTGCAAGGGCAATGGCGGATGCCAGCGTGACCGCATTGCCACCGGAACCTGCAGCGATCGCAAAAGCGAGCCCTACGGCCAGTCCCTCCGGGATGTTGTGCAGCGTCACTGCGAGGAACAACATGGAACGCTTGCCTAAATGGGCATGGAGCCCTTCGGGTTTATCGCTGCCCGGATGCTGGTGCGGGATCAGGTGATCGAGCGCAAACAGGAACAGTCCCCCGATCGCGAAGCCGCCCGCCGCAGGGATCCAGCCTGCGACGCCTTGTTCTTCCGCCATATCAATGGCCGGGATCAGGAGCGACCAGACAGAGGCGGCGATCATGACGCCTGCCGCAAAACCCAAAAAGACGCGCTGCATCTTTTGGTTGATCTCCCCACGGAAAAAGAATACGAACGACGAACCGAGCGTGGTCGCCGCGAAAGTGACCAGAGTACCCGCAAGAGCGAGCAATACAGGACTGGTTTCCATCCACATAATAAGTTCCCCCTGTTCATAAAACTCCCTTCATAAATAAGCAAAAATTTCCGGGGCGAAACAATTTTCATTAAAATTTGCAGGATTGTACTGCAGATAAAAAGCCGGCTGGGCAACTATATCTTGTGCTGCTTTTTTGTGAAAAACACTATTTTGCATTTTTTGGAAAAAAGGCGGAAAAAGTTCAAAAAAATGCTTGAAATCAAGGTTTTTATGTTGTATAATCTAGTACGTTGCGCTATGTGCGTACATTTTGGGTTGAGGCGAGAGGTTACCGAACAGCCATCGGATAGTTCCCGCTGACAAACGTCCGGACGTGATCCGGGCGACTCCAAACAAGGGCAGAAACAAGGGTTCCTGCCTAAAAAAAGCAATGTGATACACACGGCTATGTGTATCGGCGAAGACGGCTTTGTGCCGCGGAACAGAAGGAGGATAAACAAATGGCAAGCCAGAGAATCAGAATCAAACTGAAAGCTTATGACCACAACCTGATCGACCAGAGCGCTCAGAGAATTGTGGACACGGCAAAACGTACGGGCGCTAAGATTTCAGGCCCTGTACCGCTCCCGACGAGCAAGGAGATCATCACCATCCTGCGTGCGACGCACAAATACAAGGATTCCAGGGAACAATTTGAAATCAAAACACACAAACGCTTGATAGATATACTCGAAGCGAACGCTAAGACAACGGACGCGCTCATGCGCCTTGACCTGCCTGCAGGCGTAGACATCGAAATCAAACTGTAAAACAAGCGATAAGACGGAGGAGAAAACATGAAAGCTATACTGGGTGAAAAAATCGGTATGACTCAAATCTTCACGGAAGATGGCAGAGTCGTTCCCGTGACAGTAGTGAAAGCAGGGCCTTGCGTTATCGTTCAGAAGAAAACGGTAGAATCAGACGGTTACAACGCACTGCAGATCGGTTTTGGGGACATCAAGGAAAAGAATGTGAACAAGCCTAAGAAAGGCCATTTCAGCAAGGTAAAAGCGGCGCCTACGCGTTACCTGCGCGAATTCCGCTGTGAAGACGCATCCGAGCTGGAAGTAGGCAGCGAAATCAAGGCGGACGCTTTTGAAACGGGCGAGAAGATCGACGTTTCGGGCATTTCCAAGGGAAAAGGTTTCCTCGGCGTTATCGCACGCTGGGGCCAGCACAGAGGGCCTATGAGCCACGGCAGCCGTTACCACAGGCGCCCCGGTTCCATGGGTGCGTGCGCATCCCCTGCGAAAGTCATGAAGGGCAAGCGTCTTCCGGGCCGCGGCGGTTTTGACAAAGTGACGATCCAGAACTTAGAAGTCGTCAAAGTGGACGCGGACAAAAACCTGATCTTAATCAAGGGCGCGATCCCCGGATCGAAGGGCGGCCTTGTAACAATCAAAAAAAGCGTGAAATCACGCTAAGACCGCTTGATGAAGAAGGAGGAAAGCAATTATGCCAAACGTATCAGTTTATAAGACCGACGGCAAAGAAGCTGGCAAGATCCAGCTTAGTGATAAAGTCTTCGGCGCAGAAATAAATAAAGCAGTCATGCACGACGCTATCGTTGCGCACCTGGCAAACAAAAGGCAGGGCACACAGTCTGCGCTTACGCGCAGCGAAGTGCGCGGCGGCGGCATCAAGCCTTTCAGGCAGAAAGGTACAGGCAGGGCCCGCCAGGGCACGATCCGTGCGCCTCAAATGACGCACGGCGGCGTGGTGTTCGCGCCTAAGCCGAGGAGCTATTCGCAGAAGCTCAACAAAAAGGTACGCGCGAAAGCGCTGTGCTCCGCGCTTTCGATGAAGGTGACGGACAAAGACATGATCGTGATGGAAGACCTCAAGATGAGCTCTCCCAAAACGAAGGAGATGGCGGCGATTTTAAAGAACCTGAAGGCGGAAAAAGCGCTCATCGTCACCAACGGCAAGGACGAGGACGTTGTACGCGCGGCGGCGAACCTACAGGGCGTAAAAACGACAATGGCAGATACATTGAGCGTTTACGACATCTTGAAATATGACAAGTTCATCATCACCAAAGATGCGGTGAAAGCGATCGAGGAGGTGTACGCGTAATGAAAGATATGCATGATATTATCATTAAGCCCATCCTTTCAGAAAAAAGCTACGACCTGATCCCCAAGAAAACATACACATTTTTGGTGGACAAGGGAGCCAATAAAACGCAGATCAAAGCTGCGGTCGAAGAGATCTTTGAGGTGAAAGTGAAATCCATCACGACTTCCCGCAAAGAAGGCAAGCTGAAAAGACAGGGACGCACGGAGGGCAGAAGGCCCGAAACGAAAAAAGCTTATGTGACGCTCAAGGAAGATTCCAAGCCAATCGAATTCTTCGAGAGCATGGCACAGTAAGCGGTTAGGGAGGTTACTTATTTATGGCTATTAAGAAATACAACCCGACTTCTCCGGGCAGAAGGTTCATGTCGGTTTCGGCTTTTGAAGAAATCACGGCGACGACCCCTGAAAAATCGCTGCTCGTTTCCTTAAAGAAATCGGGCGGCAGGAACGTACACGGTAAGATTACAGTCCGCCACGTTGGCGGCGGTGCGAAGCGGAAATACAGGATCATCGATTTCAAGCGCAACAAGGACGGCATCCCGGCTAAGGTAGCGACCATCGAATATGATCCGAACAGAAGCGCCAACATTGCGCTGCTCCATTACGCGGACGGCGAAAAGAGATACATCATTGCTCCCGTTGGCCTTAAGGTAGGCGATAAAGTCGTTTCCGGCGCGGAAGCTGACATCAAGCCCGGCAATGCATTGCCGCTTGCGTCTATTCCGGTCGGTACAATGATCCACAATGTGGAAATGAAGCCCGGCAAGGGCGCGCAGCTCGTACGGAGCGCGGGCAACGCAGCACAGCTGATGGCGAAAGAAGGCGCGTATGCGCAGGTAAGGCTTCCCTCCGGTGAAGTCAGGATGATCCCGGTTTTGGCGAAAGCGACGATCGGCCAGGTCGGCAATGTTGACCAGGAAAACATCAACATCGGTAAGGCGGGAAGAAAACGTCATATGGGTGTCCGCCCGACAGTACGCGGCAGCGTGATGAACCCGAACGACCATCCGCACGGTGGCGGCGAAGGCAAGTCGCCTGTCGGACGTCCCGGCCCTGTAACGCCGTGGGGCAAACCTGCCCTTGGTTACAAGACGCGTAAGAAGAAGAACCCGACGAGCCAATTTATCGTAAAACGCAGAAACGCTAAATAATTGAAGGAGTGAATTTGCAGATATGAGTAGGTCAGTAAAAAAAGGACCATTTATAAATGAAAAGCTTCTGGCACGGATCGTAGAGATGAACGAGAAAAACGAGAAGAAAGTGCTGAAGACATGGTCGCGTCCGTCGACGATCTTCCCGGACATGGTGGGACACACGATCGGCGTACATGACGGCAGAAAATTTGTTCCCGTCTATGTGACGGAGGACATGGTTGGTCACAAATTAGGTGAATTTGCCCCGACAAGGACTTACAGGGGTCACGCAGGCGAGAAATCGTCCAAATAACCGAGGAGGAGGTTAAAGCTTTATGGCTACAAGACAAAGAGAAAAGGCCGCAAAACGGCAAGAAGAAAAAGATAGAAGACCAAAGGCCATCGCAAAATACGTTCGCATTTCCTCCCGCAAGGTTAAGGCTGTGATCGACCTCATCAGAGGGCTTTCTGTGGCGGAGGCAAAGGCAGTTTTGATGAATACGCCCAACGGTGCTACAGAACCCGTCGGAAAGCTTCTGGATTCTGCAATTGCCAATGCGGAAAACAACATGAATATTTCGGCAGATACGCTGTATGTTGCAGAAGTCTTTGCTGATCAGGGCCCGACGCTCAAGCGGTTCCGTCCGCGTGCGCAGGGCAGGGCGACTCGGATTCGCAAGAGAACGAGTCACATCACAATTATCTTGGATCAGGTCAAATAAGGAGGTACACGATGGGTCAAAAAGTACATCCCCATGGTTTTAGGGTTGGTATCATCAAAGACTGGGATGCCAGATGGACGGCGAAAAAGTCCAAATTTGCGGATTATATCGTTGAAGATGATAAGATTAGAAAATTTTTAAAGAAGAAATTATATGCTGCGGGCATTTCAAAGATCGAGATCGAAAGGGCGGCGCAGAAGGTATCCGTTAATATCTTTACCGGCAAACCCGGTATCGTGATCGGAAAAGGCGGCACGGGCGTAGAAGTTTTGAAGCAGGATTTGCTTAAGCTCACGGGAAACCCTGTGGTCGTCAACATCATTGAAGTAAAGAGAGTAGACGTGGATGCGCAGCTCGTGGCGGAAAACGTAGCGCAGCAGCTTGAAAAACGTATCTCTTTCAGGCGTGCGATGAAGCAGTCCATCGGCAGGACGATGAAGGCTGGCGCAAAGGGAATCAAGATCATGTGCTCCGGGCGTCTTGGCGGCGCTGAAATCGCCAGGGTGGAGCAGTACCATGAAGGCTCGATCCCGCTGCAGACGATTCGTGCGGACATCGATTACGGTTTTGCGGAAGCGAACACGACTTACGGAAAAATTGGCGTAAAGGTGTGGATTTATAAAGGCGAGATTCTGGGGAATCCGCTTGCTGACAGGGCAAAACCTTCGACAGTGGAAGGAGGCAGAAAAAATGTTAATGCCAAAAAGGGTTAAGCGCAGAAGACAGTTCAGAGGACGTATGAAGGGCAAGGCGCTTCGCGGAAATACGATTTCTTACGGCGATTACGGTCTCGTTGCCCAGGAGCCTGGCTGGATCAAATCCAACCAGATCGAGGCAGCCCGTGTCGCTATGACAAGATATATCAAGAGGGGCGGACAGGTTTGGATCAAAATCTTCCCGCACAAGCCGGTAACGGAAAAACCCGCTGAAACACGTATGGGCAGCGGGAAAGGTTCTCCGGAATACTGGGTAGCTGTCGTAAAGCCGGGCAGGGTCATGTTTGAGCTTGCAGGCGTAAGCGAAGAAGTAGCAAGGGCAGCGCTTTCGCGTGCTGCGCACAAGCTGCCGATCAAATGCAAATTTGCGATCAAGCAGACAAATAACGAAGCAGGTGGTGAGCAGGATGAAGGCTAAGGATATACGTGAACTCAATAAAGACGAGCTGAGCGCGAAGCTGAATGATCTGAAATCGGAATTTTTCAACCTGCGGTTCCAGCTCGCGACGGGACAGCTGAATAATCCTTCTAGCATCAAGCATGTGAAAAAGGACATCGCGAGAGTAAAGACCATTTTGAAAGAAATGGAATTAAACCAGAAGGTTGCCGAGTAAGTAGTTAAGGAGGACGTCTTCAATGAGTGAAGAGACAAGAGGTTACCGTAAAGAGAGAATCGGTACGGTAGTAAGCGACAAAATGGACAAGACGATTGTCGTTGCGATAAAGAGCAGAAAAACGCATCCCTTGTATGGAAAGACCATCAACTACACCAACAAGCTGAAAGCACACGATGAAAACAACGAGTGCGGCATCGGCGACACGGTGCGTGTGATGGAGACGAGACCGCTTTCAAAAGACAAGAGATGGAGATTGGTTCAGATTATAGAAAAGGCGAAATAAGCTTTTCTCTTAATTAAGGAGGAGTCAGAATGATACAGCCAGAGACACGCTTAAAGGTTGCAGACAATTCAGGCGCAAAAGTGATCCAATGCATCCGTGTGATGGGCGGCAGTGTTAAGAAAACAGCCAACATCGGCGATGTGATCATTGCATCTGTGAAGACAGCGACACCGGGCGGCGTTGTAAAGAAAAAAGACGTGGTAAAGGCCGTCATCGTCCGTTCCGTCAGCGGAGCGAGAAGACCGGACGGTTCTCACATAAAATTTGACGAAAATGCAGCAGTGATTATTGATGCCAATAAGCAGCCGAGAGGAACCCGTATCTTCGGGCCTGTTGCAAGGGAGCTTCGCGACCGCGATTATATGAAGATCGTATCGCTTGCCCCTGAAGTTCTGTAAGGAGGGATGGGCGCATGAATACACTGAATATCAAAAAAGGCGATACGGCGGTTGTCATCTCCGGCAAGGAAAAAGGCAAGGAAGCAAAGGTGCTTCGCGTGATTCCCGACAAAAACCGCGTGATTTTGGAAAAGGTCAATATGCTCACCAAGCATAAAAAGCCGAAAAACCAGACCACGCCGGGCGGGATCATCAAGCAGGAAGGCCCGATCGACGCTTCCAACGTAATGGTCGTTTGCCCGAAGTGCTCCAAAGCCACAAGGGTCGGGCACGAAATTAAAAACGGCGAAAAAGTCCGCGTTTGCAAAAAATGCGGCGCGCAGCTGTAGAGTGAAGGGAGGTTTTATCTGATATGCCTAGATTAAAAGATACATACAAAGCGGATATCGTTCCCGCTATGATGCAGAAATTTGAGTACAAAAACATCAATCAGGTTCCCAAACTCGAAAAAGTTGTGATCAACTTAGGGCTTGGAGAAGCAAAAGATAACCCGAAGGTCCTTGACTCCGCAGTGGATGACCTGACGACCATTTCCGGCCAGAGACCGGTCATTACGACGGCGAAGAAATCCGTCGCGAACTTTAAGCTTCGCGAGGGAATGAAGATCGGTGCAAAAGTGACGCTTAGGGGCGACCGGATGTACGAATTCATCGATAAGCTGATCAGCATCGCGATCCCGCGCGTTCGTGATTTCCGTGGTCTTTCTCCGAAATCTTTTGACGGCAGAGGTAATTTCGCAATGGGCTTCAAAGAACAGCTCGTGTTCCCCGAAATCGAGTACGATAAGGTGGACGCGATCCGCGGCATGGACATCATCGTGGTGACCACGGCGGGTACGGACGAAGAAGCTAGGGAACTGCTTACCCAGATGGGTATGCCGTTTGCTCACTAAGGAGGAGAACAATGGCGAAGAAAAGCATGATCATAAAACAGCAGAGAGGTTCCAAATTCTCTACGCGCAATTACACGAGATGCCGTATTTGCGGGAGACCTCACTCTGTGTTGAAAAAATACGGTATTTGCCGTGTTTGCTTTCGCGAGCTTGCATACCGTGGACAGATTCCCGGTGTCAAAAAAGCAAGCTGGTAATCTTTAGGAAGGTAAAGGAGGAAAACACATGCCGGTTACAGATTCTGTAGCAGATATGCTAACACGCATCCGCAATGGCCTCATCGCGAAGCACGATACGGTGGACGTACCCGCTTCCAACATGAAAAAAGCAATCGGGCAGATTTTGCTTGAAGAAGGCTATATCAAAGGCTGCGAATTTATAGATGACGGCGTGCAGGGCACGCTGAGAATTAAACTAAAATACGGCCCGAATGGCGAAAAAGTCATCACGGGGCTGAAGAAAATCTCCAAGCCCGGTCTGCGCGTTTATGCAAGACACGACAAGGTGCCGCGCGTCTTGAACGGACTTGGTATCGCTATTATTTCTACGTCCAAGGGCGTGATCACGGACGCGCAGGCGCGCCGCGATGCGGTCGGCGGAGAAGTAATCGCCTACATCTGGTAGTGGGAGGATAGACAAATGTCGAGAATAGGAAAACTGCCTATCGATTTACCTTCCGGCGTAACCGTTTCGCAGGCGGACGGCGAGGTAACCGTAAAAGGCAAGAACGGCGAATTAAAATCGAAATTCGATAAGAAAATGACAATTTCGCAGGAAGGCGAGCAGCTGATCGTGACACGCGCCGACGACACAAAGCAGTCAAGGGCGCTGCACGGGCTTACGCGTGCACTCCTGCAGAACATGGTAACGGGCGTATCCGAAGGATTCTCCAAAACACTGGAGATCGTCGGCGTCGGTTACAGGGTGCAGCTTTCGGGTACAAAGCTTGTATTCGGGCTGGGGTATTCCCATCCGGTGGAAGTGGAGGCGCCTGCGGGCATCACTTTTGAAGTACCCAACCCCAACACGGTCATCATCAAGGGGATCAACAAGCAGCATGTTGGGCAGTGTGCAGCGAATATCCGCACCTTAAGGCCGCCGGAACCCTACAAGGGTAAGGGCATCAAGTATCAGGGCGAATATATCCGCCGCAAAGTCGGTAAGACAGGTATGTAACGGAGGGTGATGAGCAAATGATTAATAAAAAAGACAGAAACAAAATTAGAAAAGCACGTCACGAGAGAATCCGTAATAAGATTTCGGGTACGGCAGACCGTCCGAGAATGAATGTATACAGGAGTTTAAACAACATCTATGTACAGTTTATCGACGACGTAGCAGGCAACACGCTTTGTTCCGCTTCCACGATGGATGCTGAGCTCAAGGGCAAGCTTGCCGAAGCAACGAAATCAGAGGCCGCTAAGATGGTGGGCGAACTTGCAGCAAAGCGCGCAAGCGCCAAAGGCATCAGCGAGGTCGTGTTTGACCGCGGCGGTTATCTCTATACTGGCAGAGTAGCTCAGGTGGCCGAAGGCGCGAGAGCTGCCGGCCTCAAGTTTTAATAAGGAGGTACGGAGAAATTGCAGAAAGATAAAGCAATCGATGCAGGTGCTCTCGATTTAAAAGAAAAATTAGTATCCATCAACCGTGTTGCGAAAACCGTTAAGGGCGGCCGCAATATGCGTTTCTCGGCACTCGTTGTCGTAGGCGATGAAAACGGTCACGTGGGCGTCGGCATGGGTAAAGCGGCTGAAATCCCGGAAGCGATCCGCAAAGCGGTACAGGCTGCTAAACATGATATGATCACAGTATCCTTGAAGGGAACATCCATTCCCCACGAGGTGATCGGTAAATTTGGACGCGGCAGGGTGCTGCTGCTCCCCGCTGCGGAAGGTACCGGCGTGATTGCCGGCGGCCCGGCGCGTGCGGTTTTAGAGCTTGCGGGGATCAAGGATATCCGTACAAAGTCGCAGGGCTCCAACAATCCGATCAACTGTGTCAAGGCGACAATCGAAGGTCTTCGTGAACTGCGGAGCGCAGAGCAGGTAGCTCGTCTGCGCGGTATCAGCGTTGACCAGCTTCAATAATAGGAGGGGTTAGCAATGAATTTAAAGATTAAACTCGTGAAAAGCCCCATTGGTTACGCGCAGGACCAGAAAGATACGGTCAAGGCGCTGGGTCTTCGC
Source organism: Christensenella timonensis (assembly GCF_900087015.1). NCBI lineage: Bacteria > Bacillati > Bacillota > Clostridia > Christensenellales > Christensenellaceae > Christensenella > Christensenella timonensis. The sequence goes on from NZ_FLKP01000002.1 coordinate 572,407, forward strand.
AAATTGGGACAGGAAGTTGTGAGGCCGGACAACGCACCGATCAGAGGTATGGTTTTTAAAGTAAAGCACCTGGTATCGGTTGAAGAAACGAAATAACGGAGGAAAAGCCTATGAAACTTCATGAACTTGCTCCTGCTGAGGGTGCGAAAAAGTCGCCCAAGAGAGTAGGCAGAGGATGTGGATCCGGTATTGGTAAAACTTCCGCGAGAGGCCAGAAGGGTCAGAAATCCCGCAGCGGCGGCGGTGTCCGCCCGGGATTTGAAGGCGGCCAGATGCCCCTTGCAAGACGTTTGCCCAAAAGAGGGTTCACGAATATATTTGCAAAAGAGTATGCGACGATCAACGTGGCGGCTCTTGAAAAATTTGACGACGGAGCGGTTGTCGATTTTGAGATTCTGCTTAATAGCGGCCTGGTTTCCAAAGCCAGCGACGGATTAAAGATTCTTGGAAACGGCGAACTGAAGAAAAAATTAACTGTAAAGGCTGCAAAGTTTACGAAAACGGCTGAGCAGAAAATTACAGCTGCGGGCGGCAGTATTGAGGTGGTATAATGTTTAAGACCATTGCAAATGCATGGAAAATCCCGGACATCAGGCAGAAGATACTGTTTACGCTGCTCATGTTGCTTGTATACCGTATCGGTGCTTTCATCCCGATTCCGGGCGTTGATATAGGGTTCATTCAAAGTCAGGTCGGCCAGTACGAAGTGCTTGGGTTCCTGAACCTGTTTTCAGGCGGGTCGCTCTCGAACATGACCATCTTTGCACTCGGTATTACGCCGTACATCAACGCGTCCATCATCATGAACCTGCTGACGGTTGCGATCCCGAAGCTGGAGCGCATGGCGAAGGAAGAAGACGGCAGGAAAAGGATCGCCTCGATCACAAGGTACTTTGGCGTCATTTTGGGCCTGGTACAGGCCATCGGCATTATCATGGGCCTTGGCCCGCAGGCGGTTGAAAATACACAGCCCTTTACGTATATTACGATCATCCTCTGCCTGACGGCAGGAACGGCGCTGATTATGTGGATCGGCGAGCGTATTACGGAAAAAGGGATCGGCAACGGGATTTCGCTGCTGATCTTTATCTCGATCGTATCCGGCATGCCGAGCATGCTTATGACAATGCTGGAAGGCGTAGGAAACGGCAGCATCAATATCTGGATGTTTGTGCTGGTGATCGGGCTTGCATTCCTCATCGTTTTGGGTATCACATTCGTGGATCTCGGCGAACGCCGCATCCCGGTGCAGTATGCAAAACGCGTAGTCGGACGGAAGATGTACGGCGGACAAAGCACGCACATTCCGATGAAGGTCAACCAGAGCGGCGTTATGCCCCTGATTTTTGCGATTACGATCCTCATGCTTCCGGGCATGATCGGCCAGTTCTGGCCGGACAGCGGATTTTATGCATGGTACCGGCTGTACGCCGGCCCGGGGACGATCCTCTACGGTATCGTTTATGCGCTGCTGATCTTGTTCTTCTCCTACTTCTATTCCCAGATTGCTTTTAATCCGGTGGACGTATCGAAGAACCTGCAGCAAAACGGCGGATTTATTCCGGGTATCAGGCCGGGCAAACCCACGTCCGATTACCTGGCGAAGATCCTCTCGCGTATCACGCTTTTCGGCGCGGTATTCCTGGCGCTCGTAGCGGCGGTACCGACGTTCTTCACCTTTATGACAGGGGTTGCGAGCGTATTCGGTGCGACCAGCGTGCTGATCATGGTCAGCGTGGCGCTGGAAACGACGAAGCAGTTGGAATCCCAGATGATGATGAGGCACTACAAAGGCTTCCTGAGCTAAGGAGTGGGGCACGCTTGATCGAGGTACGATCGTCAGAAACAGATCGGTTTTGCAAGCGGGAACGCGCAGCGAAATATCCTTGAGCAAAGGGGACACGCGGGGGAAGTGCAACTTCCGCCCGTGAAGCGACTGTAAGGAGCGCAACTTAGTATGAATATAATTTTCCTGGGGCCTCCCGGATCGGGCAAAGGTACGATGGCGGAGAGAGTCGGAAAAGAAATGAAGCTGGCGCATATCTCCACAGGGGATATCCTGCGTGCGGAAATCAAGGCCGGCAGCGAGCTCGGAGGGCTTGCGAAGTCGTATATCGACAAGGGCGCGCTCGTACCGGACAGCGTGATCATCGACATGATGCGCGAACGCTTTAAACAGGACGACGCCAAAGGCGGCGTGCTGCTTGACGGGTTCCCGCGGACGGTCGCGCAGGCAGAGGCGCTCGATTCCTTGACGGCGATCGACGCGGTCATCAACCTGGAGGTCGACGTACAGGTGATCGTGAACCGGGTCATTGCCCGCCGTGTGTGCGAACAGTGCGGCTGTGTGTACAGCGTGAAAACGCATGCGGCAAGCGATTGCAGCAAGTGCGGCGGAAAGCTGGTCATACGTCCGGACGACAACGAGCAGACGGTACGTGAACGGTTCCGTGTTTATGAAGAGCAGACACAGCCGCTCATCGATTTCTACGCGCAGCGCGGGATCGTGAGCAATGTAGACGCTACGATGCCGATCGAGGAAGAGGCAGCATACATCATCGATATACTGAATACTGAAAAAATATGATCAACATTAAAACAGCGCATGAGATCGCCCTGATGCGTGACTCCGGCAGGCTGCTGTATGCATGTATGGAAGAGCTGCTAAGGCATGTAAAGCCGGGAGTTACGACAAAGGAGCTTGACCGCATCGCGGAGCAATACATCACCGACGCGGGGGCCGTGCCTTCGTTTAAGGGATATAACGGTTTTCCGGGGAGCATTTGCAGCTCGTTAAACGACGGGGTCGTACACGGGATCCCCTCGGATAAGGAAGTCCTTCGGGACGGCGATATCCTGAGCATCGATATGGGTGCGATCCTTGCGGGCTGGCAGTCGGATATGGCGCGCACAGTCGGGGTCGGCGAGATCACGAAGGAAGCGGAGCATCTCATAAAGATCACGCGGGAAAGTTTTTACGCAGGCATGAATAAGGCCTGCGTGGGCAACCGCTTAAACGATATCAGTTCCAGCATCGAGCAGGTGATCCGCGCGCACAGGATGGGCGTGGTCAAAGAGCTCGTCGGGCATGGGATCGGCCGGGAGATGCACGAAGCGCCGGACATCCCGAATTTTTCCTTCAAGGGAGCAAACCCGCGCCTTAGGGAAGGCATGGTATTCGCCATCGAACCGATGGTGACCTTGGGGAAGGATAACGTTCGCTGGATGGACGACGGATGGCTGGTGAAAACGGCGGACGGGAGCCTCGCGGCCCATTATGAAAATACGGTCGCGATCACGGCAAACGGGCCGGAGCTTCTGACAGCGCCGTAAGAGACAGGGAAAGAGCATTGAGTAATTATCCTGTAGAAGTCGGCCGTGTCGTGATTTCAAAAGCAGGCAGGGATGCGGGAACGGCGTTTATGGTAACGGCGGTTCTTGACGGCCAGTATGTGGAAGTCGCGAACGGGACTTTGAGAAAATTGAGTAAGCCAAAGAAAAAGAAGCTGAAGCATCTGGAAGCCACCCCGCTTTTTCTGGAGAACCTAAGGGAGAAGCTGGAGCAGGGCAAAAAGGTGTTTGACGTAGAACTGAGAAGCGCACTGATCGGTGCGCTGAAGCCACAGAAGGAGGAGTAAATTTGTCTAAAAGCGACGTAATCGAAGTGGAAGGAACGGTCACTGATACCTATCCGAACGCTTCATTTGAAGTAGAGCTTGAAAACGGACACAAAGTACTGGCACATATTTCCGGTAAATTGCGCATGCATTACATCCGTATTTTGCCCGGGGACAAGGTGACGGTAGAACTCTCACCCTATGACCTCACCAGAGGCAGGATCACATGGCGCGGCAAGGCCTAAGCCGCATTGTGTTATCGTATCAGAAACGATTATTAAAAGGAGGCTTTTAAGATGAAAGTAAGACCATCGGTAAAACCCATTTGCGAAAAATGCAAGATCATTAAGAGAAAAGGTAAAGTCATGGTGATCTGCCCGAACGTTAAGCATAAACAGAGACAGGGCTGACCCCAAAGAGTTAATACTGTTTGTACGGCGGCTGGTCTGCGCACACCGCGCGCAGATTTCGTATAAGCTTTATATATCTGAAGGAATATGTTAGAATGACTGACATATGCTGTAAAAATGCAAAGGCAGCGGGCGGTAAACCCCGCTTATAGTATTCACGGAGGTGTTTAAGAAAGTATGGCACGTATTGCTGGCATAGACTTGCCCAGGGACAAACGCGTTGAGATCGGCCTTACCTATATCTATGGGATCGGCCTTAAGACCTCGCAGCAGATTTTGTCCGCGACAAAAGTGAATCCCGATATCAGAGTCAAAGATCTGGATGAAAACGATCTGGCAAAAATCAGGGATTATATCGACAAAAACCTTAAAGTAGAAGGCGACTTGAGAAGAGAAGTCTCTTTAAATATCAAACGCCTGATGGAAATCGGTTGCTATCGCGGCATCCGTCATAGAAAAGGCCTGCCTGTACGCGGTCAGAGTACGAAGCAGAATGCTCGTACGCGCAAAGGACCCAAGCGTACGGTTGCTGGTAAAAAGAAGTAAGGAGGAATTAGAAAATGGCTGCACCTAAGAAAAAAGTGTCCAGAAGACGCAGAGAAAAGAAGAACATTGAAAAAGGCCAGGCGCATATTCGTTCTTCCTTTAACAACACGATTGTAACGATGACAGATATGCAGGGGAACGCTCTTTCCCAGTCGAGCTCCGGGGCAATGGGCTTCCGCGGTTCTAAAAAGAGCACTCCTTTTGCTGCTCAGGTTGCTTCCGAAACAGCTGCAAGGGCTGCGATGGAGCATGGCCTTAAGTTTGTAGAAGTATTCGTAAAAGGGCCGGGCTCCGGAAGAGAAGCCGCGATCCGTGCGCTGCAGACTGCAGGTCTTGAAGTAACGCTGATCAAAGACGTGACGCCCATCCCGCATAACGGATGCCGTCCGCCGAAACGCAGAAGGGTATAAGGAGGTAACGTATTATGGCTAGATATACAGGACCGGTTTGCCGCTTATGCCGCCGGGAAGGCGCAAAGCTCTTTTTGAAGGGCGACAGGTGCTATTCCCAGAAATGCGCTTTTACGCTTCGCCCCAACGCTCCCGGACAGCACGGAGCAGGCAGGCACGGTAAGATGTCTGAATATGGCACACAGCTTAGGGAAAAACAGAAAGTAAAACGCGCTTACGGTATTTTGGAAAGCCAGTTTAGGAAATATTTTGATATTGCTGCAAAGATGAAGGGCAAAGCCGGTGAGAACCTGCTTCAGCTTTTGGAAAGACGCCTTGATAACGTGGCGTTCCGTTTAGGGATCGGCGACAGCCGTGCGCACGCGCGCCAGCTCGTTATGCACGGACATGTGCTGGTAAACGGCAAAAAAGTGGATATTCCTTCTTACATTGTGGAAGCCGGCGACCAGATCGCTGTCGCGGGCAAATCCGCTTCGAGCGAATACTTCAAAGCAATCAAAGAAGAGGGCGGCAAAGGCGTGCCGAAGTGGCTTGAGTTCGATACCGCAACGCTTGCAGGCAAAGTTGTCGCAATTCCGGAGAGAGACGACATCGACCTTACGATCGAGGAGCACTTGATTGTTGAGTTGTATTCTAAATAATAGGCGTACTCCCTTTATGGATATCCTATTTAGAAGGAGGTTACAATATGCTTGAAATAGAAAGACCAAACATCGAATGTACCGAGATGAGTGAAGATAAGAAGTACGGCAAATTCGTGATGGAGCCTCTGGAAAGAGGGTTTGGCACAACGCTGGGAAATTCCCTGCGCCGTATTCTGCTCTCGTCCCTGCCCGGTGTTGCGGTAACAAGCGTAAAGATAGACGGCGTCCTGCACGAATTTTCGACGATCGAAGGCGTGCACGAAGACGTTACAAACATTGTGCTCAACTTAAAAGGCTTGTGTGCAAAGATGTACACGGATGAGCCCAAAAAGCTGATCATCAACGCAAAAGGCCCCAAGGACGTAACTGCGGCCGATATCGAAACGGATTCTGATGTGGAAATCATCAATCCGGATTTGCATATTGCAACGATCGACAAAACAGCGAATCTCTACATGGAGATCATGATCGCGAAGGGCAGGGGCTATGTGCTTGCCGACAAGAACAAAGAAGCAAACATGCCCATTGGCGAAATCCCGATTGATTCGCTGTTTACACCGGTAACGAAGGTCAATTTCGCGGTGGAAAACACGCGTGTGGGACAGATTACCGACTTTGACAAGCTGACCATCGAAGTATGGACAAACGGCAGTACGAATGCGGACGAGGCGATTTCCCTTGCTGCGAAGATCATGAGTGAATACCTCTCACAGTTCATCAATCTGACAGATCACGTGAGCGATGTGGAGATCATGGTCGAAAAGGAAGAGGACAAAAAAGAGAAGATCCTGGAGATCACGATCGAGGAACTGGATCTTTCGGTACGTTCATACAACTGCTTGAAGCGCGCGGGCATCAACACCGTAGAAGAACTCATTATGCGTAACGAAGAAGAGATGATGAAGGTGCGTAACCTGGGCAAGAAGTCGTTGGAGGAAGTAGAGCAGAAGCTTGAAGCGCTGGGGCTTAGCCTGCGCAAAGACGATTGATTTCGGACATTAACGGAGGTTTTAGAACGCTATGAGAAAATTAGGCAGACCGTCTGACCAGAGAAGAGCGATGCTCAGGGGGCTCGTTACGTCCCTCATCTGGAACGGCAGGATAGAAACAACGATGATGCGTGCGAAAGAAACGCAGAGAATCGCTGAAAAGCTGATCACAAAAGCGATCCACGTATACGACAATACGGTCGAAGTGGAAAAAACGGTGGACGGCAGCAAGACGAAAATCACGAACGATTCCCCGGAAAAGCTCGCTACAAGACGTATTTTGATGAAGTATCTGTATGATTTCCCGGAAGCAAAGCAGGAAAAGGAAAGCAAATACGACTACAAAAAGCGCACAGGCGATGTGAAAAGCCCGGTGATCGAGAAATTGTTCCGCGAAGTTGCGCCCAAATATGCGCAGCGTGCAAAGGACAAGGGACAGGGCGGCGGATATTCGCGCATTATCAAAAAAGGACCGAGACGCGGAGACGCGGCTGAAGTTGTTATCCTCGAATTGGTATAACGGCATCGCGCGGTTTTAACAGGGAATGAAAAGGGGAGGAACGGGCGAAATCACTGCTGTTCCTTCTTTCTGTTATCAGGAAATGTATTTATGCAAAACGTGATCGAAGCGGAAAATTTAAGATATGCCTATCCCGTGCCGGAAGCCGGTGAGGGGGAAACGCCAAAGCCGGCAAAATTTGCACTCAATGGCATTTCCCTTACGGTAGGGCAGGGCGAATTTGTTGCGGTGCTCGGGCATAACGGCAGCGGAAAATCGACGTTTGCCAAACATATCAATGTGCTGCTGCGTGCGCAGGAGGGCAGGCTCCTTGTGGTGGGGCTCGATGTGGAAAATGAAGAGAACCTCTGGGAGATCCGCAGCCATGCGGGAATGGTGTTCCAGAACCCGGACAACCAGATCGTTTCGACGATCGTGGAGGAAGACGTTGCTTTCGGGCCGGAAAACCTGGGCGTACCGCAAAAAGAGATCGCCCCCCGCGTATACGAAGCGCTGGGCGCGGTCGGTATGCGCGGGTTTGAAAAGCGGGCGCCGCACATGCTTTCCGGCGGGCAGAAACAGCGGATCGCTATCGCGGGCGTGCTGGCCATGCACCCGGATGTGATCGTGTTTGACGAACCGACCGCCATGCTTGACCCGCAGGGCAGGCGCGAAGTCATGGATACCATCCGTTTTTTAAACAAAGAACAGGGGAAATCCGTCGTGCTCATTACGCATTATATGGAAGAGGCTTCCGAAGCGGACAGGGTATTTATCATGACGGACGGAAGGATTACGGACGAAGGAACGCCGCGTGAGGTGTTTTCCCATCAGGATAAGCTGGATGAAGCCGGGCTGCTGCCGCCGCTGGCAACGCAGGTGTATCAGGAGCTGAAGGAAAAAGGGATGGATATCGGTCAGTGCCCGGTGACACTCGAAGAATTGGTGGAGGCCTTATGCCGGTAGAATTGAAAAATCTAGGCTACTCTTATATGCCGGGCTCGCCCTTTGAGGTGCGAGCTTTAAAAGACATCAGTTTGCGTATTGAAGACGGGGAATTCGTGGGGATCATCGGACATACGGGTTGTGGCAAGTCGACGCTGATCCAACAGATGGCAGGGCTCCTGACGCCCTCTGAAGGAGTCGTGGAAGTAGACGGGGAAGATATCAATGCCTCCGGCTACGACCGTAAAAAGCTGCGCAGTACGCTGGGCGTGGTATTCCAGTATCCTGAATACCAGCTGTTTGAGGAAACGGTGGGCAAGGACGTGGCCTTTGGCCCGCACAAGGCGGGCATGGACGAAGAAGATGTCAGGAAGTGCGTGGACGACGCCCTTAAGTTGATGGACTTTGACCCGGAAAAAATACGCGACGTATCGCCGTTTGATTTGTCGGGCGGACAGAAGCGCAAGGTAGCGATCGCGGGCGTGCTGGCGACGAAACCGCGTATCCTGATTCTGGACGAGCCGATCGCCGGGCTCGATCCCATCGGCAGGGAACAGTTCATGCAGCTCGTGCGCAGGCTCAACGCGCAGGGCACGACCATCGTCATGATTTCGCACAATATGGATGGACTCGCGGATTACGCGACGCGCATCATTGCCATGGATCACGGAGCGGTCTATATGGACGGTACGCCAAAGGAAGTCTTTGCGGATATCGGGAAGCTCCGGGCTGTCGGCTTGGACGCGAGCGAGGCGCGGCAGGCGGCTTACCTTTTGAAGCAGTGCGGGTGGGATATCCCGGACGACATCATTACCAGGGATGAACTGGTCGACTTTATCGCAACACATTATAAAGAGGACGGCAGATGATCAAAAACATAACCTTGGGCCAGTACTTCCCGGGCAATACCATTGTCCACAGACTGGACCCGCGCATGAAAATCATAATCGCGCTTTTGTTCCTGGTCGCCGTATTTGTGGTACGGGACTGGTGGGGTTTTTTGGCGCTTGGCGTTTTATTTATCGTGATTACCGTGCTCTCAAAGGTCGGTATGCGAACCATATTGCGGAGCATACGCCCGCTTTTGTTTATCATTATTTTTACATTCGTATTGAATATCCTGTTTTTTGCGCCGCAGGATCCTTCGCATATCCTCTGGCAGTGGGGGATCGTCAAAATATCGACAGACGGCATTGAAAAAGCGATATTTATCTCCATCCGGCTGATCCTGCTGATTTTTGCGACCAGCCTGCTGACGCTTACAACGTCGCCCATGCAGCTTACGGACGGGCTGGAAAGCCTGCTCGGGCCGCTGAAAAAAATCAAATTCCCTGTGCACGAAATGGCGATGATGATGAGCATCGCGATGCGCTTTATCCCCACGCTGGTGGATGAAACGGATCGCATCATGAAAGCGCAGACAGCGCGCGGCGCGGAATTTGACAGCGGTAACCTGCTGAAAAAGGCGAAAAACATGATCCCGCTTTTGGTGCCGTTGTTTGTGGGCGCTTTCAAAAGGGCGGACGAGCTTGCCATGGCCATGGAAAGCCGCTGTTACCACGGCGGCGAGGGCAGGACGCGTATGAAGGTACTGCACTTTGAAAGGACGGACTGGATCGCTGCCATCCTGATGTTTGCTTTGTGTATCGCGTTTATGATTTGGCTGTAACAAAGGCAGTAAGGGAGAAAAACATTGCGTATCGCTTTGGTGATCGAATATGACGGCACGAATTATTGCGGCTGGCAGATACAAAAAAACGGCGTCAGCGTCCAACAGAAACTGGAGGAAGCCTTGCTTGCCACGCTGGGGACAAAGACGGCGGTACATGGTTCTGGGCGCACCGATGCGGGTGTACATGCCTTAGGACAGGTGGCGCATTTTGATGCGCAGACAGATATCCCGGCAGACAAGTTTTTTTACGTGCTGAACGATGTGCTGCCGGACGATATCCGCATCATGCGGTCATATGAAGCGGCGGACGATTTCCATGCGCGTTTTTGCGCAAAGGGCAAGCATTACCGCTATGTGATCCGAAACGCGCGCGCAAAAGGGGCGCTGAGCCGGTTATACAGTATGTTTGTACCAGTGCCGCTTGATTTGGAGCGCATGAAGCAGGCGGCGCAGTATATGGAAGGCACGCATGATTTTTCCGCATTCTGCGCAGCGGGCACGGACATCAAGGGAACGGTACGCACGGTAAACGAAGTGAGGCTTTGCCGCGACGGCGAATATATTTACATTGACGTAAAGGGGAGCGGATTTTTATACAATATGGTGCGTATCATGGCGGGTACGCTGATCGCGGTCGGCAAGGGCAAGATGGAGCCGGGCGAGGTAAAAGAGGCGATTGACAAAAAGGACAGGACGCTTGCGGGAGCAACGGCACAGGCGCAGGGATTGTTTTTGGTGGAAGTATATTATGGGTGAAACGTTGGATATCAGGAAATACGGGCCGCGGGATATTCCGCAGATGACAGAGCTGTGGAACAGTGTCGTAGCTGCGGGAAACGCGTTTCCGCAGGAAGAGGAGATGAGCGAGCAGCAGGCTGCGGCGTTTTTTGCCGCACAATCTTTTGCGGGCGTTGCCGTCCGCCGCGGGGAGGTCGTGGGCCTGTACATCCTGCATCCGAATAATATCGGCAGGTGCGGACATATTTCCAATGCTTCCTATGCGGTAAAGGAAGGCTGCCGGGGCATGCGGATCGGCGAGCAGCTTGTCAGGGACAGTATCGTCCGCGGAAAAGAGCTGGGATTCCAGATCCTGCAGTTCAACGCCGTGGTGGCGGACAATACTGCAGCGATCGCGCTTTATGAGCGGATCGGCTTTGAGCGGATCGGCATGGTGCGCGGCGGATTCCGTGACAAAGAAGGGATATACCAAGACATCGTCCTGTTTTATATTGAACTGTAACATGCCGTATGCGCGTTTCAAACGTTGTTTTTAATCAAAATACTTGACAACTGCGCGTGTTTTCAGTAAAATATTCAATGCGCCTATATGCACAATTAGCCCTGTGTATGCGCAAAAGCGGCGGATTTTGCCGCAGGACTTGGGACATCCTGCAGGCGGGAGAGGCTGCGCACCAATGAAAAATATGGATATACCATGGGAGGAAAGCCTAATGAAAACATATATGGCGAAACCCGGTGAAGTGCAGCAGAAGTGGTATGTTGTCGATGCCAAGGGACAGGTATTCGGCAGGCTCGCAAGCAAAGTTGCGAGTATTCTCCACGGCAAAAACAAACCGGAATTTACCCCGCATGTTGATACCGGCGATTTTGTAATCGTCATCAACGCGGATCAGGTAGTATTTACAGGAAAGAAGCTGGAACAGAAATTATACCGCAGCCATTCGGGATACCCGGGTGGACTCAAGGAAACGCCTTACAAGGAACTGATGGAAAAGAAACCGGAATTTGCCTTGTACGAAGCGGTAAGGAGAATGCTTCCTAAAAACAGGCTGGGCAGGAAGATGCTCAAGAAATTACGCGTTTACAAGGGTGCGGAGCATGACCATGCGGCTCAGAAACCCGAAGTAATCGAGCTGTAAGGGAGGGAGCAAAAAGATGGCAAAGAAAGAACAGTTCTTAGGAACAGGTAGAAGGAAAAAATCTATCGCCAGAGTCCGCATTATGGCAGGCAAAGGCGGTATCACTGTCAATAAAAGAGACCTCGAAGAGTATTTCGGTTATGAAACACTGAAAATGCTGGTGCGTTCTCCGCTCGTGCTTACGGAAACGATGGGAAACTATGATGTGTTCGTAAACGTAAAGGGCGGCGGCTATACCGGCCAGGCAGGCGCGATCCGTCACGGTATTGCCCGGGCGCTGATCAAAGCGGAGCCTGAGCTGCGCGGCGCGCTCAAAGCGGCAGGCTTCTTGACGCGTGACCCGAGAATGAAGGAAAGAAAGAAATACGGCCTGAAGGCTGCACGTCGTGCTCCGCAGTTCTCCAAGCGTTAAAAAAGTATTTTATCAAAAAGACACCCGCGAACCGTTATGGCTCGCGGGTTTTTTGTATCGTGAAAATCTTAATATCCTGAAAAATCCTTGTCCCACAGATTATAGGTTTGTGTGCTCTTGATGGCGTTTAACATATTGTCCGCCACCGCTGGGTAAAGGGTGTTCAAATACTTTACGATGTCTTTGGCCTGCTCCCGCTTTGTCGAAAAATCAATGGGGCAGGGGTTTTTGGCAATGGGGATGCCTGCGCGCCGGACTGCGGAGAGGATATCCTGTTCGCGCAAAAGCACGAACGGGCGCAAAAGCGTGATATCGCGCCGGGACATATAGGATTTGGGGGAAAAGGTATTCATGCGTCCCTCGTACATGAGGCTTAAAAGCAACGTCTCGATCACGTCGTCGCCATGGTGGGCGAAGGCCGCCTTGTTGCAGCCAAGCTTTTTGGCATTTTCGTAAAACGCACCCTTGCGCATTTTGGCGCACAGGGAACACGGATTTTTCTCTTTGCGGATATCGAAAACGATCTCGGAAATATTGGTTTTGACGATGGTGAGCGGGACGTTAAGACCATCCGCATAGCCCTGCATGACCTCCGTCGCATAGTTGCCGAAGCCGAGGTCGATGGTGACGGCGCACAGGCCGTACTCTTTTTTGGCATATTTCTGGTATAGCTTCAAAGCATACAGCAACAACATCGAATCCTTACCGCCGGACAATCCGACAGCGATCCGATCGCCCGGACGGATCATTGAAAACTGTTCATCTGCGCGGCGCAGGGCGCCTAAAATTTTTTTCATGCTTTTTGGATTTCCTTAAATATTTCTAAAATACAGCCGTTTTCATTGAAATTATATCACAGATACAGTATTATTGTATTGTTTTAGAAAAGAAAAAGAGGTATTTTACATGGAGGCAGTGATTCCTGCAATCAGTTACTGGACGGTCTTCGGCACGTCGATCCTGCCGATCATCGAGCTCAAGGGAGCGATCCCGCTCGGGCTCGGGCTGGGAGTCCCTTTCTGGACGACCTATATTCTTGCGTTGCTCGGTTCGTGTTTGCCGGCGCCGTTCATCGTTATTTTTATCGAACGTATCATCCGCTGGATGCAAAGAAGCAAGGTGAAGCTTTTCAACCGTTTTGCCAACTGGCTGATGGGTAAGGTGGAAAAACACAAGGGCGGCATCGAAAAATACGGATACCTCGGCGTATTCATTTTCGTAGCGATCCCGCTGCCAGGTACAGGCGTATGGACAGGCTCGCTGATCGCAAGCGTATTGGGGCTAAAGCCCGCAAAGGCGATCCCGCTGGTGATCCTCGGCAACGTTGTAGCCGGCTTTATCATGCTCATGCTTTCGAGCATCTTTTTCCCGGGTATGGCGCCGTGGGCTTCGTAAGCTCGTATGCAAATGAAAAACTGCACTCTGTGCAGTTTTTTTGATTGAAAACAGCCGGCGTCTTTGCTATAATTAGTAATTAGTGAAATCATACATATTTATGTAAAATATATGGAGGAAATACAATGAGAAGATTATTTACTTCGGAATCCGTAACAGAAGGACATCCGGATAAAGTATGCGACCAGATATCCGATTCCGTGTTGGACGCGATCCTGGCGCAGGACCCGAATGCGCGCGTAGCGTGTGAAACGGCAGTCAACACAGGCCTTGTGCTCGTCATGGGCGAGATCACGACAAACGCGTATGTGGACATCGCAAAGATCGCGCGCGAAACGATCAAACAGATCGGCTTTGACAAAGCGGATTACGGCTTTGACGGCGAGACATGCGGCGTGATCACATCCATCGACGAACAGTCGCCGGATATCGCCATGGGCGTTGATAAATCTTTGGAAGCAAAAGAGGATATCGACGAAGACGAAAACGGCGCGGGCGACCAGGGTATGATGTTCGGGTATGCGTGCAACGAAACGCCGGCCTATATGCCGATGCCTATCTATCTTGCGCACGGGCTTTCCAGACGCCTGGCGGAAGTCAGAAAGAACGGCTCGCTCGATTACCTCCGTCCTGACGGCAAATCCCAGGTGACGGTGGAATACGACGAAAACTGGAAACCGCTCCGCGTGGACGCGATCGTCGTTTCCACACAGCATGACCCGGAAGCGACACAGGCGCAGATCAGGCGCGATATGATCGAGCAGGTCATCAACCCCATCATCCCGGCCGAGATGATGGACGACGATACCAAAATCTACATCAACCCGACCGGGCGTTTTGTCATCGGCGGGCCGAAGGGCGACAGCGGCCTTACGGGAAGAAAGATCATTGTTGATACATACGGCGGAATGGGACGCCACGGCGGCGGCGCATTTTCCGGGAAAGACCCGTCCAAGGTTGACAGGAGCGCTGCTTATGCGGCACGCTATGTAGCGAAGAACGTTGTTGCGGCAGGACTTGCAGACCGCTGCGAGATCCAGCTTGCATACGCCATCGGCGTAGCGCGTCCGGTTTCCGTGTTTGTGGAAACGTTCGGCACAGGCAAAAAGCACAGCACGGAGATTGCAGACATCATAACGAAGCTGTTTGACCTTCGCCCGAGCGCGATCATCGAAAAGCTCCAATTAAAGCGCCCGATCTACAGGCAGACGGCTGCTTACGGGCACTTTGGCCGCGACGACCTCGATCTGCCGTGGGAGAAGCTTGATATGGTGGAGGCCATCAAGAAAGAGATTTGACGACCGAAATAGTTGGAACAGTAGTAAGTATTATTTATGAGAGCGCGGACGGTTATACCGTGGCGGAAGTCGATGCAGGCGAGCCCACCATTGCGGTGGGCAACATGCCCGACCTAAAGCCCGGCGAACGTACGCGCTTTTTTGGTACCTATAAAACGCACAACAAATACGGCGTGCAGTTTTCGGTGCAGTCTTACGAAAGTACGCTGCCCAAAGACCTGAACGATATCGTGTTGTTTTTGTCCGGCGGGTTCATCAAGGGATTGGGTGAAACGCTTTCCCGCCGCATCGTGGAAGAGTTCGGCGAGGAAACGTTCGAGGTGATCGAAAACGACCACCGTGAGCTTGCGCGGGTGCAGGGGGTCTCCAAACGTTTGGCGGACAGCGTACACGCGGCCATGAAAGAATATTCACTGAAAAAGTATGTGTATGCAGACCTGATGGGTATGGGCCTCACCACGCGCCAGGCGACGCTCGCCGTTTCGGAGCTGGGGGAGGACGCTGCCAAAAAGGTGCGTGAAAATCCATATGTCCTGATCGACCATGTGCGTGGGATCGACTTTATGATTGCGGACAGGATCGCCATGCAGATCGGCATTTTGAACGATTCTCCCTTCCGCATAAAAAACGGCATATTGAACGTACTGAAAAAGATGCTGGCGCGCGGCAGCACCTACGTGTTCCGTAAGCAGCTCGTCCCGCATGTGGCGCAGCGCCTCGGCGTGAGCGAGGCAAGCGTGACGAACGCGCTGTTGTCGCTGGCCTTTACCAAAGAGGTCGTATTGCGCAAATATTATCCGGATATGCAGGCGGTGTTTTTGGAAACGGCATACCGCGCAGAAACAAGGTGCGCAGCCAAGCTGTTTGCTCTTTCGTGCGCGTCCGCGCCGGCGGGGATGCGCGGCGCAGACGCGCTTTTGCAGAAAAAAGCCAGGGAATATTCCCTGACACAAGAGCAGCAGGACGCAGTGCGCGCAGCGGTCACAAGCAGGGTGTGCGTGATCACCGGCGGCCCTGGGACAGGCAAGACGACGATCCTTAAGGCGGTGCTCGAAATACTGGGCAGCGCGGGGCTGGAATGTTCGCTGACCGCCCCTACGGGACGTGCGGCCAAACGCATGCAGGAAACGACGGGATGCGCGGCATCCACGTTGCACAGGCTGCTGGAATATTCGTATGACGAGGATGCATTCAATTGCTACTTCCGCAGGAACGAGGAAAACCCGCTGGAGGCGGACGCGGTGATCGTGGACGAAGTATCCATGCTGGATGTGTTCTTGTTCCGCAACCTTCTGAACGCTTTAAAAGAGGGTTCGCGTCTTATTCTCGTGGGAGATGCGGACCAGCTCCCGTCCGTAGGGCCAGGCAACGTGATGCGCGACGTCATCGAGTCGGACGCGGTAACGAGCGTTAAGCTGACGCAGCGGTTCCGCAATGCGGGCGGCATCGCGGATGCGGCCTACGATATCCTCAATGGCGTGGCGGACGGGGAATATGATGAAACGTTTGAATTTATCGAACGGGAAACGCCGGGCGAGGTGCGCGCAGCCATATGTGAGCTTTACGCCAGGTATTGGAAGGAGGGCAGCGACGTACAGGTGGTCGCGCCCATCAAAAAAGGGGAGCTGGGCACGTTGGAATTGAATAACGCCCTGCGCGAAACGGTGAATGCCAAAGCAAAGGACAAAGGCGAGATCCTGTTTGGCGACCGTATTTTCCGCGAGGGCGACCGTGTGATGCAAATCAAGAATAATTACGCGCGGCAGTGGCGCGACGACGTGAGCGTGCAGATGGGCGAAGGCGTATTCAACGGGGACATCGGGACGGTGGAAACGGTCTGCGGCGGTGTGACGGATGTATTGTTCGAGGATATGAAGCGCTGCCAGTACGAACTGCCCGATCTGGCCGAGCTGGACGGCGCGTATGCCTATACGATCCATAAATCGCAGGGCAGCGAATTTGACGTGATCCTGATGCCCATGCTGTATGCCGTCAATCCGTTTTTTGCACGGAACCTGCTTTATACGGGTGTGACGCGCGCCCGGAAAAAAGTAGTGGTCATCGGCAGCCGGCGCACCTACGAATATATGGTCGGCAATGCGCAGAAAAGCCGCCGCAACACGATCTTGAAGCGGGAACTGAATTATCTTGCGAGGATAACGGGGAATGAACAGGTTCTATGAGCTGCTGAAAAAACTAACGCTCACCGGCAGCCAGTGTGTGTATTGCGCGCGTGAAATACCGCAGGGGGAGCTTGCGTGCACGGCGTGCGAAAAGCAGGTGGAGGCGCTGAAAAACCGCGACGGTTTTTATGACGGCGGGCTTTTGTACGCCTACCGCTACGACGGGCCGGTACGATCCCTGATCCACCAGTTCAAATATAACGGCATGCCCCGGTACTCTGTTTTTATTGCACAGCAGATGGCGGATTTTTTGAATGACTACGAGGTCGATGCGGATTTCCTGACCTTTGTTCCCATCCACAAAAACCGGCTAAAACAGCGTGGCTACGACCAGGGCGAGATGATCGCTACACACCTCGGCGTGTTGCTGGGCCTCCCGTGCAGGAGTGTGCTGGAACGAACGCGGGACACAAAGCCGCAGTTCAAGCTCGACGCGCGGCAGCGGAAAAAGAACATCGAAGGTGCGTTCGCCCTCAAAAAGGGCGCAGACGTGAAGGGAAAAAATATCCTGCTCATAGACGATATCTATACGACGGGCATGACTGTGAGCGAAGCGATGCGGCCCTTAAAAGATGCAGGCGCGTCCGTCATGGTGTTCACCTATTCCAAAGAATTTCCAATATAACTGAAAAAGCGCTGCCTGTTGGCAACGCTTTTGTTCTTTTTTACTGTGGTTCGATGAGGCCGTAATTGCCGTCTGTCCGCTTATAGAGCACGTTTACCTCGTTGTTGTGCATATTGCGGAAAACAAAGAAATTATGCCCCAGGAGATCCATCTGCATGATCGCGTCCTCTACATCCATCGGGCGCAACGCAAATTTCTTTTTGCGTACGAGCTGCGGTTCGTCTTCTTCAAAGTCTTCGTCAAAATAATCGTATACGGTATCCTCGTCAAAAGCGGATTCATGAAGCCGGCGCTCCAGCTTGGTGCGGTGCTTGCGCATCTGGCGCTCCAACTTTTTGAGTACGGCGTCGATCGAGGAATACATATCGCCCGTCGCTTCTTCGCCGCGCAGCACGAGGCCGTCGCACACGATCGTGACCTCCGCGATATGGCGGGATTTTTCGATGGACAGCGTTACCTGCATTTCCGTGTCCGGTTTGAAGTAGCGTTCCAGCTTGCCTGCTTTCTTATTTACGATGTCGCGTAAATAATTGGAGATATTGATGTTTTTGCCGGAAATATTGATATTCATGTAGTTCGCCCCTTCCGTTTGATATTATATAAGGTATTCTGCATACCATGGCCTGTTTCCTTTAAAAAACGCAAAATCTGCGGCAAAAGATTCGCCCGACCTGGTCTTTTCCCCCACATTCGCCGCCCGGGAGCCCCGCAGCCATTTGGCCACTCTTACCCCTCTCTTCCTTTTTGGAAGGACGGTCTTACGTCTAGCCGCACTATGCTCACACGAAAAACGTGCTTACGTGGACCGCTTCGCCTGCGACTGGCATCGGCTTGCAACCACGGACACGAATCTCCTGCCGCAGATTTTGTTACGCTTATTATAAAGAAACGGGAGGCAAAGCACAATGTATTTATAAACTTTTTGTAGATTTTGAAGCGATTGGATTTACTTCATATAGTAACTTTGATAAAATGTAAGGAATTGGTTTACTAACAATTATTGTATATAAAGAGAGAAGGTTACAATATTTATGGGATTGTTTTCAAATTCGGCGCTGCGTCCGGTCAAGAAGCTCGCAGACAAGGTAGAGGCGCTTTCGTCGGTTTATGAAGAAATGAGCGACGACGAGCTCGTGGCGATGACGGAGGAATTCAAAAAGCGTCATCAAAACGGCGAATCGCTGGACGCTCTTTTGCCCGATGTGTTTGCACAGGTACGCGAAGCAAGCTGGCGCGTTTTGGGGATGAAACACTTTTATGCGCAGGTATTAGGCGGCATTGTCCTCCACCAGGGCAATATCGCAGAGATGAAGACCGGTGAAGGGAAAACGCTGGTAGCGACACTGCCGGCGGTTTTGAATGCGATCTCCGGCAAAGGCGTACACATCGTCACGGTCAACGAATACTTAGCAAAGCGCGACAGCGAATGGATGGGCAAGGTATTCCGTTACCTTGGGTACACGGTGGGCCTTGTGACGCGCGAGATGGATAAGGCGCAGAAGCAGAAGGCATATGCCTGTGATATCACATATTCCACGAACAACGAGCTGGGGTTCGATTACCTGCGTGACAACATGGTTATCCGCAAGAGCGACCTCGTGCAGCGGGAACTCAACTTTGCGATCGTCGACGAGGTGGACAGCATCCTGGTCGACGAGGCGCGTACGCCGCTCATTATTTCGGGACAGGGAGACAAGGGTACGGATCTTTACCAGCAGGCGGACAGGTTCGTGCGCAAGTTAAAAGAAGAGGACGACTACGAAGTCGACGAAAAGATGAAAGCCATCAACTTAACGGAAGAAGGCGTTAAAAAAGCGGAGCAGTTCTTTAAGCTCGACAACCTGACGGACATCGAAAACACGGAGATCGTGCACCACATCAACCAGGCATTAAAGGCCCACCGCCTGTTCATCCGCGACCGCGAATATGTGGTGACGGACGAAAAGGAAGTCGTGATCGTCGACGAATTCACAGGACGGCTGATGATCGGCCGCCGTTATTCGGACGGGCTGCACCAGGCGATCGAGGCAAAAGAGGGCGTGAAGGTGGAGCGCGAATCCAAGACGCTCGCGACCATCACCTTCCAGAACTTTTTCCGTATGTACAACAAGCTTTCAGGCATGACAGGTACGGCAAAAACGGAGGAAGACGAATTTCAGAGCATCTACAACTTGAACGTCGTGGAAGTGCCCACACACCGTCCGATGATCCGTAAAGACCTGAACGATGCGATCTACGGGACAAAAAAAGGAAAATTTAACGCTGTGGCGGATGAGATCGTAGCGCTGCACGCGACGGGCCGGCCGATCCTTGTGGGTACGGTCTCGGTGGCGGACAACGAATACCTTTCCTCGCTGTTGGTACGTAGGGGGGTAAAACACGAGCTGCTGAACGCGAAGAACCATCTGCGCGAGGCGCAGATCGTGGCGCAGGCCGGTAAGAAAAACGCGGTCACCATCGCCACCAACATGGCGGGCCGTGGTACGGACATCATCCTCGGCGGCAATGCGGATTACCTCGCGAGGAATGAAATGCGCATGGACGGCATGGAGGATGAGATGATCGAGAACGCGGTCAGCCACGCGGTAACGGATGATCCGGAGATCCTGGCGGCGCGCAAGAAATATGCGGAGCTTTTGGCAAAGCATAAAAAGATCACGGATGCGGAGCACGAAGAAGTCGTCGCACTCGGCGGGCTGGCGATCATCGGTACAGAGCGGCACGAATCCCGCCGTATCGACAACCAGCTCAGAGGCCGCAGCGGACGCCAGGGAGACCCGGGGTCTTCCAAGTTCTTCATCGCGCTGGAAGACGATTTGATGCGCCTGTTTGGGGGCGACCGTATCAAGGCGATGATGGAGCGCCTTTCCGGCGATGACGACGATATGCCGCTGGAGTTCGGCATGCTTACAAAGCAGATCGAAACGGCGCAGAAACGCATCGAGAGCAACAATTTCAACTTGAGGAAGCACGTCCTCGATTATGACGACGTCATGAACAAGCAGCGTGAAGTCATCTACGGCCAGCGTAAGCAGGTTCTGATGGGCGACGACATCACGGGCAATATCACCGGTATGGTGGAAACGTTGGTGGACAATGCGATCGGCGTCTATTGCCCCAAAGGGAAATATTCGGAGGAATGGGACTGGGACGACCTGTATGCTTACTTTGAACGCGTATTTGCCTTGAAGGTAAAGCATTACAGCGACGACGAAAAAGAGACGGCGGAAATCCCCGTGTTGCGCGATGAGCTTTTGAGCGCAGTCAGGGAAGCATATACCAAGAAGGAAGAAGAAATGGACGGCGCGGGCTTCAATATGCGCGACGTGGAACGTATGGTACTGCTGCGCGTGGTGGATTCCAAGTGGATGGACCACATCGACGCGATGGACCAGTTCCGCCGCGGCATCGGGCTGCGTGCCTTAGGGCAGCGCGACCCGATCAACGAGTACCGCATTGAAGGGTTCGATATGTTCGACGCGATGGTGGACGCGATCCGCGAAGAGACCATTTATATGCTGTACCACATCAAAGTGGAGAGCAAGGTGGAGCAAAAAGAAGTGGCGGGCGCGCGGGCGAACGTGGACGAGGACGGGAACCCGATCGCGCAGGGACAGCGGAGGAACGTACAGGGGGGCGCAAGCGCCGGCGAGGCGCAAATGCCTGTACGCGTGGAAAAGAAGGTAGGCAGGAACGAGCCCTGTCCGTGCGGCAGCGGCAAAAAGTATAAGAATTGCTGCGGGAAAAACGCCTGACATAAGCGTATGCGTTTCTTCCGGCCGGTATAAATATGTTAAGGCAGGCTGCCTGGGATCTATCCGTTGATGAAAACGAGGAAAAGGAACGCATGAAAAACGTTCCTTTTTTTAATGCAAATAACGCTTGCTTATCCCATAGGTTGGTAGTATGATATGGTGAGCGTAAAAACATAGTTTTGTGGCACAAGGAGGAAACAAGTGAAATGATGCCGTGGAACCGAAAAGAAGTCTGGATGGGAAGCGACGAACAGTTTTTTATGAAGCTGAAAAATGCGCTTTCAGGAAGCCAGATCAAGTATGAAGCCGATATGAAAAATTCATGGTCTGGAGGCCGCGGATTGGATGCCCGCACAAGCAATGGGATTGCGACGCGCTACGCGGAGCCTGCCAAAACGAATACTTATTATGTCTATGTACACAAGTATGATTATGAAAAGGCGATGCATACGTTAAGAAAAGCGGAAAAATAAAGGAATACCAAAAGGTATTCCTTTTTCATAAGCGAAATTTTTAAAAAAGTACTTGACCTTGCCCCAAGGGCAAGGGATATGATGGTCTTAAGGATCGATCCAAAAGCAAAAGGAGAAAGCTGATGTTTACGATAGGAGAATTTTCAGCGCTGTGCCTGGTCACGACCAAGACGCTGCGCCACTACGACAGGATCGGGCTTTTGACGCCTGCGCATACGAGCGGCGAGACGGGGTACCGTTATTACGAAGCATCGCAGTTCCGTGATATGTTCTTTATTTTGAAGTGCAAGGATTACGGGTTCACACTGGAGGAAACTGCAGAGCTGCTGCATGCGGACGCAAACATGGTGGCGGCGCGGTTCGCTGTGAAGTACGAGGAACAGAAAAAGGATATCGTACATCGGCAAAGCACCCTCGCAAAAATGCGGGAGGACATGGATCTGCTAAAGAAAGGAATCGATATCATGAATAAGGGAACGCAGGAAGTAAAATTGATAGAGACAAAGCCGTTTGAGCTGGTAAGCGAGCGCGACGTGATCGCCATCAGGGATTTTGACAAACTGTATGCTAAAGCGATGAAAAAGCTACAGGACAACGGGCTTACATGCAGCGGCGGGGTCATAGCGATGTATCATGGCAACGAGTTTGACCCGGAGCATACGGACGCGGAGGTGGGCGCGATCATTTCGCAGAAAAGCGGTATATCGCGGACGATCCCCGGCGGGCTGTGCGCAATGGCGGCACATTTGGGGGCTTATGCGGCCCTCGGCGAGACGTACGGCGCGCTCGTCAAATGGATCGAGGACAACGGTTACCGCGTGGTCGGAGAGCCGTATGAAAAGTATCTCAACAATCCGCACGAAGTGCCGGAGGACGACCTGATCACGGAGATATACTTCCCGGTCGCAAAATAAGGGAGATAAAAAAACAGGGGAGGTTACTCTCCTGTTTTTTGTTGCACGTTTTCCAAAGGGCGGGGTCACGACTTTGAAGTGCCCGATTCGAGGATCGAAACGATGGCGAAAAGGGTGAAACATACGGCGCCAAGGCCGACCATAATATGTGCGGGCACGAAGAAGTTGGGGTTTGCGTACGAAGCCTCAAAGAGGAACGCCGCCAAAAATAGGCAGGACAGCGCAGTCATTACCGGGATCATGGGGATACGCTTTGCAAGCGGTGCATTGCGCCTCCATACGGAAGCGAGCAGGAGCACCTTGCTTGAGATACTGTAGCAGATCATGCCAAGCCCGATGAGCACGAAGCCCGGCGCTACCATAGCCGCGCTGTACGGGATCATGAGCAGGATGCCCCATACAAGGCATACCGTGCCAAGGACGGCAACAAAAATGCTCCATTTCCAGCGCTCTTGCTGGCCAAAGGTATTCTGTATCTGCCGCAGGATCGTAGCCACGAGGGCGATCAGGCAGGTGCAGATAAGGCCCAGGCCGATCATGACATGCCCGGCGACGAGGGAGGGCGTGCTGCCGTCTGCGAGCAACAGGATACCGCGGATCAGGGCAATAACGGTACAGATAATGGGGATGCTGTAGTAGACGGCATAAGTTCCTCTGGAATATCCATCCGTTACCGGCTGGCCGTAGGTGAGGTTGGATGAGTTTGCGGTAATTTTGCTGAATTTGCCGGACGAGATCGCTACCGTCGCCACACAGCACGCAATGAGCCCTACACCGGATACGACGTTGCCTGATACGATGTCCGCCGATGTATCGCCCGACGTAAAGAGCATGACGCCGCAAATAAAAGTGATGATGCCGGCGGCATAGCCCAGGATGGGATAAAATATCCTGTCCGCTTTGGTGAAACGTTTGATGATCTGGCGGATGATCGTCGCGGCTGTCGAAAACAGGGCGATACAGATCGCGGTGAGCGACATAAGCACATTGCCGGCGATCAGATAGCCGTCGCCGATGGCCATCCCTTTTACATAGAGTCCGAATCCGAGGCATATGGCGCCCATCAGAAGCGGAATGGCACGAAAAAGAACGCTGATTTTTAGATTCATGATGATTCCTCCTGCTCCATGAAATACGAAATGTAGTCGCTTTTTACATACCCCATACAGGCAGGCGCAACATTAAAAAATGTAAAAAGGGCACAAAAAGACGAATTGTTGCCCATGACCGGTCTTTTAGTTCGATTGCATCGTTGGATGCACGTGCCGCTTCCCGGTCAAATGCCTGGCGATATGGTCTAAGCAATACATGGCAAGGACGATGGCAATACCGATACCAAGAAGGAGAAAACGGTTTCCGATAGCGGTGGTGGAATCAAATAACACAAGGTTGGCGTTAATTGCATTGATTGTATTGATGATTTGCGTATACTTATACTCCTTGACCCACGTGCTCAGATAACCGAGAAAAATAATGAAGAAAAAGATATATTCTTGTGGGATCAGGTACTGGCAGAACAGGAGGAACAGGAAGATGCCGATGATCGTAGCGATCACGCGATATTTGATACGCTGGCGCGATTCCTTGCTATCGATTTGTGTCAGGGAAAAGACGACGATACTGATCCACATTGGTTTTTTCAAGTGCAACGCGAAGCCGATGATCCCGGCTATCGTAAGACCGAGCGCCATGCGCAGGATAAAACTTTTATGCCTGCCGGAAATGCGGATTTGCTCGCGCAGGCTATGTTGCACGCTGTCTTTTTGTTTATGCCGCCATGTAAAATAGGTTACGGCTGCAACCGCCAGCCCGCCGGCTGTGAGACAAACCATACGTGAAAAAAAAGCATCTATATTTGACACGGGACTTCCTTGTGAAAAAATATAGCACAACAAAAACGTAACATATGGCTTTAGGTCCTGCGGCTCAGTCGTGAGCAAAAGGATGAGCAGCACGATGCCGAAATTGCACAGGATACCCAGCCAGACATTTAAAAGGGAGAGTACGGAGACGAGGCCGATGATGGGGAACAGGAGAAAAATAGCCAACGAAAATTGCAGGTGGTTGGTTTTTACGTCTATAAGCGGGAAAGTCATCAGGCCGACGACGACAGCTACAGAGGGCAAAGTGTTTTGGGGGCCAAACAGAAAAAGGAATAAATAAATACAGCCCATGCAAAAAGCAAAGGAGGCTGTATTCTTGCCGATCAAGCTCCAAATTTTTTTCTTTTTTTCCGTTAGCAAACCTTCCTCATATCCCATCTGAACATTTCTATTGTCACCATTATAAAAATTTTGCAGGCGTGAAACAAGTACGTGTAATTATGAACAAATTGTGAATTTTTGTAAAAAAACAGCGCGTCCGCTGCGCGCTGTCAATGGGGTGCCCCTTTAAAAACCCTGGATCAGGCAGGCCTTGATGAATTCGTCGATGTCGCCATCCATCACTGCGTTGATGTTGCCCGTCTCTACGTTTGTACGGTGATCCTTGACCATCGTATACGGACAGAAGACATAGGAGCGGATCTGGCTGCCCCACTCGATCTTTTTTTGGTCGCCTTTGATCTCCGCCAAATGTGCCATGCGTTCTTCCTCGCGTTTTTCAGCCAACTTGGATTTTAACATGCGCATCGCGGTCTCGCGGTTTTGGAGCTGCGAACGTTCGTTCTGGCATTGCACGACGATACCCGTCGGAAAGTGCGTGATACGGATCGCGGAAGACGTTTTGTTGACGTGCTGCCCGCCTGCTCCCGAAGACCGGTAAGTATCCACACGGATATCGTCCGGATTCACTTCGATATCGTTGTCCGCATCGTCGATTTCAGGGGTTACATCAAGCGAGGCAAAAGACGTATGCCGCCGCGCATTGGAATCGAACGGGGAAATACGCACCAGCCGGTGCACGCCTTTTTCATTCCGCAGATAGCCATAAGCATTGTCACCGGAAATCAGCATGGTCACGCTTTTGATGCCCGCATCGTCCCCGTCGAGGGAATCCAGTATCCTGACATCATAGCCGTGGCGCTCTGCCCAGCGCGTATACATACGCATGAGCATTTGCGTCCAGTCCTGCGCCTCGGTGCCGCCCGCGCCCGCATGCAGCGAGATAATCGCGTTGTTTGCGTCGTATGTACCTGAAAGGAGCGTCTGCAGATGAAAATCGGTCACATCTTTTTCAAATTCGCTAAGCTCGATATTGAGCTCGGAAAGAAGTTCTTCATCCTGTTCTTCGTCCACCATCTCCACGAGGACTTTTAAGTCTTCCAGGGCGGAGTGGAGCTTTTCACACAGCGTGATCTTGGCTTTCAGCGGCTTTTCCTGCCGGGTGATTTTATTTGCGGTTTCCACATCGTTCCAGAAATCCGGTGCCTCCATTTTCGCAGTGAGCTCCGCAAGCTCTTCGCGCAGGGCAGGCAGGTCGAGGGATTCCGTGGCTTCGCCGAGCATCTGCTCCGCGGTCTGTATCCTTTGTTTTTGTTCGTCCGTTACTATCATAATTACCTCTTGTTTCCCACTAGAAATATCATTCTAAATATAGCATAAAAATAGTCTAAAAGATAGATGGAATGAGAAAAAAGCGGATCACGGCACGCGGTTATAGACCGCCTCGTGCTTTACATGTTATACTGAAGGAAAAACAAAGGAGGAAGAGTATGATATTGGTAAATACCAGCTTTATTACGGGAAGAGACCTTGAGGTAATCACCCTGGTGCGGGGCGCGGTCGTCCAGGCAAAGCATATCGGCAAGGATATATTGGCCGGGTTCCGCAACATCGCGGGCGGTGAAATCATTGAGTATACGGAAATGATGAACGAGGCACGGGAAATCGCTACGACAAGGATGATCCAGGACGCGCAAAAATATGGTGCGGATGCCATTATCAATGTAAAGTATACGACTGCGGAAATATCGCAGGGCACGGCCGAAGTGCTGGCGTACGGTACGGCGGTGAAGTTTAAATAAGAAATCGATGCTCCGTTCAGACAATTGCAAAAATCAATTGTTTTAATCGAAAAAATACTGAATTGGAACATCCAACACCTGCGACAAACCAGCTAGCTCAATATCTGTAACTCATTGGACATGCAAATTGCACTTGAAAAATTTGGTGATACGGATATGTTAGATATATGCACCGGTGGGTCAAAACCAAAAACAATCACATAAAAAGAGCCCGTATTTTCGATACGGACTTTTTATGTGGTAGCTGCTAAAGGATACGCTAAGAATGTGATTAGGTTTTTGAATGGTCAGTGTAAAGAAGCTTTATCCTTTCTTCCGTGTTAGGAAAATTCCAACGATTGCCCCGATAAGGATAATCGGCGCCAATCGGACAAACAGCCATTCAAATGCGTGAAAAGCTACTCCGATAACGCTGGTTTCAGGATCACTATAATCCCAATCTAAGTAAGGACTATTGAAGACTGTCAAGACCGCAAAAATTATTATTATGGCCGCACACAATGAGATAAGTAGCCAATGAAGTATTTTTCGTCTTGTGGTTTTCCTTTGTGCAAGCTGTAAGTTTATAATCTCCAGTTTTTCTGAAATTGCTTTTAAGTCAGCGGCTTTCGACTCAACAACAGCTTCTCCAAGCAAAGCGTTTACGGGTGTTTCAAGCGCTTCCGATATGGAGATTAACATTTCAGAATCAGGAACTGACAATCCTTGCTCCCATTTAGAGATTGTTTGCCGCACCACATTCAACTTGACAGCAAGTTCTTCTTGCGAAAGTCCTTTTGATTTTCTGATTGCTTTCATGTTTTCGTTTAACATTCAGGATAACATCCTTTCTTTTAGTCTTTATCACTATTGTATGAGAACCTGCCCGTTGCTACAAGCAATGTATATTAACATGTAAGCTTTTATAGTCGTAAAGTCCAGCAAATTGTTCTTGGTTCGATTCCCTCATTCGACCCAAATAAAAAACCCATACTAACGTATAGGTTTCATTTGGTAGCGGCGAGTGGATAGCTCATCTGCGCCCTGCGGGCTTTATTCGCATGAACCACCGGTGGTTCTCATCCTCCACAATCAAACAAAAAAGCCCGTATCTTCGATACGAACTTTCTTATTTGGTAGCGGCGAGTGGATTCGAACCACCGACCAATCGGGTATGAACCGAGTACTCTAGCCAACTGAGCTACGCCGCCATCTGATTAAATTGTCTTGCAATATAATATCATAAGAGAAATGCAAAAGCAACGTTTTTTCGCGCTGGAAATGAAAAAAGAACGGAGTCCCGTTCCTTTTTCATACTATGTAAGATATAACAAATAGTGTGGAGGCGTTTTAAAGCTCCAGCCGTGAAAGAGCGCGGCTTTTCTCCTCGATACTCCTGCTGGGGAGCAGTTGGTGGCTGGAATAGATTTTGTTGCCGAGAAGCTCGTTTAATTCCATCACGTCTTTTTCGCTTTCCAGAAACGTCCGCGAGAAATACAACCGAAGCCCGCGCGTCGTCAGTTTACATTCATCGATATGGACCATAGAGCCGAATACTTTGAGCTGGCGGCAGATGTAGCCGCGGTCGATGATCTTGTTGTTGCCCCTGCCGCTGAAAATGATCCCGTTGTGGATCCCGTTTTCCGCACAATACTGTAAAAGGATCTTTTGCAGGTTGCGGGAAATGATAATCGTCCACTGCTTGTCCCTGCGCCGTGCGATCGCATATCCTTCGTGCACAGCTTCCACCGTGATAAATTCCAAATCGCTGTAGTTGATGCCTGTGCAGGCAAACGTACGAATAATGTAGTAAAGCTTGCTGTCTTCACGTGCCGAAACTGCGAGTAATTTGCGGTATTCTTCCTTGGTGAGGATATCCGGAGGACAGTCGGGTTCTTCTTTTTTGATGTTGTCCACGCAAAAATCCTCCGCGCGGATAAAGCGGAAAAACCGGTTCGCCGTACCCAGCATATTGATCGCCGTCATGTTCTTGTAGGTCTTCACGACATAGTCTTTAAACGAAAGCATGTCCCCGGGACTTATTTTTTCTTTCTTCAAATCGTGCTCGAAAAAGTGCAGCATGTGCGATAAGTTGCGCGTATACAGCGTAAAAGTGGACGGCGAGATGTCTCTTTGATCAAACGTATCGAGATAAGCGTTTATATTTTCTTTTAAAGTATCAAGTGTAATCGTCATATGTTTTTGTCTCCATAATTATTATTAGTGTTGCTTCATGTGTATTCCAGTACTTCTACTTATTTTATTATATGGGCGGTACTGAAAATACCTGTGCGGGGAAATGTCACGCAGAAATGTTGACGCGCCTGTGAAAAACGCTTTTGCCTGCATAGGGATGTTGACAATAAAAGGAAAAGGTGTATGATATTTTCAATAAGAAATGGAAAGGGATGAGGCGCGTGCGCGACGCAGTGGTTGGGACAACGGTAGGTAAAGTGGAGGGCGACAGCGAAAACGGCGTATATGTGTGGAGAGGGATCCCTTATGCAGAGGCCCCGAAAGGAGATTTGCGCTTTATACGGACGCGGAAGATAAAACCGTGGGAGGGGGTAAGGGAAGCCAAAAACTTTGGTTTCTGTTGTCCGCAACCAAACCATAAGAATGCGGATATGGATGAGGATTGCCTGACGCTCAATATCTGGTCGCCGTGTGCAGATCGAAAAAGACGGCCTGTGCTCTTTTTTATCCATGGCGGTTCGTTTGCGGGCGGTACGGGCAGCGAGGATGCCTACAACGGGGCGTACCTTGCAGGATATGGCGATGTGGTGGTAGTCACATGTAATTACCGGATCGGGATACTTGGTTTTTTGGATTTTTCTTTTCTGGGCCAGGGCTGCGACGCAAACTGCGGCTTGTTTGATATCATAGAAGCGCTGCGGTGGGTACATGATAATATAGATGCGTTCGGCGGCGACCCGGATCATGTGACGGTATTCGGGCAGTCCGCAGGCGGGACGGCAACATCTGTGCTTGCCACACTTCCCGCAGCGCAAGGCCTGCTGCATCAATGTATTGTGATGAGCGGCGGGCCAACACTGCTGCAAGGAAAAGAGGAAGGGCAGCGGACTGCCCAATGTTTTTTGGAATTCATGCATATCGACACGCCAGAACAGCTGCGGGAGATCCCGGCGGGAAAGCTTGCTGGGACGCAACAGGCGTTTTGCTCTGCGTGCGGACTGGGTGCGGGAACTTTCCGCATCAGCGTGGACGGCGGCCTTGTACCGGATTACCCGATCCCGGCGGCAGCCGCAGGCGCAGGACAGGGCATCCCTATGCTGATCGGGACGACAAGGGAGGAAATGTCGTTTTTGCATATCCCTCCGCTGGCAAAGATCATCGATATCGGCGGCATCATGGAAGCGGGTGTCAGCCACGAAGACGAGGCTTGCAGGGAGTGCATCCCGAAAGCCTATCAGGAGCGTTACGGGAAACGGCGCGGCAAGACGATGATGCTTACGGATATGGTATTTCGCATGGGCAGCGTGTGGTTTGCCCAGACGCGCAGCCTGCGAAACGACGTATGGATGTACCGCTTTGATTATGAAACGGCTGCCATGAAGGTGAGCGGATTGCATACCTTCCATTCCAGCGATATCCCCTTTGTGTTCGGCAATTTCGGCGCAGGTATGGGCAAGCTGATTTTCCTTCTGACGCCGTCTGTCAAAAAGGCAAAGAAGGTCGCGAAAGAAATACAGGACGATTTCCTGGCCTTTGCACGGAATGGAAAACTTCCGTGGAAAAAATGCACGCAGGGGTCGGTGCCCGCTAAGTGTTATCGCCGGGAGTGCGCGGTAATGCCTATGGTAGAGCCCGCTATCTTAAACCAATACGAAAGCACGCATTTTAAAAAGACCAGCTTTTCAAGCTGTGCCGGAAAATAAGATCCCCAGTATCGATCTAAGGCCTAAAAAGGACGAATACGGTATTCGGTATGTCGTTCGTTTTGCCATGGGGAAAATTTACACTGTGTCCACAGCGGGCGCTTGCGGTATTCCTCCCACTGTTGTAATATCAATATGTAAGGCTTTTCATGAAAACGGGCAGCCGGCGGCCGGCGGTTTATGCGTTGCTGCAACGCCGGCGGCAGAAGAGCTGACCAAACAGACCAAAAAGAGATTCGCGAATATAATGGAGGAAGCAGATGGAAAAGAAAACAGCCCTTTATGATAAGCATGTGGCCGCAGGGGGCAAGATGGTCCCGTTCGCGGGGTATTCCCTCCCCGTACAATACAAGAGCGGCATTTTGAGCGAGCATAAGGCGGTGCGCGAAAAAGCGGGATTGTTTGACGTATCGCACATGGGTGAGTTCTTCCTTGCCGGGCCGGACGCCTTAAAGACGGCCAATTATATCCTGACGAACGATTTTCGCAACCTGAAAGAGGGACAGGCGCGTTACAGCCCTATGTGTTACGAAGACGGCGGGACGGTGGACGACCTGCTCGTGTATAAAATGGCGGAGGACGAATATTTTATCGTCGTCAACGCCGCGAATAAAGATAAAGATTTTACATGGATGGAAAAAAACCTGGTGGGCGACGTACAATTCAGCGATATTTCCGCCCAAGTCTCACAGCTTGCGCTGCAAGGCCCGCTTTCGGAAAAAATTTTGCAAAAGGCAGCGGGCGAGGGCAGCATCCCGCAGGCATATTATACGTTCGTCAAGGAAGCGCGGATCGCGGGGATGCCCTGCTTGGTCTCGCGTACGGGCTATACGGGCGAGGATGGTTTTGAGATTTATTGTAACGACGAATATGCGGAGCGTATGTGGGATACGCTGATGGAAGCTGGGGAGGAATACGGCCTCATCCCCTGCGGACTGGGCGCGCGCGATACGCTGCGATTGGAGGCGGCAATGCCCTTATACGGGCACGAGCTTTCGGCGGAGATCACCCCGCGTGAAGCGGGGCTCGGCTTTGCCATCAAGGTGGATAAGGACGAGTTCATCGGCAAAGAGGCGCTCACACCGGCGCGCCTTAGGAAGCGGATTGGTTTAAAGCTTATTGACCGCGGTATCGTCCGCGAAGGGGCGAAGGTTTTTGCGGGCAGCGCGGAGGTCGGAAGGGTCACCTCGGGCACGATGTCGCCCACGCTCGGAGCGGCGATCGCTCTTGCTCTCGTACCGTCGGGGCTGGAGGAAGAAACGCTCTTTGTAGAGGTGCGCGGGAAAAAGCTGAAAGCGGAAGTGGTAAAACTTCCATTCTATAAAGCAAACAAATAAAACGGAGGATCAAAAAATGAACGTTCCCAAAAATTTAAAGTACACAAAATCGCACGAATGGGTAGAGGTCATGCCCGACGAAAAAGCACGGATCGGTATCACGGATTATGCCCAGGAAACGTTGGGGAACCTCGTATATGCGGAGCTGCCGCAGGAAGGGGATGTGTTCGCGCGCGGCGATAACCTTGCGGTCGTGGAGTCCGTCAAGGCGTCGTCCGATGTTTATGCGCCCATTGCGGGTACGGTTGCGGCAGTGAATGAGGCGCTTGCGGACAGCCCGGAGATGATCAACGACGACAGCTATGGCGCATGGTTCGTGGAGCTTGACAGCGTGGACATGGACAGCGCAGAATTACTGTCCCCTGAAGAGTATGAAAAAGTGCTCGAAGAGGAGGAATAAAATGGCATATATTCCGAATACTTCGGATGAGACCCAGGATATGCTCAAACAGCTCGGCCTTGCGGATATGGAGGCGCTGTACGCTGATATACCACAAGCGGTGCGTTTGAAAAAGCAGCTCGATGTGGGCGAAGGTTTCAGCGAACTGGAATTGGTACGCGAGCTAAGCGCAGCCGCGTCGCGCAATAAAATCTACGATACGGTCTTTATGGGCGCGGGCGCATACCGGCACTTTATCCCGGCGGCTGTGGAAAACATCGCCTCGCGCAATGAGTTTGTAACGGCGTATACGCCATACCAGGCGGAAATGAGCCAGGGTATTTTGCAGAGTATCTTTGAGTTCCAGACGATGATCTGTGAGCTCACGGGCATGGATGTTTCCAATGCTTCCGTCTACGACGGCGCCAGCGCAGCGGGGGAAGCGTGCCTGATGACGCGCGACAGGAAGCGCAGCAAGGTGTTGGTGTCCTCGTGCGCGCACCCGCAGGTGATCGATACGATCCGTACTTATGCCGTACCGGCCGGGATGGCTTGCGAGGTAGTCGCCGCAAAGGATGGGACAACGGACGCAGCGGATCTGGAAAACAAGCTGGACGAAACGGTGGCGGGCGTCTATCTGGCGTCGCCCAATTATTTCGGACTGATCGAAAATACTGCCCAAATGGCGGAGCTCGTGCATGGAGCGGGAGCAAAGCTGGTGCTGGGCGTAAACCCCATCGCTGCGGGAATCCTGAAAACTGCGGCGGAGCTTGGAGCGGATATCGCGGTCGGCGAAGGCCAGCCGCTGGGGCTGCCTCTTGCGTTTGGCGGGCCATATCTTGGTTTTATGGCGTGTACCAAAGCGAATATGCGCAAAATGCCGGGCAGGATCGTGGGGGAGACCGTGGATCACGACGGAAACCGCGCGTTCGTACTCACGCTGCAGGCGCGCGAGCAGCATATCCGCCGGGAAAAAGCAGGCAGTAATATTTGCTCTAACCAGGCGTGGTGCGCACTGCGCAGCGCGGTCTACATGAGCGTCATGGGAAAAGAGGGTTTGCGGGATGTGGCGGAGCAGTGCTATGCCAATGCCCATTACTTAAGGGATGAGCTGCAAAAGCTTGGGTTTTCGCCGGTGTATGGCGGGGAATTCTTCCATGAGTTTGTTATGCAAAGCCCGGTCAGTCCTGTAAAGCTGCAAAAGGCGCTCGACGAAAAGGGTATCCTCGGAGGCCTTGACCTCGGCGGCGGGAAAATGCTGTGGTGCGCGACCGAGCTTACCGGACAGCGGGAGATCGATACGCTGGTCGGGGCGGTGAAAGGAGCGTGCACATCATGGAATTGATTTTTGAAAAAAGCAAAGCAGGGCGCGGTTCCTGCCTGTTGCCGGAAAATAGACTGAAAAATAAATACCGCCCGGATGCTTCTTCACTGCGCGATGTGCCTGCGCGGCTCCCCGAAGCGGCGGAGGTGGATATCGTAAGGCACTATATGGCACTTTCGCGGCGGGCGCACGGCGTGGACAATGGATTTTATCCGCTTGGTTCCTGCACGATGAAGTATAATCCCAAAGTGAATGAAAAACTGGCTTCGCTGCCGGGCTTTACGGAAATACATCCCATGCAGCCGCAACAAACGGCGCAGGGATGTCTTGAGGTGCTGTATCGCACGCAGGAAATGCTGAATGAGATTGCCGGCATGGATGCGACGACCATGCAGCCCGCAGCAGGCGCACACGGGGAATGGACGGGGCTGCAACTGATCCGTGCCTATCATCTGGAGCGCGGGGATGAAAAACGCCGCAAGATCATCGTGCCGGATTCTGCGCACGGAACAAATCCCGCCAGTGCGGCGATGTGCGGCTTTGACGTGGTAAGCGTGCCTTCCGATGCGCAGGGCCATGTGGATACACAGGCGCTTGCCGCCCTTGCGGACGATACGGTTGCGGGACTGATGCTCACCAACCCCAATACGCTGGGAAAATTTGAAAAGAATATCTGCGAATTGAGTGATATCATACACAGCGCAGGCGGGCTTTTATATTACGACGGTGCGAATATGAACGCCATCATGGGCGTAACGCGCCCGGGAGACATGGGTTTTGACGTGGTGCACTGGAACCTGCATAAGACGCTGTCCACGCCGCATGGCGGCGGCGGGCCGGGCAGCGGCCCTGTTGGCTGCAAGGCATTTTTGGAAAAGTACCTGCCGGTGCCTGTGGTCAAAAAAGAGGGGGATAACTATGTGCTTGATTATGACCGGCCGCATTCCATCGGACGGGTCAAAATGTTCTACGGGAATTTCCTCGTGGTCGTCAAAGCGTTCTGCTATATCCTGTCACTGGGCGGGGAAGGCCTGAAAGATGCTTCCGTGCACGCTGTACTGAACGCCAATTATATGCTGCGGGCACTGGAAAAATATTCCGACTTTACTTATGCTTCTCCATGTATGCATGAGTTCGTATTGTCGCTGAAGGGCCTTAAAAAGGAGACGGGGGTCTGCGCCCTTGACGTGGCAAAGGCGATGATCGATGCGGGCATCCACCCGCCGACCATGTGCTTTCCGCTGATCGTGGACGAGGCGCTGATGTTTGAGCCCACGGAAACGGAGAGCGTGGAGACGCTTGACAGCGCGCTCCGTGCACTGGGATCGATTTTCGAGCGTGCGAAAACTGACCCGGAAAGCCTGCACGCTGCCCCGGTAACAACGCCCATCGGGCGGCCGGACGAGGTCAAGGCGGCGCGCGACCCGCATTTGCGCTATGATTTCTAAAAATAGAAAAGCGCTGCTTGCCAATTGCGGAAGCGGCGCTTTTTTGTGTCTATGTTTCCTGCCGGAAAAGGATTATAATGGGGAAAAGGAGAAATACCAATGCAGTATGAAGGAAGGATATTCCGCCCGCCGAGCGAGGCGCGCAGCCTGATCGTGCAGGCGACAGTGGGATGTTCGCATAATCGATGTACGTTTTGCAGCATGTATAAAGAAAAGCAGTTCCGCCTGCGCGATTTGCAGGACGTCCTTACCGACCTTGCGGAGATGGCGGGGCTGTATCCGGATGTGCGGCGTATTTTTTTGGCGGACGGCGACGCGCTCATTTTGCCCATGGAGCGCCTGGAGGCCATCCTGACGCTCATCCGCGAAAGATTTGCGTGTTGCGAGCGCGTGGGCATTTACGGCTCGCCGCGCAGTATTTTACGCAAAACGCCGGAAGATTTGCGTACATTGCACGAGTTGGGGCTGGGCATCGTGTACCTCGGGCTGGAATCGGGCAGCGACGAAGTGCTCAAACGTGTAAACAAGGGCGAGACTGCGGATGAGATCGTCGCGGCGGGCTTAAAAGTGAAGGCGGCGGGCATCCCGCTTTCCGTAACCGCGGTAAACGGTCTCGGCGGCAAAGAGCTTTGGCGCGAGCATGCGGTAGGGACGGGAGAAGCGTTTACGCGCATGAAGCCGGATTATATTGGGCTGCTGACGCTTTTATTAGAAGGCGACGTGCCGCTGGAGCGGGACTATAAGGCGGGGAAATTCGAGCTTTTGGGCCCGGAGGAGACCGCCCTCGAAACGCTGGTGATGCTCGAGCACATGGATTGCGAGGGCAGCGTGTTCCGCAGTAACCATGCTTCCAATTATATTTCGCTGCGCGGTACGCTCAATGAAGATAAGGAAAAAATGATGGCACAGCTGCGCTTGGCGCTTGAAGGCAACGCAGCCTATAGGAAAGAAACGATGCGCGCTCTGTAATAAAAGGGGACGGCTATGGAAAAGACGTTAAAAAAGGTGGGAAAAGTGGTTTTGATCGTGGTGCTCGTGGTCGCCATACTGCTGGCGGCGCTGCTCATATTTTTAACCGCTACCGAATATAACCCGCAGGAAACGGAGAAGCTTAGCGTGCCACAGGGGACGCAAACGGCTGCGGTGGGGGACGAGCTCTCGTTTTTGACGTTCAATACCGGCTATGCGGGGCTCGATCAGGACGAGGATTTCTTTATGGACGGCGGCAGCGGCGTGAACCCCAAAAGCCGCGGGCAGGTGGAGAGTAACTTAGCGGGCATCGCGGATACATTAAAGGAATATCCCGCGGACGTTTATTTCCTGCAGGAAACGGACGTTAATTCGGGCCGGACGTTCCATATCGACGAAGCGGCATATTATGAAAATGCCTTAGGCCTGCCGGGAACGTTTGCCTACAATTATAAATGTAATTTTGTGCCCTATCCGCTGCCGATGATCGGGCAGGTGCAAAGCGGGCTGCTTACCATGAGCGGACTTGCGGCGCGAAGCGCACAGCGGGTATCGCTGCCTGTGCCTTTTGACTGGCCCATCCGTACATGCAACCTGAAGCGCTGCCTGCTGGTGGAACACATCCCGCTTGAGGGGACGGATGCGCAGCTTGTACTGGTCAATTTGCATCTGGAAGCATACGACGACGGGGAAGGAAAAGCGGCGCAGACAAGGGTGCTTGCAGATGTCCTGCGCAGTGAATACGAAAAAGGCAATTATGTGGTCGCGGGCGGGGACTTCAACCAGACGTTTCCCGGGGTACGGGAGTATCCGGCGGTGGACGAAGAAAACTGGAAGCCCGGCGTGATCGGTGAGGACGTACTGCCGGACGGGTTCCGTTTTGCCTTTGACGACAGCCTGCCCACGTGCCGGCTGCTTTGTGCGCCGTACACGGGTTCTTATGAAACGTCTCAGATGTTTGTGATCGACGGGTTCATCGTATCGCCCAACATACAAGTGGAGGAGGTACAGACTATCCGCACGGATTTTGCCTATTCCGACCACCAGCCGGTCAGGATGCGCCTTACGCTGACGCCTGCGGTTTAAAAAAGAAAACCGCTTCTGGCAAAGAAGCGGTTTTTTGGTTATTCTTCTACTTCGATCGCGCTGGTCGGACAACTGCCCGCCGTTTCACGAACCGAATCTTCGAGCGCGGGGGTATCCGGCTGGGCATATGCCTCCGCAAGGCCGTCATCAGCCATGCGGAAAATCTCCGGGCACATACCTTCGCACAGGCCGCAGCCGATGCAGGTTTCCTTATTGACAGTTACTTTCATAAGAATCAGTCTCCTTTCTGTGGGAATACAACCACAAGGAACATTTTGAAACGTTCCTGTGCAAAGACCGCATGCGGATGGCGCGCGGGCA
Organism: Christensenella timonensis; assembly: GCF_900087015.1. Classification (NCBI taxonomy): domain Bacteria; kingdom Bacillati; phylum Bacillota; class Clostridia; order Christensenellales; family Christensenellaceae; genus Christensenella; species Christensenella timonensis. The sequence goes on from NZ_FLKP01000002.1 coordinate 609,780, forward strand.
TGACAATGGACTCTCCTGCGTGCAGGATGTGTTTGTTGCCATCGATCGTTACCTCGCCTGCGCCATCGAGAGCGATGACGAGCGCATCGCCTTCGGACTCGTGCGTGCTGATCTCCTCGCCTTTATCAAAGGCAAACAGCGTAAGGCTTAAAGCTTCGTTTTGCGCGATGGTCTTGCTGGCAACCTGTCCCTCCAGGTAAGACACCTGGCCTGAAAACGGCAGCACACTTTCGTATGCAAGGTTCTTCATGTATTTTTCCATAACGGTTGCTCCTTTGCTTTTTTCTATTTATAGTATACCCATAAAATTGTATTTTATACGTTGCATTTGCAACGAAAACAAAAAAATCCCCGTGCATCCTCGGAGCCGAGGACGGTCGCCGGGAATATTGCACGGGGACTTTTGTTCGTTATGTTGCCGTGAGCCTGGTGGCGTCTATCAACGTACCGCATTGAGGACACCGGTACTGGTCGCTGCTCCCGTGGGCCAGGGAACGGAATTTACAAATGATTTTGCACTTTCGGCAAGTACCGTACGCTACCAGCTCGCCCCGGTAAGACCGGTCTTCCCTGCGCTGCATGGCGATGCACCTCCCTTTACAGATACTCGGTGTCCCTACCATAACATGAAGGCGGGAGGGAAGCAAAAGGCAGGTGCAGAAGGGAAAGCGCGGGAAAGGGAGGGAACGCATGGGCAGGCACGGCAAAGCGATTTATCTACAAAAAGCGGGTTAAATGCGCCGGGAAGGGATATAATAGAAGGAAAAGGAGAAAGCAGATGGGAAGGATGCCATACCATATCCATGTTTTTTTATACAGGGAAAGAAAAGGCTCATTTGAATTTGCCGTTTTCGAGCGCTCAGACCTGCCGGACATCTGGCAGGGTGTGAGCGGCGGCGGTGAAGCAGGCGAAAGCGTGGTGCAGGCTGCGCTGCGCGAATGTATGGAGGAAGCGGGGGTGACGGAGCCGGGACGGCTTTATCCGCTTGACAGCGTCAGCGTAATGCGAAGTACGGTGTTTGCCGAATGGACACAGGCCTGGGGGAAGGATATCGTTGTTTTGCCCATGTATTTCTTCGGTATGCCTTACGACGGAGAGGTCACGCTTTCGGAAGAACACCTCGCGTTTGAATGGATGGACTACGAAAAAGCAAATGCAAGGGTGGGGATGCCCGACCAGAATACAGCGCTGTGGGAGCTCAATGAACGGTTGCGGCGCAAAAACCTTAAGCGCGCGATACCCGCGTGGATGGAACGGCCCTGGCGGATGGGAGAAGGACGCTAAAAGAATAGAAACAAAAAGACCGCTTCTGACAGGCGGTCTTTTTGTTGCCCCAAAAATCATACTTATATCACACAATGGACGTGAAGGATATTTATGTGCCATTCAAATGCCTCCCAACCCCTTATTATAAAATTATAAAAATAATAAATTTCGCAATATTACAACAGGAACACATTCTCGGGAATGTGTTTTTCAATCCCACAAACGGATATAACCGAATGGATATATACGTTTAAACAGAAGGGATCGCGGAGCCGTATTAATACATATGCGGTCTGGTAAAGGATTTTATTTGAACGGAAAGCTAGACTTTTTCGATCGGCGCCCGGGGGAATGGATTTGACGCTTTTTTTGGTCAAACAGAGGTTGTTCAGCATCAAAACCAGTATAAACGGAACAACTGAAAAAGTCTACTTTATGGGGAAGGCTGCTGCGGCGGTATCCAAATATTGGCAAGGAGACGCGGGAGAAGGAAAATGCAACTGACAATTACGACGAACTATGCAATACGCATCATTATGTGCCTTGCGGAAACAAAACGCGTAACACCGGCGGGTGAAATATCGGAAAAAACAAAGATTGCAAAAAAATCGCTGCTGGCAACGGCCAACAAACTGAAAAAGGCGAACCTGATCGTAGGGCACAAGGGCGTATCGGGCGGGTATAGCCTTTCGCGTGTGCCGGAAAGGATCACATTGCTTGAAATCATGCAGGTGACCGAAGGCAAGGGGAAGATCAGCCAATGTTTGGAGTCGCCCGGGAACTGCCCATTGCCGATACCAAATTGTCCGCTGCGCAGTTTTTTTAATGAAGTACAACAGGATCTGGACGACCGGTTTTCCGGTATGACGATCGGCAACCTGTTAAAGGAACAGACCCAAAACGACCAAGTGGCAACGAGACCTGAATAAATACGGAAAAAGGAGACAATAGTGAAAATAGCGCTTTGTGACGATCATAAAGAAAATATCATGTCGTATGCGGATATTCTTGTAAGGATATGCAGAAAACATCGTATTGAGTTGGAGATCGATCCGTATATCAGCGGGAGCCAGATGTTGTTTGAGCTCGAGGACAGCAAGAAGCATCCGGACTTGATCTACCTTGATGTAGACATGCCGGGGCAGGACGGATTCGCCACGGCACGGCAACTGCGGGAGCAGGGGTACGGAAGCGAGATCATTTTCCTTACTTCGTGCAGTACGGCGGACACGATCTTAAAGGCTTTTGACGTGAGGGCGTTCCACTATATTGTACGGGATGAAACAAGCCTGGAACGCTCGGAGGAGATTTTTTTACAGGTATATGAAAGATGCAGGAAAAAAAGCAGGGAAACCCTTATTTTTTCCTGCGCGGGAGAAACGCGGAAGGTGTTTGTGGAGGAGATCAAATATTTCGAGGCGCGCGACCATTACATCACGGTATACTACGGCGCAGACGCTTTTGAATTTTATTCTACTTTTGGCAAGATAGAAAACATGCTGTATGGGCATGGCTTTTTGCGGACACACCGCTCTTTTATTGTAGCGCGGGACAAGATCATGCAGATCAGCAGGAACCAGATCGAGCTGCGGTCAGGGGAAACGATACCCGTAGGGCGCGCTTATATCAAGGCGGTGAAGCGTGCATGGGAACCGTTGACGGAACCCGTATAAAAAGTAAAATTGCGTCGTTGGCGTGAAAAAATGCGTCGTTCACGATGTAAGCCACACAAGCAATGGATTTTTCTGTACAAATAAACTACCAAAGAATACAAAACTGTACAGAAAGGGGCGGTCAAAACGAAAAGGAACAGGCGAAATTATAGTATCATCATTTTTCTGGTATGCGTACTTGTGGTCAGCATACCTTTGTCCGCCCTTGCGAGCAGCGGCGGCCAGTCGGGATACCACCACCAGGACTGGGAGGGGGAGTATTGCCTGCAGGCGTACGATGTGACGTTGTCGGCAAAGGAAGTCTATGAACTGCGCAAGGAAGGAACCCTGGAAGCGGAAATCCTTGCCCGCTCACGGGCGACCGCACAGGTATGGGGAACTTGGGAGCATGTGGAAGGCGGATACCAGGCGGTGGAGCTTGGCGTTTTGAAAAATGAACAGCCGCTGGGCGACCACCCCGTGACATTTTATGTGAATGTGGACAACAGGGAGACGGGCTATATTGGGGTCACGGCACATGTAACAGAACCGGAGCCGACACCCGATCCAACGCCGGAGCCAACGCCGGAGCCAACGCCGGAGCCGACGCCGGAGCCGACACCCGAGCCGACGCCGGAGCCGACACCCGAGCCGACACCCGAGCCGACACCCGAGCCGACGCCCGAGCCGACGCCCGAACCGACGCCGGAGCCGACTAAGACAGCCGTGCCAACTGGCAAACCTGCGGCGCGGCGAACGAATACGCCGGAGCCTGCGGAAGAAACGATACCGGAACGAACCCCGGAGCCTGTGGTTAAGCCGACGCCAGCCCGGACAGCGGAAAACCGGCCGGTTAAAAAAGCGGAAAAAGAGCCCGTAAAAGAAGCGATCCCTGAAGAAACGGAGCAAAATGCCTGGACGCCCCTTGCAACAACGCTTTTCAGCGGATCGATCGCGCTGGCGGCGGTCTTTTTGATCAGCATCTTAAAGGATGTGCAAACGATCCGCTGGTTTAACGGCAAAAAGAAAAAATAAGATGAAAGGAAACATGCGATGAATCACCTTGAAATAGTTGGAATGATACTGCTGGCGGCGGTTGCTGCGGCAGGGGTCATCATAAAATGTATCACCCGCAGGAAGCTTAATGATATGGACGGGATCAGCGATGTGTTCCTTTCGGAAAATGACGAGAAAGTGTCGGGGAAGTTTTGAGATGGGCAATACGGAAGATGTTTTTTCCCTGGTACAACCGAAAAGCGACGACCCGGAAGTCATACAGTTTTTTGAGATGCTGACCCTTCCTCGTTCATTGTTTGGATATGACAGGGAGCACGTAATCGACGCGCTGCATTGTCTTGACAAACTATACCAGAACAGGATCGCAGAGCTTAAGAAGGAAAACCAACGGGACCGGGAATTCAGGCGCGGCCAGGTGGAACAGAAAGAGGATACGATCGTCCGGCTCACAAAGCGTGCCGAAACGCGAAGCATCGTGGACTGGAACATTCCCGGCGGGGAGGCCGTGGCCCCGCGCCGGCGGATAGACGTGATTTTGGGGATTCTCCCAGAAATACAGCAAAGCCTTGACCTGTTGATCAAAAGGGCGGCAATGGAAGCGCGGCGGATATGCGCAGAGGCCCGCAGGCGGGCTGATGAGCTCTTGGAGGAGAACCGCAGGCAGCTCGCGGAAGAACGCAGGCAGCATGCGCAAGCGCTTGAAAAAATGTCGGAGCTGAAAAGAGAATACTTTGCAGACTTAAGCGCAATGCAGGCGATCCTTACGGATATGCAGCTGGAAGCGGACAACTTCCGCAAACGGCTGGAAGGTATCCGGGAAGAAAAGCATTGGGCGCAAGGGTAGCAATAATCGGAAATAAGAAAGGAAATAAAGCAGAGATGAAAGATCGTATGGAGATCCAGCAATTGAAAAAAATGGGCAAACGTGAATTGGTACGCCTTGTACAGGACTGTGACGACGAGAACCGGAAGCTGGCAGAGGAGAGCGAAAAAAAGCAAAACCGGATCAAAGAGCTGGAACAGCAGATCGTCACGTTGCAAGGGTATATGGCGGAAGCGGCGGAAAAGCAGCAGAAGATGCAGGTTCGTTATCAGGAACCGGGCTCCCTGGCCGACTCCATGATCCAGGTGAACGGCGTGATCGAGGCGGCACAAAATGCGGCCAAACAATATCTGGAACGGATCCGTGAAATGGAAGCTGTAAAACAGAAGGAAACGAAAGAAGCGATCGAGGCGGCACGCAACGAAGCGGAACGGATCATACTCAAGGCGAAAACGGGCGCCGCGCAGATACAGGAAGCCAGCAGCAATGTCCTGCAAAGCCTGCAAACGGAAATCGACAGGATGCTGAATGGCGCACGGGGCGAATACGAACAGCGGATCACGGAGGAAACGCATCTTTGGGGAACAGAAGCGGCCGGGGAAACAGATATGGCGCCGCCGTCTTATATACAGCCGGTACAGGAAGAACCGAAAAAGGTTCCGCACTTAAACGAGATCCTGAACCCAATGCAGGAGGAAGAAAAAGAGGAAGCAGAGCCTCCAAAGCCGGAGGTGGATATGCCGGATGCAGATGGAGCGCCGCCGCAGAGCGGGACGGCTGAAAAGGCAGACGATTTTGCGGATGGGTTGAGCGAGGAGATCAGGAGCGTGATCAGCGACCTGACCTACAAAACGCAGCATCTGGGAGAGCAACTTAAGGATACCTATTAAGGCAAGGTCAGTGAAGTGATAAGGAGGGGTTATCTGTGGCTGGAATCAATCAGGAAATCAAAGAATTACAAAAACTTGGCAAAATGGATCTTATTATTTTGCTGGGGGAATTGAGCGAAGAGCTCGAAGGGTTTGAAAAGGATAACCGTGAAAAAGAGGACAAGATCACAGCCCTTGCGCAGGAAAACGAAACGCTGCGAAGGGAAAAGGAGATGCTGGCCAAAAAAAACGAGTCGTTGATGAGCCAGGTACAGGCAGCGAACAGGAAGCTGCTGGACTTGGAAGAACGGCCGTCCGGCACACAGGCGATCGAGGCGGTCGCCCGCAGGATGAGCGAAATCGCACGGCAGACAGGGGAACAGCTCCATCTGCTGGAAGAAATGAAAAACGAACGCCGGCAGGATACCGCTTATACAGCACGGGACGCGCAGGTCAAGGCACAGGCTATCATTGAATCCGCGCAAAAAAGAGCGGTCGGGATCACCAAGCAGCTCCAGCAGACGAATTTGGAGATGCTGTCCAATATGCAGGCGGCGATCGACCGTGCCCGCAGCGGGTATGAGGCCGCTTTTGAGGAAGGGAATATCCGTGCTTTCCCGCCGCAGGAAGAACAAGTCGTGCTGAGTGCGGAGCAGGCGAGGAATCTCTTAAAAGTCCTCAAACGTTTTGGAAAACCGGGCGAGGCGACACAGGCTGAAGAAGGATAAAATTCCGGAAAAAACGGATAAATATGGAACAGTATGGATAACAGGAAAAGGATTCCCCCAAAGGGTGCGGAAGGGGAAAGATGGCGTCCGAGCCTTCAGGCGGTACGCGCGGAGATCGAACGCCTGCAAAAGCGCAGGGACAGGAGAAAAGAGGTATGGGGCATCATAAGCCGCGTGCTTTTTGTGGCTATGGCGGTCATGCTGATCAACATTTATGTGGTACGTATCGCAACGGTCAACGGGGCGTCCATGCAGCCGACCCTGCAGGACGGGGACGTGCTCCTTTGCAGTTCCCTTGGATATACGCCCGACTATGGCGACATCGTAGTCACGGAAATGGATGTGGGGGAAGGCGACCTCGTAAAGAGGGTGATCGCCCTTGCGGGGGATACCGTGGATGTTGATTACCGGACTGGTACGGTAAGCGTTAATGGGGAACGACTGGATGAACCGTATATTTTAGAATCGACAAACCTCAAAGGAGACATCCAGTTCCCGGTCGAGGTTCCGGTAGGGCGCGTGTTCCTGCTGGGGGATAACCGCAACAATTCCGTGGACAGCAGGCGGAGCATCCTCGGCATGGTACCCGAATGTACGCTGCTGGGGAAAGTATATTTCAGGGTTTTCCCGCTGGACAGGATAGGAGCCCTGTAATCAAGGCAAAATGTGTCGTTTGCGTAAAGAGAATGTTGTTCACGATACAAAACACACAAAAACCGATATTTATTGCATAATCTGATCACGGTAGATACTGGGGAAGACAGCCCCGGAACGAATAGAAATCACATGAGTCCTCAAAGGATTGGCAGGATGAAGGAGAAGGAAATGAAGAACAATTGGCAGGAAAAAAAGCAGGAATATATTCAGGAGCAGCAAAAAACTTCCGCGAAAAAACGGACGCGCAGGCTCCTCCTGATTATATTGGCGGTTGCCATTGGGCTGAGCAGCGTGATCACGGTATTTGCGCAGACAAGTACCGATACGGCCGCGCCCGAGCCTGTGGAAACGATGGAAACAATGCCGCAGCAGGAAGAGCAACCGGGGCAGCAAGCGGAAACGGCAACTGAACCGGAGGAGATACAGGCCCCGCCGCCGGAAGAAACAGAACAGCCGGCGGAAGAATCGCCTGCCATGGGAGGCCTGTGGATCTATACTACGATCACAGGTGAAAATATTGCGGAAGGCGAAACGGCGGAATATACGCTTAAGGTAAACGGCGAAGCCTATGCCGGCCAGAATTACCGCCTGTTTGACGTGACAAAAGACCCGGCGCAGGAGCTGGGAACCTTTGCAACGGATGCAGAAGGCAGGATCGCCATGGAAACAGGCCGTGCGGCGCTGTTTGAAAACATTGCGGACGGAACGGGGTATGTCGTGGAAGGAAGCGCGAAAGAGGGCTTCTCCTTTGTGGTTCCGGAAAATAACGGAACGCTTGAAAATACTGCGGCGCTGGCGCTGAATACGGAAGGCGATGTTTCCGCGACGGGAACCGTAACGCAGGAGGGAAGCACGGCGCAGTTGGAACTCAGGCAGGATGCGGCGGAGGCGCAAGAGGGCGCCGCGCCGGAAGCAGGGGCGAGCGATGACGCGCAAGCAGCGGAAGCAGAAGAAACGCCCGCGTTGGAAGCGCCGCAGGCAGATGCGGACGGCCCTGCAGTCGTTCCTTTTGCGGAGGAAGAGACCCAGAGCTATAAATTTGACCTGAAATGGATCGCGTACGACAGTCTGCCGGGCACCAAATCGGATACAGACCTTTCGCTTGACGGCTGGAACAATACGACCAAAAAGACGATCAAGGCGCAGGTCACGTTTTCCAATAATACGGATTACGCGGTTGGCGAAGTACAGATCCGTATTCCCCAGACCCTGCTCACATACCGTGCGGGAACACCGATGAACGGTGCGAACTGCAACTTTGTGGACATCGGCGTGCCCAAGGCGCCGGATATGATCGCCGCATCGGATTTCAACTATACTATAGACCCCGATACGGGCGACGTGATCCTTACTAACTGCAAGGCCATCAAGGCGGGCGGCAACAACCTGATCCAGATCGCATGGGCAGTGGACGCTATGGGCGTTGTCGACGAGACGGATTTTGGCTTTTCGGCGCAGCTCACGACCAAAGGCGTAACGCAGCCGGCCAGCAACGCCATCACGGGCACGATCGACACGTCCGCTGAGGTGGCTTCCGCTACAAAAGCGGTCGCGAACGGCGGCAAGGTCGCGAACTGGGCGACCGTCCAGACGTACGCGCCAAACATGGCGGGGCAGGCGCAGCCGGACGATTTCAACGATTATTGGTATTTGGTATACCAGATGCGTTACAATGTCACTTTTACGCAGCCGTATAACGTCAAGCTGACGGAGCTCCCGGGTACGGGAGGAGAGCTGGTGGGCGGTTATACGGGAAGGATAGGCTCCGGAACCTCGACAAGCGCCCAGGCAGGCTGGTGGGATCTTACGGATAATACGCTGACCTTCGATTATAACCGGCTGCTCAGTACATATAGCTCAAGCTATCGTGATTATCTCACGAACTCAGCCTATAGCAGCAGTTATTTTTACGCTGTCGTCCGTTTCCCCAAGGACCAGTACCCTGCGGGAACGAATGTGGAGAACAACTTCAAGGTGGAGCTGACCGGCGTGGATGACGGGATCACCAGCACGCAGGAGAAATCCGTAGCGGTGCCGATCGTGGAGTGGACGCCCCCGCGGCCTACGGGCAGCCTTTACTATACGTATAAAACCACCAACGGCAACAACGACATCGTCCCGGTGCTGAAAACGTCGATGGACAACGGTCAGGATTTTGATATGGCGTCCAGCAACGTTTCGACGGTCAACAACGGCACTGTCAAAACAAATTTCTATACGTACGCGTACGGGCGGAAATATTTGAACGAAAACAGCATCCCCACTCCGGAAAACAGCAAGATGAACGTGGTGGCGGAGGATGGGCGTATGCTCGCCAATAACGTACCCTTGGGACCGGAGGATTATTATATCTCCAACTGGGCGGTCAGTATCGCGGATATCCTCTGGATCATCGACCCCAGCCAGGAAATGTCTGATTATTCCAACTTCTATTCCCCGACGGGCAATCCGGTCAAGCTTTATGTGCAGACGGGGGCAGACCCGGGTACGTGGAAGGAAGCGGGCGAGATTTCCTATGAGAATTTTGTGACCAAGGCTGCGGACTATAAAGGGTTCGAGCGCTATGTCAGCGCGGGCACGATCGATGCGATGGCTTATGTACCGGATGCGCTGAAAGCCGAAGGGATCTATAAGGTCAAGGCGGAACACGCGTCGGATTCTTCCCATGGGTGGACGTCGCAGGTTTACATGTATATCCATACGACGATCAAAAGTGATTCCCCTGTTTTCCAGTCGCTGGTGGAGGATTCTACCGCAACAGGCAACCGTATCACCTTCCAGAACTATTCGGATAACCATATCGAGCTCAACGGCTCGCAGGTATATAGGCAGGAGTACAACGCCAATAAATACTTTGTACCCATGTACACGGTAAACGGACATACCAAATCGGTGAGCCTGACAAACGACAAAACGAACAGCCAGGTCAAGGCGAATATCACGCTGACCGGGTCGCAAATGCTGCGGTACAACTATTACGGCACCTCATCTTCGTATTACAGTAATGTAACCTTCCAGCAATTAAAGGACGCGGGAGGCGCTACCCTCGAGCAGCTTGGCTGGACGCAGAAAGATTGGGTGTTTTACGACCTGCTGCCGGAAGGATATGCGTTCGACCCGAACGTAGCCATCACAGCGGCAAGCGGCTACAACAATACTGCCAGCCGGACTTATTTCCTGTCCAACGACGACGTGAGCGTCACGTCGTACGATGTGATCGAGGATTACAAGGGCACCGGACGCACGATGGTCAAGGTGTATGTGCATACGGAATTTAACCCGAATCCGACCAATAACGGCGAAGCCTATTACAGCGACGGCCTGTTCTTTAACCTCTCCGTGAAGCTGGGGGCCTATTACCGCTACACGGATTACAAGACGGCGAACGGCAAGGAAAACGATTCGGCGTGGCAGCCGCAGGAAGGAACCTTCCTGGGCGTGGGCAACCAATACAGCAGCAGCGAATATGTGCGGCCGGACAGCGGCGCGAACGCGCCTTCCGGCGTCGGCAAGGATGAAAACGGCGCCTCGTATTTTGCCGACCTGAATGAAAACGGCAATACGGAAGAGATGAATACCCAATACGCCTCCGCAAGTTCGACGATCGATATCACGGTGGCCACGGCCACGGGTATCACCAAGACCGTCAAGGAAGATGCGGACAAGTTTGCGACCTACGATGAAAATGCGCGCGTGGCGACGGGAGAAACGTATACCTACCGCCTGCAGGTACAGAACACGGACGGCGGCACGATGAAAAACGTGGTTATCTTCGACCGTTTGGAACGTGCGGCCATCGACCGCGCAGGCGTAGACGATATCGTCTTTGACGGTACGTACTGGCAGGGCACGCTGGATTCTGTGGATACCACTATGCCGAGGCGCAAGGGGATCGACCCGGTGGTCTATTATTCCACCAAGGCGGACGCGGCCTACGACTTATCCGACGCGGCTTCCGCGTGGACGACGACAAAGCCGGCGAATATGAGTACAGTCAAAGCGATCGCGGTTGACCTTTCCAAAAAGACGGACGGAACGGATTATGTGTTTGCGCCGTTGGAAGGAACCTATATCGGGCTCAAGATGGATGCCCCTTCGACGCTCACAGAGCCGACCATCCATGCCTACAACAATCCGGCGTGGATCAACGAATTCACGGCGGCGACGGGTGAAACCAAGACGGAGACCACGCTGGGCAACGCTGTCACCGTAGAATTATTCGAGGCGGCGGAGCTGCGCGTAAGCAAGCAGGCGAGTGGGCTTGACCTGGGCGGCGTGGACTTCAGCTATACCCTACTGCAAAACGGCGAACCTTACGGCCCGGCTGAATATACTTTATATGATATCAGCGACCCGGCGAGCCCCACGGTGGTTTCGGGTACGTGGGCAACGGACGCAAGCGGTAAATTTACGCTCAAGGCCAGCCAGATGGCGGTATTTGAGCGCATGGACAATAAAGCGGCATACAGCGTGACGGAAGCGGCGATGACGGGAAATACCATCGTATCGCCGGAGGGCGGCGTCGCCACGGGAACGCTCGATAAGGACAAAGCGCAGGTCGTGGAGTTTGTCAACGATTATATTGGAAACCTGGCTAAGCTGCGGCTCACAAAAAATGTGAACAAGCTTTCGGGCGGCGTTGACGCGCCCGCAGGGGATACGTTTGAGTTTACAGTGAAGCTGGGCAAAACAACGGATACGATGGCGCCGTATGCAAACCAGGAATACAGGCTCTACCAGTCGAACGGAACGGAGATCACCGAAGGCGGGCCCTTTAAAACGGATGAAAACGGTAAGCTGGCCCTGAAAGCGGCGCAGTATGCGGAGTTCCCGCAGGTTGTGAAGGGCTGGCGGTACGAGATCAGGGAAACGGCGAAATCGGACTACACGTTCTACAGTCCAAGCACGGGCGTATACAGCGGCGTGATCACGACCAGCACAGCACTGATGCCGACGACGAGCGCTACCTTTACCAACCGGTACGAGGCGTACCGTCCGCTTAACGTGGAAAAAACGGTAACGGCGACGCCGGGCTACACCGCCCCGGAAGGCGATGAATTTACATTTACGGTGAAGGTACGCAACATATTGTACAACAGCCAGGCGTATAAGCTTTACGACATCACAGACCCGGACAACCCGGTGGAGCTGATCGGTACCTATACGACGGACTCGAACGGCCAGATGAAATTGAAGGCAGGCCAGCGCGCAGTCTTTTCAGGGATCCTCGCGGGGTATGCGTACGAGGTGACGGAAGATACGAAGGAGGACTATGTCACATCGGGTACGGACGCCAAGGGGACGGTTCCAAGCGGTGAAAACGGCGCGACGGCAACATTTAATAACCACTATGAACCGAAAAATACACTGACAGTGGAGAAGAAAGTCGAATCCGCAGAAGGCTTAACGGCCCCGGCAAACGACACTTTTGAATTCACGGTCACGCAGAACGGACAGCCGCTCGCGAATACGGAATATACTTTATATGACGCAAACGGCAATGCGGTAAGCGGCGCTTACCAGACAGACGGCGAAGGCAAGCTGACCTTAAAAGCGGGGCAGAAGGCTGTATTGATGGCGCTGCGCGGGGCTTCCTACAAAGTTGTGGAGACGCCGGCCGCGGATTATACCACGACCCAGACGGGCGATACGGGCAGCGTCGCAAACGACGACAGCTCGAAGGCAGCGTTTACCAACAAATACGACCCGAAGCGCGACGTCAGCTTAACGAAGCTGGTGACCTCAGCGGAATCCCTGAGCGCGCCTGTGGACGATGAATTTACCTTCACGGTGAAGGTGGACGGCAAGGCGCATCTTTATAAGACTTACAAGCTGTATTACGCGGAGAATGCGGAGATTGGCGACGCGGCAGACTGGATCGAGGTGCCGGGGAACCATGCGACGAACGAACGCGGCGAGCTGAAGCTGAAAGCAAACCAGCGCGCAGTTTTTGAGGATCTTCCTGTAGGCAGCACATACGAATTTGTTGAGAGCGCAAAGGACGGCTATACGTCCCGGTACCTAAGCTCCGGTGCTCCGGCAAGCGGCAGCGTAGGTTTAAGCGACGTTAAAGTGGTTGTAAACAATACGTATGCGCCAAAACAGGGACTGACCGTAAGAAAGATCGTTACGGGAACGGGCGCTCCGGCGGACGATATGTTCACATTCACCGTCAAGGTGAATAATGCGGCGTACGCGAACCAGGGCTATAAACTGTATAACGCAGATGGTACAGAGGTGACGGCAGGCGCTCCCTATACGACGGATGCGCAGGGTAAGTTAAGCCTTGCGGGCGGCCAGTATGCGGTGTTTGAAGGCATCCTTTTAAACTCGGGATATGAGATCACCGAGGATGCAAAGGCGGATTACGTACAGGACAAGACAAAGGTAAACGGAAATATATCCTCTGCGGGCAGCGTGGCGCAGTTTACGAACAGCTACGAACCGAGGCGCAACCTGGCGGTGCAAAAAACGGTCACGGCGCAGCCGGGACTGAGCGCGCCGGCGGATACGGACTTTGAATTCACGGTCAGGGTCTCGGAGGAAGCCTACGCCAATCAGGCGTACAAGCTTTACGGCGCGGACGGCAATGAAATCGCAGGTTCTTATGCGACGGACGCTGATGGAAAGTTGACGCTGAAAGCGGGACAAAAAGCGGTCTTTGAGGGAATTTCCGCAGGACTGAAATATGAAGTAACGGAGACGCCCGATGCGGATTACGTGACAAGCACGGCAGGTTCGTCAGGACATATCGCAACGGACAACAGCTCGACAGCGGCGTTTGCAAACCACTACGCGCCTAAGCGCAGCCTGGAGGTCGGCAAGACCGTGACGGCCAGCCCGGGATTCATCGTCCCGTCGGGCGAAAAGTTCGCGTTCGTGGTGAAGGTGGACGACGTTGTATACAAATACAAAGAATACAGGCTGTACGACGTAGCCGACCCGGCAAATCCGGTCGTTATCCCGGGCAGCTACATGACGGACAAAGACGGCAGGCTGACGCTCGAAGACGGCCAGAAGGCTGTGTTTGAAGGCATTGCGGTAAACAGCACCTATGAAGTGACGGAGGAAGCCAAGGACAATTACACGGCGGCCGATACGACATTGGACGGCAGTATATCCGAGGGCGGCGGACAGGCTGCGTTCACGAACAATTATGAACCCAAACAGGGCCTGACCGTAAGGAAGACGGTCACAGGCAGCGGCGCGCCCAGCGGCGACGCGTTTACCTTCACGGTGAACGTGGGCGGCAGCGCGTATGCAAACCAAGCTTACAAGCTGTATGAAAACGGCGCGGAACAGATTGGCGTATATACGACGGACGAAAACGGGAAGCTGACCTTGAAGCACAACCAGGAAGCGGTCTTTGGCGGGATCACCGTCAATACGGACTACAAAGTGGTGGAGGATGCGAAGGAGGACTATGTAGCGGACAACGCCTCGCAGAGCGGGAAGGTTACGCTTGCGGGTTCGACAGCGGCATTTAATAATGCCTATGCCCCGCTGCGCACGCTGGCGGTAAGCAAAACGGTCACGGGCGAAGGCGTTCCGGAGGGCGCACTCTTTGAGTTCACGGTCAAGGTCGCAGGCGAAGCGTATGCCAACCAGGCCTATAAGCTTTACGACGCGGATGAAAGCGAGATCGCGGGCTCCTATGCGACGAACGGAGACGGCAAGCTGACCCTTCAGGCAGGCCAGAAGGCTGTATTTGAAGGAATCCTGGCGGGAACAAGCTACGAGGTATCGGAGACGGCAAACGCCGACTATGTGACTTCGTCAACGGACAGCAGCGGCACGATCGGCCCGAACGGTTCGATGGCTTCGTTTGCCAACAGCTACGAGCCAAGGCGCAACCTGGAGATCACCAAAGCGGTGACGGCGGCGCAGGGCCTGGCCGCGCCAGAAAACGATGAATTTACGTTCACGGTGAAGCTCGGCGGGACGGAATATAAGTACAAAGCGTACAAGCTGTACGACGTGAGCGATCCGCTTGCCCCCATTGAGATCCCGGGCAACTATATCACGGATAACAAAGGCCAGCTGACGCTGAAAGCGGACCAGAAAGCGGTGTTTGAAGGCCTTGCCGTCGGCCAAAGCTACGAGGTCACGGAGAGCGGCAAGGACGGCTACACGGCGGATCATACGTCGCAGTCCGGCCATGTCGCGGACGGCACAAATATTGTAGCGTTCACCAATAACTACGAGCCTAAGCAGGGCCTGACGGTACAAAAAACAGTAACGGGCATCAGTGCTCCCGAAGGCGACGCGTTCACCTTCACGGTGACGGTCGGCGGCAGCGCGTACGCAAACCAGCCGTATACGCTTTATGGCGCGGACGGGTTGGAAATCGCGGGTTCATTTGCGACGGACGCAAACGGAAAGCTGCCCCTTCAGGCAGGCCAGAAGGCAATATTTGGCGGTATCCCTCTCGGTACGGCATACCAGGTGACGGAGGACGCGAAAACGGACTATGTCCAGGACCAGATAAACGTAAACGGAACGATTTCCCCCGTGGGCAGCGTGGCGCAGTTTACAAACAGCTACGAACCGAGGCGCGACCTTACGATCACTAAGACGGTAACGGGCGAGAACGCCCCGGCGGACGCTACGTTTGAATTCACAGTCAAGATCGCGGGCGAAGCGTATGCGGCAAAGGCCTACAAGCTTTACGGCGCGGACGAAAGCGAGGTCACAACAGGTGCGCCTTACGCAACGGACGCAAACGGTAAGCTGTTCTTAACGGCGGGACAGAAGGCGGTGTTTGAAGGACTTTCCGCAAGCTTGCAGTATGAGGTCACGGAAACGCCGGATGCAGATTATCAGGCGACATCCACGGACAGCAAGGGCACGGTTTCCGTAAATGGAGCGACAGCTGCGTTCCATAACAGCTACGAGCCAAAACGCGGTTTGGAGATCAGCAAAAAGGTAACGGCCGCACAGGGCTTCACGGCCCCGGACGGCGACAAATTTACGTTCACGGTAAAGGTGGATGGTGCGCTGTATGTGTTCAAACAATATAAGCTGTATTATACGCCGGAAGGCTCGGCGCCGGTGGAGATTCCGGGCAACTACACGACGGACAAGAACGGACAGCTGACGCTGGAAGCGGATCAAAAAGCGGTGTTTGAAGGCTTTGCGGTAGGTACGGCTTACGAGGTCACGGAGAGCGGCAAGGACGGTTATGCGGCGGATCATACGTCGCAGTCCGGCAATATTGCGGACGGCACGAATACGGCGGCGTTCACCAACAACTACGAACCCAAGAAGGGCCTGACAGTAAGTAAGACCGTAACGGGCACGGGCGCGCCGGCTGGTGACGCATTTGAGTTCACAGTCAACGTGGCGGGCGCACCGCATGCAAGCCAGGTATATAAACTGTATGGTTCGGATGGCAGCGAGATCACGACAGGCGGCCCGTTCAGTACAGATACAGACGGCAAGCTGAACCTCAAAGCAGGACAGACGGCATTGTTTGAAGGCATCTTAGAAGGGACGGCCTATGAAGTAACGGAAACGCCCAAAACGGACTATGTACAGACGAGCCCTGCAAACGGCGGCAGCGCAGCGGGGAATATCTCCCCTGCGGGCAGTACGGCGGGCTTTGTCAACAGCTATGAACCGCAGCGCAGCCTGACGGTGGAAAAACATGTAACAGGCGAGGGCGCGCCCGCGGACGCGGCGTTTGAATTTACGGTCAACGTAGGCGGCAGCGCTTATGCAAACCAGGGCTACAAGCTTTACGGCGCGGACGGAAGCGAGATCACGGCAGGCGCGCCTTACGCGACGGACGGCGAAGGCAAGCTAACATTGCTGAATGGCCAAAAAGCGGTATTTGAAGGGATCGTGGCTGGAACTTCCTATGAAGTGACGGAAGCACCCAACGGCGATTACCAGATGGCGCAGACAGGCGCAAAGGGCAGTGTTGCAGGGGATAACAGTTCCGCGGCAGTGTTCACCAATCACTTTGGCCCGTCGAGGAATATTGTGGTATCCAAAGCGGTCAAGGGAAGCGGCGCACCGAGCGGCGAAGAATTTACCTTTACGGTTACGCTTGACGGCACGCCGTACGCAAACAGGGAATATAAGCTCTTTAACCTGACGACAGGCGTGCAAATTCCCGGAACGTACGCGACAGACGACAACGGACAGTTAAAGCTGACGGCAAACCGCAAGGCGGTGTTCGAGAACATCGCGGTAGGCACTGCCTACGAGATCGTGGAAACGCCCAAGGCGGATTACACGGCGACCCCCGACCGCTATGAGGGAAGCGTTACAGTGGACGGCGCAACAGCGGCGTTCGTCAACAGCTACGGGCCGACGCGCGATCTTTCGATCGACAAGACGGTTACGGGCGAGGGCGCTCCGAATGGCGACGCGTTCGGGTTCACGGTCAAAGTGAACGATGCGCCGTATGCGAATCAGGCTTACAAGCTGTATGACAAGGCCAGCGGTGCGGAGATCGCGACGGGCGGGCCGTATGCAACGGACGCGGACGGCAAGCTGACGCTTGTGGGCGGACAGAAAGCGGTCTTTAGCGGACTTGCGGTAGGAAGCAGCTATGAAGTAACGGAAACGGCGAAGGCAAATTATACGCAGGTGAGCCCGGCAAGCGGCGTACAGTCCGGCAGCGTCACCATGAGCGGCGCAGCGGCATCCTTTATCAACGGTTACTTGAAAGCAAGCATCGAAGCATACAAGACAAGCGATAAGATGCTTGATACAAATGACAGGAACGAGGTCACGGGACAACGCGTATCGCCGGGCGACGAGATCACCTATACGATCCACGTGAAGAACACGGGCGCGGCAGACGCTGCGAACGTGACGGTGCGCGATTACATCCCGGCAGGGACGACGTATAAGGACGGCAGCGCAACAGCGGGCGGCGAACTGAAAACGAACGCAGGCGGCAGCCAGTACATAAATTGGAACCTGCCGGCAGTGGCGGTAGGCCAGACGACAGAGGTAAGCTTTACGGTCACGGTAGACGAAGTACCGCAAAACACAGCGCCGGTGACGATCAAAAACGCGGCGATGCACGATAACGGCAACCGCAAACCCAAGGATCCTGAGGATCCCGACCCCGGCACGCCGACGAACGAGCTGGAAAACCCGACGCTTTTGATGGTGAAGGAAGTGAGCCCGGCGGGCGACGTGCGCGAAGGAGACGTACTCACTTATACGATCCGCGTGACCGCTTCGCAGGGCGGCGTAAAGGGCGTTGAAGTATCCGATATCCTGCCGGACGGACTCTCGCTTGTCAAGGGCAGCATCCGCTATACGCTCTCGGGCGGCAGGCCTGTATCGGCAGGGTGCGAGTACCTGGACGGCGTAGTATACTGGCCGACGGTCGATGTTCCGGCAGGCGAATCCACATTTGTCTTCCGGGCGATGGTAGAAAGACTTGCGGACGGGACACAAACGCTTGCAATCAAGAATACGGCGGTCGTCAAGACGCCGGGCACGGATCCGCGGGAAACGACGGAAACAAGCAGCACCGTCAATACGCGCTGGGCGGAGCTTTCCAAAACGGCGGCGCTCGTTGTGGACGGTTCGCCGGTCGCGGAAGAACGCGGGACGGCAGACAGTCCGGTACAAACAGAGCTTTCGCAGGTGGTGGAATACCGCCTGCGCGTAACCAACAAGGGTTCTGGCGCGCTTACGAGCGGCGCCATCGTAGTGACCGACGTATTCCCGCAGGGCACGGCGTATGTGGACGGCTCGCAGGCGGACGCCGTATTCAGCGGCGGCGCGGGTACGGCAACATCCGTGAAGGAGGTGACGGCAGGCGGCGTGAAATGGACGCTTTCCGGCATGTCGGCAGGGGAAACCGCATTGCTCACGTTCCGTGTGAACGCTCCGGCAACGGCGGACGATCCTGCGACGGAAGCAAAAGAGCTCTCGCGCGTATTTGAGAATATGGCGCAGATGACCGACACGGAGATGAGCGAAAAAACATATAGCGAAACCGTCACCACAGTGGACAAAAACGGCGAAGAAACGCGCTATACCACGACGCAGAAGGTATATGAGGAAAAAGAATACAGCAAAGACTCTGAAAAGACGTACCATGAGGTGCGCGAAGCCCTGGTAACGGCTGAGAAGTCGAGCGTGGTGAAGAGTCCCGCACCGGGAGAGCTGATTCCGGTGGTACAAGCGGGCGACACGATCGAATACACGATCACGCTTAAAAACAGCGGCGAAGCGGCGGCAAAAAATGTGCAGGTGCGCGACTATGTGCCGGCAGGCACGACGCTCGTTGGCTCCAGCATATCGGACGGCGGGATACCGAGCAGCGCGGATACGCGGACACGCATCGACTGGGTGATCCCGGAGATCGCGGCAGGCGGGCAGGCGACGGTGAAGTTTAACGTAACCGTAAATGAACTGGCCGAAAGCGAAACCGCGGGAATCGTGACAAACGGCGCGTATTACCGTGTGCCGGGCGTGGACGAGGAAAACCCGGAAGACCCGCAGAAACCCGACGGGGATTACGGCCGGACGAACGAAGTGAACCACCAGCTGACATCGCTGGTGAAGGTCTCCGATCCGATGGGCGGCAGCGGCGCGGGCGACGCTGCGGAAATCGTGCAGGGACAGGTCGTGAAATATACGATCCAGTTCAACGCGCAGCAGCCGGTGACCGACCTTGTCATAATGGATAAGGTGCCGGAAGGCATGACGCTCGTAGCGGGCAGTATCCATTATGTGGGTGCGGACGGCAGCAGCGTGAATGTTCCGGACAGCGCGTATGACAGCGCGGTCAGGACGATCACCTGGCCGGCGGTCAGTGCGGCCAGCGGCCAGACGGCCTTTGTGTTCAGCGCATCGGCAGACAGGCTCGCGGGCGGCGACACGTATCGGCTTTATGAAAATACGGCACATGCGGAGATGAATGACGGCCACGATAACCGCGTGGAGGAAGACACCAATACCATCACGCATGAGGTGCGCGATGGACAGGCGGACATTACCAAGACGGCGGCGCTCGTGGTAGGCGACGCAGTCCAGACCGAGCAGCGCGGCAGCGCGGACAGCCCGGTCGATACCAAGCGTTCGCAGATCGTGGAATACCACCTGCGCGTACAGTACGCGGGCGAGCAGGGCGCGAAGAGCGGCAAGCTCGTCGTGACCGACCCGATCCCGGCGGGAACGACGTTTGTGGACGGCAGCGCGACAGGCGCGATGAGCGTAACTGTGCCGGACTCTGCGGCTACGGTCGGGGCGGGAACGCTTACATCGGGCGGAGTCAGGTGGGAAATCGATGGCATGACGGCCGGCGAGGAAGCATACCTTACATTCCGCGTGACCGCGCCGGAGACGGCAGGGGAAACAGGAACAGTCGTATTTGAGAATACGGCAAACCTGGTGGACGAAGAAAAACAGAATACGCTGGACCAGAACGGAAACCATGTCTATGGCGAAGGCGAATACGATAAGGATTCGCAGACGACCTACCACAAGGTAACCGAGCCGAAAGTCAGCGTTACCAAGGTAAGCGACAGGATGGTGGGCGGCGATCCGAACGTACAGGGACAGCTGGTAGCGCCCGGCGACGAGATCACCTATACGCTCAAGGTCGTGAATACGGGTACGGCGGCAGCGGAAAATGTGACGCTGCGCGATTACATCCCGGCAGGAACGACGTACAAGGACGGCAGCGCAAGCCACAGCGGGCAGCTGAATACCGTAAACGGCAAACAGTGCCTGAACTGGAACCTTGCTGAGCTCCCCGCAGGGGAAGAAAACGCGGTTGATGTGACGTTTACCGTGACGGTGGATGAATTCCTTACGCAAAATATGCCGGTAGAGATCGTAAACGCGGCGTCGCATGACAACGGCAACGAGCAGCCCAAAGACCCGGAAGACCCGCAGGATCCGGAAACGCCGACCAACGAAGTGAACAACCCGACCCTTTCTTATGAGAAGGTGAGTTCGCCCGCAGGCGGTACGGTGGATGAAAACGGCAACGCAGTGAACCCGGGGATCGTCCGTGAAGGCGACATCATCACGTACGACATCAACGTAACGGCTCCTGAGGGCGGCGTGAAAAACGTGGTCATGACGGACGCACTGCCGGACGGCGTGAGCCTTGTGGCAGGATCGGTAAGCTACAAACTCGGCGATAACGCACGGGTAGCGGTGGACGAAGCGGACGCACACGTGCTCGGCGTTGTGACATGGCCCAAGGTGGATATCCCGGAAGGAACGGCAAACTTCCGCCTGAAAGTGATGGTCGACAGGCTAGCTGACGGCGAGACGACTAAGGTGATCGGCAATAACGCGGTGCTCAGGCAGGATAACCCGGGAACGGAGGATAAGGAATATCCGCCGACAAGGGAAGTCACGCATGAGGTTTGGAGCCGCAGCGCAAGCATCACCAAGACCGCGGCATTGATCGAGAACGATGTGGCCAAAGACGAAAATTGCGGCAGTGCGGATACTCCGGTAGATACGCAACGCCGCCAGGTCGTAGAATACCACATTACGATAACAAATACCGGCGCGCAGGGCATGAAGAGCGGCGACATCGTAGTAACTGACCCGGTACCCAATGCCTGTACATTTGTGGAAGGCTCCATCACGGGCGAGATCAAAAATGCGGTGAGCGGATCGACGGCGGCGATCAAGTCGGCGGAGATGACGCAGGACGGCGTACAGTGGGTCTTAAACGGCCTTGATAACGGCGAGCAGGCATACCTCACATTCCGCGTGAGCGCACCTGCAACGTGTGCAGGCGAGCCAACGCTGACCAAGGTGTTCACAAACCAGGCTAACATGACCGATAAGGCAATGAGTGAAACGAAATACAGCGAGACGGTCACGACAGTGGACAAGGACGGCAATAAGACGGAATGCCAGCAGGGTGATACGGTCTTTGCAGAAGAAGAATATGCGCTTGACTCTGAGATCACATACCATCAGGTAAGTGAGCCCCTGGTCACCATAGAAAAATCCGCCGATCCGGCAAGCCCGGCTGAAAACGGATTGATCCCGGTGGTGAGGGAAGGCGATGTAATCACCTATAAGCTGACGGTCACGAACACGGGTGCGGCAGCGGCGGCGAATGTGCGCGTAGCGGACTTCGTACCGCAGGGCACGACCTACGTTGCGAACTCGGCAACGGGCAGCGGCGTATTCACGAATGCGACGGGACGTATCGACTGGACGATCGCGCAGCTTGCGGTCGGCGAAGAAAACAAGGTGGAGCTCACCTTCCAGGTGACGGTGAACCGGGTGGCGGAAGAGGATGCGGGCGTGCTTACCAACGTCGGGTACTTATACGTACCGGACGCGACAGACCCGAACCCGCCGGTAGACCCGGACGATCCGGCGCCACCGGTAGACGAATACACGCCGTCCAACGAGGTGCAGCACCAGACGCATACGTTCGTGAAGACGGCAGACCCGATGGGCGGAACGGACGAAGCGACTGCCACGGAAGTGAAGCAGGGACAGGCGATCACCTACACGATGCAGTTTAACGCAGGCGAAGCGGTGAATAACGTTTCCGTAAGGGATACGGTACCGCAGGGCCTCACGGTCGTGCCGGGCAGCATCCA
The DNA here is from genome assembly GCF_900087015.1 of Christensenella timonensis. Classification (NCBI taxonomy): domain Bacteria; kingdom Bacillati; phylum Bacillota; class Clostridia; order Christensenellales; family Christensenellaceae; genus Christensenella; species Christensenella timonensis. Next base: position 632,356 of record NZ_FLKP01000002.1, read on the forward strand.
GATCATCGCGCCGGACGGCAAGGTGACGCAGCTTCCAGACAGCGCATACGACAGCGCGTGGAGGATCATCACCTGGAGCGCGGACAGCGTGCAGCAGGGTGTAACAGGCTTCCGTTTCAAGGCGGTCGTAGATAAGCTGGCAGACGGCGAAACGGCGAAATTATTCGTCAATAACGCGTCGGTCACATACAATCCGGGCGGCGGAACCCCTGTCACCGAGGAGAGCAACACAGTGACGCACAAGACGCAGGCAGGTACGTCCGCGATCAGCAAGGCGGCGGCGCTCGTGGAAAGCAATGTGGCCCAGCCCGAAGCAAACGGCACACAAGGCTCGCCGGTAATGGCGCAGCGCGGACAGACAGTGGAATACCGCCTGCGCGTAACGCGCACAGGCGCGCCGAGCGGAGACCTCGTCATCACCGACGCGATCCCGGACGGCACGACGTTTGTGGAAGGCTCGGCGGCGGGCAGCATCCAGAATGCTGTTTCCGGATCGGGCGCAAAGGTAAGCTCGATCGGCATCAAGCAGGTTAAGACGCCAAGCGGAAGCATGAAAAACGGCGTGGAATGGGTGGTAAGCGGACTTTCCGAAGGAGAGACGGCATACCTAACGTTCAGGGTCACAGCGCCCAGGACGACGGACAATCCGGATACGCCTGAATACGAGCTGACCAAGGTGTTCGAGAATACCGGACGCATGGAAGACAGCTCAAACGCGGGCCTCTTCTATGAAGAAGATACGGGCACGCACAAGAAGGGCGACGCGGTGTACGCAGGGGAAGAAACGACGAAAGTAACGGAAACGACGTACCATCAGATAACGGAGCCGGCGCTGGAAGCGGTAAAATCCTCGAATCCGGGAGACGGTGCGCAGGTGAACGCCGGCGACACGGTCACCTATACGATCAGCGTCACCAACAAGGGCGCAGGCGCGGCGACGAACGTAATCATCCGCGACGCGATTCCGCAGGGTACGACGCTTAAAGCGGGCTCTGCCAAGTGCAGCACCCCGGGCATAAGCGCAGACAGTGTCAAGATCGGCGGAAAGGATGGCCTTGCGTGGATCATCCCGCAAATTGAAGCGGGTGAAACCGTGACCGTAAGCTTTGCGGTAACGGTGAACGAAATGGCGCAGGCAGGAACGAATGCGATCGAAAACGTGGCGCAAGTGAAGGAAGCTGCGCCGGATGAGGATCCAAAGAATCCGACAGACGATGGGTTCAAGGATACCAACAAGATCACGCTGACCCAGACGCAGACAGCCGCGGGGGCATTCCCCAAGACAGGCGACGAAGGCGGACTGCCCATGAATATGGTGATACTGTTCGCTCTTGCAGGAGCAATACTGGCAGGACTTGTCGTAGTGCTCCTCCTCCGCAAACGCCGGAGGGACTCACAGGCAGCATACGAGGCGTATCTTGACTCGCGTAATCGGCATTAAATGAAGCGACAGCGATTGACACAGAGAAAAGAGAGAGGCCGAGGCTTCTCTCTTCTGTGGTTATCGCAGAAAAAGCGCGGGAAGAACAGATGACACAGGAAAACACTTGATATTGCGTTCGGATACGCTTGGGAGGAAAGAAAATGAAAAACAGTTGGATGGCTCATAAAAAAGTAAAGAACCTGATAACGATCATCGTTGCGGTTGCAGTGATGATCGGCATGGTGATTCCAACGGTAGCAATGGAAGATACAAAAACAGCGGCAGAACCTTTGGCTATGGAAGAAGCCTTGGCAGATGCCGCGGAAGGCGGCGAAGCGAATACGGAAGATATAAAGCAGGAACCGGCCCTTGACCAGGAAGAAATAACCGAGCCGGAGAATACGGATGAAAACGAGCCTGTGCCTGAAGAAACAGAGGATTTGGACGGACAGGAAGAAGAAATACAGGATAAGGCCGTGACAGCGGAAGAAGAGATTAAAAACCTCCTGGCGCCGGGATTAACCTTAGTCACACCGCAAGATGGGGGGCTCATTGTACCATTCGATATTATCGATCTGGACGAAACGATGATCTATCCCGGTGTCAGGGCGGTTTGGTATGACAAAAACGGGACTGTGGCCAGCGCGCCTGCGGGGGCGTCTATTACGGTCGTGCTGATGGATAAAGGGCCGCAGGATTCATACGCGGACTGGACGCCCTCGCAAAACAGGCTGGGAACTTCAAAAAATACGGAAGTGCTGAACGCCGGCAATGATTTTGACGGGTGGTTTGACAATATCATCAAGATGAGGTCCAAGAAGATCGTCGTGAGCGGAGTACCGAGCGGATATACGGTGACGTATGACGACAATAGTACGTCCAACGAATATCCGGCCGGATATGACCCGGAATTTTTTTACATCAACCTGACGAAGAATGATACGGTGGAAGCGGCGTTATCGAAGATCGAGGTAACGACTCCGCCGTCGCGGACAATGTATACGGAAGGCGCGAGCTTTGACAAAGCAGGCATGGTGGTAACGGCAACGTATTCGGACGGCACAACAGCGCCGGTCACGGGGTACACCTACAGCCCGACGGGGGCGTTGGCGACGTCTGACAGCATAATTACAGTAAGTTATATGGAAGGCGGCGTGACGAAGACGGCGACGACGCCCATTACAGTTTTTGAGGCGCCCAGCCCGGAACTCGACAGTATTGAGGTCACGAAAAATCCGGACAAAACGATCTATACGGCGGGGGAAACGTTCGATCCGACAGGGCTTGAGGTGACCGCGCATTATACGAACGACGGTTCGGACAAGGTTTTGACAGGGGGAGAATATACGCTTTCCACTCCTGATATGAGCACGGAAGGGACGAAAAACGTTACTGTAACATATGAGGAAGGCGGCATCCAAAGGGTGGCCACATTCCAGATCACGGTAAACCCTGTGCCGGTGGTTCTGGACAGTATCGCGGTGACGACGCCTCCGACGAAAACGGTGTATACGGAGGGCGAGAGCTTTGACAAAGCAGGCATGGTGGTAACGGCGACATACTCGGACGGTACGACAGCGCCGGTGACGGGGTACAACTACAGCCCGAGCGGGGCATTGGCAACTTCCAATAGTATGATCACGATCAGCTATGAGGAAGACGGCGTGACGAAGACGGCGACGACGCCCATTACGGTGAACGCAGTGCCGGTGGTACTGGACAGTATCGCGGTGACGACGCCTCCGACGAAAACGGTGTATACGGAGGGCGAGAGCTTTGACAAAGCAGGCATGGTGGTAACGGCGACATACTCGGACGGTACGACAGCGCCGGTGACGGGGTACACCTACAGCCCGACTGGCGCACTGGCAACTACGAATACGACGATCACGATCAGCTATGAGGAAGACGGGATCACCAAGACGGCGACGACGCCCATTACGGTGAACGCAGTGCCGGTGGTACTGGACAGTATCGCGGTGACGACGCCTCCGACGAAAACGGTGTATACGGAGGGCGAGAGCTTTGACAAAGCAGGCATGGTGGTAACGGCGACGTACTCGGACGGCACAACAACGCCGGTGACGGGGTACACCTACAGCCCGACTGGCGCACTGGCAACTACGAATACGACGATCACGATCAGCTATGAGGAAGACGGGATCACCAAGACAGCGACGACGCCCATTACAGTGAACGCAGTGCCGGTGGTTCTGGACAGTATCGCGGTGACGACGCCTCCGGCGAAAACGGTGTATACGGAGGGCGAGAGCTTTGACGATACGGGCATGGTGGTAACGGCGACATACTCGGACGGTACGACAGCGCCGGTGACGGGGTACAACTACAGCCCGAGCGGGGCACTGACAGTTGGAGATACATCCATAACAGTGAGTTACATGGAAGGTGGTATTATTAAGGTTACAACGACGCCCATCACAGTGAACGCAGTGCCGGTGGTATTGGACAGCATCGCGGTGACGACGCCACCGACGAAAACGGTGTATACGGAGGGCGAGAGCTTTGACAATACGGGCATGGTGGTAACGGCGACATACTCGGATGGGACGACAGCACCGGTCACGGGGTACACCTATAGCCCGAGCGGGGCATTGGCAACGTCTGACAGCATAATTACAGTAAGTTATATGGAAGGCGGCGTGACGAAGACGGCAACGACGCCCATCACAGTGAACGCAGTGCCGGTGGTATTGGACAGCATCGCGGTGACGACGCCACCGACGAAAACGGTGTATACGGAGGGCGAGAGCTTTGACAATACGGGCATGGTGGTAACGGCGACATACTCGGATGGGACGACAGCACCGGTCACGGGGTACACCTATAGCCCGAGCGGGGCATTGGCAACGTCTGACAGCATAATTACAGTAAGTTATATGGAAGGCGGCGTGACGAAGACGGCAACGACGCCCATTACGGTGAACGCAGTGCCGGTGGTATTGGACAGCATCGCCGTGACGACCCCTCCGGTGAAAACGGTGTATACGGAGGGCGAGAGCTTTGACAAAGCCGGCATGGTGGTGACGGCGACGTACTCGGATGGGACGACAAAGCCGGTGACGGGCTACACCTACAGTCCGACTGGGGCGTTGGCAATCGGGGATACAGCGATAACGGTGGGTTATATGGAAGGCGGTATTATTAAAATCGCAGTCACATCCATTACCGTAAATCCGATGCCTATCATGCTCGATAGCATCGAAATGACGACACCGCCGGCCAAAACAGAGTATGCAGTGGGCGAGGACTTCGATCCGAGCGGCATGGAAGTGACCGCGCATTATACGAATGGCGGAGCGGACATGATATTGGATAGAAGCGAATATACGATCGACCCTGTTGACATGGCTACACCGGGAACCAAGACGGTCGTTATCAGGCATGTGGATCATGATATCGAAAAGACACATAGCTTTGCGGTGACAGTAACGGAGGCATTGCAGCCTTCTCCGGAACCGACAGGGCCCAGCGAGACGGTTGATCCAGGATCGACTACGACAACCGACCCTGAACCGGAAGCGACTGTATCGCAATCGGCAGCGGCAGATACGCAGGCAACAGACGGCAGCAGTGATACGGACGAAGCAATGCCCAAGACAGGAGTAGAAGATTCGCGGCTGCTGATGAGCGCCATATTGACCATGGCAGGGCTGGCCGCATTCATCCTGCTGGTACAAGCGGCAAAACAAAAGAAAGAAGAAGATGGGAAATATTAAAAAGAATGGCAAGGCAAAGATACGGTAAAAAGTCGAAAAGGGGGGTATGGATATGGATCGGGATCGTGGTATGCGTTTGCGTGATGCTGTATGCCGGATCCCAGATCTATATGGAAACAAAAGAGGACAATCTGGGGGACAGCACCTATTCGGCGCTGAAAGAAAAAGTTTTCTTGAGCACGACAAGTGAAACGGCGGCGGAAGGCCCTAAGGTGTGGGAACCGGATATTTCGACGCTTAAGGAAATCAGCGGCAATGCGGTTGCGTGGATCTGCTCGGAAGGCACGCCTATCGACTATCCTGTTGTGCAGGGGGCGGATAATACTTTCTACCTGACCCACCTGCATGACGGAACAAGCAATAGGGTGGGCGCTATTTTCCTGGATTACCGCAATGCGCCTGACTTTTCAGACCAGAACTCAATTGTGTATGGGCATCACATGAAAAGCGGAAAAATGTTTGCGGAACTGGAAAAATACAAGGAGCAGTCATATTATGACGGACATCGGTCGCTTACGCTTTATACGCAGGATGCCGCGTACCGGATCGAATTGATTGCAGGATATGTCGTGGATGGATCGATCAACGATCTGGAACTGAATTTTGGAAACGGGGAGGAATTTTGCTCCTTCGTAGAGAAGATAAAAAGGAAATCCACATTCCAATCAGACACGGCAGTTGCTGGGACGGATCGGATCGTTACGATGGTAACGTGTACCTATGACTTTACCAACGCAAGATATGCGTTGATCGGGAAATTGGTAACGCTGTAAGAAAAATGGCTATAAAAAAGGATAAGAGGATGAATGGATTTTTAAAAGACCGAGGAAGATGGAAAAAAAGGATACTGTATATTTGCGTGGCTGTTTTGACCTTTGCGGTGATGTCGGTATCGGCATTTGCGCAGGGGTTGCCGGAGGGAGATCCTGCTATCGTGGATGCGGGCGTTTCGGAGACACAGGAAACAGGCGATATCGCTTTGGAAGAACCTGTAAGAACAGAGGAAACAGCCCCGGAGCCTTCACCGGAGCCGGAACCGACAGCTGCCCCGGAACCGACGGAAACGGCAGCGCCCGAACCGGCGGCGACCCCGGAGCCAGTGGAAGAACCGGCGGGTGGCAAAACAGCGGAGCCATCGGTGGAAACACTGCCAGAAATGCCAGCGGAAGAACAGCAGATGGAAACAAAGCCGCCTGCGCCAGCCGAAGAAACCAAACCGGTCTATAATGTGCCGGCAGTGTTCTTAAAGGACATCGTGGCTAAAGGCGACGACAGTACGCTTGCGTTGACGGATGAACAGCTGGCGGAAATCGAAAAAATACTTCCGGATGCACTGTCCCCTTACCGCAGGGAAGTTGTCATGCAGGCGTATTCCCTCGTGGGAAAGGTCCACTATTTCTGGGGCGGCAAGAGTACGCAGACAGGCTGGGATATCCGGTGGGGAAATGAGGCCATCGTAGGCAGCGGGGGAAGTACACAGACGGGGACGATGCGCGCATATGGGCTTGATTGCAGCGGCTATGTGCTGTGGAGTTTGGTGAACACAGAGGAAACGCTCGGGGCAGCAGGAGAGATCGGGCGGATGGATAAAACAGACGTCAGCAACCGCGTCGGATATGGAACGGCAGGGCAATGGGAAGCATCCACAGAAATCGCGTGGGAAGAAGCGCAGCCGGGAGATTTGGCATTTTATGGTGCGCCTGCGACGACGCCGCGCAACCATGTTGGCATTATTGTAGGAAGGAACGGGGAAGGACAGCTTTTGGTGGCGCATTGCTCCTCCACGCAGAACAATGTCGTGGTTTCGGAAGCGGGGGAAGAAGGTTTCCGGCATATCCGGGCCTTGAAGCTGGTGCAAACGCGCGAAGAAGGACTGCCTGCCGAAAAAATGGCCGGCGGCCGGAAAATGTCCAACGGGCTTCCAATGTTTTTGACAGAGGCGCAGGTTTATGAGGATGCTGTGAAAAACGGTTGGAACATAAGCGAATAAAATGTATTGAAATTTTTTGAAGGAGCATAAATATGAAGAGAAAAAAGATAGTTCTTGTAGCGGCGCTGGTAGGGATCCTGCTCGTTATGGCGGTAGGGTGCGTATCGAAAACCGCGGCTACGGTGAAAGTAGGCGGTGAAGAGGTCGCCACACTGTATTCCGTTGTGGGGGAAAGGGCCATCACAGGGTCGTCCGTGAGCACGGGGACGGACGGGTCTGTGACAAAGCTGACCTATGGCGGCGGAACGGTATCGATCGACGACGTCAATGAATATATTTCCAAGCTGGTCAATGATGATGGTTTTTTGATAACGCAGCAGGCTCAAAACGACGGGACAGGCCAGTCTTACCAGATCGGGAAGGGCTCCGCATCGGAAGGAAAGATCCTGTTGATCGACTTCTATTTTGTCGACGGCGGCGATACAATCATAACCTATACGGAAACGGCCGGCCAGGTTACGGCGGCATAGCTGTCCATAATATATATCAGGAGGTATTTGTGTTTGGATGATGGATTGAAAATCAAACTGTACGCTTTTACGATGGATTGCACAGACCCGCGAGAATTGGCGGAATTCTACGCAGCGCTGCTTAGGTGGGAGGTTGTATTTTGCGATGAAGAATATGCGTGTGTAGGCCCCTTGGGTGCGCAGCAGGGCGCATATCCCGGCATAACATTCCAAGGAAACCCCGCATACCAACCGCCCGTGTGGCCGGATGCACCTGAAGCGCAGCAGCAGATGGCACATTTGGATTTCGCCGTAAATGATGTGGAAAAAGCTGTCCGGCATGCCGTTCATTGTGGAGCAACGGTCGCAAAAGAGCAATTCAGTGACAATTGGACAGTGATGATTGACCCGGCAGGGCATCCTTTCTGTTTGTGTCAAATGAAATCCGTGATCGAAAGCGACCACTTTGCATTATTATAGAAAATACGAAGGGATTTTGTGTTCCTGATAAAAAAGGCTTTAACCGGAAAGGTTAAGGCCTTTTTCCTATTATTGACGGGCGGCCTTGATTTTTTCTGCGAGATTGATGATCTCGATTCCTTTTTTCCGGCAGTAATCGACGGTATAGGCTGTGCCGCCGCTTTGGCCGTCGTGATAGCAGATCAGTCGGCTTGCATGGTCGGCCATGAAACGGTTCCGTACATGGAAACATTCCCTGGAATAATCCTCGCTCACATAAATGACCTGATCCGCGAGGCCTGCCAATTTTTGATGGCGCAGCTGCCATATACCATCCCATCGTTTACTGTGGTCACGGTAAGGAACAGCACAGGACAGACGGATATGCTCGTAGCCCGGATGCTTTTTCAGCCGCAGGATCGTTTCGCCGCAGATGATATCAAATCCTTGCGCCATACCGCATAAAAAGGCCGTATAGCCTTTTTCGATACTGAAGAGAATGTAGATGTTGATATATCCGAGCAGGATGCTGTATTCCCGGGAGGGCGCCTTGAGGGGAAAGGCAAACTTCTCAGGCCGGTAACCGCTGAAGCAACAGGTGGTTTCTTTTTCCGCGGCACAGTTTTCAACAATAATATGTGATCTTTTCTTGGAGGCCTCCAAAAACAACAGTATATCGTTATATTAATACAAAAACAGGATGAAATCAACCGTTAATGGTTAACTATTTCAAATTGTAATTGTTAGACTTAACTAACGATATATCGTTGAGAGGCTTATATGAACATATCGCAAGCTGTCCGCAAAAGAATATTGCAAATATGCAAGGCCAATGGGCTGTCTGTAAATGCTTTGAGCAATCAATCGGGGGTAACGCAGTCCACGGTCAATAATATTGTGAATGGGCCCACGTATAACGTGGGGATAGCAACCATCAAAAAATTGTGTGATGGTGTTAATATGTCCATAAGAGATTTTTTCGACTGTGACTTGTTCGATGATGTTGAACCCGAAGTAAAATAGAATTTAGATAAAAGAATCATAAAACATGAAAGAATAATCAAGAAAGAATTGCACTGATACTAGCTCGAGGGATAAATATATGATAGATTATAGGTATGACAAAGAAATTGGTAAGCAAATAGCTAAGTTTCGTATACAGGCTAATATGACTCAGGAGGATTTATCCGCACAGCTACAGACGAAAGGCTGCGATCTGACAAGAAGTGCTGTTGCAAAGATCGAAGCAGGACAAAGACATATTTATACGGGCGAAATCAAGGCCATAAAAGAGGTTCTAAAAGTATCTTATGAGGATTTATTTGTATAATCACGTGGACATCAGGCAAGCAATGTAAAACCGCTTTTTAAGCGGTTTTTTTAATGATTGCAAGTGTGTTTGAAAAACGATATTTATTACAAACCTGAATAACGCTTCATGAGTTGTTTATATATCTTCATGACAAATGAATGAATCAATAAGAGGAGCGGGCGAGTCATGATATATAATCAGTGGTATGCCGTTTTATCGGGCAAAGAAGTAAAAAAGGGCAAGATCCTCGGGGTAAAACGTTTAGGCGAGCGAGAAAATGATCTTTTTTCGTGACAGTTCCGGGCAGGTTCAATGCATTGCCGATAAATGCTGCCATAGGGGAGCGTCGCTTTCTATCGGCCGCCATTGCGGCGATACGGTTGCCTGTCCTTTTCACGGGATAGAATACAATAGAAATGGAAAGGCGGTTGTTATCCCGGTCAACGGGCATGCTTCGCCAGTCCCGGAAAATTTTAAAGTCGAGAGTTATAGCGTACAGGAGGCACATGGTTTTATTTGGCTTTGGTATGGCGACGAAATCGAGTCATTGCCGCCGCTGCCGTTTTTTGAAGAATTGGATGAGATGAGCTATTCTGAAATCAAAGACCCGTGGCCGGTTCACTATTCCCGCTGCATCGAAAACCAATTGGATGCGCCCCATGTACCTTTTGTGCACAGGACAACGATAGGGCGTGGAAACAAAACCGTGATCGATGGCCCTAAGGTGGTCTTTGACGATGAAACGCTGACTTTTTATATCAAAAGCCATAAGGACGATGGCAAGATCGTTGCAATGAAGCCTTCACAGATTTTGCAATATAAGGATTGGTTTTCCCTGCAGTTCCGTTTTCCGAATATCTGGCAAAATCTGATTGCTCCTAAAATGCGGATTTTTGCGGCGTTTGTTCCAGTGGATGAAGAAAATTCCGTCGTGTATATCCGGTATTATCAAGGGATCGTGAGGATCCCGCTCTTGCGCGAACTCATGAATTTTTCCGGAAAAGCTTTCAGTAAGGTGGTTTTGCGCCAGGACAAAAATGTTGTGCAAACGTAGCTTCCCAAAAAGACCGGGCTGCATATGCAAGAAAACTTATTTCCCGGTGATTCATCCATTATAGAATATAGAAAGATCCGCCATGAGTTAAAAGAACATAACGGTAGCGTCAACAAGCCGCATGGTTGAGTATCCAAATGGAAGTTTCGATAAAACAATCAATCCTATTGTGAGCAAACAAAAAGGCTTTTGAAAGAATTCAAAAGCCTTTTATCGTTGTGGTTGCGGGGACAGGATTTGAATTTGTTCGCGCCTATTTCAGCCTGTTTCATACAATGTCATTCCGTCCAAAATCCGCATGGTTAAGCCATTCCTTGTTTCGGCCTATATTGCTCAAATTTCCTGCTGACATTCTGTAAAGGGTAAATTAAAGGGTGGTAAATATCATCAAGAAATCCGATAAAAAAGGACTTTTCAGCCCTTCTTATTTCGTCTTGTATTACTATTTTTGGTGCTATGATAATTTGTTATAGCTGTTAACAGTGCATCTATGCTTTTTTCATCTAAATTCTCAATGACATCATACAATTTTGTAATAACTTTGGGGCTTAACTTTTTTGAAGTCATCTGCACCAGACTTTCAGCAGACTTATCCATGCTATATTTGGGCGCAAAAAATTCAGATAAAGTAATGCCGAAATAATTACAAATATCATTGATACTTGCTATACTAGGCATTCTTTTCATACGAAACATTGCTGACAAAAAGTTTTCCGAATGTCCCATTAACTCGCCTAATGTTTTTAAACTTTTTACATCAGACGAATCAATAAGCTGTTTCGTTCTTTTTAAAACAAATTCTCTTACTTCTTTTTCATTATCCATAGCTATAGTATAAGATTGACTGCATAACGCGATTCGTCTTACGCATCGGAAAATCTAATTGTTTTCCGACGCGCAGGGTGTTATAATTATTTTGTAAACCTGATCTATAGTTTACATGATGAAATGCTTTTCATGGGTTAAAATGCTTCAAAAGAAGCATTGCCGAAGAAATTTAATCTCGTTTGGTGCGTGAGAGAATATGACTGCGAGCCCTTCAACTTTTTTAAGAGCATTATATTCTTATCTTCAGTAAGACACTGATGTCGTGAAGTAATCGCTATTTGCTCAAATTGTATTCTCCTCAACGCGCCAGCATCTAAAGAAAGCCGGAAAATTTATGAAAAAAAGCCCTAATTGCGGTATCTGGGCAAACTGCAGCATACCCCATTCTGAAATAGATAGAGCTGCTTTGATCATTAAGAGCAAATTACTTGAACGGCTGGAAAATAAACAGTTCGATTATACTGTTTGCTTTATGAATGATGCGGATATGCTTTTTATGGAAACCGCCCTCAAGCTAAAAAAGGACTATCCAGACCTTTCAATTAGCGTCCTTCTGCCATATTGTACATGGCTTGATAGCCTAAGTACAGAGGAGCGCGAAAAACGCAAATCATATATGGCGCAGCTCGAATGTAAATATTATTACTGTGCGCAGGAATCTTACAGCGATCTTATGTTTATCTGCTCGTCACAGCTTTTGGATTTCTGCGACAATTTACTTGTAATCCAAACAGAACAACCTGATCGTTCTACGAATGATATGGTTATTTTAGCTAAAATTCTTAATTGCAATGTTGATTTTATATCCTTATAGTATATCTCATTATATCATTTAAATTATTATCAATTCAAAAAACAGATTGACAAACATCTATGTGTGGTATATATTATATATAGACAATCATCAATGTGAGGTTGAGTATGAAAACAGATTATACAGGTTATGCAAATATTTTTAAAGCGATTGCCGAGCCTACGCGATTACAAATTATAGATATGCTTTCGTGCGGTGAACTTTGTGCGTGTGTAATCCACGAAAAGTTTGATATTACGCAACCGACTTTATCCCACCACATGAAAGTATTATGCGATAGCGGTATTGTGATTCCACGAAAAGACGGAAAGTGGACACACTATTCTTTGAATGAACAACGGCTAAATGAAATCCGTAATTTTATGGATATGCTGACGGTTACTGAAAAGGACTGTATTTGTAACGAGTAATTTTTTTTGAAAAATACATAGATGAACATCTATATAAAGGAGCGCATTATGGAAGTGAAAGCAAAGCAAGGAATCGGATTTTTTGAAAAATATCTGACGGTATGGGTAGTTATCTGTATGGTCGCGGGGATTCTTATTAGCCAATTTCTGCCGCAGATTCCAAATTTCTTAAATCAATTTGAGTATGCCAATGTATCAATCCCGATTGCAATACTGATCTGGATTATGATTTACCCTATGATGATGAAAGTGGATTTTAAAAGTGTAAAAGACGTGGGAAAAAATCCGAAAGGGCTTTTTGTAACATGGGTGACAAACTGGCTGATTAAGCCGTTTACTATGTTCGGTATTGCCGCCTTGTTTTTCTATGTGGTATTCAAAAACCTCATTCCCCCGGAACTTGCAAAAGATTACCTTGCCGGGGCTGTGCTTTTGGGGGCCGCGCCATGTACCGCAATGGTGTTTGTATGGAGCACACTTACAAAGGGCAATCCTGCCTATACCGTGGTGCAAGTGGCGACAAATGACCTTATTATCCTTTTTGCATTCGTGCCGATTGTAAAATTCCTACTTGGCGTAAGCAATGTTGAGGTTCCGTGGGATACGCTGTTCTTATCGGTTCTCCTGTTTGTGGTTATTCCCCTCACTGCTGGAATCCTAACACGGGTATTGATGATAAAGAAAAAAGGAACTGACTACTTTAACCAAAAGTTTGTACCGAAATTCAATAATGTCACGGTAATCGGTTTGCTTTTAACGCTTATTATCCTGTTTTCGTTTCAAGGACAGACGATACTTGCAAATCCGGTGCATATTCTGTTGATTGCTGTGCCGCTTATTATTCAGACGTTCCTGATCTTCTTTATCGCGTACTTTGCTTGTAAACTGCTAAAGCTATCGTTTGACATAGCGGCTCCGGCTGGCATGATTGGCGCGTCAAACTTTTTTGAATTGGCGGTAGCGGTAGCAATCGCGCTGTTTGGAGCAAATTCCCCCGTTGCGCTTGCAACAACGGTTGGCGTATTGGTAGAAGTCCCTGTTATGCTGACGCTTGTAAAAATTGCAAATCGTACTCAAAAGTGGTTCCCGCCACTAAAAATAAAAGAAATATAGTATAAAGAAAGAGGTAATAAAAATGAAAAAAATGCAAATATTTGAACCGGCAATGTGCTGTGAAACAGGGCTTTGCGGAGTATCTATTGACCCCGAACTGCTCCGCATTTCAACAGTGGTAAATACGCTGAAAGGCAACGGCATAGATATTGAACGTTTCAATCTGAATAGTGCGCCTATGGAATTTGTAACCAATGAAGTCATAAACAAATACATTAACGAGCAAGGCCCGGAAGGACTACCCGCCGTGTTACTTGACGGTGAAATTATCATGACTGGCAAATATCCAACAAATGAAGAATTTACGAAGCTGCTCGATCTTCCGGAGGGATTACTAAAGGAACTTGACAAAGAAGAAAGCGGCGGTTGCTGTTGTTGTGGCGGTGATGATAATGGTTCGTGCTGCTGACCGCTCATTAACATTTTACGAATCGCGGAAATATTGTAACGACAACAAACTGGAATGCTCGGCTTTTGAAAAGCGAGTAAAGAATATTTCCTGCTGTCCCGTCAAACGACTTTTCTATGAGGACAGCAAAGAAGAATGTATGAGTAACCGCGATGTGAATGATGTAATAAGCTGTGCGGGAGTAGAAATGTTACCCATAACGATTATCGACGGGGCTTTATGTAAGCTGGAAAAATACCCGTCAGATGAAGAAATTAGAAACATGAAAGGCAAAAGATAATGAATTTATTTAACCCAATGAAAGACATATCAACAAAATACTTGTTTTTTACAGGAAAAGGCGGCGTTGGTAAAACTTCTGTCGCGTGTGCAACGGCGGTTTCCCTTGCGGATAGTGGCAAAAAAGTGTTGCTAATCAGCACAGACCCCGCTTCTAATTTGCAGGACGTTTTTGAAACAAACCTGACAAACAAGGGCGTTCCGATCAAGGACGTTCCCAATCTTGTTGTCGCTAATCTCGACCCGATACAGGCGGCGGCTGAATACAAGGAAAGTGTAATCGCTCCCTATCGCGGGAAACTCCCGGACGCTGTACTTGCCAATATGGAAGAACAACTTTCCGGCTCCTGTACGGTAGAAATTGCAGCATTCAACGAGTTTTCCAACTTTATCACGGACGACACGGTAGAAAATGAATATGACACGATCATATTTGATACCGCGCCGACGGGTCATACTTTGCGTATGTTACAACTCCCGTCTGCATGGAGTAACTTTATTAGCGAAAGTACACACGGCGCGTCATGCTTGGGGCAGCTTTCCGGGCTTGAAAGTAAAAAGGCGGTATATAAAGAAGCAGTAGAAACATTATCAGACGGCAACAAGACTACACTTCTTTTGGTTGCTCGTCCAGAGGACACGCCGCTAAAAGAAGCGGAACGCGCTTCAAAGGAATTGTTCGACCTCGGTGTGAGAAATCAAGCAATGGTAATCAACGGCGTACTGCAAACGCATGATGATGTAATATCCGATAGCCTGTATAAAAAGCAACAAAAATCACTCGCAAATATGCCCGATTCCCTAAAAGACGTTACCACTTTTGAGGTTCCCTTACGGGCATATAATATTACGGGCCTTGACAATATCCGGGCGCTTTTGGCGCATGACAACGTTGCCGCCGCGCATGATACGATAGTTCCCGATAGAATCCCAGAATTGAAGAATGTGATTGACGATCTTTACCGTTCCCACAAAAAAGTTATTTTTACAATGGGAAAAGGCGGGGTCGGCAAAACAACGGTTGCGGCGGCTATTGCACTGGGCCTAGCTGAAAAAGGACAGAAAGTGCATTTAACGACGACTGACCCAGCGGCGCATTTGAAGTTTGTTATAGACCAAAATAGCAGCATTACAATGAGCCATATTGACGAACACGCAGAGCTTAAAAAATATCAGGAAGAAGTTTTAGCAAAAGCACGGAAAACAATGAGCGAAGATGATATTGCGTATGTTGAAGAAGATTTACGCTCCCCTTGCACACAGGAAATCGCCGTATTCCGTCGCTTTGCTGAAATTGTTGAAAAAGCGGAAGATCAAATTGTTGTGATAGACACCGCTCCAACGGGACATACTTTGCTCTTGCTGGATTCAACGCAGAGTTATCACCGGGAAGTAAAACGCACGCAGGGGGACATACCCGAATCGGTTAAAAAGCTGCTTCCGCGTTTACGTTCAAACGAAACGGAGGTTATCATTGTTACTCTTGCGGAAACAACGCCTGTCTACGAAGCATTGCGTTTGGAAGATGATTTGAAACGTGCTGATATTGCCACAAAATGGTGGGTTATTAACTCGTCGCTCTATCATACACACACTACCAATAAGCTATTGGCGGCAAAGGCAAGCAATGAAATACGTTGGATTAACAAAGTTGCCGAACATTCCAATGGAAATTTCGCAGTAATTCCGTGGAATGCGGACGAGGTAAAGGGAGATAAGCTGAAAGAACTTATCCAGTAAGGAGCAGCTATGGAAAAGGTAGCTTTTGTGTGTGTTCATAACTCCTGCCGTTCACAGATCGCGGAAGCCTTAGGAAAGCATCTCGCATCTGATGTATTTGAAAGCTATTCAGCAGGAACAGAAACAAAGCCCAATATCAACAAGAATGCGGTACGGCTTATGAAGCGGAAGTATGGTATAGATATGGAAAAAACACAATATTCAAAGCTATTATCGGAACTTCCCCCTGTTGGCGTGGTTATTACAATGGGGTGTAATGTCAACTGCCCGATTCTTCCCTGCAAATACAGGGAAGATTGGGGCATTGACGACCCAACCGGGAAGGACGATAGTTTCTTTTTAGCGGTAATTTCAGAAATTGAATCCCATATATTAGACTTGAAAAAGCGAATAAATAGTAAGCGCAAAATATAAAAACGAGGTCGCATGGTTGCGGCCTCGTTTTTATATATGTGCGCTACTAGAATATTCTTGTCAAAATATACCACAATCCCGATATTGCCGGAACGACGCAAAGAGCGATAAACAGTCCCTTGCAAGTTTTCAGCACATTGAGAGATTTTTTGATGTCCTGCGTCACCGTATTCACGTATGATCTGCTGGCGTTCTTGACTTCTTTTATTGATTTATCAAATCCGCTCAGGTGTGTCTCACAAACTTCGTTCGTCGTCGTGACTAATGTGCCTGTGGCTTCTTTTATGCTGTCCTTGAGCATTTCGTTGCTCACCTCGATTTCTTTCATTTTCATGTCCATTTCTTCCAATGTCTGATTGATCTGGGAATACTCGCTCGTAATCGCTTCCTGGAATTTCCGTGAGCTTTCTTCGGATTTCTTCCACAGTGAGGTTAGCTCCATGTACTGTTTCGTGAGAACGTCCACGTTGATCCTCGTATCCAATAGTCCTTCCGGGTTCGTGATCGTCACTTTCAGGCACCCGTTTTCCTCTTGTTTCTTCAATGCTTCCTCGTAGGTCATACTCCAAGCCCTCCTTGCTTATGTCGATCTTGAATATTTGGGATAAGCGGCGGTCGCGTATCTTATGCCCGTCCTTGTCGATGAAAACAATGTATTTCCGGCGGTCTGTCCATTGGACTTCAAAGCCCTGCTCCTTCATGTTTTGGATAAACACCTGTCGGCTTAAAGCTGTGGATTTTGCCTTAACGATTGCTTTCATCGTATCGAACACCCAACTTTGGTAAGTACCTTGCACCGCCTTTTCAATCGCCTTATACATCCCCATATCAAACGTCGTGATTTCATTGTTCTTTTGGCAGATGGATTTCCCGTGCTCTCGCACGATCACGTCGGACAAATCCTTTAATTCCTGCAATTTTGCTTTGGAATAGCGAAATTTATATCCATGCTCAAAGCTGACCGAATTGACGATCCAATGCGTATGGATATGGTCTTTGTCCTTGTGGGTGGCAAAGCACACTTCATAACCGCGAAACATGGGGCTGCGGGTGATAAGCTCGTAGGCAATTTGATTTGCTTCTTCAACCGTTATATTTTCCTCCTTCGGAAAGCTCTGTATAAAATGCTTATACTGCCTGCCCCCCGTTTTACGCCACGCCCGTTTTGTCGCTTTCATATCGTCAATCGCTGTTGCAAGATTACAGTTGTACCCACCGACCAGACGCCGCTCAGTTTTTTCATGCTTCATGATGTAGTTGATCGCTTTGGCGATACTGGCCTTTGAATTGACTGCTTTTATGATTGCCATTCACACATCAACTCCTTCAGCGCAGAATACATCTGCGACAGCTCCGGCGAACAGTCCGTTATCAATCCGGCGTTCACATGATAGGCGATCTGATTGACGTTGTTCCCAATCGCTTTCAATTCCTTCACTACTTCAAGCCCACCTTCCTTTACATGGATTTCTTTTCCGAGCAATGAGCGCAGAGCGTATTCCCGAAGCGATAAGCCCGACCTCTTGACTTTCGCCCTGATTGCCGCAAGCTCCCTGTCCGATACCCTGATACTGACGCAATGTTTCCTGCTGCGGTTTGCCATGTTCCACCTTCCTTTGGTTTCGCTCATGGGGGTTCAAAGGGGGTTCTCCCCTTTGCAAGCGTCCAAGTGGCACGCCACTTGGGGAGCTTGCCTTCCTCTGTACGATACGGAGCAGGAGTACCGCCACAAGGCGGTATTCCTGTCTGCTGTATCGTTCGGGGAAGTGGGCGCTTATCCGGCCTTGCCGCTGTTTGCGTCGATCCACTTTATAAACTGCTCCTTTCCTACGATCAGCCGCTTTCCGATGTGCAGGGTTGGGAAACCGTGCGAGTGCATCAGTTCATATGCTCCCGTTCTGGAAATGCCTAACGCCTGCGCCACCATATCGGCAGTCAATGTTACGGGTAGTTCCTCGTATGATGTTTGCGTCTGCTTCATGCGTTCCTCCTTATTCTGTTTTCAATGTGCGGTAGTGCGTAAACCGTGGATATTCCACCCCCTTCTTTTAGACAATATTTATAATATATAAATATTGTCTTGCATTTTATCATACTACAAGCAAAGCTTTATGTCAATATATATCCATAAATATATTGTCTCTTTTTTTCTTTTATATATTGACATATATGGCTGTACAATTTATAATTATATTATTAAATTGTCGAAGGAGTTCTACAATGCAGATTTTAACCGAAATGTTGTTTACATTGGACTATGAACAGTTTACAGAAAAGCGAATCTGCCGTTATGTTGAGGACACAAATCCGGAATATCTGGAAACGCAAAATGATGTCCTCCAAAGTTTCACATACGGTACTATGTTGCTTGACCTTGCGGAAGCAGATACGCAGGTTTTTGAACGTATTTCGCTCCCCGCCGCCGCTCTGCTTACAAGCATGAACATGCAGGAAGCGGAAGCAATAAAAGACGAACTAAGAGCATTGGCAAAGACTACAAAACCGTTGCTCTCCGTCCTTCCCGATCTTTTCAGCGTATACCGTGAAAAGAGTTTGCGCGTGGTAGATGCCTTGCTCCGGCGGAAGGAATGGAACAAGCAATCCGTCTTAGAGGGCTTCAAAGACATATTTTTAAACGCCCATGTCATTTCAACCTATATTGAACAGGTAAAGACCTTGCTGAACGCGAATGTATTTGCAGATAAGATATATGGTCAGAAAGCGACGGCAGATATACGCATGGATATGATCTATCATTTGTTGGGAGCACATGACGAACGTGTCAATGAGTCGTTCCATGCCCCGAAAGGAAAAACGGAAGATATAACCTCTAATACGGGGATTTCAGCAAAAGTACCGCTTGACCTCATGGCTCCCTCGGATTATTCGTTTCTGCACGACGCGGAAATCAGCCAAAAGCTAATGATCGCGCTTGAGGGCGATATGCGCCGTCTGGAATTTTATATCCATACAGATGATACCCTGCAAAGCGTCATAGTGGCATACATTAAGGATATGATCGAGCAGGAGGTTGTCATTCGGAAATGCAAGCACTGTGGGCGGTATTTTGTGGCGCAGGGACGAACCGTCTACTGTGAGCGCACCATAGACGCGCAAGGTAACACCTGCCGACAAATAGGAGCTATGGCGCAGTACATGCAGAATCTGGATAGATCGCCTGAAAAAAAGGCGTACAGGCAAGCCTACAAAAACAATTTTGCGAAAATGAAGAAAGGCGATCTTTCCGAAACTGATTTTGAACGGTGGAAAGAGGAAGCGAAGAAGTTAAGAAAAGATGTAGAAAATGGCTTGATGCAGGCAGATAGATTTCTTGACTGGCTCAAGTATGGGGAGTGATCGTATGGCAAGGAATGAAGATACGGAAAACCGCAGGACAAAAAGGGGCGCACAAGGCGGCGGTACGATGCGCAAGCGTGCAGATGGTACATGGGAGGCCCGCTACACTGTAGGGCGCGATCCTGGCACTGGCAAGCAGATACAGAAGTCCGTCTATGCCAAAACGCAGAAAGATGTGCGGAAAAAGTTACAGCAAGCCACAACCGCCATTGATGACGGCATGTATATTGAGCCGTCCAAAATGACCGTAAAGCAATGGCTTGAAATCTGGTATAGAGAATACACGGGACAGTTAAAACCGCGAACGAGAACGGAATATAAGGCGCAGATTGATAACCATATTTCAACAGCGCTCGGAGCGGTCAAGTTACAGGCGTTGAACGCGCACATGATACAGTCCTTTTATAACAAGCTGCACCGCGGTATGAAGGATAAGAAAGGGTTATCCCCTAAGACGGTCAAGAACGTACACGGAATCCTTCACAGGGCATTAGAACAGGCTGTAGAGATCGGATATATCAAGTATAACGCCGCCAACGCCTGTAAGCTCCCGCGTATCACTAAAGCGGAGATACAACCACTTGACGATACGGGGATAGCGGAATTTCTGAATGCGATTAAAGGACACAAATATGAACGGGTGTATTTGGTTGGTCTATTCACGGGGTTACGGCAATCAGAAATTCTGGGGCTAACGTGGGATTGTATCGACTTCAAAAAGGGAACGATTTATGTTTATAGACAATTACAGAAAGTAGAAGATCAGTATTTGTTTGGAACACTTAAAAATAATAAGGCACGTAAACTATCGCCTGCACCCGAAGTTATGAAGATTTTGCGCAAGCAAAATATAGACCAAAAGAAATGGAAACTAAAAGCGGGGATAGCATGGGAACCGTGGCAAAATGAGAAGTTAGTATTTACAAATGAGTTGGGTGGGCATTTATGCCATAAGACGATCTATAATAATTTCAAGGATATTATGAGATCGTTAAAAAGGCCGGACACTCGTTTTCACGATTTGCGGCATACCTACGCTGTAGCCGCAATACGTTCCGGCGATGATATTAAGACAGTGCAGGAAAATCTCGGACATCATGCGGCGGCGTTCACGCTCGACACCTACGGGCACGTTACGGAAACGATGAAAAAGGAAAGTTCGCAGAGAATGCAAAGCTACATCAATTCTGTAAAGGGTAAATTAAAGGGTAAACGATGAAAAATGGGCAAAGAAAAAACCTGATAAACCGCATGGTTATCAGGTTTTCTTTGTGGTTGCGGGGACAGGATTTGAACCTGCGACCTCCGGGTTATGAGCCCGACGAGCTACCAAACTGCTCTACCCCGCGACGTATTTTGTGTGTCTCTTATTTGAGACAGCTTAATTATTATATAACACGTGGTGGGAGATGTCAAGGAGAAAGGCCAATTTATGTAAGGATTAAAAGTCAATCTGGTATGATTATGTAATATGATCGAGTACAGCATAATCTGAATCAATTAAAGTTGAGGGAAATAAGAGGAAAGCGAATACAAGATATTTCACATAAAAATTTTGAGTGAAGCAACATATTATATTTTTATTGTTCGTTGCACCTAGCCTAACTTCTTCGGATGTTTACATAATTTTAAAATGGTTAAAAAATGAATAGAATAATAACTCAAAATTTTGAAAAGAAAAAAACACAAGGAGAGAATACAAATGTGTACAGCAATCACATATTATACAAAAGATCACTATTTTGGAAGAAATCTGGACTTAGAATTCTCTTATAATGAAACGGTAACGGTTACACCAAGATATTATCCGTTTCATTTTCGTAATGGAAAAGCGCTCGATCATCATTATGCAATGATAGGAATGGCTTATGTAGTTGATGGCTTTCCGCTTTATTACGATGCAACAAATGAAAAGGGCCTCAGTATGGCAGGACTAAACTTCCCCGATAATGCAGACTATAAAGAAGCTAAGGAAGGGTGCGATAATATTACTCCTTTTGAATTTATTCCCTGGATTCTTGGTCAATGTGCAAGTGTGAGTGAAGCAAGAATTCTCTTAGAACAGATTAACTTGGTGGATTTGAACTTTAGTGAAGAGCTGCCACTTTCTCCATTACATTGGATGATTTCTGATCAGGAAAATTCTATTGTAGTAGAATCAATAAAAGATGGTTTGAAAATTTTCGAAAACCCCGTAGGAGTTCTGACAAATAATCCTACATTTGACTATCAAATGTTTAATCTCAACAATTATATGCATTTATCTAAAGAACCTCCTACAAATACATTTTCCGCTGAACTTAAACTTGAACAGTATAGCCGGGGTATGGGGGCGATAGGCCTTCCCGGAGATTTATCATCCGCTTCGAGATTCGTTAAAGTAGCGTTTACAAAAATGAACTCGGTTTCCGGTGATTCGGAATTGGAAAGTATCAGCCAATTTTTTCACATTCTTGGCTCGGCAGAACAGCAACGAGGCTGCGTACATCTTGGTGAAGATAAGTACGAAATAACAATTTATTCTTCCTGCTGTAACATGGACAAGGGGATTTATTACTATACAACTTATGAAAACAATCAGATCACAGCAGTTGATATGTGTAGAGAAAATCTGGATGGAAACACTATAATAAGCTATCCGCTTGTGAAGGAGCAGCAGGTTAATTGTCAGAATCGCTAATGCCCGCGAATCTTAGTTTATACATTCGAGCCAATTATATTCAAAGCCGTAAATATATAGGCTGTTGACATTACAGATTCTCCACCGTTGGAACCTTCTGTTGACGATGTGATTCCCTCATTCGAGAATTGGAAAGTGCTAAGGATATTGGGAACTTCTTTTAAGAACGAGGTATATTCCTCTGTGCTAACAGAACTTTCTATATTTTTAGGAGTAATTGAATAATAGGTTAAAACAGAACCATCGCTATTATTCTGCTGTCCAAGATTTTTATATTCTATGTTGCTAGACCACAGTTCTTGAGCATATTTCATATATAAATCTATTATTGTTGCATCAGGGAATGCAACAATCGAAAACAAAAAGTTGTAATTGTATACTGCGCCATCCCCATCAATATCCATATAAAATGATGTTTTCTTGTCTGTAAGCCTCCTACACAATGGCGCTTTCAAATGTTCACAGTCGAAAGTTTGCTTTCTGTTCCATCAATCGAATGCAACCAAGCATTTTTCGCAATCGCTTAATGTCTTCACCATCGAAAATATAGTTTTCGTCTATATTTTCAAGCAGGGCGACAATCATTAATTGAAAAATATATATAATAATTTTCCAATTAATGATTCAATCTTTCATATCGGATACAGCAATCACTAATAAGCTTGTTGGACAAAACTAAATTCCATGCCTGCATACGGCTATGCCAATGTTTATGTTTTAAAAAGATATTCCAATCTAATTCGTACAATGCGTTCAAAACCATTTTATCATCAAAAACACAGATAATAACAAACTCAAATTTTTGTTCTTCCAAATTGGGTGAATCCTAATGTTCCTCCTTTTATCGAAAATATTTGTATCTTTATCATATCAGCATTTTTATTAAAAATCATCAACTTTTCAATGTCAGGAGGGGGATAGGAGGGGGAAATGCGTAATTTTGCAAAATCTGACGAAAAACAAAAAACCTGTAAACGCTCTGTTCATAGGTCTAATTTTTGGCTTTGTTATGCGATTTTTTCTGTACGACCGCGCGTTATGAGCCCGACGAGCTACCAAACTGCTCTACCCCGCGACGTAATTTTATGTGCCTCTTATTTGAGACAGCTTAGCTATTATATAACAGCAATGAAAATAAGTCAGTAGTTAATTGACACAATGGATCATGAACCGTTGAGGCGCACAAACCGTTAATGGGGGAAGCTGCGTAGTTGTATGGAAACGCCGTCGGGATCATATACATAAAAATAACGGGTTTGGTCGCCCGGATCTTGTATTGGTGATGGATCCATGCCTTGTTCATTTGCAAACTTATGCATCTCATCCAGTTTATCAGTTTCAAAACAAATAAACACTCCCTTACCTTCGAACGTGGCTCCCTCCGGCATGAAAACAAGTTCTATTTCCGTTTCCCCCCGTCCATTCGATAAAAATGCAAGTTCAGCCGTACCCGCTTTAAAACGCTGGGAAATGGTAAGCTCTGTTATCGTTTCATAAAACTTGATTGATTTCTCCAAATCCTTGACCCGCAAAGTCACATGCTTTATATGCATTGCTAAATACCTCCTTATGGCAGTACCATGATTAAAAGGAACGCCTTTCGGCCCTATTGTCCATCGCTGCCTTGCGGCTGCGGGGAGGCGGAAGTGCCTGGTTCAGGCGATGTAGCAGGATCGGCGGGTTCTTGCGTATCCTGTGCGGCAGGATCAGTAGGAGCAGCAGAACCATTCTCGTCCTCGACAAATTTTGTTTCGTTCGGAAGAACCCAGCCAAGGCGATCGCGGGCTTCCTTTTCGATATAGTCGCTGCTGCCGATATAATTCAATTCATTCTTATAATAATCGATCTCTTTATTGAGCTCTTCTTCCGTATTTAAAAGCTCGGCCTGTTTAGAGGCCTGCGCAGCGAGGATGCTTTGCTGGTTGAAGAAGGTGAGACTGGCATAAATGAGCACGCCAATCAACACAAAAAACTTGATGCGGTTGAAGTTGAATGATTTCTTCTTTTTTGCCATACCAGCAAACCTCCGATGCTTGCATCATATCATAAAAAAATTTTTTCTTCAAGTTATATACCCCGTTATAAAAGGATTATTCACGATTCAAGTTATTAAAAAAGTATTAAGGGGATTTTACAAAAATGTAGAGTGTGATATAATGACTGGCAGGTAAACTTGAAACTTGGACAAGGGAAGGTTTTTTATGAAGAAGATTTTAACGATCATATTGGCAACAGTCATGGTTTGCGCTATCTTTACCGCTTGTGCAAAGCAGGAAGAGCCCTCCGTGGCGCCGACGCAGATCACGTCTGCGACGCAAACGCCTACGGCGACGCCGGTTCCGACGGATACGATCCCGACGGACGTATCACCTACAACTGGATTGCAGGGGAACACGACATATAAGCCGATCATGGTACAGATCGACAATGCTGATGCGGCCCGTGGCTACCAGGAAGGCCTTAGTGTGGCAGATATTGTCTACGAAACAGACGTTGACGGCGGCGACACGCGTTTCACAGCGCTTTTTAACGACGCGATCAACGGCGAGGATGCGCCGGAAGAATTGATCGTCGGCCCGGTTCGCTCCTCAAGATATTATCACCAGCGGATCCAGCAGGAATGGGATGCCCTGTATGTACATATGGGAGGCCCGGATGCGACATCGGTTGAAGGTACGGATATCTGGGGCGCGAGCGGCGAGCATATCCAGCAGCGTATCAATGGGGCAGGAAAGCACGCGGTCAATACAGAATTGTTTTTCCCGCTGGTAAGCGGACATAATACGTCGGCATATGCGGGGATCGACCTGATGAAGGCGCTTGCGATCTATGACTACACGCCTGAAACGTTGCAGGCATTTACATTCTACCCAGCGAACGATTATGCAGATCAGCCGGAGATCAAGGAAATTGCGCTCAAGTTCTTTGGGGACAAGGCTTTCGCAACGTATGAATATGATAAAGACAGTGATAAACTGCTGCGCTCGACACGGGGCAAAGAGCATAAGGATGCTTCGACCGGTGAGCAGATCGCGGTGCAGAACGTGGTCATCCAGTATGTACACGATGAAAAAGCGGGAAGCGATGCCAAGGAGGGCGACCGCAGGATCGTAAACACCAGAGGCAGCGGCGACGCGGTATTTGTGATCCATGGCAAACTCATGAAAGGTACATGGGAACGTCAGGATTATGACCAGAAGACGACGTACAAGCTGGAAAACGGTGAAGAACTGACCTTTGCGCCGGGCAATACATGGATCACGATGATCCCCGAGGGAAGGGAAATCGCGGTGACATACGCCGACGGGACGGACGAGACGATCACGGGAAGCGTAAACGAATAGTAAAAAAAGGCCGCTTGCAGGGAAGCGGCCTTTTTTATTTGTTGCGCAAAGAACGGGATTTCATATATAATAGGGATATAGTGCATATGGAAGGAAGATAAGAATGCCAAGATATACAAAAGAAGAATTACATTCGATTATCGACAAAGAGGATATCAAGTTTCTGCGCCTGCAGTTCACGGATGTGTTTGGGATACTGAAAAACATCACGGTCATGGCCAGTAAGCTGGATAAAATCATAGAAGAGGGATGCATGTTCGACGGATCGTCCATCGACGGGTTTGCCCGCATTGAGGAATCGGATATGATGCTGGTTCCCGATCTCGATACATTTGAGATATTTCCATGGTCGAACCCAAAAGGGCGTACGGCACGGTTTATTTGCGACGTATATATGCCGGACGGCAAGCCTTATGCCGGCTGTCCACGCCATATTTTAAGGAGACAGCTTGCGCGGGCCAAAGAAATGGGCTATACGATGGATGTGGGGCCGGAATGTGAATTTTTCCTGTTCCATAAAGACGCCAACGGAAAGGCAACCATCGAGACAAACGACGACGGTGGGTATTTTGACCTGGCGCCGCTCGATACGGGCGGCGGCGCGCGGCGTGACATCAGCTTGGCGCTTGAGGAAATGGGATACGAGATTGAGGCGGCGCACCATGAATGTGCGGCCGGACAGCACGAGATCGATTTTAAATACGGTGATGCGCTCAAGATGGCGGACGACGTGATGACATTCAAAATCGTGGTCAAACGGATCGCGCAGACGCATAACCTGCACGCGACGTTTATGCCCAAGCCGATCTATGGAATTGCGGGGAGCGGCATGCATATCAATATGTCGCTGTGCACCAAAGACGGCAATGCGTTCTGCGATAAGTCTGACGAGCTGGGTCTCTCAAAAGAGGCATACGGCTTTATGGCGGGTATCTTGAAGCACGCACGCGGGCTGTCGCTGCTGACAAACCCGACGATCAATTCCTATAAGCGCCTTGTGCCGGGGTTTGAAGCGCCATGTTACATTGCCTGGTCTGCGAAAAACAGGAGTCCGCTCGTACGCGTACCCTTTGCGCGCGGCAGCGCGACGCGTATCGAAATGAGGAACCCCGATCCGACGGCCAATCCATATCTGGCGTTTGCAGGTGCGCTTGCGGCAGGTTTGGAAGGGATCAAAGAAGGTTTGACGCCGCCGCCGCCGGTCAATAAGAATATTTATACGCTGACGGAAGAAGAAAAGAAAAAACACATGATCCGGCGCGTACCGCAGAACATGTTCGACGCGATCGATGATTTTAAAGAGGACCCGTTGATGCGCGAAGCGCTGGGGGATGTGGCTTACGAGAAATACCTCAAAGGCAAAAAGCATGAGTGGGCGGAATATTCCACACGCGTCCACGAATGGGAGCGCGAGCATTACCTGACGAAGTATTGATGGAATAAAAATACCGCGCCGAATATCGGCGCGGTATTTTTTATGCTGTTCTTATTGACAAAAGATGTGGAATCTACTACAATTATTAATGCTATCTGAAAAGACGGCCCCATGGTCAAGCGGTCAAGACGTAGCCCTCTCACGGCTGAAACCCGGGTTCGATTCCCGGTGGGGTCACCATTCGTAGCCCAACTTTGGGCGACACGCCGCCAGCTTCATTGTTGGCGGTTTTTGTTTTCTATCAATACCCGATCAACTCGTGAATACGCTTGATGGTCGCAAGGTTGTCCATCGTCTCTTCCAGGCTCAACCGCGGTTTTTCACCATTTAAGATACAGCGCCCGAACTGTTCGACTTCCAGCATGTAATTATCCTGGCAGTTGACGCGGACGATCTCCTCCTGCTGCATGGGCTGCACTACGGGATCCTGGCGGAGGATGCGGATTGGGATATGGCCGGTCGCGTGGTAAAGACCGGGATATTCGATAATCCCCTTATCGCCCGCAATGGTGAAACCATTCATGAATACGGCGTCAAAGGAACAGTGGATCATGCCGAGCAGCCCGTCGCCATAGGAATAGACAACACATGCGTTGGTATCCACGCCTGTTTTGGGATGCATCATGGCTTGGGCACAGATTTCCTCCGGTTGCTTTCCCGTCAGGTAACGGAACAAATTGATCGGGTAGGAACCGACATCGTAAAGCGAGCCGCCGCCCAGATCCTTTTGCAGGCGGATATCGTTTTCATCACCCGGCAGGAAGGAAAAATGGCCTTCGATGAGTGCCGGTTTACCGATTACCCCCTGATCGAGCAGCTCTTTTACTTTGATGATCGCGGGATTGTGGCGATAGGCAAATGCTTCCATCAGGAGAACGCCATTCTTTTCGCAGGCCGCCTGCATCTCTTTGACCTGCTCAACGGTCAAGCTAAGCGGCTTTTCGCACAAAATGTGTTTTCCGCTCTCCGCGGCCTTTACGACCCATTCGAGGTGCATGGAATTCGGAAGGGGGATATAGACCGCGTCTACATTGGGATCGGAGAGCAATGCTTCATAGCTGTCATATGCCTTTTGTGGATTGTGGCGTTTTTCAAAATCGCGCAGCTTTGATTCTGTTTTTCCTGAAATAGCGTACAGTCTTCCGTTGGACGACGCTTTGATGCCGGGGATCACTGCTCCGTCGGCGATACGTGCGCAGCTTATGACGCCCCAATTGACCCTGTCCTTTGTTTCCATAGCACTCGCTCCTTTTTGTTGATATTACTGCAAATATATCACTTTGAAAAGGAAAAAGCAATGTGCCTATAAGCTATGTTATAATGAAAGAAATAAAGCAAGGAGGCAGCGAAAATGAGATTTGGCAGGGTGCGGACACAACGGGGGGATTTTTATGCAGAGCTATCCGGAGGGCGGGCGAGACTGCTTGCGGGAGCGCCATATGAGGCGGTTTCTTACACGGGAGAAGAGCTTGCGCCGGAAGCATTTGCACTGCTTGCGCCGGCAATGCCGCAAAATATCGTAGCGGTGGGGCTTAATTACCTAAGCCATGCGTCAGAGCTTAAGATGGCGCTGCCTAAGGAACCGCTGATCTTTTCCAAGTTCACCAGTTCAATCCTTGACCCGGGCGGCGTGGTCGTTAAACCTCCGCAGTGCGAGCGGCTGGATTATGAGGCGGAGCTTGCGTTCGTGGTGGGCAAACAGTGCAGGAATGTACCGAAAGAGGAAGCAGCGGACTACATTTTTGGTTATACATGTTTAAACGATGTGACGGCGCGCGACTTACAGAATACGGATGGACAGTGGGCGCGCTGTAAGGGATTTGACACATTTTGCCCGTTTGGGCCATGGATCGAAACAGAGCTTGACCCCAAAAATGCGCATGTGAGGGCAATACTCAATGGGAAAACGGTACAGGAAGGAAATACCTCCGATTTTATTTTTGACGCTTATACGCTGCTTGCATATATCAGCAGCTTTATGACGCTTGAACCAGGCGATGTGGTGACGATGGGCACGCCGGGCGGCATCGGCCCGATGCAGCCGGGAGATACGGTCAGCGTTTTGATCGACGGGATCGGGGAACTGAAAAACACAGTCGGGAAGTAGCAAAACAAAGGGAATAACAAAGAGCCGCCGGGCAGGATTGCCCCGGCGGTTTTTTTGTTATGGAGAGCAGGAGATACGAATTACACATATGTGAAATATACCGCAATTTAATTGACATATTACCACGAAATCTTTAGCATGGAATGTGAGGAAAGCTCGTTTTTTAAAGACGGGAAAATATGAAAGATGATGGCAGGAGGCTTTGTAACGTGAAAAAGTATGACAGGAAGCTTTTGGTGGAATTGCTTGAAAAAATGTACCTCGGAAGAAAATTCGAGGAACGTGTGCAGTGGCTCTTTTCGCAGGGACTGGTGCACGGGACGACGCATCTGGGCATCGGCGAGGAAGCGACAGCAGCCGGTACGATCACTGCTTTAAAGGAACAGGACTATGTGTTTGGTACGCACAGGGGGCACGCACAGGCACTCTCGAAGGGGATCGACCTCAATGCAATGATGGCGGAGATCCTTGCGAAGGAAACGGGCGTTTGTAAGGGCAAAGGCGGATCGATGCACATTGCCGACCCGGATATCCATTATTTTGGAGCGGACGGCGTGCTGGGTGCGAGCGCGGTCATGTCAGGCGGCGCGGCGCTGGCGATCAAAAAGAGAAATGAAAAAGACCGTATGGTCACGATCTTCTTTGGCGATGGGACGGCAAACGAAGGAGCGACGTTTGAAGCGATCAATTTAGCGGCGGTATGGAACCTGCCCGTACTTTTTGTATGCATCAACAACACCTACGGAATGTCGACACACATTTCAAAGGTCATGAAAGATACGGATATCAAGAAACGTGCGATCCCGTTCGGTATTCCCGGCGAGGATGTTGACGGAAACGACGTGCTGGCAGTTTATGAGGCGGCCTTGAAGGCGCGTGAATATGTGCTGGAAAATGGACCGATGCTGTTGGTGGAAAACACCTACAGGATCTCCGGGCACTCCAAGAGCGACGGCAACCTTTACAGGACGAAGGAGGAGATTGCGGCCTGGAAAGAAAAAGACCCGATCAGAGCGTTCCGCAAGTATTTGGTGGAACAGCAGGAATTTACCGAAAAGGAACTCGACCAGGTCGAAGAGGACGTGGCGGCACGGATCGAGGCGGCGGTGGAATTTGCAAAGAACAGCCCGGAACCGTCTATGGACAATATCTTAGACGATGTATATGCACAGTAAAGAATTGGGGCCCCCGCGAAAGCCCAATGAAATGGGTTTCGTGGGGAAGAGGAATGACCGCCCAACAGTGAAGCTGTGCCGTATGGCGCAGATGAACAGACAGGGCGTGGAATGACGAAGAGAGGGAATAAAAAATGGCTGAAATCACATATGCACAAGCGATCAATGATGCGATCAGTGAGGAAATGAGAAAAGACCCCGAAGTCTTTATGATGGGGGAAGATATTGGCGAATATTGCGGCGCGTTCGGCGTTTCCAAAGGGATGATACAGGAATTCGGGCCGGAGCGAATTATGGATACGCCTATTGCGGAGCAGGGGTTCGTCGGCGCAGCGATCGGGGCGGCGATGGCGGGCATGCGCCCCATCGTGGAGCTGATGTTCTCCGACTTTATGTGCGTTTGTTATGACGAACTCGTAAACGAAGCGCCTAAGCTGCGCTTTATGTTTGGCGGCAAGGTATCGGTACCGATGGTGATGCGTACCCCTTCAGGAAGCGGGACGGGCGCTGCGGCGCAGCATTCCCAGAGCCTGGAGGCGGTACTCGCACACATGCCGGGCTTAAAGGTCGTGATCCCGTCTACACCGTACGACGCAAAAGGACTTTTGAAAACGGCGATCAGGGACAATAACCCCGTGATGTTTTTGGAGCAAAAGCAGCTTTACCGCATAAAGGGTGAAGTGCCGGAAGAAGAATATACGATTCCATTAGGACAGGCGGATATCAAGCGCGAGGGAAGCGACGTGACACTTGTGACATACGGGAAGATGGTAAGGATGTGCCTGGAAACGGCGAAAGACCTCGAAAAAGACGGGATTTCTGCTGAGGTCATCGACCTGCGCAGTTTGGTGCCGCTCGATATCGATACGGTTATCGCTTCCGTCAAAAAGACCAAGCACCTGATCATTGTACATGAGGCCGTGCAGTTCTGCGGGTTTGGCGCGGAAGTTGCGGGACAGATTGCCGACAGCGAGGCGTTTTATTATCTGGATGCCCCCATCAAGAGGTTGGGCGCGATGTCCGTGCCTATCCCGTTCAACCCGACGCTTGAGCGCGAGGTGGGGCCGACGAAAGAAAAAATCATCAATATTGTAAAAGATATTCTGTGAGGTAGCTGAAATGATAGAAGTATTTATGCCTAAGGCCGGCATGGACATGCAGGAAGGACGGGTCATCAAGTGGCTCAAAGAGGTCGGCGACCCGGTGGAGCTCGATGAGCCGATCATGGAGATCGAAACGGATAAGATCACGATGGAGGCAGAATCGCCGGGAACGGGAATCCTGCTTGCCAAACTTGTACCGGACGATACGGTCGTGCCCGTTCTTGAAGTGATCGGATATATCGGCAAGGAAGGGGAAAAAGTTCCGGAGAAGGCAGAGGCAAAACCGGAAACAAAGGAAAAGGGCGCGCAAGAGGTAGGGGAAAAGCCGCAGGCTGTTGCTGCGGAACCGAAAAGCGGAGTATTTGCGAGCGGGGATGTGCTTGCGACGCCATACGCAAAGGCGCTTGCGAAAGAAAAAGGCGTTGACCTTGAAAAGACCGTGCCTACCGGAAAACACGGGGAGATCAAGGCGGTGGACGTGCTTGCCGCTTCGCCCTCGGCGACGCCCCTTGCAAGGCGCATGGCGGACGATATGGGCGTGCCGCTTAGCGGTGTTGCGGGAAGCGGGTTTGGCGGAAAGATCACAAAAGAGGATGTCCTTGCATACCAGACTCCGGCGCAAGGCGCGGGCGAGGAGATCAGCGTGCCGCTTAAGGGCGCGCGCAAGGTGATCGCTGAGCGGATGTCAAAGAGCCATACGGAATGTCCTACGGTGACGCAGCATGTGAAGGTCGACGTGACGCGTCTGCTGGCAATGCGCAAGGAACTGAATGAAACGAGGGAACAGAAGATATCCGTCAACGATATCGTATTGAAGATCGTCGCACAGGCAGTATCCGAACACCCGCTTGCGCGTACGGTGATCCGCGGGGATATTTTGGTGACCAAGCCGGAAACGAATATCGGATTTGCGGTAGGCATGGATGAGGGATTGCTTGTGCCGGTGATCCGCAATGCGGATATGCTGTCGCTTTCGACGATTTCGCGCATCGCAAAAGACCTTGCCAAGCGCGCGAGGGAAAACGCGGTCAAGCCGGACGAAATGACGGGCGGAACGTTTACCGTATCCAACATGGGGATGTTCGACGTATATGCCTTTACCCCAATCATCAACCAACCGGAAAGCGGTATTTTGGGGATATGCGCAATCGAAGACCAGGTGTATGTGAAGGAAGACGGCAGCGTGGGCGTCAAGAAAGTTATGATGATCTCGCTGACGTACGACCATCGCATCATGGACGGCGTAGGCGCAGCCAAGCTGCAGCTGCGCATCAAGGAATTGATGGAGCATCCGCTTGACGCGTTGTGCTAGGAGGAAATAGCAGTGGCTGAAAAATATGACGTAGCCGTGATCGGCGGCGGCCCGGCGGGGTATGTATCCGCCATCAAGGCGGCAATGCTGGGCGGTAAGGTGATTTTATTTGAAAAGGATGTTGTGGGCGGTACATGCTTGAACCGTGGATGCATCCCAACGAAATCGTATATCAAGACGGCGGAAACGATCGAAGAGATCAAAAACGCAGGAAAGCGCGGGATCGTAAACGACCCCAAAACCGTTGTCGATATGGAGCAGGTCGTAGCGTATAAGGACGGTGTAGTAAAGAAGCTGACAGGCGGTGTGGCGGGATTGCTGCGCTCGCACGGCGTGACCGTAATAAGCGGTGAAGCCTCGTTAAAGGACAAAACGACGGTTGTATGCGGCGGCAAGGAATATGCAGCGGCGGCGACCCTCCTTTGCGGCGGCTCCGTGCCGGGGGCGATCCCGATCCCCGGTACGGAGCTTGAGGGCATGCTCACGAGCGATACGATCCTTGACCTGAAAGAAGTTCCGGGAGAGCTGTGCGTGATCGGCGGCGGTGTGATCGGGTGCGAGATCGCGACGGCGTTTGCGGCGTTCGGCAGTAAGGTGACGATCGTGGAATATGCACAGGCGCTTATTCCTATGATGGACAAAGAGCTGTCCGCGGCGACAGAAAAGTCGCTTAAGGCGGCGGGGATCACGATCATGACCGCAACGGCAGTTTCACAGATCAGTAAAGAGGGCGGTAAGCTTACAGTAAAAGCAGGCGGCAATGGCATCGTGTGCGACAAAGTATTGCTGTGCGTAGGCAGAAAGCCCGACCTTTCGTGCCTCGGCAGTTTAAGCGGAGAGATCAAAACGGAAAAAAGGTATGTTGTCGTCAATGAAAAAATGCAGACCAGTATTCCCAATATTTATGCGCCGGGAGATATCAACGGAAAAAGCATGCTGGCGCACGCGGCGTTCAAAATGGGTGAGACCGCGGCGAAAAACGCGCTGGGCGCGAAGGAAAGATGCAAACTTTCCCTTGTGCCGTCATGCGTTTATACATTGCCCGAGGTCGCAAGCGTCGGGATGACCGAGGCAGAAGCGGTCAAAACGTACGGCAAGGATGGGATACTGACCGGACGTTTCCCCTTTGCCGCGAACGGACGCGCCCTTGCATGCGGGCATCCGGAAGGATTGATCAAGGTGATCGCGAGCAAAAAATATGGCGAACTGCTGGGCGTACATATGATGGGCGCGGGGGTGACGGAGATGATCGCCGAGGCGGCCTCGCTGATGAGCGCCGAGGTCACCGTGCACGAGATCGCGGAAATCATCCATCCGCATCCGACGTGCAGCGAAGCTTTTATGGAGGCTTGTGCCGATGCGCTTGGTAAATGTATCCATTTGCCGAAGAAATAGGAAACGACCGAAGGGAGTGTTCTAAGTATGGATTTCAAATTACCGAAAACACATATATTATTGCAGGATCTGTACCGGAAATTCGCACAGACAGAAGTGAAGCCGCTCGCCCGCGAGATGGATGAGACGGAGACATATTCGATGGAGCTGATTAAAAAGATGCAGAAGTGCGGATTCTTCGGCATCCCGTATTCCAAAAAATACGGCGGCGGCGGCGCGGACGTACTGGCGTATGTGCTGTGCATGGAGGAAATGTCCAAGGTGGACGCGAGCACGGGCATCACGATCTCGGTGCATACGTCGCTTTGCTGCTCGTGCATCAACGAATATGGCACGGAGGAGCAAAAGCAGAAATTTTTGCGCCCGCTGGTGGACGGACACAAGGTCGGCTGCTTTTCGCTGACGGAACCGAACGCGGGATCGGACGCGTCGGGACAGCAGACGACGGCGGTGCGCGACGGGGATCATTATGTGATCAACGGTTCCAAAGTATTCACCACCAATTCCGGGTTTGCGGATACGTTCATCGTGTTTGCGCTGACGGACAAGGCCGCGGGTACGGAAGGAATATCCGCCTTTATCGTGGATGCGAAAACGCCGGGCATTACGGTGAGCGCAAATATCCCGCGTATGGGCATCCGCGCGGCATCCAACTGTGAGGTGGCGCTGCAAAACGTATGCGTCCCGGCGGAAAACAGGCTGCGCAAAGAGGGCGAAGGGTTCGAGATCGCGATGAACGCGCTGGACGGCGGACGCATCGGCATCGGCGCACAGAGTGTGGGTATCGCGCAGGGCGCGCTGGACGAGGCAATCGCGTATGTCAAGGAACGCAAGCAGTTCGGCAGGCCGATTGCAGCGTTCCAGAACACGAAATTCAAAATCGCGGAGCTGCAGACAAAGATCGACGCGGCACGGCTGATGGTATGGCGGGCTGCGCTTGCAAAGGACGCGCACGAAGACTATTCGGCGCTGGCGGCAATGTGCAAGCTGTTTGCTTCCGAAGTAGCCAATGACGTGACGCGTGCATGCGTACAGCTTTTTGGCGGCTACGGGTTCTCGCGCGAATATCCGGTGGAGCGCATGATGCGCGACGCAAAGATCACGGAAATCTATGAGGGAACGTCGGAGGTCATGAAGATGGTCATTTCGGGTTCCATGAAAATACGATAAGGGGGAGCGGAAATGAAAATAGCAGTATGTATCAAACAGGTGCCTGATACCAGCGAAGTGGAACTCGATCCGGAAACGAATACGCTGGTCAGGACAGGGCTTCCCAGCATCATCAACCCGGACGATAAATCGGGCATCGAGGCAGCGCTTGCTTTAAAGGCAATGGCGGGTGAAGGCAGCAGCGTAACGGTCGTATCGATGGGGCCGCCGCAGGCGGAAATGGCGCTTTTAGAAGCGCTTGCCATGGGCTGTGACGAGGCGTTTTTGGTATCCGACCGTAAATTCGGGGGATCGGACACGCTGGCGACATCCACCATTCTTGCGGCCAGCCTGAAAAAGATCGGCTATGACCTGATCGTAACGGGACGGCAGGCGATCGACGGGGATACGGCTCAAGTGGGGCCGCAGATCGCAGAACATTTAGGCATCCCGCAGGTATCGTATGTGCAGGAAGTGGAACTGGAGGACGGCGCGATCATAGCTTTGCGGCAGTTTGAGGACCGCTACCACAAGGTGCGCGTGAAGCTGCCCTGCCTCCTGACAGCGATCACAGAACTCTCTAAGCCGCGGTATATGACGGTGGGCGGCGTGATCGACGCGGAGAAAAAGCCCATCCATCATTTGGATTTTGAAGCGCTGGGGGATCTTCTCGACCCGGCGGCGATCGGGCTGAAAGGATCGCCGACCAACGTCGTGAAATCTTATACTAAGGAACAGAAATCGGCGGGTGCGCTGCTGAAAGGCCTGACGGTTGACGCGGCTGTTAATGCGATCATGGCGACGCTCAAAGAAAACCACATTGTATAAGGGGGAGCGGAAAATGAGCAAAAATGTATATGTATTTGCGGAACAGCGCGATGGTGTGATCGGCAGCGTAGGATATGAGCTGGTGGGCGAGGCGTCAAGCCTTGCGCAGGACTTAGGGCAAAAAGTGGTCGCCGTGCTTCTCGGAGACGGTATCGCGGATAAGGCGCAAGAGCTGGTTTATTACGGCGCAGACGAGGTGGTCGTGGTGGACGACCCGCTGCTGAAGGAATATATGACGGAGCCTTATGCCAAGGCGTTGACGCAGGTGATCCGGGCCGAAGAACCGGAAATCGTGCTGTTTGGCGCGACATCGATCGGGCGCGATTTGGCGCCTCGCATTTCCGCGCGTGTCAAAACAGGCTTGACGGCGGACTGTACGGCACTGTGCATCGACCCGGAGACGAAGCTGCTGCGTATGACGCGCCCCGCGTTCGGCGGGAACCTGATGGCGGTGATCCAGTGCAAAAACCACCGCCCGCAGATGGCGACCGTCCGCCCGGGCGTGATGCAGCCTTTGGAAAAGGACGAGCGGCGTAAGGGGACGGTGCGCGGCGTCAAGGTGGCCTTTGAGCAGGCGGATAAAAATATCGAGATCCTGGAAGTGATCAAAAAGGAAAAAACGGTTGCGGATATCACGCAGGCGAAGTATATTGTAAGTGGAGGCCGCGGGATCGGCTGCCCGGATAATTTTTCAATGCTGCACGGTTTGGCGGAGGCGCTGGGCGGGGAGGTCGCGTCGTCGCGTGCAGCGGTCGACCTGGGATGGATCGATAAGGAACGCCAGGTCGGACAGACGGGTAAGACCGTACGTCCGGAGCTTTATGTAGCCTGCGGGATTTCCGGCGCGATCCAGCACGTGGCTGGTATGGAAAACTCGAATGTGGTCATTGCAATCAATAAAAACGATACGGCGCCTATCTTTGACGTCGCGGATCTGGGGATCGTGGGCGATGCATGCGCGATCCTGCCCAAGCTGACCGAGGCCGTGAAGGCTGCGCGCGAAGCCGGGTTTGCCTATGTTGCTCCTAATGTGGAAAACAACGTGGGCATGAAGAACGTGCTGTACAGCGTGCAAAACGGGATCGGCTACCTGACGGTCAACCGTCCGCGGGCCATGAACGCGCTCAATATGGAGACCTTAAAAGAGATCGGCGCTGTCGCCGACATGGTGGCGGGCGACGAGCGGGTCAAGGTGCTCATCGTGCGCGGCGCGGGAGGCAGGGCGTTTGTCGCGGGTGCGGATATTTCGGAAATGCAGGACATGGATGAAAAGGAAGGCCGCGAGATATCTGAATTTGCCCAGTCGGTCTTTTCCAAGATCAAGAATTTGCCGCAGGTCGTAATTGCGGCGGTGAACGGTTATGCGCTTGGCGGCGGCAACGAGCTTGCCATGGCGTGCGACATCCGTCTCGCGAGCAGCCGCGCAAAGTTTGGGCAGCCGGAAGTAAACCTCGGCATCATGCCGGGCTTTGGCGGGACACAACGTTTGCCGCGCATCGTAGGCAAAGGCCTTGCCAAAGAGATCATATTCTCTACGGACATGATCAGCGCGGAAGAGGCATACCGCATCGGCCTGGTAAGTAAGGTGGTCACGCCGGAAGCGCTGATGCGTACGGCACGCGACCTGGCGATGAAGATCATGAGCAAGGGGATGTTTGGCGTACGGCAGGCAAAGCAGGCCATCAACGAAGGGATGGAGCTTGATATCGACGCGGGCCTTCGCAAGGAAGCGGACGGCTGGACAGCATGTTTTACGACGCATGACCAGAAGGAAGGAATGGAGGCTTTCGTTAATAAACGCAAGCCGACTTTTAAAGACTTTTAGGAGGACAAAGACATGGAATTTTTGGAAGGGATCAAGGGAAGAAGGAGCGTCCGTAAGTTTAAAGACGCGCCGGTAGGCCATGATGTGCTCAAGCGGATCGTGGAAACGGCCGCATGTGCGCCGTCATGGAAAAACACACAGATCGCGCGCTATATCGTCGTGGAAGATAAAACGCTCAAAAACGAGATCGCGGAAGGCTGCGTGATGGATTTTGCCTTCAATGCGGCGACCATCAAGAACGCGCCCGCGCTTGTGATCGTCACGTACATTGCGGGACGCAGCGGGTTTGAACGCGACGGGAGTTTTTCTACGAGCAAGGAAGACCGTTGGGAAATGTTTGACGCAGGCATCGCGTCACAGACGTTTTGCCTGGCCGCATATAACGAAGGCGTGGGCAGCGTGATCATGGGGATATTTGACGAGGACAAGGTAGGCAAGGCCGCAGGAGTGCCCGAAGGGCAGAAGGTCGCTGCGCTCATCCCTGTCGGATACCCGGACGAACAACCGCAAATGCCCAAAAGAAAGACGGTCGAGGAACTGGTCAGTTTTAAATAATAGACAATGAAAAGACCCGTTTTCAGCGGGTCTTTTTGCTTTGCCTTGCGTCCTGCTTATTGCGTATGAATTTGTGCTTGATATGCGGGTTGGCTGTTTTACGCGTATCGATATCGAACTGCTTTAATGCTTCCACAAGCTGTGTCAATTTCGCATAGCCATAATTGCGCGAGTCAAAATCCGGGTATCGCTTATTGAGGCGGTTGCCTACCGCGCCCAAAAACGCCCAGCCGTCGTCGTCCGAGATATCGTTGACGATCGCCTTGATGGCACGTGTCAGCTGCTGCTTATTCGCTTTGGCGGGGCCGGCCTTTTCTTCCTTGTCGGTTTCCTCCGCAGCAGCTTCGGTATTTTCATCCGTGCTTTGCGCGAGCACCTCCAGATACCTGAATATCTCACAGGCAGCAATGAACGCTGCGGGCGTTTTCTGCTCGCCCATGCCGATCACAAGCATGCCGGATTCACGCAGGCGCGCGGCGAGACGCGTGAAATCGCTGTCGCTCGACACGATGCAGAACCCGTCTACATTGCCGGAATACAGGATATCCATCGCATCGATGATGAGCGCGGAATCCGTTGAATTTTTGCCTTTGGTATAGCCGTATTGCTGGATGGGCGCAATGGAATAATCGAGCAGTACCTTCTTCCAGGAAGAATTCTGCGTGGTCGTCCAGTCGCCGTAAATACGCTTGTATGTGGGCGTACCGTAATTTGAAATCTCGTCAAAGATCAATTTGACGTACTTATCGGACACGTTGTCCGCATCGATCAATACCGCAATCCTTTTATCATTGTTATCCATATAGTACTTCTTTCATTTTTTCTTATAGTATACCATAAACCGCTTTTAATGGGAAATACGCGCATTTGCATAACTTTGGTTTTACAAAGGGAGCAAGGATTTGTTATAATTGAGGGAGTTTTGAAAATGGGAATACCGCGCGCGGCGGTATTTAGGAGGCAATTTTTTGAAGTTATTGATGGGAAATGAAGCGATCGCCTTAGGCGCGATCCGTGCGGGCGTGAACCTGGTGTGCGGATATCCGGGAACGCCGTCGACGGAGGTGCTGGAAACGGTCGCAAAACATAATCCGGGCGACATCCACGTGGAGTGGTCGACCAACGAAAAAGCCGCTATGGAAGTGGGCGGCGGCGCGAGCTTTTCAGGCGCGCGGGTATTGGTGACCATGAAGCAGATGGGGCTTAATGTGGCGGCTGACCCGCTGATGTGCCTTTCTTATTTAGGGACCAAGGGCGGTATGGTTGTGATGGTCGCGGACGACCCGGGGCCGATCTCGTCGCAGACGGAACAGGATACGCGGCACTTTGCGCAGTTTGCGAACCTGCCTGTACTTGACCCTGCAACGCCGGACGAAGCGTACCGCATGGTGCAGGAGGGATTCCGTATTTCGGAGAGGTGGGGCCTGCCCGTTATTTTGCGGGCGACGACGCGCGTATGCCATTCGTATGCCTCCATCGAAGCGGAGCAACGCACGCAAACGCATGCCTATGGCGGATTTGAAAAAGACCCGCGCTGGGTGATCTTCCCCAGCCTTTCTTATAAGAACCACGGGCTGCTGGAGCAAAAACAAAAGGACATCGCCGAGGCGTTCTCGCGGTCGGAATGGAATACTTCTGTTGGGAATGGAAAAATAGGTATCGTAAGCGGCGGCGCGGCGTATAACTATGCAAAGGAAGCGATCGCGGAACTTGGCGCGGACGTAACGCTTTTAAAGATCGGTACGCCGTATCCGTTTCCTGCGGATTTTATGCTGGGGGAGATGGAAGCGCTCGATAAGGTGTTGGTGGTCGAAGACCTTGACGCGGTGATCGAGGACAGCCTGCACGAGCTGGCGGGAAAGCACCGGCTGGAATGGAATGTTTACGGAAAAGGGACAGGCAACCTGCCTGTAAACGGGGAATATACGCATGAGATGGTGCGAGCAGCGATTGCGGCGTTTTGCGGCATCGACGATATAGAGGCGCAGGAGGAAAGCGCGCCCGAGCTTCCAGTGCGTCCGCCGGTGCTGTGCGCGGGATGCCCGCACAGGGCGTCGTTTTACGCGGTCAAGCAGGCAATGAAGGGAACGCCCGCAGTGTTTACCGGGGATATCGGCTGTTATACGCTGGGCAACGCGAAGCCGCTCGATATGGCGGACACCTGCCTGTGCATGGGCGCGGGCATCACGGTGGCGCAGGGGCTTTGCCACATGGAGCCGGACAAGAAGTATTTTGCGTTCATTGGGGATTCCACATTTTTCCACACGGGGATACCGGGGGTGATCAACGCGGTATACAACAAGGCGGATATCACGGTGGTGGTACTTGACAACAGTACGACGGCCATGACGGGACACCAGCCGCACCCGGGTACGGGCACGACGATGATGGGTGAAAAGTCAGCGCCGGTGAGCATCGAAGGAATGCTGCGCGCATGCGGCGTTTCGTATGTGAAAACAGTCGACCCGCTCGATTTTGAGCTGGCGAAGCAGACGGCAAGGGAAGCGGCGGGGCACAAGGGCGTTTCTGCGATCGTATTTAAGTCGCCGTGCATTGCGCTTTTCAAGCCGGAAAAGGAATATGCGGTCGACGAGGATACATGTATTTCGTGTAAGAAATGCATCCGCGAGATCGGCTGCCCGGCGATCTCTTTGCGGGAGGGGACAGTGGCCGTCGAACCGTCGCTTTGCTACGGCTGCGGGCTGTGCACATATGTTTGCCCTGTGGATGCGATCAAGGAGGCGAAGGGATGAAATGTGATGTGTTGGTCGCCGGAGTGGGCGGACAGGGAACGATCCTGGCTTCGCGGCTGATCGCGCAGTCTGCGATGGAGGACGGGTGCTTTGTGCGGTCGTCAGAGACCATTGGCATGGCGCAGCGCGGCGGGAGCGTGGTAAGCCATGTGCGCGTGGACGGGGAGGACAAGAGCAGCGTGATCCCCCTGCATACGGCAGACCTGTTGTTGGCGTTTGAGCCGGCGGAAGCGGCCCGCGTTTTGCCGCGCCTGAAAAAAGGCGGCAAGGCAGTGGTGAATACGCAGCGGGTGATCCCTGTGACGGCTTCGCTGTCCGGCAAGCCTTATGATCTTGATGAGATCAAGGGATATATCGGCAGGCATGCGGACGCGTACTTTATCGATGCGTACGGCATTGCAAAGGCGTGCGGAAATCCGAAAACCGTGAATATCGTACTGATCGGCGCGGCGATCGGGATCGGGGCGATCCCCTTTTCGCTGGAGCGCATGCGTGGGCTGCTTACGCGCACGCTGCCGCAGAAGATACTTGATATCAATTTAAAGGCGCTTGGGGCGGGATATGATTCCGTACAATAGAAAGAGAATAGATTAGGAACAGGAGAGATTAGAAATGGACGAGAGGCAATTCGGGCTGCTGAGCAGGCAGCTCAAAAATGTGAGTGGGAACAGCGCGTTTTATAAGCAGAAATTCCTGGAATGCGGGTTTGACCCGCGCGACGTAAAGGGGCCGGAGGACATAGCCAAAATACCGTTCACGGACAAGGCCGACCTGCGGGCGGCATATCCGCTGGGACTCATGGCGGTGGGCGAAGAAGAAGTAGTGCGCATCCATTCCACGTCGGGAACGACGGGCGAGCCGGTCATCATCCCCTATACGCGGCAGGATGTTGAGGACTGGTGCGAAATGTTTCGCAGGTGCTATGAGATCGCGGGCGTGGCCAATACGGACAGGGTACAGATCACACCGGGGTTTGGCCTGTGGACGGCGGGCATCGGCTTTGAGGCGGGATGCGAGGCGTTGGGAGCAATGGCTATACCGATGGGGCCGGGCAACACCGAAAAACAGCTGAAAATGATGACGGATTTGAAGACGACGGTGTTGGGGTCTACCTCCTCGTATGCGCTGCTGCTTGCGGAGCAGGTGGAGAAATTGGGATTAAAGGACAAGATCGCGCTCAAAAAAGGGATCATCGGTTCGGAGCGGTGGAGCGATAAAATGCGAAGGCGTATCCGTGAGGGGCTGGGCATCGAACTATTCGATATCTATGGATTGACGGAAATCTATGGGCCGGGTATTTCCATTGATTGTGAATGTCACCAGGGGCTGCATTATTTCGATGATTTTTTGTATATGGAGATCATCGATCCGGACACGGGGGAAAACGTACCGGACGGGCAGTATGGCGAGATCGTGATCACGACGCTCAAAAAGCAGGGCGCGCCGCTTCTTCGGTACCGGACGCACGATATGTCGCGTATCATCCCGGGAAAATGTGCGTGCGGGCGGAGATATCCGCGGCACGACCGGATTTTGGGACGCACGGACGATGTGGTGAAGGTCAAGGGCGTGAACATCCATCCGAGCCAGATCGATATGCTTTTAAAGGGCATCGGGCAGGTGAGCAGCGAATATATGGTAACGCTTGACAAGGTGGGCAGCGCAGACCGTATGGTGTTGCAGTTTGAAGTGGAGGACGGCGCGGATTTGTGCGAAATGGGCGAGGTTGTCGCGCGTGAGTTCAAAAGGCGTATCGGCATCAGGATCGACGCACAGGCAGTCAAGCTGGGCGGCCTGCCGCGCAGCGAAAAGAAAACGAAGCGGATACACGACTTGCGCTATCAGTAAAAGGGAACGAATGAGGTCTGGCGATCCAAACAGGGGGAAAAGGATTATGTTGAAGGTAGGAATCTGTGGGTGCGGTTCTATTTCGGAGTTTCGGCACATCCCGGAATATGCGGACAGGCCGGATGTTGTCCTTGCGGGGTATTTTGATACGGCAAGGGAACGGGCGGAAAAAAGTGCACAGCGCTATGGCGGGAAGGTCTATGATACGGCGCAGGCATTGCTCTTAGATCCTGCAATCGATGCGGTGAGCATATGCAGCTCGAACAAATACCATTATGAGCAGGTGATGGCGGCGCTTAAGGCAGGCAAACATGTCCTGTGCGAAAAGCCGATGACCACGGATACGAAAAAAGCGGCGGAGATGAA
This sequence comes from Christensenella timonensis, assembly GCF_900087015.1. NCBI lineage: Bacteria > Bacillati > Bacillota > Clostridia > Christensenellales > Christensenellaceae > Christensenella > Christensenella timonensis. The sequence continues at coordinate 676,019 of NZ_FLKP01000002.1, forward strand.
TGCCGCGGCAGAGAAGGCTGGCAAAAAATTGATGATCGCGGAAAATTTCCGCGTAGCGCCCGCACACCTGAAAGCGAAGAAGCTGGTCGAAGCAGGCGAAATCGGCAATATCCAGACGTTCCGCGCGGTGTTCGGCCACAGGGGGCCGGAGTTTTGGTCGGCGGAGAAAAAGGATACCTGGTTCTTTAAAAAGGACCAGTGCTTTGTGGGCTGCACCGGGGATCTCGGCATCCACAAGATAGAGCTGCTGCGCTGGCTGCTTGGAAGCGAGGTCAAGCGCCTCGCGGCGCGTATCGCAACGCTGGAAAAAAAGGATGGGGATGGAAACCCGATCGGCGTGGAGGACAATGCCGTCACCCTGCTTGAATTTGATTCCGGGATTTTTGGGACGCTGGCGGCGAGCTGGACATACCAGGGCGACGAAGACCATTCCACTGTGCTCTATGGCTCGGAAGGGACGATGAAGATATATGACCATCCGCAGTTCCCGATCACGGTAACGCGCAGCGACGGGGAAAAGTCCTATTATGAAACGGGCAGGATACCGACCAACGACGCCCAGTTCAAGACGGGAATTATCGACGCGTTTGTGGATTGCGTGATAAACGATACGCCGCCGCTCGTTTCTGGCAGGGACGGTATGGAGGATTTGCGCGTGGTGGAAACGATCCTGCGCGCGGCGCAGTCCGGCCAATGGGAAGAAAACAAATAAAAGGTATTGCCGACCTTGGGAGAAAACCGTTGCATACATGTGGGATGCAGCGGTTTTCTTTGTTGTTTTTGCATTCCGTATGCGATACAATAAAGAAAACTGAAATTCACAGGAGTAGCGGCATGAAAAAACACATTGTTGCGCTCGACCAGGGAACGACCAGTTCCCGTTGTATCATTTTCGACGAAGACCATAATATCGTAAGCGTCAGGCAGCGTGAATTTCCGCAGTATTTCCCGGAGCCCGGGTGGGTGGAGCACGACCCGCTGGAAATTTATTCTTCCCAGCTTACCGTCTTAGAAGAGGCGCTGGAGGAATCGGAGATCCCGCTCGGGGCAGTGGCGGGCATTGGCATCACCAACCAAAGGGAAACGACGGTAGTGTGGGAAAAGGAAACGGGAAGGCCCATTTACAACGCTATCGTATGGCAGTGCAGGCGTACGGCGGATATTTGCGCTCAATTGAAAGCGGACGGCTGGGAGCCGTATATCCGTGAGAACATGGGACTTGTGATCGACGCGTATTTTTCGGCGACTAAACTAAAGTGGATACTCGACCACGTGGAGGGCGCGCGCGGGCGTGCAAAGCGCGGGGAGCTTTTGTTTGGCACGGTGGATACGTGGTTATTGTGGAATTTGACAAAAGGCCGCGTGCATGTGACCGACCTGACGAACGCGTCGCGCACCATGCTGTTCAACATCAAAACGCTGGCGTGGGATGAAGAGATTTTAAAGGCGCTCGATATCCCGGCGTGCATGCTGCCGGAGGTAAAAAGTTCGGCAGAAGTATATGGATATACCAGGCTCTTTGGCAAGGATATCCCCATTGCGGGTATCGCCGGGGATCAGCAGGCGGCGCTTTTTGGGCAGGCGTGTTTTGAGCCGGGGCAAGCGAAAAACACATATGGGACGGGCTGTTTTTTGCTGATGAACACGGGGGAGAAGCTTTGCTACAGTAAGCACGGATTGCTGACGACGATCGCGGCGACCCCCAAAGGAAAAGTTCATTACGCGATTGAAGGCAGTGTGTTTATGGGCGGCGCGGTCGTGCAGTGGCTGCGCGACGAAATGCGGCTTTTAAAGGACAGCAGGGACAGCGAATTTTTTGCGGAAAAAGTACCGGACAACGGCGGGGTCTATCTTGTGCCCGCGTTTACGGGATTGGGTGCGCCGCACTGGGATATGTATGCGCGCGGAACGATCGTCGGGCTGACGCGCGGCGCAACGGCAGACCACATCATCCGTGCGGCGCTCGAAGCGATCGCCTACCAGAGCGCGGACGTGCTGGATGCAATGCGCTCGGATACCAAAATCAAGTTAGGAAGATTGCGTGTGGACGGCGGGGCCTCGGCAAACAATTTCCTGATGCAGTTCCAGTCGGACATCACACATACGCCGGTGATGCGCCCGCGTGTCCGCGAGACCACAGCCCTTGGGGCATCGTATTTGGCGGGGCTGGCGACGGGGATATGGAGCGACATGGACGAGGTCGCGAAAAAATGGACGCTGGATAAGACCTTTGTACCGGCAATGCCGGAGCAAAGAAGGCAAAGCCTGCGCAGGAACTGGGCAAAGGCAATCGAATGTGCGAAAGGCTGGCAGGATGAAACAGTATGACGTATTGATCGTGGGCGGCGGTATCACAGGCTGCGCCGCCGCGTATGAATTTTCAAAATATGATTTTTCCACGGCGCTTTTGGAAAAGGAAAACGATATTGCGTGCGGGAGCACCAAGGCAAACAGCGCGTTGATCCATGCGGGCTTTGACCCCAAGCCGGGCACACTGATGGCAAAATACAATGCGCGGGGCAACGCCCTCGCGCACGAGCTGGCGAAAAAACTGGACGTCCCGTTTATGGAAACGGGTTCTTTGGTATTGGCTTTTTCCAGCGAAGAGGAAGAAGAAATAGATAAACTCATCGAAAACGGAAAGAAAAACGGCGTTCCTGTGGAAAAGTGGACGAAGGAACAGGTGCTCAAAAAAGAACCGAACCTTTCCGGGAAAGTTGTGTGTGCGCTGTGGGCGCCGACCTGCGGGATCATCAGTCCGTGGGAATATGCGGCTGCACTCCTTGAAACCGCAGTCAAAAACGGGGTGGATTATTATTTAAACAGTGAGGTGCTGCGCATCAGCAGGCGCGACGGGATGTTTGTGGTCACTACGCCGCAGGGAAAATATGCCGCCAGGTATATCGTCAATGCGGCGGGGCTTTATGCCGATAAGGTCTATGAAATGGCGGGCGGCAGCGGATTTGCGATCACGCCGGTGCGCGGGGAATATTACTTGTTCGATAAAACGCTGGGAGACCTTGTTTCCACCGTTATTTTCCAATGCCCGACCAAGGCGGGGAAGGGCGTGGTGGTCGCGCCGACGGTACATGGGAACTTGTATGCCGGGCCGGACATGCAGGTAACGGCGGAGCGCGACGATACGGCAACGCACACACAAGAGTTGGCGTTCGTGAAGGAGATGGCGCTCAAATCCGTACCTATGATCGATTTTTCGCAGAATATACGGAACTTTGCCGGGCTGCGCGCGGTTGCGGGCAAGGATTTTATCGTAGGGGAATCGGAGGTCAAAGGGTTCATCAACGCCGCGGGCATCAAATCGCCGGGACTTTCGGCGGCGCCTGCGATTGCGGAGGATCTGGTGGAGATTTTAAGGGACAGCGGGCTTTGCATACGCCCAAAGCAGGATTTTTGCGATGGGCGCAAGGTGGTGCGCTTCCATGCTTTGAGCGAAAAGGAACAGGATGAGCTGATCCGTAAAAACCCGGCGTATGGGCGGGTCGTGTGCAGGTGCCAGACGATCACGGAAGGAGAGATCCTCGATATCCTTGCACGTCCGGTGGTGCCCACGAGCCTTGACGGCATCAAGCGCCGCTGTGCGGCGGGAATGGGCCGGTGCCAGGGCGGCTTTTGCGAACCGCGCATCCATGATATCATGGCGCGCACGCTCGGTATGGAGATGAAGGATATTTTGCAGGATGTACAGGGCAGTTATATCGTGACAGGGGAAACGAAGGAAGACTGATATGAAATATGATGTGGCAGTGATCGGGGCAGGGCCGGCAGGACTGGCGGCAGCGATCGAAGCAAGGAGAAACGGCGCGGAAAAAGTGATCGTTTTGGAGCGGGATTTTGAAGCGGGCGGGATTTTAAACCAGTGTATCCACAATGGCTTTGGCCTGCATTATTTTAAGGAGGAGCTGACCGGGCCGGAGTATGCGGAGCGGTTTGTCCGGCAGCTTGGGGAAACGGACATCGAATTGAAGCTCGATACGATGGTGCTTTCCCTTAACGGGCAGAAGCGCATCCGTGCGGTGAACCCGTATGACGGCGGGATCGACATTGAGGCGGGGGCGGTGATCCTAGCGATGGGATGCAGGGAACGTCCGCGCGGCTCGCTCGGCATCCCGGGCACGCGTCCGGCGGGTATCTTTACCGCAGGCACAGCGCAGCGCTATGTCAACATGGAAGGCTGTATGGTCGGCAAAAAGGTGCTGATCCTAGGTTCCGGGGATATTGGGCTCATTATGGCACGGCGTATGGTGCTGGAAGGGGCGGAGGTTATGGCCTGTGTGGAGCTCATGCCCTATTCCGCCGGACTCAAGCGAAACATCGTGCAGTGTTTGGATGACTTTGACATCCCGCTTTACCTGTCGAGTACGATCACGGAGGTGCGCGGTAAGCACAGGGTCAGGAGCGCGGTTATTTCGCGTGTGGATAAGGACAGGAAACCGATCCCGGGAACGCAAAAGGAGATCGAATGTGATACGATCCTGCTTTCGGTGGGGCTGATCCCCGAAAACGAGCTTTCCAAGGAAGCGGGTATTGAAATGGACGGGCGCACAAAAGGGCCTATCGTTTATGAGAATATGGAGACTTCCTGCCCGGGGATATTTGCGTGCGGGAACGTGGCGCAGGTGCATGACCTCGTGGATTTTGTGACCATGGAAAGTATCAGGGCGGGCAAGGCTGCCGCTCTTCATGCAATGGGCAAGGGAAACGCCGGGGATAAGGCGTTTGATATCTATGCCGGAAAGGGGCTTACCTATGTACTGCCGCAGCGGGCGCGCATGGATGGCGTCGATTCGTTTTTGGAGCTGTTTTTCCGGGTGGATGACGTATACCAGAACATACAGGTTACAATAAGCGGCGCGCATGGACGTATCGCGCGCTTTAAGCGGGACTATGCCGTGCCGGGTGAGATGGAAAAGGTGCGTATTCCCAAAAAATTGTTGGACGGGAATGAAATATGCTTAGAGCTGGAGGCGGCGGAATGAAAGAGTTTACCTGTATCGTATGCCCAAAGGGATGCCGCATCGTAGCCGATGAAGATGGGATACGCGGCGCGGGATGTGAGCGCGGGATCGAATATGTCACAAAGGAAATGCGTACGCCTGTGCGTATGGTGACTTCCACGGTGCGGCTTACAGGCTCCGACTTGCCGCGTTTGCCGGTGAAAACGAGCGCGCCCATTGAAAAGCGGGTGATGATGCGCGCGGTGAAGTTATTAAACGATGTGGAGGTCGCGGCTCCCGTTGAATGCGGGGACGTCGTTTTAGGGGATATCCTGGGCACGGGCGTTGATTTTATTGCGACAAAAAGCGCGTGCCGTATATGAAACACGTGTAAAGGGGGGATCGGCGTGAAAAAGAAGGAACTTGAGTTTGCTTCGGCGGACGGAAAAAGCAAGGTATATGCGTGCTGCTGGCAGGACGAAAAGTGCAGTCCCCGTTTTCTGGTGCAGATTTGCCACGGGATGTGCGAATATATCGAGCGGTATGAAGAATTTGCGGATTTTTTATGCGCGCAAGGCGCGGCCGTTTTCGGAAACGACCATCTGGGGCACGGCAGGACGAAGGCCATGAACGAGCCGGCTTATTTCGGATATTTTGCAGAAAAAGACGGAGAAAAGCTCGTGGTTAAAGATGTGCATACCCTGACTACCATGATGAAAGAGGAATACCCAGGCTTGCCGCTTGTGCTGATCGGGCACAGTATGGGCAGTATGGTCGCGCGCAGCTACATGACAAAGTTTGGTGAAGAGGCGGATTGCGCAGTGTTTATGGGGACGTCGGGGGCGAACAATTTGACGGGCGTTATTCGCTTTTTGGCACGCGTGGGCATGATTTTCGGACGGGCGAAAAAACCGGCGAAGCTGCTCGACCACTTGGCGTTTTCCAAGTATAACGACCGGTATGAGGATGTGAGGAGTGAAAAGGACTGGATCACGCGTGACAGGCAGCGCGTGGAGGAATATTTGGCCGACCCGCTGTGTATGTTTTTGTTCACAGACCGGGCGGCGTATGATTTCGCGAATTTGCTGGACGAGGTGTCCGGCGTGCAATGGGCGCAGCGGCTGCCCAAAGAAAAGCCGTATTTGCTCGTTTCCGGGGAGATGGACCCGGTGGGGAACTACGGGGACGGCGTACGCGAGGTATATGGCTGGATGAAGCAGGCGGGCATGGGGGATGCGACGATGAAGCTTTATCCGGGGGCGCGGCACGAGATATTGAATGAAATCAACCGCGACGAGGTGAAGCAGGATATCTTTTCCTTTATCTCCGCGCGGGTTTTGTGAAAGGGAAAAAGGGATGGGCGAGCAGGAAATCAGAAAGCAGGAAGAAGGGCAGGGCGCGGCGTATGACGATATGCCGCCGGAGGACTGGCGAAAAGCATTTATGCGGCGCATGGAAGGGATGGAAGCCCTTTTGGTGGAGCAGCGGGAGCACAACAAAAAAGCGCTGCGGTCTTCTCGGGCGCATACGGTGATATTGATCGTGTTTGTAATCGTGTTTGCAGCAGGCCTTTTTGCCATGAACGCAACGCTCCAAAGCGCGACGAAGGACCTGCCGGCCATGCTGCAGGCGGTAACGCAGCTTACCGAAACGGCGACGCAGGACTTGGACGAAACGATCGCGCAGATCAACGCGCTCGATTTTGGGGCGCTGAATGATACGATCAAGGGGATCGCAGGGATACCTTTTGACGCTCTTGGGGAAAGTATTTCCGCTTTGCAGGATATCGTCAAGCCGTTTGCAGCGGTGATGGGCGCGCTGGGGTAAAGGGAAAACAAAATAACGCAAAAACAGGCAACGTGCATACAAACGTGCCTGTTTTTTGCGTTCGTATCAAAGGAAAGTGAATCCCTATTTCCGGGAAACGGCTTTCCGGGCGGCAGCTGCAATGTGTTCTGCGCCCATTTGGAAGGCTTCCAGCAGATAAGGCATTTTTCCGACTTCACTGAAATGGTCTTGGAGACCGATATATTCCATGGGAACGGGAAACGCCCGGGAGAGGGCTTCGGCGATCGAGCTGCCGAGACCGCCCTTTACGTTGTGATTTTCACAGGAAACGGCACATTTTGTTTTCCGTACAGACTGCAAAACCGTCTCCTCATCGAGCGGTTTGATGGTATGGACGTTGATCACCTCTGCCGCAATACCTTCTTGTTTCAGGATATCTGCCGCCTGCATCGCTTCCTTGACTTCGATGCCGCTGGCAAATAAAGTAACGTCGCTGCCTTCGCGCAGCATGTCCGCTTTGAATAAATCAAATTGGTACCCGTCGTCCGCAAAAAATGTCTGTGGGGCAGCCTTGCGGAACAAACGCAGGTAGAGCGGGCCCTCGTACGCAAAGATTTGGGGAAGCGCTTTTGCAAGCTGATCTGCATCCACCGGCTCGAAGATGACCATAGAGGGGATCGAGCGCATAACGCCGACGTCTTCCACGCTCATGTGCGTACCGCCGTTCAATTCCGCGCAAATACCCGGGTCAGTGCCGATGATCTTTACATCCTGCTTTGCATAGGCGATCGAAACTGCGACTTGGTCGCATATCCTGCGCGTCACAAAGGGACAGAAGGAAAAAATGAACGGTTTGAAGCCATAGCTTGAAAGCCCGGCGGCGATACAGGCCATGTTGGATTCGGCAATGCCGACATCAAGCGCACGCTCGGGAAATTTCTCCTGCAAAGCCAACGTCCCGCTGGCGCGTGCGAGATCTGCGTCGATCGTGATATAACGTGTATCCTCCGACATCTTTTGTGCGAGGAAGTCTGACATGACCATCCGCATTTCCTTTTTTTCATACATAGCGTTATACCTCCTTTAACTCATCAAGCGCGATGGCGAGTTCTTCTTTGCTGATGGCAACATTGTGGTTATTTTTCCATTTTTTCTCCAAAAAGGATACGCCTTTTCCTTTCAGGGTATGCAGAAGGATCATCGACGGTTTCTCTGTGCTGCATTTGGCAAGTTCAACGGCGGCATCGATGGCCGCGACGTCATGGCCGTCCACTTCGTACACATCCCAACCAAAAGACCGCCACTTATCAGCCAGCGGGGACAGGCCGTTGACCTCTGAAATTTCCCCGTCAAGCTGCATTTTATTGTAATCGGTAAAGGCGATCAGGCGATTGAGTTTTTTGTGCGCGGCATACATGGCAGCTTCCCAGATGATGCCCTCGTCCGTTTCGCCGTCGCCGATGATCGTATAGATCGTCGCACGATCCTTTTTCAGTTGGGAACCGATGGCGATCCCTACGGCACAGGAAAAACCCTGCCCTAAGGAACCGGCGGTCATATCGACACCGGGCGTACGGTTCATGTCTGCATGGCTGGGGAGCAGCGTTTTCGGCTGGTTCAATGTTTCCAGCCACTGGATATCGAAAAAACCTTTGTTGGCGAGGACTGCATAGAGCGCCGGCCCCGCATGGCCCTTGGAAAGAACCAGCCTGTCGCGCCCCTCCATTTTGGGATGGGCCGGATCAATATTCATCTGCTTTTCATATAATACGACGAGGGCTTCCACGACGGACATGCTGCCCCCCAAATGGCCTACGCCCAGCCGGCCGATTTCCTCCATGATCAGATAGCGTACCCTGCGGCAAATGTTATTGAATTGACTGACCTGCATTTTGTCCATGTTTATAAACCTCCCTGGAATCTGATTCGGTTACGCGGCGGCAAAGGCCGGGGCGTGTTAGGGGGCGGATACATCCACCCCCCTATACCATGACGTGCTTTATTTTTCAAAGATACCGATCTTGGGGAGCTCATGTACAGATTTCCAGCCCTCCGAAAGCGGCTCTTTTAAGCAGGCGTCGATGTCTTCCTGCTTGTGGTAACTGAACTTATCGCACGGCGGAACCTGTCCCGGAGGGAAGGCTTCCAGTATTTCGTCGATCATCAGCGTGATATATTTCAGGATCGCTGCGATTGGGCGCTTCGCCTTATCGGGTGTCCCCAGCGACGGCTTGCCCACTACCCCTTCGGGTGTGCCGAACCGTTCGATCCAGTTGTGCCCTTCCGCTTCGCTCCAGCGGTGCGGACGGCCAAACGAATCCACCGACGTGTCGTAGTGCCCTTGCAGCATAAAACTCTTTGGCTGCGCATCCACGCATACCGACATATCCACCATCTCCGGGAACAGGAGGTTGGCGACTGCCGTTTCCGCTTCGTCAGCATGGATGAAGTGTGTCGACCAGCCGTGCTCCTTGTCCGACGGATAGAAAAATTCCCGTACGGCCCTGTGCCATTCCAAAATCGTGACGAACGCAGGCAACTGGTATCTCTTGAAAAATTCCTGCACCGCCGATTCCAGCATCCACAGGTGCCCGTGATTGTTGACAAGGATCATTTTACGGTAGCCGTCGTCCCACAGCCCAAGCATCGTATAGATCAGGGTCTCGCGTACAACTTCTTCCGGCATGATCACCGTGCCCGGCATACCGATATGGTGATAGGGGTGCCCGCCAAAGTTCAAAGGAGTAAAAGTCATACCGACCTCGCGGCCCTGTTTGGCGGTATAGCGCCGCACGCCCTCGCAGATCTGCGTTACCATAAAGGTATCGAGTCCTGACGGATTGTGGATACCGTGGTTTTCCGTACAGCCAATGGGGATCAAGATCACATCGTTCTTTTTACGCTTCTCGATCGTTTTATACCGCGGCGTATTCTGGATATATGTGCCCGCCTTTCCCAGTTCCGGCGCGGACGGGATACCGTATTCTTCCAATATTTGGTCGATTTGCTCGTCCGTCGCTTCCCATACCTGTTTTTTGAGCCGACCTGTCGTTGTGTTCTCAAAGATCACATCCGGCCGTTCTGTGGTGAACCATTGCTGTTCCATTTCCATTTCCTCCTTGGATTAAATGATTTGTTTTGGTAAAGTACATTATCTGAAAATTTAATTTGTGTAACAGAAAAATCCCCTGCCTGTTTTCCGGCCGAGCAGACCGCCGCGCACCATTTTTTTCAGCAACGGATGGGGGCGGTATTTGCTGTCGCCCGTTTCCTGCTGCAATACTTCCATGATGGCCAGGCACACATCAAGGCCGATCAGATCACCCAGGGCCAGGGGCCCCATGGGATGGTTGGCGCCCAAACGCATGGCGGTATCGATATCTTCCGCGCAGGCCATTCCCTCTGCTAAAATACCGACCGCTTCGTTGACGAGGGGGATCAGGATCCGGTTGACCACAAACCCCGCCCCCTCCTGTACGAGGATGGGGGTTTTACCGATCCCGGCAGCGGTACGGCGGACAAATTCCACCGCCCTTGGCTTTGTATTGATCCCTGCGATGACCTCCACGAGTTTCATGACAGGGGCAGGATTAAAAAAGTGCATTCCCACGATATCGTGCTGTAACCCTTGGGCGATCTGCGTAATGGAAAGGGAAGAGGTATTGGTGGCAAATACGGCATCCGGCCTGCAAATTTTATCGAGCTGGCCGAACAGGTTTTTTTTGATTTCCATCTCTTCGACCGCTGCCTCGATGACCAGGTTGCAATCCGCCATATCTTTGATCGTACCGGTGCAAATGGAAGCGCTCGCTTTGTCAGCCTGTGCCTGCGTCATTTTGGAACGGGCAACCATTTTGAGCAGGGCCTTCTGGATCTTCTCTTTTCCTTTTTGCGCAAGTTCGCTGCTGATATCGCCCAAAATGATCTGGTTTTCATTGGGAGAGGCGGCGAAAGTCTGCGCGATTCCCGCACCCATTGTCCCGGCGCCAATTACACCAATCTCCATAAAAACACCTCCTATTTGTTTTGGAATACCGGACATTCTTTTTTGTGGATAAATGCGGACATGGCGTTCTGCTGATCCGCCGTTTCAAAGCATGTACTGAAAAGTTGGGCCTCGAGGCTGATGCCGTCGGTGATGTCCATATCCAGACCGCAGACGATCGCTTCCTTAGCGGCGCGCACTGCGATGGGCGCATTTTGGGCGATTTTGCGTGCAAGCCCCAAAGCCTGCGGCATGAGCTCTTCGCTTGAATACACATGGTTGACAAGCCCCATTTCTTTAGCTTCTGCAGCATCGACCTTTCGGCCGGTGTAGACCATTTCTTTGGCATTGCCGACCCCGACGATGCGTGTAAGCCGCTGGGTACCGCCATAACCCGGGATAATGCCCAGGCTGGTTTCAGGCTGGGCAAACACGGCATTTTGTGCAGCCAGCCGGATATCGCAGCATAAGGCAAGCTCGCATCCGCCGCCCAGCGCAAAACCGTGTATTGCGGCAATGACAGGGACATCCAGCTGCTCGATTCTGCGGAAAACAGCGTTGCCTTTTTGGCTGAAGGCAAGGCTTTGTTCCCTTGAAAACGAAAGCATCCCCCTAATATCTGCACCGGCGGCAAAAGCCTTTTTCCCCTCGCCGGTCAGGATGGCGACCCGGAGGCCGGAGGAAGCGATCTTGTAAAAGACGTCATCCAATTCGTCCAGGACTTCCTCGTTTAGCACATTCAGCACTTGTGCGCGCGATATGGTAACCAGGGCAATCCCGTTCTCTTTGATTTCATATTTGATATATTTCATCTGTTTTTCCTGTTGTTTTCGACGATCGTAGTGACCCCCATGCCGCCGCCCACACATAAGGTAGCAAGGCCGTAACCTGCGTTCCTCCGCTGCATTTCATGCAGCAAGGTAACGAGTATCCTGCAGCCGGACGCACCGACGGGATGTCCGAGCGCGATGGCGCCGCCGTTCACATTGACGAGCGCGTCGTTCCAGCCAAGTATCCTGCCGACGGCAAGCGACTGCGCGGCAAATGCTTCGTTGGCCTCGATCAGATCCATATCGTCAAGGGTAAGCCCGGCTTTTTGAAGCGCCTTCTTGGTACTGTAGGCGGGGCCTATCCCCATCAGGGCGGGATCTACCCCCGCAGAAGCGCCACAGACGAAACGTGCCATGGGTTCAACGCCAAGGGCATGGGCCTTTTCCGAACTCATGACGACCACGGCGGCTGCACCGTCATTGATACCGGACGCGTTCCCAGCGGTCACTGTACCTCCTTTCCGGAAGGCGGCTTTTAAGCCTGCGAGTTTTTCCGCGCTGACACCGTCGCGTGGGAATTCATCTTCCGCGAATAAAAACGCACCTTTCTTGTTTGTGACAGGGACAGAGACGATCTCTGCATCGAACCTGTGCTGGGTACGGGCTGCAGCGCATTTGCTCTGGCTTTGCGCCGCGAATTCGTCCTGCATGAGACGGGTGATCCCATATTCGCGGGCGACATTTTCGGCGGTGATCCCCATATGGTAATGCCCGAAAGCATCGCTTAAGGCATCGGTTACCATCGTATCCATGCATACCCCGTCGTTCATGCGGTAACCAAAACGTGCCTGCGGAAGCGCGTAGGGAGACTGGGACATATTTTCCATACCACCCGCAACGATGATATCAGCTTCTCCGGCAGCGATCATTGCTGCTGCCAGGTTGACGCTTTTTAGCCCGGAACCGCATACGTTATTGAGGGTAAGGGCAGGAACGCCGTACGGGATACCGCCTGACACAGCGGATTGCCGGGCGACGTTTTGCCCTTGGCCCGCCTGCAGGACGCAGCCCATATAGATTTCGTCGACCTCGCCCGGAGGGACGTGGCTGCGGGAGAGGGCTTCTTGTATCACGATGCTACCCAATTGGGCCGCGGGAACTGTGGAAAGGGTTCCGCCATATTTACCGATAGCAGTCCTGACAGCTCCGGCAATCACAATTTCTTTTGACATTTATGTATCCTCCAGTGTATCCGTGGATATTTGAAACAGGAATGCGTGATAAAAGTGTAAAATATGTAACTTGTTTCTAATCGCTTTACCCTTATAATAAGCGGATGATTTTAAAAAGTCAATAATAAATTTAATTTTTTTCATGTTTTTCATAATGAAGAATAAGAAAAATACAGAAATTGTAAAACTCCCTTAAGAAAGCACTTTTATTATGTGATTTATGGTGATATACTAATGGCAACAAGTTACTTGCTTATAGGAAGCGTTCGGCCAGGAAGGATATATTATGCAGCGGGGAAAAAAAAAGAAGTACATGGGTATACGGGAGATCGCGGATATTGCAGGCGTTTCCATTGCAACGGTTTCCAGGGTGCTCAATATGCCGGAGGTCACATCGGCGCGCACGCGTGAAAAGGTTATGGATGTCATCAAAAAGTATGATTACGTTCCGAACCAGGCCGCCAAGGACCTGTTCGCAGGAGTATCCAATTCGATTGCGATCTTTATATATGATATGTCAAACCCATTGTATATCAGCATCATACAGCATTTGAACCGCATCGCATTTGAAAACAATTATATGCTGATTATCTGTGACGCGGAGAACAGCTATGAGCGCGAGACAAAATATTATAACTATTGTAAAAGCATCCGTACTTTGGGGATCGTTTATACAGCCGGATCGACGAGGGACGATATCGTTTTGGGAAACAACAAGAATACGACGACATCGATCCCGATCGTGTTGTTTGACAGAAGCGGCTTTCAGGACGGTGATTATTATATGGTGCGTTCCGACCATAGAAAAGGGATGTCGCTGCTGGTAGATTACCTATATAAGCTGAATCATCGAAAAATAGGCTATATTACGGGTAATTTGAGCGTATTGTCTGCCTGCGAGCGTTACGAAAGCTTTGTCAGCAGCATGAAGGGACACGAGCTCGAGATACCGCCGCATTATATCAAAGAGGGTGGCTTTTTTGTGGAGAACGGGATGGAAGCTTTTGATTATTTTTATTCCATGCCGGATGCGCCGACGGCCGTTATTGCAGCAAACGATTTGTGCGCGCGGGGGTTCATTATGCGCGCAAATGCGCTGGGGGTCAAAATCCCGGAAGAATTCTCAGTATGCGGCTACAACGGTATAGACCTGGATACGTTTTATCCAATGATCACTTCCATCAGGCAGGATACGAAGCTGATCGCGGAAACGATGTTCCGGCTGATCGTCAATTCGTCTGAGACGCCGCCGCCGCGTGAGGTGCTGACGGATATCACGCTGGTCGCGGGGGATACCTGCAGGAAAATATAAGCGTACGGGAACAAAAAACAAAAAGACAAAATGCAGGGCATGTTTGTTGCATTTTTTGTTGCATACAGACAGCGGAGAGTCGCTTTTTGCAGGTATAAACAGGTGGGAACTTTCTATAAAATGTAAATTTACATAGCAATGACATAATTTACAATATTTTTCATAAAACTATTGACAACAGGTTTTTTGCGATGTAGTATTAAGCTACAAACAAGGAAATCCAGAATAGAAATTCAGCACAAAAATCATTTGAATAAAAGAAAAAAGACGCATAAAAAATTCGTTTTTACGGGAAAGCGTTTTTATATAAAACGAAATGTAACAAGTTGCAATAAAAAATCGGATAGATGCCGGAACAGACCGAATGCACGGAAATGTGTACGTTTTCGATCGCATGATATTGGAGCAAAAGCCTTGACCCGGGCCGCCTTTACAGGCGGTTTTTTTGTGCGCTTCTGGCGAACAATAACGTACACACAATCTTTCAGGGAAGGCGTTAATGCCTGTGGCCGATTTGGCTGCCGCTGTTAGGAATACCGTGGAAACAATTTAAAAGAGTCGTTTCCGGAAGGGCCGTATACGGAGGCCCCCGGGGATCGAAATCTTTAAAAAATAACATGATGGAAAAAGGAGAAGGGAAAATGAAAGCAAGGATAGCATTTATGCACAAACCGTTTGACTTGAGAATCGAAGATGTGGAGCTGCCTGAGATAAAGGCAAACCAGATTCTGGTCAAAGTAGGCGCATGCGGGATCTGCGGTTCGGATGTGCATTGTTATGAAGGAAAATCGGCTGAAGGACGTTATGATATTGCCCCTTATACACCAGGACACGAATGGGGAGGAACGATCGTAGAAGCCGGCAAAGACGTCCGGGGCTTAAAGGTAGGAGACAAGGTTACGGGGGACTGCGTTATGGCCTGCGGTGTTTGCGCAAATTGCAAGGAAGGACTGATGCCTTCCGCATGCCTGAATATGCGCGAAGCGGGCTTCCGTCCGGATTCGCCCGGGGGAATGGGGACATACCTGATTATCGAGGAACAGTATGCGCATGCTATCCCTGCGGATTGGCCGGAGGAAATGGGCGCCTGGGTGGAAACCTTCTCGATCGGTTATTTCGGTATATGGGGCAATGGCGGTTACATTGATGCATCCGATACCTGCCTGATTTTGGGGGCGGGGCCGGTGGGGGTCTCTGCGGCAATGGTAAGCAAGACGTCGGGTGCCAAGACGATCGTGGCGGATCCGAACCCGATCAGGCGCGAATGGGCCAAGAAATATGGTGCGGATATCGTGCTGGATTCGACAGCTTCCGATTATAGGGAAAAGCTGAACGAGGCGACAGACGGCCGCGGGCCTTCCGTACTGGTGGAATGCAGCGGAAATGATGCGGCGATCGCTTCGATCTTTGATATCGCAGGGCACAGCTGCCGCGTAAACCTAGTGGGACATTCGATCGGACATAAGATCCCGGTGGAGATCGGCAAGACGATATGGAGCACGTTGAAGATTAAAGGCTCCGGCGGTACAAAGGACTGGGCGCAAAGAACAATCCGCTTTATGAACGCGATCAAGGATCAATATGATTTTGCAGCGCTGAATACGCACCATATTCCGTTTGAGCAATTGAATGAAGCGATGGATCTTGCCATGAACCATCCGGAAGAGGCATTTAAAGTGATGCTGACATTCGACTGAACCTTAAAACCGATCATAGTTGCGGTGCAGCCTTTTCGCCCAAGTGCCGACCGGCACGATACCCAAAAACAAGCCAGGGCGAAAGGGTTGCACCGATAAAAGTATTATCACTACAGTTTCTCTGAACTTTCCATAATTTTAAGAGTCAATAAAAACGATACCAATGCAATAGACCGATCTGTGCCGGTTTTTTGTTTTACGCAATAACCGGATATACGCAGCATGTAAATCGCATAAAGGAGGGATGATAATGACGGAAAAGTATATTTTGGAAATGAAAAATATTTCTAAAAGCTTTTTTGGGGTACAGGTGCTGGAAAATGTCAACCTGCAGGTGAGACCGGGCGAAGTACACGTTTTGCTGGGAGAAAACGGAGCGGGAAAATCTACTTTGATCAAGATATTGTCCAGTGCATACCGTAAAGAATCGGGGACGATCCTGCTGGACGGAAAGGAACTGGTAGCAAACGACCCCAAAGAAGCGCTGGAACAGGGGATTGGGGTGATCTACCAGGAATTCAACCTGAACCCGTTCGTATCGATCTACGAAAATATTTATCTGGGCAAGGAATTTACAAAAGGGGTCGTGATCGATACCGCAAAGGCGATCAAGGATGCCCAAAAATATATGGATATGATCGGCCTTGATGTCAGCCCAAAAATGTTGGTGGGGGATCTTAGTGTCGCACAAAAGCAGATGGTAGAGATCGCAAAAGCGATATCGGCCAACGTCAAGGTACTGGTACTGGACGAACCAACGGCCGCGATCACGGATACGGAGACGGAAAGGCTGTTTGAAATCGTAAACAACCTGAAGAAAAAAGGGATTGGCATTATTTATATATCGCACCGTATGCAGGAGCTGTTTGAGATCGGCGACAGGTGCACGGTCATGCGCGACGGCCAGGCAATCAAAACGCTGACTTTGTCGGAGACCAACGTTGACGACCTGACGACGATGATGGTCGGGCGGCATGTGGAGTTTACCAAGGTGGACAATCCTTATGTCGATAATCGTTACGATGCGCTCAGGGTAGAAAACCTGTGCTATAAAGATTTTTTGCAGGATATCAATTTCACCCTGAAAAAGGGACAGATACTGGGTTTTGCAGGTCTTGTCGGTTCGGGGCGAACCGAGGTAGCGAAGTGTATCATGGGGGCCTGCAAAAAGGACGCGGGCAAGATCACGGTGCAGAACGGGACACGTGAATTGAAAGCGGGCAATATAAAGGATGCGATCGAACAGGGCGTCGTATATTTGAGCGAGGACAGGAAAGACGAGGGCTTGGTGCTGATGCATTCCGTTGCCGATAACATCGGTCTCCCGAACCTCAATAAATTTGGGAAGCGCCTCGTAAACAAAAAGTCATTGATCCATTTCGCCAAAGACTATATCCGGAAGCTGAGAATCAAAACCTATTCCCATGAGCAGGAATGTAAGAACCTTTCGGGGGGTAACCAGCAGAAAGTCGTGATTGCGAAATGGCTGGGCAGGGACGCCGATGTCTACATTTTCGACGAACCCACCCGCGGGATCGACGTAGGGGCCCGGAGCGAAATTTATGACATCATGCTTCAAATCGTCAAAGCCGGCGCTTCGATTATCATGATATCTTCCGACCTTGTAGAGGTCATGAAGATGTGCGACAAAATCGTGATTATGAGAGAGGGAAAGATCGGCGGGATATTGGAAAACAATGAATTATTAACGCAAAAAGATATTATGGATTGTGCATTGACGGAGGATAAATGAAATGAATACAGCGGAAAACAATAGTTTGAAAAGGAAAAAAATCAAATTATCGAGTTTGACCATTTATATCGGGCTGCTCGCACTGATCGTCGTTTTTGCAGTCGTTTGCCAGATGAACGGGAAGAACTTCCTGACCTGGAACAATATTTCAAACATCCTAGTACAATCGTCCATCATTGCGATCGTGGCGATCGGCGCCTCGCTCGTCATTTTGACAGGGGGGATCGACCTATCGACGGGCGCGGTAGTAGGACTGATCGGCATGGCGAGCGCCCTGATGATCAAAAACGGTATGAGTATCCCGATGGCATGCATACTGGGCCTGTTGTGCGGCTGCGGATTCGGCCTGATCTCCGGGCTGGGCATCAGCTATGGTAAAGTCCCGCCGTTCATCATGACACTGGGGATGCAGGGCATCGCTTCCGGGATGACACTGGCTATATCGGGCGGCAAGCCCGTATCCGGCTTCCCGATGGAATTGAGCGATATCGCAAATACGACAATCGCCGGTATCCCGATCTTTATTGTATATGTGGCGATCCTGTACGTGGTGATGGTCTTTGTCATGAGCAAGACGCGTGCAGGACGTTATATCTATGCCATTGGCGGTAACCGCAACGCGGCGCGCCTGTCCGGCGTCAACACCAACGGCATGGAAGCGTTCACTTATATTATCGCGGGTTTGTTTTCCGCCATTGGCGGTATCCTTTTGCTGTCGCGCCTGAGCTATGCTTCCACGACGGCAGGAAACGGATATGAACTGGACGCGATCGCAGCGGCTGTCATCGGCGGGATATCCTTGTCGGGCGGCCAGGGCAAGCTCATCAATACCTTGTTCGGCGCGCTGATCATGGGGGTGCTAAAAGCCGGGTTGCAGATTTTGGACGTTTCAACGTATTTCCAGCAGATCGCGATCGGCGCCATCATCATCATTTGCGTATTTTTGGACAAGTCCAAGGAACGTAAGGCGGAATAAGGACGTGTAACAGCGACCGATTTATTGCTGTGCGGGAGGCTTGCTTTTATCCCGCAAGGCTTTAATAAAAAAAGAAAGGTGAAAGGAAAAGAAGATGAAAAAAAGAGTTGTGATGTTTTTTGCGATCGTACTGGTATTGCTATTTGCGGTTACTGCCTGCTCCGTTCCGTCCCAACAGGGTGCGTCGGGCAGTGCGGCGGCCGAAGATGGCGGCGCGGCAGCGAGCAGCGCAGAAAATACGGGAGATAGTGGAGAGAAAAAAGAGGGAAACTTCAAAGTTGGCATCATCCCGATGACGCTCAACGATAATTTCCAGGTCATGATGTCCAATGCCGCCAAGGCAAAGGCGGAAGAGCTGGGGATGGAAGCGACGATCCAGGGCAGCACCGAGCACGTGGATGCGGAGGACCAGCTGCAATATATCGAGACAATGATCGCAAACGGCTACGATGCGATCCTGATCAGCCCGAGCGCTACGGAAGGACTGCTGACCGCGATCAAGAAGTGCCAGGATGCGGGGGTTGTGCTCATCAACATGGATGCAAAGCTCAACGCGGAACAACTGGAAGAAAACGGGCTGGAAGCGGTGCCGCATTATGGTTCGGACAACTATGAAGGTGGAAAAAAAGCAGGGGCTTATGTTGCTGAAAATTTTGAAAAAGGTACAAAAACGGGCATCCTGTTAGGGATCGAAGGGCACGATGCCACACTGACACGGACACAGGGATTCAAGGATGCTGCCGGCGACGTGGTGGATATCGTTTCGGAGCAGACGGCTGATTTTGACGTGGAGAAAGGTTATACGGCCACACAGAACATGATCACCGCAAATCCTGACATCCAATTGATCTATGCTATCAGCGACGGCATGGGGATCGGCGCGGCAAGGGCGATTGAAGAAGCGGGATTGGCAGACCAGATCAAGGTCGTCAGCTTCGACGGTATTCCGGAGAGCCTGCAGCTGGTGCAGGAAGGCAAGATTGAGGCGGACGTGGCCCAAGATGGCCCGGCGATGGGCATGCTGTCGATGCAGGCCGCATACGACGCGTTACAGGGCAACGAGATCGAGATGGATGTAGATACCGGTACAAAAACGATTACGAAAGATAAGGTGGATGAATATCTGGAATACTTAACGCCATTTATGTAAGCACAAAAGCGAAAAAATATACAGGAAAATAAACGTTCCAAACCACATACAAAGTAAAGTAATAGGGGGGCTGTTTCCCGTCTCGCGATTCCAACCACAGGAGGCGGGAAGACAGTACCCCAAACAATGAATGAAAGAAGGTAAGCGCAATGAGGTTAAACGGGAAAGTGATTATGGTAACGGGTGCAGCAGGCGGGATTGGCAAAGCAACTGCCAAGATCTGCGCCGGGTATGGCGCGAAGGTGATCGCTGTTGATATGAAGGAAGATGGGGTGCGCGCATGCGCGCAGGAGATCATAAACGAAGGAGGCGAAGCGATCGCATTGAGCGCCGACGTCCGGAAACGCGAGACGGTAAAAAAGGCAGTAGAGGCGGGTATCGCTAAATTTGGAAAGATCGACGGATTGTTTAATAACGCGGGGGTCGTACGCTCATGCCCGTTGGTGGACTGTTCTGACGAAGAATACGATTTCACGATGGACATCAATACGAAGGGCTCCTTCATCGTCGCGACGGAAGTTGCCAAGACGATGATCCCTAACAGGAGCGGCAGGATCATCAGCACATCATCCATTTCGGCCTTTAAAGAAGAAGCGACCAACGGCACGTATTGCATGTCGAAGGCGGCGATCGCGATGATGATGCGCGTGATGGCACTGGAACTGGGACAATACAATATCAGCTGCCTGTCCATCGCACCGGGACATATCAACACGGGACTGCTGCGCGGCTCTTTTGAACAACGTGGTGCTGCGGAAGGAAAGTCGGTGGATGAGTTCTATGAGGAAATGCAGGCGACCATCCCGCTGGGCAGGCTTGCCGAGCCGGAAGAGATCGGCGAGATCGTGGCTTTCTTATTTGATGACCGTTCGGCGTACATCGATGGAAACAATATCCTGATGGCCGGCGGGAAAATCATGGGTTGACAGACAGAACAGGAGGGAAGGAAATGGCAAAAATAATCGGAATAGGTCATGCAAGCTTTACGGTAATGGATATGGAACGAACCCTTGCGTTTTATGTGGATATGCTGGGCGGCGAGCTTTTAACGGAAACGGTGGACGAGGGGCCGGAGCTGGGCACCTGTGTCATGGGCAAGGATGCGGAACCTTATGCGGCGCTCAAGGTTGCGATGGTAAAAATCGGAGGGCTGGAAATTGAATTTTTACAGTACCTGACGCCGCCGACCCGAACGCCGTATCATGGGAACCCGTCTGCCGCGGGTTCGGCACATCTTGCATTCAATGTCGACAACCTCGATGAGATGTATGCCAAACTAAAAGCGCGGGGCATCGTCTTCCATTCTGAAGTCAATGACTGTATCAGGGATGGGAAGCTGGTATGGAAGTGGGTCTATATGCGCGATCCCGATGGGATATGCTGCGAACTTGTCCAGCTTAGCGTATGAACAACAGACGCAAAAAGAGAAAGGAAAGCATGCTATGAAATGTTATGTTCTGGAGGGAGAATGGAGCCCCAAAGAGGGATATTGCCTGAATGAACGGGAAAAGCGCGATCATCGGGCGGCAAGGGGCAACCTTGTCTGGAAAAACCTGCGGGCAGGGATCGTAACGCGGGAAGACCCGCAGATAAGGGACGATGAAGTCCTGATCCGCGTAGGGGCGTGCGGGGTTTGCGGAAGCGATATGCATGCGGCGGAAATGGACGACGAAGGCTATACGAAATTTTCCGGACACCTGCGCCTGCCTGTGATCATGGGACACGAATTTGCAGGCGAGGTCGTCGAGGTGGGCAAAGATGTGAAAGATTACCGCGTAGGAGACCTCATCGCGGCGGAACAAATCCGCTGGTGTGGAAAATGCCCTTCCTGCAGGATCGGAAAATTCAATAACTGCTATGAACTGGAGGAAATAGGATTGTCGGCTGACGGCGCCTTCAGCGAATATGCGGTCGTCCCGGAAAAATATTGCTGCAATATCAATGGGATCGCGGAACTGCTGGGCAACAAACAGGCGGCCATGGAAGCGGGCGCATTGTCTGAACCGACCGGGGTAGCGTACAACGGCATGATGATCAACGGGAAAGGCGTTACGCCGGGCAGCCATGTGGCAGTGTTCGGCTCCGGCCCGATCGGACTGGCGGCCATCGCGCTGGCGCGTGCTGCCGGTGCGGCCAAAGTATTTGCCTTTGATACGGTCAATGAAAAATTGGAACTGGCAAAAAAGGTAGGCGCAGACTTTACCTATAACCCTGTGGAACTGGCGAAGCAGGGAAGCAGTGCTGCGGACGCTGTTATGGAGGACACGGCGGGGATCGGGTGCAAAATGATCGTGGAAGCCGCCGGAAACCCGGATCGGACTTATCCTGACATCGTACAGTTGATGTCGATCGGCGCCAATGTCGTGCAGCTGGGGATGCGGGGCGGGCTTTCCCAGATTGACCTGACCCCGTTTTTGATCAAGGGATGTGCCTTTACGGGTTCGCTGGGCACGGCCGGCAATGCGATCATCCCGTCGGTGCTGCGGATGATGGAGCAAGGGAATATCGACATGCGCAAGATCATTACCGGACGATACCATTTGGATCTTACGGCAGAGGCTATCGAGGATGCCAAATCGGGCGTGCACGGAAAAATCCTGGTAAGCCAGAATTATTGACCGGGGAGGCAGACGGGCATAAGGGAATGAAGAGGATGTGCATGACGGAGGGGGAACCATGGAACTGAAATTTGGGATCACGCAATGGAGCTTGCCGGGGAAAGGGATATATGCCGTAAAGTATGCCGCTGAAGCGGGATTGGACGGATTGCAGATCGAGCTGGGATCGTATGAAGAGGGCTATTATATGGCGCAGCCTAAGATACAGAAGGACTATCTGGAGGATGCGCAGGAATACGGGATCGTGTTTCCGTCGATCGTACTCAATGATCTTGGGAACCACGGGTTTGTGGGAGATAAAACGTCGAAAGACTATAAAATTGCCGTGGAATCTTTAGAGCTGGCACTTTTGACCGCCGAAGCCATGAAACTCGATACGATTATGATCCCGCAATTCTGGAAAAACGAAATCGTGGACGAGCGTACATTTGAAAACGCAGCTGCCGTATTGATGGAATTATGCCAAAAAGCGAGGAAAAGCGGCATCACCATTTACAGTGAAACGACGCTGCGCGCCGATAGGCAGATCGCACTGATGAAGGCGGTTGGACAGCCGAACCTGAAAACGTTTTACGATTCGCAAAATTACTATTTTTTTAAGGGATACAGCCAGAGCGACACCATAGAAGAACTTTACCCTTATATAGGCGACCAGCTCCACGTCAAGGATTGCATCGGACGAGACCGGATGGGCGGCGTTTTGAGCGGTGCGCTGCTGGGAACGGGCGATTCGGATTTCAAGTCAACGATCCGCTTCCTGAAAAAAAAGGACTATGCGGGCTGGATTATCCTGGAAAATTATTACTATGTTAAACCGCTTCGGGATCAGGGCAAAGACCAGTTTGCACTGATCGAAAGGGATTTGGAATATTTAAAAAGGGTGTTATACGAATAAAAATATCAATTTATTCGTAAAAACATGTTCGCGTGAAGCGAAAAAAGGAGGAAATATGAAAAAGTCAATTGTTCTGGTATTGGTAGTCCTGATGACGGTATCTATGCTTCTGGCAGGATGCGGAAACGATTCGACAGCGTCGGAAAGCGCGGCTTCGCAGGAAGCATCAGCTTCGGCGACCGGGGAATCGGCCCCTGCTGCGGACGCATCGGAAGGCGGTACGGGGACGGTCTCCGGCAAGATCGGCATATTGATGCCTTCTGTGGTCGTGGCCAGGTGGGCGGACGATGCAAAATCGATGGAAGAGGCTGCAAAAGCCATCGGACTGGAGACAGAAGTACAATTTGCGGACGACGCGATCGAAACGCAGGTCATGCAGATTGAGAATATGGTCACAAAGGGGTACAAAGCCCTGATCATATGCCCGGTGAACGCGGAAGCGCTGACGGAGGTTCTGGGTAAGGCGAAAAAAGCCGGCGTTACGGTCATCTCTTATGACCGCCTGATTCAGGGGACGGAAGATGTGGATTACTATGTGACGTTCGATAACATTAAAGTAGGCGAAGTGTGCGGTCAGTACATCGTGGATGCACTCGATCTCGAAACGAACCAAGGGCCGTTCAACCTTGAAATATTCACGGGCGATATTGCGGACAACAACGCCAAAATGACGTTGGAAGGCGGCATGAACATTTTACAGCCGTATATCGACAACGGCCAGTTGGTGGTAAAGAGCGGACAGACCACGCTGGAACAAACGGCAACGAAAGGCTGGGCGACGGGGGAAGCGCAGAACCGCATGGACAATATCATGAGTGGGTTTTATACCAGCGATAAGCTGGATGCGATCTTCAGCACTTACGGCGGCATGAGCCTTGGATGCATCGCCTCGTTGCAGGCTTTGGGATATGGGACGGATGAAAAACCCATGCCTATCATCACAGCACAGGACGGCGAGCTGGCGATCGTACAGGCGGTCGCGAACGGAACCTTATCGATGTCGCTGTTCAAAGATACGCGGGCGCTCGCAAAGCAGGCAATCGACCTGACGGCAGCCTCGCTGAAAGGTGAAACGGTTGAACTGGACGCTTCCAAATTCTACGATAACGGGGCGTTTGAAGTACCGACCGTGCTGCTTGACCCCATCCCGTTTGACAAGAGCAACCTGGACAAAGTCATGATCGAGGACAGCGGTTATTGGACAAAAGAAGACATCTATGGCTGACTTTGAACGTTATGCAGGTTTGGGCCGAAAGGCCCAGACCTGCATATATATGGTTATATTGGATGGATTTCCTGTTAAAACAGATGAATTTGGAGAAAAAATATGTCGGAATATATTTTAGAAATGCACAATATAACAAAGACGTTCCCGGGTGTAAAAGCGCTCGACAATGTAAATTTGAAAGTGAAAAGAGGCGAGATCCATGCGTTGTGCGGGGAAAACGGCGCTGGGAAATCTACGCTGATGAATGTCTTGAGCGGCGTCTATCCGTATGGTACGTATACGGGGGATATCACCTACAAAGGAAAGACGGTCCAATTCAAAAATATAAAGGACAGCGAAGAGCTCGGCATCGTAATCATCCATCAGGAACTGGCGCTGATCCCCTATTTATCCATTGCGGAAAACATTTTTTTAGGCAATGAGATCGCCAAAAGCGGCATCATCAACGGGGATGAGACGATCCTGCGTACACAGGAGCTGCTGAAGGAAGTAGACCTGAATGAGTCGCCGCGTACCCTGATCACGAATATCGGGGTGGGAAAGCAGCAACTGACGGAAATCGCCAAAGCGCTGTCCAAAAAAGTGGAACTGCTGATCCTGGATGAACCCACGGCGGCTTTGAATGACGAAGAGAGCAACAAGCTTTTGGAGCTGCTGATGGAATTCCGGAAGCGCGGTATTACCTGTGTAATGATCTCGCATAAGCTGAATGAGGTAACAAAGGTCGCTGATTCCATTACGGTGATCCGGGATGGTGCGACCATCGAAACGATCGACTGTGCCGCAGGGGAGGTTTCGGAAGATCAGATCATCAAAAGCATGGTCGGGCGGGAGCTGACGGATCGTTTTCCTAGGCGTAACAGCCAGATCGGGAATACGCTTCTGGAAGTAAAGAACTGGACGATGTACCATCCGCTTCACGTGGAAAGGAAAGTGAGCGATGATATCAATATCAAAGTCAGGAAAGGCGAGGTCGTGGGCATTGCCGGATTGATGGGGGCGGGGCGGACAGAATTCGCGATGAGCCTCTTTGGACAAAGCTATGGCGCCCATATCACGGGTGATGTTTTTATAGACGGGAGGAAGGTGGACGTTTCGACACCTGAAAAGGCGATCGGGCAGGGCCTTGCCTATGTCACCGAAGACCGGAAACAATACGGGCTGGTTTTGATCGACAGTATCAAGGACAATATATCCCTTGCATCTTTATCAAAAGTATCCAAAAAAGGAATCATAGACCAATACCATGAGTATGATATCGCGGAAAACCAGAGGCGATCCCTGAAAATCAAGACCCCCAATGTGATGGAGACCGTGGGCAACTTAAGCGGCGGAAACCAGCAAAAAGTGATATTGGGCAAATGGATCTTTTCCGACCCCAAGGTATTGATATTGGATGAACCGACGCGCGGCATCGATGTGGGCGCAAAGTATGAGGTGTATTCGATCATCAACGCGCTGGCGGAGGCCGGGAAAGGGATCGTGGTGATCTCGTCCGAAATGGCCGAATTGCTTGGGATTTGCGACAGGCTGTACGTGATGAGCGAAGGCGAGATCAAAGGGGAGCTCAATCGCGGCGAAATGCAGCAGGAAAAGATCATGAAGCTGATCATTCACTAAAAATATTTCTGAAAAACAGAGCCGGAGGGAAGTCATGGAAGCTATTAAAAAGATGCTAAAGAAAAATACGAGGCAATATGCGATGCTGATTGCTTTGGTGGCGGTGCTTGTTATTTTTCAAATCGCTACAAACGGGATCATGCTGATGCCGCTCAACATCACCAACCTGATCTTGCAAAATGCGCACATCATTATTTTGGCGATCGGCATGCTCTTTGTCATCGTGGGCGGCGATTTCGACTTGTCGGTAGGATCGTTGGCCGGACTGGTCGGCGCGATCGTCGGGATACTCGCCGTTACCATGAAAGTAAACCCCATTCTTGCCATTTGTATCGGTCTGGGAGTCGGTGCGCTTGCCGGCATGTGGCAAGGGATGTGGATCGCTTATTTCAGGGTACCGGCTTTTGTCGTTACGCTGGGCGGCATGATGATCTTCCGCGGGTTGATGCTCCGCCTGCTGGATTCAAAATCGATCGGGCCGTTTCCGGATATGATACAAAAGTTGAGCTCAGGATTTATCCCGGACGCGTTTCATTTGGAATCGTTGAAGTTGACGACGTTGATTGTCGGGGTATTTTTAGCAGCTTTGTACATAGGGCTGTCGGCGCATAAGAGGAACAAGCAGCGACGTTTGCAGCTGGGGACGGAATCCATGAGCAAGACGTTGTTCGTGGTGCAGACGGCGCTGATCGCGGTCGTGATCATTGGCCTTTGCCTGGTGCTGGCCGCTTACGACGGGATCCCCAATGTACTCATCGTATTGGCCATCTTGCTGGGGATCTATTCCTTTGTGGCGAACCGCTCGGTATTCGGCAGGCGCGTATACGCATTAGGCGGCAACGAAAGGGCAACGGCGCTGTCCGGGATTAATACGAAAAAAGTAAAATTCATTATTTTTATCAACATGGGGGTTTTGGCGGCGGTCGCCGGTATCATCTATGCGGCAAGGCTCAATTATGCGACACCACAGGGCGGCGACGGATTCGAGCTGGACGCCATCGCGGCCTGCTATATCGGCGGGGCGTCTTCATCCGGAGGTATCGGTACGATCATGGGTGCGTTGATCGGTGCGCTCGTTATGGGTGTGCTGAACAACGGTATGTCAATCCTGGGATTTGGCGTGGATATCCAGCAGATCATCAAAGGGCTGGTACTGATCTTTGCCGTATTGTTCGATGTGATGACAAAGTCCAAGGTAGCGACTGCATAACATTGGCCAGGTGCAAGGAGAGCCCGATAGTATCCGGTTCCTGAATAGTCCGTCAAAGCAGACAGGTTTGTACTCGTTGAGTGCAGGCCTGTTTTTTGTATTGGCAGGAAACAGGTTACTGGTTTTGTGAAACGGTGCAAAAAAGTGTAATGAAACAAAGCAAATGAAGCACATTTTAGAAAAATTGCAATATTAAAAAAGCCCGCTAAAATAGCAAATAACAGGGCGGTATTGTACAATATCCTTATACACGCTTGAATTTCCATAACAAATTATCAAAAAAGAAATCTGGTTTTTGCACATTTGAGCAGCGTTGTTCAAAAGGTGGTTTTTTTTGAAAAAATTGCATGGTAGTATGATAAAAACACCATAGAACAAAACATTATTTTTCAGATCGGACAATTTACGCGTAATCAATTGAATACAAGGAGAAATGAGATGCCCAAAAAATATGTGATCGGCGTAGATCTGGGGACGACAACGATCAAAGCGGTTTTTTTGGATACACGCAGCAACAGGATCGTTTCCACGCAGACGGAGGAGATCGTTCCGGCTAAGACCGAAAATGCGGAAGCCATAGAATATGACCCGAAGGATTGGCTGGCATATACGAAGCGGATATTGGCCCGCGGCTTTGAAGCAGGGATCGACCCGCGCGAGGTGGCGGGAATCTGCTTTGGCGGATGGACGGTGATGTCTTTTCTGGTAAAAGAGGATGGAACGCCCGTGACCGATGCGGTGCACTACAACGACATGCGGCACTTGGAGCTTCTTAACGAAGCGGACAAGCGGTACGGCAAACTGGCGGTGGAACGCAACGGAAACTATATCGGCATGTACAGCGCCTCGGTAAAGCAGTATTGGTGGAAAATAAAACGACCGGAAGTATTTGAAACGGCGGATTATGTGGCGACGGAGGTAAGCTATATGAACTTTATGCTTACGGGCCGGTGGGCGTTCAGCCGTGTGGAGGCAGGCTTTTACAGCCAATACAATGCCTATACGCGGGAATGGGACGAGGAGATCATTGCTGCGATGGGGTTTGACAGGTCGATGTTTCCAAGGCTGGTGGACGCCTGGGAAGTAGTGGGCGAGGTGACGCAGGAAGGAGCGGCTTTAAGCGGCCTTGCGCCGGGAACCCTTGTCTTTGGCGGTGTGGACGACGCTTCCCCTGTGGCGCTTGCGACAGGCGCTTTCCAAAAGGGACAGGGATTTGTTTCGACAGGGTCGGCGGCCAATATCGCGGCAAACACGCAAGGGCCGGTTTCCCATCCGACGGCGATCACCTACCCGCACTGCGTCCCGGGGCTCACCATGACGATCACGGTCATGTCGTCGACGGGACTTAGCTATAAATGGATGCGCAATACCTTTGGGCAGTTGGAAGCGCAAATGGCGCAAATGATGGGTACGGACGCATACGATTACCTGAACGGGCAGGCGAAAAAGGCGAAGCCGGGTGCAAACGGAGTCTTGTTCCTGCCGTATCTGGACGGCGATTACACGCCCAACAACGATCCCGATGCGCGCGGGGTATTCCTCGGCATGGGAACGGATACGACCAAGGGAGATATGCTGCGCGCATCGCTCGAGGGGGTCGCGTTTTCCATGCGCGACAACATGGCGCTTATTCGTGAGATGGGCGGGGAGATCGACAAGATGGTGCTGACGGGCGGGATCGCCAGAAGCCCGCTGTGGCTGCAGATCATCGCGGATATCACGGGCTGTCCGGTATCCCTGCCCGAGGAAACGGAGGGTGCGCCTTTTGGCAGCGCCATCATCGCAGCGGTAGGCGCAGGGCTTTACCGGGATTTTGAACAGGGGGTTGAGCGGGCAGTGAGAATCAGGCGGGATGCGTTCATGCCTGATGAAAAGAACCGCATGCTCTATGAGGAATTGTACCAGGTGTACAAAAGTTTATATCCGGGTTTGAAAGGGGCGTTTGCCCGGATCGCGGATATAAAGGAAAAATATAATCAGGAGTAAGAGGAGGAAAAAATGAAAAAATTATCGATGGTTTTGGCAGTGGTGCTGGTAGCGGTATTGATGTTTACGGCGTGCACACCGGTGGATCAGCCGGCACAGAGCGCGTCTGCACAGGCGACGCAGGAAGATGCGCCGGCGGATGAAAGCGCTGCTGCGGACGAATCGGCCGCGCCGGTTGCGGCAGGAGAATTCAAAAAGCTCGGGCTGGTACACAATATGCAATCGTGGCAGATGTATCAGGTCATGGAAAAAGCGATCAAGGCAAAATGCGACGCGGCAGGCGTGGAGCTGGTGGTCGCGGATGCAAACGGCGATGCCAACAAGCAGCTGCAGTTGATCGAAACGATGATGAACTCCGGCGTGAACGGTATCATCGTGGTCACGGTCGACGGCCCGACACTGGAAGATGTTGCGAAGCGTTGTACGGAAAACGGCGTGGCGCTGGTGTCGATGTACATCGAACTGGAAAACGCAACGGCGAACGTATTGGTGGATGAATACGAGTACGGCTATGCGATCGGAAAACTGGGCGCGCAGTATATGGCGGAGAATTTCCCGGATGAGGAACTGGAGGTAGCGCTACTGAGGATACACGATTACCTGCCGGGCATCGAACGCGGACGCGGTATGGAAGATGCGGTCAAGGAATACTATCCCACGGCAACGATCGTAAACGACCAGAACTCTGTCGACGTAGAATCGGCGATGAAGATGACGGAAGCGATTTTGGCAGGCAATCCGAACACAAGGATGTTCCTGGCGGATTCTGACGATACGGGTGCGATCGGCGCTTATGAGGTGCTGAAAGCAAAAGTGAAGCCCGAAGACCAGGCGAAATACTGTGTGGTTGGCGCGGACGGCGTACCGCAGGCGTTTGGATATATCCTGGAGGACGGGATGTACCGCGGTACGGTTGCGCTCGATAACCAAGAGATCGGCAATACGGCATTCCAGATCTGTGCGGATGCACTTGCCGGAAAAGATTTCGAGAAGGTACAATATTGCGCTTTTGAAGAAGTGACAAAAGAAAACGCGGCAGAGTACCTGAAACAGTACGAATAGGATATTGTCCCATGCGGGGAGGGAATAACGGCTCCCTCCCCATGCATGGAATTCGTGTATTGGACTTGCGGGCAATTACATAACCATATTGCCGGAAAGGGCCGGAGGCAACTATGCAGGATAATATATTGGAAATGAAAGGGATCACCAAGCTGTACCCCGGGGTGGTCGCGCTGGAGGAAGTGGACTTCACCCTCAAAAAAGGCGAGGTACACGCGTTGATCGGCGAGAACGGCGCAGGCAAATCGACGCTGATTAAAATACTGGCGGGCGCTGTCAAACGGGACGGCGGGTCGATCGTATTTGACGGGCAGGAATATAAAAATTATACGCCCCATGAGGCCATGGATATGGGCATCAGCGTTATTTACCAGGAATTCAACCTGGTGCCCATGATGTCGATCGAGGAAAATTTATTTTTTGGGAAAGAGGTTAAAAAGGGGATCTTTTCCGACAAGGCAGAGATGGTCAAGCGTTCCAAAGAAATATTCAAGCAACTGAATATGGATGTCGATCCCGCGACGCCGGTCAGGGAATTAAGCGTCGCATACCAACAACTGACGGAGATCGCAAAGGCAATTTTAAACAAAGCAAAAATCATTGTGATGGACGAACCGTCCGCAACGCTTACAAACCGTGAGCTGAAAGCGCTATTTGAACTGATCAGGAGACTGAAGAAGGAAGGCACGGCAATCGTTTACATTTCCCATAGATTGGAAGAGATTTTTGAGATCGCGGACACGGTGACGGTTTTCAGGGATGGGCAATACATCGACACCAAGCCGGTCAGCGAGATGAACAAGGAAATGCTGATCCGCATGATGGTCGGGCGTGAGCTGACGGGGACATATCCGTGCAACCATACTGTTTACGACGATGTTGTGATGGAGGTAAAAGACCTTTACAACGAGCATGTGAAGGGCGCGAGTTTTTCGCTGCGAAAAGGAGAGATCCTGGGGATCACCGGGCTTGTGGGCGCGGGACGCACAGAGCTTGTGCGCATGATATTCGGTGCGGACAGCTACCTCGGCGATATCTATATCAAAGGGAAAAAAGCGAAAATCAAATCGCCTACGGACGCGATCCGTTATGGGATATCCCTGCTGCCGGAAGACCGGAAATCGCAGGGGCTGCTGCTCAATATGGGCATTGACTTCAACCTTTCGATGATCGTATTAAAATCACTTGCCAAAAATGGTTTTATTTCCAGCGATGAGGAAAAAAAGATCGTCGGCGAATATATCAAAATGATCTCCATCAAAACGCCTTCAAGCAAGCAGCTTGTGCGCAACTTGTCAGGCGGCAACCAACAAAAGGTGGTGCTTGCCAAATGGATGGCGGCAAAGTCGGATATCATCATTATCGACGAACCGACGCGCGGCATAGACGTAGGGGCAAAGTCGGAGATATATGAACTG
Organism: Christensenella timonensis; assembly: GCF_900087015.1. Classification (NCBI taxonomy): domain Bacteria; kingdom Bacillati; phylum Bacillota; class Clostridia; order Christensenellales; family Christensenellaceae; genus Christensenella; species Christensenella timonensis. Next base: position 707,674 of record NZ_FLKP01000002.1, read on the forward strand.
ATGGACAGGCTGGCCGCGCAGGGGAAAAGCATTATTATGATCAGCTCGGAGCTGCCTGAATTGATCGGTATGAGCGACCGGGCCATCGTCATGCACGAAGGGGAGATCGTGGGCGAGGTCGCGCGCACGGAACTTAATCAGGAAAGGCTTTTGACTATGGCATCATCAAAAAAAGGAGAACTGGCATGAAGAGTAAGTTATCGGCAGGGGAATTTTTCAAAAAGTTTGGTATCGTGATCGTGCTTGTGGCGTTATTCATCGTATTTGCGCTGTTGAATCCGCTTTTTATGGATCCGGGCAATATCATGGAGCTGCTGAAGCAAGTGGCGTTCATGGGTATTATCGCGGTGGGCATGACGTTTTGTATGCTTACGGGAGGGATCGACCTTTCAGTGGGCTCTAATATGGCGCTTGCTATCGTAGTGGCAGCGCTCGTAATGGCGCAGGTACCGTTTAATACGCAGGAGGCGAACGCGATCCTCGGTTCGTTGGTAGGGATCGGCGCTGCGACAGCGATAGGATTTGCAAACGGCTTCTTCGTAAATGAGATCAAAATACCGCCGCTTATCGTTACGCTGGCGATGATGCAGATCGTACGCGGCCTTGTATATATCTTTACGGGGGCGGTTCCGGTATATGAGAACATACCGGAGGTATTCAGCTTTGTGGGACAGGGCAGCGTTGGCCCGGTTCCGTTCCCGGTCATCGTGATGGGCGCGGTATTCGTGATCGGCGGCATTATCTTACACAAAACGGTCTATGGACGGCACGTCTATTGCGTGGGCGGCAATGAAGAGGTCGCGCGCCTTTCTGGCATCCATGTGAAAAAAGTAAAGTATTCCGTGTATATGATCAGCGGATTGCTTACGGGCGTCGCTGGGATCCTGCTGTTCTCGCGCATGAATTCCGGCCAGCCGCGCGCGGGTCTCGGTTACGAATTTGAAGTGGTGACGGCTTGCGTATTGGGAGGCATCTCCATGGCGGGCGGCTCCGGGAAGCTATGGGGCGTGTTCTTTGGCGTGGTTATCATGGGGGTTCTTTCGTATGGATTGGTGTCCGTCGGGCTCAATGAGTTCTGGCAGATGTTCATCAAGGGCGTAGTGCTGCTGGTCGCCGTCGGTATCGATTCGATGTCGCAGGCCAAGCAGCAGAACTTAGTGGAGCTGCGCCGCGAGGAAGAGGAACGCAAAAAGGAAGCGGCGGCGTAAAGGAGAGAGTATGGATATTTTAGTGATCGGCGGCGGCCCGGGCGGATATGTGGCGGCGATCGCCGCGGCAAAGCGGGGTGCGAAGGTGACGCTGGTGGAAAAGGATATGCTGGGCGGCACGTGCCTGAACCGGGGATGTATCCCCACCAAGGCGATCCTGCATAGCGCAAAACTTTTTCATGAGGCGAAAAGCTTTGCGGAACTGGGTATTGTGACCTCTGAGCCGCAAGTCGATTATGCGGCGGTCGTACGGCGTAAGGAAGGGATCGTAAAGCAGTTGCGCGGCGGTGTGGAGTTTTTGCTCGGCAAGGCCGGCGCGGAAGTCATAAAGGGCGGGGCGCGGTTTTTATCACGTGACAAAGTGGCGGTAAAAACAGCGGAAGGCGAGATAGGGCTCGAGGCAAAAAACGTTATCATCGCGACGGGCAGCGTGCCCTGCAATCTGCCGTTTTTGGAGGCGGACGGCAAAAATATCATCAATTCCGACCATGCGCTTGCGCTGTGTGAGTTACCCAAAAGCATGGTGGTCATTGGCGGGGGCGTGATCGGCTGTGAGTTCGCGCAGGCATTTGCACGGCTGGGCGTTACGGTCACGATATTGGAGGCGCTCGGCAGCTTAGTGGCGACGATGGACGGAGACCTGTCCGCATTGATGACGCGCGTACTCAAAAAGGACGGCGTGGACATCCACCTTTCGTGCAGGGTACAGGGCGCACAGGACACGGGAGCGGGCGTATGCGTGACATACACAGAGAGCGACGGCACACAAAAAAGTGTGACGGCTGACAAGGTGCTGGTTGCGGCAGGACGGCGCGCAGTGGCGGACGGCCTTGATGCACACGAAGCGGGCGTCGCTATGGATGAGCGCGGCAATATCCCCGTCGATGGGGGATGCCGCACGAATGTCAGCGGGATCTATGCGATCGGCGATGTGACGGGCGGTATACAGCTTGCGCATGTGGCCTCACATCAAGCGGAGATCGCTGTTGGCAACCTGTTTGGAGACAAGCTGGAAATGGATGAACGGATCGTTCCATATTGTATTTACACGAGTCCTGAAATGGCGGCGATGGGATATACCGAGCAAAAGGCCTCGGAAGCGGGATATACTGTTAAAACAGGGATGTTTGCGGCTTCTGCCAACGGACGCTCTATGATCGAAGGGATGCGCGACGGGTTTTCCAAGGCGGTGCTGGACGCAGGCGATGGTACGGTGTTGGGGATACACCTGGCAGGGCCGAACGTGACGGAGATGGTCTCGCCGTTTGCGGGCGTGATTAAGTTCGAGGCGACGGGAGAGGACGTAGCACAGATGATTTTTGCACATCCGACCGTATCTGAGTTTATCCGCGAAAGCATCCTGGACGCCGATAAAAAGGCGATCCATAAAGTATAAGTATTCAGGAGGAAAAATTGATGGCACAGAAATATCCGGTGAAGATAACGGTGTACAGGAAATTTGACTGCGACGAGCTGCCTGATTACAGCGGCGGCTGTCATGCGTTTGACGTGGGGGCGGCGTTCACGGTCAAGGTAGACGGCAAAATGCCGGAAGGGTTTTGTACATGGGCATGGCACGATCTGTGGCCGGTGGTCATGACGCTGCGTTTTGGCGGAGAGATGACGTACTGTAAGCAGGGAAACATGATGTATTCCGCCTGCTCGGACGGGCTTTCGCCTGTGGTATTCAAACTGGAAAGAATAGAAGCATAACCAATCAAAATTTTTCATAAAGGAGAACGGAAAAATGGCAATGTTGAGGGAGTTGAGGGAAAGAGTTTTGGAAGCGGGCAAAAGGCTGCGCGCATACGACCTGATCGTTATGGCGGGGGGCACCGTGGCGGCACGCGACCCGGAGACGGATTTGTGCGTGATCACACCGAGCGGGATGGAATATGAAGACCTGCGCTGGGACGACATGTGTGTGATCGATATCAAGACCTATGAGTTGGTGGATGGATACCGCCGGCCGTCCTGCGCATGCGATATGTTTACGAAGGTGCTGCGGGAGCGCCCGGATATCCTGTGCGTCACACATTCGCATTCCCGTTATGCAACGGCGTACGCCGTGTGCAACAGGGAAATCCCGGTTGTGACGACGACGCACGGCAACCTGGTCGGGGGCGCGGTGCCCTGCACGCACTGGGTGCATCCCGACCCGCACAATGAAGAATATTTACAGGATATCGTGGATACGATGGGCAAAGGATATGCCGTCAATATCCGCAACCACGGCCTCGTGGTGGGCGGGCCGACGGTGGAAGAAGCGATCGAAAACATCATTACCTGCGAGGTATCGGCGCAGATCGCATTTATCGCGGAACAACTGGGGAATCCCTATTACCTGAATGAAGACGAAGCGGACAGGGCGCACAAGTTTGCAAAATCAGTCGTGGGGCAGCACATCAAATAGGATAGCGGAGCGGCGGGCGGCCTGATCCATGACGAAACGGAGGAAAAAGCAATGAGGTATCAAAAACTGGGAAACAGCGGGATCGATGTTTCGGTCATTGCACACGGTACATGGGCAATGGGAAATGACTTTTTTGGCGAGGTGGATCAAGGCCGCGCGATCAGCGCGATCCATGCTTCGGTGGAGCATGGCGTGAACCTGGTGGACACGGCGCGTGCATACGGCGAGGATTGCGCTGCGGAAAAAGTAGTCGGCAAGGCGATCCAGGGCATGCGCGATAAGGTGGTGCTTGCGACCAAGGCCGGCGTGCTGCGCGCGTATGGCGGCAATTATGTCAAGTGCTCCGACCCGAACGTCATACGCTGCGAGCTGGAAGAATCCCTGCGGAACCTAAAGACGGATTATATCGACTTATACCAGATACACTGGCCGGATCACAATACCCCGCTGGAGGTGGCGCTGGAAACGATGCTGCGCTTTAAGGAGGAAGGCAAGATCCGCGCGATCGGGGTATCGAACTTCTCTGTCGCGGAACTGCGGTTGGCGGTCGATGTGGCGGATATCGCGAGCGTACAGCCGCCATTAAGCCTTTTAAACCGACAGTCGTTTGAGGACGGCGTACTCGGCTTTTGTGCGGAAAACGGACTCGGCGTGCTCACGTACGGGTCGCTCGGAGGCGGTATATTGTCCGGTAAAATGGGCAAAATCGGCATCGGCGGAAAAGAGTTGAGGGCGTCCTTTTACCCTTACTATGAAGAACCGATGTGGTCGAAATGCCAGCAGCTTTTAAAAACGTTGAAAGAAATCGCTGACGCGCGGAACGTTTCTATCGCGCAGGTATCCATCAACTGGGTCCTCTGCCAAAAGGGCGTCACGTGTGCGCTATTGGGTGCGACGAGGCCGCAGACAGCGATCGAGAACACAAAAGCCGCAGACTGGGAATTGACAAAAGAAGAGCTTGACGTGATCAATACCGCCTATGGCAGGATCATGGGATGAATGGGAAATGGCACTGCGGATGCGAAAGACGGGAGTGGTGGATAACAGATGAAATTTGACGAAACGCGGGAAACGTATGGAAAAATCGCAACGCTTTACTATATGGGGGAATTATCGCAGGACGAGATCGCGCAGATATTCAACATTTCCCGTTTTAAGGTGTCGCGTGTCTTAAAGCGCTGCAAGGAGCTCAATATCATAGAATTCCGCGTCAACAACAAGCCGCATTATTACAAGAGCATGGAAGCCCAGGTCATCAAGGGACTGGATATCAAAAAATGCATCATCGTGAATCCGGGGACGACGGCGCTCGAATCCAAGACGAACGTGGGAAAAGCGGGCGCAAAATACTTAGCGGAACGCTTAAAGGACGGCATGCTGGTTGGCCTTGACTGGGGCACGACCTTGCAGACGATGGTGCGGGAATTTTCACCCGAGCAGCAATACCATGACAGCCTGTTTGTGCAGATTTCAGGCAGTACGGCGTCACAGTCTGTTTCCGACAGCTGGTATATGGATGGGCACGACATCGTCAAAAGCCTTGCAACGAAGGCGGGGGCGCAGTGGTCGCTGTTTCCCGTACCATATATTGTAAAGGATAAAGTGCTGCGCGACATGCTGCTGGAAGAAAAAACGATCAAAAGCCATATCGATTATTTCAAAAAGCTGGACATCGCATTTTTCGGCCTCAGCTCATGCCAGCCGGAGGTATATATCCCTTTTTATAAAAATTACCTTTCTGCAAAAGAGTGCAATCTTTTGAGAAAACAAGAGCGTTTTGGCGAAGTGTTCAGCTGCCTGCTCGATGAACGGGGCAACGCAATCGATTCCATTTTAAAGGATCGCGTCATGACCATTGAACCGGAGCTTTTGAAAGCCGTTCCTGAAACGGTGGCGCTGGCAGCGGGCAAGGATAAGGTGAAGTCCATTGTCGCCGCGGCGCGGGGCGGATATTTTACGACCATGATTACGACAGAAGTCGTGGCGCTGTCCGTTCTGGAATTGCTCGAACGAGAACAGGAAAAATAAATCGCGTGCACATATGTGCACGCAACGGCGCGATATTGTTGACTTTGTGCATACAGAGCGCAACAATAGGGATAGAACCACATTATCAAGAATCACAGGAGGTTATCATGCAGCTTTCCAAGGAACAAAAATTAACGGTTTATGAGACGATGCTGCTCATAAGAGAAACTGAACTGAAGATGATCGAGCTTTATAAAAAGGGCGAGATCGAAGGGCATATGCTGCCTTGCCTGGGGCAGGAGGCGATCCCGGCAACGCTGGCGCAGGTCTATACGGATAAGGACTACCTGGTCACAGGGCACCGCGGCGGCGGACATTACTTTGCACGCGGCTGCGACTATCATGCATTCTGGGGCGAGATGTTCGGGCGTATAACGGGGGCGACGCGCGGGCGCGGCGGACAGATACACCTGATGGATATCAGCAAAAAAGCGCTGACAGGCAATGCGATCGTAGGCGCGCAGTGGGGGATCGCAGCGGGAGCGGGCTTTGTAGCCAAACGCGATGGAGCTATGTGCGTATGCGTTGGCGGCGAAGGATCGACCAACCGTGGAACGTTCCACGAAAGCCTGAACCTGGCGGCGGTGCAGTGCCTGCCGGTGCTGTATGTCGTTGAGTTCAACAACCGCCAGATGTGGAACGACTGCACGCAGACAACGGCAGTCGACCGTATCGCAAAACGGGCGATGGCCTATGACATCGAGGGGGCGACGGTAGACGGAAACGACCCGGACGCAATTTTTGCAAAGGCTTCCGAATTTGCCGCAAAGATCCGCGCAGGCGGAAGGCCGTGCCTGCTTGAGTGCGTGACCAATAAGTGGACGGACAGTGTGAATAGCGCGCGCAATACACCGGAAGCGATCGAAGGCTTCAAGCAGCCGGACGTTGACGCGATCTACCGGTACGAAACGAAGCTCAAAGAACAGGGCGTCCTGACGGACGGGCTTGATGCGCAGATCAAGGAACGCGTCCATAAGAAAGTGATGGATGGCGTGGAATTTGGCAGGAACAGTGAAAAGCCTGAGGTTACAGAAGGTATGGACCAGGTTTACAGCCAGCCGGTTGTGTGAGGAGGGACGAACGATGAAAACAATGAGATTTATTGAAGCCCTGCGCGAAGGGCTGGCAGAAGAAATGAGAAGGGATCCGGATGTGTTCCAGATCGGTGAATCGCTTGGCCGGGAACAGGGCGGGATGTTCAAGGTGACGGATGGGCTGGACAAGGAATTCCCGGGCCGCGTGATCGATTCTCCCATTTCGGAGGCGGCGCTCGGCGGTGTGGCCGTGGGCGCGGGGATGTTCGGTATGCGCCCGGTGGTAGAGATCATGTTCGGCTCTTTGATGCCGTTACTTTTGGATGAGATACATAACCAGGCGGGTACGCTGCATTATGTGTCGGGAGGAAAAATCAATTGTTCGATGGTCGTGCGTACGTGTAACTGGATGCGTATTGTATCCGGGCCGCACCACTGCGGGAATTTTGATGCGATGTTCGTCAATTCGCCGGGCGTCAAGGTCGTTGTGCCGTCTACCCCTTACGATGTGAAAGGACTGATCAAGGCTTCCATCCGCGACAACGATCCTGTCGTATTTATGGAATATTCGCCTTTATACCAGGTAAAAGGTGAGGTGCCGGAGGAAGAATATGTACTGCCCATCGGCAAGGCGGACGTAAAACGCGAGGGTACGGACGTTTCCATCATCACGTACGGCGTCGGCGTGCACGATGCGCTTGCGGCGGCGGCAGAGGCGGAGAAATCCGGTATCAGTGTGGAAGTCGTCGACTTGCGTACGATCCTCCCCTACGATAAGGAAGCGATCCGCAAATCGGTCGCCAAAACGGGCCGCGCGATCGTTTCGTATGAAGGCTTCAAGACAGGCGGCGCAGGCGCTGAATTCGCGGCGTTCATTGCGGAGGAATGTATCGAAGATTTATCGGCGCCTGTATTGCGTGTGGCGTGTAAAGATGTTCCCAATCCCTCCAATTCCCGCCTGATCGAAGGCTTGAGCGTGGGGAAAAAGGATGTGCTGGACGCTGTTTTCAAAGTGATGGAATAAAGGAGAAAAGGCATTGGCAGAATTTATCGTTTTATCCAAAATGACGCTTACGATGGAAGAAGGCACGCTCGCCAAATGGCTGGTCAAAGAAGGCGATACGGTCAAAGTGGATGATCCGCTCTGTTCGGTGGAGAATGAAAAAGAGACGGAGGATATGCTTTCCATCTATGAAGGTGTGATACTCAAGCTGATCGCAGAGGAGGGGGAAGCTTACCCGGTCAATACGCCTATCGCGGTGGTCGGACAGGCGGGAGAGGACATTACCGGCCTGCTGGCAGAGCTTGGGAGCAAGGAGAAAGAGGAAGCGGAGGCGACTGCCGCCGTGCGGCAGGTGGTTGCGCCAGCAAAAAGCGTACAGGGCAAGATGATGCCCAAGATACGCAAGCTGATCCAGCAGAAGGGCATCGACGCCGACGAGCTTGCGCGTTTTTGCGGGGGCCGCAAGATCACGGAAGAGGAAATCGAAGCGTTTGAACAGAGCAAGCAGGGCGGCGCACCGGCGGCGATCGAAATCGAAGCAAACGACCGTATCGCCAAGGCTTCGGCAATGCGTAAAACGGTCGCCAAAAACATGGTGGAAAGTTGCGAGCACACGGCGCGTTTGACCAATTTTATGGAAGTGGATATGACCGCGGCATTCGACCTGATGAAAAAGCTGAAGGGCGAGGGCAAGCGGATATCCGTGACGGCGCTCATCATCAAAGCGGCGGCATATGCTTTAAAAGAGTATGAGATCGTAAATTCATCGTACATTGAAAGCAGCGGAGAGATCGTATATCGCGGGGATGTCAATATTTCGTGCGCGGTGGATTTGCCGGAGGGGCTTGCTGTCCCGGTCGTGATGCATGCGGACGAGCGCGATGTGTTCGATATCACAGGCGACATCGATTTGTTTGCGCAAAAGGGTAAAGAAGGCAGGATCACCAACGACGAGATGAAGAAGGGGACGTTTACCGTTTCTAACATCGGAATGCTCGACGTGCTGATTTTTACGCCCATCATAAATTATCCGCAAACGGCGATCCTGGGCGTGGGAGCGGTGCGCGTACTGCCGCGGTATACGGACGAAACGTGCACGGTGATCGAGCCGCGTAAGATCATGCAGATCGCCGTCACGTATGACCATAGGGTGATCGACGGCGCGCCGGCGGGACATTTCCTGCGCAGTGTACGGACGCTGCTTGAGGCGCCGGAAAAATTGGTGTGAGGACAGCATATGCGTAAGAAGTTAAAAGACTTGCCCTTTGGACTTTATGAAAAATCGGTATGCACTGCGTGGAGCTGGGAGGACAAGTTTGCGCTGGCGCGCGAAGCGGGATACGATTATTTTGAGATCGCCATCGACGCGACGCCGGAGAAGTTAGACAGGCTGCAAAACAAAGAGGAGCAGCTGAAAATCCGCCGGGCTTCCGAGCAAAAAAATATGCCTCTTTATACCTTTGCCTTTACGGCAAACCGCTTTTATCCGCTGGGCAGCGAGGATGGGCAGGTGCGCAGCGAGGGCGTACGGCTGCTGAAAAGCGCGATGGATTTTGCGGCCTTTATCGGGGCGAGGGTGATCCAGTTCGCCAGCTATGACGAATACGAAAAACCGCGCAACATGATGACCGAGGGATATTTTGTGCAGTCCCTGGAGGAATGTGTGGAACACGCGGCGCGCCGGGGAACGGTGCTGGCGCTGGAGACGATGGACAGTGATTTTATGGATACCACGCAAAAGGCTATGCGCTATGTACGCATGTTTGACACGTGCTATCTGGGGCTGGACGTCGACCCGGGAAACATCGCCGCGATGGGTAATAACCCGGTGAGCGACATGGCGTTCGGCGCACGGCATATTGCGGAGGTCGAATGGAAGGACGTGGTGTACGGCGATGTGCGCAACACGTTTTTCGGCGAAGGGATCGTGGATTTTGACGCCTGTTTCAAGGCTTTGCACGACATTGGTTACCAGGGCTTTATGGCGGCGGAAATGTGGGCAAACGACGACCCGTCCACCCATCACAGGATATTTGAAGCGATTTCATTTTTAAAGGACAAAATGAAGGATTATTGATCAAAACAGCATAAAAAAACCGGCTTGCCGATCGGCAAGCCGGTTTTTTTCTTTCTTTATTTATCGTCGCTGAACAGTTTATCGGTACGGCCTTCATACGGCGCTTTGATGAGCAACGGTTTTAAGTATGCGGCGGTTTTTTCCACACCGTCCATACGGCTCATCGTCACGTCTTCGTGTTCATAGCTCAAAACGCCTTGGTAACCGACCATCGAAAGCTCGGTGATAACGTCTTTCCAGTGCGTCTGCCCCCAGCCCGGGATGCGGAAACGGAACGAACGGTCGAGGCGCTTCATATCGCCCTGCATGAGCGCGCCTCCGAGAGGCATATTTTGTTTGACCATCTGCGCGTCTTTGGCGTGCACGTGGTAGATACGTTCGCCTAAACGGTCGATCATCAGCTCTACACTGAGGCCCAGGTACATGACGTTTGCCGGGTCCAGGTTGTAGCCGAGCGCGGGATGGTAGTCAACAAGCTCAAGCGCGCGCAGAGCGGTCAGCGTATCGTATACGAAGCTGTTGGGATGGATCTCGATCGCGAAGCGTACGCCGTATTCCTGGAACTTATCGAGGATGGGCGTAAAGCGCTCGGCGAACTGCTGCTCGTATTCTGCCCAGCCTTGTCCGTAGGGGAAGAAGAAGAAACGCCCCCAGTTCTCAACGCCGGGATAGCCGACGACGGTCGGCGCTTCGAGCGCATTTGCCGCCTGCGCCGTACGAATCAGGCTCTGTGTACCGTGCTTGATTTTTTCTTCCGCTGTTCCCTGATAAATGAAATCCGTATCCTTACCTGTAGGCCCCATGATGAGGAAGGAGTCGGAATGGTTGCTGAGTGCGCAGATATCCATGCCGTAGCCTGCGACCATCTTTTTGATCTGCTGGGCGTTGTCACCTTTAAGGACATCCGCTGTTTCGAGCTGCCCGTTTCCTTCGTACGCAGGGATCTCAAGCGATTCGTAACCATAGGGGGCGATCATCTTGATGACTTCCTCCAATGGCTTTTCTGTAAAGTTTGCCGTGAAAAATCCGAGTTTCATGTGTGTTCCTCCTTATTTGCGTTTGTTTTTTTTACTGGATTTGACCATAGATATCACGATACCGAGCACTATGATAATGGAGATGAGCAGGCCCGCGCCCAGCGCGAACGCACTCAAATTATAGATGTCCGGATCGCTGTTGCCGAAATTGGAATAACCGGCGCTGATGATGACGCCCGCCATCACGATACATACGGCGAGAAGTACGACTGCGAACGAAATGCGGTTGAACATACGTTCGATGTTTTGCTCCATACGCTCCAGGTGCTGCACTTTAAGCTCCATCGCATAATCGTTTTTGCGCAGCTTGTGCATGAATGTGACAAGCGAGGAAGGGATGCCTTTTAATACATCCGCCCAATCGAGCGCAAAGGTGCGCATTTCGTTTTTGAAATCATCTGTTTTGATATAGTCGGACAGTATGCCTTTGACGGTTTTTTCCGCGATGGCAAGGATACTGACATGCGGATCGAGCTGTTCCACAACGCCCTGCGCGGTACCGAGGCATTTGGCGACAAGCGTGAACTCGCGGGGTATTTTCATTTGATAGGTGCTGGCAAGCTGGAAAACGCTTGTGAAAACGCTGGCGATATTCACTTCGCCGAGCGGAACGTACAGGTATTCGTCCAGCAGGTTATCTAGGGAGCGCACAAAATCTTCCATATTGACGTCCGCATCTTCCGTATCCATCTCCGAGATGCTTTGCGCGATCTTTAAGGTGTTGCGCGTGGCAATGCCGAGGACGAGGTCGTTAAGCTGCCTGCGGAAACGGTTGTTGACCGTACCTACCATGCCGAGGTCGATAAATTCCACACACTTCTGGCCGACGATGAATACATTGCCGGGATGGGGATCTGCATGGAACACGCCGTTTTCGAGGATCTGCTTGATCAGTGAATTGGTAAATTCGTAAGCGATCTTCGAGGTGTCGACACCGGCGGCGGTAAGGGCGGCGATGTCGTTGATCTTGATGCCCTCCACGAAATCCATAGTCAGCACCTTTTGCGTCGTATACACCCACTTGATTTTGGGAACGCAAATATTGGGCTGGGAGGCCACGCTTTCACGGAAGAAGTCGGTATTCTCGCCTTCCTTGGTAAAGTCGATCTCCTGCTGCATCACACGCCGGAATTCCGCGACCATACCCGTAAAATCGTAAAGCTGGCCGTATTTGGAATATTTATCCACCAGTTTTGCAAGCTTTTCCAGGATATCGAGGTCTGTTTCAATGCTTTGCCGGATCCCCGGGCGCTGTACCTTGACCGCGACCCTGGGCCCTGAAAGGAGCCGCGCAGCATATACCTGCGACATGGAGGCGGAAGCGACGGGCGTCGCATTGAACTCCGCAAAAAGATTTTCGATCGAATCCCCCAGCTCCGTTTCGATCACAGCTTTCGCGTCTGCAAACGAAAAAGGCGCAACGGAATCCTGCAGTTTTTGCAGCTGCTTCGCCACGTTTTCCGTGACGATATCCGTGCGCGTGGAAAGGATCTGCCCCAGTTTTACAAACGTAGGGCCGAGTTCCTCGCACATTTTGCGGATACGCTCGCCTACGGAAGGCAGATTATGCTTTTGCTCACTTTCAAAAATCTTCTGCGGGTTTTTGCTGAGCGTCGATTTGACAAACAAAAACCCCAGCCCATTCCGGTTGAAAGCGGAAAGGATTTCCCTGTACCGCTTTAAATTCGTGGACGCGATGGCGCTTCCCCCCTCAAGTCAAGATGACTATTTTTCGTCTTTTTTCGCCGCGGCGATCTCTTCGCGGATGATCGCGCGAAGGTCGTCCTTGGTGATGCGCTGGTCGGCGGTGAGGCCGACGTCCTGCAGCGTATCATGTACCTCGCTGGTGATCATCTGCTTCAATTCTTTTCTCTGCACTTCACCCTTTTTGACGAGGTCGCTGGCAAAGCTCTGTGCGTCTTTTCTTTGCACTTCGCCCTTTTCCACCATTTTTTCTACCATTTCCTCGATTTTCTCACGGGAGTATGCAAAAAGACCCATTCCAAAATTGATGCCGTCTTCAATGATATTTGACATAAGAATATCCTCCTTTTTAATCCTTTAACCTTATTATAACGCATAATAAAAATAAGTAAACCGGGCAAAGGACATAAAAGTGGGAATAACGTGCACAAAAAGGGTTTATAATGTATAAAGTTGGTTGCAGGGGAAACGGCTACGGATTATAATGTAAAATATCTCAAAAGAATAGGGGAAACGGCTATGGTTGATTTGAGTAAGCTGCGGGATAAAAAAGGCTTTATATGCGATATGGACGGCGTGATCTATCATGGGAACAGGCTGCTTGAGGGCGTCAAAAGGTTTGTGGAGTGGCTCATTCGGGAAAACAAACGTTTTTTGTTCCTGACCAATGCGAGCGAGCGGTCGCCAAAGGAGCTGAAGCAGAAGCTGGAGCGTATGGGGCTTGATATCCCCGAGGAGAATTTTTATACGAGCGCGCTTGCCACAGCCAAATTCTTAAAAAAGCAGACGCAGAAAAACAGCGCCTACGTGATCGGCGAGGCGGGCCTCACGAACGCGCTTTATGAAGCGGGGATCTCTATCAACGACGTAGATCCGGAATATGTAGTCGTGGGGGAAACGCGCAACTTATCTTATGACAGCTACGTGCGCGCGGTGCAGTTTGTACTGGCGGGCAGCAAGCTGATCGGGACGAACCCGGACATCAGCGCGCCAGGGGAAAGCGGTATCGTCCCTGCGTGCGGCGCGATGATCTCGCCCATCGAGGTGGCAACGGGAAAGAAAGCATATTTTGTGGGGAAACCGAACCCCCTGATGATGCGTACAGGCCTTAAGATGCTGGGGCTGCACGCGCAGGACGCGGTGATGGTAGGAGACCGGATGGATACGGACATCGTTGCGGGCGTGGAATCCGGCATGGAGACCGTGCTTGTCTTATCGGGCGTGAGCACGGAAAAGACACCCAATCATTTTCCGTACCGGCCGGGATACATTTTGAACGGGGTAGGGGACATCGCCCCGTAAGAAGCATGAAGAAAAACGATTGGGGACAAATTCTGACAGCGATCGCGAGTGGTATTATTTGCGCGCTGTGCTTTGATATCACATGGCTTGCGCCGTTTTTATGGGTGCTTTTGGTTCCCTTTTTCGTTGTTTTACTCAAAGAAAAGAAGAAAAAGCGTGTGCTCGGCCTTACGGCCGCATTCTGTACCGCGCTTTTTTTATGTTATTACGCTGCTTTTTTTACACTGGATATCGCCGGACGGGTAGGCGGTATGGCGGGCGTCTACCTGACGCTCGGATGGCTGGGGGCTTCCGCTTTGCAAGGAGCGATCCTTACAGCTGCGCTCTTTGCGGGAGTGGCCGCGCCATGCCCGGCGCAGCTGCGTGCGCCGCTGCTGGGGATACTCTGGGCGGGGGCGGAATGGCTGTTTGGCACAGGCGCATTGGGCTTGCCGTGCGTGCGGCTGGGCGTGACGCAGTGGCAGTTTTTGCCCGTGGTGCAAAGCGCGCAGCTGGGCGGGATATTGCTGGTAAGCGCGCTGATGGTCGCGGTGAACGTGTTATTGGCGCAGGGGATTTTGGCGCGCAGGGAAAACAAATTAAAAACGGGATGGTACTTTATTGCCGCGGTGGCGGTGTTTCTGGTCAATTTTGTATTTGGCATGGTGCGCATCGCTCAACCGCTGCCGGTACCCGATGTGAGTGTGGCGGCGGTGCAGTACAATGTTTCCTTTGCGAAGAACGGGGGACAGGGCCGCTTTGAAAAGGCGATCGGCATGGCGCATGAAGCGGCGGGCGAAAAGCCTGATATCATCCTGCTGCCGGAAAATTCCGTCTATGGCTCGTTTATGGAGGATGCGGCGCTTAGGAAAGCGTGTGCGGACATCACGCGCGAGTCGGACGGATATTTGTTTTTGGGCGTATACGGTATACACGGCTACGAGCTGCGTAATTCTGTTTTTATGGTGACGCCGGAAGGCAATGTACCGGACGTATACCACAAACAAAGACTGGCGCCGTTTTTTGAAAATGGCTACGAGAGGCCGTTTGATTTTTCCGTGGGCGAAAGCCGCGGCGTGTTTGATACCGAATACGGTAAGGTGGGAACGATGGTCTGCTTTGAAAGCCTGTTTTCGGATGTTGCCGTGGATACGACGGCCAAAGGCGCGCAGCTTTTGTGCGTATTTACCAATGATTCATGGTTTACGGGCGACGTGCCCTTAAACCGCCATTTTGCGCAGTCTGCCGTGCGCGCGGTGGAAACGGGGCGGTATGTTGTGCAGGCGGGCAACACGGGCGTAAGCGCTATCGTTACCCCGCAGGGGAATGCGACGCAAAGGCTGCCCGTGGATACGGACGGGATACTCCTGGGCAAAATATCTTTTTTGGACGAAGCGGCGCCCTACGTTTGGGCGGGCGACTGGTGGATCGCTGCCGGGGGCGCATTGGTCGCGCTTTTGTGGTGGATGCGGCGTAAAAAGAGGATTTGAAAACAGGCGTGTTTTGGCATATAATAAACGTACGAACGCGATGAAAGGAAAGACATGGAAGATTTTGTGATGCTGACCGCGAACGCGGGCGTGCTGATCTCGTACCACGGGAAAAAAATACTGGTGGATGCGATGCACGACAGGTATACAACGCTTTTTTCCAGCGTGCCTTCGGATATGCTGACGCAGATCGCGGAGGGTGAGGACGAATTTAAAAAAATCGACCTGATGCTTTACACACACGACCATCCGGACCATTACAGTGAGCGGTGGACGCGGCGTTTTTTGAAAAACCACCCGGATACTGAGTTTGTATCGCCGATCGCGGATTTTGCGGACAGGAGGAATGTGCATGTGCTGGACGCGGAAGAGGAAACGCTTCTTTTGTCCGGCGTGTTTTTACACTGCTGCCGCCTGACGCACGACGGGCCGGAATATGCGGGCATCCCGAATTATGGTTTTGTGCTGGAGATCGACGGATACCGCATCGCCCTGTTTGGCGATGCGACCTTTGACAAGGCGGCGATCCGCAATATGCTGGGGGAAAAGCCGGTCGATCTGGCATTGATGAATTTTCCGTATGTCACGCTGCACCGCGGCAGGGAAATCGTGACGGAGGCGATCAGGCCAAAGCGCATGATCGTGTTCCATTTGCCGTTTGAGGAAAAAGACAACAGTGACTTTATCCGTTCTACGAAAAATTCGCTGCGCAGGAATGCCATGCTTCCGCGTGCGGATATGCTTTTTGCAGAACGGCAGAAGATAGAAATTGATTAAAACAGGGAAAAACGAGGTATCTATAGTATGATAGAATCCAGATGCGGAAGAATTTGTGCGGACTGCGGGTATTTTGACAAGTGCGGCGGATGTGTGGGCAGGGATAAGCCTGTCTGGGCGGCGCGCTGCCCGGTCAAAAGCTGTTGTGAGGAAAAGAAGCTCAAGCACTGTGGGCAGTGTGAGGTCTTCCCCTGCAGGAAGCTCGTGAAGTTTGCCAAAGACAAGGATTACGGAGACGGCGGGCTGCGGCTTGACCAGTGCCGTGAGTGGAAAAACACGAACGAGCAGGAAGAAGTGAAGGTTGTTAAAGATGAGGACGAAACTAAACGAAGTGATGCGTGACCGCCGTTCGATCCGTGTTTTAGAGCGGGACGAGAGGATCACGAAGAAAAAAGTGGAAGAGATGCTGCGATTGGCGCTTTATGCGCCCAACGCATTCAATATGCAAAGTTCAAGGGCCGTCGTGCTCTTAGGCCATGAGCATGAAAAGTTTTGGGATATCACCAAGGAGATCCTGCGCAGGGTCACGCCTGTAAGCGCCTTTGCGCGTACCGAGCATAAGATGGACGGGTTTCGCGGCGGGAACGGTACGATCCTCTTTTTTGAAGATACGGAGGTCGTAGACCGGTATAAAAAGGATTTTGCGCTTTATGCGGACAAATTCGGACAGTTTTCACAGCATAACAACGCGATCCTGCAGTATGCATTGTGGCTTGTGTTTGAAGAAGAGGATATCGCCGCATCCCTGCAGCACTATAATCCGCTGGTGGATGAGGCGGTATGTGAGGAATGGAACGTCCCGAAAACCTGGGAGCTGGTGGCGCAGATGCCGTTCGGTAAAGCGGCGGAGCGGCCGGAGATACGGGAATTCAAGCCGTTTGAGGATATTGTGAAGATATACGGGTAAAGAAACGAAAAGCCTCGCATTAGGAGCGAGGCTTTTGTTTTGTGATTATATAATTGCTTGTCTGTCATATCCGCCGATAGGCATTTGCCCTTTAAAAGAAAACTTCCATATATGTATCATCATTGGCGCTTTTCCAGAAGCCCTCTTTTTCATTGCGCAAAGCTTCGGCGGATGGACAGTATTTTCACCAAGATTGATTTTTATTCTTGCTAACTAGTTGGTAGAGACAGAAGAACGATCATTGTTTTACATAGGCAATTTCTCCTTTCGCTTAACTTGTTTTCATTATAAAGAGACAATGTGAACGGAGGATGAACCGGAGCGGAAAAAAACCTGAAGACTTTCTTAAGATATCTTAAGAATTAAAAAACGGAAAAAAGAAACATCCGCCCATCGGGCGGATGCTCCTTAGATGATATATATTAATTGTAGGTTCTGTTTGGGTGGGGTTATGTTTCAACTCTTCCTTCATACCATAGGCACGCCCTCCTCGTTCGTTTCATTATATTCATAATAGGCATCTAATGTGAAGCCTGCATGAAATAATTATGAACAAACATTGAACTTACGCCGGTACATATTCGCTGAGCGTGATCTCTGCGGAACCCGTCCTGCCCGAGCGCTCTACCGTTATTTTGATCGTATCTCCGACGGCGTGGCCGTCTAAGATACTGCTTACATCAGATGTGCTCGTGACTTCCTGATCGTCGATCGCTACCAGACGGTCGCCGGATCTCACACCGACCTGCGCCGCTGCCGAGCCCTCCGTTACAGACGAGACATATACGCCCGTGGAGGAAAGACCGTAGAGCATTGCTTCCTGCTCGGAGGCGACGTCTACGAACGTCATACCGGAATCGATACGGCCCTTGACGTAACCGTCCTGTATGATACTGTCGATCACGCTGCGCGCGTCGTTGATCGGAATCGCAAAGCCGAGGCCTTCGATGTTGCTGCCGCCGGATTTTGCTACTACGATACCGATGAGGTTGCCCTGGCCGTCAAATAGTCCGCCGCCCGAGTTGCCGGGGTTGATGGCTGCGTTCGTCTGGATCAGGCTCATCGTCGTATCACCTAAGTCAAGCTCACGGTTCAAGGCGCTCACGATACCATTGGTGACCGTACCGCCGAGCGTACCGAGCGGGTTGCCGATCGCGACCGTCGTGTCGCCCACTTCGAGGGTGGAAGAGTCGCCGAACGTTACGGGGCTAAGCCCTGCCGCATCGATCTTAAGGACTGCGAGGTCCATCTGCGGATCGCGTCCGATGAGCGCTGCATCGTAGCTGTCGCCGCTTTTGAGGCGTACGGTAAACTTGTTTCCGTCTTCTACGACGTGGTTATTCGTCACGATATAGCCGTCTTCCGAAATGATGACGCCGCTGCCTGCCGCTTCGCCTGTTACCTGCTGCATGAATTGGTTTGTCTGGGTCACTTCGGTCGTGATTTCCACGATGGAGTCGGCGGATTTGTCTACGATCTGGGAGACTGTAAGGTCTGAACCAGCATTTAAATCCGCTGCCGTCTGGACGATCCCGCTATCCGCACTGCCGCTTACTGCGGAGCCGGACACACCGTTCAGCCGGCCGGCACTGAAGCCGAGGAATGTCGAGGTCGCGATGCAGGCCGTAAGGACGACCGCCGCTACCTTCTTGGTCAGGAACGGCGATTTTTCTTTTTTCGGTTTTTTGCTACCTCCGCCCGCCTGGTTTTCGTTGGTGTCAAGACCATGATAGGGAACCGGATGATAGCTGTTATGATATTGATTGTCCTGCGGGACGTTTGTATTCTGGCTCATAAAACCCGGTACGTCCTGAAGACCGTCATTGTCATTGTTATAATAGTTGTTCATTGTTTAAGCCTCCTTCAATAGCTTTTCTATTGTATGGTAAATTTGTTGCTTTCTTGTTTATAATTTAATGATAAAGCGCGAAAGTGACGGATTTTTGAACTGCGGTTGAACAAATTTTGAAGGAAAAGTAACAAATTTGTGAATGAAAAAAGAGCGTCGCAACGCTCTTTGAAACGTAATCCTACGAGATTTTGGGCAGGTCAGGTAGGCTTATTTTGTTTTTTGTTCTGGAACAGCCGGATCACGGTCAATAAAACGCTGATGGCGAGGATCGCTACGCCGATCGTATATACGGTCTGCATCCCATACACAAAGATATCCGGCCGGCCGCTTACATACCCGTCCACATGGTATCCGGCCTTGGTACTCATCAGGGAATATAATAAGGTAGTCAAAAGCGAGATGCCGGTGACGCTGCCGAAATTGCGCGTAAAAGCGTTGATGCTTCCCGTAATCCCGAGTTTCCCCTGGGGAGCGGTGGACATGATGAGGGAGGTATTCGGCGCGGAGAAAATACCGGCTCCAAAGCCCACGATACACAGGTAGACCACCAGCTTATAGACCGGTTCGGTCGCCGTCATGGTCGCGAGGAGTGCGAGGCCGACAGTCATGATCACAAGGCCCACGAGCGTGACTTTTGCGGCTCCGACCTTGTCGGAGATATAGCCGGATATGGGTGACATGATACCCATAACGATGGGCAGGCTCATCATCACAAGCCCGGTGGAGCCGGGATCTATTTTGAGGACGTCTTCAATGTAGAAGGGCTGGATGATGCTGATGCCGCTCATAGCAAAGAACTGGATGAGTACGCAGATGATGCTCAATGTAAACAATGGGTTTTTGAAGAGCGACAAATCGACGATGGGCTGCTGCCGCCTGCGCTCGAAGTATACGAACAGGATAACCAGGCCGGCAGCGGCAATAAAGGATAATATAATGTAATATTTATCGTAGCCGACGTTTTCACCCGTCAACAGGGCGAAGAAAAAAAGGATAACTGCGACAGCCAGCGTTACAGTGCCGCTGTAATCGACCTTTTGCTGCGTCTTTTCGCCGCGCGGTAAAAGCTTCAGCGCGAGAAGGAATGCGATCACGCCAATGGGTACGTTGATCAGGAAAATATAATTCCAATTCAGATAGGTGACGATCAGCCCGCCCAGAGGAGGCCCGAGCATAGTGCCGAGCGCAACGGCGATACCTGAGATGCCGAGCGCCCGTCCGCGTTCATTTGCGGGAAAGACCTCGGTGATGATGCCTTGGTTGTTGGCAAGTGCGGCAGCGCCGCCGATCCCCTCGATGACGCGTGAGATGATGAGCGTATTCAAATCGTGCGAAAGCCCCGCCATCAGCGAACCGATCGTGAACACGACCGTGCCGAACATGAACAGCCTGCCCTTACCCTTGATATCGCCCAGCCTCCCGAAAAGCAGGATGGAGGCGACGACCGCGATCAGGTAGACGATGACGACCATCTGGACGGATTCCATGTCCGTATGCAGGTCTTTGACCATCACGGGCAGGGCGACGTTGACGATCGTACCGTCAAGGGTTACCATAAACGGCAGGAAGATCAATACCGCGAGGATAGACCATTTGTGTTTTGCATAATATTCCGGGCTTGTTCTTTCAGTCATTTTCTTTCTCCTGCATTTGGGATGTATTATATATAAACAAGAAGAAAAAAAGAAATCAAAAAAAAGCCGCATACGGCGATATGCGGCTTGTAAAAGCAACAGATCATTTGAGGACAGCTTCGATTTCCGGCAAACACGGCATTTTGGAAAAGGCTCCTTTACGTCCGATCACGAGGGAGGCAGCGGCGTTCGCATATGCTGCGATATCCGCGAGATCATCGGCAGCCAGCGGATCAAGGCCGGCCTTGGCGATATAATGCAGGCACGTTCCCATGAACGAATCGCCCGCGCCCGTCGTATCCACGATGTTTTCCTGCAGGCAGCCGGGAATGTGCATATGTCCTCCGCTATGGTAAATGAGGCAGCCGCCTGCACCGCAGGTGACAAAAACAAGCCTGATATCCGGATAAGAGGAACGCAGGGCGGCAGCCGCCTCCTTGAGCTCTTGTTTACCGGTGTAATAGAGGAGCTCGTCGTCGGATATTTTGAGGATATCGCAGTTTTGGAGCCCGTAATGGATCGCATGTTTGAGGGCGGCTTTATCCTCCCACAAAAACATGCGGATGTTCGGATCGAAGGACACGAGACAGCCGTTTTTCCTGGCATGCTCGATGCATGCCGCCGTCGCCTGTTTGCAAGGCGCATCGACCAAGGAAAGCGTCCCGAAATGAAGGATGCGCGCATGGGCGACTGCATCGAAGTCGATATCGTCGCTGCGCAGCATGATGTCCGCGCCGGGCTTGCGGTAGAACGTAAAATCACGTTCGCCGTTTTCGTCGAGGCTGACAAGCGCAAGCGTTGTCGGGATATAGGGGTCTGTCAGGATTCCCGCGGGATCGAGCCCGGCCTTCTTTACGGCCGAAAGCAACATACGGCCGAATGAATCGTCGCCGACCTTGCTCATCAAAAGGCACTTAGAGCCGAGCGATGCGGCCATGGCGAGCGCGTTTGCCACCGCCCCGCCGGGATTGGCCTCGAAAAGCGGCTGGCCCTCGGGAGACAAGCCGTGCGGCGTCATGTCTATCAAAATTTCACCGATCGAAACGATATCGTATGTTTTGGGTTCCATAATATTTTACCGTCCTATTTTTCATTTTGGGGCAATAAATTGATCAACAGTATTTCACGCGGGGCAAAGAGGCGGAAAGGGATTACGCTGACTCCCAATCCCATGCTGATGATCATCGTCGCCTTCCCGCTGGTATACAGTCCGTCCGAATACTTTGGAAAGGGCCGGTGGTCGCCGGGGGAAATGATGGCCTTGCCGCCCGGGAAGCGGATCTGCCCGCCGTGCGTATGGCCGCACAGCACGAGATCCGCGCCCGTTTTTATGTAGCCGTATTCAAAGGGAGCGGGATCGTGCGCCAGCAAAAGGCGGAAACGGCCGTCATCCGGAAAACGCAATTTACGAAAGCCGCCTGCATCCACGGTAGGGTCTTCCACCCCTCCCACAACGATTTTTGCGCCGTTTGCCTGAAAGGGTACGAAATTGTTTTCCAGCACAATAACGCCGTTTGCAATAAAGATGTCTTTGACATATTCCGGCCAGATACGCTCGTGGTTGCCCGTCACAAAAAAGGAAGGGGCGACTCCCGGCGCCCACGCGGCAACGTTTTCGATGTACGCACCGTTGGGCTGTTTTGTATAAGTGTCGTAGACCATATCGCCGGTGATGGCGATCATATCCGGCCGCAGGTTTTCGACTGCCTCGAAAAGGTCGCGGTTTTTTTCGCCGAATTCCTTTTCATGCAGGTCGGATATCTGCACGATGCGCAGCGGGGAACTGATTTTACCGCTATATATATTGTAGCCTTTTACACGGAACGATGCCTTCTTCATGAACTTATTATATGTTATCCGGGCGGTGAGGGCAACAGGCGGATGAGCGTGATCTCGGGCTGTGCGAACAGGCGGATGGGAATAACGCTCGAACCGAGGCCCATGCTGATGACCATCGTCGTATCGCCGCTCGTATAAAGGCCGTCGGAATATTTCGGCAGGAAGCCTTCGGGCGTAAAGACCGCCTTGCCCCACGGAAGGCGCACCTGTCCGCCGTGTGTATGGCCGGAAAGGACGAGATCCGCGTTTTTCCGGTCGTACGTTTCGGCGAAAGGTTCGGGGTCATGCGCTAGCAGGATATTGAAATGCCCGTTATCCGGAAAATGGATACGGTCGATGCTGTCTTTGTCAAGCGACGGGTCGTCGATACCGCCGATCATCAATTGCGTATCCCCTGCCGTGAAAGGCACGACCGTTTCGTCCAGTACGGTGACGCCGCGGCTGCAAAAGGCCTCTTTTACAGCCTGCTCGTGATAGCGGTCGTGGTTGCCCGTCACAAAAAAGGAAGGGGCGGTGGCGGCGCACTGGGCGGCGAGGTTTTCCATATAGGCAATATCCGGGGATTGCGTGTAGGAATTGAAAATGATATCGCCGGTGATGGCGATCAGGTCAGGATGGAGCGTGCGTACCTGCTCAAACAGGCGTGCGTTTCCCCTGCCAAAGGATTTTTCGTGCAGGTCTGAAATTTGGACAATGGTAACGGGTTGCGTGACCTTATCGCTGTACAAGTCAAATTCCGCGACAGCGATCCGCTCGTTCTGGTCGATGATCCCACCGGCGAAGTTGACGGCAAAAAACGCCAACAAAATGAAAAACAGGATGCTTTTTTTCCGCTTGCCCATCGTTTGCTCCTTTGCCATTGGTGTTATATGGTATTATACTGGAAAAGGCAGGGAAAAGTGTAAAGAAACTATGAAATTTATCAAAAAAACAGTTGCTTTTTACGGTTATCGTGCTATAATAAATAATGCTACTTTTGGAAAAAGAGGTGAGATGGAATGAAAGAAGGAATTCATCCGAAGTATGGCGAATGCACAGTAACGTGCGCGTGCGGTGAAACTTTCAAAACCGGTTCTACAAAATCGGAGATGAGGGTCGATATCTGCTCGAAGTGCCATCCGTTCTTCACGGGAAGACAGAAGCTTGTTGACACAGGCGGTCGTGTGGATAGATTTAAGAAGAGATACGGCATGAAATAATGCCGGCTATTTCATGATATTCGCGTGTAAAAAACTACAGGCCGTCAGAAGGTATTCTTACGGTCTGTTTTTTGTATCGCAGAAAGAGGAATGAATGAAACGTACAAGTATCGGCGGGCAGGGAGTCCTGGAGGGCGTGATGATGCGTTCGCCGGAAACGACAGCCATTGCCGTGAGGCGTGAAAGCGGTGAGATCGTGACGCAAAAGCAGGCGTCGCAGTCGCTTTCCATGAAATACAAAATATTGGGCATCCCGATTATCCGCGGGGTGGTGAATTTTGTCGAGATGCTCGTTTCGGGCGTCAAGACCATTACGGATGCGGCAAAGATGTACGATCCGGAGGACGACGAAATGGAGCCGTCGAAGGCGGATGAGTTCATTGCCGAAAAGACGGGGAAGAACCCGATGGACGTCGCCATCTTTTTTGCGGTCGTGATCGCGCTTGTGATCGCGGTGGGGCTGTTCTTTATCCTGCCTAACCTGATCACCGGATGGATTACGCCGTATGTGGACAGCGCGTTCGGCAAGAACCTGATCGACGGATTGATCCGCGTGGGCATGTTCCTGGCCTATATGGTAGCGATCTCCAATATGAAAGATATCAAGCGCCTGTTCGGGTATCACGGCGCGGAGCATAAGGTCATCAATTGTTTTGAGCACGATATGCCCATGGATGTGGAGCATGCGCGAGAGAACACGAGGCTTCACCCGCGCTGCGGAACGAGCTTCCTTTTGATTGTCATGATTATCTCGATCCTGCTCTTTACGCTGCTGGGCTGGAGCGAAAACTGGGCGGTTCGTATCGGGCTGCGTCTGTTGATGCTGCCCATCGTTGCAGGCGTTTCCTATGAGATTTTAAAGCTGGTGGCGAAATACGACAACAAGTTCACAATGGCTTTGAGGAAGCCGGGTATGGCGCTGCAGTACCTGACGACGCGCGAGCCGGACGACGGTATGATCGAGGTGGCGCTTGTTTCGTTCCTGGCTGCGGAAGGCGAGAAATCGGACGAGGAATTGGATGAGCTGGCGCGCAAATACAGCCATAAGATCGACGGCTCTCCCGCGGATACCAAGGACGCGGCGGCGGACACCGCGCAGGATAAGCCGGCAGGGGTACAGGGCGCGGCGCAGACCAATGAGTAATTGGGGCGAAGTATATAAACGTACCAAAAAAACGCTTGCGGAAGCTGGCTTTAGCGAGGCGGAGGCGGAAGCAAAGGTATTATTAGCGCATGTGTACGGCGGCGATTTTTCGCAGCTGCATGTGCGCTTTTTCGATGAGTGTCCGTGTGAGGAAACGGTGGAAGCGCTGCTGGCAGAGCGGCTGAAAGGGAAGCCTGTCGCCTATGTGACAGGGGAAAAGTATTTTTACGGGCGGCCTTTTTCGGTAGACAGGCGCGTGCTGATCCCGCGCTTTGACACGGAATGTGTCGTGGAAGAAGCGCTTCTGCTTGCGTGCGAAAATGGATACCGGACGGCGCTTGATTTATGCTGCGGCAGCGGTATCATCGGTATTACGCTGGCGTGCGAAGGTGCCTTTGCGAGGGTATACCTGTCGGATATATCGGAAGATGCGCTTGCGGTGGCAAAGCAAAACAAAGAAGCGCTGGCCGCTGGAAAGGACATCCGTTTCTGGCAGGGCGACCTGTTTGCGCCGGTGACGGAAAAAACAGACCTGATCGCCTGTAACCCGCCGTATATCAGCGATGGGGATTACCGGGGCCTGGAAGCGCAGGTCAGGGAATACGAGCCCAGGCTCGCGCTATGGGCGGACGACGATGGATATGCGTTTTATGGGCGCTTTGCAAGGCAGGCGCCGCAATACCTGAACGCAGGCGGAGCGGTGGTGTTGGAGATCGGCGATACGCAAGCGGAACGCGTGTGCGCCTTGCTAAAAGAAAATGGATTTGTTAAGATAAAAACTGGTTATGATTTGAGTGGCAGGCCGCGTTTTGTGAGTGCGGCGATGCCCGTTTTAGAGGGGTAACGTATGCTGGAAAAACTGAAGACAATCAAGGAACGCTATGACGCGCTCTCGAGGGAGCTTTCCGACCCGGGGGTGATCGGGAACCAGGAGAAATTCCGCGCGCTGGCGCAGGAGCAGTCTGCTATTGCGGACATTGCCGCCGCCTATGACGAATACGCGGTGGTGCTCGACCATATCGCACAGAACAAAGAGATCCTGGAGACAGAAAAGGATGCGGAACTCTTAGAGCTTGCAAGAGAAGAGATCGAGCCGCTTTTGAAGCAAAAGGATGAGATGGAAACGGAGCTCAAGGTACTGCTCATCCCCAAAGATAAAAACGACGATAAAAACGTTATCCTGGAAATACGCGCAGGTACGGGCGGCGACGAGGCCGCGCTTTTCGGCGGAGACTTGCTGCGCATGTACACGCGTTATGCGGAGCGGCACGGCTTTACGCTGGAAACGCTTTCCTCCAACGTGACGGAGCTCGGAGGCGTGAAGGAAATCGTGGTCTCCATCGCGGGCAAGGGTGCGTATTCGCGCCTGAAATATGAAAGCGGCGTGCACCGTGTACAGCGCGTGCCGGATACGGAATCCTCCGGGCGTATCCATACCTCGGCGGCGACGGTGGCGGTACTGCCCGAGGCGGAAGAAGTGGAAGTGAATATTAATCCGAACGATTTGCGCATAGATGTGTTCCGCTCCGGCGGACACGGCGGGCAAAGCGTCAACACGACGGACAGCGCGGTGCGTATCACGCATATCCCGTCCGGGCTGGTAGTTACCTGCCAGGATGAAAAATCGCAGATAAAAAACAAGGCAAAAGCGATGAAGGTACTTGCATCGCGTTTATATGACTTATACAAAGGCGCGGCGGACAGCGAAATGTCGGAAAACAGGAAAAGCCAGGTAGGCTCGGGCGACCGGAGCGAGCGGATCCGTACCTATAATTTCCCGCAGGGGAGGGTGACGGATCACCGGATCGGCCTTACGCTTTACAGGCTGGAAGCGTTTTTGGACGGCGACATGGACGAAATGATCGACGCGCTGATATTAGACGAAAGGCAGAAAAAACTCGCGCAGTAATTTTCAAATGAATACAATACTTTATGCAACGCTGGTCGGTGCACTCGTGGGCGCGCTCGGAACAGGGATCGGCGCGGTGGCGACATTTTTCATCAAGGTAAAAAGCAATCGGATATCCGCCGTACTGATGGGGTTATCCGGGGGGATCATGCTGGCGATCGTATTGTTTGACATGCTGCCTGAATCCCTGGAGGCGGCGCCGTGGTGGATCACGCTCGTTTTCTTTTTGCTGGGTGCGCTTGCGATGCTCGTCATCAACAAATTACTGCCGCATTACGACGTGCCGTCAGAGCACGACGACAGCATTATAGAAGGGTTGAAGGAAAAACGGCTGGTGCGTTCGGGATTGCTTTTGGCCCTTGGGATCGGCGTACA
The DNA here is from genome assembly GCF_900087015.1 of Christensenella timonensis. Taxonomy (NCBI): domain Bacteria; kingdom Bacillati; phylum Bacillota; class Clostridia; order Christensenellales; family Christensenellaceae; genus Christensenella; species Christensenella timonensis. The sequence goes on from NZ_FLKP01000002.1 coordinate 734,585, forward strand.
CAACCTGCCAGAAGGCTTGGCGCTCGGCAGCGGGCTTACGGTGGCGACCGGCTTTGGCGCGGTGCTTGCGGTACTTTTATTCGTACACAATATCCCGGAAGGGATGGGGCTGGCGATCCCCTTAAAGCTGGGGAAAGTACCGTACGGGAAAATATTCCTGATCGCGATATTGGCGGCGCTGCCGATGGCGGTCGGCGCTTTGGTCGGCGCGGCGATCGGCGATCTTTCGCCTGTGTTTTTTGCGGGCAGCGTATCGTTTGGCGGCGGCGCGATGCTCTACCTGACGCTGCGCGAACTGATCCCGGAGGCGATCAGCATGCATAAGAGCGCGGCGACGTGGATATCCATCGCCGCGGGGGTCTTGTTTGGGTTTGTATTGGTGGTATTGCTATGATGAAATGTGCAACAAGGACAGTGTTTGCAGATAAAGATTTTGACGGTGCGATCCGCGACGGCGCGGATGAACTGAAAAAGGGAGGGCTGGTCGTTTTCCCCACGGAAACAGTTTACGGGCTGGGGGCGAATGCGTTTTCGCCTGAGGCGGTAAAAAATATTTTTCTGGCGAAGGGCCGTCCGCAGGATAATCCGCTGATCGTGCATATTGCGGAAACGGGGCAGCTTGACGGGATCGTGGCGGAAGTAACCGATACGGCGCGCGCTTTGATGAAAGCGTTCTGGCCGGGGCCGCTTTCTATTATCATGAAAAAAGCAAAGGCGATCCCCTTTGAGGTGAGTGCGGGGCTTGAAACGGTCGCGGTACGCATGCCGGATAACGATATCGCGCGCGGGATCATCGCGCTTAGCGCCCTGCCGGTGGCTGCGCCCAGCGCCAATACCTCTGGCAAGCCCAGCCCGACGTTGGCGATGCATGCATACGAGGACTTGTGCGGGCGTGTGCCGCTGATTATCGACGGCGGGCCGTGCGCCATAGGCGTAGAATCCACGGTGGTGGATGCGACAGGCGAAGTCCCTGTGGTTTTGCGGCCGGGGGACATCACGCCTGAAATGATCGCGCAGGCAGCGGGGGACGTGCGCGTGCATCCAAGCGTCTTAGGCGAGATTAAACAAGGCGAAGTCTGTGCGTCGCCGGGCATGAAATATAAGCATTATTCGCCGGAGGCGAAGGTCACGGTGTTTACAGGGGGCAAAAAAGAGGTTGCGAAAACCGTAAACACCATGTATCATAATGGTAAAGCACAGGGCAGGAAAACAGCGGTATTGTGCCTTGACGATTGCGCAAACCTTTATCCGGATGTCCGGCATATTGTGTGTCTGGGAAAAGACGCGCGCGAAGCGGAAGCGGCGCTTTTCCGCGTGCTTCGCGAAATGGACGATCAGAATTTTGAGACAGTGTTTTTTCACGCGCAGGAAGAAAAGATGGGCCTTGCGGTGATGAACAGGATAATCAGAGCGGCGGGACACGAGATCATTTCCGCCAAGGAGGAAAAAGTTTAAAATCATGAATGTATTGTTTGTTTGTACGGGTAATACATGCAGAAGCCCGATTGCAGAAACACTGATGGACGATGCGGTAGACCGAAGTAGCATCCTTCACGGCGATGTCAAGACAAAGTCTGCCGGGACATTTGCCTGCGAAGGAGCGGAAGCAACGCAGGAAGCGGTGCGCGTTGTGGAAGAAATGGGACTGGAACTAAAGCGCCACGAAGCGGAACCTTTTACGCCTGAGCTCGCGGAGTGGGCGGATATCATCCTCGCCATGAGCAAGGAACAGATGGAGCATATTGAAGTGATCGCGCCGGATGAAGTTTCCAAGGTGCATACGCTGCTGGGATATGCAAAAGGGATCGACGGGGAACCGATCGACAATTCCTGCGATATTCTGGATCCTTTTGATGAAGGGATGGAAGAATACCGGCAGAGCGCCGCGCAGATCAAAGAAGCGGTCGAAATGCTGGTAGGCCGTCTGGAAAAAGAACAATAATTTATTTTGAAAAAGGCAATGCCGTTTTGGGGCAATGCCTTTTTTGTATACAATTATGCAGATAGGCTGGAATTTACGGGCGGCATGTTGTATAATTTTCCTGTAAGTTTTTTATTTTCTCAAAAAAGGAGCGTATGGCGATGAAGATTGCGTTTGGATGTGACCACGGCGGTTTTATACTCAAAAAAGAGGTTCTGGCATACCTTGATAAGAACGGGCATGAAGTCATTGATTTCGGCACGAACGACGAGAAGTCGGTAGATTACCCGACGTACGCCCTGGCGGTCGCGGAGTGCGTGAAGGACAAAAAGGCAGACCTTGGCATCCTGATCTGCGGGACGGGGATCGGGATCTCGATTGCGGCAAACAAAGTGCCGGGCATCCGCTGCGCAGCCGTTGCCGATACGTTCACCGCGCGTGCGACGCGCGAGCACAACAATTCAAACATCCTGGCGATGGGCGGGCGTACGATGGGGCCGGGCCTTGCGGTGGATATCGTGGATATTTTTGTGAATACGCCTTTTTCAGGCGATGAGCGTCACCAGCGGCGCATCGATATGGTCACGGATATCGAAAAAAAATACTGCAAATAGGTATATAATAAACGAAGAATGGGGAGGAACAAAGATGGCGACAGCGCACATACTGGATCATCCTTTGCTGCAGCATAAGGTATCGATGATCCGCGACAAAAACACGGGGACAAAAGAATTCAGGGAACTGGTCAAGGAGATTGCCATGCTGATGGTGTATGAAGTGACCAGGGATATGCCGCTTAAGGAAGTGGAAGTGGAAACGCCTATCACGACGGCGAAGACGAAGGTGATCGCCGGGAAAATGGTCGGGATCGTACCCGTGCTGCGCGCGGGACTGGGCATGGTCGAGGGCGTCCTGAACCTGATCCCCGGCGCAAAGGTAGGGCACATTGGCCTGTATCGCGATCCGGAAACGTTCCAGCCTGTGGAATATTATTGCAAGCTGCCTATCGATGCGGAAGAACGCGAGCTGCTGATCTTAGACCCGATGCTCGCTACGGGCGGCAGCGCGGCGGATGCGATCTCGCTCATCAAAAAGCGCGGTTGCAACAACATCAAGCTCGTCAATATCATCGCTTCGCCGGAGGGCATCGAAGCCGTACGCAAAGCGCATCCTGATGTGGACATCTATGTTGCCGCGGTGGATGAGGGCCTTAACGACCACGCGTACATCGTACCGGGTTTGGGAGATGCGGGCGACCGCCTGTTCGGCACGAAATAGGAGATGTGTTTTGTCCGGCGGGCCGTGCTGGCGTTTACAAGGGCGAGTTTTTGTAAGGCAAAACCCGAGCGGCTTGTGAACGGTCACGGTGGCGGGCGGTAATAAGCATAGATTGATAGTAAATAAAAGGGGGCTTTTGCCCCCTTTATGCAATCATAAGAAAAGAGACGACATGAACAACATACCCGGGGAGCGGGATTGGTACCAGCTGGACACGGCTGCGAAGATATACCCGTCTATCTCCCAGACACACAACAATACGACGTTCCGGCTGATGCTGGAACTGGGCGAGCAGGTCGACCGCGATAAGCTGCAAGAAGCGCTTGTCAAGATCATGCCGCGCTTTCCTTCGTTCGCTGTTACGCTCAAACGGGGGATGTTCTGGTATTACCTGGAGCCCAACGACGCGCTGCCCGTGGTCAAGGAAGAAACGGGATTTCCCTGTAAGCGTTTGAAGGATTTTATCAACAACGGCTTCCTGTTCAATGTGACATATTATAAAAAAAATGTAATTATGGAATGTTTCCATGGGCTTTCGGACGGCGCGGGCGCGATCGAATTTTTAAAGACGCTGTTATACGAATATTTTAAGCTGTGCGGGTATGACATGGACGCGGAAGGTATGGTGCTGGACGCGGAGGGAAAGGTGAGCGCGGACGAACTGGAAAACAGCTTCAGCACCTATTATGATGCGAAAGGCGATTTCAATAAGCTAAAGCAGCCCAAAGCGTATCACATCCTGGGCACGCGCAATGACGACGACGGGATATTTTTGACGCACGGGATCATCGATTTGAAACAGCTGCTTGCGCACGTCAAAACGAAAGGCGTGACCGTATCGGCTTATATTGCCGCGCTGTTGCTGTTTTGCATCGCCAAGGAACAATTGCTGATCGAAAGGAAAGTCAAAAAACCGATCATCGTTTCCGTACCGATGGACCTTCGGAGTATGTTTCCGTCCCATACGCTGCGCAACTTTATCTCTTTTGCCAATGTGGGGATGTCGGTGGAGGGGGAATTGGATTTTGATGAAATCCTCGCGGAAATCTCACGGCAGCTAAAAGAGGGGCTCACAAAGGAAAAGATATCTGCCAACATCAACAAAAATGTGAAGTACGAACAGAATCCGTTTATCCGGATGACGCCGCTGTTTATGAAAAACATCGTAGTCTCAAACAGTTATAAATCGTATGGGGAAGGGGCGTATACGGTGGTGCTTTCCAACCTGCGCACCGCGCAGTTCCCTAAAACGATGGAAAAGCACATAAGGCAGGTCTATTATGCGCTGGGGGTGAGCGAAATGAACCCCATGAATTGTGTGGTGGTCTCGTACAAGGATAAGATGGTGATCACTTTGGCGCGCGGAATCCGTGAAACGGACATCACCCGCAGTTTCTTCGAGCATTTTTCAAAGGAACTGAAAATGGATGTGGAAGTGAGGGGCAACGGATGGAACACAAAATGAATTTCTGCGACAAATGCTGCGTTTACGTGGACGATTGCTTTGAAAACTGTCCGCTGTGCGGGAAGCAACTGACTATATCGCCCTCTGAAAACGAATTGTATCCGCAGGTTTCGCGCAAAAAGTATGTGGATCGCCACAGCCTGGTGATGGATTACCTTTTGCTGGCAACGTTCGTGGTGATCACGTTGTGTGTAGCCATCAATATCTTTACATGGAACGGTACGCCGTGGTTTTTGGCCGTGGCTGCGCCCACGCTTTACGCATGGGTGCTTGTGAAGGGAACGATCCTTTCCGACTGGTTTGCGGGCGTAAAAGTTTTGCTGCAGATGGTTACGCTCATCGCCATGTTTATGGCGTTTGATTTTGTGGGCAGCAGGAGCGGCTGGTCTTACCAATACATGCTGCCGCTCATTTTGGCGATCGGCATCGCGTACATCGACATTTATTCGTACAACCACAAATCGCACTGGCGCGGCAACCTGGTCTATGCGATCTTGTTTGTGGCGATGGGCTTTATCCCCTTGATCCTGTATGTATCCGGTGTGAAGCAGGGCTTTTTCCTGATGGCGCTTTCCACGTTTGCCAGCGGGATAACGATATTAGGGCTGCTGCGCTTTGCGTTTCGGTATTTAAAGCTGGAGATGCAAAAACGTTTCCATATGTGATTTGTAAGCAAATGAAAAAAGGCCGCGGATATCCGCGGCCTTTTTTTACTGTACTTATTTTTGCAGGTTGACCGGGCCGAAGCCGTTGCCGCTCAGGGTAAAATCCTTGACCTGGGCGAAGGCGGCGGGAACTTCAAATACGAGCACGGCCTGTGTCTGGCTGCCGTTCGTTTCAAAGGCGATCTGTTTACATTCATAGCTTCCCGAACCATCCGCTACGGACGCTTTGGCGCCATCCGTACTGAAAAATGCGTTTTGCGCGTCGTCAAGCTTGTCATCGCCTACGCTTAACGTCATGACAAACAGGGTATTCCCTGCGGACGGCGTGAGGCTTAGAGCCTGGTCTGCGGTCTCCATTTGGACGATTTCATATTGGGCGCCGGACGTCTGGAACGTGATGGGCGCGGCGCATGCCATCAGTGTAAGGCAAGCGGTGAGAAGCAGGCAAACGAAGAATAGTCTTTTTTTCATGAGGGCCCCTTTCATCTGCCGCGTGAATGAATCGGATAAATGCTGCTTTCGGTACGCGCGGCATGCTGTATGTTTTGTCTATTGATATCATATTATTTATGGGGGGAAAATGCAACCGCGAATCGGACGGCAGATGGGAAAAAAGCGGTACAGATGAAAAAAAGTTGACGGGTATACGCTTTTTTTGTTAAACTAAGATAGGATATCGCAAGGGGGCGTTATGTTCCCGGCGGTATTTTTTTGTTAGAAGGAATGGTATTGCGCGCGAGCGCTGCCGATAAATTTTGAACCAGACAGGAGTGAACTGAAATGGCCGGTATCGTAGTTTTCGGCGCCCAGTGGGGCGACGAGGGAAAAGGAAGATTCGTTGACTATCTCGCTTCCAAGGCAGACATGGTGGTGCGTTATCAGGGAGGCAACAACGCGGGACACACCGTTGTTGCGGACGGCGTCACATACAAACTGCGGCTTATCCCGTCGGGTATCCTCTCCAAAGGGAAACCGTGCGTGATCGCCAACGGCGTGGTAGTTGACTTAGGGGCGCTCAAGACAGAGATCGAATATCTCGAGCAGCGCGGCGTTTCGGTGGATAACCTGTATATCAGCGACAGGGCGCACCTGATCATGCCGTACCACAGGGCGCTTGACGAGCTCAACGAGAAAAAGCTCGGCGACTTCAAGATCGGGACGACGGGCAACGGGATCGGGCCGTGCTATATGGATAAGACAGGGCGCGTAGGCCTGCGGATGTGCGACCTGATGGACGAGGAAACATTTCCCGTAAAGCTCAAAAAATGCGTGGAAGACAAAAATGAGACCATCACCAAGGTCTATGGCGGCGAGCCGTTGCGCTACGAAGATATCCTGGAAGAGTGCCGCGCGCATGCAAGGTATTTCAAGCCGTTTGTGTGCGACACCGTTTCGCTGCTGCACGAATACCACGAGGCTGGAAAAACGCTGCTCTTTGAGGGTGCGCAGGGCATGCTTTTGGATATCGACTTTGGGACGTACCCTTATGTTACCTCCTCGCACCCCAATACGGGCGGCGTAGGATCTGGCGCCGGCGTGGGCCCGCAGGTCATAACGGAAGTGATCGGCGTGGTCAAGGCCTATACGACGCGTGTGGGGGAAGGGCCGTTTGTAACGGAGCTTTTTGACGCGACGGGGGACGAGATCCGCAAAAAAGGCAACGAATTCGGAACGGTGACGGGAAGGCCGCGCCGCTGCGGATGGCTTGATCTTGTAATCGTTGATTTTGCGGCGAAAACAAGCGGTATCACCGGGTTTGCGCTGTCACGCATGGATACGCTCGGCGGATTTCATAAAGTTTTTGTTTGCACTGGGTATGACATTGATGGTAAAATAGTAAATACTTATCCGGCATCGCTTGAGACGCTTGCAAAGGCAAAGCCGGCTTATAAGGAGTTCGACGGATGGACGTCCGACTTATCGCATATCCGCAGGTATGAAGACCTGCCGGAGGCAGCGAGAAAGTATGTGGAGTTCATCGAGCAGCATACCGGCGTACCGGTCAAGATGATCGGCGTGGGCGCCGGCCGCGAGGAATGTATTTTCCGCGGGCTGTAGTGTAAATTGTTATCAAGTTTGCCGTACTAGACGGGGAGTTAGCGGTGTCCTGTAACCCGCAAGCCGCTATAGCGGGGTTGAATTCCGCGCCGAGGGTTTCTCTCGTAAGGTATGGAGCACATCGCTTGATGTTGATGGATGGGTCCTGTGCAACGCTGCGTTGTGAACCCTGTCAGGTCCTGACGGAAGCAGCAGTAAGCAAATTGCCGCGTGTGCCGCAGGCGTGCCTGTTCTGAGTCAACGATGTGATTTCCTCTCATGAGAGCAAATTCGGAGCGTGGTGTACGGCTTCTCATTTAAAAAAGACGAGGCATATGCCTCGTCTTTTTTATCATCTATCTTTTTTCTGCTGAAACGAGCAGCATCATCGGCCGGCGCAGCTCGTCTTTCATCCCGGGCACGGTATCGAGCATGTCCGCACTGGGCTGCGGCTCGATGAGGCCGGTAATCACAAAGCCCGATGTGAGCAGCGCCTGCAGGTATGTGGTCAGCGTCTTATGGTATTTGACGACGTGTTCGCCTAAAAACAGGGAATCCCGCCTGCCCTCCGTGAAATAGCGGTCAACCGGCCAATGGAGGATGTTGCCGTCCTCGTCGTAATACCAGTCTTCGCTGCCGTAGGCGGTGAAAACTGGATGTTCCACCGAAAAAACAAAAGCGCCGCCCGGGGAAAGATAGGAAGAAATTTTCGTGCAGATCTCTTCAAAGGATTCCAGATAGTGGAACGCAAGCGAACTGATCACGACGTCAAAATATCCACAGGGAAAATCCACATCTTCGATCGGCGCACAGATATACTCGATTTTATTGGAGCCGTTGCGCTTGCGCGCCTGTTCCAGCATGCTTTTGGAAATATCCACGCCGACGGCGGATTTTGCACCATGGTCGATCGCGTACTGGCAATGCCAGCCGAACCCGCACCCCAAATCGAGCACGCGTTTGCCTTTGAAGCGGGGCAGCATCGTTTTCAGGATATGCCATTCCCCCGCGCCTGCAAGGCCTTTTTGGGAACGATCCATCTGGCAGTATTTTTCAAAAAAGGTTTGGTCGTCATATTTGTTTTCTTTCATGGTTGCCTCCGTTTCGGCGCCCTGCGGCCGGGCTGTCTTATTTCAGTATATCCCGGATTGGATGCAGGGGAAAGATAAAAGATCAATTGCTGCCCTTGCCACAGGGAGGCAATTGTTTGGGATTGAACAAAAAACGGTTGATGGGCAGGGCAATCAGCACCCCGACGACTGTTTCTGCGGTACGCGTCAGGACATAAGGGAGAGTATCGAGCGTGGTGCCCGAATGCAGGAGCACGATCGCCGTGAAGATCACGCAGCTTGGCCCGACGGAATCCTTGATACCGAGGATGTTGCACAGGAAAATAAGCACCAGGATGAGCGCGGGCAGGATGAAGAGGAATAAATAATCGGCATAATGCGGGAGTACGGCGGCAAGTTCCAAAGGGATAAAGCTGAACAGGGAACCGATGATCGTTCCTAAAATCCGGTGCAGTCCCGTGTGTTTTGATTTATCATAGGTTGGCTGGATGCACAGGATGGCGGCGATGACCGCAAAAGCTGCCGTACGATTGAGAAGGTAACCGAGCAGCAGGCAGGCAAAGACGGCGATCGCCGTTTTGACCGCACGATACCCAAGACGGTAACTCAGATCCATGGAAAATCGCCTCCTCTTTGCCTAAAAGCTTTCCCATATTTTTAAACAGGAAGATTATTCGGTAATCAGCCCATGCTTGAAGTGTTTGTTGAAGAACACCAATATTCCGACCGCCGCGCCGCATATTCCTGTTATGACCATCAGGGCCTCAATGCGTACCTGGTCGGCGAGCGGCCCGAAAAAGGCCATGCCGATGGGCATCATGGCCGTCATAACGATCTGTGTGAGGCTGAATACGCGTCCCTGCATGTTTGGGTCGACCTGTTCTTGCAGCAAGACCATGGAGGGCGTCGTGAACAGCGGGACAGTGCTCCCCGTGAGAAACATCAGGACAAGGAACGCGATGAACCCGGGAACGATACCGACAAGGGCGGTGAAGATACCAAACAGGATGCAGCAAAGCGCGATGGAATGCATGCGGTTTTTAAAGCCGCCCCACACAGAGATGATGATGCCGCCGACAACGCCGCCCGCAGAAAAAATGATTTCCGTAGCGGAGAGCCGCCAGTATTCGTCGCCAAAAGTGCGCGACACCATCAGCGGCGTCAGCTGCGCGGCGGGGACGATCAAAATGAAGAACAGGGCATAGAAAATGAAGTATGCACGGAAGAATCCGCTTCCCCAAACATATTTCAGCCCGGCCTTGAGATCGTCGAAATAGCCGCCCTTCTGCTTAAACAGCGCTTTTTCATGCGCGGGAACCTTTAAAAAGAACATGATGGCGATCGCAATGGCGGCAGTACCGACATCGATGAAAAACGTATACTCCAGCTCCGTAAAAGAAAGCAGTGCGCCCGCCGCCGCAGGCGACAGGATGAACATGACGGATTGCAGGCTGCCGTTGATCCCGCCGATGCGCGTCAGTTTTTCCTGCGGAACGATCTGGGGCAGGAAAGCGTTGACCGCCGGCGTTTGGATCCCCGCACCGACGGAACGTACCGCGGAGACCAGGAAGATCATCCAGAGGTCGTCGTGGCCGGTCAGGAAAAAAGCCGCCAGGATAAAGGTGGCGGCCGCGGTCATTGCGTCCGCGCCGATGATCAGGAAACGGCGGTTATACCGGTCGGCCCACACGCCGGAAAAGAGCGAGATCACTACCTGCGGCGCAAAAGCACAGATGGAAGAGATCGTCATGATGGCGCCTGATTGCGTGGTAAGCGTGATGTACCAGACGATGGCAAATTGCACGAGCGAAGAACCGAAAAGCGAAACGGTCTGTCCGGACAGGAACATGACGACTTTCCGCCTCCAGCCATGAAACTTCGGATCGAGCGACTGGACACCCTCTGTTGCCTTGGATAATTCAGGCATAAATGGTTTACCTCCTTTTTGCTTTGTGCCGCGGTAACCTTACCAAAAATAGGTCTGAATTGATATGTTAATATAGGAAAAAATAATTGTCAAGGGAGATAAGATATATTTTTTTGAAATATACATTGACAGGCGAGGTATATGTAATTATAATGTAAATTGAAAAGTGAGATATTTGATGCGAAGGGAGGCGATATCCTATGTCCTTGACGTCGGATTTGATCCGTGGGCACACGGAGACGATCATATTGGCGCAGCTGCTGAAAAAAGACAGTTATGGATATGAGATCAACAAGTCGATACAGCAGACGACGCTGGGTGAGTACGAATTGAAGGAAGCGACGCTTTATTCCGCATTTCGCAGGCTGGAAAATGCGGGAATGATCGAATCTTATTGGGGGGACGAGACCACAGGGGCGCGCAGGCGGTATTACCGCGTGACGCCGCTCGGCAGGGCTCTTTATGAAACCAACAAGGGAGACTGGGAAAAGACGAAAAAACTGATCGACAGCCTGATATAACAAAAAAGTTACGGAAGGAACCATAACGGAGGGTTAAAGAATGGAAGAGAATTTACGCCAATATGTGGAAAACCTGTTTGCGGACGCACCCAAGTCAAAAAAGATGATCGAGCTGCGCCAGGAAATCCTCATGAACCTGAAGGAAAAATATTATGACCTGATCGAGTCGGGCGCGACGGAAGCGGAAGCGTTTGAAGTCGTGAAAAGCAGCGTGGGGGATGTGGATGAGCTGATCGCCAGTGCGAGCGATTATGGCACGGTTGACCAAGTCAAGGCGGAGGCGGAGCGCAGGAGGTCGGCAAAGCTTGTGGCCATCGCTGTAGCGCTTTATATCCTCTCGCCGGTGACGATCATCATTTTGGGAACGTCCGGGCAGCCGGTCATTGGGCTGACACTGATGTTTGCATTGATCGCAGTCGCTACGGGACTTTTGGTTTACAATAGCTCCATCAAACCCAAATATGAGAAGATGGACGATACGATGGTGGAGGAATTCAAGCAGTGGCAGGTGGAAACCAAGAAGAAAAACGACAAGCGTTCAGCTTACCTGGGCGCGTTCTGGTCGCTGGTCGTGGCATTGTACTTCATCGTAAGCTTCCTGACGATGGCCTGGTATATCACGTGGATCATCTTTTTGATCGCGGCGGCAATCGAGCAGATCATCAAGGCCTCCGCCAAGTAAGGATGGTATATTGAAAATGAGTAAAATTGGTAAAATTGTGATATGGACAGTGGTTGCGGTGATCCTTGCCGTGATCCTGGTATGGGGCATCGTCGGCGGGACGATGTGGAACAATGCATGGTCGGGCGTATCCAATATATTTTCAAATGTGGGCATCAACTTAAACGGCTTCTTTGACCAACTGCCGGAGGATGCGCAGACGAGTACAAATTTTGAGAAAGACGCGGGCGGGATCAACCGGGTCTCGCTGCAATTTGTAGACGAACGCGTGGAGGTCGTGGCCTCTGACGACAAGGTGATCCGTGCGGAGCAGACGAGCAAGGGGCAGCTTGACGACGACGATATCATGCATTACGGCGTGAAGAACGGGGAGCTGCTCGTGCAGAGCGGCAGGGCCAAACAAACGATTTTCACGAACTGGGGCAGGAATAAGGATATCAGGATCACCCTTTATATCCCGAGGGAATATGCCGGCATCCTCGAAGTGAGTACGGTTTCCGGCTTGATCAACGTACAGGGCGTAAGCGCAGAGCGCGGTACGTTTGACACGACATCCGGCGCGATTACCCTAAACGACGGTACGTTTGGGAAAATAAAAACCGACAGCACCAGCGGGAACATCGAGGCGGGCAGGATCACAGCGGATATTTTCCATGCGAATTCCGTTTCCGGGGAGATTTCGGCGGAAGGGACGCTTTTGGAAACCGATATTTCCAGCACGTCCGGTTCGGTAGATATCGTCACGGCGGAAGCAAAAGAATTCTCGGCAGATACGACAAGCGGTACGGTGCGCTTTGCATGCGGCAACGCGGACAACCTGGAAAAGATATCTGCGGACACGGTTTCGGGCGCGGTGGAGATTACCCTGCCGGAAAACGACGGGTTCAAGTTATCGTTCGATACGGTATCCGGCAGTACGCGCAACGACTTCGCGATGAAAAATGATGAATACAAAAACGGCGGAATCGATATCAATATCAATACGGTGTCGGGATCGCTTGATATCATTAACCGCTAAATTTAATGATATTTTAAGAATTTCTTAGGAGTTTAATATTGCCGGTGTGGTAAAATGAAAGAGGATAGAAAAGGGGCTTTATGGACAGCGGATATAAACTGGATACGGCGGCGACACTCTTTCCGCCCGTGACGCGAAAAACGAATACGTCCATTTACCGGATCGCAGCGGTGCTGCAAACGCAGGTGGACGCGGCGGTATTGCAGCAGGCAGCCGACGCAGTGCTGAAGCGCTTTCCGATGTTTACCGTGAAGCTCGTTTCCACCGCTTTTGACCAGCGGTTTGAACAGGTGGACGCGCCGTTTCTGGTCGCGCGGGAGGAAGAGTACCCGTGCGGGATGCTGGGCGAAGAGGAAAACAACGGCTACCTGTTCCGTATCCTGTACCATGAAAAGAAAATATCGCTGGAAATGTTCCATGCCCTATCGGACGGGACGGGCGCGGTCGAATTTATGAAGACGCTGCTGCTGGCGTATTTCAGGTTGCAGGGCAGGCGGATCGACCCGCAGGGGATGGTTCTCCTGCCGGAGGATGCGCCGACGGACGAGGAAGCGGAGGACGCGCTGCTGCGTTACCATGAAAGGGCGCACAAGAAGAAGATCAAAAAAGCGCCGGCGGCATTCAAGATCAAAGGAACGCTTTTTGAGCCGTACGGACATAACATCGTACAGGGCGTTGTGGCCGTAGACGCACTCAAGGCGGCGGCAAAACGTTACGGCACGACGATCACCGTGTACTTGACCGCGCTGGCGGCATATTCCATCTATCACGAGGAGGTGCGCGAGGGAATCGACGAGGAGCCGATCGTGCTTTCTGTACCGGTGAACCTGCGCGGCTTTTTCCCGTCAAAGACGCTGCGGAATTTTTTCTGTATCGCCAATATCACGATCCCTACCGGCGGGCATTTGACATTCGATGCGATCCTTGCTATGGTTAGGACGCAGCTTAGTGAAAAGACGGAAACGGACAACCTCAAAAGCGCGGTGGCGGAAAGCTGCGGCGTGATGGAAAACCCGGTGGTGCAGGGAGTCCCGCGTTTTATGCGGGATGCGGGCACGCGGTTTGTGTTTGCGTTTTTCAGTGAGGATGTAAAGACCATGACGGTCTCCAACGTCGGGCAGGTCATGCTGCCGGACGATATGAAACCGCTCGTTGACCGTATGGAGGCGGTGATCTATCCGACGGAGAGAAGCCCGGTCAACTGTTGTATGTGTTCGGTGAACGGCAAAATGACGATCTCGTTTATCCGTTCGATCGAGGAGGCGGATACCATCCGCTATTTCTTCCGCTATCTGGCCCGGAATGTGAGCCCGGAAATAGAAATCTATACCAACAATTGGGGTATTTGTGATGAAAAGCTGTGAATATTGTAATGTGAGGGTGGACGAAAACTTAAAGACGTGCCCGCTGTGCGGAAAGAAGCTTTCGGGAAGTACGGAAGGCGCTGTGGAGCAAACGTATCCGCGCTACGGGACACAGGCGGCAAGGGAAGCCCTGCCGGCAGGAAACGGCCGCTATTTTGCCTTGGCCATAACCATGATGATCATCGCGGTATGTGCGTTTGTGAACCTGCTGACGCGTGGGGAAGCGGGCGGTTACTGGTTTTTGGACGTCGCCGTTATCTTAGGGTATCTCTGGGTGTTGGTGCTGCACACGATCCGTTCCAAATCGCGCGGGAGCGTGAAATTTTTTGTGCAGGTGGGTATGATCTCACTGATGCTTATCGTATTTGATTTAAACGCGGGCAGCGGGCTTTGGTCGCTGCTGTTCGGGCTGCCTATCGAAGCCGTGGCGATGATCTCGCTGGCGACTTTCATCGTCTGCCGCCGAAAGATGCTGTGGGGCGAATACCTGCTGTATGGCTTCATGATCCTGTTCATTGGCTTTGCGCCCATGATCGCGGTGGAAATGGGGATCGTGCCGATGTTCTGGACATTCTTCATGAGCGCGGGATATTCCGTGGTGACATTCCTGTTCATGCTGATGTTTGCAAACAAGCAGTACAAGCAAACGGCGGTGAAGCGGGTGCGTTTTTAGGGAGAGGAAAACAAGAGGAAATACCCGGTGCTCCTGCTGCTTGCAGGCTCCGGTGGGAAGGATAGGCCGCTGCCTTTCGAGGGGCGGTTTTTTCGTATGGTAAAGGATTTTGTGATTGCCCTCCCATACGTTACGTGATATGATATATCCCATGAAGTACATTTCCGACCGTGTGTTTTATATGCATCTTGTTTAACCCTATTTAATACATGACGAGGATGATATGGAAAAGAAGCAAAAGATCGTGCAACAACGGATTTATATCATTGCGGCGGTTGCATGCGTTGCCTTTTTATTGGCGAGCGTGCTTTTTTTGCGTTATGCCATCGATGAAAACAAGCGGGAAACACAGGAATATATGCAGGAGGTCGCGCAACAAAGCAAGCTTGCCGTGGACAAGCAGGTACAGGGGGATTTTCAAACGCTGGAAGGGATCGCGGGAATACTTGGTGCAATGGACAATCTCGATTTTGAAGCGCTGCTGCCCGTGATTAACGATATCAACCAGGAGAATGCGTTCATCCGTATGGGCTTTACGGACAGGAGCGGACTTACGGATGGCGTAGATATCGACGGTACTGTCTATAAGGATATTGACCTGAAGGACAAAGGGTTTGTGGAGCGGGCCTACGCAGGCGAAGAAGTCCTTACCAAAACGCAGTGGGCCGAAACGAACGATTTTTGGGTGAACTATTATGCGGTGCCGATCTGGCATAACGGCGAGGTCGTCAAAGTATTGTGCGCAGTCAATAATTCTGGCGCGTTCAGCGAGATCATGGATACGTCCATGTTTGACGGCAAGGGCTATGCCAGTATCATCGACAAGGATGGTAACTATATCATCCGTTCCAACCATCCGTCGCTCGACCAGGACAGGGACGCGCGCAACCTGTTTGAATTATACCCTTTTTCCACGGAAGAAAAGGATCGCATGCGCGCGGACTTTGAGCGGGGAGAAAGCGGGTTTGTTGAATATACCCATCGGGGCGTCCGTATGTGGGCTTCGTATACGCCGCTCGAGGTGAACGGCTGGTATATTTTCAGCGTTGTCCCGGAGGCGGAGATCAACGAAACGTTTACCATGATGACGTGGGGGCTTGTAGGAATCATCGTGGGGGCGATCCTCGTGTTTGTGTTCTTGATGGTATTGATCAAACGTACCAACGACAAAGGTATCCGGGCGCTGCGCAAAATGGCTTTTACCGACCAACTGACGGGATACCGCAATTATCCGAAATTTTTGATCGATGTGCGCAAAATGTTGGGCCGCAAACGGGATAAAGTATATTCATTGTGGTACAGTGATTTGAAGAATTTCAAGACGGTAAATGCCATGTTTGGATACGACGTGGGCGACAGGATATTGAAATTCTGGGCAGGCCTGATTGAATCTGATATGCGGGAAGGAGAAACCTTCTGCCGCGTATCGGGAGATAACTTTGTCGTGTTGCGCGAATATATTTCGCAGGAGGAATCCTTGCGGCGATTCCATTGGATCGTCAGCAGCCTGGAGGCATTTCCTGATACGGCGAAGCGCGGGTACAAGCTGGAAATGTGTTCGGGCATTTATGTCATTGGAGAAGACGACGGGGACATGACTATCAACGACATGATGGACGCGGCAAATGTGGCGCAAAAATCCGTCAAGAACTTAAGCGGGGCGCGGGTCGCTTTCTATTCGGCGGAGATGCACAAGAAGATCGTGCGCGAGGCAGAGATGGAAGCAAGAATGGAAAGCGCGCTTCTCAATGGCGAATTCCAGGTGTACATGCAGCCAAAGATCGACATCCAGCATGGCGATACCATCGCAGGGGCGGAAGCGCTGGTGCGGTGGATCAGCCCGAAAGACGGTTTTTTGGCGCCGGGCGAATTCATCCCGCTGTTTGAACGCAACGGATTTGTAATCCGGCTGGATGAATATATGTTTGAATCGGTATGCAGGATGTATCGGGAGCGGCTGGATGGCGGCCTGAAAATGCCTGTCGTGATCTCTGTGAACGTTTCGCGGCTGTGCATGCTGCAACCGGGATTTGTGGAACGCTATATTGGGATCAAGAATCAATACCGTATACCGGACAGATGCATTGAGCTTGAATTTACGGAAAGTATTGCCTTTGACAACCATGCCCTGTTCCGCAGCATTGTAAAAGAATTCCAGGAAAACGGGTTTTTGTGTTCGCTGGACGACTTCGGTGCGGGACATTCGTCGCTCAATATTTTGAAAGACTTGCCCATGGATGTGCTCAAGATCGACATGCTTTTCTTCCGCGAAGGAGAGAACGCGCACCGCGCCCGCGAGGTCGTGAAGGGCATCGTCAACATGGCGAAGGCCCTGCATATGAAAACTGTGGCTGAGGGTGTGGAGTCTTTGGAGCAAGTCGAATTTCTGCGCAGGATCGGCTGCGATGTGGTGCAGGGTTATGTATTCTCGAAGCCCCTGCCGATCGCGGAATTTGACGACTTTGTAGCATTATGTGAAAAGCGTGAAGAAAACCAATAAAAAGTTGTGCTGGATATTTGGCAAAGATGAAAAATGCGCAAAGCAAAAACATAACCTGGTTTTTATGGTATGATAAAGGCCAGTACAAGAAGAAAGACGGCAAAAGATACAGATGCGGGAACAAAAAAGCAGGGAACAAAGAAACAAACTGATAGAAAAAGGAATCGAGCTGATTCGTAAGCATGGGATGAAAGATTTTTCTGTCCGGAAAATTGCGCGGGAATGCGGCATGACGCCTAAGGGGCCGTACAATTATTTTGAAGGTGTGGATGATTTTTATAATGAAATCAAAAATAAAATCCTGCGCCAGCTGATGGGGCACCTGTATTCCGATACAATCTTGCAGGAAAAGGATCCGGTGGAACGATTCATGAAGCTGGAACGGGCATATTATACTTATTATGAACAATACTTCCGCCTGCTGAGCCAAATTTTTGCGCAAAGCCCAATGACGCAATATTATATTGAGGAAACGGGGGAAATCTGGCGCTACGTGACGGATTACCCGTTTTTGATGGACGAAGGTGAGGAACGCAGCGTGGTATGCTATAAACATATGGTGTTAAGCGCCCTGCTCGAAGGCATGCCCTATACTGTGGATAAGGGCAGCGGGGACTGGGAACAGCACATCCGCAGCATCGTAAACACGGCGCTTGATTGTTTGGACGGCGCGATTTTTGAAGGCGGTGCAAAATGACGAAGCATGGGGAGTCCAACCCAACGAAGGATATTTTGCTGAAAACAGCAGTGGCGATGATAAAAGAGGAAGGAATCGAAGGATTTTCCGCCAGAAGGCTGGCCGCGCGCTGCGGCCTTACGCATCAGGTTCCCTACCGTTATTTTGAAAATAAGGAAGCGCTTATGGGGAGTGTTATTGCGGAAATACTCACACAGATGAGCTTGTATACTTCCGCCATGGTGAAAAAGCGCAGGGACGAGGAACCTCTTTTGGTGTATTGCGAGGAGGCGATCCGTTTTTTGGTGAGGAACCCTAACTTTGGAATATTGATCTATTCCAATGAGGGCGGGAAGAAAGCGAACGGATACGTCGTGGAACATTTCCGGCGCCTCCGTTTTGATTTTGGAGAAATAGCGGAAGATTATTTTTACAGGTGCGGGGTGCCCAAAGAAAAATATGCAGATGTATTCGACGTCATCAATACC
Source organism: Christensenella timonensis (assembly GCF_900087015.1). NCBI lineage: Bacteria > Bacillati > Bacillota > Clostridia > Christensenellales > Christensenellaceae > Christensenella > Christensenella timonensis. The sequence goes on from NZ_FLKP01000002.1 coordinate 752,870, forward strand.
ATGATGTCTGGCCTGGCGACCCGCATGATCAATAAAGGGATCGTGGTGGAAGGCGACCTGAAACCGGTTATCCGCATGATAATCGAAGAGACTTTACATCTTAAAGTAAAAGGGTAAATCGTAGGGATTAAAAAATATCACGGCCAGATACGGCTGGAAAAAAGGCCTGCAAAAATGCAAGGCTTTTTTTGTAGTGAAAAAAGAGACAATGCGTATATTATTTTAATGAAAAAACCAAACTGATCAGGGAATGTTTTTTTAGATATAAGTGGCGTAAATAAAGCGAATTTTTTGCATTGAAAATAAATTTAATTTAAAATAAAAAAGACGTTGCGCATATATTATACAAATAGTATACTTGAATCAGATAGTATATGTCGGCTGGCCAATATGAAAATTATAAATTTTAGTAAAAGGTAAAGAAAGATGAAACTTACTACAATTTATGCTGCGAAAATATTGGGATATATCACATCCCGTAAAAATGCCCTGACAACAGCAGGGGAAATCGTGGAGCATGTTGGTATTTCTTACCAATATTGCTTAAAAATCATGGGGGAAATGAAAAATGCGGGGATCCTGGTCTCGGAGCAAGGGCGCAATGGCGGCTACCAATTGCGTCCCGGAGCTGAAGATGTGAGCCTTTATGAAGTTTTACACCTCTTTGAATACCGCCCTGAAGAAACCGACCAAAACTCAGACGACGATCCGTTCCGTTGTTTTATGAAACAGCTTTATGAAAAGGAAGCGGAAGACCTGAAAAGGCGTACCATCCGCGATCTTTATGCCGGCATGAATGCAGAGGAAACGAACAACGACAAAGCCGGAAAAAAAGAACGCATATCCATAACCTAACGGAAAGGACAACACGACCGTAATCGCAAACCGATGCCTGCGGTACGGCAAACAAAAACACCGGGGAAATTCCCCCGGCGTTTTTTGTTTGTGGTTTTTGGTTTATTTCATCGCTTCTTCCACCGCAACGGCCACCGCCACGGAAGCGCCGACCATCGGGTTGTTGCCCATGCCGATGAGGCCCATCATTTCTACGTGGGCCGGAACGGAAGAGCTGCCGGCGAACTGTGCGTCGCCGTGCATACGTCCCATGGTATCCGTCATGCCGTAAGAAGCCGGGCCTGCGGCCATGTTATCGGGGTGCAGCGTACGACCTGTGCCGCCGCCCGAAGCGACGGAGAAGTATTTCTTGCCGTTTTCGATCGCCCACTTTTTGTAGGTGCCCGCAACCGGGTGCTGGAAACGCGTCGGGTTGGTGGAGTTGCCTGTGATGGAAACGTCCACGCCCTCGTGGCGCATGACCGCGACGCCTTCGTTTACGTCATCGCAGCCATAGCAGCGCACTTTGGAACGGTCGCCGTCCGAATACTTTGTTTCGGAAACAATGTTGAGCTTGCCTGTCGCGTAATCATAATCCGTTTCAACATAGGTAAAGCCGTTGATGCGGGAAATGATCGTCGCGGCGTCTTTGCCAAGGCCGTTTAAGATAACCTGCAGGTTTTCCTTGCGGACTTTGTTCGCCGTCTTTGCGATGCCGATCGCGCCTTCCGCCGCTGCGAAGGATTCGTGGCCGGCGAGGAAGCAGAAGCACCGTGTCTGTTCTTCCAAAAGCATGGCGGCCAGGTTTCCGTGGCCAAGGCCAACGAGACGCTGCTCCGCAACGGAGCCGGGGATGCAGAACGCCTGCAGGCCGATGCCGATTGCGCAAGCCGCTTCGGAAGCCTTCGCGCAGCCTTTTTTGAGCGCGACTGCCGCGCCCAGCGTATACGCCCAAACCGCATTTTCAAAAGCGATGGGCTGGATGCCGCGGACGATGCCGTCTACGTCAAGACCTTTATCGATCGTGTACTGTTTTACTTCGTCAAGAGAAGAAAACCCGTATTCCTTCATGCATTTTTCGATCTGGGCAATTCTTCTTTCATAACCTTCAAATGTTGCCATAGTAATCGCCCTCCTTATTCTTTGCGCGGGTCGATGTATTTGACCGCGTCCTCGTACCTGCCGTATGTACCGATGTTCTTCTCGTAAGCAACCTTCGGTTCCACGCCGTTACGGATATCTTCCATCATCTTGCCCATGCGTACGAATTTGTAGCCGATGACTTCGTCGTTTTTGTCGAGCGCCATCTCGAGGATGTAACCTTCGGCAAGCTCTAAATAACGAACGCCCTTTGCATTGGTGGAGAAAATGGTACCCACCTGCGAACGGAGCCCTTTGCCGAGGTCTTCAAGACCCGCGCCAATGGGCAGCCCGCCTTCGGAGAACGCCGTCTGCGTACGACCGTAAGCGATCTGCAGGAACAGCTCGCGCATTGCCGTGTTGATCGCGTCGCACACGAGGTCGGTGTTGAGCGCCTCTAAGAGCGTCTTGCCGACGATCGCTTCGCCAGCCATAGCGGCGGAGTGCGTCATGCCCGAGCAGCCGCTGGTTTCGATCAACGCTTCTTCGATGATGCCGTCTTTTACGTTGAGCGTGAGCTTACACATACCTTGCTGCGGAGCGCACCAGCCTACACCGTGCGTAAGACCGGAGATGTCTGTGATCTGTTTGGATTTTACCCATTTGCCTTCTTCAGGTATCGGAGCAGGGCCGTGGTGCGGTCCCTTTTTCACGCATACCATTTCTTCTACTTCTTTTGAGTATTGCATGGGATTTTCTACCTCCTTAAAAATTGATTACCTTAATAATAAAATACTAAGTCATACAAAGGCTATTATAGCATATTCAAAGGGGGATAGTCATTATATTTTTGCGAATTTCATACGGGCGGGCGGACGACGCTCACGTTTAGGCCGCTTTTACGCGCGAGCGACACCGTATAAGCTGTTCCGCCGTAAATGTGCGGGTCGAGCAGGGCGACCATGTGCGCGGAATGTGCGACCATCCATTCGTTGCGCTTCAGGTAGCAGCCGTCCGTATAGCCGCGCTGCAAAAGAACGCTGCCGTCCGCCTGCGAAAGCAGCCATTTGTAATGCGCCTGCGCGCCGGCGTCCCAGTCCTGCGCCTGTGAGAGGCAGGGGATCACGCAAATGAGGCGCAGGGGAAGTTTATAGATATGGCGCAGGCGCAAGACGAGATCGCCGCACAGCATGTCCGTGCCCTGGGCCATGCCGCACAAAAAGGTATCGCAATGGAACACGAGGGCTTTGGCCAGAATCTCGAGGGAAAGGGTATTTTCAAGCTCCTTGCAGCGCGGGTCGGCACGGTCGCCGAGCAGCGGGACTTTGTGCGGGCGGTGGCCGGTAAAACAACAGGTCGTTTCTTTATTCATATTTATCACCTCGTTATTTGCTATTGTACGTCGGATACTACGTAAAATCAATACGCCGGATACGATGTTAATTAAACTTTTTGTAGGGGTGATATTATGGAAAAAACATATCGGATCCGCATTCGAGAATTACGCGAAGATCATGACTTATCGCAGGCAAAGGTAGCAGAAGTATTAGGAACCTCACAACAAATGTATTCGAGATATGAAACCGGCGAACATGAAATGCCGATCATGCACCTTGTTACGCTCGCGAAATTTTACCGCGTGTCGGCGGATTACATTTTGGGCTTGAGCAACAGGAAATAGCATAAAGAAGGCGGTCAAGTGTTTGCGCGAACGAGTTTAACGGCGCGAAGCGCAGTTGGGTGTTTGAAGTGCAGCGCAAATACTTGCCACCTTGAACCAGCGGATTAAAACATCTCCCAAAAGGGTATTTATAAAGCGGGAAACATCAGGGAAACAAAGGAGTTTTGTGCATGACGTGGTTATGGATCGTGATCGCTGCTGTGATCGTCGCCTTTTTTATCGTTGTACTGGTGGCGGCAAACAAAATTTTTGATGTGGCGGTAAACGCCCAAAAGACAAAGGAAAAAGTCCTCAAGACCAATGCAAACAAGAAGGATGCGGACGCGCAGGCAAAGCAGGACGAAAAAGCGCGGGCGCGCGAATGGCTTTCAGGGCAGGATTTTGTGATGCATACGCAGACCGCCTTTGACGGCCTGAAGCTTGTGGCGCGCGAGCTGCCGCCTGCAAAGCCGTCGCATGTATGGGTGGTTTGCATCCATGGGTTTTCGGGAAGCGGCTTAAGCCTTGGCGTGGCGGCAAGGCACTGGCATGGCAAAGGCTACCATGTGTTTTTGCCAGACCTGCGCGGAAGCGGGGACAGCGAGGGAGACTATTACGGCATGGGCTGGCTCGACAGGAAGGACATCATACAATGGATTTGCGGTACCGTCCTGAAAAAAGACCCGCAGGCACAGATCGTGCTGCACGGGGTATCGATGGGGGCGGCGACCGTTATGATGACGACGGGGGAAACGCTGCCGCCGAATGTGCGCGCGGCCATCGAGGACTGCGGTTATACCTCCGTATGGGAGGAATTCACGATACAACTGAAAAAGGTATTCGGTTTGCCGCAATTCCCGATCATGCACATCGCGAACGGGATGGCAAAGCGCCGGGCGGGGTATTCCTTCAAGGAGGCATCCTCGGTCGCGCAGGTGGAAAAATCGCAGACGCCGACCCTTTTCATCCACGGCGACGCAGATACGTTCGTACCGTTTTTTATGCTTGACGAGGTGTATGGCGCGGCGGTGTGTGAAAAGGAAAAGCTGGTGGTGCACGGCGCACAGCACGGCGAATCTGCGACGCTGGAGCCGGAGCTTTACTGGAAAACGGCGGAGGCATTTATTGGGCGTTACCTGGACTAGGCGCAGTATGTGTTTCCGCAAGGCTAAAATGGTTTATTCAATAGAAAAACCAAGGAGAAAATGATGAAACCTGTGAATATTTATAAATGCAAGCAAAACGACGCGACGCTCGTGCAGCTCAACTGCAACGAGGTGACGTTTGACGGCCTTGAAGCGTTGGACACCGATACGGCGAGCGGAGACCCGGAAAAACACGTCCCCGTACTGGAATTTTCAGGGGATACGCTCCATGTAAAGGTGGGAAAGGCGCCGCACCCGATGACCCCGCAGCATTATATCGAGTGGATATTGGTCAAGACGGAGGACGGCGGGCTTTACCGCACGAACACGCCGGACGGCCTGCCGGAGGCGCTGTTCTCCCTGAACCAGGAAAAGGTCGTCGAGGTATATGCCTATTGCAACATACACGGTTTATGGAAAGCGGAGCAGACCGACAGCGACCGCGACCTGGAAAAAATCGTATGTTCGGCGGAATTTTCGGACACCTGTATAGATACATGAGTAAAAAGAACGGATAGGGCAGCGCAAGACAGAGGGAATATGCACGAGCGGAGCAAGTTATGCTCCGCTTTTTTGCATTTGCAGGGTAGATATCGCGGGGAAAATAGTAAAAATTGCAAGTTTTAAAATTTGAAGTTGCAAAAAATAGGAAATGGTTTTCATTTTGTCTTGTATTTACGCGGAAAAATAGCTATAATGCTAAATGTATACTTATTTTTATGAGAGGACAAAGGACTGATGTATCGATTTGCAAAACGCTTTGACGGTGTGGGCGGCAGTGAGATCCGGAAAATCTTCGGATTGCTGGCTGTTCCGGACATGATCTCGTTCGCCGGCGGGAATCCGTCGCCGGAGCTGTTTCCGGAGGAAACGCTTGCGGAGATCAGTGAAGAAATTATTGCGGAAAACGGAAAGAGCGTGCTGCAATACGGCGGGACGCTGGGCGTTCCGGCGTTTATCGAGCTTCTAAAATACCGTAACGAGGATATCATGAAAGAAACGGACGATCTCGTCGTGCTTTCGGGTTCTTCGCAGGGCATTGATTTTTTTGCGCACACGATGATCGAAAAGGGAGACGTGATACTTGCGGAGTCGCCGTCCTTTTTGGGCGCGCTGCAAACGTTCCGCCTTGCGGACGCGGATATCAAGACGGTATCTATGCAGCCGGATGGGATCGACACGGCGGAGCTCGAGGAAAAGATCAAGCAATATAATCCGAAGTTTTTATATACGATCCCCACGTTCCAGAACCCCTCGGGGATCACGATGAGCGGGCAAAAGAGGCAGAAGGTATACGATACCTGCGAAAAGTACGGCGTGCTCATCTTAGAGGACGACCCATACGCGGAGCTGCGGTACAGCGGGCAGCCGCTTGAAAGTATCAAATCTTACGACCAGAGCGGCATTGTCTGCAAGCTGGCGAGCTTTTCCAAGACGATCTCGCCCGGGCTGCGCGTGGGGTATGCGATCGCGCATAAGGACATCATCGCGAAGTTCAACCTGTTAAAGCAGGGCGCGGATGTACATACCTCCAATCTGACGCAGGCGATGGTCATGGAATTTTTGAAGCGCGGGTATTATGACGGCCACGTCAAAATGCTGTGCGCCGAATATAAGAAGCAGCGCGACGCGATGTGCGGCGCGATCGACAAATATTTCCCGCAGGATGCGGTGCGCACCGACCCGGAAGGCGGGCTGTTCGTATGGGTGACCCTGCCGGAAAAGGTAAACGCGCGCGAGGTATTCGACGCATGTGTGGCGCAGAAGGTCGCGTTTGTCGTAGGGCCTCCGTTCTTTGCGGAGGGCGGCCACGAGAATACGCTGCGTATGAACTTCTCCATGCCGACAATCCCCGACATTGAAAAGGGCGTGGAGCGTATGGGGCAGATCATCAGGGAATTTGTGTAACCGTGCCAGGGCTCGCGCCTTTTGGAAAAGTATAGGAATGTTAACTGCGAAATTTTAGGAGTTTAGATAAATGGCAAACGTTTTTGACACATTACAGGAAAGAGGCTTTTTAAAGCAAACGACCCATGACGGGTTAAAAGAGATGCTCGGCAGGGAAAAGGTCAAGTTTTACGTCGGGTTTGACGCGACGGCAGACAGCCTGCACGTGGGGCATTTCGTACAGTTGATGGCTATGGCGCACATGCAGCGCGCGGGCCATGTGCCGATCGTCCTCATTGGCGGCGGTACGACGATGATCGGCGACCCGAGCGGGAAATCTGACATGCGCAAGATGATGACGCGCGAGATCATCGCGCACAACGCAGACCGTTTTCGCGAGCAGATCGGCAAGTTCCTCGATTTTTCGGACGGTAAGGCGCTGATGGTGGACAATGCCGACTGGCTTTTAGACCTCAACTATGTGGAGTTTTTGCGCGAGATCGGCACGTGTTTTTCCGTCAACAGGATGCTGACGGCGGAATGCTATAAGCAAAGGCTGGAAAAGGGACTGACGTTTTTTGAATTCAACTATATGCTGATGCAGGCATATGACTTTTTGGTATTAAGCCGTAAATACGGCTGCACGCTGGAGATGGGCGGGGACGACCAATGGAGCAATATTTTAGCGGGCGCGGACCTCATCCGCCGCAAGGAGCAAAAAGAGGCGTATGGCCTTACCATTACCCTGCTCTTAAAGAGCGACGGCAAAAAGATGGGCAAGACGGAATCGGGCGCGGTATGGCTTGATCCTGAAAAGACGTCCCCGTATGATTTTTACCAGTATTGGCGGAACGTGGCGGACGCGGACGTCAAGACGTGCCTTTCGCTGCTGACGTTTTTGCCGATGGACGAGGTGCGGAGGCTTTCGGCGTTAAAGGATCATGAGATCAATGATGCAAAAAAGATACTTGCGTTTGAGATAACAAAACAGGTGCATGGGCAGGCGGCGGCTGTAGAAGCGCAGACCGCGGCGGAAGCGCTTTTTGGAAGCGGCGGCGCCGGCGGCAGCATCCCGACGACGCAGATAAGCGCGGCGGAGCTGGCAGAGCACCCGCAGCTTTTGGACATCATGATCGCGGCGGGGCTGACGAAGTCGCGCGGGGAAGGCCGCAGGCTTATAACACAGGGCGGCGTTCTCCTGAACGGCGAAAAGGTGACGGATGAATTTGCGTCTTTGAGCGAGGCTGATTTGGCAGGCGGCGGCGCGATGATCAGGAAAGGAAAGAAAGTTTTCCATAAGATCATTTTGAAATGATATGGAGCTGAAAGGATACACATGCCTCGCGCAGCGGGTGGAACATGAGATTGTTATTAAGAAATCGCGCTTTATTTGCGCGCTGATCCCGGCGGAGGACGAGCAGCAGGCAGCTGCGGAGCTCCTGAAAGTCAAAAAGAAGCATTACAACGCAGCGCATAATTGCTCCGCAATGATTTTGAAACCGGACGCGTCGTTTGAAAAAAGCTCGGACGACGGGGAACCGCAGGGCACGGCGGGGCTGCCTATGCTGGAGGTTTTGCGGCACAGCGCCCTGACAAATATCCTGGCGGTAGTGACGCGGTATTTCGGCGGGACGCTGCTTGGCGCGGGAGGGCTCGTGCGCGCCTATTCAGCCAGCGTTTCCGAAGCGCTGGATGAGGCCAAAACGATTGAGATGATCCCGGCGGTGGAGCTTGGGTTCGTGGTAGAATATGCGGATTATTCCAAACTGCAAAGCATCGCCAGCGAATACGGCGCACAGGTCACGGCCGAATTTACGGACAAGGTAACGGCGCGCATGACGCTGCGCCGGCTTGCGTTTGAACAGGTGAAGAAAAAGGTTCAGGAAGCTTTTTTCGGTATGGATGTGATGGAGCTTTTGGGGGAAAGTTACATCAGGCAGACGGGGGATTTTAAAAAATAAATATATATATTGAAGAGGATGATGAAGATGGAAATCAAATTTTTGGAGACGGATGGACTGAAGAAAAAGCCGGAGGACGAAAGCAATCTTGGTTTCGGAACGATTTTTTCGGATTATATGTTCATTATGCGCTACACCGAAGGACAGGGGTGGCACGACGCCGAGATCAAGAAATATGAGGATTTCAAGATTTCGCCCGCGGCGACCGTATTCCATTACAGCCAGGAGGTTTTTGAGGGCCTGAAGGCTTACCGGCAGGTAAACGGGGATATTGTCCTGTTCCGTGCCAAAGATAATTTCAAGAGGATGAACAACTCCGCGAGGCGCCTGGCGATGCCGCTTTTTGATGAAGCGTTTGCGCATCAGGCGCTGCGTGAACTGGTGAAGATCGACCAGGACTGGATCCCGCACCAGAAAGGGACGGCGCTTTACATCCGCCCCAACTATATTGGGATGGATCCGTTTATCGGCGTACGCGCGGCAAGGGAATATGCATTTTATATCATGATGGGGCCGGTGGGCGCTTACTATGCAAACGGCCTCCAGCCGGTCAAAATCCTGATCGAAAAGGAATATACGCGCTCTGCCAAGGGCGGCATGGGCTTTGCAAAAACAGGCGGGAACTATGCGGCGAGCCTGATCGCGGGCGTTGAGGCGCACGGGCAGGGCTGCGACCAGGTGCTTTGGCTGGACGCGGAAGAACGTAAGTATGTGGAAGAGGTCGGCTCGATGAACATCATGTTTGTCATCGACGGCAAGCTGGTAACGCCGGAGCTCGACGGGTGTATCCTGCCGGGGATCACGCGCGACAGCGTAATGACGATCGCACGCGATATGGGGATCGAAGTAGAAGAACGCAGGGTATCCGTAGAAGAAGTGGTCGAAACGGCGAAGTCCGGGGCCATGAGCGAAGCGTTTGGCACAGGGACGGCCGCAGTCGTGAGCCCGGTGGGCGAGTTCATGTACGGCGACGAGACGGTGACCGTGGCAGGCGGAAAAATGGGCAAGCTTGCGCTTGAGTTTTATGATATACTGACAGGGATACAGTACGGCGAAATCAAGGATAAATTCGGTTGGACTGAAACGATATAAGGCGTCTGGCCTTTAAGCGGAGGTAAACAAACTTGAAGAAATTAGTATCAGTCATACTGACGATCGCGATTATACTGACCCTATGCCTTGCGCTCGGCGGCGTTGCGTCTGCCGCGGGCGTGAGCATCAAGGCGACAGTCAGTCCGGCATCCCTCGCGGGGGCAGGCAATGTGAAGCTGAACGTTGAGGTGGGCAATACATCAGGTGTGACGATATCAAATCTGCAGCTGCATTATCCGGGCAGCGGGGATACCGTTTCACTTGAGAATATGGCATCCGGCGATACGCAGACCTACAGCAACTCCCAGTGGGCGATCTCTGAAGATATGATCGGCAATGAGATGGCTTTTGAGCTGACGTTTACGGCGGAGGACGGCTCGGAAAAATCGGTGAGCACACAGCCATTCACGATCACGCGCAAGGAAAGCGTGGTGGATGTGTCGGGCGACGCGAGCGCAAGCACGGATACGATCAAGGCGGGCGACAAGGTCAAGTTTACTTTTGTGCTGCAAAACGACGGCAACGTCAAGATCACGGATTGTGCGTTGAAAGCACCGCCCATCAAGGACGGCGCGCAGATCGGCGATACCTTTTCCCTGTCCGCAGGGCAGAAACGGACGCTGGAGTGGTCGACCGTCCTAAACGACAGCACGGATGTAAAACCTTCGTTTACCTATAAGGTGAACGGCGAGACAAAAACGCTCAAGCTGGATACGATCAGCATCACCGCGGAGGGCAAGGATAAAAAAGCCGCGATGACAGTGAGCGCTACGGGCGACAACACCACAGTAAGGAGCGGGGACAAGGTCAAATTTACCATTGACGTCAAGAACAGCGGCAGCGCCGACCTGAAAAACCTGAAGGTCGTAGACCAGAACGGTAACAGCGTGTCCATGGATTCCAAAACGCTCCCGGCGGACGGAGGGTCGGCAGGAGGAACGCTGGAGGTAACGGTCACACAGGACGGGAGCTATACGTTTACCGCCACGGCGACGGACAGCGACGGCAACGAGGTCAAGGCAAGCTCGGCGGCGATACAGGTCAAGGTGGATGCGGAGGCGACCCCGACGGCCAGCGTGGACGTAAGCAACGTGATCCGCCTGGACGCGACCATCAGCACACAGGAGTTAAGCAAACCCGGCCCGGTTTCTTTTGAGTTCAAGATACATAACCTGTCGGGCGAAACCCTCACGGACGTCATCATTTCAGAGGCGACGCTGGGAGAGATCGCGAATATCGCTTCCATGCCTGAGGAAGAACAGACGGTGCCGTATACGGCGCAGGTCGATAAGACGGGAAGCTATACATTCACCTTAAAGGCAACGCTGCCGGACGGGACGACGGTAGAAACGACCACCGCCCCGGCGACGATCACGGTAAAACAGGCGGCAGGCGGGATGATGAACCTGCTCGTGCTCATGATCGTGATCATATGCGCGATCATCGGCGTGGCGATCGCCCTTGGTGTGGTGGTGCACAAAAACAAAAAGAAGAACGGCGGGAAGAATGGGAAACCGCGCCCGCAGAAGGAGCGCGGGTATGAAGAACGCCCGCAGCAGAGGAGCGAACAGCCAAGGGCGCAGCAGCGCAGGCAGCAGAGGCAGATGCCGCAGGAATCCATCGAGCCGCGGCCACAGCCGCAAAGGCAGAAGCAGCAGCGCCCGGCGAAGAAGAACGGCGGTTCCGGTTCCAGATATGGCGACAGGAACAAGTTCTGATGAAAGTACATTTAAAACGGCACGGCGGTTATCCGCTGTGCCGTTTTTGTATGGGGCAAATCCTGCTGCGGAAATCAAAAACACCGCTTCTGATGGGATTTGTCACATGTTTTCTGCTTGCTGCACTGGTAGCATATCTCGTTGTACAAAGGCTCGTCGTCAAAATAGGCTTTCAGGTTTTCCAGCGTGGTATGCGCGATGTTCTTAAGCGCCTCGTCCGTGAGGAAGGCCTGGTGCGAGGTAACGATAACGTTGGGCATGGTGATCAGGCGCGCCAGGATATCGTCCTGCATGATGGTATTGGAGAAATCCTCGAAGAAAAGGTCGCTTTCCTCCTCGTATACATCGAGGCCCGCGCCGCCCAGCTTCCCGGACTTGATCCCTTCTAAAAGCGCGTCGCTTTTGATGAGCGCGCCGCGCGACGTATTGATGAGGATCACGCCCCGCTTCATTTGCGCGATCGTTTGTTCGTCAATGACATGGTAGGTGTCTTTCGTCAGCGGGCAATGCAGGGAAATGACATCGGAATAGCGGCACAGCTGCTTTAAGGTCACATATTCCACATCCACATTCGGATTGGGAAAAGGGTCGTAGGCGACCACGCGCATGCCGAAGCCTTTGCAGATATCGATGAATACCTGCCCGATCTTGCCGGTACCGATCACGCCTGCGGTCTTGCCGTGCAGATCAAAGCCGGTCAGCCCGTTAATGCTGAAATTGAATTCGCGCGTGCGGTTGTAGGCATGGTGGATCTTGCGGTTTAAGGTCAGCAGCAGGGCCATTGCGTGCTCTGCGACCGCATACGGAGAATAGGCGGGGACGCGCAGGATATGTATTTTTCCCCATGCGGCTTTAAAATCGATGTTGTTGTAGCCCGCGGCGCGCATGGCGACCACGCGGATGCCGTTATCATATAATGCGGCGACGGTGCCTGCGTCGATGGCGTCGTTGACGAAAGCGACCACCGCGTCGCAGCCGCTGGCAAGAACGGCGGTATCCCTGTTGAGCTTGTTTTCATAATATTTGAACTCAAAACCGTACGCCTGCTTCAGTTTGTCGAACCAGACCCGGTCGTAAGGCTTCGTATCGTAAAAGGCGATCCTGATCATTGCTTTGCACTCCTTGCCATCATATCGGCGTATACCTGCTCCATGCGGTCAAGCATATAGTCCACCCGGTAGGTTTCCCCCAGCGCGCAGTAGCGGGGCGAATATTTTTCCCGTTCCTTTTCGTGGGAAAGCCACCAGTCCATTTTTTGCTGCAGGTCGTCCGCACTCCCTGCTTTAAATAAACTGTGAGGCGTGAGCGCAAACTGTTTGGTCGCCGAAAGCCTGGAATCGCTGATGACGGGGACGAGGCCGCATGAAACCGCTTCCAGGCAGGAGATCGCCTCCACATCCACGTCGGAGGCATGTACATACAGGCTGCAGGAGTTGATGAGCCGGACGAGCTTTTCTGTTGGGTAAAACGCGAACTCCGCCGTTACCCCCAATTTCCTGGCCAGGCGGCGATAACGGTTTTCCTCCGGCCCTTTTCCGGCGAATATGAGCCGGATACGCTTTTGATAACGGCTTTTGGCCGCGGCGCGGATGATCAGGTCTTGCCGTTTTTCGGGCGACAGCCTGCCGATCATCAGGACGCGGAAGTTTTCGGGGCGGGGGATATCCGGCAGCTTTTGGAAGCGATCGTCCACGCCGTTGGAAATGACATGCAGGTTTTGCCTATAACCGTGCGCCTTGAGCTCGTCGGCGATAAACTGGCTGGGACAGTGGATATCGTCAAAATAACGGTAAAACTGCCGGTGGAATTGTTTGTAGAAAATATCGGCCGCGCCTGCGAAGGGAATGACTTTGATATTGTAAATAAAATTTTCCGGCTGGATATGGAACCCGGCGATCACGGGGATGCCGCGCTCGAGCGCCATCAGCCCGGCGGCCTTTTCCAGCTTGAAGGGCTGCATCAGGTGGACGACGCCAGCCCCGTCGAGCGCGCGGCCGAGGACATCCGCCTCCGCCCTGCCAAAGGTGACGCTCTGGAGCTTTGCAACCTCGCTCACCAGCGGGATATACCGTTTTTTGACACGGTAAAAACAGGGATCATCTACATCGCCGGAGGCGACGACCCTTACCTCGTGTCCGCGCATACGCAGACGGTCAACATACCGTTTGGCGGAAATAATGATGCCGTTTGACAGTTCGTCGTACATATCTACGACAAATGTGACGACCACATAAACCCCTTCTTTTAAACCACGTTATTGATCGATGATCTGCATTTCAAATTTATCGTAAGGGAACTTATCGATAAAATCATCCTGCTTAAACATCACCTTGCGGAAAAGCCCGAGTTGTTTGGTGTGGGCGGTATGCCACATGGGAACCTCGATATCGAATTCCTTGGAAAAATGCTCAAGGCCATCGAGAAGGGCAGCGGACATATCTTCCTTGTCACTGGTGTATGTATCCGCCTTCAACACTTTTCCGTCCATTAAGATTTTTCCCCAGAGTGTGAGCATGCCGTAACCATCCTTTTGTTTATTGATAACAGATTGCGCGGGGGGAAAACATTTTTGCCTCCCGTTCCTTTTATTATAAAGGGATATGCGCCAAAAAGGAACCGCTGCCACTTGAAAAAAGTTCGATTTGCGTATAAAATGTACAACATATTATTTGTTATGGAAAAACGGAGGTACGCATTAAAATGGGAAAACCGCTGGGTTATAAAATTTTGGAAGAACACCTCGTATCCGGGGAAATGATTCCCGGAAGCGAGATATCGATCCGTATCGATTATACGCTGACACAGGATTCCACGGGAACGATGGCTTATTTGCAGTTCGAGGCAATGGGCATCGACCGTGTAAAGACGAAAAAGTCGGTGGCGTATATCGACCACAATACGCTGCAGAGCGGTTTTGAAAATGCGGATGACCACAATTATATTATGAGCGTGGCCAAAAAGCACGGGATCTACGCTTCCCGCCCGGGGAACGGGATCTGCCACCAGGTGAACCTTGAGCGCTTCGGCGTGCCGGGGGCGACGCTTTTGGGGTCTGACAGCCACACGCCCACGGGCGGCGGCATCGGTATGATCGCGATCGGCGCAGGCGGCCTTGACGTTGCCGTTGCCATGGGCGGCGGCGCGTATTACCTGAATTGCCCCAAATTTGTTAATGTGGAGCTGAAGGGCGAGCTTAGCGCGGGCGTTTCGGCCAAGGATGTGATTTTGGAAGTGCTGCGCGTCTTAAGCGTCAAGGGCGGCGTGGGCAAGATCATCGAATATACGGGCGAGGGCGTTAGCACGCTGTCCGTACCCGAACGCGCGACCATCACCAACATGGGCGCAGAGCTGGGCGCGACGACGTCCATCTTCCCCAGCGACGAGGTGACGCGCGAATTTTTGAAGGCACAGGACAGGGAAGCGGACTTTAGGCCCCTTAGCGCGGACGCGGATGCGGAATATGACGAGCATATTGTGATTGATTTAAGCTCCTTAAAGCCGATGGCGGCGATGCCGCACAGCCCTGACAACGTAAAGACGATCGAAGAAATTGGAAAAATAAAAGTCGACCAGGTATGCATCGGAAGCTGTACGAACGCTTCGTACCGCGACCTCATGCGCGTGGCGGCTATTCTCAAGGGGAAAACGGTTTCCCCGCATACGAGCCTGACGATTTCGCCCGGCTCCAAGCAGGTGATGAACATGCTGGCGAAGAACGGCGCGCTTGCCGATATGATCGACGCGGGTGCACGGATCCTTGAATGTGCCTGCGGCCCGTGCATCGGCATGGGGCAGTCCCCGGCGACGGACGCAGTATCCGTGCGTACGTTCAACCGCAATTTTTTTGGGCGCAGCGGGACAAAGAGCGCAAGCGTTTACCTCGTAAGCCCGGAAACGGCTGCCGTAACGGCTTTAAACGGGTATCTTTCAGATGCGCGCGAGCTTGCCGACCTTTCCATCCTCGACGTTGCGATGCCGGAAAAATTTGAAGTGAACGACAACATGATCGCGCCGCCCGCGGATTGCGCGTGCGATGTGGAGGTCGTGCGGGGGCCGAACATCAAGCCCTTCCCCATCAATTCGGAAATGCCGGATGAGATCGGGGCGGAAGTGATGCTTAAGATGGAAGACAATATCACGACGGACCACATCATGCCTTCCAACGCGAAGCTGTTGCCGTACCGCTCGAATATTCCGTACCTTTCGGACTTTTGTCTGGCGCCGGTGGACGAGACATTCCCCGCCCGCGCGAAGAAAGCAGGGAAATCCATCCTCGTTGCGGGCCAGAACTACGGGCAGGGCTCGTCCAGGGAACACGCGGCACTTGCGCCGCTATACCTCGGCGTGAAGGCGGTCATCGCCAAGAGTTTTGCGCGTATCCACATGGCCAACCTGATAAACAGCGGGATATTGCCGCTTGTGTTTGTCAATGAAGCGGATTATGATACTATCGACCAGGGCGATGTATTGAGGATCGCAGACGTACGCGGAAGCGTGGATGGCAAAGATGTGTTCACCGTGGAAAACGAAACCAAGGGAACGAGCTTTGAGGTACGCCTGGAGGCTTCGGAGCGCCTGCGCAAGATCCTCCTTGCGGGCGGGCTTTTGAACTATACAAAGAAAAACGCGCAGTGAAGAATTGCGGGCATAGAAGCGGGGAAGCGTACAAAACGCTCCCTGCTTTTATTGACATTTACAGCAGATTAGAATATCATTATACTGTCTAAATTTCGTCATTGTTTCGTTGGCGGGATGGACGGCAAATGATTGGAGGAAATATGAGTATACGCATCCTGGGGACAGGAAGTTACCTGCCGGAAAAAATAGTAACGAACGAGGACTTTGAAAAGATAATAGATACGTCGGACGAATGGATCACCAAGCGTACGGGCATCAAACGCCGCCATTATGTGGAAAACGGCATGTGGAACAAGGATATGTGCGTGATCGCGGCCACTATCGCAATGAAAGAGGCGGGTATTACAAAAGACGACCTCGGCGGTATCGTGGTTGCATCCGTTACCAACGAGATGGGCGTTCCTTCGGTGGCGAGCCAGATCCAGAGGGAGCTTGAGATCCCGCAGGCCATCTGCTTTGATGTGAATTCCGCGTGTACCGGCTTCATGTTCGCTTTAAAAGCGGTGGAAGGACTGCTGCGGCCGGGCGGAAAGCCGTTCCTCGTGTGCGGGAGCGAAACGCTGTCCCGTTTTATGAACATGGACGACCGTGCGAGCTGTATCCTGTTTGGGGACGGCGCGGGCGCGGTGGTCGTGGAACACGGCGACAACATGAAATATTTCGAGGTGTATTCCAAGCCGGACGTAAACGAAACGATCGTGATCAACGGTATGAATACATTAAAAGACGGTGTGCTGCAGCCTTCCTATGCAACGCTCAAGGGCAGGGAAGTGTACGTGTTCGCAACGCGCGAGGCGGAGCGGGTCATCCGCGCGGCGCTCGAAGCAACAGGCCAGGCGCCGGAGGACATCGACTGGTTCCTGATGCACCAGTCCAATTACCGTATTACGAAAACGATCGCCGGGCGGCTTAATATGCCGATGGATAAATTTTATTCCAATATCGACGACACGTCGAACACATCTGCGGCGAGCATCCCGATCGCACTCGACCAGATGAACAAGAAGGGTATGCTCAAAAGAGGAGACAGGCTTGTGATCGCCGGTTTTGGCGGCGGGCTTTCTTCCGGCTGTGCGGTCTATGATTGGTAAGAACGCTTTAAGCGTATCAAATAACAAATGATTTTCTGGGAGGAAAATAAACATGATTTATGAGAAGATTGCAGGCATTATCAGTGACAAAATGGATATTGACGTAGACGAGATCACAATGGACTCCAGCTTTGAGAGCCTGAAGATCGATTCGCTGGACATGGTTGAGATCGTTATGGACATCGAAGAAGAATTCGACGTTTCGATCGAAGAAGCGGAGAACCTGAAGAGTGTTTCTGACCTTGTAAAATTCATCGAGGACAACAAATAAGAAACACGGCGTATCCTGGTATAATTTAGAAGTTTTGAGGCTGCGGACGTTCCCGGTTTGGTGAGCGTCCGCATGCGCTATCTTTTTGGAGGAAAAAAACCTTTGGGTAAACTTGCAGTGCTTTTCGCGGGGCAGGGCGCACAGAAAACGGGTATGGGCAAAAACCTGTACGATCATGTGGCCGCTGCACGTGAAATATTCGACAGGGCAGAAAAGGTGCGGCCGGGTATCACGGAGCTGTGTTTTTCGGGCGCGCAGGAAGAACTGAATAAGACGGTCAATACGCAGCCGGCTGTTTTCGTAATGGATGCGGCGGCATATGCCGCGCTTGCAAGCGCAGGCATCAAGGCAAGTGCGGGCGCGGGTTTTTCGCTTGGCGAATACGCGGCGCTCTATGCGGCAGGGGTGCTCTCGTTTGAGGATACGCTTTCGCTTGTGATAAAGCGTGCACAGTGGATGCAGCAGGCGGGAGACAAGCAGGCGGGCGCGATGTGCGCGGTACTGGGACAGGAAATGAGCGCGGTAGAGGCGCTGGCAGCGCAGTTTGCAGGGGGCGGCGTGCTTATGCCCGTCAATTATAACTGTCCGGGACAGATCGTTGTGGCGGGGGACAGCGACCGTATCGACGAGATGATCGCCTATGGAAAAGAAAATAAGATAAGGTGCAGGAAGCTACCGGTTTCGGGAGCGTTCCATACTTCCCATATGGAAGAGGCTGCACGAAAGATTTCGGATACAATCAAGGATATGGAATTTACGGCGCCGGCGTTTACGCTGTATGCGAACCGCACGGGTAAGCCTTACAAAATAGACGACATGAAACAGGTGATGGCGGAGCAGACGTCGCATCCTGTTTTGTTTGAGCAGATCGTCCGCGCGATGGGCGCGGAGGGATATGATACGTTCGTGGAGGTCGGGCCGGGCAAGACGCTCGCAGGCTTTGTGGGACGGATCAGTGAGCAGGCGCAGACGTTTCATGTAAATGATTTTGAGTCGTTTACACAGGCGGCAGAGGCGCTCAAACCGATGGGATTTTAAGCGGAGGAGAAACAAATGGCAAAGACAGCAGTTGTGACAGGCGCGTCGCGCGGGATCGGAAGGGCGGTTGCGCTGCGCCTTGCAAAGGACGGCAATAACGTAGTCGTGAACTATCTGTTTGACGACGAGGATTATGCAGGAACGGTAAAAGAGATCGAGGCGCTGGGCGTGAAAGGTATTGCCATCAAAGCGGATGTCAGTAAATTCGATGAAGTCAAGGAAATGATGGAAAAAGTCAAAGGGGAATTCGGGACGGTCGATATCCTCGTGAACAATGCGGGCATCACCCGCGACGGACTTTTGGCACGGATGAAGGAAGAGGATTTCGACGCGGTCATCAATGTGAACCTGAAAAGCGTGTTCAATTGCTGCCGTCATGCGGTTCCTTATATGATGAAGCAGCGGAGCGGACGCATTATCAACATGGCTTCCGTGGTCGGCCTTTCCGGACAGGGCGGGCAGACGAACTATGCGGCTTCCAAGGCGGGGATCATCGGCTTTACGAAGTCCCTGGCAAAGGAGATCGGCTCGCGCAACATCACGGTGAACGCGGTGGCCCCGGGTTTCGTGGAAACGCCTATGACGGATGCCATGCCGCAAAAAGCGCGTGAAGAAATCTTAGGCAGCATCCCGCTTGGCCGCGGCGCTACGGTAGGCGATATTGCGGACGCGGTATCGTTTTTGGCGGGCGAGCAGGCAGGGTATATCACCGGACATGTGTTGTCGATCAACGGCGGCATGTACGCATAAGTTGCGCCCGCCTCTTTTGCAAAAAGTTGTTTTTACAGCGCGTTTCCGCTTGTAAAGCCGGTTGATTTCTGACGAACGCAGCCAATAAGAAGTAAACGCAGACAAACATTAACAGGAGAAGATAATTTATGGCAAGACGTGTAGTTGTAACAGGATTGGGTATCCTTTCGCCTAACGGGAACACGGTTGAGCAAGCGTGGGAGAATACCAAAAACGGTGTGAACGGTATCGGCCCCCTTACGAAGGCGGGCGCGGAAGGCCTTCCTGTTCATTTTGCAGGTGAGCTGAAGAACCTTGATGTACTCGATTATCTTGATAAAAAAGAAGCGCGGCGGCTTGACGAGTATGCGCAGTTTGGCGTGATCGCGGGCGACCAGGCAATGGCGGACGCAGGATTTGAGCTGGGAAAAGAAGTCCCCTATGATCCATACCGTTTCGGAGTCTTGGTAGGCAGCGGAATCGGCGGCCTCGATACGATGGAAAAGGAAGTCACCAAACTCAACGAAAAGGGATTCAAGCGCGTTAACCCGCTTCTGATCCCGATGATGATCGGGAATATGGCGTCTGGACAGCTTGCCATCAAGCATAAGCTGCATGGTTATAACACGACGATCACGACGGCGTGCGCGTCAGGAACCCATTCCATTGGCGACGCATATCGGCTGATCCGGGACGGTTATATGGATGCGATGCTTGCGGGAGGCTCGGAATCGCCGATCAAAATGCTTGCCATATCCGGCTTTTTGGGACTGCATGCAGTCACCACGACAGAAGAACTGGACCGGGCCTCCATTCCATTCGACGCGGAGCGCAGCGGCTTTGTGATCGCGGAAGGCGCTGGGGTGATCGTCCTTGAGGAATATGAAGCGGCCAAAAAGCGCGGCGCACGTATCTATGCTGAAATCGGCGGCTACGGCGCTACGAGCGACGCATACCACATGACGGCCCCGGAGCCGACCGGCGAAGCGCTTGCAAAAGCGATGCAGTTTGCGCTTGACGAGGCGCATATGAAGCCATCGGATATTTCTTATATCAATGCGCACGGGACATCGACGGAATTGAATGATAAAACGGAGACGATGTCGATCAAAAAAGTATTTGGAGAAGAAGCGTATAAGGTGGCGATCTCTTCGACGAAATCGATGACAGGGCACGCCCTTGGCGCGGTCGGCGGCATGGAAGCGGTATATACCGTCAAAGCGATTGAAGAGGGATTTATCCCACCGACGATCAATTACCGGGTGAGCGATCCGGAATGTGACCTTGATTATACGCCCAATACAGGCAAAGAAGCGGATATCCAGGCTGCGCTTTCCGATTCGCTTGGTTTCGGAGGGCATAATGCAGTGCTTTTATTTAAAAAAGCCGAGTAAAAGGAGATAAAACAGTGGATTTAAAATCGATACTGGAACTTTTGAAAGCCGCGGATAAATCCGGCTTTGACACATTGGAACTGAATGACAAGGATTTCAGCCTGAAATTAGAGCGCAATGCGGATCTGCCGGCACAGCAGGTCGTGGTTGCGGCCCCTGCACAGGCAGCTGCCCCCATGGCGGCGCCGGTGGCCGCTGCGGCTCCTGCGGCGGCTTCCGTTTCGGAGGCTGCTGTCGCGGCCAGCGAAGCGCCGGTTGCTTCTGTCGACAGGGGCAAGGAGATCGTTTCGCCGTTGGTGGGCGTTTTCCATAAACTTGCGGAAGGCAAAGCGGTCAAAATTGGCGATAAGCTCAAAAAGGGCGACGTTGTTTGCATGGTCGAGGCCATGAAACTGATGAACGAGATCACGATGCCTGAAGACGGCGAGATCACGTGGGTCGCATGTGAAGAAGGCGACAGCGTGGAATATGGCCAGCTGCTGTACAATTACAAATAAGGAGAACGGCTATGATCGATCAGGAAGGCATCAAAAAAATCATCCCGCACCGTGATCCGTTCCTGTTTTTGGACGAGGTGCTCGAATGCGAAGTTGCAAAATATACGAAGGCGTTATGGCGTATCCGTGAAGATTTGTTCTGCTTCAAGGGGCACTTCCCGGGCAACCCGATCTTGCCGGGCGTACTCATTACCGAGGCGCTTGCACAGGCGGGGGCGGTCGCGATCTTGCAGGATGAACGCTTCAAAGGCCGTTTGGCTGTATTCGGCGGGATCGACGGCGTACGCTACCGCGGGATGGTAGTGCCGGGCGACGACCTTATTCTGGAAACGGAAATCCTGCGGCTTTCCGCGATGGGCGGCAAGGGCAAGGTAAAAGCCACCGTGAATGGTAAAGTTGTGTGCGAGGGAGAGATCCTGTTCGTCCTCGTAAAGCAGGATTAAGGGATTCTTTGCAGCGATAATCGGCGCGGGGGAAAGGCCGCCGCGTATTTGAAGGAGAACACGAATGATAAACAAGGTTTTGATTGCTAATCGCGGCGAGATTGCTGTGCGCATTATCCGCGCATGCCGCGAGATGGGGATAGAAACCGTTGCGGTATATTCTACGGCGGACGCAAATGCGCTGCATACGCAGCTGGCGGACGAAGCGTTTTGTATCGGGCCGCCGGCACCGAAGGACAGCTATCTGAGCGCTTACAATATCCTTTCGGCGGCAAGCATATCGGGTGCGGACGCGATCCATCCCGGGTATGGTTTTTTGTCGGAGAACTCGAAGTTTGTGCGCATGTGCAATAAAAGCAATGTGACTTTTATCGGGCCGGATGCACAGGCCATGGAAAAGATGGGCGACAAGCTGATGGCACGGCGCATCATGACACAGGCGGACGTACCGATCATCCCGGGCTCGCTGGACGCCTTAAAGGATGCGAAGGATGCCAAGAAGATCGCCAAAAAGGTCGGTTACCCGGTCATGATTAAAGCGGCGAACGGGGGCGGCGGACGCGGTATCCGTAAAGTGGATAAGGAAGCGGATATCGAAAAAGCATTCGATGCGGCTTATAAAGAGGCGCTGGGCGCGTTTGGCGACGGTACGCTTTATATGGAAAAATGTATCATGGATGCGCGGCATATTGAAGTACAGATCATGTGCGATAATTACGGCAATGCCGTTTACCTTTACGAACGCGAGTGTTCGCTGCAAAGAAGGAACCAAAAGGTGATGGAGGAAGCGCCGAGCATTGCTTTTGATAGCAAGAAGCGCGCCGAGATCGGCGAGGCGGCTGTGCGTGCGGCAAAGGCCTCCGGTTATAAAAATGCGGGAACGATCGAGTTTTTGTACGACGAGCCTTCGGGAAAATATTATTTTATGGAACTCAACGCACGTGTGCAGGTGGAGCATCCCGTGACGGAAATGATCACCGGGGTGGACATCGTGCGCGAGCAGATACTTGTGGCAAGCGGGGCAAAGTTGTCGTTTGCACAAAAGGATATCCCACTGATGGGGCATGCGATCGAGTGCCGCATCAACGCGGAAGACCCGACCAAAAATTTTATGCCGTCCATCGGCACGATCGAGGCGCTGCACCTGCCGGGAGGGCCGGGCGTGCGTTTTGATACGGCGATGTATACGGACTACAAGATCCCGCCGACATACGACAGTATGATCGGCAAGCTCATCGTCCACGCGCCTACGCGCGAGCGGGCGATGGCGAAAATGCGTGCGGCCTTAACGGAGCTTGTTGTGGACGGGGTGGAGACCAATGCGGATTTCCAGCTCGACCTCCTAAACAACGAGGACGTGATGGCAGGACGGCTCGATACCGGGCTTGTGGCACGTATTATGGAGGAAAAATAACAGATGGGCTTATTTTCTAAGAAGCGCAAAGATATCACCATGCGCGTATACCGTACCAACCAGCAGGCACAGCCGATGGCTCCCAGCGAGGAAGAGATCGCCGCGCAGTTGCCGGTGGCGCATGACGAGGAACAGGTAGAGGGCATGTGGGAAAAATGCCCGGAGTGCGGCATGGTCATCTATACGGACGACCTCATTGCCAATCTTAATGTGTGCACAAACTGCAATTACCATTTCCGCCTTTCCGCGCGCCAGCGCATCATGTATACGGCGGACGACGATACCTTTGTAGAGATGAATGCCGACCTGGTCGGCACGAACCCGCTCGATTTTCCGGGATATGAGCAGAAGGTGCAAAAAATCCGCGGATATACGAGCGAAAAAGAATCGATCATCACAGGAGAATGTAAGATCGGCGGTATGCCGTGCGTACTTGCCGTGATGGACGGCTTTTTTATGATGGGTTCCATGGGCGCGGCAGTGGGCGAGAAATTCACGCTGGCTGCGGAGCACGCATTGAAAAAGAAACAGCCCCTTGTGGCCTTTACCGTTTCGGGCGGGGCGCGCATGCAGGAAGGGCTGGTTTCCCTGATGCAGATGAGCAAGACAGCGGCGGTACTGGCCAAGCTTGACGAGGCGGGGATCCCGTTTTTTGTGGTGATCACCGATCCGACGACGGGCGGTGTGACGGCGAGCTTTGCAATGCTGGGCGACGTGACGATCGCGGAACCAAACGCGACGATCGGCTTTGCCGGGCGCCGCGTGATCGAACAGACGATCAAGCAGGCGCTTCCGCCCACCTTCCAGACATCGGAATTCCAACTGGAAAAGGGCTTTGTGGATATGATTGTGCCCCGCGGGGAGTTGAAAGATACGCTGGCGAAGCTTCTTAAGATGCATAAAGGAGGGAGCGCGGAATGAGTACAAAACGTTCGGCATGGGAGATCGTGCAGATCGCGCGCGACCCTAAGAGGATTACGACGCAATATATCATAGAAAATGTATTTACGGACTTTATGGAGATGCACGGCGACAAATTGTTCGCGGACGACGCGGCAATGATCGGCGGGATTGGCTATTTAGACGATATCCCGGTCACGGTGGTTGGACAGGAAAAAGGGACTGACCTGCGGGACAAGGTGGCGCGAAATTTCGGGTGCTCAAACCCGGAAGGATACCGCAAATCGCTGCGGTTGCTGAGGCAGGCGGAAAAATTTAAGCGTCCGGTGGTGTGTATCATCGATACGCAGGGGGCGTTCTGCGGAGTCGGTGCGGAGGAACGCGGCGTGGCGGAATCCATCGCACGCAACCTGCTGGAGCTGTCCCGGTTGAAAACGCCGGTGATCAGTATTTTTATCGGTGAAGGCGGATCGGGCGGCGCGATCGCCCTTGGCGTGGCGGATAAGCGGATGATGCTTGAAAATGCGCTGTATTCCATCCTTTCCCCGGAAGGGTTTTCCAGCATTTTATGGAAGGACTCTTCGCGGGCGGCAGAGGCGGCAGAGCTGATGCGCATGACAGCGGCAGAGATCAAGGAAATGGGATTGATCGACGATGTGCTTTCAGAGCCGGAAGGCGGCGCGCAATCAGGCGATAATGGAAAGTTTGCAAAGGTGATCAAGCAATACCTTGTTGACAGCATCAAAGAATTGCAAAAGGAACCCATCGACCAGCTGCTGCAAAAGCGCTATGATAAGATCAGGTCGTTCGGACAGGATGCAATCACAGAATGACAAAAGATATAAACGGGAAGCGGAGTGCTTCCCGTTTTTTGTCGCATATGTTATGATTAAGGCATAACCAATGTATCTGTTACGGGGCGGGGATTGCCGGAAAGAGGGGATATTTATGAAAAAGGGAAAAATATTGCTGTGCATGCTGGCCACGGTATTTTTGGTCATGACGCTGGTTCTGCCTGTTTTCGCGGAAACGGGGCAGGGCACAGTGGAACCGGAACAGCCGGGCGGGGCCGCGGTTTCTTCCATTGGTATGAATTTTGTATTTACTGACAGCGACGGAATACCTCTTGAGGGAATCGATGTTTTCCTGCAGGAAGCGGGAGACACAGAATATGTCTACAACGATGTGACAGACAAAGACGGGAAATTGTTCCTGCCAGATATACCGCTTTCGGATTTTGCCCTGGTGACGAAAAAGCAGGAGGGCGCGCTTACGGGCGCAGTGAGGATACACCTGTATCCGGCAGAAAAAACGGAAATCTTAAACCAGCCGAAAGTAGAAACAGCCCTGGATTTGCGGGGAGCCAAAAACGCTGCACTGGCGACAGATAATACCTCGCCGCTTGGGACGGGGGAGGTTTGTGCCGCGATCAGGAACGGTACCATATCTGATTTGGTCGATTCGGCACAGGGATCGGCGGGCCCGATCATTCCCAGCGACATGAAGCCGTATGAGTATGAAGTCAATATTAACCAAACAGCGCAAGCGGTTGATTTTGCCCTTACGGTGCCGCAAGACGGGATGATCGTCCTGACGGCGGCGGTGGACGGCGTTTTGCCGGAACCTACGCCGATGCCCGAACCGACAGCGACGGCAACGCAGACCCCGGCGCCCACTGCCACAACGACAGCGGAGCCTGATCCGACAGCGTCTTCCCCTACACCGACGCCTTCGGAAGCGCCTACCGCCACACCCACGGCAAGCATAACGCCTACGGCGAGCGTAATACCGACGCCCGAGCCGACACCAGCGCCTACGACTTCGCCAAACAAGGTGAATGTCAAGGTTTACCTGATGGATGGCGAAGGGATGGCATTGCCGGGATATACGGTGACGCTGGGGGAGGATCATAAAAAAACGGCAAATGCCAAAGGTACGCTTTACCTTTCCAATATCGCGCCGGATGATACCCAGACAATGCGCGTATACGATCCGGACAACAAGGCGCGCGGCAGCTGTAAGCTGGAATTCAGCGAGGGTGATGAAACGGCATCCAAGCTGCAGGACAATACCTATACGGTGACATATCAAAAAGGTACGCAAGACGTTTTTATGGCTGCAAGTGTAGACCCGGATGGCGATAAAGAAACGGATATTGTGGTAGAAAAGGTTTCGGGCGATCCGCTCCAGCCGGGAAAAACGGAAGAGAAGAAAACGGATGAAAAGGGCCATAAAAAGCCTGTGGAGCTTCAAAATGAACCATGCCTCAATGGATACCTGATAGATGCGGACGGCAAGATCCTGCAGGAGGCAACGGTAGAGAGCCTGAATCTGGAAAACAAGGGGATGCTGAGTGACGCGACGGATGTCAAAGGCTATTTTGAGATCCCGGCAATTTCCAAAGGGAAACATCGGATTACCGCAACGGCGGATGACGGCACGCTTGTAGGCGAAGTTGAGGTAGAGGTGCAGGTGGGCGCGGTAACGGGGATCGCTTCGCAGGAGGGGACATTTGTGCTCAGTATTTCCAAGGATGCAAAGGAAGTATATGCAAACCTGAAGGCGGACGGAAGAGGCGGGCTCAATATTTCAGATGTATCGGAAACACAGGCCACGGTTCCCGCCGTATCATCTGCTGCGCCGTCCGCAGATGTGAGCGCATCGGCAAGCCCGCTACCGTCTGCGCCGATCCGTGAGCAGACGCAGGAAAACGGCATAAGCCCGGTGGTACTGGTGCTGATCCTTGTCGGTGTGGCGGTCGCTGTATTGGCGGTGTTCCTGGTCATTAAGGTACAGAGGGCGAAAAAGAACGGATACAGGGATTAAAAGGACACGATAAAAAACCGCAGGTACCTGCGGTTTTTTTGATTCCCCTCATCAGCTGTTTTTCATGATGATACTTTCAAGCGTATTGGCGACGTCTTCGCAGGCGTCGCAGCAGCCTTCAAAATAATTGTAAGTCTTAGACCAGACCATGATCTCGATCGGGTCTGTCGAATTGACGTGCAAGTCCCGCATAGCCTTGGTATAGAGCTGGTCGCCGTCGCCTTCCAGACGGTTGATCTCTATGATGCACTCGGAAAGCAGGGAAGATTTTTTGAAATTAGAAAACTCCTGCATCGCCTTTTTGAGCATATCGCAGCAGGAAACGATGATGTCCATGAATTCGAGAGCTTCGGGGCGGATCGAGCGGATATTGAATGTATAGATCTTGACGATCACATCCTCGACCGCATCCGTCACATCGTCAATGCGCTGGGCAAGCTCGGTGACATCCTCGCGCTCGATGGGCGGGAGGAATTCGTGGAGCAGCACCTGCATCATTTCGTGCTTGGCGCTGTCGGCCGCATGCTCGATCTCGTGGATGGAATTCATGACCTCTTCGACCGTATCCGGATCGAAATGGTGGAGCGTTTCGTTTAACTGCGAGGCAGCTTTGCAGGAATAATTGACCAGGTTTACAAACCCTTCATAATAATTATAAGACCGTTTTTTTGCCATGTTGCGTTTCATTCCTTTCTTTTATCAGAATACCGCCATGAAGAGCAATGCCATCAGGAAACCGATGATTCCGCAGCCGGGAAAAGTCAGGATCCATGCCATGAACATTTCCTTGACTACGCCCCAGTTTACGGATGACATGCGGCGCGCGGCGCCTACGCCCATGATAGCGGTCGTTTTGGTGTGTGTCGTACTGACGGGGAGGCCCGTGAGCGAAGAAACGAGCAGGCAGGCTGTAGCGGACATATCCGCATCGAACCCCTGATATCCCTTGAGGTGCACCATATCCATGCCCACCGCCTTGATGATGCGGTAACCGCCGATAGACGTGCCGAGGGCCATGACAGCCGAGCATAGGATCATCAGCCAGATGGGGATCTCAAACGAAGTGACGTTGGCCTGGCCTTGGGCAAGGAAAAGGCCGAGCAGGAACACGCCCATGAATTTCTGGCCGTCCTGCGCGCCGTGCATGAACGACATGGCCGCCGCGCCGCCGATCTGTCCATAGTGGAAAAATTTTGTCGTTTTCCGGTGGTCTTTATGCTTGCAGATGAGCGCGGTCAGCTTGCCGGAGCCCCAGCCAAGCCCAAAGCCCAAGCCTGTGGAAAGGGCGAGGCCGTATAATACCTTGACCCACTCTGCACCGTTGATGCCGCCGAGCCCGCCGTGCATCGCAATGGCGGCGCCCGAAAGCCCGGCGATGAGCGCGTGGCTCTCGCTGGTAGGGATGCCGAAGCGCCAGGCGACCGTCGCCCATGTAACGATGGCGACCATAGCTGCGCACAATGCGACAATGGATTCGTGCGGGTCGCCGCCGAAATCGACCATGCTGTAAATGGTGTAGGCGACGGTGGCGTTGATCATGGTCATGACCAAAACGCCGAGGAAATTAAAAACAGCCGCCATCAGGATCGCGGGTTTGGGCTTTAAGGCCCGTGTGGAAACACATGTCGCGATCGCGTTGGGGGCGTCTGTCCACCCGTTGACTAAAATCACCGCGAGCGTCAGGATCACGGTAATCAAAAAGGCGGGATTCGTACCCATTTGCGTGAGAAATTCTGAAAATGATATCGACATAAACATTTCCCCGATCGGTTGTAATGGTGGAGCAATAATCGTCCGCTACCAGTATACTATAAAAAAGATAAATATTGTATAAACAAAATGCGGATATGAAAAAAAGGGAGGCGGTTCGCCTCCCTTTTTGGTACTATTCCGTAAACCGCAATTGGTTGACGTGTTCCTGCATTTTTTCCGCGCGTTTTTTGAAGATGACCGTGAGCGTCAGGAAGACGCCGAGGAAAATGAGCAGCATACCGATACATTGCCAGATGAGCGTGATGTTCGTCCCCGAAATCGATTCCCGCAGGGCTGTGACGCAATACGTGAACGGCATGAATGGGTTCAATACCTTGAAGAAGTTGGGCACGAGCTCTAAAGGGAACGTCCCGGCGTCCGCCGTCAGCTGCAGGATCAGGAGTACGATGGCGATGAGCCGTCCTGCATCCCCCAGCAGCGAGATGAGCATCTGCACAATGGCGATGGCTGTCAGGGACATCACGATAATAGTCAGGAAGTAAAGCGGAATGTTGTTTGGCTGTAGGCCGAGCGTGAATACGACCGCGCCGACCATGACCGCCTGCAGCAGCCCGATAAACGCATAGGAAAGGTATTTTCCAATGGCGGACTGTGCACTGTTCGCTTTGAGGGCAGGGTCTTCCCTGGGCGAAATGATGAAGAACATCAGGATCGCGCCCACCCACAGAGAGAGCGGGATGAAATAGGGAGCGAAACCCGTCCCGTAGTCGGGGACAGGATTTAAGGGCTGGTTTGACATCGTGACCGGATCGCTGATGTATGCAGCCATCGTTTCACTGGAATTTACAAGATTACCGTCGATATAGTCCACGCCGTCCGCCAGTTTGGTTTTCAGTTCGGAAGTGCCGTCTGTCAGCTGGCCTACGCCGTCCGCCAGGGCCGGAACCTGGTCGCTTAGGGAAGCCAGCCCTTCGTGCAACGAAGAAGAACCATCCGCAAGCTGCGTAATGCCGTCGGCCGCCTGGCCTACGCCGTCCGCGAGTTTACTGCCGCCGGCAGCGAGCTGGGACACGCCGTCCGCAAGGGCCGGAGTCTTTTCGGAAAGCGCGTTTGCGCCTGTATCGAGCTGCTCCGCGCCTCCTGCCAGTTGGTCGATGCCGTCCGATAAGGCAGGAAGTTTGCCGTCCAATTCGGAAAGGCCGGCATATAAATCGGCAGAACCGTCCGCAAGCTGTGCCGTACCGTCGGCAGCTGCGTTGATTCCGGCGTCCAGGCGGGAAACGCCCGCTGCGAATGCGGGAGAACCATCCGGCATCGTTTCATTCGCCGGGTCGAGCGCGTACTGGATGCTGCCAAGGCCGGTCTGTATTTGGCTGACTCCGTCCCGGACGTCCCGCAGGTTGTCCGTAAGCTGGCCCTGTCCGTCGATATAAGAGGTCTTAAGGCCGTCCAGCAGCGCTTTGGCATTGGCCGTATCGCCCGCGTCGATCAGGGCCTCGATCTGTCCCACAGCCGTTTCAAACTGTGTGGTGGACGAGGTCGCGGTCATGATGTCGTCAAGGCCCGAAACAGCCTTGCCGCTGCCTTGCAGGAGTGTATCCGTAGAAGCCTTGAGCGCAGCGGTTCCTGTTTTGAGCGCAGCAGAGCCTTCCGTAAGCGCGGGCATGCCGCCGTTTAGCTGGCTGATCCCGTCATGCAGGGTTTTGGAACCGTCGTAAGCCGCACCGATCCCCGCGGCAAGGGCCTGGCTGTTCGTATGCAGGTCGTCGATCCCGCTTTTGAGCGCATCGGCGCCGTCCGCCAGTTGGCTGGCGCCGTTTTGAAGCGCAGGAACCTGGCTGTTTAAGGAATCCAGCCCGTTTTCAAGCTGCGTACTGCCGCTTTTTAAAGCAGGGGTGTTTGCGTTGAGCTGGAGGAGGCCGTTTTGGAGCGTGGAAGAACCGTCCGTGAGCTTGATGACACCGGAAGCGAGCGTAGGTATCTTCCCGTTTAATTCACTGACGCCGTCATAAAGCTGCGCCGCCCCGTCCGAAGCTTGCTGCAGGCCGTCTTTGGCATCGTACAGCCCGTCGAAAGCGCCCTGCGCATATTCCTTGGTGACGGAGGCAGAAACCTGCTCTTTGAGCTGTGTCTCCACATTCCCGCTGATCTGCGAGGCCAGGAAGTTCTTGGCCTGGTTGGAAGTATAGACGATCTCCGCCACAGCCGGTTTACTCGTCTTGGCGCTTACGATTTTTTGGGAAAAGTCACTGGGGATCGTAAACAGCGAATAATATTTCGTGGACGCGAGACCATCCTTCAAATCGTCCTGCGAGACAAACGACCACGCGACCTCATGGTTTTCCTTGAGATCGGTGATGACATCTTTGCCGTAGTTGACGGACTTGCCGTCAAGGTCTGCGCCCTCGTCCAGGTTCAGGACTGCAACCGGCAGCTGGTCAAGCCTGCCGTAGGGGTTCCAGAACGCCGCCAGATAACACAGGCTGTAGAGCATGGGCACGATCAGGATCGCGATGACGGAAACGCGGATGAAGCGGTTCCGGAAGATGCTCGAAATGTCATGTCCCGTTATCCTTGTGAATTTCAAAACAGTCACTCCTTTTTCATGTCATAGCATTATTTGTACCGACTGGTCAGTACAAATAATATTGCTTTCGACTTCATTTGTCAACATTTTTTGGTATAAAAAAACAGCAGTTTATAAAAAAACTGCTGTGAAGTACCGCGCTTTATAAAATACCGCGCAGGTAATTTTCAAGCAAAAGGTCCGGCACGTCCTTTTTTGAGGAAGGATGAAGCGCGCTGTAAACAGAGGCGGAAACGAGCATTCCCAAAAACCCGGCGACCGCCGCATCCATTTCCTGCGGGGTCTGGGGACCGCCGTCCAGCTCGCGGATGCACGAACGGATATCCTCCGAATATTCGTTCAGTTCTTTACGCAAAAGCTGCTGCCGTTCCTCCTGGCCGAAAAGCTGGCTCAATACGACCTTGATAAAATTTTCGTTTTTGCGCACGGCTTTGAGCTGGGATTGGCATAGGCTGCGCAATTTTTCCGCCGGAGGAAGCTTCTTTCCGAGAACTCTTTTCGCGTCGTCGACAAGATCGGTAAGGCCTGTTTGCATCACAAACAGGAATAAGTCTTCC
The DNA here is from genome assembly GCF_900087015.1 of Christensenella timonensis. Lineage (NCBI taxonomy): Bacteria > Bacillati > Bacillota > Clostridia > Christensenellales > Christensenellaceae > Christensenella > Christensenella timonensis. The sequence goes on from NZ_FLKP01000002.1 coordinate 784,345, forward strand.
TTGCTTTTGAAGTGATAGTAGAGCGTCCCCTTGGCGACCCCTGCCAGCACGGCGATCTCATCCATGGACGCGCCCGTATAGCCGCAGCGCGAAAAGATATCGATGGAAGCGTTATAAATGGCTTCTTTAGTCTTATTCATGGCTTTCTCCCCTTGGGATTAGTTTGACTGGTCAGTACAATTATATACTAACCTCTTTTGATAAAAATGCAAGGGTAAGATGTTGGAACAAGAAACTAACGCAATAATTTCCGCACGTAAGCAAGCGGCACATCCATGCGCCTGGCGATGGCTTCTTCCCCCATGCCGCTGTCTGAAAACCGTTTGCACACGGCTTTCATGCTCTCGCCTACCTCGATGATGTGGCGATCGGGATCGTAAAAACGTAGGGCGCGCTGCCCCCAAGGGTGTTCCTTTACACTGTGCACATATTCGATGCCGCCAATATTTTTAAGCCGCTCGACCAGGTCGTCAAAATCCTTTTCCTCAAAGTACAGCTCGTGGTCGTTGCCCGCAAAGGAAATGTCCTTTTGGGGGCGTTCGATGAAGCCGTCCCACGTATCCAGGGTTTGAAGGGAAAGCCCCCCGGTAAATGTGACGTTGGCGCCGAAATCGGCGGTGATGTGAAGGCCGAGCACGTTGCGGTAAAACGCTTTGGATGTTTCCAGGTCGGAAACGACGAGCAAAGGAGCTATAAATTTCATGAAAGAACCTCCTGTCTATCCGGTTTTTTTACCAGTATACGGAAAAAACATGGGGAATGCAAACAAAATGCGTTGAAAAAAAAGCAAGATGGGTATACAATAAAATGTATTGGAAATAAAGAAAGGCACAATATATGGGACTTGAAATCGCGCCGCTTTTCAGCGGTTCCAAGGGAAACTGTATTTATATCGGCACCGAACGCTCCAAGGTACTGGTAGACGCGGGTTATTCATGCACCAAGATTTCGGCGGAGCTGGAGAAGGCGGGCGCGCACATGGAGGACATCGACGGCATTTTGGTGACGCATGAACACAGCGACCATATCGGCGGCGTAGGCGTCATTTCCCGTAAATACGATATCCCAGTGTATGCCAATGAAGAAACATGGCGGCAGATGGAAACGCGCGTGGGCGGGGTGAGTACCAAGAACATCAGGATCATCGACGAGAAGGATTTTTATGTCAAGGAGCTTTGCGTGCAGCCATACGAGATATCGCACGACGCGGTGCGGCCTTTCGGCTACAGCATCACGGCGCAGGGTAAAAAAGTCAGCGTGATGACCGATTTAGGGCATGTGACGGACAAAATCCTCAAACAGGTCGCGGGGTCTTCCATCGTGCTTTTGGAATCCAACCACGATGTAGAGATGCTAAAGTGCGGGCCGTACCCTTACTACCTGAAGCGCCGTATCCTGTCGGGCAGCGGCCATCTCTCCAACGACGACGCGGCAACGACGGCGTACAGGCTGGTTGCTTCGGGCGTGAGGGGGATCCTTCTCGGGCATCTTTCGGAAAAGAATAATTTTTATGAGCTCGCCTATGAAACGGTGTGCTCTTTTTTGCGGCAGAATAATATCGTGATCGGCAAGCATGTCGCGGTGGGCATGGCGAAGCGCGAGGGCGTGACGGGCGTCTATACCGCGATCTGAAAGGTATGGAGGATATATGGTAAAAAGAACGAAGATCATAGTTGCGGTGCTTCTTGCGGTGATAACGGCCATGGGATTGTGCGCGTGCGCGCCGGAGGACGGCCTGACCGAGCTCGTGCTTGAGCTGCCGGATGGATCGGTTGTCGATATGCTGGAACAGTCGAGCGTCAATCTTCCCAAGGAGAATATTGGCAAGGAGGTCAAGCTGCGCGGCACGAAGGTCGTGGACGGCAAGGAGATCTCCAAGGAATTGAAAACGTATGAGCTGAAGGAAGGGTATAACGACCTGACCGTTCACGTTTCGCTGGGGGACGGCGCCGCGGACAAGCGGACGATCACCGTGTTCGTTGAACTGGAAAACCCGCCGCTGAAATCGAGCAAGCCGTCGGACGCGGCGGAACCGCCGGAAGCAGGAGCAAACGAGTAAAGAGGAGATACCGCCATCAGGATCAAGATCATTTGCGTGGGAAAACTGAAGGAAGAATTTTATACAAAGGCGCAGGCGGAATATACAAAAATGCTTGCGCGTTTTTGTGATATCGTGATCGACGAGCTGCCGGACGAGCCGCTTACAAACGTCAAAGGGGAAAAGGCGCTGTCAGCGGTCAGGGACGCGGAAGGCAGGCGGATCCTTGCCAAATGCGAAGGCTACGTGATCGCGTGCGACGTGCGCGCGAAACAGCTCAGCTCCGAAGCGTTCGCGCAAAAGCTGGATACGCTGATGACAGGGGGAAACAGTACCATCAGCTTTGTGATCGGCGGGTCGCTGGGGCTTTCGGAAGAGGTGAAAAGCCGTGCGGATATGCGGCTGTCCGTTTCGGAAATGACGATGCCGCACAGGTTGTTCCGCATCGTGCTGCTGGAGCAGGTGTTCCGCGCATTCAAGATACTAAATCACGAGACATACCATAAATAGTTATGATATAATATGTGTATTATTTATTTGGATGGATGGGAGCAGAAGATGGCAGAAGGAGAATCAAAGAATTTTATCGAAGAAATCATTGAAAACGACCTTGAAAAGGGTGTTGTAAAAGAAGTCGTGACGCGGTTCCCGCCCGAACCGAACGGGTATTTGCATTTAGGGCATGCCAAGGCTATTTGTTTGAATTTCGGGCTGGCGGAGGAATACGGCGGAAAGTGTAACCTGCGCTTTGACGACACAAACCCTTTAAAAGAGGATGCATCCTATGTCGATGCGATCAAAAAAGATATCGAGTGGCTGGGGTTTTCCTGGGACAAGGAAGTATACGGCTCGGATTATTTTGATTATATGTATGAATGCGCGGAAGCGCTCATCAAGAAGGGCCTTGCTTTTGTGGATGATTTAACGGCCGAGCAGATGCGCGAATACCGCGGAACGCTTACGGAGCCGGGCAAGGAAAGCCCATACAGGGAGCGCAGCGTCGAAGAGAATCTGGATTTGTTCCGCCGTATGAGGGCGGGCGAATTCGAGGATGGAGAAAAGATACTGCGAGCGAAAATCGATATGAGTTCGCCCAACCTCAATATGCGCGATCCGGCGGTCTTCCGTGTCGTGAAATCGCCGCACCACCGCACGGGCGATAAGTGGGCCATCTATCCGATGTATGATTTTGCGCATCCGTTGGAGGATGCTTTTGAGGGCGTGACGCATTCGGTTTGTACGATGGAATTCGAGGATCACCGCCCGCTTTACGACTGGGTGGTACAAAACTGCGATTGTAAAAACGTGCCGCGCCAGTACGAATTTGCGCGGCTCAACCTTTCCAATACGGTGATGAGCAAGCGCTACCTGAAAAAGCTGGTGGACGAGGGCGTGGTGTCCGGCTGGGATGATCCGCGCATGCCCACGCTTTCCGGCGTGCGCCGCAGGGGCTATACGCCCGAAGCGATCCGCGATTTCTGCGAACGCATCGGCGTGGCGAAGGCGGTTTCCGAGGTGGATGTACGACTGCTGGAGCATTGCGTGCGCGAGGATTTGAACGCGCATGCGCCGCGCGTGATGGCGGTGCTCCGGCCGCTGAAGCTGACCATCGAAAATTATCCGGACAATGAGACGGAGATGCTTACGGCCGAAGACCTGCCGGGGGGCGAAAGCAGGCACGGGGTGCCGTTCTCCAAGCACCTGTATATCGAGCGGGACGATTTCATGGAGGAAAGGCCGAACAACAAATATTTCCGCCTGTATGTGGGCGGCGAGGTGCGGCTGAAAAATGCGTACATCATCAAATGCGAACGTGCCGTAAAGGATGCGGACGGGAATGTGGCAGAGGTCGTATGCAGCTATGATAAGACGACCAAGTCGGGCGGCGAGAACAGCGGCAAAAAGGTCAAGGGTACGCTGCACTGGGTGGACGCAAATACGGCTGTCAGGGCGCAGGTGCGGCTGTTTGACTACCTGTTTTTGGAGCAGGAGGACGGCAGCTATGTGACGAATGAAAATTCGATGGTGGTGCTTGACCCTGTTTTATTGGAGCCGCACATTAAAACGGCGAAAAAAGGCGACCGCTTCCAGTTTATGCGGCAGGGGTATTTTGCCATCGACCCGGTGGACAGTACGGGGGATAAGCTGGTGTTCAACCAGATCGTAAGTCTGAAGGACAGCTTTGCAAAACAGGTTTTGAAAGGAAATTGACCATGGAAGTAAGAACGAGATTTGCGCCCAGCCCTACGGGATACCTGCATATCGGCGGCCTGCGGACGGCGCTTTATGCATTTCTATTTGCAAAAAAACACGGCGGGAAGTTTATCCTGCGTATCGAGGATACGGACAGGGAGAGGCTTGTCAACCAGGCAAGCGAGATCATCTACCGTACGCTTAAGGATACGGGGCTCGTATACGACGAGGGCCCGGACGTAGGCGGCCCGTACGGCCCGTATATCCAGTCCGAGCGCAAGGATATCTACCGTGAGTATGCACAGGAGCTTGTGCGGCGCGGGGCGGCATATTATTGCTTTTGCACCAAAGAACGCCTGGGCGGCCTGCGCACGCAGTGTGAAGCAAAGGGAAAGCAATTCAAGTATGACAAGCATTGCCTTTCCCTGGCGCCGGAAGAGGTGCAAAAGAACCTTGACGCGGGTGTGCCGTACGTGATCCGCCAGAACATTCCCACGGAGGGGGAAACGACGTACAGCGACATGGTGTACGGCGATATCACTGTGCCCAACAGCGACATGGAGGACAATATCCTTTTGAAGTCGGACGGGTATCCGACATACAATTTAGCGAATGTGGTGGACGACCACCTGATGGGGATCACCCATGTGATCCGTGGGATCGAGTATCTTTCATCGACCCCCAAATACAATCTTTTATATAAGGCGCTTGAATGGGACGTTCCGCAGTATATCCACCTGCCGCCAGTGATGCGCGACAAGCATGCCAAGCTAAGTAAGCGGCACGGCGATGCATCCTACGAAGATTTTATTGCTAAGGGGTTTTTATCCCCTGCGATCCTCAATTATATTGCGCTTTTAGGCTGGAGCCCTTCCGGCAACCAGGAGATATTCACCCTGCCCGAGCTGATCGACGCATTTGATGTGTCGGGCATCAGTAAGAGCCCGGCGATCTTTGATGTGGAAAAACTCACATGGATGAACGGGGAATATATCCGCGCGCTTTCCGAAGAAGAATTCATCAGCACGGCAATGCCGTATTTTGAGCAGGCCATCGACCCGGATAAATTCGACCTGCCGCTTTTGACGCGCCTTATCCAGCCACGGCTGGAGGTGCTCACCGATATCCCCGGGAAAGTCGCTTTTCTGGGCAAGATGCCGGACTATGGTATCGACCTTTACAACCACAAAAAGATGAAGGTAACGCCTGAAAGTGCGCTGGTAAACCTTAAGGAGGCATACCCGGTGCTGCGCGACCTGCCGGAATTCAGCGAGACGGCGCTGCACGACGCGATGATGGGGCTGGTGCAGAGGCTGGGCATCAAGAACGGACAGCTCCTGTACCCTCTGCGCGTGGCGATTTCCGGTGTGGCGGTCACGCCGGGCGGGGCGATCGAGATCGCGTATCTGTTAGGAAAGCATGAAACGCTTTCACGGCTGGAAAAGAGTATCGAATTGCTTAAAAAGCAGCTCGTATAGGAGGTTTTTATGCAAGAGCAAATGCTTATGCCGCAGCCGGCGCCGGACAAAACAAAGATAGGCGGGTGGCTCGCTTTTATCGGGTTCCGGATCATTGCCGGGCTCGTGATGAATCTCGTAGGGTTGGCAGCCATGGCGGTAAACAAAGCGCAGGGTATATATTATTTTTACGGATCAGACATCCTGCTGGTTGTGATCACCTGCCTGGGTGCAGCGACGCTGGTTTTTTATTTTCTGAAGAAAAAGCCGTTTGTGTTTTTGTATATTGCGTGTGTGGCGGTGACGCTCGTGAACAATGCGCTGGTACAGGGCGGCGCACTTTTTGCAGTACAGGTCGTGGTAGAATCCTTGCTGGTCGCGTATCTCCTGATGTCGCGCAGGGTTGCTTATGTCTATGATTTCCACATCAGGGCAAACGCGGTGCCGCGTTATGAAGGGGCGGCGGTGCCTGTGGCGGCTGCCGGACTGAATCCGCAGCAAGAGCAGGTTTTTGCCGACTTGCTGGAAGCAAAAAAGCAACACGACGAAGGGACTCTCACGGACGAGGCATTTGAAGAACGGAAAAGAAAGCTGCTGCTTGCGCTTTAGGAGGACTGGATATGAAAAAATTTGTAGCGGTAATGGCAGCTGCCCTGTTGATTGTGCTATGCACGGGTACGGCCTTTGCGCATGGGGATACATACAGCCTGCCGGATTTGAACCTGACGGTTGAGATCCCTGACGGATACCTGGTAGTGACGGACGAGACTCTGGACGATCCGGATGTCAAGGAAGCGCTCTACGACCTTTTTGGCTTAGAGGCGCGGGAGGCGCGTACTTCGCTTGCAGACCAGGATATTTACCTGGATGCGCTGGAAGCGGACGGAAAGAATGAGTTTATGATCAGTATGACACAGGACGAAGAAGATGGTGCAACCTCTGTGATGTCCACAAACTTTACACAAATGCTGATCGAGGATATGCAGGACGTAGAGGGATATGTTGACCAGCAAGTGGAGTATTTTAAGAGTGAAGCCTTTGCGGAGGAAGTCGGCGGGAAAGTCGTGGGCGTCGAAAAAGTACAAACAGACGACGCGCTTTATATTTCTTACCATATCATCGTGGAAGTCGGCGGTGCGGCATATGACGAGCTGCATTACATGACGATTAAGAATGGACAGCATCTGGACTTTATGCTGCGTGAAAACAATGGGAGCATAACGCCGGAACATGAAGAGCTGATGGAAGGTATCATGGACAGTGTGAAGATCGGGAAGGCGGACAATGCTGTCACGAGGAAAATAGCGCAAAACGAGCAGACAAGCATGGCCGGGGTGGTCGTAGGGATCGTTCTGGCGGCAGTCGTAGCGCTGGGCGCTTACCTGCGGTACCGGAGCCGCCGGAAGGCAGAACAGGCGCAGGTAAACCGGATGGCGGACATCGAGCGCGATTCGATCCTGAAAGCAAACGCCGCTGAACAGGTCAAATATCTGATCGGACGGCTTACCGTGATGCGCGGTGAAGGCGTGATCACGCAGGAGGAATACGACAGGAAAGTGGAAGAGATCGGGAAGCGGAATCTTTAAAGGACGCAGGAATCACTTGACTTTTCCATGAAAAATGAGATATAATACCTTGATGTAGCGTCCTTGCCCTGCGGACAAAAGCAGGGCCATTAGTCCATGAGGAGGTGAATTACGGATGACAAAGTATGAATCCATGTATATTTTGAAGCCGGATATGGAAGAGGAAAAGAAAGACGCGCTCGTAAAGCGGTTTTCCGACATCGTCGTAAACAACGGCGGCAATGTCGAAAAGATCGACGAGTGGGGCAAAAAGCGTCTTGCCTACCCGATCCAGTATATCAATGACGGCTACTATGTACTGATGAACTTTGAAGCGGATCCGGCGCTGCCGGCCGAGCTTGAAAGAAACTACAAGATTTCAGACGACGTACTGCGTTTTATGGTTATCAATCTCGACGAGAAATAAAAATGGATACAGGCATGTTTTTCGTGCCTGGAAACGATTTGCATGAAAAGGATGGTTCCAGTATGAACAAAGCGATTCTGGTTGGAAATTTAACAAGGGATCCTGAACAGCGTACGACATCGAGCGGTATTTCCGTTACGAGTTTCACGGTGGCAGTGCAGCGCAGGTATAAATCGCAGGACGGACAGCAGCAGGCGGATTTTATCCCGGTGGTATGCTGGCGCGGACTGGCTGAAAATGTTGCGAAGTATTGCGTAAAGGGTTCCAAGGTTGGCGTTGTGGGCACGATCCAGACGCGTAACTATGACGATGCGAACGGTGTAAGACGCTACGTGACCGAGGTCATCGCGGATGAAGTTGAATTTTTGAATAGCAGGCGCGACAGCCAGGGAAGCGGCCAGGGCGATTACGTCCCGCCGCAGGCGCCACCGCAGCAGAATGCAGACGACCTGTTTGCGGAAGAGCTTTCTGATTTCCAGCCGCTTGATGATGCGGAACTGCCTTTCTGATTTCTAAGTAAAGGAGTATCTCACAATGAGTGAAGAAAGAGCAAGAAGACCTATGCGTGCAAGACGTCCGAGAAGGAAAGTTTGTATGTTCTGTGCGGATAAGTCGGAAACAATAGATTACAAAGACGTTGCAAAACTGAGGAAGTTTATCACGGAGCGCGGCAAGATCATGCCGAGGCGCGCTTCCGGCACATGCGCAAAGCACCAGAGAGAGCTTGCGATCGCGATCAAGCGTGCAAGGATTATGGCGCTTCTGCCGTATGTATCCGACTAAGAACTGTTTAAAAAAGCGGTATGGCCATTGGCCATACCGCTTTTTTATGGGAAAATTTTGTCCGGTTTCATATACAAGGGCAAAGGCGGATTGCGGCTTCATAGCCGTAAATTTGTATTTTGCGGCGGTCAATAAAGTCCGATCAGCACATAAAACTCCCATGCAGGTAGAAATATTCCCCTATACAGCCCGATGCGAATTTGTTAAGATAAAAGCCAATTTAGAAAGCATCCCCATTTCTGTTCAACGACACCGGTCTGGGCCTAAGTAAGATCATGGAAATAAAAAATTCATACAGGAGGGTACGTTATGGGATATCTGTTAACGCCGGATTCGCAGGAGCTCGTGTCCATGGTAAAGGATTTTGCGGAGAGGGAAATCAAGGAGCAATGTAAAGCTTATGATGTTTCCGGGGAGTTCCCGGCAGACATTATGGAAAAAACGCTGGCCATGCAGCTTCATTTGATTGAAGTGCCGGAGGAACATGGCGGAATGGGCCTCGGCCTGGTTACGGTTGCGGCGATCTACGAGGAACTGGCCAAAGCGGATGCAGGCATACCGTCTACGCTTGCAACAAGCGCAATGGCGTTAAAGCCGGTCATGGCGGCGGGAACTACGCGGCAGGTAAAGCAGGTTGCGGAAACTTTAACGGCGGGCGGATACGGAGCCTTTGCCTTAACCGAGCCGGCAGCGGGATCCGACGCGGCAAATACGCGTACGACGGCGGTTCGCGAGGGCAATGAATATGTGATCAACGGCGACAAATGTTTCATTTCCAACGGCGGTATTGCGGATATTTATATTGTGTTCGCGATGACGGATAAGCAGGCGGGCACAAAGGGAATCTCCGCGTTTTTGGTGGAGAGCGACAGGCAGGGTGTCAGCGTAGGCAAAGAGGAAGACAAGATGGGCCTCAGGCTTTCCAATACGACGTCCGTATTTTTTGACGACGTTCGTATTCCGGCCGAAAACCTGATCGGACAGGAAGGAAAAGGGTTTGGCCTTGCTATGAAAACGCTTGACATAGAGCGTATCCTGACGGCGGCCATCACCATAGGGATCGCGCAGCGCGCCATGGAAGAGGCAACCGCCTACGCAAAGGAACGTACGACGTTTGGCAAACCTATCATATACAACCAGGCGATACAGTTTATGCTCGCGGATATGGATATTAAAATCGAAACCGCACGGCAAATGATGATCCACGCGCTGGACATGGCGCAAAACGGTATGCGCACGACGAGGGAAGCGGCGATCGCAAAGTGTTATTCCTCGGATATGGCAATGCAGGTCGTGATCGACGCGCTGCAGGTACTGGGCGGATACGGCTACAGCAGGGAATATCCGGTGGAGAAGCTGATGCGCGACGCAAAGGTTTTCCAGATTCTCGAGGGTACCAACCAGATACAGCGCATGGTAATCGCCGGCAACCTTATGAGGTAAGCGGATGGAAATACTGGTATGCATCAAACAGGTTCCCGCAGATATGGAAGTCCGGATCGATCCGCAGACGGGAACGCTGATGCGAGACGGTATCGAGTGTATCGTCAATCCCTTCGACCGCCTGGCGCTGGAATTGGCGGTGCAGCATAAGGAGCGGCACGGCGGCAGCGTCACGGTGCTTTCCATGGGCCCGCGCCAAACGGAAACGGCGCTTCGGGAGTGCCTTGCCGTGGGGGCGGACGAGGCGTGGCTGGCAAGCGACCGGACGTTTGGCGGCGCGGATACGCTGGCTACCAGCTATGTGCTTGCGCAGGCGGCGCGCGCCATCATGCAGAGGAAAAACATCGGCGGTTTTGATTTGGTTTTGTGTGGGAAACAGGCGATGGACAGCGATACGGCGCAGGTGGGCGCGGAGCTGGCCGAGATACTGGATCTGCCGCAGGTGACGGGAGCCGTTGGGTTTGAACAGGCGGCAGGCGGCTATCTTGTGCTGCGCGAGCGTAAGGCTGCTGTCGATCAAGTCAAGGTGCAAGGGCCGTGCGTGCTGACCATCGGAAATGCACAGGTCGCCCCGCGTTACCCGACGATGAAAAGCAAAATGGCGTCTATGAAAGCGCAGGTTTCCATACTGGGCCCGGGCGACATGGACGGACTGGAGCCTGAACGCACGGGAAGCACAGGTTCTCCCACAAAGGTGGCCGAGGTTTGCGTCATCCCGCATGAAAAGGACGCGGTGATGTTTGGCGGCAGTATAGAAGAAATTGCAGGCAGCATGGCGGACGTCCTGCAGGGAATGGTTTGCGGCAACGGGGGACGGCAGGCATGACAAAGGAAAGGTCACAGTGTAAGGATATTTGGGTATACCTTGAACAGGAGCACGGGCAACTGGAAAAAGCGGGGCTGGAACTGTTTACTCCGGCGAGGGCGCTTGCGGACGCATACCATGAAGACGTGGTTGCGATCCTGATCGGCGGGCAAATCACATCCGCGATGATAGCGCATGCGGCGTCCCTGGGTGCGGATACCGTCATCGCCGTTGCAGGAAGCGGATACGGGGAATACCATACGGAAGCCTTTGCAGATGCATTTTGTATTTTAGCGGAGAAATACCGGCCGAATTCTATCCTCATCGGCGCGAGCGACAACGGCAGGGATCTTGCGCCGCGCATTGCCGCGCGGCTTAAGACAGGACTGACGGCCGACTGCATCGATATCCGGCCGGGAGATGAAAAGGTGACACGCTTTATATGTCCTGCGTTCGGCGGTAATTTGCTGGCGACGATCATATGTCCGCAGCGCCGGCCGCAGATGGCGACGGTGCGCGCAGGGGTTTTCCGCCAGCCTGAAGAAAATAAAAGAGAATGTACGGTTATCAGGGAAACGGTTCCGCAAAAACCTTTGCGTACCGTGCTGGCAGGGTCGGTGCGTAAGGAGCAGGATGGAAATTGCGGCCTGGAAAAAGCAAAAATTATTGTTGCCGGCGGCAGGGGCATGGGCGGAGCGAAGAACTTTGAGCTGATTCGCGAACTGGCAGGGGAACTGGGCGGCGCAGCCGCTTCATCCCGCCCACCGGCGGATCTGGGATGGATTTCCCACGAACACATGGTGGGACAGACGGGCGCCAGCATCATGGCGGATCTATATATTGCCTGCGGGATCTCCGGAGCGATCCAGCATATGACGGGGGTGTCTTCGGCCAAAACGGTTATCGCCATCAATACGGATCCGGATGCGCCGATTTTCAAGGCGGCGGATTTCGGGATCGTGGGGGATGCCGTGGAGATCATACCGGCATTGCTCAAAGAGCTGCGCAAACGTAAAACGAATGAATCAGAGAAAGGGGAATTTTTAAAATGACAGATGTAACGGTACAAAAACAGGGGCCCGTGGGGATTATGACGCTATCTTCGGACAAGGGGCTTAACATTTTCAGCGTGGAGCTGTTTGAAAAGATGACGGCGTGCATCGACAAGCTGGACGCCGACCCCGACATCCGTGCCATCATCATCACCGGGGAAGGAAAGGCTTTTATGGCGGGCTCGGACGTGAAGTATATGCTGCAGCTCAATATAGAGCAGGGAATGTATTTTACGCACGTGGGAGTGCAATTTTTCCGTAAGCTGGAATTGCTGCGCAAGCCTGTCATTGCGGCGGTTAACGGCTATTCCATGGGCGGCGGAACGGAAATGTCTATGGCCTGCGATATCCGCATCGCCTCCTCAAAGGCGGTTTTTTGCCAGCCGGAAACAGGACTGGGAATCATACCGGGCTTTAACGGGACGCAGCGGATGGTTCGTTTACTGGGCCCGGGCAAGGCCAAGGAGCTGATTATGACGGCAGAACGCATCGATGCGCAGGAAGCTTACCGGATCGGTCTTGTCAATAAGGTTGTGGAACCGGAGAAATTACTGGATGAAGCGGTTGCGATGGCAAACAGGATCGCGGCCAATTCACCGATGGCGGTCGCCGCCGCAAAGCTGGCGATCGGCCGCGGCGCGGAAACGGATTTGGAAACGGGGATCGTACTGGAAGAGATGCTGACCAGGCAGTGCTACGACAGTCCTGACCGCGTAGAAGGAATGACGGCTTTTGTGGAAAAACGGAAGGCTGATTTTCCGCCTCTGAAATGATAGAAGGAAAGCAGAATGACAGATAAGAGATACAGCATGGACGAGGCGCTCGACCTCATCAAAAGCGGGGACGTGATGGCGTCCAGCGGGTTTGGTATGGCGGGTATGGCAGAGGAAGTGCTTACCCGGTTGGAAGAACGTTTTTTAAAGACCGGCCAGCCGCGAGGGCTGACGCAGTATTCTGGTTCCGGCCTCAGTGATTCTGCCGGCGGGGGCAGCGACCACCTTGCCCACGAGGGGCTTTTGAAGCGTATCGTATCAGCCTTTTTCGGAACCAACCTGAAAATCGGTGAGATGATTTTGAACAATGGGGTAGAGGCGTATAATGTGCCGCAGGGTACGGTCATGCGCTTATACCGCGCGCGGCTGTGCGGCGACGACAGATACCTGACAAAGGTCGGCCTGAACACTTATGTGGATCCGCGGCTCGAGGGCGGCAAGATGACCGGACGCTCGACAGACGATATCGTGGAAGTCGTTACCGTCAAAGGCGGGGAATACCTGTCCTACGATGTACCGAAATTCGACATCGGGCTGGTTCGCGCTACGGCGGCAGACCCGGACGGCAACCTGTGCATCGACGAAGAAGTGGTCAAAACGGATATCCGGCTGATCGCGATGGCCGTGAAAGCCTGCGGCGGGAAGGTGATCGCGCAGGTCAAAAGGATTGTACCGCGCGGCAGCCTTGCGGCGGACAAGGTGTATGTGCCCGGCATCTTTGTAGATGCGCTCGTCGTGTGCGGCGAACCGGAGAAAAACCACCGGCCGATCGGCGATATGACCGGATACGATCCAACTCTGACCGGCCATAGCCGCGTCCTGGCAACAAAAAACGGAAAGCTGCCCATGAGCGCGAAAAAAGTGATCGCCAGGCGGTGCGCGCAGGAGCTAAAGCCGGGCGCTGTCGTCAACCTCGGGATCGGCGCGCCTGAATTTATCGCGGCGGTAGCGGATGAAGAGGGCGTATACGAGCGGATGACGCTGACGGCGGAAAGCGGCGTGATCGGCGGGATCCCCTGCGGCGGAAAAGATTTCGGCGCGGCGCGAAACGCGGTGGCGATGATCGAACAGGAAAGCCAGTTTGATTTTTACGACGGCGGCGGGCTTGACATAACGTATCTCGGTTTTGCGCAGGCCGACCAGGCAGGCAGCGCGAATATTTCCAGGTTCGGTTCCAGGATTTACGGCTGCGGCGGCTCGATCAATATTTCGCAAAACACAAAAAGGCTGGTTTTTTGCGGCACCTTTACCGCGGGAGGGCTGCGGGAAAGCTTTTGCGGAGGAAAGCTTGTCATTGAGCAGGAGGGGAAAAATAAAAAGTTTTTGCAAAAGATCGACCAGATCACGTATCATGGCAAAATGGGTTTTGAAAACGGTCAGGAAGTGCTGTATATCACGGAACGCGCGGTATTTCGCGTGACGCGTGGCGGCCTTGAGCTGATCGAAATAGCGCCGGGGATCGACCTTGACAGGGACGTTTTGGCGCAAATGGAATTTTACCCAAAGATCAGCGATCACCTGAGCACAATGGACAGCGTGTTGTTTGGGGAAGGGCTGGTCGGGCTGCAAAGGCAAATGGTGTGAAGATAGGAGGTCAGGCATAATATAGCGCTGTACCTAAGACGCTTTTGGATTTTCCAAAAGCGTCTTGTTATATGAAGGCAAGATGTTCTCCCTACAAAAAAATGCAGGGGTATGGTATACTGAAACACATGGAAGTAAGTTTTGAAGGCGGCGGCGCGGTGCTTAAGGGCATGTCCTGCTTTGAACCGCGGCACATTTTTGATAACGGGCAGACGTTCCGTTTTGACGAGGTGGAGGAAGGCGTATTTGAGGGCGTTGCACACGGGCGCTTTTTGCGCGTTACCAAAAAAGGGAACCGTATCACGCTGTATCCGTGCGGAGCGGAAGAATATGAACAGGTGTGGAAGCGGTATTTTGACCTGGAAACAGACTATGGTATGCTTTTTTGCGACTGCGGGGATGAAGCGCTTGAGAAGGGAAGGCAATATGGATGCGGGCTGCGGCTGCTTAACCAGCCCCCGTTCGAGACGCTGGTCTCATTTATCGTGTCGGCAAACAACAATTTGAAGCGGATCAAAGGGATCATCAGGCGGATCTGCGAGCGGTGCGGCCGGCCGTTTGTATTTGAAGGAAAGACCTATTATGCATTTCCGGAGGCGGACAAACTTGCGGCCCTTAGCGTAGAAGCGCTTAAGGAATGCGGCAGCGGATACCGTGCGCCGTACATAAAGGAAACGGCGCGCATGGTCGCAGGAGGCTTCGATCTGGAGGGGCTGCGTGCAAAAAGTTATGGGGATGCAAAAAAAGAACTCATGGAATTGCCCGGCGTGGGGCCCAAGGTCGCGGACTGCATTTTATTGTTTTCGCTGGGGTTTAGGGATGCTTTCCCGGCGGACGTCTGGATCAAACGGGTGTTAAAAGAGCATTACGGCTTTGCAGGAAACGACAGGCAGGTCTATGCATTTGCCAGGAAAAGATTTGGAAAGTATGCGGGCATCGCGCAGCAATACCTTTTTTTCTGGCAGCGCGACAAAGACAGGAACGATGGCGAAAAGAATACGATTTGAATTGACATAAAAAATTTTGGGAACTGGACGGAGGTAAAAAATGGAACTTTTGGTGGATACGCATACACATACGGTCGCGAGCGGACACGCTTATTCTACGGTCAGGGAAAACGCGATCCTCGCGTACGAGCGGGGGATGGAAGCGATTTGCTGTGCAGACCATGGCCCGGCGCTCAAGGGAGGCGCGGTCGATTTTATCCTCACTGTCTTAACGGCGGCACCCGACGTCATGGAAGGGGTACGCGTCTTTAATGCCACGGAAGCGAATATTCTTGATTTTGAGGGGAACACCGATATTCCGGAGCGTTTTATGCGCTGCACGGAGTTTGCGATCGCCTCGCTGCACGACATCGTGATCGACCCGGGAACAAAGGAACAGAATACAAATGCCATGCTGGGCGCGATCAACAATCCGTACGTGGATGTGATCGGGCATCCGGGCAATCCGTATTATGACGTTGACAGGGAAGCGCTGGTCAGGGAGGCCAAGAAGCTGGATAAGCTGATCGAGCTCAATAACCATTCGTTTATCTACCGCAAAGGCAGCGAGCCCAACTGCAAAGATTTTCTCGCGCTATGCAAAAAACACGATGTGCGCATCACGGTTTCTTCCGACGCGCATATCTGCTACCGGGTGGGGAACTTCGATATGGTAAAAGAAGCGCTGGAGGAAGCGGATTTCCCGGAGGAGCTCGTTGTGAGCCGGAACCTTAAGGCGTTTAGCAGCTATATCGAGGAACGGAAGAACAGATTAAAAGGGTAAGGGACTTACCGGTTTTTACCACTTTTATGGTATAATAAAAAAGACAAAAAACAGGAGCAAAAATCTATGGCATATAAAACGCTGTACCGGGTGTTCCGGCCGTCCACATTCGATGAAGTATACGGACAGCAGCACATTACAGATATACTGAAAAAACAGGTCGTGACGGGTCGGCAGGCGCACGCGTATTTGTTTTACGGCCCGCGGGGTACGGGGAAAACGAGTACGGCGAAAATCCTGGCCAACGCCCTTAACTGCCTTGACCCGCAGGACGGGAACCCGTGCGGGAAATGCGAGGTTTGCAGGAGCCTGAAAGACGACGCGTTTGTGGACATCGTGGAGATTGACGCAGCGTCCAACAACAGCGTAGACAATGTACGCGATATTCGCGAGAAGGTGTCGCTTTTGCCCGCGCTGGGAAAATACAAGGTGTATATCATCGACGAAGTGCATATGCTCTCGCCGGGGGCGTTCAATGCCCTGTTGAAAACATTGGAAGAACCGCCGCCGCATGCGGTATTCATTTTAGCGACGACCGAGCTGCGTAAGCTTCCGGGGACGATTTTGTCCCGCTGCCAGCGTTACGATTTCAAGCGGATATCGGGCGAGGATATCATTGCGCGGTTAAAAGAGGTGGCGGACAAGACGGGCGTTTCCTATGAGGAGGAAGCGATCGAAATGATCGCGCAGTCCGCGGAAGGCGCGATGCGCGATGCGCTTTCCATTATGGACCAGTGTATCGCAGGCAAGGAAAAGCTCACGCTTAAGGACGTGAACGACGCGATGGGCGTGGCGGACAGCGTACAGTTAAAAGCGTTGGTCGACGCGATTTTGGAAGAAAATCCCCGGCAGGCCCTTTTGTCCGTCAATGAAATGATGCAAACGGGCATAGAGCCGCACAATATCCTGCGCGACATCGTAGTAGAGCTTTCCGCGCGGCTGGCGCGGGACGTGGGGGATGCATACAAATGTGCGAACCTGCTGCGCGTGCTGGAGGTGTTCATCTATAACCAAAACACGCTGCGCTACGCGAGCACGCCGGATGCGGTGCTTATTGCCGCGGTGGTGCGCGCGTCGAACAACACAACGGATGTGGATACCAAGGATATGGAGCTGCGTTTAAAAAAGCTTGAGCAGCGCGTGGAGAAGCTGGCTGCAGGCCTTGCACAGGGTGGGCTCGATACGGTGGCAAAGCAGACTGCACCAATTTCCGAAAAGCCGCAGGCAGCGGCGCCTGTACATATGCAGGCGGAGGCAGAAAAGCAGGCTGGCGTAAAACCGGCGGCACAGCCCGCGGCCATCGAGACGGTCGAAGCGGAGGAGCAAAAAGAGTGCGCGGAGCAGAAAAAGGCGGCGGCCGCCGTACCGGACGACGCGGCGTGCAAGCGGTTCAAAGCTCTGGTGGCGCAAGAGCTTCCCGTATTGGGGCCGGCCGCGGCTTCCATCCAAAAGATGGAAGCGCGCGGAAGCATTCTCGACCTCTACGCGGACAAAGCGGACAGCGCGCTGATGGACATGCTGAAAAAGGAAGAATATGCGGCGCAGATGAGCGATATCACGGCCAAGGTTTTTGGGCATGCGATGGTGGTGGACATCGTTTATGAAAAGGAACAAAAGGAAGAAGAAAAGAGTATTCAGGAACAACTGGCGGAGCTGGTTGGCAAGGATAAAGTCATCATCAAATAAATCGATCATGGAGGAATGAAGAATGGCAAAAGGTGGATTCCCGGGCGGGATGAATATGCAGAATATGATGCGCCAGGCACAGCAGATGCAGGCGAAGATGCAGCAGATGCAGGAAGAACTGGAAGAACGTGAAGTGGAAGCAACGGCAGGCGGCGGCGTAGTGCGCGTGGTCGCGACCGGGAAAAAGATGTTAAAAAGTATCGAGATCAAGGAAGAAGCGGTCGATCCGGACGATGTGGAGATGCTGCAAGATCTGATCATCGCGGCGGTGAACGAAGCGCTTGCAAAGGCGGACGAGATGATGCAGAGCGAGATGGGCAAGATCACCGGGGGAATGAACCTCGGGGGGTTGCTCTAAACGATATGAATCTGCAATCTTATTCAAAGCTGGTCGCACAGTTTTGTAAGTTGCCGGGGATCGGCGCGAAAACGGCGCAAAGGCTGGCGTATTATATTTTGAAGATGCCTGAAGCGGACGTAAAGCAGTTCGCCCTGGATATGTACGACGCGCGCCGCAAAGTGCGGTATTGCACGATATGCGGCAACCTGTGCGAGGGAGAAATCTGCGAGGTGTGCGCGGATGCGAAACGCGACGCTTCCATCATCTGTGTCGTCAAAGACGCGCGCGATGTATTTGCGATCGAAAAAACGCACGAATACCGCGGCCTTTACCATGTGCTCGGCGGCACGATCTCGCCGCTTGAGGGCGTCGGCCCGGACGATATTGCGATCAAGCCGCTTTTAGGGCGGCTGACGGACGATGTAAAGGAAGTCATATTGGCGACCAACCCGGACGTACAGGGCGAGGCGACAGCCGCGTATATCAGCAGGTTGTTAAAAGGGTTTGGCGTGAAGGTATCGCGTATCGCGCACGGTATCCCCATTGGGGCGGAGCTCGAATACGCGGACGAGATCACGCTGGCAAAGGCGCTGGAAGGACGGACGAGCGTATAAGGGGGTTCCTTATGCAGTTTACGGATATCAAAACGTTATACGAAACAGTGATGCAGTGCAAAAAGTGCAGGTTGGCCGGGCAGCGTAGGCATGTGGTATTCGGCGAAGGGAATTTGCATGCGGACGTTATGTTCATCGGCGAAGGGCCGGGAGCCCGGGAGGATGAGCTCGGACGGCCGTTTGTGGGGCCTGCCGGGCAGCTCCTGGATAAGATGCTCGCGGAGATCGGCCTTGCCCGTTCGGACGTTTACATCGCGAATGTCGTCAAGTGCCGTCCGCCGAACAACCGCGACCCGCAGCCTGACGAGCGCGAAGCGTGTATGGATTATCTGCGTGCGCAGGTGGCGTTTATAAAGCCCAAGGTCATCGTGTGCCTGGGGCGTATCGCGGCGGGAGTCATCCTGAAACGCGATGTGAAAATGATGAAGGAACACGGAAGCTGTATCGAGGTCAAGAATTTTACGATCATGCCCACGTTTCACCCGGCGGCAATGCTGCACAACCCGGATTATGTGGAGGGCGCAAAACAGGATTTCCAGGTGTTGAAAAAGAAGTTGGGAGAGCTTGCGGTTGCTCGATAAATTATATCAGGAGATCGGCACATTCTATCCGGATACGCCGCTTGTTTTTGGAGACGGAAACAGGGAAGCGCGGCTGTTGCTGATCGGCGAGGCGCCGGGAAAAGACGAGGTGGCGACCGGCAGGCCGTTCGTCGGCAAGGCGGGGAAAAACCTGGATGGTTTTTTGCAGGCAGTGGGTCTTGCCCGCGAGGATATCTATATCACGAACGTATGCAAATTCCGTCCGCACAAAACCAGCGCAAAAGGTACGGTGTCCAACCGGCCGCCCACCCGGCAGGAAGTCGAGAACGCTGCTGGTTTTTTGCTGCGGGAGATCGGGATATTGGACCCGGAGGTGATCGTGACACTGGGCAATACGCCGCTGCGCGCGGTGCTGGGAGATTTTTCCGCGGCCATTGGCGCGTACCACGGACAAGCGCGGCCTGTAAAGGTGGCGGGACGGGTATATACGCTGTTCGCGCTTTACCATCCGGCGAGCATCATTTACAATCCTCCGCTCAAAACGACATATGCAGAGGATTTGGAGAAGCTTGCGGCCTATCTTTGGAATGAAAACAAAAAGTGAATCTTTTGCGTACAGTAATAACAAAAACTTGCTTTTTAACTATGGAATGGGTATAATCTAGTTGTAACAACTTTGTAATATTTTTCAGCGGGCGCACAGCTTACCGGTAAGCGGGAAGGTGCGTTGTTTGATTGGGAGCATTTGGCTTGCAAAAACGGAGGGTACAGGTATTTGGATAAAAAGAAGATCATTGTGATGTGCGCGGCAATCGCCGCGACAGCCAGTTTTGTGACAGGGCTGTTCGTCTATTTTTTCCAGACCTCGCAGCTTAAGGGAAATGAACTGCGCGTAGACGGCAAGGGAAACTATGAAGACCTCAAAAAATATATGGAGATCAGCGATCTGGAGACGCTGATCAACGAAAATTTCTACCAGCAGGTGGACGAGGCGCCCATGCTGAACGGGACGTTGAAGGGCATGGTTTCCGCGCTTGGGGATCCATATTCCGTATATTATACCGAAGACGAATACAAGGAATATAAGGCCAAAAGCGAAGCCGACCTTGCGGGCATCGGCATATCGGCAGGGCCATACCAGAACAGCGGGCAGCTTAAGATCGAACGGGTATATTCCGGCGGGCCTGCGGAATCGGCAGGGCTCAAAGAAAACGATGTGATCGTCGCGGTGGATGGGGTCGCGCTCGCGGGCCTCGACTACGAAAGCGCATTCAATATGCTCCGGGGGCCGAACGGCTCCAGCCTGACGCTCACAGTCGTATCCGGCGGGCAGCCGCAGGATCTCCCGATCACGCGTGCGACCTTCGATACGCAGTATGTGACGTACACGATGCTCGATTCGGTCGACGACTGGAATATCGCCCAGATCGTGATTTCAGAGTTCAATGGGAACTGTGTGGAAGAATTCAAAAGAGCGATCCAGTTTTTAAAGGACGAAGGCGCGGACGGCGTCATTATCGACGTGCGCGGCAATATGGACGGCAGCGTGAAGAGCGCGGCAGAGATGCTGGATCAGATCGTACCCGAGGGATCGCTGGGATATTCTGTGGATAAAAATGAACAGAAGGACGAAATGACGGCGGACGCGGATTATTTCGATTTGCCGATGGTCGTCCTTGTGGACGGGAACAGCGCAAGCGCGTCCGAAGTGTTCGCAGGAGCGGTACAAGACCGTGCGCGCGGACAGGTCGTGGGATCGAGAACGTATGGCAAGGGCGTGATCCAGGCCATTTTGGATATGCCGTATTCGGGCGGCGGCGTGAAGCTGACGACAGCGGTCTATTATACGCCCAACGGGAACCTGATCAACGGCGCGGGCATTACGCCGGATGTCCCGGTCGACCCGCCGGCAGATTTGACCGCGTTGACATTTGAGACGGATACGCAGCTGCAGCAAGCGATCGCAACAGTCAGGGAAATGGTCGTCGCACAGAATTAGGGCGTGGAAGTATGAACAGGATAGGGATCATTGCAGTCATCATAGAAGAGCACCGCGAAAGCGTCGGTGAAGTGAACCGGATATTGTCGGAATATTCCGGCTGCATCCATGCGCGTATGGGCGTGCCCAACAAGGAAAAGGACATTTATGTCATCTCGCTGGTCGTGGAGGTAACGACGGAGCAGCTGGGAGCGATCACCGGCCGGCTGGGTAAACTTAAGGGCGTGACCGTGAAAAGCATGATGACCAACAAAACGTATTAAGCAGGGAAAGCAAAATGGGAAGCGCAGAAAACGCTTCCCGTTTTTTGGTTAGGCAGGTTTATGGAACATCGGCAAGCAACCTGCCGATGCGGATGCGCTTGTTCAGGTAGGCAACCACCGTTACTATAATGATCGCGATGCAGACAAGAAGGTATAATTCTATTCTTGTTTCCACGTAATGGTTATACGCGATCTGGTCGGCGCGGGAGTAAACGGTAATGTGCGACAGGTCGCTGTCGGCGTCGATTCCGATGACGTCTTGATTGCGCCATGTGAACGGATATTTGGCGCCGTCCTCATCGGTCAGATAATCTTCGCTCCAAAGAGATTCATCCGATGTTTCGTAATGCCGCACCTCTCCGGTTTCTTTATCATAAACATCCACAATATGTCCGTCATAATCAACGGAAATGGGCGTTTCCGCATATTGCCTGAATTCTTCAAAGCCTGTGAAGGTTTTACCCTGTGCAATGTCGCTGATATCGGGCGGGGTGGCATTTTCAATGATCCCGCAGCAGAAGAGCGCCCCGATGCAAATGCAGATGCATATAAGCCGCAATTTGGCGTTCTTTTTTTCAGCACAGATATATGCTTCGCCCAAAGCATCCTGATGGGAAATGATCATTGGGACAAAAAAGGAGAAGGCGAGACAAACGATGAGTGCCAAAAATAAGTACAGTGGAAGGAGCCACAGCCAAGTATTGCGCGGCATGATGGAATCGATGCTTTCATAACCGGTAATAAAGGGCAGGACGCTGAAAAAAATGAAAATATTCAGGTGACAGACCACAAAAAATACCTGCCAGGCGCGGTAAAGCTGGGAACGTATGCCGGGTATACCGGATTGTATATCGCCGAGGGCAAGCCGCACGGTTGAAAGAGAGTCCGCCTGGAGAATCAGGCTGGCGGCAATGAGAACCAGAGAAAGGCCGATCCCCACCACAGGGGCGCGCAGGCCAAACCCGAAGATAACCATCGCAACCAGTGCGGTTACGGAAAGAAAGGCCGCCAGCAAGGAACGCATACGGTATTTGATTGTACTGTTTTTGATCAGGTAAGAAACTTGCTGGAAGGCCCTGGGAGAGGACTCGCCGTCTGTTTGGGGGTCGCGCTGCCCGCGAAGCAATTCGTCTGTCGTCACATCAAAAAGTTCTGCGATCACCGGGACGAGCGAGAGTTCAGGTGAAGATTCGTCGCACTCCCAGCGGCTTACGGTCTTGTTGGATACGTGCAGGCGGTCTGCAAGCTCCTGCTGCGTCATACCGCTTGCCCTGCGCAGAATACAGATAAAGCTCCCAATCGTTTTTTTATCCATCGTTACTTCTCCTTTGCATTTGCCTGGTACTTGTATTCTACAAATATGTCATACAAAATCACAGCCGAAATGGCGGGAATCGATCCCGGATTGCGGGAATTTGGTACTTTTATTGTATCAAATGGAAGATATCAAAACAAAAAATGCGTTTGGTTGATAAAAAGATTTTTTTTGTGTTAAAATAGTAGCATGGATAAAAACAAGGAAATCATTGAACGGTTAAGAAAAGAATACGGCGGAGTCGAATCCGCGCTCAATTACGAAAGCCCTTACGAGCTTTTGGTGGCGACGATCCTTGCGGCGCAGTGCACGGACGCGCGCGTGAACATCGTAACAAAAGAGCTTTTCAAGAAGTATCCGTCGCCAAAGGAGCTGGCGGAGGCAGACCTTAAGGAGCTTGAGGAATACATCAAAACGTGCGGGCTTTACAAGAACAAGGCGAAAAACCTGATCGCGTGCGGGCAGCGGCTGATGAGCGAGTTTGGCGGCGTTGTGCCGCATACGGAGGAAGAGCTGACGTCGCTTGCGGGCGTGGGCAGGAAAACGGCAAACGTGGTGCTGGCCTTTGCGTTTGGGCTCCCGGCTTTCCCGGTGGATACGCACGTGAAGCGGGTTTCCAACCGTATCGGCTTTGCGCACTCTGACGATCCGAACAAGGTAGAGGAAGAAGACAAAAAAATAATCAGGAAAGAGGACTGGTCACAGGCGCATCATTGGCTGATCTGGCATGGGCGCAGGGTATGTAAAGCACAAAGGCCGTTGTGCGAGAGCTGCTGTATATCCGACTTGTGCCCTTATAACAATAAAAAATGATCGTAGATAAGGTAAAAATATTCATCAAAGCCGGCGACGGCGGCAATGGAGCGGTGTCTTTCCGGCGGGAAAAATACATCAATGCGGGCGGCCCTGACGGCGGCGACGGCGGCAACGGCGGGAACGTTGTTTTTGTTGCAGACCCGGGGATGCGTACTTTGATGGATTTCCGTTACCATAAAAGGTATAAGGCCCAGCCGGGCGAGAACGGCAAAAAGAAAAATATGCGCGGCAAAAACGGCGAAGACCTGGTGGTCAAGGTGCCGGTAGGGACGGTGGTCATGGACGCGGAAACGGGCCGGGTGGCGGCAGATATCCGGGACGGCGATGGTGTGATCGTGCTGCACGGCGGCGTCGGCGGCAAGGGAAACGCGCGGTTTGCCAATTCCGTGCGGCAAACGCCGCGGTTTGCGACACCGGGCAAAAAGGTCGTGGAGCGCGAGATCGTACTGGAACTCAAGTCCATTGCGGACGTGGGGCTGGTCGGCTTTCCGAATGTTGGGAAATCGACCTTGCTTTCGTGTATCACATCTGCGCGGCCCAAAATAGAAAATTATCATTTTACGACGCTTACGCCCAATCTCGGCGTGGTGAAAACGTACGATTATGATTTTATCATTGCGGATATCCCGGGGCTGATAGAAGGGGCTTCTGCTGGCGCGGGTCTGGGACATGCGTTTTTGCGGCATATCGAGCGGACGCGTATGATCGCGCATGTGTTGGATATCGCGGGCAGCGAAGGACGCGACCCGCTGGACGATTACATCAAAATACGCGAGGAATTGAAGAAATATTCACAGCCACTTGCGCAGAGACCGGAGATTGTAGTGGCGAACAAAGCGGATCTGCCGGGGGCAGAAGAGAACCTGAAACGTTTTTTGAAAACCTATCCTGATAAGCAGGTGTTTCTGATCTCGGCGGCGACGCACCAGGGAACGGACGAGCTAAAAGCGGCGATGATGGAAGTTTTGAAAACGCTGCCCGAAGAACAGGTGATCGAGGAAGAAGGCGTGCTTGAGGAGTGGCGGATGCAGGACAGTGAGCTGACGCTGGAGATCGGCCGCGGCGAGGACGGCGTGCTGGAAGCGAACGGCTCGCTGATCGAGGAAATATTCTCGCGCATCAACCCGGACGAGCCGGATTCCATGCGGCATTTCCATAAGCTGCTGCGCGATATGGGCATCTTGAAGAAATTGGTGCTGTCAGGCGCGAAAGACGGGGATACGGTCAGGCTCAATGGCGAAGAATTCGATTTCGTGGAGTGAGGGATTTTATGCTAACCAGTAAACAGCGGGCGCAGTTGCGCGGTATGGCGCAGCACATGGAGCCTATCATACATATCGGCAAGGACGGGGTCACGGACAATGTGAAAACACAGGCTGACGACGCGCTTGAAGCGCGCGAGTTGATCAAATGCACCGTGCAGCAAAACAGCAGTTTTACGGCACGCGAGGCATGCGATGAGCTGTGCAGCGCACTGGGCGCGGACGGGGTATCGGTTTTGGGACGGAAGTTCGTGCTTTACCGTGAATCAAAAAACAAGAAAAAGATCGAGATATAAGCTATGGAGTACGTAAAGGGCCTGGCGGACGGAGGACGGACAAGGATCAATTATCCATACCGGAAAGTCGGGATTTTGGGCGGGACGTTCAATCCGCCGCACAATGGGCATGTGGACATGGCCAGGCAGGTGAAGCGGGAATTTGCGCTCGACGAAGTATACCTGATGCCGAGCGGTATCCCGCCGCACAAAAAAGAGGATATCGCGCCTACGCGTATGCGGCTTAAGATGACGGAGCTTTGTGTTGCCGGAGAGGACGGCCTTAAACTACTGGACATCGAAACGAAGCGCAAGGGCTACACCTATACGGCGGATACGATGCGCGAGCTTAAGGAAAAGAACCCGGAAACGGACTACTATTTCATCATCGGTGCGGATACGGTGTTCGAGCTTACCTCGTGGCACGCGTTCCGGGAGCTGTTTTCCCTGACGCGTTTCATATGCGTGCGGCGCAGCACGCATGACATGCTGCGGCTTTCCGCAGAGATCGCGCGGCTTAGGGAAAACTATCATGCGAATATTGTGTTGTCGGAATATACAGGCCTTTTCGTAAGCTCTTCGTACATCAGGGAACGGGTGGAGCGCGGCAAAAGTATCGAGGGACTGGTTCCCAAAAGCGTGGAGGAATATATCATTGCAAATGGATTATACCGCTGACCGCGGCGGGATCGTCAAAAAGCTGGCGGAGAAGGTCAAGGGAGAGAAATTCGAGCATAGCCTGGGCGTGGAAAAGACGGCGCTCGCGCTTGCAGAGCGCTATGGGGCAAACCGGGAAAAAGCGGGGCTCGCGGGCCTGCTGCACGACTACACCAAACAGATGGACAATGTGGCGCTTGCCGGGAAATACGGCATCGCGTACCTGACGGAAAAAACGCTGCACGGACATACGGCGGCAGCGCTTTTGAAGGAAAAAGGATACGTGGAAGACGAAGAGGTGCTCTCGGCGATCAAGTGGCATACGACCGGCAAAGCCGGCATGAACATGCTGGAAAAGATCGTATACATCGCGGACTATATGGAGCCAAACCGGGATTTTCCGGGGGTGGAAAAGCTGCGGGAGCTGGCGTTTGCCAATATCGATAAAGCGGTTTTATTGGGCCTGCAGATGTCCATCAATCATATCATTGAAAACAAAAGCCTGATCGATACAGACAGTGTGGAGGCATACAACTATTACCGGAGGTTATTCCCGGGGGAGGAGATTTAGCATTGGAGATTTCGGAAAGAGCAAACAGGATCGCAGAAATACTGGACAATAAAAAGGCGCAGGATATCGTGATTTTGCGCGTTGCAGACATGACGATCATTTCGGATTATTTTGTGGTCGCGAGTGCGCCTAACGTTTCACATGTGCAGACGCTGGCAGAAGAAGTACAGTTCAAACTGCGCGAAGAAGACGGGGCAAACCCGATCCGCACCGAAGGCGAGCGGCAGGGCCGTTGGGTCGTGATCGATTACGGCGATGTGCTCGTGCATCTTTTCCACAAGGAGGAACGCGAGTTTTACCAACTGGAGCGCCTGTGGAAAACAGAAGGAAATTTTTACGATTATTCGGCGGAGCATGCGGAATAAGGAATCTGTGGGCGTATGGCGCAAAAGGCCGTACGCTCACTTCATATCATGGAGCAGTTTTTCGAGAAGGCGGTCAAGCGATTCCCGCTCTTTTGAGGAGAGGTTGCGCGTCATCTGATCCTCCCATTCCGCTTCGACCCTGCGGATGGCATCGTATGCCCGCTTTGTTTTTTCGGTAGGGAAAAGCCCGTATTGGCGGCGATCCGTTGGGGAAAGCACGCGGGTGATGTACCCGTCCTCTTCAAATTTACGAACTGCGCGTGCAACCGCGCCCTTGTTGATCCATAACGCTTCGGACAATTGCTCCTGCGACAACCCCTCGTTGTCGCAAATACACATCAGGTACACAAGTTGTCCGCGGGTGATCCCAAGATCCTTTAGCTGCCTATTAAGATGGATCCCGGAGCGCCGGGATAGGATGGAAAGCTTCTTTGCGAGTTCGCGCATTTCATTTTTTCTCCTCTCGCTGGATATGTCCATTTTAAGCGCCTTGTATTTCCTTGTCAAATACGCAAAAGATACTTGACTCTTTAAAAATTCTTGATTATAATAGTTGCAGCGGCAACCAAATTGGTTGCCTATTATTCTGTATATAAAGTTGCCTAGGCAACGATTGAGAGGTTTTAATAAATGATGGAAGCATTATCGGAAACAAAATTATTGGGCAGCGCACCTATCCCCAAGCTGATCATGAAATATACGGTGCCAAGCGTGATCTCGCTGCTTGTGAATTCGCTATACAATATCGTCGACCAGATCTTTATCGGGCAGGGCGTCGGTTACCTCGGCAACGCCGCAACCAACATTATTTTCCCTATCACCGTGATCGCGCTCGCGTTTGCACTCTTGGTGGGCGACGGGGCGGCGGCATACCTTAGTTTAAAACTGGGGCAAAACCAAAAAAGGCAGGCGCAAAAGGGCGTAGGCAATGCGCTTACCCTGATGATCCTGTTTGGCATAGCCTTTCTGGTGATCGGCCTTTTCTTTCTCGAACCGCTTGTACGGGTGTTTGGCGCAACGGAAAATTCAATGCCCTATGCGCTTGATTATGGACGTATCATCGTACTCGGCCTGCCGTTTGTGGTGGTCGGTACGGGCCTCAATTCGTGTATCCGGGCGGAGGGAAGCCCCAAGATCGCGATGCTGTCGATGATCGCGGGGGCGGTCGTGAATACGGTACTCGACCCTATTTTCATTTTTGTACTCCATTGGGGTGTGGAAGGCGCGGCATGGGCGACTATCTTAGGCCAGGTGCTCACCTTTGTGATCAGTATCACATACCTTCCGAAGATGAAAACGATCAAAATCAAACGTGCGGATATGAAGCTGGCGCCAAAAACTTCAAAAACCGTGATGGGATATGGTATATCAAGCTTTATCACGCAGATCGCGATCACGCTTTCCGTCCTCGTGGCCAACAATATGCTCGTGCAATATGGTATGGCGTCCGTCTACGGCCCCGATATCCCGTTGGCGGCATTCGGCATTGTCATGAAGGTAAACCAGATATTATTGTCATTTATGATCGGGTTCGGGCTCGGCGCACAGCCCATCGTAGGCTTCAATTACGGAGCAGGACATGGAAAACGCGTCAAACAGGCATACCTCATTTCCATCACATGCGCCACTTTGGTCGCGATCGTGGGGTTCATCCTATTTCAGTTTTTTCCCCAGGCCATCATCAACCTGTTTGGTTCTGAAGAAGGGTTGTATAATGAATTCGCACAGAAAAGCTTCCGCATCTTCCTGATGCTGTGCCTGCTAAACGGTTTCCAGATGGTGACGGGCATATTCTTCCAGGCGCTTGGAAAGCCCGTCAAGGCGGCGCTCATCACGTTGTCCCGCCAATTGCTGCTTCTCGTCCCGGCGATGCTGGTACTGCCGCACTTCCTTGGCGTGGAGGGCGTGCTTTGGGCAGGCCCTGTCGCGGATGCCATTGCCTTTGTCATCGCGCTGGTTCTGGCCGTCAGGGAAATGAAGCATCTTCGCGCCTTAGCGCCGCCACAGCCACAGTTGTGCACCGGGCAGGCATAAAGCAGCCAGGCGTCATGCGAAGATATCGGCATCCATTTCCTTCAGGTTTTCGGCGATCAGCGGGCGGAATTCCATGTTGGAGATGATGTCGCGTTCCAGGTCGACGCCGGGCGCGATCTCCGTAAGCGTCAGGCCCTCGTCGCGCAGCTCAAGGACGCAGCGCTCCGTGATGAACATGACCTCCTGCTTAAGCTCTTTGGCGCGTTTGGCGGAGAAGGTAAGTTGTTCGATCTCCCGCTTGAATTTTTTGATGCTGCCCTCCGCTAAGATATGCAATTTGCCATTTACGACTTCCTCTTTCAGTCCTTTGGCGGTGAAGGTTCCAATGAAGTAGAGCTTTGGCGTGGACTGGGTGATGCAGATGAAGCCGCCGCAGCCCGCGATACGCGGGCCGAATTTACTGACATTGATATTCCCCTGCGCATCGGCTTCCGCAAGCCCCAAAAAGGCCTGCGTGAGTCCGCCGCCGTGGTAAAAGTCAAACAATTGGTGCTGGAAGATGATGGCCTCGGGGTTGAGGGAGGCGCCGAATTCCACGCCTGAGAGCGGGGAGCCGCCGATTCCGCCCGCTTCTACAGTCAGTGTGAAGCCGGACACTCCCTTTTCTTCGGCGACGGCCGCGATCCCTTCGGGCATGCCGATGCCGAGGTTGACGATACCGGGCCTGAGTTCCTTTAACGCGCGCAGCGCAATAATGCGGCGCGCCCCGCTCTCGAGGACGGGCATTGCGCCTTTGGGCGCGCGGGACTGGCCGGAATATGCCGGATTATAGTCGCAGGCCGCAGTCTGCGGATGATAGGCCATATCGCTTGTCACCACCAGGTAATCCACCAAAACGCCGGGGATACAGACGTCGTGCGGCTTGATATCGTCCACGATCTCTTCGACTTGCACGATCACCTTTCCGCCCAGCGTATGGCAAGCCTGTGCCATGGCGAGCGCATCCACCTTGGCTGCTTCCTTTTCCGTACAAATATTGCCGTTTTTGTCTGCGCGCGTACCGCGCAGGATCGCAAAATCCATTTGTGTGAACGGCTTGTAGCGGATATAGTCCTTGCCGTCTATCGAAATGATCTCATTCAATTCTTCTTTGGAAATACTGTTTATCCGCCCGCCCGAATGGCGCGGATCGACAAATGTATCGAGCCCGACCTGCGTCACGAGCCCGGGACGCCTGGCCGCGGTATCGCGCAGCAGCTGTGCAAGCACGCCCTGCGGCAGGTTGTAGGCCTCGATATCCTCGGAAAAAATCATTTGCTGGAGTTTGGGCATCAGGTTCAAATGGCCCGCAACGAGTTTCTTGACCAATCCCTTGTGCGCAAGGCGGTTAAGCCCCCGATCCGCACCGTCGCCGACGGATGTGATGGACAGCAGGGAAAGATCCCGGGGGCTGTGCGTGTCTAAAAAACGCTGTTCAAGCGCATGGTAGACCTCATCCGCCACGGACATCATCATAAATCCGTTGGCAGCGATGACCGCGCCGTCAAAAATCATATCTGCGGCCTCTTTGGCCGTAATTATCTGTTTGCTCATAAAAAATACCCGCCTGTTCAAAAAATCAATACTTTTTTATTATCTGGCATTTATACGGTATTTTCAAGAAAAATCTTTGCCTATTCGCGGTATTGCGTAGGGCGGCGGTATTTGTGGCGCGGCTTATGCTCGAGCAATGCGGCGCATACGCACATCGTGCAGATAACAGAAATGACGACAGCCAATATGGCGAGTATCTCTTTTGACAATATAATTTCCCACATATTCCTGACCTCCGTTGTGTTTTTTTATCATGGGAAAAGTATACCGCGCGGGGTGGCCAAACCAGGTACACCGGCGGGAAAAAATTGTGAAGAATATATGAAAAATCATTACAAAAGTGATACGATCGCTATACAAAGACGTTGTTTTAGTATATAATATGGACGTTATATTGAGGAAACTTTAGTGAGGGTATTGAGTTTGAAGAAAGTTACAGCATGGATCATTGCGGTCATCCTTATTTTGGCAATCCCAGTGGTTGCGTTTGCGGAGCCGGAAGGACAGGCAGGCGGGGACAGTGCGGCCTCGGGAGAAGCTGCGGGGCAGGAAGCGGAAGCGACGCCGACGCCTATTCCAACACCGGAGCCTACCGCCACGCCCGATGCGACGTCTGAAACAAAAGAGGGCGCGCCGGAGGTCGACCTGTCGAAAATCACCGCGGATTCCGCGATGCTCATTGATGCGGATACGGGCGAAGTCCTTTTTTCCAAAAACAAGGACTGGCGCGTTTTCCCGGCCAGTACGACAAAGCTGATGACAGCGATCCTGACATTGGAAAACTGCACGATGGACGAAATGGTCACCGTTGGGGCGGAGGTCGACGAATTTTCAAAAGGCTCCAGCCTGATGGGGCTGAAGCGGAACGAGACCCTGTCCGTCAAAGACCTTTTCTATGGCCTGATGATCTGTTCGGGGAACGATGCGGCGGCAGCGCTGGGCGTACATATCGGCGGCAGCGAAGAGGGCTTTGTCGAGATGATGAACAAAAAGGCCCAGGAACTGGGCATGACGGGTACGCATTTCCTGAATCCGTACGGCCTTTACATTTTTAATACTGGTTACGATCACTATACGACGGCGGCGGACATGGCGATCCTCGCGCGGGAAGCATACAAGCACCCGGAGATCATGGAAGCGGCGCAGATGAAAGAATATACGCCGGACGCGGACGCGGCCTCCGAAACGCCGCGCAAGTTCACAAGCTCGAATTTCCTGCTTGCGACGCCGGAAAACAAGCCGGAGTACGCGGCATACCTGTACGATAAGGCGACGGGCATGAAAACGGGACTGCTGGAAAACATTACGCTGAACGGCGGGGAAACGGTCAGCTCGTACGGCTGTTTGGTGGCCTCGGCGACGAGCGGGGGCCTGAACCTGATCGCTTTGATTTTCGGTGACAAGTCGATCGGCGATAAGGAGGCAGGGATTCCCAATGCGTATGCACGGTGGGAGATCGCGCAATATTTATTTGAATATGGTTTCAGCAATTATGCGAAGGTGGATCTCGGACAGTATGTCTCGCCCCTTTCCGTAACGGAAACGATCGAGGGGGCAGCCGGGAACGACCCGCAGGAAGGAAAGCTGGAAGTGACCGCCGATTTGAGCGGCGATAAAACGGACGTGAGGCTCCTGCCCGCGGCGACCGCACAAGGGCTTGCGGACGGCAGTGTGCAGTTGGAACAAAAGATGAATGTTGAAGAGCCCTTAAAGGCTCCCATCAACGAGGGAGAGAAGGTGGGGACGGTTTCTTACAGCCTCAACGGCGAAGAGGTTTACACTGCGCCGCTGGTGGCAAGCAGACAGGTGTTCCCGGCAGGGGACGAACTGGAAACGAGCAAGGAATACGGCGTTCCTGCAATATCCTTTGAGGTATGGTATCTTTGGATTATCATTCCGGCAGGCGTGGTGCTCACATTGCTTATCGTCCGTACGGCAAATTTAAGGCGCAGGCGCAAACGCTACGCAGGCGCAAGGCGCGGGGCGGATATCACACCCGTGCGCGCTGCAAAGGCGACGCGCGGCAAAAGCAGCGTGCAGGGACGGCCGGTTAAGACAAAGCCGGTACAAACACGGCACACTGGCAATCCTCCGGGGGGCCGCAAGCGTAACAACCTGTAAAAGAAAAGGCTGTCTTATGCAAGACAGCCTTTTTGGTCTCTTCGTAAGTGCGGGCTTTATTTTAATTTCGCAAGGATCAGGTCGCTCATTTCCGCCGTGGAAACGAAAGCGCCGCCGGCAGCGATATCCGCTGTGCGCGCACCCCCCGCAAGAACAGCCTTTACCGCGGCTTCGATCGCCTGGGCTTCTTTTTCCAGGTCGAAGGAATAGCGCAGCATCATTGCGCACGAAAGGATCATGGCGATGGGGTTTGCCTTACCCGTACCCGCGATATCCGGCGCGCTGCCGTGGATGGGCTCGTACATGCCCAGTTTTGTGGAGCCAAGGCTGGCCGAAGGGAGCATGCCGATGGAGCCTGTGATCATGCTGGCTTCGTCCGTGAGGATGTCGCCGAACAGGTTGCCTGTCACCACAACGTCGAACTGGCGCGGGTTGCGCACAAGCTGCATGGCTGCGTTGTCAACATACATATGTGTGAGTGTGACATCCGGATAGTCTTTGGCGATCCGGTTCACAGTATTTCTCCACAGCCGCGAGGTCGCCAGTACGTTGGCTTTGTCAACGCTTGTCAGGCGCTTGTCTCGTTTGCGCGCAGATTCAAAAGCAAGGCGCGCGATACGTTCTACTTCATAATCGTGGTAATTCATCAGGTCGGACGAATAGGCCAGGTCGTCGCCGCCCTTTTCCCCAAAATAGACGTCGCCCGTCAGCTCGCGCAGGATGAGGATATCGAGGTTATCCCCGATGATCTCGTCCTTTAAGGGGCATGCGGCCCTAAGCTCGCTGTAGATGATCGCCGGACGCAGGTTGGCAAACAGGCCGAGCTCTCCGCGCAGCTTCAGGAGACCCTTTTCGGGGCGCTTATCGACAGGGAGGTCGTCCCATTTTTCCCCGCCTACCGCGGCCAGCAGCACTGCGTCGCTGCTGCGGCAGATATCCAGCTGGGAATCAGGCAGCGGGTCGCCGTGCTTGTCGATGGCGATCCCGCCCGCATCCGCCTCCGTGAATGTGAAGGAATGTCCGTAGAGGCTGCCGACCTTATCCAGTACCCGTACGGCTTGTGCGGAAATTTCCGGGCCAATGCCGTCGCCGGGGATCAAAGCTATTTTATATTCCATTGTGTCCACCTTTCTTTTTTTGAAAATTTACTGGTAACCGTTATTATATAATAAAAATACATTGGACAAAAGGGTTTGAAAGAAATAAAATGGATTTGTAGCGTAATTTGAACGGGAAACAGGAGATGTGGATGGAAACGGGGATGTCGACAGCCTGCTTTTTTTGCAGGCTGTATAATGAGGATGCGATCCGCAAAATGGCGGAGCTGGGGATCAAGGATATGGAGCTGTTTTTTTCGGCGCTGATGGAGTACAAAAAGCCGTTTACGGATGAGGTCAGGCGCATCTGCGATGGGGAAGGCGCGCATATTCGTTCCGTGCACGCATTGTGCACACAGTTTGAACCGCAGCTTTTTTCCATGCACGACCGGCAGCGCGAGGAGGCGCTCGGCATATACCGCCAGGTGCTGGATGCGGCTGCGGAACTTTCGGCGGGAATCTATGTGTTCCACGGCCCGATGAATGTAAAACGTGCCAAAACCTTCCATGTAAATTATGGGATGGCGGGCGAGAGGGTGAGCGTACTTGCAGAGGAAGCCAAACAGCGGGGCGTGAAGCTTGCCTTTGAAAACGTGCACTGGTGCTGGTACCAACAGCCCGGCTTTGCGCAGCAGCTCCTGCGGCACACAGAAAGCGACAACCTGTATTTTACACTGGACATCAAGCAAGCGGCGCAGTCGGGCTATGAGGTCGCGGATTATTTAGACGATATGGGGGATCGGCTCGCGCATATCCACGTATGTGACTACAAAAAAGACCCGCAAAAAGGGATCATCCCCTGCCTGCCGTTCGACGGGGAGATGGACTGGGCCGGTATGCGGAAAAAGCTGCAAGGGAGCGGGTATAAAGGCCGCATGATGCTTGAGGTCTATCCGGGCGATTATAAGACATACGGCGACCTGATGAAAAATTATAGGGAAGTCGCCGCATTTTTTGCCGATTGACAGGCGTACGGGGATTTGCTATAGTTAAATAAGAAATTGCATATGGAATGTCAGGGGAGTCGCGCATTGCCGGCTGAGAGTAGACGTAGGTCTAGACCCGTTGAACCTGAACCAGTTCACACTGGCGGAGGGAGCACGTTTTTTGAGTTGGTTCTTTCCGGTTGCGTTGGAAAGAGCTTTTTTATTGCATCCGGAGGGCAAAGCGCTGGCCGTGCGGGCGGGGAATGCGCGCAACGCTAAGGAAAGAAAAGAGGAAGAGAAGATGGAGAAAGTAAAGGTGAAGAAGGGCTGGCAGCTAAAGGACATCATCATGATCGGGATATTGGGGCTGATCTTTGCGGCGATCTACCTGGGGGCGTTTTATTTGAGCCAGGCGATCGGCGTAGCTTTAACGCCGTTTGGGCTGGCGCCGTTCAACTTTGAAGTGGTGTACGGCGTATGGTTCATGGCAGCGACGCTGGCAGCGTTCATCCTGCAAAAGCCGGGCGTGGCGCTGGTGACGGAAGTGCTGGCGGCATTTTTGGAGCTGCTGATGGGGAATTTCCCGCTGGTCATTACGACGGGCCTCGTACAGGGGATCGGCCTGGAGCTTGGGTTTGCGGTATTCGGATATAAGAAATACAACCTTGCGAGCATGTGTGTTTCCGCAGTGTTCGCCTGTGTATTGAGTTTCGTCTGGACTTATTTTACCAACGGATATGCGGCGGTCGAGACATCTATGCTGATTGCGATGTTTGTAGTGCGATTGGGGACTTCGCTGCTGTTCGCGGGCGTTTTGAGCTGGGTTTTGGGCAAAGGGCTTGCGCGTACAGGCGTACTGAAGGGCTATGCGATCGGCGCGAAATATGTGCACCAGGACATTGCCGAAGACTGAGAGGAGAACAAAATGAAAGTATTGCATGTAGAACTGGACTGGTTCGCCAACACGAACCACACAGGGTTTTATGTCGCCCTGGATAAAGGGTATTACAAGGATCTGGGCATCGACGTACATATCAACGGGGAATTCGGCGGATGCGGCCACCAGTTTGCGGGTGAGCCGGATATCGTTGTCGCGCCCGAGCCTGCAATGCTCGTTTATATGGACGAAGCAAAAAAAGAGGATCAGGCGACGGCCATCGCGGTGCTTACGCAGCGCAACGATTCGGGGATCATTTCCCTGAAATCGTGCGGTGCAACACGCCCGCGCGAGCTTGAGGGGAAGCGCCTGACTCACTGGACGCCGCAGTGGTTCCACGCAGTGATCGGTTATGCGGTGAATGAGGACGGCGGCGACTATTCCAAGGTAAAGCTGGTAACAAAAGACGTAGGGGATATCGTAGAAACACTGGGCGTTGACGGCGACGCGGTATGGATCTACAAAAATTGGGAGTGGTTCGTGATGAAGCATGCGGGCAAGGGGTGCGATTATTTTGCCCTGGCGGATTTTTACGATGTGATGGATTTTTGCGCGCCGGCGGTCGCGGCCAAGAACGCGTTGATCGAAAGCGACCCGGAGGCGGTGCGCGCGTTCGTCAAGGCAAGCGACCAGGGTTTTGTGGACGCGGCAGGCGACCCGGAGGCCGCGGCCAGGATCCTGCACGGCTATACGCCGCACTTTGACCTTGACCTGCTCATCGAAAGCCAGGATTATATCTCAAAGCTTTATTTGAACGAGCAGGGGCATTGGGGCACGATCCGGCCGGAGCGCTGGACGGCGTTCAGCGCCTTCATGAAAGACCAGGAAATGATTCAAACGGACTATGCGGCGAGCGCGGAGCGCTTCACCAACGAATTCCATGGATAAAAACGGCATCGTCTGCGAAGACCTGACCTTCCGGTATTCGCAGACAAGTAAATATGAGGTCATCAGCCACGCGTCCCTTTTCATCGAGCAGGGGCGCGTTACTGTGATCAGCGGTTCGTCCGGCTGCGGCAAGAGTACGCTTTTATACCTGATGGCGGGCATCTATCCGCAAAACGCGGGGGTCGTCGACAGCGGCCGCGTTTTGGTGGAGGGGCAGGAGATCGGGGAGCTGGAACCTTCGGAGCGCATGCCGCTTGTAGGGATGATGTTCCAGAACCCGGATCTGCAGTTTTGCATGGATACCGTGGAAAACGAACTGGTCTTTTGCCTGGAAAACAAGGGCGAAGATCCGGCGGGTATGCAGCGGCAGATGGACGAGGCGCTTGCGTTTTGCGGTATCTCGCACCTGAAGGAAAAGACGCTCTATACGCTTTCCGGAGGAGAAAAACAGAAGGTGATGCTCGCCTGCGTTACATTGCTGCGTCCCAAATGGCTGCTGCTTGACGAGCCGTTTGCAAACATAGACCCTGCCTCCACGGCGGAGCTGGTGCAAAAGCTGGGAAAGCTGCATGAGGAGCTGGGTATCGGCATTGTAGCGGTGGACCATCAGGTGGCGCACTGGCTGCCGATCCTGGATGAGGTGGTGCTGCTGGGCGCGGGCGGCGAGCTGCTCTCCCGCGGCATCACGCGTGATAATCTTAAGGAATACAGGCAGACATTTGAGGAGCTGGGCATTGTCTATCCGGGGCAAAGCTACCGGGAGCCTGTGCGGCGCGCCCCTGTGCAGGATGAACCTGTGCTTTCGATCCGGGGACTGTGTGCGGGCTATGGGGAAACGGCAGTGCTGTGCGGCCTGGACGCTGATTTTTACCGCGGCAGGGCATATGCGGTAACAGGACTTTCGGGCAGCGGGAAAAGTACGTTGTTTTCCGTGTTGTGCGGGCTCGTCCCCTATCAGGGAAGCGTGCGGCTCGAGGGAAAGGAACTTAAAAAACTGCGGAAAAAGGCGCTTGCCCACAAGCTGGGCTTCGTATTCCAGAACCCGCAGGATCAGTTCGTCGCGGGAAGCGTGTTTGACGAGATCGCGGTCAGCCTGAAAAAGAGGGTGCGGGAAGAGGAACTGGAAGAACGGGTCAAAGCGGTTTTACAGGAGATCGGCCTGTGGAAATACCGTTTTTTATCGCCGTTTATGTTGAGCCAGGGACAGCAGCGGCGGCTGGCGGTGGCGGCGTTGCTCGCATACGATTGCGAGATTTTAGTTTGCGACGAGCCAACGTATGCGCAAGACCTGCGGGCGATCCGTGCGGTGATGGAACTGCTTGAACGGCGGGTAGGGCAGGGACTGACGCTTATTTTTTCCACACACGATAAGCAGCTTGGCTGCGACTACGCAGACGAGCTGTATGTACTGGAGGACGGAAAGCTCAAGCGGGAGGAACTGCCATGAAGAATATCAATCCTGCGTATAAGCTGATCGGCGTACTGGTCCCCATCGTGATCATTGCGTTCGTATATAATACGGTGCTGAACTTTGCGATTGTCGCGGTTTGCATGGCAACGCTCGCGGTTTCGCGCGCCAACTGGAAAAACGTACTGAAAGTGCTGATCCCGGTGCTCATTCTTTCGGTGGGGATGTATATGACGGGATACAAATTCCACGACGGTTCCAATGTGGGGGTGGGCGCGGCGACGGCGTCGCTCATTTCCGGCGGTGCCGTCGGCAACGGCTTGCAGCTCGCGAGCAGGGTGCTGGCGTTCGGAAGTTTGGGCATGCTGTTTGTGTTCACCACGGATACGATGAAGTTGGTGCGGTCGTTAGAACAGCAGCTGCATATGCCGGTAAAATTTGTATACGGGCTGCTGGCCTCCTTCCAGCTGCTGCCGAATATCAGCCATGAATACAAAAAGACGAAAGCGGCTTTCCGCGCACGGGGACGTTACCCGGCGGCGGTTTCGCCCGCGCTTTTAACGCCGCTGATGGTGAAAGCGGTACGGTGGTCGGAGGCGCTTGCCGCGGCGATGGAGTCGCAGGGCTTTGACGACAAGGCAAGGCGCACCTGCTATAAGCCGCTCGTTTTGCGTCCCATAGACTGCCTGTTCCCCGTGATCACGACGGGGCTTTTGATGATTGGTATCATCTTACTGTAGCGGTAGCCTTTTGGTACGATGTATGCTATGATGTCAAAAAAGGAATACAGAAGGCGGGTAGCAGGATGAAAAAAAGCTTTTATGCTTATATGTCGCGCTTAAAGCATATCAAACGATGGGGGCTCATGCGCAACAATATGGAAGAAGACGTTGCGGAGCATACCTTTACGGTGACGATGCTCGCCCATGCGCTGTGCCTGATCAGGAATACTTATTTTGGCGGGAACGTCGAGGAGAAGGACGTACTGTGCGCAGCGCTTTACCATGAGGCGGGGGAGGTCATCACGGGCGACCTGCCTACGCCCATCAAATATTTTGACGAAGACATCACCCAGTCGTATAAAAAGATCGAGCGCCATGCAGAGGAGCGGCTGGTATCCATGCTGCCCGAAGAGATGCAGGGCAAGATCGCGCCCTATGTGCTGCAGGAAGTGGATGATGACGTGCGCGTGATCGTAAAGGCGGCAGACCGCCTGAGCGCTTATATCAAGTGTATGGAAGAACTGAAAAGCGGCAATACGGAGTTTAAAAAGGCGTGTGCGCGTACCAAAGAGGCGATCGAGGCAATGGAACTTGACGAGGTTTCCTATTTTATGGAGCACTTCCTTCCGGGGTATGCCCTGACGCTCGACGAACTGAACTGAAAGGCTTGACAGGAGGATATGCGTGTGGTATGATTTTACTTGCGTAAAAATGAATCATGCTTAAAAGCCATAGACTCAGGAGCGTAAGCTTAAACCGGAAGATCCTGACGAGGTCGATTTTCTAAGAATGCTTGGTTGTGCTCTTATAAAGTCCTCATGGCTTTATGAAGGGCATTTTTTATTTGAATCCGGCGCATAAGCGAGGTGAAACGATTTGAAAGAAGAGAAATTACAGGAAAAGCAAGCGGCGGTAGCAGAAGTAATCGATAAGATGAAACGTGCAC
This sequence comes from Christensenella timonensis, assembly GCF_900087015.1. NCBI lineage: Bacteria > Bacillati > Bacillota > Clostridia > Christensenellales > Christensenellaceae > Christensenella > Christensenella timonensis. Next base: position 823,552 of record NZ_FLKP01000002.1, read on the forward strand.
AGTGTGTCGTAGTACTTGACTATCGCGGGCTTACGGTGGACGAGGTCACGAGCTTGAGAAACCAGTTCCGCGAGGCGGGCGTAGAGTATAAAGTCATCAAAAACAATATGTTAAGGCGTGCGGCGGAAGAACTTAATATCGAAGGCGTAGAAGAATACTTCAAGGGCCCGAGCGCTGTTGCTTTCGGATATGAAGACCCGGTCGCTCCGGCAAAGATCCTTTGCAAATTCGTAAAGGACGTAAACAAAACGGAGATCAAGGGCGGTATCCTGGACGGTAAGGTAATGGACGCGGCAGGGATCACCAGCCTCTCCAAGCTCCCGTCGAAGGAAGAACTGCTGGCAAAGATGATGGGCAGCCTGAACGCACCTGTCACAAATTTTGTGGGCGTGCTCGCAGCGATCCCGAGAGGGCTTGTATGTGCGCTTAACGCGATTGCACAGCAAAAAGAAGCTTAAACTAAAAATTAAAATGATGAAAGAAATTTTGGAGGTTTAAATTATTATGGATAAAGCACAGATCATTGAAGCGATTGAAAAAATGAGCGTTTTAGAGCTCGCAGAACTCGTTAAAGAATTGGAAGAGAAATTCGGCGTAAGCGCTGCTGCCCCGGTAGCGGTTGCTGCTGCTCCCGCTGCTGGCGAAGGCGCTGCTGCCGCGGAAGAGAAAACAGAATTCGATGTCGTTCTCAAAGCCGCTGGCGCGGAAAAGACCAAAGTTATCAAAGTAGTAAGAGAAGCGACAGGCCTTGGCCTGAAGGAAGCAAAGGACATGGTCGACAGCGCTCCGTCCACAATCAAGGAAGCTCTTGGCAAAGACGATGCAGAAAAGCTCGTTGCTTCCCTGAAAGAAGCCGGCGCAGACGTAGAAATGAAATAAGCAAGTATTGCAGCACGGCCGGGTTTCCCGGCCGTGTTTTTGTTTGGGGATTTATTTGTGGTATAATACAGGCAAGGCATAGATTTGGTGTTTAACGGCCTGTTTTCCGTGTATATTTATATAGAATCAAAAGCCGTTTAGGCGCGGGGGACAATCGGTATGGAAAAACACATAAACAAAGAGGAAGAGGCTAAGTTTTTAGAAAAAGCCCGCCTGAAAAGCAAGGAGTTTTATATCAAGGCAACGCAAAATGCTGTGGAAGAAGCTTTTGCGGTTGCAGAACAGGCAAGGACTGCGGCACAGGATGCACTTGTTCGCTTGAGGGAGTATGAATCGTCAGGAACGACGCAGGCGGGAGCGGATGCGAAAGAACTGATCGATAAGTCGGTGGAGTATTTAAACAGTTTGGCGCAGGCGATGTCGGAAGCGGCGGAAGCCGTGCGGCTGGGTATGTCGGTCACACAATAAAAGGGGGAAATGACCATGACGGTAAACAGTGAAAAAGTTGGAAAAACAGTGAAAGACGTTTCAGAAAAGGCGAAAACCGCTGGTGAGAAGGCGGTAAAAGCGACGAAAGAAGCTGGGGAAAAAGCTGCGAGCAAGGCAAAGGACGCGGGGCAGGTGGTAGGAAAAGCCGCAAAGACTGCTGCCGATAAGGCCAAGGAGGGCCTTATGGCTTTCGGAAGTTCCGTTGCGAGCAAATCGAAGGAAATCATGGAAACGGCAAAGCTCAACACGCAGAAATCCCAAAAGCAAAAAGAGATGGACGAAGCATATAAGCAGCTGGGAGAGATGGCCTATGCAAAGGGACGGCTGCGGGGCGATATGGCGGAAGTAGCCGCGCATATCAAAGAGCTTTACGGCGAGCTGCAGCAGATCGAGGTCGCGATCAATTGCGCGCAGTCCACAAAAGAATGTAAGGCGTGCGGTAATAAATGTAATGTAGGCGATAATTATTGCAGCCAGTGCGGCAAAAAGCTATGATATGCTATGAAAAAGGATAAATGGACAAATGTGGTCTCGTACGGGCCGGAGGATTCGTTGTGTGAAGAAGATTTCATCCGGGTAAAGGATAAGCTGCGCGGCGCGTGGCGGACGCTCGGGTGGGTGCATTTGCGCATGACCAACGATATCGATACCAAAAGCAGGTCGCCGCTCAAAAAGCCGGAGATCAGGGAGCGGATCAGCGAGGTCATGGAAGAGCTCCAGAAAATTATGGACGACGATTTATAAGGGGACGCACAGCGTCCTCTTTTTTATGCAACGGACAGCATATGGATATTTTAACGAAGGCGGCGCGGCGCGATTGATGCAAATATGATACAATAGCAATATATGATAAAGTCCAAAAGTAATTGGGCAAGGCGGGGGATATAGATGGTAGATATATTGGTGGTAGAGGACGAGATTCCGATTTCCAACCTGATTTCCATGAACCTTAGGGAAAACGGGTATTGTTGTGATGTTGCGAACGACGGGATGAAGGCCGCGGACTTGATCGAAGAAAACACCTATGACCTGATCCTTCTGGACATCATGCTGCCGCACGTCAGCGGGTATGAGCTGATGGAATATATCCGTCCGCTCAATGTACCCGTGATTTTTATTACGGCAAAAAATGACGTTGCCGACAGGGTCAAAGGGCTGCATTTAGGCGCGGACGACTACATCGTCAAGCCGTTTGAGATCGTGGAGCTTTTGGCGCGCGTGGAAGCCGTGCTGCGCCGGTATAATAAGGGTGAAAGCAGGATCGGGATCGGGGATGTGGAGATCAATACACAGTCGCGCAGCGTGAAAAAGAACGGGCGGCAGGTCGACCTGACGATGAAGGAATACGAGCTGCTTTTGTTGTTTATCCGTAATAAGAACATTGCACTTTTCAGGGAAACGATCTTTGAACGCGTTTGGCAGAGCGAATATTTGGGGGATACCCGTACGGTGGACCTGCACGTGCAGCGCCTGCGGAAAAAGCTGGGCTGGGAAAAGCTGATCGTGGCAGTCTATAAAGTGGGGTACAGGCTGGAAGTATAGCATGAAATTTGCATGGAAGGTCTTTTTATCGACGATCATCGTAATCGCCATTGTTTTTGCGATCGGCGGTTATGTTTTGATTACGTCTTCTTTCAATTCGGCCCTCCGGCGTGAGACTGACCGTGCCCTGGAAGAAAACCAACTGATGAAGCTTGCGTACGAAAGCGCGGCGATCCCCTATGAAGGGACGAAGCTGACGGACGAAGCGATCACCATCATTGCCTCGCAGCTGCAAAACAGCGGACGGCGTTACATCGTGCTCGCGGACGAAGCCTACAAGGAAATTTTTGTCAGTTCTTCGGGCGATTATGTAGACCAGGAGCTGCTTAAAAATACGGACGAAAGCCGCGCCTATACGATCACGCAAGAGGATGGCGGTTACTGGATTACGGTCAGTTGCAAATCGACCGCGGGCGGGCGGACGGTCTATTTGCAGACTTCGCGGGATATCCTGGACATTTTTACGGAACGTACCGAGCAATTCAGGATCTATACCCGGATCAGCATTTTACTGCTTGTGGCGGCGGCAGGCGTGATGTGGATCGTTTCCATGTTCCTGACGCGTCCGCTTAGGAGGCTTTCCGCGACGACGCGCCGGATCGCGCAGGGGAATTACAGCGAACGGATGAAGGTGACGAGCAACGACGAGATTGGGGATTTTACGCGCGATTTCAATTTGATGACGGACGCGGTGGAGGATAAGATTTACGATCTGGAAAACGCCGCCCGGCAAAAAGAAGATTTTGTCGCCAGCTTTGCGCATGAACTGAAAACGCCGCTGACCTCCATTATCGGATACGCGGATATGTTGCGTTCGCGCAACATGCCGCCCGAAGAAATGTTCATGGCGGCGAGTTATATTTTTACCGAAGGCAAGCGCTTAGAAGCGCTTTCGCTCAAGCTTCTGGAGCTGATGGTTTTAAACCGCAATGAGTTTGAAAAAAAACGCGTCAACCCCCGTATCCTGATCGAAGAGCTTAACGGGCTGATGCGTCCGGTGATGGAAAAGGCGGGGATGCAACTGCGGGTAGCGGCACAGAACGCGATCGTGATGCTGGAGCCCGACCTTTTTAAGACACTGCTTGTAAACCTGATCGACAATGCGAAAAAAGCATCCGAACCGGGAGCCGCGATCGAGCTTTACGGAAAGATCGACGGGCGCGATTATATCTTTTGCGTAAAGGATCACGGACGGGGGATACCCCCGGAGGAGATACGCAAGATCACGGAAGCGTTTTATATGGTGGACAAAAGCCGTGCGCGCGCGCAAAACGGCGCGGGGCTGGGGCTTGCGCTTTCGGAAAGAATCGCCTCGTTGCACGGGACGCGGCTGGAATTCAGGAGCATTGTCGGGACAGGTACGATCGTTTGCGTACGTGTGCGGCGGGCGAGGAGGCCAAAGCGGATATGAGCAAAGTAAAACGGATCCTGAAATATGCTTTGGTGGCTATGGCCGCCCTGTGCGTAGTGATCGTGAGCGCGATCCTGCCGCCGTACCTCGCAAAAAAGAATGATAAGGTATTTTTGAATGTGATCAGCAAGGATACACAGGCTTCGGAGTCTTACCAATACAAGGTGACGAAATACCAAAAAACAAAAGTGCTTTACGAAATCGTGTCGCAGCAGGGAGATTTTTACGGCATCCAGCTGCGCCGGGAGATGGGTATCTATGCGGATGCCAAGACAAGTGAAGCTGTGGAAGGCCCTGCTGCAACGGGAAGCCCTATGCCGGAAATATCTACATACGAATGGACGGTGCAGCAGGAAATCCTGGACGGAAAGGATGCGGCGGGAGACGCAGTGATGACGCGTGCGGAAGCGGAAATGGCGCTGGTCAGGGAGGCAAGGCTTTTGCAGAGCGCGGGAGCGATCCCGCAGTTTGACCTGGGAAAACAAGGGGATTACAGCGCGGTGGAAAGTATCGCATTTTGGCGCGCCTCCGACCCTACCGTATCAAATTCGGAGTTTTACTATTGGCAGGGCATCATTTCCAATCCCAAGACGGGAGAACGCTATAACATGGTCATCGACGACGACATCGGCAAGGTCTATTTTATGAATATCGAATATGAACACTTTACAAACGTACAGAGCCGTGATACAAACGTCCATACGGATCTGGACGAAAAAGGGATGCGAAAGACGGCGGATGCCTTTGCAGCCTATCATGAGTTGGTGATCGACAAAGCGCAGCAGGCGGTGGAAGATACAGACCTGGCCAATAATTTGTATTCGATGACAAACAAGGATTATGAGATCATGACGGAGGCGCAGAGCATGCCGGCATACCGGTCGTATAAAATGGTACTGAAACCGTCGGATATTTTGTAAAAGTTACAAAAATGATACAACGCTGATGTGAAAAATATGCTTTGGCCCTGTATTCTTGAAGACAGAAGGAAGAATACAGGGTTTTTTTATTGGAAAGGGGCGAAAAAAATGCGTTTGGTACAACCGTATGAGCATACAGCCGGAAGGCGTCACAGGCGGGCGACAAAACGGTTTGGGGTATTTCTGGTTGTTGCGTCGCTCATCGTTATGGGAGTATTCTTTTTATTGCATGCCTTTCCGCTGGATATTGGAAAAGCGGCGGATGCTCCCGACCACTCCCATATTATGACCGGGGAAGCCCAAAAGGCACTGCAAACGTTTTCAGATAACCCGGTGCTGCCGGATCCCGGCAGCGATGCGGACGTGACAGGCAACGCAACGGTGCCTGTCAGTGCGGGAAATACAAGCGACCCGTATCTGGTATTGGTCAACTGGGATCATCCGGTGACAAGCGAGAGGCCGAACAACCTGGCTGTGTTAAATGATATTTTTGGCGACGAGGTCGAGCTGGAAGACGGAAATGGTTCCATCAATAAGGCGGCAGGGGAAGCCGCCCGGCAGATGTTTTTGGCCGCGCGAAGCGAAGGCGTGGGCAAGTATAAGATCAGCGGGGCATACCGTTCGGTAGCCTACCAGAGCCAGCTCTGGCAGGCACAGTTAAAACAAAACCCGTCTTACGGCCGGGATCCATATACGACCCCTGTCCGCGCAATGCCGGGCAATGCAAGCGAACATTCCACAGGGCTTGCGGTAGACATCCTGTCCGCGCATGACGATGAAGCGGACGATGGTTATGGGGATACGGCAGAAGGGAAGTGGCTGGCGGCAAATGCGTGGAAATACGGATTCATCCTCCGCTACCCAAAGGATAAGGAAAACATCACCGGCGTGATCTATGAGCCGTGGCATTACCGTTATGTGGGAAAGCGGGCGGCAAAGGAGATCCATGAATCCGGATTGTGCCTGGAAGAATATTTGAAATGATAAAAGGATTGCAATAGTTTGGAAAGGGTGTGATGAGAAAAGTATAAACAAGTAAAATCTCTCAAACAATAATATGAACTTTCTGTCAAACGTGTGAAATCCGCCCCAAATGGGCGGATTTCATTTTTTGTAATTCCCCAAAAAGATAAAAATAGATAAATTTGTATAGTATTGGTAAACATGTGGGATGTATTTATTTAAAACAAATAAATTTGTGAAACAAAAAATATTGGATAATCTCATTTGTAGAGCGAAAAATGTGTTGACAGGATCCGGCGCGTATGGCAAAATAATATCTGCGCATATTGGTTTACTGTTGATAAACAAAAAGTTTATATAAGTGCTATTTTGCAAAAGGAAGATTATGAATATTGGTGAAAAAATCAAAATCAGGCGGCAAAGCCTGGGGCTGACGCAAAGCGAGCTTGCGGATCGCGCAGAGCTTTCCAAAGGGTTCATTTCGCAGCTTGAGCGGGACTTGACATCGCCTTCCATCGCGACACTGACGGATATCCTGGAATGTTTGGGCACAGACCTGCAGGAATTTTTCAATGAGCGGGAGGAGGAAAAGGTCGCCTTTTCCCCTGCGGACTTGTTTGAAAAGGAAGAAGAGGACAAGAGTATCCTCTGGCTGGTACCAAACGCCCAGAAAAACAAGATGGAACCGATTTTGCTGCGCTTAAAAGCGGGAGCAATGACTGAAACAGACAATCCGCATGAGGGCGAGGAGTTCGGCTATGTGCTCAGCGGCACGATTACGCTTGTGCTGGGCATGAAGCGGCATAAGATCAGGAAAGGCGGCAGCTTTTACTTTAAAACAAGCGTGCCGCACCATATCGAGAACAGCGGGAAAAAAGATGCGGAGGTGGTGTGGGTGTCCACGCCGCCGATGTTTTAAGAGGGCAAGGGAGGCAAACGATGTCTGAGCATATCATTGATTTTATCAACGTGTATAAAGAATTTGATGGGGTAGAGGTTCTTTCTAACATCAATTTGTATATCAAACAGAACGAGTTTTTGACGCTCCTGGGGCCGTCCGGCTGCGGTAAAACGACGCTGCTGCGCATTATTGCAGGCTTTGAAGAACCCACGCGCGGCGACGTGCACCTGTTCGGCGAAAGCATCAAAGGCCTGCCGCCGTATAAGCGGCGCGTCAATACCGTGTTCCAGAAATATGCCTTGTTCCCGCACCTCAATGTTTTTGACAACATCGCCTTTGGGCTCAAGATCAAGAAAACGGATAAGCAGGCGATCAAAAAGAAGGTAGGCGATATGCTGAAGCTCGTCGGCCTTGCAGGTTATGGCGACCGGGATATCGCAAAGCTCTCGGGCGGGCAGCAGCAGCGCGTGGCGATCGCGCGGGCGCTGGTGAACGAGCCGGAGGTGCTTTTATTGGACGAGCCTTTGGGTGCGCTGGACTTAAAGTTCCGCCAGGAGATGCAGCTTGAGTTAAAGCGTATGCAGAAATCCTTAGGGATCACCTTTGTATATGTGACGCACGACCAGGAAGAGGCGCTCACGATGAGCGATGCGATCGCCGTCATGAACGACGGTGTGATCCAGCAGCTGGGGCCGCCGGAGCAGATTTACAACGAACCGCGCAATTCGTTTGTGGCGGACTTCATCGGGGAATCCAACATCATCAGCGGCATCATGAAGCGCGATTATTTTGTGCATTTTGCCAATACGGATTTTGAATGCCTGGACCGCGGGTTCAATGAAAATGAGCCGGTGCAGGTGGTGGTGCGCCCGGAGGATATCAACATCACCAAAAAAATCACGGACGATATGATCGTGGGCAAGGTCTCGTCGGTACTGTTCATGGGCGTGCATTATGAAATCCGCGTAGATGGGGACAATGGTTTTGAGTGGCTCATCCATTCCACGGACTTTTACGATGTGGGCGACCGCGTGGGCTTTGCATTGGAACCGGACGACATCCACGTCATGGAAGTGAGCCAGTATGACAAGATGCGTATTGACGATGTGGCGGGGGCGGTACAATGAAGACAAAGCACGGACAGATTACAAATACACTGCAATCCCGCAAGGTGTTTGCACTGCCATATGTGGCGTGGATCGCGGTCTTTACGGTCGCGCCGCTGATCCTGATCCTGTTGTATGCGTTTACGACAACCGGGTCGGGCGGGGTCATGGTACTGACTGCGGAGAATATCCAGCGGGCGTTCTCCCCGCTTTATATGACTGTTTTTTGGCGCAGCGTATGGATGGCGCTGCTGGCGACGGCGGTATGCCTTCTTTTGGGATACCCGGTGGCCTACATCCTGTCGCGTATGAAGGAAAGCACGGCGGCTGTCGTTTCGATCCTGTTCATATTGCCCATGTGGATGAATTTTTTGCTGCGCACATATGCGTGGCGCGCGCTGCTTGATAATGCAGGGATCATCAACCAGGGCCTGATGGCGCTGGGGCTGCCGCCGGTACAATTTTTATATACGTCGGGAGCGATCATTTTCGGGCTGGTATACAATTTCCTGCCGTTCATGATCCTGCCCATCTATTCGATCTTCCAGAAGATGGATACCTCGTGCATCCAGGCGGCGCAAGACTTGGGTGCGAATAAATGGCAAACGTTCTGGCGCGTGACGCTGCCGCTCTCAAAAGGCGGCATCATTTCCGGCGTGACAATGGTGTTCATGCCCGCAATGACGACATTCGTCATCACGCGGCTTTTGGGCGGCAGCCATTTTATGATGTACGGCGACCTGATCGAGATGCAGTTCCTGCTGCTTTCGGAATGGAATTTCGGCAGCGCCCTTGCGGTCGTGATGATGATCCTCACGATATTGTTCATGTGGCTGATGCGCAAATACGACAAGGAAGGGGACGGCAGCGCCCTCATGTAGGGGAGCCGGATAAAATGATAAGTATGGCGAAATTTTTTAAACGGTTCTATCTGGCAATCATATTGTTGTTCATGTACCTGCCCATTGGCGCGCTCATCATCTTTTCGTTCAACGAGTCAAAATCCATGGCAAAGTGGACGGGCTTTTCACTGCACTGGTACGAGCAGCTGTTCTCCGACCCGACGATCGCCGAGGCGGTCTGGGTAACGATATCCATTGCCATCATTGCTTCCATAGCGGCGACGCTCATCGGTACGCTGGCAGCGATCGGCATGGATAATTTTCGCAAGAAAAACAGGAATGTGATGATCAACCTGACATACATCCCCATGGTCAACGCGGAGATCGTGACAGGTATCTCGCTGCTTCTGCTGTTCATCTTTTTCAACATCCCGCGCGGGTATTGGACGATGTTGCTTGCACATATCACCTTTGATATCCCGTTCGTCATTTTCTCAGTGCTGCCCAAGCTGCGGCAGATGGATCCGGGAACGTACGAGGCGGCGCTCGATATGGGCGCAAAGCCGGGATATGCTGTGCGCAAGGTGATCCTGCCGCAGATCGCGCCGGGGATCGTGACAGGCTTCTTGCTGGCATTCACGATGTCGTTCGACGATTTCATGATCAGCTTTTTTACCTCGCAGGGAACGACGCAGAACTTATCCACGTACATTTACAGTATGGCGCGCGTAGGTATCAACCCCATGATCAACGCGCTTTCCGCGATTATGTTCGTGGTCGTGATCACGCTGCTGCTGGTCATCAACCTGCGCTCGTTGAAGAAAACGAAAAAGACGCCAAATGTGGAAAGCTTTCGATAAGTACAGGATAGGGAACAGATGAAGAAGATAATTTGTTTGATTTTAATAGCGGCTATGGCGGCCATTGGGCCCATCGGCTGTTCTTCCGGTGAAGACGCCGGTGGGCGGACGGTCGTTAATTTCCTCAACTGGGGGGATTATATCGACCCGGAGGTGATCCCCATGTTTGAGGCGGAAAACCCGGATATCAAGGTCAATATGACGACGGTGCCCTCAAACGAGGAAATGTATGTGATCGCGACCACGGAAGGGACGCAGATCGACATCGTTGTGCCGTCCGAATATATGATCCAGCGGCTGATGCTGGAAGACCGTCTCGCGGAGATCGACCATTCCAAGATGGAAAATTACCAGTATGTGGAAGACTTTGTCAAAACGTGTACCTATGACCCGGATGGGACATATTCCCTGCCATATACCTGGGGGACGTTTGGGATACTCTATAATATCGCGATGACAGGCGAGGAGATCGACAGCTGGGACGCGCTGTTTGATCCCAAATACAAAAACCAGATACTGATGTACGACAGCATCCGAGACAGCATTGGGCTGGCGCTCATTAAGCTGGGCTATAGCGTGAATACGCGTGACCCGGAAAAGCTTGAAGAAGCTGCGGATTTGCTCGTTGCGCAAAAGCCGCTGGTGCTGGCGTACGGGACGGACGACCTGCGGATGACCATGACGAACGGCAGCGCGGCGCTCGCGCCCATGTATGCGGGCGACGCGGCATATTCCATGGCGGACAACGAGGACTTGCGTTATGTGGTTCCCAAAGAAGGGGCGAATATTTTTGTGGACGGCATGTGTATTCTCAAAACGACGGATGCTTACGACGCGTCCCTGCGCTTTCTCGATTTTATGATGCGGCCGGACATTGCGGCCCTGAACGCCGAATATACGGGGTATTCCACGCCGGAGGACGCGGCGCTTGAGCTGGTGGATCCGGAGCTTTTGGATAATTACGCGTTCAATCCGCCCAAGGAAGACCTTGAGCATTGCGAATATTATGAATACCTGCCCAAAGAAATCCTGCGGCTGTACGAGGACGCATGGATGAAGGTAAAGATCGCATAACAAAAGGCATATCCTAACCGGATATGCCTTTTTGATTTTATGGATAAATCGGTTTACCTGTTTTGCTGCCGCAGCTGCACATAGCGTTTGATCAGCTCGACGGAATTTTCGATACCGATACTGTCGCTGTTTAAAAGCAGGTGGTAGTTTTCCATCTGGCCCCACTTCATATCAGTATAATAATTGTAATAAGTCGCCCTTTTTTTATCGGATTTCAGGATAGCGTCCTTTAAGTTGGGCGCATCCAGATGATAGTCGTTTTTCGCGCGGTCGATGCGGTGGTCGATATCCGAATAAATAAAGATGTTAATGCAATTCGGGTTGTTGTTGAGTACATAATCCGCACACCGCCCTACAATGACGCAGGAGCCCTTGGCGGCAACACTGCGGATGACGTCGGCCTGGATCAAAAACAGCTTGTCGTCGAGCGCAATATCCGTTCCCCAGGAGGATACGTTGCCGAACCCGGAGGAAAGATAATATAAAAATTTATTGTTTGCTTTCTCTTCGATATTCTCAAAGAATTCCTCGCCGTACCCGCTTTCCTTGGCTGCAAGGGTGATCAGTTCTTTGTCGTAATAGGGAAGGGAGAGCGAATCCGCAACCTGTCTGCCGATGGAGCGCCCGCCGCTGGCAAATTGTCTTGAGATGGTGATGATGATATCGTTTTTCATAAAGCAAACCTCCTGTGAACAAATATATGTTGCGCGTATATAGAAAAATAACCTTTTGAGCTTGTTTACATTATGACCCTAATATGCTAAAATGTCAATTTGCGGAGAGGAGAGAAGGACTTTATGGGGGAAATCAAAGAGAATAAAATGGGCGTCATGCCCATCAAGAAATTATTGGTCACGATGTCGCTGCCCATCATGATCTCCATGTTGGTGCAGGCGTTATATAATGTTGTGGATAGCGTTTTTGTAGGGCAGTACAGCGAAAATGCTTTTGCGGCGGTGTCGCTTGCATTCCCGGTGCAGATGCTTATCATTGCCGTAGCGGTCGGGACAGGCGTGGGTATGAATTCGCTGGTTTCGCGCCGGCTGGGGGAAAAGAAATTCGAGGATGCGAACGCAGGCGTTTCGACGGGAATTTTTTTAGGAATGATAAGCTGGGCCGCTTTTGTGGTGTTCGGGCTGTTCTTTTCGCGTGTGTTTTTTGAGGCGTTTACTGCGGGGATGGACGGCGGCGCGGAGATCGCGGAAATGGGTACGCAATATATTTCGATCTGCTCCATTTTTTCTTTCGGCGTATTTATCCAGATCATGTGCGAACGTATTATGCAATCTACGGGTGTTACGATCTACAATATGGTTACGCAAATCACGGGGGCGGCCATCAACATCATACTTGACCCGATTTTGATATTCGGCCTCGGGCCTTTCCCGGAGATGGGTGCGGCGGGCGCTGCTATCGCCACCGTAGTCGGCCAGATCGTAGCCATGTGCCTGTGCCTGTATTTTACCAATACAAAAATTAAGGAAGTAAAAATCAAGCTGCGCGGATTCCGGCCCCAAAAGAGGATCGTGGGCGAGATATACAAGGTAGGCGTGCCCTCCATCATCATGCAGGCGATCACCTCTGTCATGATCGTGGGTTTCAATTTTATCCTCGTTGGTTTTTCAGCGGCGGCGGTCTCCGTATTGGGTGCGTATTTCAAGCTGCAGTCGTTTATCTTCCTGCCGGTACTGGGTCTTACCAACGGACTGATACCGATCGTTGCCTACAATTACGGCGCGCGGCATAAGCAAAGGATCATAGATGTGATACGGTTCGCGACGATCCTTGCCGTCATCATCATGATCATCGGCATGTTGGTCTTCCAACTGTTCCCGGATGCGCTGCTTATGATGTTCAACGCGACTGAGGCTATGCTTAAGATTGGCGCCAATGCGCTGCGGATTATTAGCCTCTGCTTCGCGTTTGCGGGTGTGGGCATCGTGTTTTCCTCGGTGTTCCAGGCAGTCGGCAACGGAATGCTGAGCATGATCGTATCGCTGTGCCGACAGCTGGTTGTGATCCTGCCGGTGGCGTATCTGCTTTCCCTGCTGGGCGACGTGAACGATGTGTGGTACGCTTTCCCCATAGCGGAATGTGTGTCGCTTATATTGAGTATCATATTCTACCGCTACGTGTATAGAAAATATCTCAAAGACTTAAACAATCCGCTGGCGGAAGTGCCGGGGATGTAGGGAAATGTTTTTACGGGCTTTGTTTGTGTTATAATGATAAGGGAAAGAATGACAACAAAACGAGGTGAACAAAATGGTAGATGAAAGAATCAAACAATTATGCCATACGCTGGTGAATTATTCGTGCGGCGTGAAAAAAGGCGATAAGGTGCTGGTCGATGTTTCCGGCTGTGACGACGAACTCACGGAAGAATTGATCAGGGAAGTATATGCGGCAGGTGGATTGCCGTACTTTGATACGCCGCATAACAGGGTGCAGCGTCAGTGGCTGATGAAGGCGACCAAAGAACAGATCGAGGATATTACCAAATGGGGCAGCGCGCGTATGAAGGAAATGCAGGCGTATATTGCTTTCCGCGGCGGGGACAATGCAACGGAAATGGCGGACGTCCCTGCGGATAAGATGGAGCTTTACCAGTCGATTTATTCCAAACAGGTGCACCACGAGCTGCGCGTGAAGAAGACCAACTGGGTGATCCTGCGTTATCCTACCCCTTCCATGGCACAGCAGGCGGGAATGAGCACGGAAGCGTTTGAGGATTTCTATTTTGACGTGTGCAACCTGGACTATGGCAAAATGTCCAAGGCCATGGATCCGCTTGCGGCACTAATGGATAAAACGGATAAGGTCCATATCAAAGGGCCGGATACCGACATTACATTCTCGATCAAAGGCATCGGTTCTGTGAAATGCGACGGGCATATGAATGTGCCGGACGGGGAGGTGTATACGGCGCCGGTCAAAGACAGCGTCAATGGGCGTATCACCTACAATACGCCATCCTTTCACCAGGGTTTTAAGTTTGAAAACGTAAGCCTGTTGTTTAGGGACGGAAAGATTATCGAGGCCACGAGCAACGACAATGAGCGGATCAACAAAATATTCGACACAGATGAAGGCGCGCGTTACGTTGGTGAGTTCTCGTTTGGGCTGAACCCCTACATCAACCAATCCATGGGAGATATCCTGTTCGACGAAAAGATCGCTGGTTCCATGCATTTTACGCCGGGCAGCTGTTATGACGATGCGTACAATGGAAATGAAAGTGCGGTACATTGGGATCTGGTACTCGTCCAGACGCCGGAAATGGGCGGCGGCGAGATTTGGTTCGACGACGTCCTCATTCGTAAAGATGGGACGTTCGTGCCAGATGAACTGAAAGGCTTGAATCCTGAAAACCTGAAATAAAGAATCGGGGCGCATGCGGGACGGCATGCGCCTTTTTGCGGGGGAACCTATGAAGAATATATTGGTGACGGGTGGTGCAGGCTATATTGGCAGCCATATCTGTGTGGAACTCTTGAATCAGGGATACGGTGCCATTGTGATGGACAATCTTTGCAACAGCAGTAAAAAGGCGCTTGCGCGGGTAGAAGAGATCACAGGGAAACGCGTTAAATTCTATGAAGCGGATATCCGCGAGAAAAGTGCGTTCGACGAGATTTTTACAAGTAACGATATCTATGGTGTGATCCATATGGCGGGCCTTAAGGCGGTAGGGGAATCGGTCAAGGAACCCCTTGCGTATTTTGACAACAACATCGGCGGAACGATCGTACTGCTGGAGGCCATGAAAAAACGCCGGGTCAAGCGCATGATATTCAGTTCTTCTGCGACGGTGTATGACCTGGGGGGGGAAGAATGCTTGAAAGAAACCTCCCCACTTGGAAATTCAACGAGCCCTTATGGACGCACGAAATCTGTGATTGAGCAGATGCTTACTGATATTTATGCTTCGGATAATGTATGGTCCATTGTGATGCTGCGGTATTTTAATCCGATCGGGGCACACAAAAGCGGATTGATCGGTGAAAATCCCAAGGGGATACCCAACAACCTGATGCCATATATCACACAGGTGGCAGTAGGCAAGCGCGAACGCGTTAATGTGTTTGGGGGAGATTACAATACGCCTGATGGTACATGCGTCCGCGATTATATCCACGTGATGGATCTTGCGGACGGGCATATCAAAGCCATTCGGAAGTTTGAGGAAACAGGACTGTTTGTTTATAATCTGGGAACCGGCTGTCCGCAAAGTGTTTTGGAAGTAATACACGCATTTGAACGTGCGAACGACCTGCAGATTCAATATGCCATTGCTCCCCGCCGTGCAGGCGACGCTGCTAAATACTATGCCAATGCGGATAAAGCAGGTGAGGAACTCGGCTGGAAAGCGACAAGAAGTATTGAAGATATGTGCCGTGACAGTTGGAACTGGCAGAGTAAGAACCCGGACGGGTATTGATCGAGGTAATAAAAAAGCCCCTTGCATCTGTGAACTAGTCAAGCTAAAGTAGACATAAGAAAACGAAAAATCAAAAGCCTTGTTCAGATTTAAATTGAACAGGGCTTTTGTAGTTAAGAGCAAAAGCCGGCCTCGAGCTGTTGTAATAATAGACAAAGTCATTAAGAGTAGCCTGTAAATCATTACATCGATGCAGCTTAAAATCCCAATACATCTCTTGCTTGATCCAGCCGTTAATTGCCTCAATAATTGGATTGTCGGTGGGAGTTCCGACTCGCGACATCGAACGAAGCAGGGTATACTGCTGGTGCGCCTTGGCAAATGCTCTTGATGCGTAGACGCTGCCTTGGTCTGTATAGAGGATGACCGGATCGGAGTGCTCTTGCATTCTTTGCTTCAGGTCATCCAGGCATTTGAAATATGGTTTTGTACCACCCATCCTGCGAGCCAGGTGATGACAAAGGATTTCGTTGTTAAAGGTGTCAAGGATATACACCCACTCGTACCATTTACCCTTGTGCCGAAGGCGGGTCATATCTGAAACAACCAACTCCAAAGGACGTTTTGCATTCCAATTTCCTTTAACCATATTGGGATAGGTGTTGTGCTCCACTCCGGAATTAACGTATTTAGGCCGCCGAAGAACGGAACGAATGCCAGCTTGTTTGCAACATTTATGGGCCAGCTTGTCGCTGAACGACCAGCCTGTCTGACAGCGCAGGATTACCGCTAAACGATGATACCCGTAAGAAGGATACCGACTATGCACTTCCTGTAAAAGTTGAGTGAGCAGCTGCCTGTTATGTTCGTAGCGATTGGGTTTGCCTTTCCGTTGCTGCCATTTGTAGTAACCCGAGCGATTTACCCCCATCAATGCACAAAGAAACTGTACCGTATACTCTTCGCTCATTTCTTCGATGATTTGATATTCACACCGCTTAAAGTAACGAACTCCTTGTTTGCACCACTCCCTTCTACCCGATATCCGTTTTTTAAGCGGGCTATCTCCACTTTCTGCTTGGCTACTACCAGCCTCAATTTTTCAACCTCAGAAAGACTTTTGCTGGTGTGCAGCGCCGAAAAACGATTGCCCGATGGTCTTTTATTCTCAAGACCCTTTTCCCCGGACTCCATATATCTTTTTGTCCATTCAAACAGTAGCCTGTCAGAGATACCTGCCTGTAGTGCAAATTTGTGTCTGCCCATGCCGCTTCCCAGATATCTACGAACAACATCGGCTTTTTCTTCCATTGTCCATTTTCGATTCTTTCCGCCTTTTGGTCTTCCCATTGTTTTCACCTCATCTCTATTCTACATAAAAAAAGTAGACACGGCTTTTTTCGTGTCTACTTTAAGGTTACTACTTCACATCTGCAAAGGGCTTTTTATTACGTTAAATTCAAGCCTTATTGTCGCAGCCGAGGACATCTACGATCTTGTGTGCAACCATTGCCTTGATCGCTTCACGCGCAGGTTTTAGGTACTGGCGGGGATCAAAATCAGCCGGATGCTCCGCAAAGTGCTTGCGGATCGTTCCTGTCATTGCAAGGCGAAGGTCGGAATCGATGTTGATCTTGCAAACAGCACTTTCCGCAGCCTTACGCAGCAGGTTTTCCGGAACGCCCTGTGCGCCGGGCATGTCGCCGCCGTATTTGTTGATCATTTCGACAAACTCAGGAATAACGGAAGAAGCCCCATGCAGGACGATCGGAAAACCGGGAAGAATTTTTGTTACTTCCTCGAGGATATCGAAGCGCAATTTGGGTTCGCCTTTGAACTTAAACGCACCATGGCTTGTACCGATTGCGATCGCGAGGCTGTCAACGCCCGTTTTGCTCGAAAACTCATAAACTTCTTCCGGCCTGGTGTAGGAAGAATCCTCATGGGATACCTTTACTTCGTCTTCCACGCCGGCAAGTCGGCCGAGCTCACCTTCGACAACGACGCCGCGGTCATGCGCATATTCCACCACGCGTTTGGTAACAGCGATGTTCTCCTCAAAGGGAAGATGGGAACCGTCGATCATAACAGATGTAAAGCCGCTGTCAATACAGGATTTGCACGTTTCAAAGCTGTCGCCGTGATCGAGATGCAGGCAGATCGGAAGACCGGTATCTTCAAGAGCGGCCTCCACCAGCTTCGTGAGATAAATCGGGTTTGCATAATTACGCGCACCCTTGGAAACCTGCAGGATCAGCGGCGCGTTGAGCTCTTTCGCAGCCTCGGTGATCCCCTGGATGATCTCCATGTTGTTCACGTTGAAAGCGCCGATGGCGTAACCGCCGTCATACGCTTTCTTGAACATTTCCGTCGTGGTAACTAATGGCATGACAAAATCCTCCTTAAAAATATTGATACATGCTAAGACAAAATTATTATACTATTTGATGGGCAAAATAACAACCGCTCAAACAGGGAAATGTTCATGAAAAGGACTATTGACAGACGAAAAGTAAAAAAGTAGCATAGAATATGCTGAGGAGGATATGGCGAATGGAGCAAACTACAAAAAAAGCAGGATGGCGCAGTGTCGTCTTCTTGCAGCTGATCATCATTGTCTATACATTTTCCGGCGTATTTGGGAAGATGGCGACAAATGGAAATGAGTTTATGTCCGCGCTGTTTATCCTGTATGTCGTTTTGGATGTGGCGGTGTTGGGCGTATATGCGTTGCTTTGGCAGCAGGCGCTGAAGAAGTTTGATCTGCATGTTGCCTATGCAAACCGGTCGCTGGCCACAATATGGTCGATGGTATGGGCGGCGCTTATTTTTCAGGAAAGGATTACCGTGTACAACGTAATCGGTACGGCTTTGATTATTGCGGGCGCGATGTTGGTGAATACAGATGTTGAGCATTAGTAGTTTTGTTATTATGTTATGCGGCGTAACGATTGCCGCTTTTTCGCAAATTTTGTTGAAGACCAGTGCCAATATCGAGCACGGCGGTTTCTGGAAGCAATATCTGAATTGGCGCGTTATTTTAGGCTATGTGATGCTTCTGGTTTCGATGCTGTTTGCCGTTTGGGCATATACGGGGATGGATTACAAATACGGCCCGGCAATCGAATCGGTGGGATTTGTTATAGTTGCAGTATTAAGCTGCGTAATCCTGAAAGAAAAATTGACGAAAAAAAAGATTATTGGAAATATTTTGATCGTTGCCGGACTGGTGGTTTTCTGCTTGTGAAAAAGTGGGCGAAAGCTGTTGCAAAACGCAGTAGAATCAAATATAATGTAATATGTACGCAAAAGTTTAATGTATATCAAATATTAAATATTTTTTAGGAGGATCTTTCTATTATGGCTATCAAAGTTGGTATTAATGGTTTTGGCAGAATCGGAAGACTGGTGTTCCGCGCTTCCGTGAAGAACCCGAACATTCAGGTCGTTGGCATCAACGATCCGTTCATTGATCCGGAGTATATGGAGTATATGCTCAAATACGATACGGTTCACGGCAGATTCGACGGTGAAGTTTCCCATAAGGATGGTGCTATCGTTGTCAACGGAAATGAAATCAAAGTATTCGACAAAATGAATCCGGTTGAAATCCCATGGGGACAGATCGGCGCAGATTATGTTGTGGAATCCACAGGCGTATTCACAACAAAGGAAAAAGCACAGGCTCATATCGATGCCGGTGCAAAGCAGGTTGTGATTTCTGCTCCGTCGGCTGACGCGCCGATGTTCGTAATGGGCGTTAACAACAAAACATATGATCCGTCCATGACGATCGTCTCCAACGCGTCGTGCACGACGAACTGCCTTGCGCCTCTGGCGAAAGTTATCAACGACAACTTCGGCCTTGTTGAAGGTCTTATGACGACGGTTCATGCGACGACGGCTACCCAGAAGACGGTTGACGGCCCTTCCAAGAAAGACTGGAGAGGCGGACGTGCTGCTGCCGGTAACATCATTCCTTCTTCCACAGGCGCTGCAAAAGCGGTTGGCAAGGTTATCCCGGAACTGAACGGCAAGCTCACGGGTATGTCCATGCGTGTTCCGACGCTTGACGGTTCGGTTGTAGACCTTACATGCCGTCTTGGCAAAGACACGACTTATGAAGAAGTATGCGCGGCTGTTAAAAAGGCTTGCGAAGGCGAACTGAAGGGTATCATGTCCTACACGGAAGACGCGATCGTTTCCAGCGACATCCTCGGCGACGCTCATACGTCCATCTTTGATGCAACGGCTGGTATCGCGCTCACGGGCAACTTCATGAAGCTGATTTCCTGGTACGACAACGAGTGGGGGTACTCGAACAAAGTGCTGGATTTGATTTCTTATATCGATACTGTGAAATAAGTTATCAAACAGGCACTCGCAGGAATGCGATAACAGAGCGGTTTTGCGTGTAAGGCGCAGTGGACTACGGAAAAGACAAAAATGTGAAGACAACGGTTCGGGTTTTCGTAGCTACGGAGTATGAAACACAAAAAGCCGCATAAAAAATGCAAGAAAAGCATCTTTTCAATGGGACGAATGTTCGGGAGAAAGGATGCTTTTTTGTATGCCTTGCGTAGCGCATCTTGAATTTTTCCGTAGCGCCGCCGACCTCGATGAACCGGATGTTCTATCTCTCCCGGCATCGCTTTGAAAAATCCAACCTGCATCTGCGCACGACATACAAAAACAAGGAACATGAAAATGCTGTTGAAAGATTTATTGATGGAGTATGTGTTTAACTGCCAATGCCGCAAACTGTCTGACAAGACGGTTGACAATTACAGGAAACAGATAGAATACCTGTTGCGGTATCTGGCAACGGAGCATCATATCACGATGCTGGAAGATGTGGAGCCGCGCCATATCAAGGGCTTTCTGATGGAAAAGACCAATGCGGGACGAAAGCCGCAATATGTCAACGACCTTCTGAAAGCGTATAAATGTTACTTTAAATATGCGTATGAAGAACATTACATAGACACCTTGCTGACAGAACGAATCAGGAACTTGCGCCAGCCAAAGGTAATCATCAAGACGTTTACCAACATTGAAATCAAAAAGATGATTGATTATTATAACGGTTTTGATTTCCTGACGCTACGGAACAAAGCCATCCTTTGTATGCTGTTTGATACGGGGATGCGCTTAAATGAAATCCTGACGTTACAGGATACGCAGTTAAAGCAGGATTTCATCTTGGTGCATGGCAAAGGAAATAAAGAGCGTGTTGTGCCGAAATCCCCATTCTTGGCAAAGGTACTGTTCAAGTATCTAAATGCGCGTAACAGCTATTTCCAATACCGCGTTTTGCCGCCTAATGTTTTTGTAAGCAGAAGGGCAAAACCGTTGACGCATGAAATGATAGAGCGTGTGGTGAAAGATGCGGGGAAGTTTGCGAAGGTCAGTAAGGAAGTGCGGATATCGCCGCATACCTGCCGCCATACTTACGCGCAGGTACAGTTAAGGAATGGACTTGACCTTTATACGCTATCCCGTTTGATGGGGCATGAAAGCATTGCAATTACACAGCGATATCTGGAAGGAATCAAAGATAGGGAAGTTGTGGAAGCGGCGATGAAGACAAGCCCGCTGATGAATCTTTGAAATGAAAATAGTGCTTAAGTAAAGGAAATACGGGAATACGAGAGCGATTGACAGTACATAAAAATCAATATATAATTGCCCCAATAGCGAAGGGGAATGAATAACGGAGGGATTGGATATGTCGAAGGAAAACGGGAAACGGCGCACAGCGAATGCACAGGCGGTCAAGGTGCAAAAACCAAAAGAGATTGCCGTTATTGATAAAGAAACAGGCGAAGATATTTCTACAGGGTATGTTGTGATGTCTGTGGAAGAAGCTAAGCGGCGGCGCGAATACGGGAAAGCGCTGGGCGAGCGGCAGGAAGCAGGGCAGAGGCGCTATTTGAAGCATAAAGGGCAAAAGGAAAAGTCGACGGAAACAGGCGCGTTTATCTTTTCTACATTTAAGAATTGTGAAAAGGATTTTGAAGGATTAGCGCCGCAAACACTGGCGCGGCTGATGTATTTAGCGACTTACCTGAATTATGGCGATAATAAATTGATGTGCAGTTATGATTTATCCGGGATAGGAGAGATGGCAAGGAAAGTGCCTAAAAAGGGCGAACGTCCTGCACAGTTTATTCCAATGAAGAAATCAACCATGAAAAAGATACTGCATCTTTCCGATACGCCGTTTGCTGAATTCTATGATGAAATAATAGCGCGGGAATATTTGCAGGAAAAGGAAGACGGATTGTACCTTTCACGGGGCTATTTCTACAAGGATGCGCAATTCCCTGTCGATATTCCAAACGGAAAAAGAAGCGTAAGAATTTATATCCGGCAACTGGTAAACCTGTATCAGTCGCTAGTGCCGCGTCAGCATAAGCATTTAGGCTATATCTTCATGCTGATGCCGTTTATCAATCTTGAATGGAATATCGTCTGTCATCAACCGCTTGCTACGGAATTGGAATGCATACAGCCGATGACGCTGGGCGAGTTTTGCGACATGATTGAATACGATAAGTCAAACGCGCGGCGGCTTGTGAAATATTACGATGCTGTCAGTTTTGATTACCATGACAGGAAAATGCGTGTGGTGTCTTTTATCCATAACGAACGGGAAGAGGACATGAAGATTATCATAAATCCTTATTTGTTGTATGCGGGGAATCAATGGGACAGGGTTGCGGCGCTGGGGGAATTTGCCGCAGAATAGCGATAGTGTCGTCAAAATAAGCGGATAATCAGCAATATATTCAACATTTTAAGGAGATTCTTTTTGCAAAAAGTGTATGCAAAACACATACAAAAAATTGCCTCCAAAATATCTTTTCTTAAATATAAACATGATAATAGAGGGAGTTTTGGAAGTTTTTTGCTTTTAGAAGCATGGTCGTGAAATCCTTGCTTTTGAAAGCCCATACAGACAATTAATAAAAAAATATTCAGAGGGATAAAGAAAAAAGATGGTCGGAGCGTTTGCGGCGCTCTGCCATCTGTCTTCTATTCTAATATTGTGCTAATCTATTTCGATATTTTCTACCGCCTGTTCCAACAAAATATTGATAACCTCATTTCTGGAACGGTCTGTCTGCTTGGCTATATTATCCAATTCTGATAATACAGTTTTTTTGATGCGGACAGAAATGACGGAATTTCCATCTTCACCTTTTAGATTTTCCTTTTTAGTAATGCGTATTTTACCGTCTTTCATTGAAACACCTCATTTACCTTGATTCTACTCTGTGATTGATATAGAATATATATTACAAACTTGTAGTGCATACTGTAGCGACTACATAAAATCTTGATGTTAAAAAGGATGGAGAAAATGAAAAAATTGATTTGTATGTTGTGCCTCATTTCTTTGGTTAGCGCTATTCTCTTTTGCGGTTGTGCCGGAACTGCATCGGTACAGAAAGCGATTGACAGCAAAGAGTATCAAGCGGCGCGAGAAGAGATTGAAAAGATGAAAGACGGCGCAGAGAAGGATAAAATAACGGATGAATATGAAGATGCTCTTTTTGCTGATGCCGCGCAATTTCTGAATAGCAAAGATTATGTTGCGGCGCATGAAGAAGCACAGCAAAGCATATCTGGAAAGTGTAAAGAGGCGGTGGAGTATGTTACCGTACGCGACTTTATAGAAGATTATGTGATGGAAGGATTTGGAGTTGCCTCGGACATTCTGATTTCATTGACAGATGCTTTCAAAGAGGTTCAAGGAGGGAATTATGATGTTTTAAATTCTGCATCTAATGAGTCTCTTGAGAAGGTGACGCCTCTTCTAAATGAATTGGAAAAAATCCCTGAGAATATACTTCCCCAAGAAGCAGGTGTGATATATGATTATTATTCGCAAATGTTATTAGATACAAAAGATTTGTGTGAAAAAACACCTAATGCTATTGCTGAAAATGGACAAATAGAATCTGAGTACTACGCATTGGTGTTGCAGTTGGGAAACTATAGTAGCGAAGAGAATCTGAAGTTGAAGATTGCACAGGCGTTAAATTATTTTGACAATGGGCGCTACATACTACCGGATGAATACCAACAATTATTAAATAAGAAATATGAAAAAGAAGATAAAAATGCAGGGAACAATTTATCAGAATCAAATGATACAACAGGAGCGGTAAGTACCACATCGGCAGAACCAACAATAACCGCAACAGCAACGCCGGAACCCGTAACGATACCGTTAGAAATAGAGGGAATCCGCTACGATACTAATTCTATAGGAACTCCCGAGGTTTATATACGGGTGAAGAATACGGGCGATGTGCCGATAGATGCCTTTGATTTTGCGGTTAAATGTTTGAATAACTATGGGGAAACTGTAAAGGGATACGGGCATGAACCTTATGCGGTTTGCACCTATCAGGGAGAAGATGGAAATATTGGAGCGGGCGAGGTTTGGTCGGCAAGCGAGAACGATAGATACTGGACGATGTCCGGTTATGATACGGCGACAAAATATGAAGTGGCAATTATCAAAGTGCATACTACGGACGGAGAGACAATTACGCTGAATCAAAATCAATATGAGTGGATTCCGCAGAATGAATAGAATTAAGGAGAGGTAAAAATGATTATTGTATGGTTAATTGTGATTTTGTGTATCTGCATTGTGCCGATTGTGGTGTGGGCTTCCAGCAGGTCATTGCATAAACGCTTTCTGAAGCTGGGGACATTGAAAGGCAAAACTTTTGAAGAAATACGCAGAGTAGTAGGAATGCCTAATTCAATTTCCACGAATGAGGAAGGTCTGACGGTGAAGCAATGGATGCAACAACACTATCATATCGTGCTTATTTTTGATAAAAATGATATCTGTCTTGGTGTAACGCATGAATCAGCATTCTAAAAATTATATGTAAAGGGATAGCGGGGCGGTATTGGGACACTGGATTATGTGTTACTTACCGCCCCGCTATTGTTTTTTAACGTTCTGCATCTTCAATCGGTGTATTTTTTGTTAAATGATACAGATGCTCGGAACGGCAGTCAATACGATGCAACGGGTGTTCACAAAAACAATTCTTACTGTGAACACTTTTTTGTTGCTCAAATATAGGCAAAAAGAGGGGAAAATATGCAGAAAGTGTTCAAAATATATAGACAACCTTTTCGTGAACATATATAATATAAATGTAGTCAGAAAAAAGAAAGTGGGTGCGAAAACTATGGCTGTTAATTATGGATATGCGAGATGTTCCACGAATGAGGAAAAACAGGATATTGAAAGACAGATACGAGAACTGATACAGCAAGGAGTAGAACGAGAGAATATCTATTTGGAGTATGAAAGCGGCACTAAAGTAGATAGGATAGAGTGGAACCGATTAATTGGAAAGCTACAGGAAGGTGATACAATAACGTCGCTTGAAGTCAGCCGTATCACGCGAAGCACGAAACAATTATTAGATATCATTGAAATGGTGAAAGAACGCCGTTTAAAGCTGTCTATCGTTGGTTCTATCACGGTTGATTGCACGGCAGGGGAAGAGATAGACCCAATGACAAAAGCGTTCCTACAGATAGCAGGCGTGTTTGCAGAACTGGAGCGCAATATGATAAGCCAGCGTGTCAAGAGTGGAATGGCGAACGCCGCCGCCGAAGGTCGCAAGGCAGGAAGACCGCATACATCATTAGATGATATTCCGTCAGTGTTTATGAAGCACTATCCCAAGTATAAGAAGAAGGAAATCAATGTAACGGAGTTCGCGCGGTTGTGCGGGATGAGCAGGACGACGATTTATAAGTATGTGGAGATGATGCGGTAAATATTCATTGTAGTATGAATTTACCTATGCTAAACTATAAAATAGGGTATTTATATAATCAGGGTTAAGGTCGGTGATATTATGCAGCGAGTAGATTCATTTTTAGAAGTTAATACTGAAGTATAGTCAATAGAGTGGACAGAAAAAAGTGAAGATAATTAGGGGAAACGAGCATCAGCTTCATCGGGAGTCAAATAACCAAGAGAAGAATGGGGACGTTTGGCATTGTAGAAGGCTTCAATATAGGAAAAAATAGCCAACTTTAAATCGTGAAAAGAAGAGTAGCTTCTACGGTTAGCTTCTTCCTTTTTCAGATATTTGAAAAAAGATTCACATACAGCATTGTCAAACGGATATCCTTTCTTGGAAAAAGACTGAACAATATTAAGGGAGTCCAAAAGACTACGGAAAGCAAAAGCGGTATATTGAGTTCCACGGTCAGAGTGAAACATCAGACCCTTGGGAGCGCTGCGGGCGGCATAAGCTTTACGGAAAGCAGTGATCGTAAGGTCCACATCCTGTTTGGAAGACAGGTGCCAAGCAATGACCTTGCGGGAAAAAAGGTCAATGACAACGCAAAGATAATACCATTTTCCGCCAGCCCGCAGATAAGTAATATCACTCACCCAAACAAGATTAGGGGCATTTTGAGTAAAGCTTTGGCGGAGACGGTCGGGACAAAGGCTGTCATCGGAACGACAGAAATAATGTCTGGGGTGAGCAGTAGACATTTTTGGTAAATGCATAGAGCGCATCAGGCGGTACACTCGTCCAACGCTGATGCGGACGCCATAGTCACGCTGGAGGACATGGTGGATTTTATAGGCGCCAAGGCGTTTGTCATAATCAGCATAAATAGTAAGGATAAGGCGTCGAAGATCCTGATTAAGAGAAACACGGGGAGCGGGAGGAGAATAAAAATGCTTGTAGTAAGTGCTTCTATTGACATTCAGGACACGGCAAAGCGTTTGAATACGGTGCTGAAAACGGAGCCTGTGGACAGCGTCTAATCGTTGTTTGAGTGAGGCGTGAATATGGCAATCGCTTTTTTTAGGATAAGGTTTTCTTCTTCGAGCTGTGCATTCCGTTTTTGGAGTTCCTTAACCTGTTTGGCAGTAAGGACTTCACCGTCGTCGACCTGAACGGTAGAATACTGCTTGATCCACTTGCCAAGGGCGGATTGAGAAACGCCGTACTCTTTACAGAGTTGGGTCTGTGTTTTGCCATTTTGGAAAAGAGATACGAGAGACTTTTTAAAATCATCATCGTATTTTTTGAAGTTATTTGCAGCCATGAAAGAACCTCCTTTTTGTGTCTCTTTTATTGTAATAGACTGTTTACTTTTATGTCTACTTTTTTAGTATAGATCCATTGTCAAGTGCTAAATTTGAGTTATAATATAATCAAGGCAAGAAGTAATAAGGGAAAGGAGCGGGTACAGATGGCAAATATTAATGTCCCAGTTAATCCTAAAGTATTACAGTGGGCAATAAACAAAGCCAATTTGGATTTCGATGATGTTTTATATACTTTCCCTAAATTAAATAAATGGTTGGAAGGTATTAGTCAACCTACAATTAAGCAGATAGAAAAATTGAGTATGAAAACGCATATACCTTTCGGATACTTTTTTTTGAAGACACCCCCAGAAGAAAAAATAGAATTGTTAGAATATCGCACTATTCAGAATGATATTGTAAATCAGCCAAGTAGAGAACTGGTTGATACTATTTATGATATGGAAAGAAGACAGGAGTGGATGAAAGAATATCTAATTCAACAGGATGAGTCCCCACTTTCTTTTGTGCATTCTGTTTATCCTGATGATAGTGTTTTAAGTATTGTTGAAAAAATCAGAAAAGATATTAATATTAAAAAAGAATGGTATGTTGACTTTAAAACAACACATGATTCGTTTGTGTACTTGCGTCGCAAGGTCGAAGCCGCAGGGATTATGATTATGATGAATGGTGTTGTTGGAAATAATACCCATAGGAAGTTAGATGTAAGTGAATTTAGGGCTTTTGTAATTGTAGATAAATATGCGCCTTTAATTTTTATTAATGCGGGGGATGCTTGGAGTGGACGCATATTTTCTTTATGCCATGAATTAGCACATATATGGTTTGGAATAAGTGAATTATATAATGAAACCTATAAAAGTGAAGCGAATTATGCAAATCCAATAGAAATTAAATGTAATGCAGTCGCTGCTGAGTTACTAGTGCCGCGGGACGTATTTGATATTCAATGGAATCAAAGTAATATTAGTGATGTTTCTGAAAAAATTAAGGATTTGGCTAAATATTTTAATGTAAGCAATCTGGTTATTGCAAAAAAAGCATTTGATACGAAAAAAGTAGCAATTAGTATCTATAATGAAATCTATGAAGAAACAATGGATAATGTAAAGGAGAAAAACCAAAAAGGCAACGGGGGTGGAGATTACTTTAAAACGGCAAAATCCAGAATGGATTTTCGTTTTTTTAAAGCGATTAGTGATAGCGTGAACAACGGTACATTGTTATACACGGATGCATATAAATTGACTGGTTTATCCAGAAATTCTTTTGAACATTTTGAAAAAACGATGATGGAGGGACAGCATTTTGGATAAGACAGAGATTTTTCTGCTTGATGCAAACGTGTTTATCACACCTCATCAACAGTATTATCGTTTTACATTTGCGCCTAGTTTTTGGAATCAATTAAACGAAAGGGCGCAAGATGGAAGGATAGTGTCTATTAGTTTGGCAAGAAATGAAATTTGTAGGACAAATGAAGAAGACAAAAAAGATGTATTGCAGAAATGGATTGAAGATACATATGATGGCGAATTTATAGATGTCTTTGGGGATGCAGATATAGTGAATTGTTATGGGGAGGTCATTAACCATATTCAGGAGTCCCCACAATATTCCGATGCAGCGTTTAATTTGTGGGCGAACAATCAGACAGCCGACCCTTGGATTATTGCTACCGCGAAAGCGCATAGTTGCTATACTGTAGTAACTTGCGAAAAAGGTGGAAAACGAAGGAATAATCCAAAGATACCGGATGTATGCGATGCTTTTTCAGTCCCGTATGTGGGTATTTTCGAGATGGTAGAAGATTTGGGAATTCGTTTGTAAAATAGAACATATCCTATGTAATAAAGCAACAACAATAGTAAAAGTCAATATGAATTTATTAAGTTAATGCGGTTGTCTTTCTAAGTTTGCAATATTGCAGATTGCCTCTTGAGATGAAAGCCCAACTATGATACAGTTTTCATAGTCATCGTTCTGTTACGATAAACTAACTTGAAGTACGATTTTAGTTATCGCAAATGGTACGATAACTGTTAATAAAAAATTGAATATAAACCAGTTAGTAAAATGCTTATAAATGGCTTTGTAATGCGGATTTTATGTGGAAATTCTGGTTGCAAATGGTACGACAACGAGTGGGGTTATTCCAACAAGGTTCTTGACCTTATCTCCTACATCGACAGCGTGAAATAACTTCGCTACGCTTCGTTGAAACGCGCTTCGAAGAAGGGCGAGAAGCACTTGTTATAAGCGACAACCATGCATGATTGAACGGTATTGCATCTCAGGGAAAAGACATTGAAATTTTTCAAGATTGCGGGAAAGCCGCTTCAAGTACGATAGCTGTTGGTAAAAGCATATTTGCAAGTATGTATTACCAAATTGTTGTCATAACAACATAAAATAAGCACCTTTCTTAACGGGTTTATATTCGGAAAGAAAGGTGCTTTTATGTTATTCAAGGATTTACTGCCGGAATTTGAATTTAACTGTCGGACGAGGAAGGGACGACGCGAACAGAAATTCCAAGATGTGGATATAATATTTATTGAAAAATATATTCCCTATTCCACGGGTCTCCATATATCCAATGCGGGACGTTAGTTTTGCGGGACCAAAATAATAATATCGCCTGCGAGATCAAAAACATCTCCGCTGGTTCCCGGAATTTTTGCAAATAAGATGTAATTTTGGCCTAATTCAGCTGGAAGGGTCTTTGTATCCGCGATGAGAATAGGAGACTCCGTATTAATATATTCTTGCAAATCCGTTTCGAAAGAATCATATCCGCCCGAAACGCCAAACGTTTTGGGGAACACGTTTTCCATGGTATAGGAAGAAAATAAAATCAATTGTGTAATGTTAACGATATTTTTATCGGGATAAATATTTTTTATTTCTGCTATGGACTGATTGAAAGCGTTATAGAAAATAACTTCGCTTGGAGACAAATATAGTCCGTTCAGGAAAGGAAATTCTTTATTATTATATAATATCGTTGATTGCCCATGACTCGCTTCGGAATCTGTAATTGGTTTGGAGCCTTGGGAACCGGTTAGTTTGTCGTAGCCCAGATGAAAGCGGACAAAAATATTGGTGCTGCATATCGCAAGCAATACAGCACAAGTCAGCAGCGTACACCAGGCAGATTTCTGCGGGCGTTTCATTTTTTGAAGCAGGAAAGTAATGGTTTCCCACAACACAATTGCCAGCACACAAAACATAGGATAGGCTCCCCATTCCGCATGACGGTAGCAGGAAATGGGATAGTACTGAAACCAGGAAGACAAGCAAAAAATACTTAAACAGAGATAAGCGCAGAGCCTGATTTTGTTACCAATCCGTTTTTGACCCTGACGGCGTCCTATCAGCAATCTGGTGAGCGCAGTGCCAAAAAGGACAAGTGACAAAGCTGGCAAAAGACTCCATATCCAATCATATTGCGGGTTATAATTGACTCCCCACAAATTATTCCAAATTGCCGCAGCTAGACTGCCTTGGTCGCCGATGCGGTCAACCGCGAATTGCGCCCCGTTTTCAATTGCCTGTAACCACCAGTCACTGAAAGCACCTTGGATAATAATAATCGACATAAAAATACCAAAAACAAGGATGTTACCTAAAAGATACCATGAAATATTGCCCAGAGTTTCCTTTCTACTGGAAAAACGGCAAAGCCATAAGAGCAAGAGAAGAACAAGGCCTGCAAAAATCGATAAACCTACCGTTTGTTTGCACCAGAAGGAACATGCCGCGAAAACGCCCGCCAAAAAAATATTTTTGGTTCCCCTTTGTTCAATAAAGCGAATCATACACAGGCAGGCAGCAAGGAGAAATGTCACCGCAAACACATTGGACCAAGGGTGAAAGTTCCAAAAATAGTAATATCCAAGGCTGATGGCGATCAGTGCCGTCAGCATACCGATAATTCGATTGGAAAAACGCCTGGTAATGATATAAATGAGACATGTGGAAAAGGCATGAAAAATGCATGCCATAATATGAATAGAACGCACGGATTCCCCAAACAAAGAAACCCCAAATGCCTGCAGGTAAATTCCCAGAGAAGTATATTGCGTATAGGTATCTTTGTATAATGTTAAGCCATTGGCAACGTCAGCCGCCGTTTTCAGCATGAAGCCATCATGGTGCGGATCGATGCCTCTGAGTGCAAAAGAGTAAGTAACCCAATAGCTGATGATTACAATAAATGCGACGCAAATTAGGTCTTTATATGAAAACGGACATTTTTGATGGGCAATTGTCATAGACTTTCCTTTTGATTATTTTGCAAATAATCTACTGAATTAATATTCTAAAAGATAATTTGCGGCATGTCAACGAACGCAAAGAAGAAGGAAGAAAATTGATTGCATATGCACAAGGAACATCGCTGCCAGCAAGAAAAAAGAACTGTTTTTCTTTTCATTTAGAAGCAGGAAGACACTTGCCATAAGAAAGACCCTCCTACAAAGGAAGGCTTTTCAAATTTATGCCTATAAAGAGATGCCGTAAGAACGGCAAATCGTTTTGAATTCAGGGCTGTTTGCAAAATTCATAAATATAGTTTTGCGGCTATTGCCGTTCTTAAGCTGTGTTGACCAAAATGTTTTTCCGTTTGGATCGGCAGTCCTGTTCATCATAGTCAGATACAACCGATCCACAAATTCTTCATTACTTATATTCTGCTTTATAAGTTCCTGGCTGAAAAAGAAATCGTATGCAACGGAAATGCCGCCTTTTCTTCCTGCCAAAAGTTCATTTGTCCAGTGATTGAGGCCGGACACGTCGGAAGAACGGGTTAGCCCTAATTTGTATAAACGGTTTACGAAAGCTGTGACATCAATGTTACGGTCACGTGCTTCGTCGGAGCGATAAGAACCGACAGAAATATTGTGAGAAGAACAGACTTGCTTAAATTCTGAAGAATTGACAAAGTTTGCGAAAACATATTTTCGGCTTGCGCCTTTATCCAGAAAGCTCTGCCAATAATTTTTTCCGGAGGTGTCCGCCTCACGATTCATCATAGCACGGTACAAAATATCCAGAAAATCCGAATCGGAGAAGTTTTTGTTCGAAAATTCCTTTGAAAATAAAAAATTATAGGATGCCGATGCACCCGTTTCCAACTGGGAATTGAGCCGCGTGACCCAGTAAGCCTTTCCAGAAGCATCCGGCTGTCTGCTGAGGATGATTTCGTACAGGCGCTGCACGAACCCTTCTGGCGTACTCGGATAACTGAGCCATTTAAAAGCGATACCTGCACTCTCGGACAGATCACTGGTTGCGCCGGCTTTTGAGTGATGGGCGGCGACTTTATAATAGTAAGTGGCGCCGAATGTTGCAGATGTATCCAGATATGTGGGAGATGAACTTTGACCAAGATATGCATATTCGCCATTCAGCGAGGAAGAACGGTAGACATAATAGCCGGAAGCGTTGGGTACCGCATTCCATTTCAAGGCAATCCCTACATTGTTCGTTTGAGCAGCGGAAAGATCTTCAGGGGCGGGAAGGCCGACAACTGCAATCATGGCCCCAAGCGCATTGACATTTCCCCAGCCGGTCTGTACATCGTACCCGGTAGTATACAAATCGGTTGCGGTACGATAAAGGATATCTTTGATTTCATCAACTGTCAGCGAAGGATCCGCAGACAACATCATCGCCGTCACAGCCGACACAACGGGAGCCGCCATGGAAGTACCGCTGAGCACCCCATAACCTGAAGGGTATCCGGAAGTGTACCTTCCTGTAGGGACTGTGCTTAGGATAGAAGAACCGGGGGCCGAAATATCCTTGGCGTTGCCATAATTTGAAAAACTGGATCTGCAATTGGAAGAGGCGCTTGTATAGTTTGTCGTAGAGATCACGCTGATGCAGGAATCGAAATCCGAAGGATAAGAATAAGCGGATGAGCCGTCATTTCCGGCAGCGCATACGACGACCGTATTCCCGGAAACAGCGGCATCAATCGTGTTTTTCAATGTGTAATCGTAATTGGATTCATTAAGAGTTGTATAGCCAAGACTCAGGTTAATCACTCGCGCTCCCTGATCTATAGCGTAATTAATTCCGCGTACAACAGATGCTGTGGAGGCTTTATCTTCTGTAAAGACATCGATTGTCATCACGTTAACCACATCATTTCCGGCGCCGCCGGATATTCCTGCAATGCCAATTCCATTATTTGCCGTAGCGCCAATGATGCCTGTTACATGGGTGCCGTGACTGCCGCCATCCGAAGTGATGGGAGACAAGGAATCTGAAGTGGAATCTACACACAGGTTTTTATCCAGATTCACCTGGAGATCCTGATGGAAAACGTCAACCCCCGTATCGAGAACCGCTACGGTTATTTGGGTGTGCGGCGTACTGCTTAAAAGCTCCCAAGCCTCGGGAACTGAGATTTTAGATAAATACCATTGATCGGATGAACTGGCATAAGGATCGTCGGGATAACTGTAAGAAGCACCGTACGATATATTTTCCGGCAAAGTTTCCAGCGCGGAGTAGAGGTAATTTGGCTGGGCATATTTGATATTGGGATTTGCCTCGTATTGCTCGATTGCTTCGCTGACCGTATGTTCAAGAGAAATTTCTACGATACCGACGGATTCTTCGGAAGGAGTATCGACTGTTTCGAGGTAGTGCCCGTTAGACTCGGCGACAGCCTCGCTGGCCTGTTCTTCGGTAACATTATTATTGTATACAACCAGGACCTCGCCTGGAATATAATCAAGTTCCTCTGCGGATGAACGCTCCTGAGCCGCGGCATGGAACGCGCTGACAATATCAATGGCTTTCCCTTGCAAAGAAGCTTCGAACGCCTTACGCTGCGCATCCAGGTTTTCTGTATAATAAAGGGACAGGATATCCCTTACGCCCGCTTCAAATTCTTCGGTGTTTTCATAAGCGTCGATCAACACTGCCGCTTTTTCGCCATCTGAGCGGGCAATCTCGATGATTTCGGCTAATGGAGCCGGTGGGGAGATTTCCCCTTGGGAACCGGAGGGAAAAGGCTCTGTGGCCGGCTCTGAAGCAGACGGAGAAGGCGTGGATTCTTCCGCTGGAGAAGGAATTTCGCCCCCGTCCTCCACAGGAGAGGCTGCGGCAACAGATTCAGCAGGAGCCGTCTCCTCTGCAAACCCCGTAAAAGGAATTACAACGATCATGGAAAAAAGAATGCATATGGAAACAAAAAGAGGAGTTAATTTCCGGAAGAAAAATTTCATAGCCGACCTCGCATCATTATGATGATTATTATTTTAAACATTCCGATAAAAAATCACAAGGGAAAATACAAAAAAGCACATGGCTGCGCGCCATAAGAAATGAAAAGCGGAACCGAGCTGCCAACCAGTATCCGGAAGAGAAGACCGCAGTGTGGGTTGGGGAAGCGTTGACTTTAGGTCGCGTTTTAAAGTATAATACATTTATTATTGCACAGGGAGAAATGATAAATGAAGGTCGTAATCTTAGCGGGAGGCTTCGGCACGCGCATCAGTGAAGAATCCCATTTGAAGCCAAAGCCAATGGTTGAAATCGGCGATCAACCCATCCTGTGGCACATCATGAAATATTACTCCAGTTTTGGGTATAATGATTTTATTATTTGCCTTGGGTACAAGGCCTATGTAATTAAAGAGTTTTTTGCGGATTATTATTTGCATATGTCTGATATTACGTTCGATTTCAGAGATGGCAACAGAATGGTAGTACATGATAATTTTGCGGAACCGTGGAAAGTAACCCTGGTGGACACCGGCCTTAACACGATGACGGGCGGGCGGCTCAAACGCATACAGGATCATATTGGGGATGAGACGTTTATGTTGACTTATGGGGACGGCGTATCGGATGTGGATATCAATGCTTTGGTAGAGTATCATAAAAGTCATGGAAAGATTGCGACAATGACAGCAATACGGCCCAGCGGCCGTTTTGGGATACTCGATATTGAGGAAGGAAATGCAATTACTTCCTTCCGGGAAAAATCGCAGGAAGATATGGGATTGATTAACGGCGGCTTTATGGTCTTGGAGCCTGGGATATTTGATTTTATCGATGGCGATGATACGGTTCTGGAGCGGGAGCCGCTCGAGAAGCTGGCCCAGCAGCATGAACTCATGGCTTTTAAGCATGATGGGTTCTGGCAATGTATGGATACGCTGCGCGATAAGCAATTGCTCGATAAGCTGATTTCTGAAAATAGGGCGCCATGGAAGGTTTGGGAAGACTGATGTTTCAAAAAGATTTTTTTCGGGGAAAGCGTGTATTTCTCACTGGCCATACGGGCTTTAAAGGCTCTTGGATGTGTGAATTATTGCTGCTCTGCGGGGCAAAAGTCACCGGATTTGCATTGGAGCCTCCAACAGATCCGGCACTTTTTTATTTAGCGGGACTGGATCAGCGGGTGGATTCGATTACAGGGGATGTACGCGATTTGAGCGCGCTGGAGAGCGCCGTAGAAACGGCGCAGCCTGAAATTGTGATTCATATGGCCGCGCAGCCGATTGTCAGGGATTCTTACGCAAACCCTGTATATACCTATGAAACAAACGTAATGGGAACTGTGAACGTTCTGGAAGCGGTAAGGCGGAATGGCCGCGTAAAGTCGTTTTTGAATATTACGACGGATAAAGTATATAAAAATAACGAGTGGGAATGGGGATATCGGGAAATTGATGAGCTAAACGGTTTTGACCCTTATTCCAACTCGAAATCCTGCTCTGAACTTGTGACAGACAGTTATAAACAATCCTTTTTCAAAGGAACAAAGACGGCTGTTTCCACTGCGCGCGCAGGGAATGTGATTGGCGGCGGCGATTTTGCAAATGACAGAATCATTCCGGACTGTGTACGCGCAGCGGCGGAAAGCAAAACGATATTGGTAAGGAACCCTTATTCGACAAGGCCCTATCAGCATGTGCTCGAGCCTTTATATGCCTATCTTACTATTGTACAGGCACAATATGAAGACCAGGGGGCGGCCGGCAGCTATAATATAGGCCCGGATGATTCAGACTGCGTAACGACGGGAGAATTGGCCACAATATTTTGCAGGACTTGGGGCGGCATCGAATGGAAAAACACCTGTGAGGAAAACGCCGTCCATGAAGCCAACTTTTTAAAGCTGGATTGCTCCAAGGCAAAAACAATTTTAAAAATAAAGCCCAGGTGGAATATCCAAACGGCAATTGAAAAAACGGTAGAATGGGTAAAGCATTGGCAGAAGCGCGGCGATATAACCGAATGTATGGAAAAACAAATTATGGAATACCTGCAAGAGGATGACGCGGCGAAATGAATGCGGGGAAAAAGGAACGATCCGGGCTAGTGCAAAAGCAAATGGCCGCCGAGGCAGCGGTCTATGCCTTTGTGATCGCGTCAGTACTGACGTTGATTGTATGGCAGATAGGGATATTTTTTGCAATATCCAACTTGAAATTATATGCTGTCACTTTTATTTTATATTTGATTCTTTTCATAGCGGTGTTTCTTCCCCTTTCAAAAATGAAAAAACGGAAAGCGTGGCATGTCAGCGAAAAGGGAATAGTCGTTTCCTTTTTTATTTGCGTTATTGTTTTCTTTGTCTTTATGACGCAATCCTTTTTTGCAGCGGAAACGATGCCGCATTCGTCTGCTGATACGCTATCATGGCATAGAATGCCATGGCTTTTGGTCTTATTGTTTATTGTTTCAGCCTTTTTGGTCGTTTTCTATTTAACGAATGGTTTTTCGTTGCGCGAAAGCATGCTCTCTAAGCGTGGGGAAAAGTTTCTTTTCTGGGGCGCCTGCCTGATTTGCGCCTGCATCGTATATTGTTTTTCCTATTATCCCGCCTCAATTATGGAATATGTAAGCCTGCACCATGAACACGCCTATTACAATAGCATTTATAATGTTATGCACGGGATACCTTACAGTGATGAGGTGACTTCTGTTTATGGGCATTATGCAATTTTACTTGCGCCAATACTGAACTTGGTGAGAATATTTGGCGCAACGGATGTGTTTCATATTTTCACCATGTGCATGAGCTTATTGGTTGCGCTGTCTTACCTGCTCGCCTGCTATGCAATTTATAGCCTGGTGACAAACCGTTATATCCGTTATATTGGACTCATTGCTTTATTGCTCATTCCTGCAGCTCTGAAGTCTTCGCCGTATTATCAGATTTATCCCCATAGGACGATAATCATCGCATTATTTATCGCATTGATGGCATTCCATGCCAAGCATGCTGCAAAACGAAAATGGGTCGAAATACTAGGATTTATTTTTTGCGTATTATCAGTCGTGTGGAACACAGAGCTTGGAATTTGCGCGATTGCTGCCTGGGTTGGCTACCTGACCTATATTGCCCTTCTGCGGCGCAGGCAGGGTGTGGGAAAATGCTGCGGACGGATTTTTCTATATGTATTGGGCGGACTGGGAAGCTTTGCGGGAGCCTATCTTATAACAAACATCTATAATGTGGCGGCGGGCGGAAACGTACTGGGGATTATGGATTTTATTTTCCCATTGTTCAGCAAGACATATGACATCGAGAATATGCTGAGTATTGACCTCGATTACGGAGCAAGCTATTGGATAGGACGAATTATTTTGTTCTATACTTTCATAGGGTTTGCCTTGGTCCGCCTGTTCTCATATAAAGATAATTTGGGAAAAGCGGATTATAAATGTGCAGTATATCTTGGAATTACAGTGATATCCATGGGAGCCTTTTCCTATTTTATTAATCGTGCTGCTTATGGAAATCAAACAATCTCTTATATGGGGGTAATTATTCTGTTATGCGTATTGGGACAAAAATATTTTGTGCCTATGAAGCGCTTCCTTTTTTCCCGGCGTGAAAGAAAAGTGCAATTTTTTACTGAAAGTCCGGAATGCAATGAAGGACTGGCCCACCGAAAGGTTTCCTGCCTGAGAGGATTAAAAGCGGCGGTAGGCCTCTCAAGTATGGTATTGATTTTTGCAATAGCAGTGGTAACAATGACGGGTATGGGTCATAATTATATGAAAAATTTAACGTTGCTTCGAGACAAAGAATCGGTAGACCTGATCGCGGAAGAAGTTGCCGCAAAAGTTCCAGTCGGCACAAAAGCGATGGGTTACGGTATTCCGGAAATTTATTCTATGATTGGATGGGATACACAGCTTTATACAATGGATTTCTCTGATATGAGCGCTACTGAGCAAACGGGTATATATGCAAGCCAACAATTGGCAGCTCTGTGGGAGGAGCCGCTTTTGACCACGGCACGGTCTTTGGAACGACTGGAACAGGATTGGCCTGAAGCTGTTGAGGAGTTCCGGGAAACACATATTTTGGCAAACGAATTCGGCATCAATGAAATGTTGGCAAAAAACGACATAAAGGCAGGTTTTTGTGAAACGCTGCAATATTATGTTCCACTTTATGAATGAATTGTAATATAATAAAATAGAAATAGTATGGATTTTGAGGAGCCGATATGTTTGAGAATAAAACAGAACAGGAAGCAAGAGAAGAACTATTAAAAAGCGTAGGCGCGTACTGCAGAAAATATAAACTGAACCAGAAGCCTTTTCAGGCAGGGGACCGCATTACCTATGCAGCCCGTGTATACGACGAACGGGAAATGGAAAACCTCGTGGACAGCGCGCTGGAATTCTGGCTGACTACGGGAAAATATGCCGATCGGTTCGAAAAGGATTTTTCTGAATTTCTGGGTGTAAACTATTGTTCGCTGGTGAATTCCGGATCTTCGGCTAACCTGCTTGCATTTATGGCGCTTACCTCTCCCCTGCTGAAAGAAAAAAGGGTTTTGCCCGGGGATGAAGTGATTACTGTGGCGGCGGGCTTTCCCACGACAGTAGCCCCTATTATTCAGTATGGCGCAGTTCCCGTTTTTGTTGATGTGACGATTCCGCAGTATAACCTTGATATCAAGATGCTGGACGCGGCCCTGTCAGATAAAACGAAGGCGGTTTTTGCAGCGCATACATTAGGGAATCCCTTTGATTTGAAAGCAGTCAAAGAGTTTTGCGACAGGAACGGGCTATGGCTGATCGAGGATAACTGCGATGCGCTCGGCTCAAAGTATTGCCTCGATGGAGAGACAAAATTTACGGGAACGGTCGGGGATATTGGAACATCCAGTTTTTATCCGCCCCATCATATGACAATGGGAGAAGGCGGCGCAGTTTATACAAATGATGCGCTGTTGCATAAAATTGTAAATTCCCTGCGCGACTGGGGACGCGATTGCGTGTGCCCGTCCGGACGGGATAATATATGCGGGCACCGGTTCGACAGGCAGTATGGAGAACTGCCGTTTGGGTATGACCATAAATATGTATATTCCCATTTTGGTTATAATTTGAAAGCGACGGATATGCAGGCGGCGGTGGGATGCGCGCAGTTGGAAAAATTTCCGGGATTTATTGAAAAAAGGAGAAACAACTGGCAGAAGCTTCGCGAGGGACTGGAAAGCCTGGAAGACAAGTTGATTTTACCGGAGGCGGAAATGAACTCCCAGCCGAGTTGGTTTGGATTTCTCATTACCGTAAAACCGGAAGCGGGGATCACCCGGGAAGAACTCGTGCGGGAAATGGAAAGACATGGCATCCAGACGCGCAATCTATTTGCCGGAAACCTGATCAAACATCCCTGTTTTGACGAAATGCGCGCCTCGGGAAAGGGATATCGCGTAGTTGGAGAGTTGGAGAATACGGATCGGATCATGAACGATACGTTTTGGATTGGCGTATATCCGGGAATGACGGATGAGATGATTGACTATATGGTCAAGGTAATCAAGGAAATAATGCAATAAAGCAACAGGAGAAAGACGTGAAGATAAGAGTAGCGGATTATATCGCAAATTTTTTAGCTGAAAATGATATTACGCAAATTTTTACCGTGACTGGCGGCGGCGCGATGCACCTTAATGATGCGCTGGGAAAAAATAAGGGATTGCATTGCACCTATAACCACCATGAACAGGCTTGTGCGATTGCAGCGGAAAGCTATGCGCGTTTAAGCGGTAAAATCGCTGCCGTGTGCGTTACGAGCGGACCGGGGGGGACGAATGCAATTACCGGGGTTCTGGGCGGATGGCTGGATTCTATTCCGATGCTTGTAATTTCAGGACAAGTGAAATTTGAAACAACGGTGAGAAGTACGGATTTGCCATTGCGTCAATTGGGGGATCAGGAATTTGACATTACTGCCTGCGTAAAAACAATGACGAAATATGCAGAAATGGTAACTGATCCAAATAAAATAAGGTATCACCTGGAAAAGGCGCTTTATTCAGCAAAGCACGGCAGAAAGGGGCCGTGCTGGCTCGATATCCCTTTGAATGTACAGGGAGCCTTGATAGATACGGAGAATTTATGCAGGTATGATAGTAAACGGGAAGACCTTGAGCATATCCCGGAAATTTCAGATGATGTCGTTATTGACGTCATAGAAAAATTGAAGAACGCCGAACGGCCTGTGATTTTTGCCGGTTCCGCGATTCGTTCTTCCGGAGCGGAAAAAGCATTCTATGAATTAATTGAACGCTTCAATATCCCCGTGGTGACAGCATGGAACGCCCATGATATTTTATGGGATACCCATCCGCTTTCCTTTGGACGGCCGGGGACGGTTGGTAATCGCGCCGGTAATTTTATCGTGCAGAACGCAGATGTGCTGCTTGTGCTTGGATCAAGGCTGAACATCCGCCAAATTAGCTATAACTGGGAAAATTTTGCGGAAAGTGCATATCAGATTATGGTTGATATTGACGAGAATGAGCTGAAAAAGCCGACGCTCAGTCTGGATATGCCTATCCATGGGAATGTTGCTGAATTTATGGAAAAGATGCTGAAAACGGATCAAAGCATTGAGCCAAAGGAGCAATGGATCGCCTACTGCCAAAAGGTAAAAAGGAAGTATCCGGCAGTGCGGGAAGAACATAGGAAGCGGTTAAGCCCGATCAATCCCTATGTTTTTATTGACGAACTTACAAAGTCTTTGCCGGAGGGGCAAATCGTTGTATGCGGAAATGGCAGCGCCTGCGTATGCACATTCCAGGCGGCGAATATCAAGAGAGGGCAGCGGCTGTATACGAATTCAGGGTGCGCCTCGATGGGCTATGATGTTCCGGCAGCGATAGGGGCCTATCAGGCATCGCATGAAAAAATTGTTTGCCTTGCCGGCGATGGAAGCCTCCAGATGAATATCCAGGAATTGCAGACCATTCGTTATAATAATATGAATATTATTATATTTGTGCTGAATAATGATGGATATCATTCCATTCGGCAGACGCAGGGTTCTTTTTTTGGATTGCCGCTTGTTGGCGTGAACCAGGAGTCGGGAGTCGGCTTCCCGAATTTGAATAAAATTGCAGACGCTTATGAAATGCCATATTACAGGCTGGAAACGACGGAAAAAATGGACGCGGCACTGAAAGAAATATTGAGCCATGACGGCCCTGCGCTCTGTGAGGTATTGCTTGACCCGGAGCAAGCGTTCGAACCAAAATTATCTTCCAGGAAGCTTGAGGATGGAACGATGATTTCACCTTCACTTGAAGATATGTATCCATTTTTAGATAGGGAAGAATTTGAAGAAAATATGATCAAGGGCTTGAAGACTGAGAGGGAAAAATTATGAATCTGATTACAAAAGAAATGTTGGATGTTTTAAAGCAGCTTCGGGATGAATATGGGATTCTCGCTGTGAAAGCAGAATTTGAAGCGGAGGGCTCCAGAACGGATGAGCTCATTTCCTTGAACGAAGTTGTGTTCCGGGCCGATATGAAAATGTTTATCAAAATTGGCGGATGCGAGGCGGTTCGGGATATGGATCAATGCCGTCTTTTGGGTGCGCGGGGGATCATGGCGCCTATGATTGAGACGCCATTCGCAATGCAGAAATTCTGCGATGCCTCAAACAAGGTATTTACGGAACATGAGCAAAAAGACATCGAATTTATTATCAATGCGGAAACTGGCGTTGCGCTTCAAAATTTTGACGGTATTTTAGCAAAAGGGAAAGGTTTATTGGACACAATTTCGATTGGACGTGTCGATCTCTCGGCATCAGTGGGACTTTCCCGAAAAGAAATTAATAGCGACCAAGTTTTCGATATGGCAAAAGAATTTGCGGAGAAGGCGCTTGCAAACAATGTTAAGGTCGGGTTTGGCGGCGGAATTTCATTTGATGCGATTCCGTTCATACGAAATATGGAACCGTTTGTATCCCGGTTTGAAACACGTAAAATCGTTTTCGACCTGCAAAACTGCAAGGATAAGATGGAGGAAGCGATTCTTTGCGCAATGCATTTTGAATATTTGTATTTAAAAGGGAAATGCGCGTTCTACGATAGAATGGCGAAAGAAGACGAAAACAGGATGATTATGCTGAAGCAACGTATCGACGCGGCTGAAGGCAAGGATGCGGATTATTGCTGAAAATGACGATGCGGAACGAATTGATTTCTGAGATAAAGAAAAAAAAGGTCTTTGTGTTGGATTTGGACGGAGTATTATATTTGAACAACACTTTGATCGAAAATGCAGATAAGGCAGTTGCGCTGTTGCGCGAGGCTGGGTATCGTGTCGCGTTCCTGACGAATAATTCCGGGAAAAGCAGGACATCCGTTTGCATGAAATTGAATAAACTGGGCATATGCTGTGACGAAGGAGAAGTGTATACTTCGATTGATTCGGCAATTCGTTATATTAAGCAAAAACAGTTGGATAAAACCGGAGTCTTTTACGTAGGAAGCGAAGAGATGCGCGAAAGGCTGCACGAGGCAGATATACAGACGGCCCCGCCGGATACATGCAGTTGTATCTTGGTTGGATTCAAGAAAGACGTGACATATGATGACGCGGCGCAAGCTATTATTGCGCTGCGCCGCAACGTACCTTTTTTAATTTGCAACAGGGACCCATATTTTCCCGATGTGAATGATAATCTGATGCCTGGCTGCGGTTATACGGTTGGGGCAATCGAAGGTTGCTATACACGAAAAGCGGACGTAAACGCCGGGAAACCGGAGCCGCGGATCCTGGATGTTGTCTGTGACGCATATCATGTTACCCACGATGAACTCGTATTGGTGGGAGACCTATACCATGCGGACATTAAGCTGGCGAAAAAAGCCGGCATCCCGGCGGTATATGTGGGGAAGGAAGAATGGATGAAGGATGAACGGGGGGTCCTGTGCGCAAAAAGTTTATACCAGTTCGTTCAAAATGACTTACTAAGGAAGAAAATGTGAAAAAGATTATTGTGACGGGGGCGACGGGCATGATTGGGGCCTTTCTGGCACGGCTGGCAGCAACGCGGGGAATCGAAGTACTTGCTGTTATTCGCCCAGGCTCTTCAAAGCGCCGGAATATACCGGAGCACCCCAATGTAAAAATTATAGAATGTGATCTTGGCAATTTATCCGGCCTGCCTCCTCAGAAGGGGGAAGGCGGGATATTGTTTCATATGGCGTGGGAAAAAACATACGGCGGCGGACGGGACAATGTCGCGGCGCAAATGAAAAATATCCAATATACGCTCGATGCGGTTGAACTTGCAAAGCGTTCCGGCTGCAGCGCTTTTATTGGAGCAGGTTCTCAGGCAGAGTATGGACGTATTGCAGATGGAACGCTTTCTCCTTTTTTGCCAGTCGATCCGCAGACTGGTTATGGAATTGCGAAACATACGGCTGGAGCGCTCAGCAGAATTTTGTGCAGGCAGTATGGAATCCGGCATTGCTGGGGACGTATTT
Organism: Christensenella timonensis; assembly: GCF_900087015.1. NCBI lineage: Bacteria > Bacillati > Bacillota > Clostridia > Christensenellales > Christensenellaceae > Christensenella > Christensenella timonensis. Next base: position 866,829 of record NZ_FLKP01000002.1, read on the forward strand.
TAAGCGCGTATGGACCGATGGATAATCCATATACGCTGATTTCATATTGTGTAGACAGTTTCTTGCGGAGACAAACGCCGGCATTGACAAATTGTGACCAAATATGGGACTATATCTATGGCGCAGACGCCGCCAGAGCGTTTTTGGCGATTGGAGAGTCTGGAAAAGACGGAAGCATATACTGTATTGGCAGCGGAAAGGCCCAACCGCTTAAACGGTATATCGAGACAATTCGGGACTCGATCGATACGAAGCTGAAGATTGGGTTTGGCGAACGGGACTATTATCCGGATCAGGTGATGAAAATGCAGGCTGATATCAGGAATTTGACCCAAGATACAGGATTTTTTCCTGATACGCCTTTTGAGGAAGGCATTAGGCACGCGATAGAATGGCGAAAAAAGGAAATGGAAAATGAAAAAAATTAGCATTTTGGTGGCATGTTTCAATGAAGTTGAGAATGTAAAACCGCTTTCAGAAGCACTCAGAAATGTATTTCAGAAACAATTGCCAAGTTATGACTATGAAATTGTTTTTATCGACAACTACTCTACTGACGGCACGCGGGATTTGCTTGAAGAAATGTGCAAAAATGACGCGCATATTAAAACGATCTTTAATGCCAAGAATTTTGGGCATATTCGTTCCCCTTATTATGGATTGCTGCAAACCAGCGGGGATTGCACAATATCACTGTGTGCGGATTTCCAGGATCCACCGGAATTAATTCCCCAATTTGTAAAAGAGTGGGAGAACGGATATAAGATTGTCATCGGCGTTAAAACAAACAGCGAAGAAAATAAGTTGATGTATGCGATCCGTTCAGCTTATTACAAATTAATTAAAAAGATATCCGATGTAGACCAGATCGAACATTTTACCGGATTTGGGCTTTATGATAAGAGCTTTATCGAAGTGCTGCGCGAGCTTGACGATCCGATGCCCTATATGCGCGGTATTGTAGCGGAATTAGGGCCGGAACGCAAAGAAATTCCTTATGAACAGCCAAAACGCAAAGCAGGAAAGACAAAAAATAATTTTTATACCTTATATGATATGGCGATGCTTGGAATCACGTCTTATTCAAAAGTTATTTTAAGACTGGCCACGATCGTTGGATTTATTTTTTCGGCAGCGAGTTTTGTAATTGCCATTATCTATTTGATTTTAAAGCTGGTGAACTGGGACAATTTTGCGGCCGGGACGGCCCCGATCCTGATTGGTTTGTTTCTGATCGGTTCTTTGTTAATGTTTTTTATAGGATTTATGGGAGAGTATATTTTGAATATTAATACACGAGTCATGAAAAGGCCGCTCGTGGTGGAAGAGAAGCGGATTAATTTCACTTCCGAAAGTAAGAAAGATTCAGAGAAATAATATAAAATGGAAAAACAAATTAAGAAAAAGGCGATCGCAGGGGATTTGCTGTACAGCATGGTTGCGCTCGTATTGTTCAACGGAGTTTTGCAGCTGATTGTCTATCCGCTTATTAATCGGGAAATGGGGGAATCGGCGTTTGGAGACGTCCTATATCTGATAGGTATCGTTTCTATTTTGGCACCATCGTTTGGCCCGGCAGTGAATAATACCCGCTTAGTGCTTCAAAATCGTCTCGAAACAAAAAACGGTGATTATAATTTTACCTTGCTCTTGTTTTCGGGTTTATCTGTCGCAGCCGTGGTTGTCATTTTGCTTTTTAGCAGACAGCTTAGCCTGATGACGGCAATTATTTTATCTGCAATCACTATTTTAACCATTTTCCGCTACTATTCGGATGTGGAATATCGGCTAAAAATTAATTACAAAAAATATCTGGTTTTTTATGTAATTTTATCCATCGGGTATTTGCTCGGGCTGGGAGCATACTATCTTACTAAAAACTGGGTATGGGTATTTCTGATCGCGGAGGCAGCGCCGATTCTTTTTGTAATACTGCGCGGAAATATTTATAAGAAAGCGTTCCAATGCTCCGAGAACAGAAAAGCAGTGCTGCGCGATTCGTTTATTCTTGCGCTTTCTTATTTGTTGTCCTATTCAATGATGAACATGGATCGTCTTGTTTTAATGAACATGGTGAGCAGTGATGCTGTTTCGCAATATTATGTCCTTTCCTTGATTGGGAAAACAGTGGCGCTGCTGGTAGGGCCGATCAGCAGCATTATGATTAGCTATTTATCCAAATTTAGCGACATGATGGGCAAGAAGCTCTATCTTAAAATTATTATTTTAATGGCGGTTTTGTGCGCTGCGTTTTTGGTGGTTGCCATCGTTGCCACCCCGATTTTCATCCGAATTTTCTATCCAAACCTAGCCGGACAGCCTTTCTTTTTGATTGTCATTATAAATATTTCGCAAATTGTATTTTTTGCAGGCAGCCTATTGCTGATTGTTGTCCTTACGCTGAGTAGCGTAAAATGGCAACTGATTATTCAAGGAACTTATGCGGTACTTCTCACAATTTTATCGGTATTATTTACACACTACTGGGCTATTGCCGGGTTTGCGCTTGCCGTGTTAATTTCCAATATCTACCGTTTTATGTGTACGCTTTTGATTGGCCTGAAAAAAAGCAAAGAAAAGAATTTTGCAATTAAGGAGGCTCCGAATTGAAAATAGGAATTTTGACGGTATATTTTGCCGACTATGGATCTTACTATCAGGCTGTCAGCCTGTGTAAGGCGATACAAAGCCTGGGACATGAATGCGAATTAATCAATGAGAGCGTTCGTTATTGGCGTTCACCCAGATTATGGGCAGGGCATATCGGGACGGTGTTCTTGCCGGAGAAAGTAAAGAGGGCGATTGGGAAAAAGGTGGCTGCATATAATAATTACCTGAATCTGCAAAAGGCAATAAGCAAGCAAACCATTTCGGAAGCGCGGCTTAGTATTAAAAAGTTATCTGCGGAATATGATTGTGTTATTATAGGAAGCGATGAGTTGTGGTCCGCCACGAATCCGCTTACGCGTTATGTTCCTAGCTATTTTGGATACGGCCTGAGATGCCCGCGCATATCCTACTCCACTTCGGGTATTACAATGGAAAATCCGGATCAAAAACTGGAGCAAAAGATGAAGCGCGGACTGCAAAGTTTTACTTGCCTTGCTGTACGCGACGTATATACGCAAGAGTGGGTAGAGCGGTTGTCAGAGAAGAAATGTGAGTTGGTGATAGACCCGACATTGCTATATCCATTTTTTGTGCAGGATGATGTGGGCGGCGGAGGATATATTGCCGTTTATGGGGAACATTTTGCTCCAGACCAGGTTGAAGCGATTACCTCTTATGCCCAAAAAAACGATATACTGTTAAAGGCGATTTCGTGGCAGCATGATTGGTGCGATGAGTTTTGCGATGTCCATAGCCCTGAACAATTACAGCAGGTTTTTGCCAAAAGTGAATATTCGATGGTTTCGACTTTTCATGGGACTATTTTCTCTATGCTTCATCATCGAAATTTTACCGCATTTACGAGTCAACTGCGGGGCAAGAAGATAAGATTGCTGTTGGAAATGTTCGGATTACAGGACAGGATTTTCAAGGGGCGTATTTTAGAAAAAAATATAGAGTATGATATATTTGAGAAAACTCTGGAGATGTGGAGAAAAAAATCCTGGGATTATTTAAATAATGCTCTTTATAAAATAGGGGAGGTCAAACAGAATGACTTTATGCGAACCTGATCTGTGCAGTGCGTGCGGCGCATGTGAAAATGCGTGCCCAAAACATTGCATCACAATAAAAGAAAACAAGAAAAAAATTTTGCTCCCGGAAATTGGAGAAGGATGTATTGAATGCGGAAAGTGCCGGAATGTATGTCCTGTCTTACATCCGGTGATTCCCAAGGATACAGTAATGCCAAAAGCATATGTAACTTGTTTTGAAAATGAAAAAGTGCTCGGAGAAAGTGCTTCGGGCGGGATGTTTACGGTATTGGCGGAACAAACGATAAAAGATGGCGGTTCTGTCTTTTCGGCAGTATACGAAGAAAATTTTGACGTTTGCTTCCGGAAAGCAACGGCCATAGAAGAATTACAGCCGATGCGTGCTTCAAAATATGTCCAAAGCCGGGTGGGAGGGAGTTATCAACAAATCAAACAAGATTTAGATAATGGGCTGTCGGTTTTGTTTTGCGGCCTTCCCTGCCAGGCAGGGGGATTGAGGGCTTATCTTGGAAAAGATTATTCTAATTTGCTGATTGTAGATATTGTATGCCATGGAGTTAGCCCTTTGTTCCTTTTGCAGATGGAAATTCATAGAATGGAAAAGGAACATCAATCGAAAGTGGCAGGAATCAATCATACCAGCAAGCAAAACGGTTGGTCTATCCTGATTCAAAGGTGCGTTGAAATCCGTTTTGAAAACGGGGAAACAATTTACCGGGATTCTTCGTACGATCCTTACCTGATTGGTTATCTGTCGGGGCTTTCCTACCGGGAGAGCTGTTATCAGTGCCGGTTTGCGAAGATGCCGCGCGTAAGCGATATTACAATTGGAGATTTTTTTGGCTTGGGCGTAATCAAGCCTTTCGGCCATTATAATAAAAAGGGAATGTCCCAGGTGATTATCAATACGAAAAGAGGAATGGAGTCATTTGAAAAAATAAAACCGGGTATTTTTTGTGAAGAACGAGAACTTTTTGAATGCCTGGCATTTAACCACAACCTGTGGAGACCGACGCCTAAACAGGCGCTGCACGATGTATTTATGAAAGACTCGCTGGAACTATCATATGATGAACTTCGTAAAAAGTACCTAGATAAAAAGCATTCTTTCCGCCTGAAAAGAGCGCTTAAACATGGAGTAAAAAAGATCTTAGGGTCTAAAAATACTGCACGTGGGATGTTGGCTGTTTACAAGCGCAGCGGAACATTAAACCGTATAAAGTATATAGTTGATGATTTGGAAAGAACGATGGAAAGACAAGAGCATCAGTAGTGTGGTATAATAAAAAAAATTTCATGCCAATGGAGTGGAGTATGGAGAAGACGGTTCTACAACAACAAAATAATCCATTTATAAAGTACCGAATGGAGTGCATCTATATTGCATTATTCCTTGTAATACCGCTTCTTCTGTTTGCTGATGCGCTTGTTAATCACCAATTGATTGACGCTGGTGATATGGTTGGAACGTTCTCGAGAAATAGCATTGTAAGAGAAGCTTTTACAAGCGGGAAAATGACCTTTTGGAATATTTACGAGGCAAGTGGCACTCCGTGGATATCTCCCTATCTTATGTATCCACTCGCATGGATAGTCATGCCATTTGATGCGGTCACGCAGACGACCCTTTATTTTGCGCTGCATTTATCCCTCGGCGGTATCTTTTTATTTTTTTACCTGAAGGAATTAAACCTTTCGGTACATGCTGCATTTTTTGGCGGGATAGTATTTATGCTATCTAATATGTTGCTGCTTCGTATGGCACACTCTGGAGTCGTTGCCACTATGGTTTGGACTCCCTTGGTTCTTCTGCTTACAGAAAAGCTTTTGAAGCACAATGCCGAATTTAAATACATGTTATTAGCGGGTATCGCCGTCGCCATGCAAGCTCTGGCAGGATTTCAGCAGGTCCTAATATATTCCTGTATTTTTGTTGCGATATATTATGTTGCATGCGGGCTGCATAAGAAAATTAAGTGGTACCGTTTAATCGGTTCCCTAATTGGTGCCTTTATCGTCGCCGTATGCTTGTGGGCTGTTATATTGCTTCCCACTTTTCAATTAATCCGCTTCACCGGAAGGGCCATAGGGGATTCCTATGAGCATTTTGCTTCTTTTAGTTTTGACCCGCGAGTTGTAGTCGGAATGCTGTCTCCGGAGGCTTGGCGCACGATGAATAGCGTAGCATACAAGGGAGAATTTACGGTAGATATTTATTTTGGACTTGTTGTACTGGCGCTGTGCATCTATGCCCTTATTTTTTGCAGGAAGAATTTCAAAGTGAAAGTATTGGGAATTGGCATGGTGCTGGTGTTTCTGTTCATGATTTGCCCCAGCGTTGAGCCAATAGGACGATTGGTCCAAAAGATACCGTTTATAGGGTCGTTCCGCTGCACAGCGCGGGCAGTTTTCTTGTTTGCAATATGCGAAATTGCACTTGCTGCGATTGCTTTGAACCAAATTATTCGCAACAAAGAATATAAACGTTATCTAAAGTTTAGTATTTTATTTTTTATAGCGGTTTGTGTGCTGTTGGGAATCTTTTATGTAAACAGGCATGAGTGGTTCAACTTTGGAATAGACAACAAAATTAAGATGGCAGGTGTAATGCTATTGGTAATTGCAGGACTCAATATTCTTATTGCATTTATAATCATGCTGCTTACATTAAAAGAAAAAAGAAGGTATCTTGCTACAATTTTTGTCATTGCACTGGTAATCCTAAATATATGTGACGTGTTTTTTATGAACAATGCAAAAGATTTTGAATTGCCAGAGCGCGTGACAAGAAGGTTTGATGCAGAGCTGTTGAAGAATACAGAATTTTCAAACTTTATGAACGACAATGCCGGACTTGAATACCGGGTTGCAAAAGTCGGAGGGACATCACATCAGAAAAATCGTAGCATGAATATGTATATTACGAGCGAAACAATCAACCGGTATATGGATCTGAATGGCTATATTTCCTATGAAAACCAAAATTACCTTAAGATGTTTAGCAATTGGTATGATATTTCTGTATATGTTGGGACGGAGCAGAGAATAGAGAATCTATCACTTTATTCGATGCTGGACGTTAAATACTTTGCAGTGCAGGACGGGTACGGGTTTGAAGTCTGGGATATAAAACCGGCAGATCTTATTTTAGAAAAAGATATCGTTCGTATTGAGCCAGGCGATGGGGAAAGAGTTGCATGGCAGGAGGAATTTGAGCTTCAGCCCGATCACTATTATTTTGTGGAAGCTACAGTTGTGGATGGGGGAAATGCTGAAAGATTGTATATTGATCTCTATGCAGGCAACAGCCAGGAAAACGATTATGATCATTTTGAACATGATCTCGATTTGAGAGGATACGGGGAAGAAACGAGGAGATTCCTTATTAATTCGATGAAAGACGCTCCCGGGAAAGCTTCTGTACGGTTGCTTGCCCAAGGGAATAGCGATACAGTGACGGTTAAAGATATCAGGATATATGACTCTGTTGCGGTACCTGTCGACTTACCGATTGCTGCGGAAGTAGAAGATTATGGGGTCGTAGAAAATGAAAAAAAAGCAAATGGAAATATAACGATATATGAGAATCCGTATGTAAAAGGAATGGTATATTCTGCGGATTATGTAATCGGGATGCAAACGGCGGAACAGATCATAGCGGATACTAAGACAAATGACTTTGACCGGAATATTTACGTTGTAGGCCATGATGATATGGAACTTTTGGAAAGCAATACAAAGATTTCAATAGAATCTATCGATCCGAATAATGTGTCTGCAAAAGTAAATGCCGACCAAGACACCTTTGTCGTGATGGCACAGAATTATTATCCTGCGTGGAAGGCATATGTAGACGGGCAGGAAACCCAGATTTATATTGCGAACGGAACGTTGCAGGGAATCGACGTTCCGGCGGGAGAGCATATTGTGGAATTTAAATATATACCAAGCTATTTCTATGCAGGGGCGGTTATATCTGCATGCACGGTGTGCTTTCTTATAATTTATTTCGTGGCGCAGAGCAGAAAGAAAAAGAGGACGGATAACGGAAAATGAGGATTATTATTTCAACAGTTCAAATCCCGTTTATAACGGGCGGCGCGGAATTTCTCGCACAAAATTTAAAAAGTGCTTTCATAGAAAACGGGTATGAAGCGGAAATTGTGACGATGCCTTTTATGGATAGCCCGCTTGAGCGTTTGGAAGATCATATTGTCGCGTCAAGACTATTGGAATTAACCTATGGATGGGCAGGAAAAAGCGACCTTTGCATCGGGCTTAAGTTCCCTGCTTATTTTATTCCACATGAAAATAAGGTGTTATGGATTCTCCACCAGCACCGAAACGCATACGATTTGTTCAATGCGCCCAGCAGCACCATTAAAGATGATGAAACAGGAAGAAAATTCCGCGATATTGTATACCGGGCGGACAATACTTATCTGCCGGAAGCAAAGCGGCTCTATACGATTGCCGATAATGTTGCCGGCAGGCTGAAACGATATAATGGACTGAATGCCCAAACTTTATACCATCCATGCCCAGATCATGACAAATTTTACGCGGAAGAATATGGAGACTATATCCTGATGCCTAGCAGGATCAATGTTACGAAAAGGCAGATGCTTGCGCTGGAAGCGATGGAGTATGTAAAGTCGGACATTAAGCTGTATCTGGTCGGGCAAGCGGGGACAGAACACGAACGCCGCCAATTGCTTGAAACCATTCGGCAAAAAGGATTAGAGGATAAAGTCAGATATTTTGATTTTGTATCAACAGGCCGGAAATTAGAGCTGTATGCGAACGCAAGGGCCGTATTATTTATTCCGATCGATGAAGATTACGGGTATATTACTTTAGAGGCAATGGAAGCGGCGCGTGCAGTCATTACGGCAAAAGACAGCGGAGGCCCGTTGGAGTTTGTTGAAAATGAGAAAAACGGATTGATTGTTTCGCCGGAACCTCTGGAAATTGCAAAAGCAATTGACGAATTTGCGCATTCCAAGAAGATGGCACGGCAAATGGGGATTGCCGCAAAAACACGTCTTTCCGATATGAATATTACGTGGGAAAATGTTGTGAAGGAGTTAACGAAATAGTATGGATACAGCTTCGAAGATAGAAAAGATATTAGCGGAAATTGAAACTGGCGAAAGGGAGACTGGAACATTTGCTCAAACGATGAAAATAGAGGAAGTCCTTAAAATTCTGGGAAAAGATCCAGACCTGTGCAGGAGCCAGCAGGGAAGTTCGGAAGTGGGCACAGTTCATTTTAATATTGATGAGCTGAAGCGTTGGAAGGATCTGATTGAAAAAGATCATAATGTTATCTATGACCGGCCTCTGGCGGGGGGGAACAAACTGAAGACGACGGCGAAGCGTGCAATCCGGAAGGCGGCACGTTTTGTAGTTGATCCTATGCGGGTAGATCAGAACGAATTTAATTTGGCGGTTATGTCCGCAATTAATATTTTATACAATGGCGCGGTTGTGGCGAATCCACAAACAGTCATTGAACAGCTGCGGGAGCTGCGGAGGGATATAAACGATAACAAAAGAAAAACAGCAGATATTGCTGAAAGAGTATTGGAGCTGGATGAAAAAAATAAGGAAATAAAAAAAGAAATAGAAAATGTTGCGGCTTATTTGGAGGAAGAAAACCAACAGTTGCTGGATAAAATCAAGGAGCTGGCAGAGCAGCGTGAAATGATCAAAAAGGTATCGGAAAAATTTGACAGGCAGACAGAGACCTTTGCGCGCTTTTTGCGGGAGCAGGAAAAACAAAGGGAATCTTCTGCCATGCTGCCGGGAACGCCTTCGTGCGCTGAGCCAGTACAAGGGCAGGAAAGCGGCAGACCGGATCCTGAATCAAAGGATACTTACGCGGCAATTGATTATTTTGATTTTGAAAATCATTTCCGGGGTTCGCGTGAAGAAATTAAGGCAGGACAGGAAGTCTATGCGCCCTATTTCGAAGGGAGAACAAATATTCTTGACCTGGGATGTGGCCGCGGTGAATTCTTGGAAATTATGAAAGAAAAAGAAATTCCCGCGAAAGGTGTTGACCTGTATCCGGATTATGTTTATTTTTGCAGGCTTAACGGTTTTGATGCGATTGAAGGAGATGCAGTTGAATATTTGGCAGGAATAGAGAATGAATCATTGGGTGGAATCTTCGCAGCGCAGTTGATTGAGCATTTAGAGGTGGAGCAGATATTGAGCTTGTGCGCAGAAGCTTACAAAAAATTGCAGGAGGGAGCATTCTTTATTGCAGAAACGCCGAATCCTACATGTCTTGCGACCTATATGAATTCTTTTTACCTGGATCCCTCCCATAATAAACCGGTTCATCCCAAAACGATGGAATATTATTTGCGAAAAGCGGGATTCAGCGAGGTTGAAATACTCTTTACGGAAGCCAGCAGATCTGGTTACCGTCTGCCTCTTTTGAGCGGGAAAGGCGTAGACAATCTGGAAGAATTCAATAATGGAATCAATCTGGTGACGGATCTATTGTTTGGCAGCCAGGACTATGCGGTTATTGCGAAAAAGTAAACGGAGACGAAAGATATGAAAATTGCTGTTGTAGGCCCCAGCCCGGTGCCTTTTACAATTGGAGGCGCGGAAAATTTGCTGTGGGGAGTATGCGATTCCATCAATCGTTATACCCCACATCAGGCGGAATTGATTAAGTTGCCATTGAGGGAATTGAATTTCTGGGATTTGATCGAAAGCTACCAGGATTTTTATCAACTGGACTTGTCGCATTTTGATCAGGTAATTGTAACAAAGTATCCTTCATGGATGGTAAGGCATCCAAATAAAATATGCTATATGATCCACACTTTGCGCGGACTGTACGACACATATTTTTCTCCTGTAACAGAAGTGAAACGGGGAATACATGAAGTGGACGCCGTTTTGGACTATATGGAAGCCAATCCATGTCCAACCGATTTAGGCCCGTTCTTTGAGCTTTTGTTATCGCTGCGGGATGCATCTGTTCCGGAAGAATATTTTATATTTCCCGGGTCGCTTATCCGGAAAATTATTCATTACCTGGATTATGTGGGACTTAGCGAAGGAGTGCAAAAGTATGCCGCTATTTCCGATACAGTAAAAAAAAGGACGGATTATTTTCCCGACGGAGCCAGTGTGGAAACGATTTATCCGCCTTCTACCTTAACCGAATTCACAACAGGTGAATATCAGCATCTTTTTATGGTAAGCCGGCTGGACGGGCCCAAACGAATCGATATGCTGATAAAAGCCATGAAATATGTAAAAGAAGATATTAAGCTTTACATTGCCGGAACCGGGCCTGAAGAAGAAAAGCTAAAAGAATTGTCCAAAGGCGACGCACGCATCGAAATGCTGGGCTTTGTCAGTGATGAAGAAGTACAGGAATATTATGCGAACAGCCTTGTGATTCCTTATTTTCCCTATGATGAAGATTACGGACTGATAACGATCGAGGCAATGATGAGAAAGAAGCCTGTGATTACCACTTTGGATGCAGGTGGTCCGAATGAATTTGTTGTAAATGGGGAGACCGGGTTTGTCACGGAATTTGATGCGCAGAAGATTGGCGATAAGATTTCATGGATGATTGCCCATCCGCAGGAAGCAGTGCGTATGGGAGAAAACGCCTATCAGAAAGTAAAAGAGATTACCTGGGAAAATATGGCTGCCCGGTTATTGTCGGGAACGGGCAAGGCGCGAAAAAGGCTGACAGTTACATCTACGTTTCCAATCTATCCGCCGCAGGGAGGCGGTCAGGCAAGAATCTATGATTTGTATAAAAATGTCGCACGCTATATGGATGTGGAAATCGAGTCGTTTGGGGCAGTGAATGAACACGCCAAAAGGAACTATATCGCCTCAGGATTAACAGAGGACCGGACGGCCAAAAGCGAAAGACACCAGCAAGCGGAAACGGTAATTGAACAACAGGTGGGAATACCAATTACCGATATTGGGATGATTACTTTATCGGGGGAGACGCCGCAGTATGGAGAAAAGCTTGCCGCCTCTATCAAGAAGAGCGCTGCGGTAGTAATTTCCCATCCCTACCTTTATCCGGAAGCGAAGAAATATTTAAGCGGAAAGCCTTTTGTGTATGAAGCGCATAATGTAGAATTTTATATGAAAAAGGCAATGCTTCCACAAAGCCAAATCTCGAAGGAGCTGCTGCGGCAGGTATTTGAGGTGGAAAAAGAATGCTGCGAAAAAAGTGCGTTTATCATTACCTGTTCCGAGGAAGACAGGCAGGCATTGACGTCTCTATATGGAATCGGCGCAGATAAGATTTTGGTTGTACCGAATGGCGTAGATACGACAAAAACCTGCTTCGTATCCATGGAGGAACGGATGCGAAATAAATGCAATGCGGGACTGCAGAATGAGACCATAGGGATTTTTATGGGGAGCTGGCATGGCCCGAATCTTGAAGCGTGCGAAAAAATATTTGAAATAGCACCGTTGTGCCCTAATGTAAAATTTGTTTTGTTGGGAAGCCAATGCGGCTATTTCGGGGGGCGACGGCTCCCGGAAAATGTCGGCCTGATGGGAATTGTGGAAGAGAGCGTAAAAAACAAAATTTTTGCCCTTGCGGATTTTGCGCTCAACCCAATGCTTTCGGGATCGGGTACGAATTTAAAAATGTTTGATTATATGGCGGCGGGACTGCCCATCATTACAACTGAATTTGGAACGCGGGGTATTGACAGCAAGGAACTTTTCCTGATCGCGGAACCGGTGGAGGAGATGGCGGACCGTATCAAGCATTTTGACTTGAAAAAAGAGGACGAGCGCATCATACGGGCGAGAGAGTATGTAGAGAAAAAATTTGATTGGACCGTTATCAGTAAACCTTTTGAAGAAAAGTTGATGCAGCTGATGGAAATCTAAGGAAACAGAAAAGCAGGAGCCGAATAAAAATTCGTACCCCTGCTTTTTGAGGCGTTAAACTTAAACAGCTTATTTACAGATGGCGTGATCTTTACTTTGTCCGATAGGGTTCATTTCGGAACAGTTCAATATTCTCTGTAATGAACCCGCCTCCGTCAATTCCAAAATAGACTGCCTTCACGCCTTCTACATTATTCAGGTAGAGATCGGCGATTGCGTCCAGAACTACCGATTCATTGGCAGCGCCTAACGACGACTTGATTTCCGGTTTAAAATCAATCGTTAAGTTCCCATTATCTAACGTAATTGACTGCGGATCAATCGGGGAATCGGCGAGACCTACGCCATATATTTGCTGTGCAATCACCTCGAGGCCGTATTTCAGCGTGCTCTCTCCCGAAACATCAACAGAAGCGGTTTCGTAACCATTTCTTTCGAGATCATAATACTGGTATTGAATAGCACCTCCTTCATAGTCTACCGGATCGTCTTCTGTCAGCGGGGGCTGGGAAGCAACCGGAGCCGGAGAGGAAAGTGCAGAAGGAGCAGCGGTATTTTGATTACCCGGAACAGATGACGTGGAAGAAGATTCAGTGGATGGATCTGGGGATAAAGGAAGATTTGTTGCCTGCGGATTTCCCAGCACCAAGAATAAAACGATGAGACAGGCAATCACCGCCAAAATAACTATAAGTAAAACTTTCCCTTTTTTTGACATACCAAAATCCTTCCTTATCTGCCAGCAAACAAAACTAACTAATATGTACGTATTATAAAATAGTAGTATAAAAATACGAAAATGTAAAGGGATCCGGAGAAAATATTACGTTTTGTTAACATTTTTGATATTGAAATATAATATTTTATATATTATAATCAACTACGTAACATTATATAAGATAATATTTTTAACGGGAAATATCGGATATCATTGATAGGGGAAAGAAGATGACAAAAATTAGTGTTTTTAAAAGAGGAATCGCCTGGTTGCTGATGGCGCTTACCTGTGTGGCTGCGTTTGGCCTGACGACATTTACGGGAACGCAGACAGCGGAAGCCGCAGGCAGCAAGGGCGTTATTTTTATTAACCCAGGACATTCCCCTTCTTCCAAAACTTCAGGTACCTCTGGTACAAATCCGGACGGAAGCGTTATTACCGAGGACTATATGAACGAATGGTCATCACATCTGTTGGGGAAAAAGTTACAATCTCTGGGATATACAGTTTATCTTACAAATATCATGACCTATTCCTCAGACCTTCCGGTGATCATTACAACGCCACCGGCATCCAACAACGATTATGGCGGAAGACAATATCAATTCAGGGACAACCCGGAGAACGGTACAAAGGGAGAACTCATTCCCGCCTGCAACAATCCGTCAAGCGTGAATCCAAGCGTTACGGTGAAGCCGGATCTTATTATTACGATGCACCGTAACTCCGTGGAGGGAAATTCTACGTCGAACGGTTTGCTGGTAGGCTATTCCACCCACACCGGAGACGGGCGTTCAAGCGATATTGTTACGCGTTCCAAATATGCTTCCGATCAAATCAGTGCGCAGTTTTCCACCAACATGAAGAGTTATTTCAAAAGCAGCAATTCTGTCACATGGATATCCAATTCGATCATCAAATATTCGCTGGCGCCGTCTATTATTATCGAGGCGGGCTTTATGACCAATGCCAGCGATTTGGCGAATATGCAAAAAACTGCCTGCCAGACGGCGCTGATGGATTCCATCGCGAATGGGGTGGAAAGTTTCTTTGCAAAATACCCGACAAGCAACACCAATATAGCCGGTATTTACTATAATGCTGATACTACTACGGCCAAAACAAGCTTTGATGTTTCCGCTGTGATCAACGGAAGCGCAGCCGGCGCGGAAATGGTGATCTGGAATACAAATTATGACAGGGCAACAACCGGCTATACTTATAAAGCGACGAAATTATCCGACGGCGGCTGGCACGTGACTTTTGACCAGAAAAAGCATGGAGGCTTGCCGGGGAAATATTCAATTGAGGTTTATGCTTTAGACGCGAAAGGGAACCGGGTCGCTTCAGATTATAAATATGTGACGACTACCACGGACTTGACGAAACCGACGACAAAGGGTATTTATTACGATGCAGACAGCACCACGGCAAAGACGAAGTTTGATATCTCGGCCGTGGTGGAGGCAGGCGTAGACAGGGATATCTCCAAGGTGGAAATCACGGTTTGGAATACAGATGTAGGCCGCAGTCAAACGAGCTATACCTATAGTGGGCAGAAGCTTTCGGACGGCGGTTGGCATGCAACCTTCGACGTTAGTAAACATGGCGGGAAGAGCGGGAAATATTCCATCGAGGTCTATGTCACCGATAATAAAGGCGTAAGGCATGCCACGACGTATAAATATGTGACGCTGCAAATCAGCGAGCCAACGGGGACAATCTATTATGACGCCGCCAGCACGACGGATAAGACGAAATTTGATATTTCCGCTGTCGTGAAGCCCGGTTCCAGCGATATTTCAAAGGTAGAAATTGAAGTATGGAATGCAAGCGTGGGAAAAGCACAGACGAGCTATACCTATGCCGGGCAGAAGCTTTCGGACGGCGGTTGGCACGCGACCTTTGACGCCTACAAGCATGGCGGGAAAGGCGGTACGTATACCATTAAGGTATACGCAACAGATAGCGAGGGAATCCGCTATGAGGTTGCAGAAAAGAATGTGACGGTGAATATCGCCAAGCCAACAACGACAGGAATCTATTATGATGCTGACAACACGACAAACAAGACGCAGTTTGACATTTCGGCAGTCGTAAAAGCAGGCTCGAATGATATTTCCAAGGTGGAAATCACGGTTTGGAATACAGATGTAGGCCGCAGTCAAACGAGCTATACCTATAGTGGGCAGAAACTTTCGGACGGCGGTTGGCACGCAACTTTCGATGCCTATAAGCATGGCGGAAAGGGTGGGAAATATTCCATCGAGGTTTACGTAACAGACAGCAAGGGAGTACGGTATGATACGATCTACAAATATGTTACCGTAAATATTATTCCACCGACGGCAGCCATTTATTATGACACCGCCAGCACGACAACGAAGACGAAATTTGATATTTCAACAGTTGTCACGCCCGGTTCGAATACCATTTCCAAAGTGGACATTGAAGTTTGGAATGCAAGCGTGGGACAGAGTCAAACGAGTTATACCTATGCAGGGCAAAAGCTTTCGGATGGCGGCTGGCATGCAACATTTGACGTCAGCAAACACGGCGGAAAAGGCGGCACGTATACCATTAAAACATACGTGACGGACAGCAAGGGAGTGCGGTATGAACTCGCGCAAAAGGATGTGGCTGTAACCATAACCAAGCCGACATTGTCAGGCATTTATTACGATGCCAACAGCACTACCAACAAGACGAGCTTTGATATTTCGGCGGTTGTAAAGAAAGGGACATTTGATATTTCCAAGGTGGAAATTACAGTCTGGAATACAAATGTAGGACGTTCCCAGACCAGTTATACCTATACCGGACAGAAGCTTTCGGACGGCGGCTGGCACGCGACATTTGATGTTAATAAGCATGGCGGGCAGTCTGGGCAGTACTCGATAGAAGTATATGTGACGGACAGCGCAGGAGCGCGTTACGACACAAGCTTTAAATATGTCAATGTGAAGACGGGCGTAACGCCGATCATGGGAACAAGCGAAGCAACGGTTGCCCAGATGGTGAACTTCTACAATGCAAGTAAGAAGACCTATCCTACTTATTATACGCAGCGTGGAGTGAATCTTCAGCAGTTTGCACAGCTTTACTATGACGTATGCAAAACGGAAGGTGTGCGCGCCGAAGTCGCCTGGGCGCAAATGTGCCTCGAAACGGGTTACCTGCAATTTGGTGGAGACGTTAAGATTGGACAGTTCAATTTTGCGGGCCTCGGTGCAACGGGAGGCGGCGTCCCGGGATTTGACTTCTCTGCGGTCTACGGGGATAACGCAAATGGAATCAAGCATGGTATCATTGGCCATGTACAGCATTTGAAATGTTATGCCTGCTCGGATGCAGTTGTATATAAAGACAGCGCCGGAAAGCCGATTGACCCAAGATGGGCGGACTACCTGCGCGGAAAATCCCCATCGGTAGAAGGCCTTTCGGGAACGTGGGCTGCCAGCGGAACTTATGGGCAGGACATTGTGGATATGATGGACCGTATCCTGGCACAGGCAAAGACGATGACAGCAAGCAGCACAATGGATGTACTGGAGGAAATGGAACCAGTTCCGGCTCCTTCGAATGAAGCGGTCAATACACCAGATATGGACGAAGCTGCACCTTCCGCGACACCAGCTCCTGAAACAACGGAAGAGCCGATAGAGGAGACGGAACCGGATTATGCGATTATGCGGCAAGGGGAAGAGATTGGCGCAGTGGAAGAACAACTGGTGAATTATTACATTGAAAATGTGAAAGGTTTGCCGATGGAAGTAAGGGATAAGGCCGGAAACATCCTGCCTGTCGACGCCCAAACGGGATTCCCGCAATATTACGGAATGTCGCTTGAAGAATTTGTACGGCTTTACATGGAAGAGGCGAGAGCGGAAGGCGTGAATCCGGAAGTCGCTTTTGCACAGGCAATGATAGACACCGACTTCCTGCGGTTTGATAACGGCAATGACCTTGCAATCGAGAATTACGTGTTCAGTGCGGAAGATGTGTCGGTGGAAAAACCGGGTGGAATCATCAGCTATGCAACGGTGAGAGAAGGCATCAGAGCACAGATACAGCATCTGAAATGCTATGCTTCGATGGATGACTGCGTCAGGACTGTTGTGGATCTGCAATGGCAGGAGGATATCCGTGGAACTATAAAAGATGCGGCGCTTTTGGGCGGCGGGGTATGGTATCAGGATGCCGGATATGGTGAAAAACTGGTGGATGCCATCAAGAAAATTCTGGAACAGCCAGGACAAATCCGTTATCTTGAAGTACAGCCGGAAGAAAGAAAAATGCCATCTGAACCTACCCCGGAACAACAGCAGAATGAAGAGAATACGGAGCAGCAGGAATTAGCAGAGCCGGACGCCACGCAAACAGAGACACCAGCAGAATAAAGAAAGATAGTTAAACGATAATAAATGCCATCTACAGAGGTGGCATTTATTATTATTTTATGGTATAATACGGCAGCCAGAATTTTTCAGGAGGTTTGTGATGAAAAAGGCTTTGATAACGGGAATTACAGGACAAGATGGTTCTTATTTAGCAGAATTACTGCTTTCTAAAGGATATGAAGTATACGGAATTATGCGCAGGAAAAGCGTGGTTGATTATGGAAATGTCGACCATATAAAAGACAGGATCCAGTTTATTTATGCAGACATGACAGATTATGTATCGCTTGTCAATGCGGTGAAAAAAGCGATGCCGGATGAAGTATATAATTTAGCCGCCCAGTCTTTCGTGGCGACCTCGTGGGAGCAGCCAATTGCAACGGCAGATATTGATGCGGTTGGGGTAACGAATATTCTGGAGGCAATTAAGTTAATCAAACCGGACGCACGTTTTTATCAGGCCTCTACTTCTGAAATGTTTGGTTTGGTACAGGAAGTTCCCCAAACCGAAAAGACACCTTTTTACCCACGCAGTCCATACGGAGTAGCGAAGCTATATGGACACTGGATTACTAAAAATTACCGGGAAAGCTTCGGCTTGTTCGCATGCTCGGGGATTTTGTTCAATCATGAAAGTGAACGCAGGGGCCTTGAGTTTGTAACAAGAAAAATTACGAATGCTGTTGCCAAAATTAAAACGGGACACCAGGAATGTCTGGAGCTTGGAAACATGGAAGCGAAGCGGGACTGGGGGCATTCGCAGGATTACGTCCGTGCGATGTGGCTGATGCTGCAGCAGGATACCCCGGACGATTACGTTATTGCAACAGGGGAGACGCGCACTGTACGCGAGTTTGTTGATGCTGCTTTCCAAGCCGCAGGAATGGAAATTGAATGGCACGGCAAGGGTGTGGAAGAATATGCGGTCAATACGCAGGATGGAAAGACGGTAGTAAAAGTAAATCCACATTTCTTCCGCCCAGCGGAAGTGGAACTGCTTCTGGGAAGCCCGAAGAAGGCGGAGGAGGCGCTTGGCTGGAAGCGGGAAATTCCTTTTGACGAACTCGTAACCCGGATGGTAGCAAACGATCTGGAACTTGTGAAATAATCGTGGTGATATTATGAAAGCCCTGATAACTGGAGCGGCAGGATTTGTTGGAACCTATCTGGCGGAAGAATTAGAAAACAACGGAATTCAGACGGTTGGAACGGATCTTGCAGGCGCGGACCGCAACGGGAACCTACTGGACGTCAAATGGGTGGAAAATGTTGTGGCTGAAACAACGCCCGACTATATTTTCCACTTGGCAGGACAGTCTTCCGTGGGTTTTTCGTGGGAGAATCCGCAATGCACGATAGAGATTAACGTGAACGGCACACTGAATCTGTTGGATGCTGTGCGAAGTGCGAAAAAAGCGGTCCGCATGGTCATAATCGGCACTTCGGATGAATATGGCCCGGTAGCGCCCGGGGACTGCCCAATCAAGGAGTCTCTTGCCCTAGAGCCTGTAAATCCCTATGCTGTTTCCAAAGCAATGCAGGAGCAAATGGCATTGCTTTACCAAACGGCGTATGATCTTGATCTTGTTGCAACGCGGTCTTTTAACCATACCGGGCCGGGCCAGAAAAAAGGCTTTGTAATCCCGGATTTTGCCTCTCAAATTGCAGAACTGGAAAAACATGGAAAAGGAACCATACGTGTAGGAAACTTAAGTGCGAAAAGAGATTTTTCTGATGTGCGGGACATCGTCCGCGCCTATCGTTTATTGGCACAAAAAGGGAAGCGGGGCGAAATTTACAATGTCGGGTCTGGACAAAGCTATGCGATACAGGAGCTTTTGGATGCGCTGGTGGCAATGTCGGACGCCGATATCACAATCGAAAAAGATCCCGAAAAGTTCCGGCCGATTGACCTCCCTGTGATCCAGGGAGATATCCAGAAGCTGACAAATGACACGGGATATGTACCGGAAATCGGGATAGAAGAAACGCTTAAAGCTGTTTTGGATTTTTGGAGAAAGGCATAAGGAACATTTATATATGAACGGTTTTAAAGAACTTTGGGATTACCGGGAGATGCTGGGCAGTCTCGTCAAAAAAGATTTGAAAACCCGATACAAGGGTTCTATTCTGGGCTTTTTGTGGACTTTTATCAATCCATTGCTGCAGCTTTTGGTGTACTCCTTGCTGTTTTCCGTTATTATGAGGAACGGAATTGAGAATTATGCAATGTTTTTGTTCGTAGCCCTGGTTCCGTGGCTGTTTTTTTCCACGTCTCTTCTGGCCGGCGCGGGCAGCATACGGGGAGCGCAAGGACTGATCGAGAAGATATATTTCCCGCGTATCATTATTCCGATTTCAGTGGTATGCAGCAATTTTATGAATATGCTGTTTTCGTTCATCATTGTCTTTTTAGCACTCGTTTTTACAGGCGTAGGCGTGAGTGCAGCTGTGATAATGCTTCCGCTTATTATGGTGATAGAATTCTTTTTCGCCCTGGGTTTTACCCTGATTGTATCGGCTGTCAATGTCTATTTCCGCGATCTGGAATATATTCTGGGGATACTGACGCAGGTCTGGATGTATTTAACGCCTATACTTTATTCGGTCGAACAAGTGCCGGGGCAGCTCCAAAGCGTTTTGGCCTTTAATCCAATGTCGAGTGTCATTATTGCATACAGGGATATTTTGTTTTACCAGAAATTTCCTGATATGAGCACACTTGTTACTACTGTATTATGCGCTGTGGTAGCCCTTGTTATCGGGGTGCTTATATTTAATAAGTTGCAGCGGAATTTTGCCGAAGAACTGTAATGGAGTACAAATAAATGTCTACAATTGAAGTAAAAGATCTATATAAAAGTTTTAAAATTTATTCCGATAAGGGAAATACCCTGAAAGAACGTTTGCTTTTCAAAAAACGGCGCGTACACGAGAACAGGGAAGTCCTGAAGGGCATTTCGTTTTCTGTCGAAACGGGGGAAACAGTGGGCCTGATTGGACACAATGGCTGTGGGAAAAGTACGCTCCTGAAGCTGTTGACGAGGATACTATACCCCGACCGTGGGACAGTCAAAGTGCAGGGACGGGTATCAAGTCTTCTGGAGCTTGGCGCAGGGTTTCATCCTGATTTGTCGGGCAGGGAAAATATTTACGCCAACGCTGCAATTTTTGGCCTCAAAAAAAAAGAGATTGACCGGAGGCTGCAATCTATCATTGATTTTTCGGAGTTGGAAGAATTTATTGATAATCCGGTCAGGACGTATTCATCGGGTATGTATACGCGCCTTGCCTTTTCCGTAGCAATCAGCGTGGATGCAGATGTACTTTTGGTAGACGAAATACTGGCGGTTGGCGATACGAATTTCCAGCAAAAATGTTTGAAAAAGATGCGCCAGTTACGCGACAGCGGAGTGACGATTGTGTTTGTTACACATGACGCAAACACGGTAAAAACGTTTTGCAGCCGGGCTATTTGGATCAATGACGGAAGAATACAAGCTGATGGAGACGCAGTGAGCACATCGGATAAATATCTTGCCTATATGGCTGCAGAACAACAGAAACAACTGCAAAAGGAAGAGGAAAGGGAACAGGAAGAAAAGCAGTCGGAGGAGCCTGCGGAAAAGGAAGAACCGGGTTTGGAGGAGCCTGCGGAAGAACCGCCGCAGGAGGTTGTCGATGATAATCACTTTGGAAATGGCGATGTGATTATCACAAAGACTATCTTTACAGACAAAGAAGGAAAAGAAACCAAAAACCTGATCCAAGGTGAAAAATATTCTATCGATATGTATTATGAAATTATACGGGAAGGGAATAAGTGTAATTTCGGGATGGGATTTTTTTCCGTAAACAATATGCAGATTTTTGGTACCAATATGTTTCTGGATAATGTATTCCGCGATGAATTTCCCTCTAAAGGATGTGTGAAGTTTATGATTGAATCCCTTCCGTTGCTGACAGGGGAATATAAGCTGAGCGTTGCAGTAATCAACGAAGATGCGACACCGTTGGATTATTATAGAAATTATATGGAATTTAGCGTCACCTCACAATCCAAAGCGGTTGGAATCAGCAACGTTAGGCATGTGTGGAAATTACCGGAAGGATAATTGCGAAGGTGCGCTTGTTTTGCCAGTTGAAAAATTTACAGGCGCGCAGAAAAGACTATAGTATTGGAGAGTTAACCTATGGTAAGTGGTATTATTTTGGCGGGCGGCAGTGGAACGCGGCTATGGCCGCTCAGCAGTTCGGCAAAACCAAAACAATTTTTGAATTTGTTTTCGGATAAGAGTATGCTCCGGGAGACGAGTGAACGGATTGCGGATATTGTTCCGATGGAACATCAGTATATCCTGACCGGAGAAAAATATATGCCCCTTGTGAAGGAAGAATTTGGAGAGACAGTAAATATTATGGCGGAGCCGCAGGCGAAAAATACGGCGCCGTGTATCCTGTGGGCTGCTTTTATGATCCAAAAGCATTCGGGCGGCGGCGTAGCCGTCGTGATGCCTTCAGACCATACGATCAAAAATGGGAGGGCCTTCCATGCCGCACTAGACGCCGCAGTCGGGAAAGCGGAACAGGGACATATCGTTACATTTGGGATTCGTCCGACACGTGCGGAGACGGGCTACGGTTACGTTGAAATTGAAACGAGTGAATATCAGGCCAACCAAACGGTGGTAAAACTGGTATCCTTTCACGAAAAACCCAATCAGGAATTGGCCGGGCATTATTTGCAGGCGGGAAATTTCCTGTGGAACAGCGGGATGTTTGTATTTGACATCCAGACAATGATCGATGAATTCCAGGAGTATGAGCCGGAATTATATCATTTGTTTGCGGCAATTGATCCGGATAACAGGGCGCAGGTTGCGCGGGCTTTTGAACAAGCCAAAAACATTTCCATTGATTATGCCGTTATGGAGAAAACAAAAAAGGCTTACTGCATCCCTTCGGATTTTGGCTGGAGCGACGTAGGCGGCTATGAGAGCCTGCACGAGGAAAATGAAAAGGATGAATACGGGAATGTAACGGACGGCAATGCCATTATGGAACAGTCAAAGGACTGCTATGTGAATTGTCAGAAACCGGTCGTATGCGTCGGCCTCAAAGATCTTGTGGTTGTGGAAACTGAGGATGCGATCCTCGTGGCCCAAAAAGATATGTCCGAGCAGATTGGAAAGATCGCAAAACAACTGAACGTCAGATAGGAGAAGTTATGTTATATCCGTTGGTGCTAGGTCCTGTGTTGAAAGATTATTTGTGGGGGGGCACTAAGCTTAAAACAATTTATCATAAAGATGGCATTTTCCCAAAAATTGCGGAAAGCTGGGAATTGGCGTGCCATCGGGAAGGCGTCAGCAGGATTGAAAACGGTCCGTATGCTGGAATGACCTTGAATGAGTATCTCGAAAAAGAGGGATGCAGCGTTCTTGGGAATGGAAAAGAAGAACTGCCCCTGCTCGTAAAAATAATCGATACGGCGGACAGCCTATCCATACAGGTCCATCCTGATGACGCTTATGCGGCTATTCATGGAAACGGGCAGGACGGCAAAACAGAATTGTGGTATATTATGGATTGTGAGCCGGGCGCAGCCCTTTATTACGGGTTCCAGAAAGAAATTTCCAAAGAAGAGTTCAAGAGGCGTGCGGCAGACGGAACGATTACGGAAGTACTGAATAAAGTGAAAGTCCGGAAGGGTGATGTGTTTTTGATTAAGCCGGGAACGGTTCATGCAATCGGCAAAAACATGACTGTGGCAGAAATTGGCACAAACAGCAATATTACTTACCGGATCTATGATTTTGGACGGACGGATGCGCAGGGAAATCCGCGTCCCTTGCACATCGAACAGGCGGCGGACGTACTTCATTTCAGAGAACCTGTCGTATACCGCCTGGATCAGCCGCTTGACTGCGGCACATTCCAAATGGAAAAAATTGAACTGTGCGAAAAAGGGCAGGTCCTGTGCGCGGACGAGTCCTCCTTTCATAATTTGTTATGCGTAGAAGGGACTGGAACGCTTACCTGCCAGAGCGGGGTCATTGAAATTCCTGCGGGAAAAGACGTGTTTGTTCCGGCAGGATTGGGAGACTACACACTCAGTGGGCAGGCAACCCTTTTGAAAACAACGGTATAATACGCTGGCGCTGGGAAAACGGAGCAAATACAGAGTGAACACTTCTGCAATCGCATATATTGCAAGTCAAAATAATAAGGTTGATTTAACAGAAATACGCAAACGCTATGGGGAAAGCGATCTTTTTGTATGCCCTGCCGGCGATCAGGAGGGCTTGGAGGAAGAGGGTATATTATCGTTGACCCGGCTGGCAGGCCCGAAGTACAAGGAGTATGCGTTTTGCCTGACGGGAGAAGAACTAGCCTGTTTTTTGTCGCTGAAGGCGGCTAGTTTCCTGCTCGACTCTTATGAAACCGTTGCCGTCGTTTCAGACAGCGGACTGTTTCCGGATTTTCCCGCCTCCTGCGATACGTTCCACGTTTTCCCGAATCTTCTGGACGAGGCGGAAAAAAGCGGTTCGGTAGATATTTCTTTATCGTCGAAACCGCTGTTTTGCAATCATTCTTTTGCCCTGAAACGGGGAAAGCGGATAACGGAATTTTTGACATGGAGCCAGAAGAAATATAACCGGATCCTTTTCAGCGGAATTGGCGAGAGGGGATTCTTAAAGGCGTGGCTTTCCTATGCATCCCTGTTTGGGTGCCGGGTTCATTTAATGGAAAAAGTAAGTTTTTTTGAGGTTCCGGAATATGCGGAGTATTGCTGTTTTGAAAATGGAATACCAGTCGCGGATATATTAAGGAAATACTACGGCATGGATTACAGGCTGAGGAGCAAATGCAAAAACCAGCCGTTTGAACACCCGGATTACTTTATGCGCGATACGGTTGTCGTAGGGGATTCCCAAACAATTCCGGTTACTGCAATCGAGAAAGCAATTTACCTTGCGCGGGGGGACCTGCGGGCGCTTTTTCCCGATTTAAACGATCCCGAAGCAAGAATACGCTTCACGGAATGGTTTTTGCAGTATGCCCGGAAAGAATACAAGCTGGCAGAGGAATACCTTGCGGCTGTGCAGGCCGCATATCAGGCCTGTCTGAAACTGCGGGAAGCAGCGCAGCAGCGCGACAGATCTTTGAGAAAACGGTTTTCCATTCGCCGGGGAGCGCAAACGATGCCGGAAGCCCAGTATCCATTCGGTGTGAATCTATGTGGCTTTATTAAGGGCGATTTTGGCCTGGGCGAAAGCAGCAGGATTCTTGCGAGAATTTTGCAGCATGCAAACATTCCCTATACGGTCATCGAAGTACAGGATTCCGGGCTTCATACCTTCACGAATACGGAATTTGCAGATAAAATTTCCAATAAATTTATCTATGATACAAATATTTTCGCGTACAACCCGGATTGTTTTGAAGAATCGGTTCGGGAGTTTGATAAGAGCGTTTTCGACGGACGGCACAATATTGGTTATTGGGCATGGGAAATGCCCGAGTTTCCAGCCGAATGGGCGGGAGCGTTTCCGTATTTTGACGAGATTTGGACCTGTTCGGATTTTACGACCCAAGCTATTGCGCAGAATTCGCCGATCCCGGTTCATACGGTTCCTTATGCAATCCATCCACAAAAGGACGACAACCTTACAAGGCAGGAATTTGGTTTGCCGGAGAATCAGTTTATTTTCCTGATGACCTACGATACCCGCAGCATTTCCGAGCGAAAAAATCCATTGGCTGCCATCAGGGCATTTAGCAAAGCGTTTGGCAACCGACAGGACGCGATGCTTTTACTGAAGCTAAATACGCCGCTTGACTGGGATGGCGACCGGGAGCTGATGACATTATTAAAAAAACATGAAAATATCATGACCATCAGCAGGCAGATGTCCAAACGGGAAATCAACAGCCTTATTTCCTTATGCGATGCGTACCTGTCGCTCCACCGGAGCGAGGGATTTGGACTTGGACCGGCAGAAGCGATGGCGTTTGCGAAACCCGTTGTCATCACAAATTACAGCGGGAATACGCAGTATATGCGGGAAGGCGCCTGTTGCCCCGTACCTTACCGCCTGGTTGAAGTAAAAAAAGATTTTATTATTTACAAAAAGGGAATGCACTGGGCGGAACCTGATGTGGACGCCGCTGCAGAGTATATGAAAAGGCTTGTGGAAGACCGCGATTATTACATGTCTATTGGTGAAAACGCGAAACGAGTGATTGAGCAGGAATTTTCTTATGAGAATTGCGGAAAAATCCTGTTGGAGCGTCTTGCGCATTTAAAATAGGTTCAGGACAGAAATAAGAGCCGGATTTCCTGTTGAGAAGAATGGAAAAGGCTGATATACTGGAAAAGGTATAAAAGCAGCAGGCAGGATTTTTAAAGGTGAAACGAATGAACGAAAGAGAACTATATAAGCAATGGATTGAAAACGCAACGGAAGACAAGGAAGTTGCGGAAGAGCTTATAAAAATTAAAGAGGATGACGAAGCGGTCAAAGACCGTTTTTATCGTAACCTTGCGTTTGGTACGGGCGGCCTTCGGGGCGTTATTGGCGCAGGGACAAACCGTATGAATATTTACACAGTAAGAAAGGCGTCGCAGGGGCTTGCGGACTACCTGAATGAAGAATTTGAAAGGCCTTCCATCGCAATTGCCTATGACAGCCGCAAGAATTCGCGGCAGTTTGCCCGGGCAGCCGCAGAGGTTTTTGCGCAGAATGGAATCAAAGTGTTTCAATATGAGACGCTGATGCCTACGCCCATGCTTTCCTTTGCGGTCAGACATCTTGGATGCAGCGCAGGCATCGTTGTGACTGCGAGCCACAACCCGGCAAAATACAACGGATACAAGGTATATGGCCCGGACGGATGCCAGATTACGCTCGATGCGGCAGAAAAAATTACCGGTTATATTGAACGCAAGGATATTTTCCGGGATATCCATACAGGAAATTTTGATACCTTTCTGAACGAAGGCAAAATCCGATATATTGGCCGGGACACAATTGATGCATATTTTGACGCAGTAAGAAGCTATAGCGTTTTTGAGGACGGCGGCGATATCAGGATCGTTTACACGCCTCTCAACGGAACGGGATTAAAACCGGTGTTGAGGATTTTGAACGAAACAGGCTTCCAAACTATCACAGTTGTTCCGGAGCAGGAAGAGCCGGACGAGAATTTCACAACGTGCCCTTACCCAAATCCCGAGGAAAAGGCCGCGCTTCAGCTTGGTCTGGAACTATGCGCGAAGACAGGTGCGGATTTGCTGCTGGGAACCGATCCGGATTGTGACCGTGTGGGCGCGGCTGTCCGGCAGGACGGAAACTATGTTCTGATCAATGGGAACCAAATGGGCGTTTTACTGTTTGATTTTGTGTGCGCAATGCGTAAAAAGTACGGGACAATGCCCGAAAATCCGGTCGCAGTCAAGACGATCGTTACAACGGAAATGGCGCAGAGCATTGCCGATCAATATGGCGTACAGCTTAAAAACGTATTAACCGGCTTTAAATTTATTGGGGAACAGATTGGCCTGCTGGAAGAAAACGGAGAAGCAGACCGTTATGTGTTTGGATTTGAGGAAAGCTATGGCTACCTTTCCGGGACGCATGCGCGTGACAAGGATGCCGTGAATGCAGCCATGCTGATTTGCGAGATGGCTTCCTATTACCGCCAGCAGGGAAAAACACTTGCCGACAGGCTTAACGAGCTATATCTGGAGCACGGATATTTTTACGATAAACTTGAAAGCTTCACCTTTGAAGGCGCGGATGGAATGCTGCACATGGCGGAACTTATGAAGAGCCTGCGTATAGATTCTATTACCGAACTGGGCGGTGCAAAAGTAGTGAAAGTGTCTGATTACCTGGCCTCCGTGGAGAAAAGCGAACGGGAAACGAAAAAAATCGATCTTCCAAAATCGGATGTGATGGGGTATTCGCTGGCGGGCGGCAGTTCGGTTGTTGTTCGTCCTTCGGGAACGGAACCTAAAATTAAGGTGTATTATTCGCTGAAGTGCCCGAATGAGGAGAATGCATCTAAATTATATGCCGCTGTTTCGGCAGACATACATAAGATTTTGGGAGTCGGGTAAAAAATATTCATGTTTTTGCATAAAGGGATTGATTTTTCTGAATATATATGTATAATTATACATTGTAAGTTTAAAATATTTATTGGAGGAACGATATGAAAAAGATAATTGCTTTAGTACTGACAGTATTCATGGCTGTGGCAGTGTTCGCAGCATGCTCCGCGCCGGAAACGGCCGCGTCGGAATCGCCTTCCGAGGCTGCTTCCACAGAACCGTCCGCAGATGCGTCTGAAAGCGCGGAGGCGTCCGACGAAGGTGCAGCGGCAGGCAGCCTGGTGGATAAGATCGAGGAAGCGGGAGAACTTGTACTTCTGACGAACGCACAGTTCCCTCCCTATGAATACCTTGGCGACGACAATCAGCCGACGGGTGTGGATATTGAAATCGCACAGAAAATTGCAGACGAGTTGGGTGTGAAGCTGACAGTTGTAGATATGGATTTCGACGGCTTAGTTCCGGCGCTGAACGGCGGCAAAGGCGACTTTATCGCGGCGGGTTATACGATCACGGAAGAGCGTCAGCAGAGCGTTGATTTCTCGGATGAATATGCAACGTCCAACCAGATGGTAATCGTAACGAAAGACGATCCCAAAGTTGCGGGCGCCACGGTGGAAGATCTTGCGGGAAAAACGATCGGCGTGCAGCTTGGAACGACGGGCGACCTCTTTGTATCGGACGAGGTGGAAGGAGCAACCGTAAAGCAATATAAGAGCGCGATCGAGGCAGGCATGGATCTTGCGAACGGTAAGCTGGACGCGGTAGTTGTGGATAAGCTGCCGGCACAGAGCATTGTGGCAAATAATGACAGCTTGACGGTGTATGACGACGTCCTCACGACGGAACAGTATGCGATGGCGGTACGGAAGGGCGAATCAGACGATTTGCTGGAAGTGATCAATAAAGTGTTGGCGGATATGAAGGGCGACATTCAGGATTTGACGCAGAAGCATTTCGACCAGTATTCGGGAACATCTTCGGAAGCTGAGTAATCTCGATTTTTTAAAGTTTGCAGAAGAATTTTCTTCTGCAAACTTTTTTTTTCTCCATAAGTATAGTATAATAAAACATGCTTGCGCGTTTTCCTGAAAAAACGTGGCAAATAGTTGCCGGTGTATGGCAAATCATGGAGCTTGGGGATATGTTTGACAATCTTGGACAACAAATTTATAATACGTTGATTGCGAATGACCGCTGGACGATGTTCCTCGACGGTTTGCTCGTTACCCTGATGATCGCTGGAATCGCGGTATTGATGGGGGTTGTAATCGGATCGGTGGTTGCAATCGCTAAGGTCAACGCACTGCGCAATAAGCGCCTGAAATGGCTGAACATTATCTGTGATATCTATTTGACGGTAATCCGGGGAACGCCGGTACTGGTACAGCTTTTAATTATGTATTACATTATTTTTGCCGCCGCACCGATTGAGATGGCGCCTTATGTTGCGGCGCTTGCATTTGGCATCAACAGCGGCGCTTACGTTGCTGAGATCGTACGCTCGGGTATTATGGCTGTACCGCGTGGGCAAATGGAAGCAGGACGGTCTCTGGGCCTTACAAACGGCATGACGATGCGTACCATTATTTTTCCGCAGGCAATTAAGAATATCCTTCCTGCGCTGGGAAATGAATTTATTGTACTGTTTAAGGAAACGTCTATCGTTGGATATGTTGCGGTTACGGATTTGACGCGCGCCGCTGAGCTGGTACGCTCGCGGACCATGGACGCTTTTGTTCCGCTGATCTTTATTGCACTTGTTTATCTTGGTATTGTTATGCTGATTACATGGGCGCTCAGGAAACTGGAAAAGAAACTCGCCCAGAGCGATGTGAGGTAGGGCCGCATAATGATTATTGTAAAAGAGCTATATAAACAATTCAATGAAAATGTTGTGCTTAAAGGAATCGATGAGCACATTGAGCGCGGGGAAAAAGTAGTGATTGTCGGGCCGTCGGGGAGCGGAAAGTCTACCTTCCTGCGGTGCCTGAATATGCTTGAGGTACCGACCGGCGGTGAGATCTGGTTCGAAGGAAAACTTTTGACCGATAAGAATACAAATATCGATAAAGTACGCCAAAAAATGGGTATGGTTTTCCAGCAGTTCAATTTGTTTCCCCACAAGACCGTAGGCCAGAATATTACGCTTGCTCCATTAAAACTTGGCTTGATGACGGAGGATGAAGCGCAGGAACGTGCAGAAACACTCTTGAAAAGAATCGGATTATCGGATAAAATAGATTCATACCCTTCGCAGCTTTCGGGAGGGCAGCAACAGCGTGTGGCGATTGTGCGTGCACTTGCGATGAATCCGGATGTGATGCTCTTTGATGAGCCGACGTCTGCGCTCGATCCTGAAATGGTGGGCGAGGTGCTTGACTTTATGCATACGCTTGCAGATGAAGGAATGACAATGGTTGTCGTTACACATGAAATGGGGTTTGCGAAGGAAGTTGCAACCCGTTGCCTGTTTATGGACGAGGGCAAAGTTCTCGAACAGGCGCCGCCGGCAGAATTTTTCGATTCTCCGAAGAACTCACGGCTGCAGGATTTTCTTTCCAAAGTATTGTAAACTGCATTTTGCAGTTTCATGTGCTCGTAGCTCAGCTGGATAGAGCGCAGGACTCCGACTCCTGAGGCCAGAGGTTCGAATCCTCCCGGGCACACCAAACGCCGCAAATCAAAGGATTGCGGCGTTTCACTTGTCTTCCTGCATATCTTAGGTTTTCTTCCGTGTATTGCAACGATGCCATGTCTCTTGACTTTTTGCAGGACGCCTGGAACAGATGCCGGGTTTCGCTCGCCGCTATCCGTTCAAATGCTGGTCGTTTTGAAAAAATGTTTCCCACGGGTCTTTTTGCCGCAGCCTTGCCGCCGCGTTTTTGATCGTAACAGCCTTGGGACTTACCGTATCCAGTTCCGCCCATGAAATCGGCATGGAGACCGGCGCGCCGTCCCGCGCCCTTACGGAGTAAGGGGCGACGCTTGTCGCACCCCTGCCGTTTCGGATCCAGTCGATAAAAATCCTGCCTTTCCGCTTTTCTTTCCGGACGTTGCTGGTGTAGCGCTGCGGCCACGTCGCCTCCATTGTTTTTGCTATATTCCGGGCAAAGCCATGGAAGGTATCCCAATCGGCCGACGGCCGGAACGGGATGACGATATGGTATCCCTTGCCGCCGCTCGTTTTCAGGTAAGACACCAGCGAAAGCTGGTCCAGCAAGCTTTTCAAATCCCGGACGCCCTGCCGGATTTGCCCCAAAGCCATACCCTCGTCGGGATCGAGGTCAAAGACCATGGTGTCCGGCTGTTCCAACGTCTCCACGCGGCTGCCCCAGGTGTGAAATTCCAGCGTGTTCATCTGCACTTCGGACAATAGTCCGTCTATGTCCTTCACATAATAGTAATCCTTTATTTCTCCATTTTTCGTGGGCACGGGAACCGCAAAG
Source organism: Christensenella timonensis (assembly GCF_900087015.1). NCBI lineage: Bacteria > Bacillati > Bacillota > Clostridia > Christensenellales > Christensenellaceae > Christensenella > Christensenella timonensis. The sequence continues at coordinate 898,091 of NZ_FLKP01000002.1, forward strand.
ACGCCCTTTTCCTTTGAGGGGTGCCTCTTGAAAAAGCATGCGCTGCCGATACCGCCCGGGCAGCGCACCGTGCTGATGATCCGGTTTTCCACATACGGCATCATGCGCCCCGCAACGTTCCGATAATATGCGGCAATGTCGCCCTTCGTAATGCCGTCCTTTTCATACAGGACCTTATCGGCATGCGTGATTGCCCTCTGGGCGAAAACCGTTTTGCGCGCCTCCTGTTTTTCCGGCTCACCCGCAGCTTTCCCGTCCGCTTCAATTTCCGCCATCGTGCGGCCGGTTTTGACGCTCGTCGTAAACTGTTTGGCGTCATATGCGTTTTCAAATCGGTCTTTTTCCTTGATCAGCAGCCAGTTATGCCCGCTCTCGCCGGACTTGGGCTTCATCCTGACCAGCGCCCATTTTCCCAGCATCCTGCTGCCTTCCAGCGTAAACTTCAGGGAGCCGTCCGCAAAGCCTTTGCCTGCGTCCTCCAGCGGTTGCCATGTCCCTTCGTCCCAGATCATGACCGTCCCGCCGCCGTATTGCCCTTTGGGAATCGTACCCTCAAAATTGCGGTATTCCAGCGGATGGTCTTCCACCTGTACCGCCAGCCGCTTGTCGTGGCTGTCGTAAGACGGCCCTTTGGGCACTGCCCAGCTTTTCAGCACGCCGTCCCATTCCAGGCGAAAATCATAATGATCCCGGCTCGCTATATGATGCTGCACCACAAACCGAAGCTGCGCCGCATTCCCTGCCGGCACATCGCCGCGCGGCTCATTCGTTTTTGTAAATTGTCGTTTTTGATTATATTCTTTGAGTTTTTCAGTCATCAGCCGACACTCGCTTTCCTCATTTTACACTTTATATATTGCTTCCCTTGGGGTTTTATCCATCCTCAGTCCTTTGAATATAGGCTGCCGTATCATGCCGCCTGCCGTCCGGTTCAAAAACTCCACCGTACACACCAGCCGAAGTTTGATCCAAACGGCTTTTTCGTTTCCAGAGGGCAATTCGTTGCTAAAAGGCGGCTTGCCCGCCATCTTCTGCTTTTTGATCATTGCAAAGTCCTCCCGTGAATCGCTGAGCGAGGCGTGCCCCATATACAGCAGCCTTCCGTTTTCGTCGTACTGCCCCAGTATGGCGCTGATGATGTGGGCTGAATTTTGCACATACCCGCACACCACAAAATCGTCGTCGCGCAGGTTTTTAATTTTCATCCAGTCCGCCGTGCGCCTGCCCTGGTAATACCTGCTGTTGTTCTTTTTCGCTATCATACCCTCCAGGCCCCGCTGCTTCACCAATTCAAAAAGCTCGATTCCCCGCCCCTCGATATACCGTGAGACCGAGATACGCTCGTTTTCCACAACGGTAGCCTCAAGCAGCTTTTTCCGGTCGGAAAGACTCTCTTCGGTCACCAGCCTGCCGCCTGCGTAAAGGATATCGAATGCGACAAATGTAGCGGGGATTTTCCGCGACATCCTGTCTATCCGCGCTTTATTGGACATCAATGCCCGTTGCTTGATTTCTTCAAAATCCAAACCGCCGCCCGCTGCGGAAATCAGCTCGCCGTCAAGGATGCATTTTTGGTTGGCCTGCTTGTGCAGGCCCGCAAGCTCGGGCATCTTAGGAAGCAGTTTACCGCCCCGCCGGTTCAGGAGCATCGTGCCTTTCCCGTCTAAATACGCGAGACAGCGTACGCCGTCCAGCTTCAGCTCAAACAGGTATTCGTCGTCGTCAAACGGATCGGCAGTTTTCCCAACCAGCATCGGCCGCAGGCTTTTATCGTCAAACGCGTCCATTATTTACCCGCCGCTTTTTTGTTTTTACCAAGGCTCGCTTTCAATGCGTCCATCAGGTCGATGATATTGCCCTGTTCTTCCTGTTTGGGCGCCACGATTTCCTGTCCTTCGATTTTCTTCTCGATCAGGTCCCGCAGCCGGTTCTGGTACTCATCACTATACTGCTCCGGCCGGAACGCGCCGCCCATTTCATCGATCAGCTGCTTCGCCATATCCAGTTCTTTCTTATTCAGTTTGGAGTGGGGCAGTTCGCGGGGGAACTCTTTCACTTCGTCATAATAATACAAAGTCTCCATCAGGATGCCCTCCTTTTGGGGGATCAGCACCACCAGTGTTTCCTTGCTGCCCAGTACGACCTTGCCGATCGCCACCTTCTTTTCATCGTACATCGCCTGCCGGAGAAGCTCGAACGCTTTCTCTCCGCCCTTTTCCGGCAACACATAATACGATTTTTCATAATAGATGGGGTCTATTCCGTCAAGACCGGTAAAGAGCATGATCTGTATTGACCGGTCTTTTTCCGTCTTTATCTTTTCAAAATCGTCGTCTGTGACGACCACATACTTATCTTTTTCGTACTGGTACCCTTTTACGATATCGTCGTTGGTAAGCTCCTTTTTGCAGGAAGGGCATGTCTTTTTATACCGAACCCTTTCGTGGCTGTCTTTTACCAGTTGGTTGAAACGGATATCATTATCCTGCGTGGCGGTATACAATCCTACGGGTATGTGTACCAACCCAAACGAAATCGCGCTCTGTGTCCTGGGCATAATATTCCCTCCTTTAACATTGTGCACTATATATAAACATTTTTACTTTGGCTAAAAGGCCCTTTCCTGTCAGGGCCCACTCGAGGCATAATAAATGGAAGGTCAAGTCCTTGTAATATTTTGTAAATTGCACTATAATGAAATAAATCCTATGTATGAGTTTTTGTTCCGATAGCATAGGATATCCAACGATTGTCGGCACTTAAAACGTTACGATCTCTGGCAATTTGTAGCGCAAACCCTGCGCGAAGGTAAAGGCAGGCGGTTGAGCGGTGTATGGTAAGGAGCTCGCAAGGAAAAATACCCGGGACGAAACACAAAGCCTGCTTGAGCACGCAAAAAATGTAGCTGCTATTTCCACAGCAAATTCGCACTACCCCAATATGTCCAGGCTTATCGCGTATCTTCATGATTTGGGCAAACTTTCCGACGCGTTTCAGCGCTATATCAGAGACGGCGGAGAACGCGGAAGCGTTATCCACGCGTGGCAAGGCGCTTTTTTTGCAAATGAAATCTTTCAAGACCACGGTGCGCCAGAGGCTTTGCTGCTCAAGGAAATGATCGGTTTTTGCATTACCTCACATCATAATCATCTTGCGGACGGTATTGCGCCGGACGGGGCAACCGATTATTTCGACAAGCTGCTGAACACTGACGACGCTAAGTATTCCTATGATACGGTCAAAAACAAAATAACGGATGTGGAAAAGGAAAAGCTGCAGAGCCTGTTTGAAGAAGCGGTTCGCGAGACCTGCGCCTTGCTGGTTGAAATCCAACACACCTATCAGAATGGAAGTTCTGCCACTTTTGCCCTTGGATTGGCTGTGAAGTATCTTTATTCCTGTTTGGTCGATGCAGACAGGTTTGACGCATATTTATTTGATGTAAATGAAAAATTCCTTTGTTCCGCGACGGATTGGAATACGTTAACCCAAACGTTTGAAAAAAATATCGCCTTGTTTTCAAGCGATACGGATATCGCAAAAATCAGGAAATCCGTATCCGGTAAATGCAAAGCCGCCGCAGACCATGAAACCGGGATTTACCAGCTTCTGGTACCGACCGGGGGCGGGAAAACACTGTCTTCTTTGCGCTTCGCGCTGCACCATTGCAAAAAGCGAAACAAGAAACGGATTATTTATGTGATTCCCTACCTGTCCATTATTGAACAGACGGCAAAATCCATACGTGGTATTTTGGATTTGGATGAGGACAGCGACATTGTTTTTGAGCATCACTCGAACACCCCGGAGCCGGAGGATGAAAAGGCTTCCGAAACGCAAAAGCGGATGGCGGCGCGGTGGGACAGCCCCATCGTCATCACCACCATGGTACAATTCCTGGAATCTGTGATGTCTGCCAAAAGCGGCAAGCTGCGTAAATTCGCTTCTATGGCGGACGCGGTCATTATCTTTGATGAAATACAATCCATGCCGATAAAGGCCATCCACTGTTTCAATGAAGTCGTCTCGTTTTTATCCAAGATATTAAACGCTACGGTTCTCCTTTGTTCTGCGACGCAGCCCGCCTTAGAATCTACCCAGCGCAGCAACCTCCTGCTTGCAGAGCACCCAAGGCTTATTGATTGCGCCAATGAATTCAGCCATATGAAACGTGTGAACATTGCGGCCGCAGCCGAGCGCGATGTTTGTTCCGCGGCGGATTTTATTATGGACAAAGCAAATGAAAATGGGAACTGCCTTGTCATTGTGAACACCAGGAAATCTGCGCTTGAATTGTTTCACACAATAAAAAGCCGAAATATTGATTTTGAAGTTTTGCACCTGAGCACTTCCATGTGTGCTTCGCACCGTATGGCAGTCATTCAAAAAATGAGAGAGCGCCTTGATAACGGCGAAAAAGTGATTTGTATTTCTACCCAGTTAATTGAAGCGGGCGTCGATATTTCGTTTGCATGCGTGATCCGCAGTATGGCAGGGCTGGACTCGATTGCACAGGCCGCAGGCAGGTGTAACCGAAACGGCGAAAGCGCTGAACCCAAAAAGGTTTACATATTTCCGTTGAAAGGCGAAAATCTTGACAGGCTGCCTGATATCAGGTCGGGCAAGGAAACGACGCTCCGCATAATCCAACACAGGGGATCGGACGTTGATTTGCTGGATGAAACGGTGATGTGCGAATTTTATCGCCAATATTTTGCCGGCAAAGACGCACAGATGGATTACCCGGCCAACCAAAATGGAAGTATCTATGCCATGCTGTCAGGCAACAAATCCGGAGTGCGGAATTATTGTAATAAAACCGGCAAGAACTTTCCTCATTTTATATCGCAGGCTTTCCATACCGCAGACGCAAACTTCAACGTGATCGATAAAAACACAACGTCGGCCGTCGCTATGTATAAAGAGGCGAAAAGGTGGATTGCCGAATACAAAAGCCAGCCACCCAATATTTTTACGAAAGAGAAAGTACAAATCCTCAGGAAGCTGCAGAGATTCAGCGTTCCCCTGTATGAGTATGAGCTGAAAAAGCTTTCGGAAAGACGGGCACTGTCGCCATTGGATGAGGAAACGGGTATGCTGCTTCTCGACGAAAATTATTATTCACAAGATACAGGGCTGGTACTAGAGATCGTTCAGGACAATCTTATTGTTTAGCGAGGAGGAAGCGAATGAAGGACGATGTGATAAGCAAGATCGTAAAAAAAAGGAATTCAATCGAGTTTGAGGCGTATGCAAAATACGCGTTGTTCTCAGACCCGGTGACCCGTGTCGGCGGCGAAAAATTCTCCTACCAGGTACCGACGTATCAGGCGATCAAAGGGATTGTGGAATCGATCTACTGGAAGCCTACTTTGATTTGGGTGATCGACGCCGTCAGGATCGTAAACAAAATCCAGACCGAGGGCAAGGGGATACGCCCGATTAAAATGAGCGGGGGCAATGATTTAGCATACTATACCTATCTGAAAGACGTGCGGTATCAAGTGCTCGCGCATTTTGAATGGAACGAGAACCGCCCGGAACTGCAAAATGACCGCAATGAAAACAAGCACCATAACATCGCCAAACGCAGCATTGAAAAAGGCGGCCGGCGTGATATTTTTCTTGGGACGAGGGAATGCCAGGGATACGTTGAACCATGTGAGTTTGGGAGCGGCGATGGCTTTTATGACGATTACAACGAATTGAGTTTTGGTTTTATGTTTCATGGGATCGATTATCCGGATGAAAACAAAACCAGGAACGCGGACGGAACGCCCGCCCGGAATTTTGATATCCGCTTTTGGAACTGCGTGATGCAGGACGGGATCATTGTTTTTCCACCGCCGGACGACAGCTCGTTGAAGCGCCGTACTGTATTTGAAAATCAGCAGGTGAAACAATTTATCTTCGGAGAGAACATGGCGCCTGTTGATGAAGAGGGGAGTGACGATTAGTGGGATTGTTTCAAAACCTGCTGGAAACGTATGACAAGTGCAAGGACGCAATTGGGATCCCTGTAACCGACGCCGATGGCAGCGTCAATGAAAAGAAAACGCTGCTGCCGATTTTTCATACGACGTTCAAGTCGGAAATTTGCGTTTATCTCGATTGCGATGGGGGCTTTGTCCGCGCAAGCCGCGACAGCAAGGAGACTACGATCATTATCCCCTGTACGGAGGAATCTTCGGGCCGCTCAAATGACAAAGCGAATCCACAGCCGCATCCGCTATGCGACCAATTGGACTATGTGGGAGGAATCAAGGATAAAGGCAGCAAAAACTACCTTGCACAGCTTGCCCAATGGAAAGGCGGCCATGCCGTGCTCGACGCAATCTATGCATATGTTGCGGGAGGGACGATTATTCCTGATTTAATGAAAAATGATATTTTTAAAGACAGTGAATATCGATCCGCGGCTGAAAACCCGGACGCGTCGTCCGTTGACTATGATAAAATCAGGAAGATCGGCGTCCGCTTTGCCGTACAAACGGGCGAGAGGGTTTCCAATGTTTGGGAAGACAAGGAGATTCGGGAGGCATGGATAGACCATGTCCGCAGCAAAACAGCCGCTGGAGGTTCCCTGTTCGATTACCTGAGCGGATGCCCTGTCGATGCTGTGGCGTCCCAGCATCCGAAGAACATCAACGCGATGACAGGCAACGCGAAGCTCCTTTCCTGTAACGATACGAGCGGCTTCACTTTTCGCGGACGGTTTGCGGCGCAGGATGACGCGGTGATCGTTGACTATGTACAGTCGCAGAAGATGCACCAAATGCTCCGCTGGCTGATCGCCAATTACGGCTATATGGTCGATTCGCAGGTCATTGTGACCTGGGCGGTCGACAGCGATACTGAAGTAAGGGAAAAGGCGCAGGACAATACGTTCAACCTCTTCAGGAATATGGAGAACATCGAAACGGATGCCGACGCTTTGTCGGACGCAAGCGCAACGGTTTATGCGGAATATTCCCAAAAGCTCAAAAATGCTTTGCAGGGATATGGAAAGGCAGGCGAGCTAAAGAAGCATGCGCGCAGGATTTGCATTGCGGTATTTGACGCTGCGACAACGGGCAGGATGGGCCTGTTGTTTTATCAGGAAATGCCCGAACACACCTATCTTGAGAATATTGTCAACTGGCATAGCGACACTTCCTATTTTCTTACCGCATGGAAAAAAGAGAAGGGCGAAAACGGAAAAGACAAAAGTACGATCATCCGTTATATAGGCGCGCCGTCTTATGACGATATTCTTTTCGCTGTGTATGGGAAACCGCGGGGCGGAAACGACGCTGGATATAACAACCTGAAAAAGAAAGTCCGCAAACAGCTTTTGGAGTGTATGTTCGGTAACTTTGCTTTACCTGGAAGCATGGTCAAAATGGCGGCGAACAGGACATCACACCCGATGTCATTTACGGATGCAAAATGGGAGAACAGCGATAATGAGTGGACGCGCGCACTCAATATCACCTGTGCATTAATACGAAAATACTACAAACAACATGACAAGGAGGGATTACCATTGGAACTGGATGAGCTTCAAAAAGACCGCAGCTATTTATACGGCAGATGGCTTGCCGTGGCAGATAAGATCGAAGAGGACGCTTTGCGCTCTAAGGGCAAGCAAGGCGAACGTGCTACCAACGCGATCAGGCTTATGAGCAGCTATGCTGTAAAACCGCTCACAACGAAGCTTACGTTAAGCCAACAATTGCAGCCCTACATCAACCAGAGATACTCGCTTTACAAAAACTTTTTCTTGCCGCTCATTACAGAGATCGACGAAAAATTGGAAGAATACACGGATAATAACGAGGCGCTGTCCCCGTTGTACCTGCTTGGCTATTCCGCACAATACCGTGCATTATCAAAAAATAATAAATTAAAAAATTCGGAGGAAAATGACGATGGCAGTATTACAGAATAAAATCGACTTTGCGCTTATATTCACGGTGAAAAACGCTAATCCGAACGGCGATCCGCTCGGTGGGAACAGGCCCCGTACAAACAGCGACGGCCTGGGCGAGGTTTCGGATGTCTGCTTGAAGCGAAAAATCCGCAACCAATTGCAAAATTTGGGAAACGAGATTTTTGTTCAAATGGATGAGAGCAATACCGACGGTGAAAAATCCCTTTCGGACCGCTTTAACTCTTTCCTTCGCACCTTAAGCAAAGAAGACCAGAAAGCCAAAGATACTGTGGCGCAGAAGGCATGTGAAAAATGGATGGACGTTCGCTCTTTCGGCCAGGTTTTTGCATTCAAAAAAGGGAAGGATACTGCTGAGGTTTCCCTTGGCGTAAGGGGGCCGGTGAGTATACAATCTGCTTTTAGCACGGAACCGGTTGTTGTAGAATCTATCCAAATCACTAAATCTGTGAACAGCGAAACAACACTGGATGGGAAAAAATCATCCGACACAATGGGCATGAAGCATCGCGTAAGCAAAGCCGTATACGTTACGTACGGCAGTATCAGCCCCCAGCTTGCCCAAAAGACCGGCTTTTCCGAGGAAGACGCCCTCGCTATCAAAAACGCGCTTGTTTCTTTGTTTGAAGGCGACGAATCCTCGGCGCGTCCCAGCGGATCAATGCAGGTGCTTGAAGTAGTGTGGTTCGTGCACGACAATAAATCCGGACAGTATTCATCCGCCAAAGTCCACAACAGCGTGAAAGTGGATAGCGACGGCAAGGTTACCATTGATGGCCTTGAAGGTTTAACGCCGGAAATCATAGAAGGATGATTTACAGGGAAGAAGACTACTTGCCGCTTTCCGGCATACAACATTTCGCTTTTTGCCCCCGGCAGTGGGCGTTGATCCATATTGAAGGGCAATGGAACGAAAACTACCTAACTGCCGGCGGCAGGATTATGCATGCAAGGGCACACGAGGGAAAGGACGTTGAGAAGCGCGGGGATCTCGTGATTTTTCGTGCGTTGAAAGTTTGCTCCGCAGAGCTTGGAATTTCAGGCGAGTGTGATGTTGTAGAATTTCACAAATCAGAAACGGGGATATCCTTGAAGGAATATCCGGGTGTGTGGCTGCCATATCCTGTTGAATATAAACGCGGCCAGGCTAAATTGGACGACTGCGACAGGCTGCAGCTTTGTGCCCAGGCTCTTTGCCTTGAAGAAATGCTATGCACAAAAATTGAAGCAGGCGCTTTGTTTTACGGCGAACCCCGCAAAAGGGAAGCTGTTATATTCACACCGGAATTGCGGGGGAAAGTAGCCGAAACCGTAAAAGGGATGCACGAGTTGTTTTCACGAAAACATACGCCCGGGCCGGTAAAGCAAAAGCATTGCCAAAGTTGCAGTATCAAAGAGGTTTGCCTGCCGGGCTTAGGCAAAAAACCCAGTATCTCCGCAAAGAAATACATGGAGGCACATATTGAATGAGGAAGCTGCTCAATGTTCTTTTTGTCGTCCAACCAGACGCAAGAGTGAATTTGGATGCGGATAACGTTTGTGTCCATACTGAAGGTGAAGTTGCGCTTCGCGTACCGTTGCTGAATTTAGAACAAATTGTCCTCTTTAATTATTTTGGGGCGACACCGCAGCTTCTGGGAGAATGCGCAAAGCGAAAAATAACAGTCAGTTTTTTGAACGAGTATGGAAAGTATTTGGGAACATTTTATGGAGAATCCAACGGCAATGTGCTTTTGCGCAGAGAACAGTACCGTATCGCTGACGATCATCGCGCGGTGGAGTATGCGAAAAGCTTTATTTTTGGGAAACTTCATAACCAGAAATGGGTGATGGAGCGCGGTATAAGGGATTATTCTTTGAGGATCGATACGGGATTGTTAAAAAAACAAAGTGAATTTATCAGCAGCCAGCTCAAACAGGTTTTGAAGACCGGTACAGAAGAAAACCTTCGCGCGCTCGAAGGAAATGCGGCGCATCGTTACTTTTTGGCGCTCGATGAATTGATCCTGCAAAACAAAGAGTTTTTTGTATTAAAGAATCGAAACCGCCGCCCGCCTACCGATGCAGTGAATGCAATGTTGTCCTTTGCTTATACGCTGTTGGCCAGCGAATGCAGACATGCGCTTGAAGTGGTGGGCCTGGACAGCTATGTGGGATTTTTGCATGCGGACAGGCCGGGGAGGAGCTCTCTTGCCCTGGACCTGATGGAAGAGCTGCGCCCGCACTATGCAGACAGGTTTGTTTTGTCGCTCATCAACAGAGGCGAAATAAGTGAAGCGGATTTTGAGTTTCAAGGTTCGGGCGCGGTTTATTTATCTGCCCCCGCACGCAAACGATTCCTGTCGTCTTGGCAAAGCCGGAAAAAGGAAGAAATCGCACATCCGTTTTTGAAAGAGAGAATTGAATGGGGATTGGTTCCATATTGTCAGGCGTTATTGCTGGCGCGAACCATAAGAGGGGACTTAGACGGCTATCCGCCATTTTTGTGGAAGTAAAGGAAACGACAAATGCTTGTTTTATTAACATATGATGTTTCGACAAATACTGCTGCCGGAAGACGGAGGCTTGCCCGCGTTGCTAAAAAGTGCTTGTCTTATGGACAGCGTGTCCAGAGGTCTGTTTTTGAGTGCGCCCTCGATTGGAGTCAATTCCTCAAATTGCAAAACGAGTTAAAGGGCATCATCAATACCGAGACGGACAGCCTGCGGTTTTATAATCTGGGTAATCATTATTCAGAAAAAATTATCCATATCGGCGCGAAACCCAGCATTGATTTGGAAGGAGATTTAATCATATAGGTTCGGTGCGAACCCAAAGCGACCATAAACTATTTAGAAGGTTCGCACCGTAAATATGCTTTTTCAAACTGCAAAATGGACATTATCAAGCAATTGGTAATTTGTCGAACACAAGATGGACTTATTGGATAATTTTCGTTAAGCATATCTTGCGGTCGCTCCCTTCGCGGGGAGCGTGGATTGAAATGCCGTAGATGGGGCGGTACAGCTTGAGCGCGCCGTCGCTCCCTTCGCGGGGAGCGTGGATTGAAATCCATCGACAGCGATCTTTCTATGACGCTCCTGCGTCGCTCCCTTCGCGGGGAGCGTGGATTGAAATATTATGAAAGCACAAACACGCGCAAATCAAAAGGTCGCTCCCTTCGCGGGGAGCGTGGATTGAAATTTGGATAAGCGGAAGTTATTCTGGGGCGGCTCTGTCGCTCCCTTCGCGGGGAGCGTGGATTGAAATACTGCGGATACACGGCGGGGCTGGATGCAACGGGGCGGTCGCTCCCTTCGCGGGGAGCGTGGATTGAAATACACGGTATTTTGTGCAGTACAACAAACGGGAGAGTCGCTCCCTTCGCGGGGAGCGTGGATTGAAATCCGTCTTTGTGTTTCGGATGGTCTGCTGCGCAGGTCGCTCCCTTCGCGGGGAGCGTGGATTGAAATTGTGCTACACTGCTGCTCTTTTATTTCATTCAATGGTCGCTCCCTTCGCGGGGAGCGTGGATTGAAATTCGTAATTTTCCACAGTACCATCATACTACTAAGTCGCTCCCTTCGCGGGGAGCGTGGATTGAAATGATTATGTCGCCTTTTTCGTAATCTTCGTCGCATGTCGCTCCCTTCGCGGGGAGCGTGGATTGAAATACGCCCCTGTCGCGGAATCCAGCCCTTGTAAGCGTCGCTCCCTTCGCGGGGAGCGTGGATTGAAATATCAGCCTGCTCCTGCAATTCTTTCAAGCGTCTGTCGCTCCCTTCGCGGGGAGCGTGGATTGAAATAACAAAAAAGGTTCGGATAAACGGAAAGCCTGTCGTCGCTCCCTTCGCGGGGAGCGTGGATTGAAATACGATGCGGCTCTCGAGAGCTTGCAAGGACAATAGTCGCTCCCTTCGCGGGGAGCGTGGATTGAAATAATATGCGAGCGGAAATATGCGTGTGGCAACTGGTCGCTCCCTTCGCGGGGAGCGTGGATTGAAATACGCTGCCGCCGGCATAATCAAGTCCCCTGCCCCAGTCGCTCCCTTCGCGGGGAGCGTGGATTGAAATGCTGCACACATACCTTGAAGATGCGGGGACGGATCGTCGCTCCCTTCGCGGGGAGCGTGGATTGAAATTTTTGCATTCACACAAGAAAGCCATATACAACGGTCGCTCCCTTCGCGGGGAGCGTGGATTGAAATCTCATGATTTGCCTCCTATCACCCGCACCGCGATCGTCGCTCCCTTCGCGGGGAGCGTGGATTGAAATACCAATGTGCCGCGAAAGGCGGGGGCAAGGCTGGTCGCTCCCTTCGCGGGGAGCGTGGATTGAAATTGCGCCGATGGCCTTAGCGCCATCTCTACAGGATAGTCGCTCCCTTCGCGGGGAGCGTGGATTGAAATATACTGCCTTTGCCTTCTCTTTCAATTGTTTAATGTCGCTCCCTTCGCGGGGAGCGTGGATTGAAATATATTATAACATAACACTACACTAAAAAATGTTAGTCGCTCCCTTCGCGGGGAGCGTGGATTGAAATATCCATGCGCCACGAACTGCGCCCGTTAAATAGGTCGCTCCCTTCGCGGGGAGCGTGGATTGAAATTCTGTCACTCCCTTTAGACAATCCGAAATCTTTTGTCGCTCCCTTCGCGGGGAGCGTGGATTGAAATAATGCAGTCCAGCCGTTCGTCCACATTTATCACGTCGCTCCCTTCGCGGGGAGCGTGGATTGAAATGCAAAATAAGATACAAAACAGCTGGACGACAACAGTCGCTCCCTTCGCGGGGAGCGTGGATTGAAATTCCCGTGATCGCCGCTTTGATAAAAGGAATATCGTCGCTCCCTTCGCGGGGAGCGTGGATTGAAATACTTCCCCCGGATTCCATGTCATCTGCAAGTTGGGTCGCTCCCTTCGCGGGGAGCGTGGATTGAAATAGTTTTTGAATTGTAGTGATCATGCCTGCCCCAAGTCGCTCCCTTCGCGGGGAGCGTGGATTGAAATGGTCTTAAATGACAAGATAACCAGTGGAAAGCTAGTCGCTCCCTTCGCGGGGAGCGTGGATTGAAATACGGAATCCGGCATGGATGTTGGGATGCTTGCAGGTCGCTCCCTTCGCGGGGAGCGTGGATTGAAATATATATGCTATCAGGAATATGGACCAGTAACCCAGTCGCTCCCTTCGCGGGGAGCGTGGATTGAAATAATGCAGGGTGGAAAGCATACGCTGTTGAAAAGGGTCGCTCCCTTCGCGGGGAGCGTGGATTGAAATTTCAAAGACGATTTGTTTGGGCAGCATATTTTTGCAGGTCGCTCCCTTCGCGGGGAGCGTGGATTGAAATGCACGTTGCTTACTGCAAAGGTCAAATATGCAAGTCGCTCCCTTCGCGGGGAGCGTGGATTGAAATATACCCTCATAGACGCCGTTCGACAATATAAAACGTCGCTCCCTTCGCGGGGAGCGTGGATTGAAATAATATGGAAAAGGTCGAGCCTATGGCAACCAAACGTCGCTCCCTTCGCGGGGAGCGTGGATTGAAATAGTAAAGGCAAGGGAAAGGGACTGGTTTTGAACAGTCGCTCCCTTCGCGGGGAGCGTGGATTGAAATCATTGCGCCGCCGAAGAACTGGTACCCGATTGTAGGTCGCTCCCTTCGCGGGGAGCGTGGATTGAAATGACAAGTCGATCGTCAAGATAACCTGACCATAGCGTCGCTCCCTTCGCGGGGAGCGTGGATTGAAATGCTTCCATTGCCGAGAAAGAAGAACGGTTGGATGGGTCGCTCCCTTCGCGGGGAGCGTGGATTGAAATGCCTGCTCCATTGTAAAAATCTTTTTCTCAAGCCGTCGCTCCCTTCGCGGGGAGCGTGGATTGAAATGTAATTTCTTCAGGATCAATTTTAGCGTCAGGCGTCGCTCCCTTCGCGGGGAGCGTGGATTGAAATACCGGCGGGGAATGGTACCTCTCAAAATACTCCGGTCGCTCCCTTCGCGGGAGCGTGGATTGAAATCTCCCTCCTAATTATGTTTTGGGTATACCAGATGGTCGCTCCCTTCGCGGGAGCGTGGATTGAAATATCTGGAGATCGATAACATGCGCGAACTATACGGTCGCTCCCTTCGCGGGGAGCGTGGATTGAAATGCCGTCCTCGATACGGAACGTATTTCCCGCAACAGATCGCTCCCTTCACGGGGGCGTGGATTGAAATTTGACAAACATGCCCTTGCCGCTGCCCGCCTTGGTCGCTCCCTTCGCGGGAGCGTGGATCGACATACCTGTACAAGCGCAGCGAGGTCGTCGAGCGTGCAAACAGAACTTGCATAGAAACAAATCAGGCTTTTCGCAGCCGTTCCCGCCACTGTTTGACCAGCTTGACCAGTTCGTCCTGCGGAAGCGGCCTGCTAAACAGGTATCCCTGGAATTCGTTGCAACCAAGTTCCAATAGTTTATCACGCTGCTCCGGCGCCTCGACATATTCCGCCAGTACGGAAAAGTGAAGCGATTTTCCCAGGCTGACAATGGAGGAAATGATATCGCATGAGCGTTCGTTTTGCAGCATATCCCGCACGATCGACCCGTCGAGCTTGACCTGGTCAAATTGGTTATTCTGCAAATAGAGCAAGGATGTATGCCCCATGCCAAAATCGTCAAGCGAGAGCTTATAACCCGCCTGGCGCAGAAGTTCGATGGTTTGTGCCAGCTCAGGCGTGTTGGAAAGCACCACTTGCTCGGTCACTTCGACCCACAGGTTACGCGGATTGATCTGGTTTTTCTGCACATTATCCTGCAATAGCGCAAAGAAATTTTTAGCTTTCAACATATCCGGGGTAACGTTGAACGAAAGTTCAAAATCTGTCCCCAGTTTCTCATCGAAGCCGCGAAGTCCTGCACAGGCCATCTCCAAAATCTCCTGTTCCAGCTCGCCGAGGAAGTCCGCTTCGCGGGCAAGCTCAATAATGAGGGGCGGAGCAACGAAACCTGCGATCTCGTGTTCCCAGCGCAGCAATGCTTCCGCGCCAAAGCATTCGCCATTGCTCCTTACCTGTGGCTGGTAATAAAGCATCAGCTTGTGCTTTTTGATGGCATGGCGAAGATCGGTCACCAACATCTTCGCCACAGAACCGAGGCGGTCGTTGCGGCTTAAAAGCAGTGGCGGCTTGTTTTCCCGCTGTGCACAGGCCAAGATATCCGTCAATTCCAGAATATCTTTTTTCATGTTGACAACCTGCTTTTTTTCGTACAGCCTGATGAACGGACGATAGATCAATACGCCAACTACGATATTTACGACCTGCAGCAGGCTTCCGGCAATAGAACCCGTCGCTACATAGCCGCTGAAAATCGCCGGGGTCGTCCATTCCACTGTTTGCGTTACATAAGGGACAAACCCTAAGGAAACGGCGAAATAAGAGATCGCCGTGATTACGATAGGCGTTGCTACAAAAGGAATGAAAAATACCGGATTCAACACAACCGGCAACCCAAAAATCACAAATTCATTGATATTGAATATGGTCGGGCCGATACCCATTTTTGCAATGTTTTTGACACTTCGCCTGCGGGAAAACAGAAAGATCGCTAGCACGAGGCAGAGAACGGTTCCGCAGCCGCCCATAAACACAAATACATCGAAAAATGTTTTGCTCAATATTTCCGTGGGCGGCAAGCCGGCGGAAATGTTTGCGATATTGATATCCACATTGCCCGCAAAATACTGCTGCGAAACGCTGTCCATGACGTTGCCGCCATGGATCCCGAAGAACCAGAAGGTTCCCAGGAAAAAGACGAAAAGTATTCCTGAAAGCAATCCTTTGCCAAGACCCATGAAAAGGGTTATCATCGTATCCGCCAGAAAATCGGACAGGTTTCCCACGCCTAAAATATTGACCAGCACATAATTGAAGGAGGCAAAGATCAGCAGCACGAACGTCCCGGGCAATATCATCGAAAATGCGGCATTGAAATCATGGTCTGTCCCATCCGCATAGATTTGCGGGGTCAGTTTGGGCACGGAAGCCAGTTTGATAAAAAGCACACTGGAGAAGATTGCTGTGAGGATCGCAATAAAAAGGCCATTCACGCCGAAGTTCGACATGGAAAAGCTTTCCGTGCCCGCGCCGGACATGATCATGAAACAGCACAGGGCGATTACGGGAACGCCGATCCGCATCGACATTTTATTGCTGCACAGCTGCGCATAGCTATAGCTGATCGTGATCAGGAAGACGATCGCCAGGAAATCAAACGCCGCACTATGGACAAGGCTCAATATCTGGTACAGGACCGCGCCGGCAGGCGAGGTAAGAAAGTCCTGGTAGGCGTCCAAAGGCAGGCTCAATAAAATAAGCGCGATCGAGCCGATCATGAGGATCGGTATCGCGGTAATCAGGCCTTTGCGGATTGCGCGGGATATCTTGCTGTTTTCGATTGTATCCAGCAATCCACGAAAAAATTTTGTAATCGTATGAAACAATGCGGCGCCCAACCTATACTCACTATGTATTATTTCCTTATTATAGCATAAAATGGCGATACATGCGTCTTTTTAATGTGCATTTAACTGATGCGTGCAAGTTGAGCGAGACTTTATTATGCTTTAAAAGCATCGCATTATATTTAATATAGGTATTTTACATATTTTCTCCGGTAAAATATAATATTCTTATCGGAACAAAGGCAGGAAGGAGGCGGTAGATCATGAAAAAGCAAATCGTTATCGCGCTTATAACGGCGCTTATGTTGATAATGACCGGCTGTGGAAGGGAGGAGGTCTACAAAGGGACGCAGGAGGCTGCAATCTCGGCGGGTACGGCAGAAAGCATAGAGAAAGCCGCTGCGGATAATCCACAAGCCTCGGCCGGGCAACCCCCAGTCAATGAGGAACAGCAGGCATCAGGGGACAAGACGGAAAGGATGGTCATTCGGGTCAAGGCGGGGGAGCAAGAGATCGTATTTCAACTGAACGATTCGGCAGCCGCGAGGGAGCTTTATGAACAGTTGCCCCTCTCAGTAGAGGTGGAAGATTTTGGCGGTACTGAAAAAATTTTTTATCCGCGGCAAACGTTGGATGTGAAAGACGCCCCGGCAGCGAGCGGCGAGGTGGGAAGCCTTGCGTATTACGAGCCATGGGGTGACGTGGTCATGTTCTATGGCGGCATCGATCCCGGCAGCAGTTTATACGGCCTGGGGGAGGCGGTCGCGGGCGGCGGGCACATCCAAAATTTGAGCGGCATGATAGAAATCGAAAAGGAGTGAAAGAATGAAACGAATTTATATCGTATCAGCAATATTATCGGTATTTTTACTTTTGGCGGGCTGCAATGCGCCGACAGGAACACAGGTGGAGGTGATCGCCACGCCGGCAGCGGAAAGTACGCCTGCGGAAGCATCCAGCGAACAGGGGCAGGGGCTCCCGCAGACAACGCCTACACCGCAAGGCACAGGAGAATCGAAAATCTTAGTGGCTTACTTTTCCTGCACGGGAACGACGGAAACAGTGGCAAATGCTGCGGCGGAGGTACTGGGCGCAGATATTTACCAGATCCAACCGCAGGAGCCGTATACGGATGCGGATCTTGATTACAACGACGATGGCAGCCGGGCGGGAAGGGAACAGAGTGACGCTGCAACGCGACCCGCCATTACGGGAGATGTGGAAGACATGGCCCAATACGACATTGTCTTTTTGGGATACCCGATCTGGTGGGGACAAGCCCCGCGCATCGTCAGTACATTCCTGGAAAGCTATGATTTTGGCGGCAAAACCATCGTGCCCTTTTGCACGTCAGGCAGCAGCGGGATCGGCAGCAGCGCAGATGATTTGCACAGCCTCTGTGCAGACAGCGTTGCCTGGCTTCCCGGCACACGTTTTGGCGCCGGAACCAGCGAAGAAGAAATTTTGGACTGGCTGTCCGGACTGGATATTTAACTGGCCGCAGGATAAATAACAAGGAAGGGAAGGAACATGGATCTTGATATGTTTTTGGCACATTTGAACAAGGGGCTACACGTCAAGGGGGGATCACAGATGCATAAATACATGACCCGCCTTGCGCACGAAGCAATGAAGATAACAGCGGAACTCAATGGCGCATACCACAGCCCGGAGGAAATCAGGGAGCTGTTTTCCAAATTGACAGGAAAACAGATAGACGAATCGTTCGGCTTGTTTCCGCCGTTTTACACGGATTGCGGGAAGAATATAACGATTGGGAAAGATGTTTTTATCAACTCGGGATGCCGGTTCCAGGATCAGGGCGGGATCACGGTCGGCGACGGCGCGTTGATCGGCCACAACGCCGTACTGGCAACGCTCAACCATGGATTTGCGCCGGACGACCGGAAATCACTTTATCCGGCGCCTATCGTGATCGGTAAAAATGCCTGGCTGGGCGCGAACGTAACGGTTTTGCAGGGCGTTACCATTGGCGACAATGCAATCATCGCCGCAGGCGCGGTCGTCACCAAAGATGTACCGGCGAACATGGTCGCAGGGGGAGTCCCGGCAGCTTTGCTCAAACCGATCGGCGAAACAGCCTGAGTCAATCGGGGCTGCACAGGAAAATTTTTAGGAGGGATATTATTATGTTAGGAAATTTCAGTTATTCTAATCCGACCAAACTTTATTTTGGGGAAAGGGCCTTGGATTCCTTAAGCGGGGAACTGCAAAATTACGGAAAAAACGTACTGCTGGTATATGGCGGGGGTTCCATCCGGAAAAATGGGATCTATGGCGAGGTGGTAAATATCCTCAAAACTTGCGGCAAGGAGGTATTCGAGGATGCGGGCGTCATGCCCAATCCCACTGTGGAAAAGCTCTGCGAGGGCTGCAGGAGGGCAAAGGAAAGCAATGCCGACCTGATCCTTGCCGTTGGGGGAGGATCCGTATGCGATTATGCGAAAGCGGTATCCGTTTCCGCGTACTGTGAAGAAGCCCCGTGGGATAAATATTTCCTGCGTATGGAGGATGTGGACAATAAAATCATTCCGGTCGGCTGCGTACTTACCATGGTGGGAACCGGCTCGGAAATGAACGGCGGGACAGTTATCACCAATCATGAAAGCAAGCTGAAAATAGGGCATGTATTTGGCGACAACGTGTTTCCGAAGTTTTCGATCCTTAATCCGATTTTCACCTTTACGCTGCCGAAATACCAGATGGTGGCAGGCTTTTTTGATATCATGTCACATATCCTGGAACAATATTTTTCCGGCGGGGACGATAACACGTCCGATTATATCATGGAGGGGCTTTTGAGGTCGTTGATCCATAGCTCGAAAAGAGCAGTGGCCAATCCGATGGATTATGAGGCGCGGAGCAATATTATGTGGACGGCCACTTGGGCGCTCAATACACTGGTGGCGAAGGGGAAAGCGACGGATTGGATGGTACATATGATCGGACAGGCTGTGGGCGCTTACACCGACGCCACACACGGTATGACGCTTTCCGCGGTATCCATGCCATATTATAGGTTTATCCTGCCGGACGGGTTACAGAAATTCAAACGCTATGCCGTCAATGTATGGGACGTATCCCCGGACGGCAAAACGGATCGGGAGATCGCAGGGGAAGGACTTGACCGCATGGAGGCGTACATGGAAGAGATCGGGCTGGTAATGAGCGTAAAAGAGCTTGGCGTGACGGAAGGAATGCTGGACGGGATTGCCAACAGCACTTTTATGATGGACGGCGGATACCGGGCACTGTCGGCTGCAGATGTACGGATGATTTTGGAAGAAAGCATGGGATGAGCAAAGCCGTTAAAACAGCTCCTGCAGTTTTTCCAAAAATTTTGTGCCCGCCTTGGAAAAGAACTGGTATTTTTTCCAGACGATATTGATCCCAATCTCAAGCCGGGGGGACAATGGCTTAAAGCAAAGCGCGCTGCTTCCGGTCGTATTGATGATCCTGTCGATACAGAGCGCATACCCCAGGCCTTCTTCCACCATGAGCGACCCGTTGTAAAGGAGGCTGTAGGTGGCCACGATATTCAACTGGCCCTCATCCTTTCGCAGCCATTGCGGCAGGATATCACCTTTCATGGCTTGGCGGGAGATGATCAGGGGTTCTTTCCACAGGTTCTCCGGATGAATAGACGCGTGCTTTGCGAGGGGCGCGTCTTTGCGCATGAGCACACCCCATACGTCCTTTACGGGAAGTCTTAAGGAATCGTATTTCGATAGATCGGCCGGATCGAGCAGGACGCCAAAATCGATGAGCCCTTTATCCAGGTGCTCGCTCACGTCGACGGCATCGCCGCTGGAAATATGATAATGGATGTGGGGATATTCGGCCTGTAAATTCTGGGCTGCCCTGGCGACCAGGCGGATCGCATCTGTCTCGCCTGCGCCAATATAAATATCGCCCGCAATGCCGTCGCCCGACGCTGCGATCTCGTGCTCGGTCTTATTGACGAGGTCGATGATTTCTTCTGCCCGCCTGCGCAGCAGCATGCCTTCTTCCGTCAGCGTGATCTTGCGGCTGCCGCGGATAAAGAGCTGTTTGTCCAGTTCGTCTTCCATGTCTTTTAGCTGCCGCGAAAGCGTGGGCTGCGAAAGATGCAGGGACTGCGCCGCTGCGGAAATGTTTTGTTCCCGCGCAACGGCAAGGAAGTATTGAAGAACCCGTAATTCCATAGAAATATCCTCCCGGTTGGATTTCAGTATAGGCCGTCAAACTATAATCTTTAAGCATGCAAATATGCTTATTATAAGTATAACTCATTTTTAAGGGTATTTGTATCCTGGTTTACCGTCCATACCCCCGGCAAGGGCCGCTTTTCTGCAAAACATTACAAAAATGATGCAAAACCGATGAGAAAACGATGCCGTGACCCTTTACCGTATTCCATATAAAGTTTTTGTTTGGAAAAAGGGAACATAGGGGAGAGGCATCATGAGGTACATTTCGCAGAAGCCTTACGGGCAAAGGACAAAACGCAGGAGGCTGACAAAACGTTTTTTCCTGTTTATCGTTATGGTATCGGTTATACTGGCAGGGGCGTTTTCCCTTGTCCGCATATTCCCGGTGGCGATCTCGAAAGCGGGCGGCGATGGGGAAGTGCAGCCTGAAGAGACGCTGAGCGTAAAACAGGGATTTCCGGCGGACGACGGCAGGATCAGAATCATCGTAGACGCGGGGCACGGGGGATGCGATGTGGGCACGACAGGCGTATCCACGGGCCGGTTGGAAAAAGAGGTCAACCTGGAAATCGCTGAAAAATTACAAGCTGTACTGGAAGGAAAGGGGTATGAAGTGATCATGACACGTGAAACGGACGATATGATCGCTCCCACCAAAGAAGAGGACATGCATAAACGGGAAAGCATCATAATGGACTCGCATGCAGACCTGTTCGTCAGCATACACCAGAATTTTTTTGACAAGGATCCGGCCGTCAGGGGGCCGCAGGTTTTTTACCGGAATACTGCCGCAAAAGGATATGTGCTGGCGCAATATGTGCAGGAGGAATTGAACGGACAGCTTGGGATATCCGATCCCCGGGACGTGAATGCGGGGGATTACCAGCTCCTGCGCCCGGGAGACCAGGCAAGCATCATTGTGGAATGCGGCTTCTTTTCCAATCCAAAGGAGGAGCAGAAGCTGCAGGAGGACGATTACCAGCAGGCGATCGCACAGGCGGTGGGCGCGGGCATCGAGCGGTATTTGGCAGAAACGGGACGATGAAGGGATTAAAAAACGCCGATCCATCCATAGTAGGTCATAAAAATTTTTGTTGGGAAAAGCGTGTATTGCATTTACAGGCTTTTCTTTTTTTTGAGAAAATGCTTGACATGGAGTTGACTCCAGATGTTACGCTATAGTGGTGAGGAAAAGGGGGAACGATATGGATATGAAAAAATTAGGATTTGGGCTGATGCGGCTCCCGCTTCTTGACGGCGACGATCCTAAAAGCGTGGATGTGGAGCAGGTTAAACAAATGGTGGATACCTTTCTGGAACGGGGATTCACATATTTTGATACGGCATATATGTACCACGAATTTACCAGCGAAACTGTCGCGCGCGAAGCCCTGGTGAAGCGGCATCCGCGGGAGAGTTTTATGCTGACGACGAAGATGCCCACCATGTTCCTGGAAAAAAAGGATGACATGGAGCGGATATTCAAAGAACAGCTCGATCGATGCGGCGTAGATTATTTTGATTATTACCTGCTGCACAACCTGAACGTTTCGCACTACGAAATTGCGCAGAAGTTTGACAGCTTTGGCTTTATCCGCCGGAAAAAGGAGGAAGGCAAGATCCGTAAAATCGGCTTTTCGTACCACGACGGCGCGGCGCTTTTAGACCGTATCCTGACCGAACATCCGGAAGTGGACGTCGTCCAGCTGCAGATGAATTACCTTGACTGGGAAAATGAGAGCATACAGTCACGCAAATGCTATGAGGCTGCGCGCAGGCATGGGAAAGAGATCATTGTGATGGAACCTGTAAAAGGGGGCATGCTGGCAAACGTCCCCCAAAAGGTGGGGCAGTTATTCAGGGCATATGCGCCGGACAGCTCGGCAGCGTCATGGGCTATACGCTTTGCGGCGAGCCATGAGGGCGTGCTGACGGTGCTGAGCGGAATGAGCGATATGCAGCAGCTTTTGGATAATACCTCGTATATGGAAGCCTTTGTACCGTTAAATGAAGAAGAAAGGGAAATCGTGAAGCAGGCGGTAGATAAGATCAACGCGACCATTGCCATCCCCTGTACGGCATGCGGGTATTGTGTGGACGGCTGCCCAAAGAACATCCCGATCCCTTCATACTTCGCACTTTACAACCTTGAAAAGCAGGCCAACCCGAAAGGGTTTTCCGTCCAAGGGGCGTATTATGAAAATTATATACAGACACACGGCAAGGCCTCTGATTGTATTGGATGCAGGAGCTGTGAGCGGCAGTGCCCGCAGCATCTTGGGATCGTAAAGTACCTTCAGGATGTAGCGAAAACCTTTGAGTGAGGGAGGAAACGGAAGATGACGATCACGGAGGTAAGCAGGAAATTTGATATATCGGTGGATACGCTGCGCTATTATGAACGCATCGGCCTGATCCCTCCTGTCCCGCGCAACAAAAGCGGGATCAGGGATTATGGCGAGGAATCATGCAATTGGGTCGGGCTGATGAAGTGTATGCGGAAGGCAGGCGTGCAGATCGAGGCGTTGATCGAATACGTGGCGCTGTTCCAGAAAGGGGAGGGCACGGTCGAGGCGCGCAAGCTGCTGCTCATCGAACAGCGAAACCGGCTTTTGGAACGGATGGAGGATATGCAGGCCTCGCTGGAGCGGTTGAACGACAAGATCGCGCACTATGAGCAGGGGCCGATGAAGATGGAAAAGCATTTGCGAAAGCTGCAGAAAGAACGGGAGAAATAAGTTTATGCAATACAGGAAATTCGGGAACCTCGATTGGAAAGGTTCGGCGCTGGGGTTTGGTTGTATGCGCCTGCCGACAAAAGACGGGAGCGTCCTAAGCCCGGACATTACGGAAAAGGAAACGGTGGACATCATACGCTATGCGATCGATAATGGCGTCAATTATGTGGACACGGCTTACCTGTACCATTCGGGCGAGAGCGAAAGAATGGTGGGAAAGGCGCTTGCGGACGGATACCGGGACAGGGTAAAGCTGGCGACCAAAGCGCCGATGCAGTGCATCCATACGGCAGGAGATTATGATGCGATCCTCGATGAGCAACTAAAAAAGCTGGATACTGAACAGATCGATTTATACATGTTCCATGGAATCGGTAAAAAGACATGGGATGTGATCGTGGAGCAAGACCTGTTGTCGCGGGCGGAGGCTGCTGTTAAAAGCGGGAAAACCAGGTATATCGGTTTTTCGTTCCACGGGCCGTATGAAGCGTTTGAAGAGATCGTGAACGGATACGACCACTGGGACTTTTGCCAGATCCAGTATAACTTTATGGATACGCAGTCGCAGGCGGGGACAAAGGGGCTCAAGCTGGCGGCGCAAAAGGGGCTCGCGGTCGTTGTGATGGAGCCATTACGCGGCGGAAAGCTTGCCAACCCCCTGCGGGAGGTAAAGGAGCTGATGAAGCGCCGGGGCTATGAGGGGACGCTCAGCGACCTTGCCTTGCGCTGGGTCTGGAGCCAGGAAGAGGTATCAGTGGTGCTGAGCGGAATGTCCAATATGGAACAGGTACGGCAAAACCTTCGTTGCGCACAGGCGGCGGGAACGCCCCTGACCCAGCAGGAGACGGAGCTGCTCGGTGAGATCAGGGATATTTATGAAAAACGTGAGGGGATCCCGTGCACGGGCTGTTCTTACTGTATGCCCTGCCCGCAGGGGATCGATATCCCATGGATCATGGATATTTACAATGACGGGCTTATCTATGATTACCAGCGCGAACCCCAACGGCGCTATAATTTTTTTGGCAGGCCGGGATCAAGGTGCGTTGGATGTGGGGCGTGTGAACAAAAGTGCCCGCAGGGCCTGCCGATTGCGCAATGGCTTAGTAAAATCGACAAAGAATTGAGCCTATAGGTTAAAATTTGCCCATATGTATGCAAAAAATCCAAAAAAGTGTGACTTTTTCATAGACGGATAGTAGTTTGACTGTTACAATAAGGAAAAGATATATGATTGATACGATATGATATGAAAGATGTGTATTGTGTGGGAAAACCAGATCCGAAGCGGGAGAACCTCTCAGGGGCAGAATACCCGGGGCAATTTTATGAAACAAGAACCGAAGGCAGCAATATGGATGGAATGCTGTCGCATATTCCCGTAGGGATTTGCAAGATACAAATCAATAAGGATCTTAAGCTGCTTGACGGGAACAGGGAATTTTATGAGCTTTACGGCTATACGCCGCAGCAGATGGCGCGGGAGCTTAATAATAAGATCGTACGGACGATTTTGCCGGACGACCTGCCGGGCGTGCGGGCCAGCCTGAAAGAGGCGCTGGAAAGCGGACAGGTCTTTGAGACAGAGCACCGGATGGTGCGCCGGGACGGGCAAACTGCGTGGATCCTCGTGCGCGGCAATTTTACGCGGGAAGACAGGAAGGACATACTGTTCTGCGTGGCGATAGACGTATCCGGGCGCAAGAAGATTGAGGAAGAGCTGCGCATCAATGAGGAACGGTTCAGGATCGCGCTGGCGCAAATGGACAACACGATCTTTGATTATGATATCAAGACGCGTGTGATGATACATGCATATAAATCCGCCAGTATGTACGGATTTGACAACAGGATGGAAAACGTGCCCGACGCTTTGGTGGAAGGCAAGACCATACATCCTGATTCCGCGGCTGTTTTTTTGGAAATGTACGCGAAAATACGCAAGGGGGAACCTACCGCGTCTTGCGAGGTGCGTACGCGCCTTGCGGAAGGAAAGTATTTGTGGCGCAGGATCACGATGACCAATATCTACGACAGCGATGGCAATGCGGTGCATGCGGTGGGAATCCTCGAGGATATCGACGCACAAAAGAGGCGTGAAGAAGAGCTGCGCACCCAGTCGGAGCGCGATCCGCTGACAGGGCTTTATAACCGCAGGGCAACAGAGCGGTATGCAAAAAAGGTTTTGAAGGAATCGCGCGGCAAAGGCAGCGGCGCCATGTATGTGATCGACATCGACGCATTCAAAGGCGTGAACGATAAATATGGACATGTGTTCGGCGACAGCGTCCTCAGTGAGGCGGCGCGGCGGATGACAGCCGTTTTCGGCGACCATGACGTGATCGGGCGGATCGGCGGGGATGAATTCGCGGTGTTTGTACGCGATGTAAAAGAGCCGGGACGCCTGGCGGGTTTCGCGCAGGCGATGTGTGCGGCTTTCCAGAAGGATTTTGAGCACAACGGGATCATTGCAAAGGTAACATGCAGCGTAGGGGCGGCTTCCTTTCCCAAGGATGGAAAGACCTTTGACGAATTGTACCAAAAAGCGGATATCGCGCTTTATGAAGCGAAGCGGCTGGGGAAAGACAGGGCGTGTGTTTATGACAGCGACATGGGGAGCGGTATGGAGTGGTCGTTCCGCAGTAATACGACAATGGGATAAACGGCTGGAGACGGTATGAAGGAGCCTGTACACGAATGTACAGGCTTTTTTTATGCAGGAAGAAATAGAAATGTAATAAAAATGAAAAGAATTTGTAAACAAATGGCTTCTATGCGCTGCAGGTGTGGTATGCTGTTTTTAATGGTTGGAAGACAGGGAGCAGAAAAGTAAAACGAACACAAAACGACCCCATCTGAAAAGGAGCGTGAAAACAATGTTGGCAAATGAGATGACAGCGACCGGCGAAACGACGCTGGTCAGGCGTGAAAGCTATGGAACGGTACGGTATGCGAATGAGGTGTTGGCAACGATCGCAGGGCTTGCAGCGGCGGACGTCCCCGGCGTTTCATCGATGAGCGGAAGCTTTATCGAAGGAATGGGTGAGCTGCTGGGCATGAAAAAGTTAAGCAAAGGCATCAATGTTGCGGTCGCAGGGCAGGAAGTCATGGTTGACGCAGCCATCGTTGCGGAGTACGGCAGGGCGATCCCGGTGGTTGCGGAAAGTGTACGAGCGAATATCATACAGTCGATCGAGAGCATGACAGGCTTAAAAGTTACGGCCGTCAATGTGCGTATCCAGAAGCTGGATTTGAGCACAGTGGGCAATGAAGCGGCGGCATATGCCTGATCGAGCGTAAAAATACTATAGGAACCCGGGAGCCCGGGATAGTAAAAGGCCGCCTGGTTTAGGCGGCCTTTTACATGAGGAAAACCGAAACAGTTCAGCCGTTTGCCTCCATGAATGCCTTTACCTCCGATAAGGAAGGGACGGAGGGCTGCGCGCCTTTCCGCGTGGTGGAAATGGCAGAGGCGGCGCAAGCAAAACGGATGGCATCTTCGATAGGATGGTTTGCCGCAAGATGGGCGGCCAGCGCGCCTGTGAATATATCGCCGGCGGCAGTGCTGTCTATCGAATCGACCGGGTAGGCGGGGAAAAGCTGTGTTCTTCCATCGATCAGGGCCGCCACGCCGTGCTTGCCGAGCGTGACCATGGGAAGCGGGAAGCCCATCTTTTGCAGGCGTGCAAGCGCTTCCGATACGTTTTGCGGCGTGACAAAATCCATGCCGGCGATCTTCGCGGCCTCGATTTCGTTCGGCTTGAAAATATTTACGAGGGGCGGGATGTCATCGGGAATCTTGTTTTGGGGAACAGGGGCGGGATCGACGATGACGAACATCCCTTTTTTGCCGGCGACACGGATCGCTTCATACACCGTGTCCTCCCGGATCTCCATACCGATGGAAAGGACGTCCCCCGCACAAAAAACGTCTTCATGCTCCCATATGTGTTTGGGCAGGCACTGCCTGTTTGCGCCGGGACAAAAGAGGATGGAATTCTGGCCGCTGCGGTCTACGGAGATCATGGCGATGCCCGCAGTATGATCCGGGTCGATCAGAATGCCCGACGTATCGATCCCCTTTCCAGACATATAGCCCAGCAGCTCTTTGCTGGTGCTGTCCGTACCCAGCATGCCAAAGTATTTGACGGTTCCGCCCAGGATCGCAGCGGCTACCGCCTGGTTTCCGCCTTTGCCGCCGGGAAAGGTATGGAAATTATCCGTGACGACTGTTTCGGCCGGGGCGGGAATGTGGTCTGCGTACATGACAAAATCCATATTGATACTGCCCATACATAGGACATTGCCAGATAAGGCCATGCTCATACCCCCTCTTTGCGGATTTCTTTTACGATATCCATGAAATGCCTGACGTTTTCCTCACACACCAAATTTTTCCAGTTGCCGTCTTTCTTGAAGGTACTGCCGACGATCGCGCCGTCCGAGCAGGAAAGCAGGCTCTTCGCGTTTTCCGCGGTGATGCCGCTACCCAGGAAAACGGGCAGGGAGATCGCGGAGGAAAGCTCGTTGACTTTTTCGTAGGTGGGTGGAACGCCTGTCTCGAAGCCCGTCACGATCAGGGCGTCGGCCCCTTCGCTTTGCGCGTCGTAGGCCTGTTCGGCGATGGAGCGGTCGGAAATGATAAAGTGGCTGCCGTGTTTGACGTTCACATCGCACAGGTATTTGATATGTTCCGCTTTGAGCATGGAACGATAACGCGCCAGTTTGGCGCCGATGCCCTCGGTGAGGCCGGCATGCGACACATAGGCGTTGACCCATTCAAACACGCGTACCCATTTGGCTCCTACGGCAAGGGCGACCGCGGTCGCGGCAAAGCCGCCGTTCAAGTGGCAGTTGATACCGATGGGGATTTGTACCGCTTCTTTGACTTTTACGGCAATGGCCGCCATGGCGGCTACGGTTTCGTTACCGATATCCTGTCCTTTGAGGTAAGGATAGTCCCAGATATTTTCGACCTGCAGGCCGTCCACGCCGCCGCGCTCCAGCCGCCGGGCGTCCTCCACCGCGATCTCGGTCAGCTTGTCCATACCCATGCAATGGGGATCGTAAAGCGGAGAGCCGGGGAGCGGAAGAAGGTGTACCATGCCGATGATGGGCTTTTGCTGTGCAAATGTTTCTTTGATCCAAGTATCCATAATAAATTGACCTCCTGAAAAAACAGCAAATAAATTGCTGAAGAATAGCGCGGAATAAAAAATCCGCGGCTTAAAAAAGACATCTCTAAATCGTCCGTACGATTTTTGTTTTTTGGTAACGGCTTTGGAATAGAAATTCAGGATAGTGTTGAAATAGTACTTAAAATATAACATACTCGAAAATGCGTGTCAATATTTTACAAAAAAGCCTGCGGCTCACATTTGCACGGGCGAGAATGGAATAAAGTTTATTTGAAAAATGTCATATGTGCGTGAAAAATAATAAAATACCAATTGACAATAGAAATCAGCTTGTTATAATGGAAGTATCAACAGACACAATTTTATGATGGCATAAGACTCTGGAAACATGTGGAAACAGCTTAAATAGTGTACCTTTTCAAGCAGGCCATATCTGTTTATTCAGGCACCCGAAAGGGTGTTTTTTTTTGCTTTTTTTGTTGAACGAAAAGGTACACGTTTCCATTCTAAAGATGTGAGGCGGCGAAGCCCGCCCGCACGATGCACCTTTTTTTACTGGAAATTTATTTGGTTCCGGCTAATGTGCGCCACCATGCGCGACGTTATCTGCCGGGATGATCATAGCTATATTTGAATATGGAGGAGGGAAGGCAAAAAGACGGTTTGGTATTGAAATAGTACGGAAAGATTTTATCTATTTGTGGGAGGTAACAAGCGGATGAACAACGCAAGAGGAACACCGGTCCTTGAGGTCAAGGGAGTCAGCAAGGCCTATGCGGGCGTTACGGTTTTGTCCGAAGTGGATTTTGACCTTTATCCGGGGGAGGTACATGCACTGATCGGCGAGAATGGCGCGGGGAAATCGACCCTGTCGAAGATCATTTCCGGCGTCACGGAAAAATCGGCGGGGACAATGTACCGGAACGGGCAGGAGTATAATCCGGTGGACACACACGACGCAAACAGGCAGGGGATATCGATCGTGCATCAGGAGTTCAACCTGATCCCCGTCTTAAGCGTCGCACAGAACATATGCCTGGGGAAGGAACATTCAAAGGGCGGTTTCATCGACGAAAAGGAAAGCGCCAGGATATCTGAGGATATGCTGAAAAAACTTGAGCTGGATATCCCTGTAAAGAGGAAGGTGCGGTATTTGAGCGTTGCACAGCAGCAGTTGGTGGAGATCACGAAATGCCTGTGCGAGAACAGCGATATCATCATCATGGACGAGCCGACGGCAACGCTGACGCTCAATGAAACCAAACAGCTTTTCAAGATCATCAAAAGCCTGCAGGAAAAAGGCGTTTCCATCATCTACATATCGCACAAGCTGGAAGAGATCTTTGCGATAGCGCAGAGGATCACCGTGCTGCGGGACGGGCAGAAGGTCGGCACATACGGAACGGAAGAACTCGATGAGGAAAAGCTCGTGACGTTGATGGTGGGGCGCGAGATATCCTCCATGTATGAGCATAAAAATACCGCGCAGGACGAGGTTGTGCTAAAGGCCGAGCACCTGACGAAAGCCGGGCTTGTAGGGGACGTCAGCTTTGAACTCAAGAAAGGCGAAATCCTTGGCTTTGGCGGCCTGGTGGGTGCGGGGCGTACCGAGCTGATGAAGATGATCTTTGGGGAATACCCGATCGATGCGGGCAGCGTCGAGTTGTTCGGAAAGAAGATCGCCAAACCAAAAATCAAGAATATGGTGGAAAACGGATTGGTGTATTTGTCGGAAAGCCGCAAGGAAGAAGGCATCCTCGCCAATATGCAGGTAAAGGACAACATCACGCTGGCCGTGCTGAAAAGTATGGTCAAGGGCCTTTTCATCAGTCCGCAGCGGGAAAAGAAGCTTTCCAAGGAAATGATCGGCAAGCTCGACATCAAAACCCAGGGGTTATCGCAAAAAGTCGGGCATTTGAGCGGCGGCAACCAGCAGAAGGTCGTTTTGGCGAAGTGGCTGGCGACGGACGTCAAGGTGCTGATTTTGGACGAACCGACAAGGGGGATCGACGTCGGGGCGAAGCATGAGATCTATAAGCTGATGAACGAGCTTTGTGCAAAAGGGATATCGATCATCATGATATCCAGCGAAATGCCCGAGCTGATCGGCATGTGTGACCGCCTGATCGTAATGTCGGAGGGCAGGATGACGGCGGAACTCCGCGGTGACGAGATACAGGAAACAGCTATCATGAACGCGGCGATCCAGCGCGGTTACAAAATTTGAGGAGGGTACAATCCTATGTTTACAACAGGGAATGATTTGGTTCAGACCAAAAAGAAAAAGAGCTTGAAAGCGATCCTTTTAAAAACGGGCGTGTTCTGGAGCCTGGCTGTGCTGGTCGTGATCCTGGCGATCGCGTCCAACCAGTTTTTGACGGGCCCCAACTTATTGAACGTTGCGCGGCAGGTCGTCATCATGGCAATCCTGGGCATCGGCGGCACGTTCGTCATCATCGGCGGCGGCATTGACCTTTCCGTCGGTTCGCTGCTTGCCCTTGCAAGCGCATATTCCGCGGGGGTCATGGTAGCGACAGGGTCTTTGGCGCTTGCCGTTTTGGTAGCGCTTGTCACGGGCATCGGTTTTGGGTTCATGCAGGGCTTCATCATTACAAAATTCAATGTGGCTCCCTTTGCCATCACGCTGGGGGGTATGTCTGTATTCCGGGGGATGACGCTGCTTTTTACCAACGGTATCCCGATCAGTAACCTGCCCAAGGATTTTCGCTGGTTTGGGTCGGGTACGATCGGCGGGAGCTTCCCCGTCCCGGTGCTGATCCTGATCATCGTGGCGGTAATCGCGTACCTGGTCTTGGGCAAGACAAAACTGGGACGGTATGTGTATGCCATTGGCTCCAATGAAAACACCACGCGCCTTTCAGGCATCAACGTCAACTTTTACCGTACGCTCACGTATGTGATCTCAGGTGTGTGCTGTGCGATTGCAGGCATCGTCCTTACGGGACGTATCAATTCCGCGCATCCGTACGCAGGGCAGGGGTATGAACTCAACGCGATCGCAGCGGTCGTTATCGGCGGCACGAGCCTGCAGGGAGGAGAGGGAACGATTTACGGCACGATCATCGGCGCGCTGATCATCGGCATCATAGAAAACGGGCTCAACCTGCTGCAGATCAACGCATTCTGGCAGGATGTGGCGGTAGGCGTTGTCATCATGATCGCGGTCATCATCGACCGCCTGCGGATCAACCTCACAGAATCGATGGCGCAGGCAGGCGAAGCTTAAAACTAAATGGAATGAGGTTTGGGTACAACCCAAAAAACGATAGGAGGAAGAATGAATGAAGAAAATGAAATTGGTAGTACTGGCAGTGGTGATCGCAATGCTGTTTTCCATGATGGCAGCATGCTCGGCGCCCGCGGCGGAACCGTCGGAAGCGGCCTCGCAGAGTGCGGAGGCATCCGTGGCCCCGTCTGACGGCGCGGCGGCAGATGCTTCGGCAGAACCGGCGGCAAAGGATGCGTATAACTTTGTATTCTTATCGCCCAACCAAGGAAACCCGTTCTGGGTGTCCGTATCGGAAGGCGTGAAGCAGACGGCCGAAGCGAAGGGCGCGACGGTCACGGTATACGATGCACAGGACGACCCGGCAAAACAGGTCAGCCAGGCGGAGGATGCGATCCTCGCAGGCGTGGACGCGCTTTTTGTCAGCCCGTTTGAAACGGATACCGGCACGGCGATCACGGAAAAGGCCAATGAAGCGAACATCCCGGTATTTATCCTCGATACAGGCGCGGAAGGCGATTACACCGCGTTTATTACGTCGGATAATAAGCAGGGCGGAAAAGTGGCGGCAGAATACTTGCTGGAAAATACTGGGGACGACAGGAACATTGCGGAGCTGCAGGGCCTGATCGGCCGTGTGATCCCGGCGCAGCGCGGCGTTGGTTTTAACGAAGTGATGGATGAAAAGGGCGTGAAAGTCAACTATGTACAGCCGGCGGACTTCAACCGTTCCAAGGGCATGGACTTGATGGACACCTTCCTGACGCAGGATCCGGCGATCAATGCGGTATTCTGCTGGAACGACGAGATGGCGCTGGGCGCGAAGGAAGCGATTGCGGCGCACGGCCTGACGGACAAGGTGCTGCTCATCGGTTTTGACGCGACGGACGAAGGCCTGCAGGCGGTAAAGGACGGAGAAATGGCCGCTACCGTGGCACAGAACCCATTTGGCTTCGGTGAAATGGGCGTTGAGCTTGCGTACAAGCACTTCAACGGCGAAAGCTTTGAAAAAGACGTGCTGATCGAGTGCGAACTGATCACAAAGGACAACGTGGACGAATATATGGCTTCCCACAAATAAGGGCCCATATTCGATGCGGTATGCGCGGGCATGGACGACCCGTCCATGCCCCGCAATGCCGCGGCAGGCAGGGTGATGGAAAAATATTGCGTCTTCGACATACAGAATTTTTCGTACCATGACGGGCCGGGAATCCGGACGACCGTATTCCTGAAAGGATGCAGCTTGCGCTGCTTTTGGTGTCAAAACCCGGAATCACAGGATGAAAACCCGGAATTGATGTACTTTGAGAATCTTTGTATCCGCTGCGGACAGTGCATAAGGGTATGTACGCGGGGAGCGTTGGAGGCAGGAAACAAACACGCGTTGCGCATTGGCCGCTCCGTATGCGATGCATGTGGAAAATGCGCTGGAATATGTCCGGCTGGGGCGCTCAAGATAGCCGGAAAGTACATGACGGCGCAGGAGATATTGGAGCGGGTATGCATGGACAGGGAGTTTTTCGGGCAGGACGGCGGAATGACACTAAGCGGCGGGGAACCGCTGTATCACAAAAATGCAGCCGCTTTATTAAAGCTGGCGAGGGAAGAAGGAATCAACACCGCGGTGCAGACCGCGGGTCACATAGAACGGGAAGCGCTCAAGCAGGCCGCACGGTATACGGATATTTTTTTATATGACCTCAAAGCGTATGACGATGCAAAGCACAAAAAAGCATGCGGCAGCGGCAACGCGCGTATTTTAAGCAACCTGGAATGGCTGGCAGGAAACGGAGCGCGCGTGCGGGTCAGGATCCCGGTGATCCCCGGCGTAAACGACGGCTGGGAAGAGATAGGCAAGATCGCGAAATATGTGAAAGGGCTTGGCCTAAGCGCACCGGAGTTGCTGGCGTTTCACACGCTGGGAGCTGCAAAATACAGGGCGCTCGGACGGCGGTACGGGGCGGAAGGGCTTCCGGCTTCCGGCGGGGAGCAGCGCGCCGCACTGCAAGAGGCGGTCGGCCGCTTGTTCGGATAAGGGAAGGGGCAGACATGGTTTCTGAAAGGATCCGAAAGATCAGGGATATTTCGTTTGATTACGGCGAGATGTCAAAGTACATATCCGTGCAGGAGATCAGATTTACGCCTGACCCGCAAAAAAGCCGGATCCTGCGGCATGCGGACGCTTTTTGCGCGGTGATGGACCAGCTCGAAACCAATTATATCCCCGGGAGCCTGCTCGCGGGAAACGGTGGGGATAAGTTTGCAGCGCGCCCCAGGCACCTTTTTGCGGAGGAGATGGAAGAGATCAGGCAATATCCGCGAGGGTGCAGGAAAGAATTGCTGGATGCGCTGCGCGAGGAAATGTTTTTTATCTGGCCGTTTTCAGACGGGCACATCGCGCCCCATTTTGAACGGCTGTTGCAAACGGGGATCGACGGGCTGCTGGCGGAGATCGGTAAACGCATGAAAGATACCGGGCTCAGCCCGAAACAGGCAGCGTTTTTGGCAGCGGCAAAGCAGGAATGGGAAGCGGTGAAGCGGCTTGCCCTGCGTTACGCAGGCTTTTTCAGGAAAAAAGCGGCGCAAGCGGCAAGGCAGGAGGAACGGGACGCCTATCTGGAGACCGCAGATACGGTCACGCGCGTTCCCGCCGGCCCGGCAAGGACGTTCCGCGAGGCACTGCAAAGCGTATATTTCCTGCATATGTGCACACAGTTCGACGACGTGAGCAACCATTCCTTCGGGCGGTTTGACCAGTACATGTACCCCTATTATGAGCGGGACATAGAAAAAGGCATTTTGACAAAAGAGCAGGCGCGCGACTTGTTTTACGAATTTTGGTTGAAATTCACACCGGGGTATTTGAAATCACAGCACGACGGGCAACGTTCGGAGGGACAAGGCTTTTTAAAGGAGAACATCCCGGAAAACGGCCTTACCTGGCTGACGCTCAAATGCATCAGCCACGTGCGGCATTTAGACGATGGGCAGACCATGGATATCTGCGGATATACCAAAGGGGGCGGGGACGCGACCAATGACATATCGCGTATGGCGATCGAGGCGCTCGACCTTTTCAGGACGTTTGAGCCAAAGCCGGTCGTACAGTATACGGAAAAGACAGACCAGGCGCTGATGGATCGATGCTACGCGATCCTTGCAAGCGGTCATGGGCATCCGGCGATCGCCTATCCCAAGAACGGCCGCGAAGGGCTGCGCAGGTATGACGGCTATTTTCGGGAAGAGGATATCGGTAACTATTGCCATATCGGCTGTGTGGAGCCCGGCATCGCGGGGAAAGGGTATACCGACCCGATGAATTGCTTTTTCAACCTCCCCAAGGCGTTGCTGGTGACGATACAGGGCGGGTATCTGGACGGTAAACAGATCGGCCTTTTGCAGGAAACACCGCGAACCTATGAAGCCTTCCTCAGGAATTTTTATGAACAGGTCGGTTATTTTATGGATTTGTATGTGGAGGGGAGCAACGATGCGAACCCTTTCTACGCACAATACTTTTTCCGACCGCTGGTATCCGCGGCGATCGACGGATGCATTAAAAAGGCGCTGGCCGTAGACGAGGGCGGAAGCGAATATTGGAGCAAGGGCATGAATATCGCGGGGCTTGCCACAGCGGCGGACTCGCTTTACGCAATCAAAAAACTGGTCTATGACGAACGGGAAATGGGCATCGGGGAGCTGGCGGGTATCCTGCAAGGCAATTATGAAAAGCAGGATGCTTTGCGCAGCAGGCTTGCAAACCGACTGCCCAAATATGGAAACGGACAAGGAGAAGTGGACAGGATCGCCGCCGGCCTGGCGCGGTATTGCTGCGAGCGGGTACGCAGCTACCGCACCTATAATGGGAACAGGTACCGCCCGGGGCTATACAGCTTTTACGAAACGGTGAACCGGCTGGGAAGCGTGACGGGGGCGACGCCCAACGGGCGAAAAGCGGGGGAACGTTTTTCGCTGAATACGGCCCCGGATCATGGGGCGATCCGTAGCGGGATCACGCCGGCCCTGCGTTCTGTCACGGCCTTTGCGCATTCGCTGGCGGACAATGCCTGCACGGTGGACCTGCACCTTTGCGCGGGCACGCCGCCCGGGGCCATCCGCTCGGTAAGTGAATATTTGAACGGCCACGGCGCGCTGTACCTGCAAACGTCCGTGGTGGACAAAGAGGATATGGAAAGAGCGGAAATACACCCGGAGGATTACCGCGACCTGGTGGTACGTGTGACGGGTTTCAGCGCACTGTACGTGACGCTGGACGAAGCGACCCGCAATGAGATCAGGGAACGTTCCTATTGGGGGTGAGGAGGCCGGCAGTGCAAAAGAATATTGGGATCGATATCGGCGGCACAAAAATCCGCATAGGCGTTATAGACGGTAAGGCGCATATCCTCGCGATGGAAAAGCTTCCCATGCAACACATCCCGGCAGGACAAATGATCGGCCGGATATGCGATGCGGCGGAGCGGATGCTGGAAAAAGCAGGGCTGTGTATGGAGGAAATCGGCGGGGTCGGGATCGGTGTCCCGGGCACGGTGGATCATGAAACAGGGGCCATAGAATACTGCCCGAATATCGGCTGGACAGGCCAGCCGGCAGGCAAATACTTCCGTGGGCGGTGGAACAAGAACATCGCCATTGACCAGGATTCCCGGCTGGCGGCCTTGGGAGAGGCCTTATACGGCGCAGGCAGGGGATACGGCAGCATCGCTTGTATCACGCTGGGGACGGGGATCGGCTGCGGCGTCGTGATGGATGGGAAAATATTCCGCGGCGGCATGAACACGGCGGGGGAACTGGGGCATATCTGCGTCGAGCCGGGAGGCAGGAGATGTGCCTGCGGAAACCGCGGATGCCTGGAACGGTATTGTTCGGGTACGGGGATCCTGCTCGGCGCGAGGGAACGGTTTTCGCAAAAGCTGGATGCGGGTGCGCGCACGGAAGATGTTTTTGAGATGGCATACGGCGGGGACGGGGATGCGCTTGCACTGATCGCTGATTGCGTCCGCATTTTGGCGCAAGGCATCGTGGCGCTGGTGAACGTACTGTCGCCGGAGGCGGTCATCTTGAGCGGAGGATTATGCGCCCATGAAAAGCTTTTGGTAGAACCGCTCAAAGAGCGGGTATATGCGCAGGGATATCCTGCGTGGACGAACAGGAAGAAGCTGGCCGTCAAAAAAGCCGAGCTGGGAGAATATGCGCCCCTCGTCGGCGCGGCGGCAATCGGCACAGGAGCATAAGCACAATAGGATGTGGATCATCATGAACGGAGGTTTTAACATGAGATACTATTCACCGAAAAACCATAAGGACACGGGACACCAATTTTTGGAACGGCCGGTGGTCAGGAGCGCGAGGATCGAGGGGCTGCGCAATACCCTGGTCGACGCGACGCCGCAGATATGCTCGGACAGGGCGCGGCTTTTGACCGAGGCATACCGCGAGAACCTTTCCGACCCGGTGGAAATAAAGCGGGCGAAAGCGTTTGCGCATGTACTCGACAATATGGAGATCGATATACTGGACGGGGAGCTGATTTTGGGCAGCCTGGGCGTAAAGCCGAGAACCGCGCCCATCTTCCCAGAGTTTGGGATGGACTGGCTGGTCGAAGAGCTTAATGGAAACCCCGTACGCCCGGAGGAACGCCCCGGCGATCGTTATGTGATCAGTGAAGAGGATGAAGCCATATTGCGCGATATCCATGCGTTCTGGCACGGAAACGACCATGAGACCCGGTGCAGGGCGGCGCTGCCACAGGAAACGGAAACAGCGCGCGCGATCGGCGTGACGGATTCTTACTGGCTGATGATCGGCGGAGACGGGCATTTGACGGTCGATTTGAAGGGCGTGATCGACAAGGGCCTTTGCGATGTGATCGCGCGCGCGGAGCAGCGGCTGGAAACGCTCGACCTTTCAGACCCGGAACAGGAAAAACAGCAATCGTTTTTGAAGGCGGTCATCCTGGCAAACCAGGCGGTCATCCGCTTTGCGGCGAGGTATGCCGCGCTGGCACGGGAAAAGGCGGCGCAGGAAAAAGACGAGGCGAGGAAAGCCGAGCTTTTGCAAATGGCTGAGGTGTGCGAGCATGTACCTGCGCAGGCGGCGCGCAGCTTCCACGAGGGGGTACAGGCGGCATGGTTCATCAATTTGACGATGCAGCTCGAAAACAACGGACATTCCATTTCGCTGGGACGCTTCGACCAGAACCTGATCGACCTTTACAAGAAGGACATCGAGGCAGGCGTGATCGAATATCCTGACGCACTGGAGCTGGTGGAATGTTTGTTCCTGAAAATGTTCCAGCTCTTAAAGATCACGTGCTGGGGGAATACCAAAGCCTTTGCCGGATACCAATTGTTCCAGAATTTTACCATCGGCGGACAGGACAAGAACGGCAAGGACAGTACGAACGAGCTTTCGTTCCTGATCCTTAACGCGCAGGCGGCGATCGCGCTCAATACGCCGTCCATTTCGCTGCGCTACCACAACCGTATTTCTGAGCGCTTACTGTATGCGGCGTTCGACGTGGTACGCATCGGCGGCGGACAGCCGGCTATGTACAGTGACGAGGTGTATATCCCTTCGCTCATCAACCGCGGTATCCCGTGGGACGATGCGGTCAATTATTCCGTCGTCGGGTGTGTGGAAGCGGTCATCGAGGGCAAACAGACGTGCCGCCCGAACGGTGCGGGCTTCATCAACTTAGGCAAGATCATGGAGCTGGCGTTATATGACGGGAAAGACCCCAAAACAGGCATATGTATGTGCGCAGGAAACGGCGACCTCAATACCTTCCGGAATTTCGACGAGCTGTATGAGGCGTTCAAGATACAGGCGCGCTATTATTTCAGGCAGCAGGTGATCAACGACAATACGATCGACCGCGTGATGGGTGAAGGCATCGCCGATCCGTATGTCTCGTCGCTGGTCTCGGACTGCATTACGCGCGGTAAGACCATGAAGGCGGGCGGCGCGGTCTACGATTATTGCGGGCCGCTTTACGTGGGCGTGGCCAATGTGGGAAATATCCTGGCGGCGGTAAAGAAGGTCGTATTCGATGAAAAGAAGCTGACGGGCTCGCAGCTTAAACATGCCCTGGAAACCAATTATGAGGACATGGAAACGACGCCCACCGGACCGGAAATCCAGAGGATGATGCTGGATGCGCCCAAATATGGAAACGACGATGATTATGTGGACGATATCATGGTGGATTACTTCCGCTTTATTTGTGAGGAAACGGCGAAATACCACACGACGCGTTATGGCAAAGGGCCGATCGGCGGCACGTGGCAGCCGTCCACCAGCTCCGTATCTTCCAATGTGCCTATGGGCGAGTTCGTAGGGGCGACGCCGGACGGCAGGAAAGATGGGGAAGCGCTGGCGGATACCTCTTCGCCTACGCACGGGACGGATACGCACGGCATCACCGCTTCGTTAAAGTCGGTAGGAAAGCTGCCGACGATCCTCGTTTCGGGCGGGCAGCTTTTGAATATCAAGGTCATGCCGGCTTCCCTCGAGCCGGGTATGCCGGTCAGGAAGCTCGCGCATGTGATCCGTACCTATTTCAGCGATTTTAAAGGGATGCATGTGCAGATCAACTGTGTCTCGGCGGAAACGCTGCGCGCCGCGCAGGCCGATCCTTCGGAATATAAAGACCTGATGGTACGTGTGGCGGGGTACAGCGCGCTGTTCACACCTCTTGACAAGGCGCTGCAGGACGATATCATCGAGCGTACGCAGCACGCGGTATAACCAAAGTAAAGGCAGGGCAACCGATGTTTTTTGATAACCAGGAAGAACGGAACACGTTTGGGATTGTTTTCAATATTGAGAAATACCATATCCACGACGGCGAGGGTATCCGTACGAACGTCTTTTTGAAGGGCTGTAACCTGTGGTGCCCGTGGTGCTGCAACCCGGAATCACAGGTGTTTGCGGCACAGATCGCCATACACGAGAACCTGTGCCAGCGGTGCGGGTATTGCTGCCAGGGCATTTGCCCGCAGGAGGCGATTTCCCAGGACGGCGACGGGAAAATATGGATCGACAAGGAAAAATGCAACGCCTGCGGCCTGTGCGTGGAAAAGTGTCCCTATTCCGCGCGCGAGCTGTATGGGAAACGTATGAGCGTTGCGGAAGTGATCGCAGAGGTGGAAAAGGACAGCGCTTATTATTTCCAGTCGGGCGGGGGAATGACGATCTCCGGCGGGGAACCGTGCATGCAGGCGGATTTTGCAAGCGAGCTTGCAAAAGCTGCACGGCGCAGGTATATCCATGTGGCGATGGAAACGGCGGGGGCCGTCCCCAAAGAACAATTCTGGAAAGTGGCGCAGCATGTGGACGAGCTTTTGTGCGACCTGAAGTTTACCGACCCGGAAAAGTTCAAGTCGATCTCCGGCGTGCCGCTTTATGTGGTGAAAGAGAATATCGCGTATGCACGTCAAAACGGGAAATATGTTAAGCTCCGCTGCCCCATCATCCCGACGCTCAACGATGATGAAGGACATCTTGCCGGTATTGTCGCCTGGGCGAAGGAGCTTGATATCACGGACGTGGATATCCTGCCTTTCCACCAGCTCGGCAAGTACAAATACGATTCGCTCGATTATGACTATACGCTGGGGGAGTTTGCGGATATGGACAAGGCCGTAGCGCAGAAAATTGCCGACGGCATGTGCGCGCAGGGCCTGCACGCGATCGTAGGGGGCTGACAAGAAGGCGGCAAGATGTGTTATAATGTGCGTATCTTATTTCATAAGAAATTTACAGAATTGGTGGCGTGAGAAATATGAAAAACACAGAGTGCTTACTTGGGATCGATATGGGGACGAGCAGCGTGAAGGCCGGGCTTTTCGACCTGCAGGGAACCCCGATCGCTTTTGCGGATGAAACGTATCCGCTATATACGCCGAGATCCGGCTGGGCGGAACAGACGGTAGAGGAGTGGTGGAACGCAATCTGCAAGGCGACGCGCAAGCTTGTCGACAAAAGCGGGGTATCGCCGTCGGCGATCATGGGTATGAGCGTGGATACGACGTGCTGTACCGTGATGATCGCCGATCGGGATATGAACATCCTGCGCCCGGCGATCATGTGGATGGACGTGCGCGCCTCAAAACAGGCGAAAGAAATCACGGCGACGGGCGACCCAGCGCTGAAGATCAACGGGTACGGCAACGTATCGGCGGAATCCATGCCCGCAAAGGCGTTGTGGATCAAACAGAACGAGCCGGAGCTCTACAAAAAAGCGGAGCACGTGTTTGAATGCGTGGACTGGCTGATGCATAAGCTGACGGGAGAGCTGACGGCGAGCATCGATACGACGGCGCCGCGCTGGTATTACGACCGCCCAAACGGCGGCTGGCCGGTTTCGTTCTACGAAAAGATCGGCCTTGCAGACGTGCTGGATAAATTCCCCAAAGACGTGCTGGATCTGGGAACGCCCGTCGCGGGCCTTACCAAAAAAGCGGCGGAAGATTTGGGCCTTACGGCGGGAATCCCCGTCGGCGAAGGTGGTGCGGATGCCTTTGTAGGGATGGTGGGGTTAAACGTTGTGCAGCCGGGGCGCATCGCCATGATCACCGGGACGTCGCACCTGCACCTGGGACTGACGGAAAAGGAAATGCATTCCAAGGGCATGTGGGGTTCTTACCCCGACGCGGTGATCCGTGGCCTGCAGATGATCGAGGGCGGCCAGACCTCCACGGGAGCGATCGTCAACTGGTTCAAGACGAATTTCTGCGGGGATATCCGCCAGTTGGCGGAAAAAGAGGGCAGGAGCGTATACGACCTGCTGAACGAAGGGGCGCAGGAGCTGCCCATCGGCGCGGACGGACTGCTGGCACTCGATTATTTCCAGGGGAACCGTACGCCGTATGCCGACCCTGACGTGCGCGGCATGTTTTACGGGCTGTCGCTTTCGCATACGCCGTACCACCTATACCGGGCGATCATCGAATCAATCTGCTATGGGACGGAAGCGATCATGCAGACGTTCCGCGACGGGGGGATGGAGCCGGACGGCATCTATATTTCGGGCGGCGCGGTGAAGAGCGCCTTCTGGACGCAGGCGCACGCCGACGTCTGCAACCTGCCCATCTTTATCCCCAAGGTCACGGAGGCGCCGTGCCTGGGGTCGGCGATATTGGGCGCCGTCGCCTGCGGGGCGTATGCGGACATCCAGACGGCGGCCAAGAACATGGTGACGATCGAGGACAGGGTGGAGCCGGATGCCGGGCGGCATGAGCAATACATGTTCTATTATGAAAAGTACAAGGAAGCGTACCAGGTATCCAAGGGCTGGATGCACGAGGTGACGACGCATTCCTGATAGGAAAGGAATGCCTGTTTTGATAAAAGGCTATCAAAACCAATCATAATAAAAGGAGAAGAAGGTCATGAAAAAGAGTGGGATCTTGAATCCGCAGCTCGCGGAGCTTGTGGCAAGCATGGGGCATGGAGATATCCTGATGGTGGCGGACAGGGGCGTTCCCTTCCCGCAGCACGACGAAACGGTGTGTATCGACCTCTCGGTGCGCCCGGGCCTGCCGGGCCTGATCGACGTACTGGAGACCGTGCTGGAGGAGCTGGAGATCGAGAGCGTGATTATCCCCAACGAAACGCAGGAGAAAAACCCGGAAATGTATCGAAAGATGCAGGACGTCCTGGCAAAGGTGAAAAACAAGGGCAACGACATTGTGGAAGAAAATATCCCCCATGTAGATTGTAAAAACCTGTTTTTGACAGGGGACACCGTAGACCCGGAGGTGATCGACCTGTGGGGGCGGGAAGTGAAAGGGATCGTACGGACGGGGGAATGTACGCCGTTTTCTTATATTATGCTGGTGAGCGGTACGACATTCTGACCGAATACGATAAAAGGAACGTAAAAGCTGCGGGGGAGAAAACTCCTCCGGCGGCTTTTTTGATAGGGGAGGGCATTTTATAAAACTGTCAAACGTGAATGGTTTTAAAAATAAATAACAATTGACACAACAAAAACGGTTTTGCTATAATGGATTCAGGCAATATACACATTTATGTCCGGGGCGCCGGACATGGCGAGGGAGACAGGAATGGACTCTATGATCGATTTAAGCATTGGAAAAAAGGCAAGCCAATACGAGCAAATGATCCAGATCGCAAAGCTGTATTATATGGAAGATATGTCGCAGCAGCAAATCGCGGACAGGGTCAATATGTCGCGTTCCAATGTTTCCCGTATCCTGAAATCCTGCAAGGAGCTCGGGATCGTGGAGATCCGTATCCACGAGGCGTCGCTGAGGTCTTTTGAGATCAAAAAGAAGCTGATCAACCGTTTCGGGATCGGCTCGGTGGTGATCACGCCGCGGGTGGACGACCGGGAAGCGAGCGCAGAGAACGCGGGAATCGCGGCGGCACGTTATGTGGAAAACGTCTTGACGGACAACATGAGCGTGGGGATCGGCTGGGGGGCGAGCGTATACAAAATGGTGAAAGCCTTTACGCCGACCGTGCTCAACAATATGCAGATCATCCAACTGATGGGCGGCACGCGCATCAAAGAAGCATACAAGGACGGCGTGCAGCTGACGCTTGACTTTGCGGAAAAAACGAGCGGTACGCCGTATATATTAAACGCGCCGCTGCTCGTCACGACGCGGCAGGTACGCGATTTGTTCATTGAAGAAGGCGGGATCAAGGATCAGCTGGAAATGACCAAAAAGATCGACGTGGCACTGGTGACGCTGGGTACGAACGAGCCGGAAAGCAACGCCATGGTACGCGCAAACTTCATGACGCCGGAACAATCGAAGGAGCTTTACGACGCGGGGCTTTACTCGCACATATTAGGGCAGCACATCGACATCCGCGGGAAGATCGGCAATACGGAATTAAACGACCGCGTAGTGGGCATCAACATTAATACGTTCAAGAAAATCCCTTTGAAGATCGGGATCGTGGTAGGCGAGCAAAAGGTGAAGGCCATCGTATCGGCCCTGATGGGAGGCTTCCTCGATACGCTGATCACCGACGAGCCGACCGCGTTCGCAGTGGAAGATTATGCGGCAAAGCACGGGCTATATAAACCGTTTTAAATTTTGGACAGGAATGGAGAGAAAACAATGCATAAAGTAGCAGCAACAATACTGACATGTAATAATGCTTTTTTGGGGCAGGCGGTACTGGCGGCGCAGCACGGCGGCGCAGATCAATTGCACGTGGATATCATTGACGGCAGGTACGCGTCCAATTTTTCATTTGGGCCCAAGACCATCGCCGACCTAAAAGAAGTTGTGGATATTCCGATCGAAGTTCATTTCGAGCTTTATGACCCGCAATATTATATCGATATGTTTGCGGAGGCGGGCGCTGATATGATGACAATACAAATGGATGGATGCGCCTGCCCTATTCAGGCGGTAAGCCGGGTCAGGCGTTTGGGAAAACAGGTGGGCGTCGGTTTAAAACCTACGGAACGTGTTGAAAGCATAGAATATATCGCGCACCACCTCGATTACCTGATCATGATGAGCGTGGAGCCCGGTTTTGGCGGGCAGAAGCTGGAGGAATCGATTTATACGAAGATAGCAGCTGCCAAGAAGATGTTCGCGGAGCAGGGGCTTGACATCCCGATCTACGTGG
Organism: Christensenella timonensis; assembly: GCF_900087015.1. Classification (NCBI taxonomy): domain Bacteria; kingdom Bacillati; phylum Bacillota; class Clostridia; order Christensenellales; family Christensenellaceae; genus Christensenella; species Christensenella timonensis. Next base: position 942,421 of record NZ_FLKP01000002.1, read on the forward strand.
ACGGGAGCGTCAACAAGGAAACGGCGCCTAAGCTCCTTGAGAGCGGCGCGGACGTGCTGATCGTCGGTTCGTCGGTTTTTTCCAGCAACAAGGTAACGGACGAAGAAATCAAAGCAGGGATGCAGTATTTTAAAAACCTTTGAGAGAAAAACAGCCATGAAAGTGTGGCTGTTTTTTTATTGGAGGACAGGGAGCTCGTTTTGAAGGCCAATGAGCATCAAAAGGTTTGCTGCATATCGCTGCAACAGGTGGCTGATATATGGATCGGAAAGGGAAGGGACTGCCATCGGGACGTCGCGGCGATGGCCTTGTAGTTGTTCGTCCATGTTGAGCGCGAAGCGGTCGATTTGGTCGCGTTCCCTGGGAGATAAGCTCTCGTTCTGTAAGTAAAAAATCAATTGCTCGGCTTCTGCTGTCATACGCCACATGACCGAAAGCATTTTTTCATATAGCGCGGTGTCGATCGGAAATGAGGGCGATTTTATGTATTGGCGCACATCGTCATATAGCATATGGAAGGTAATGAGGGCGCTTGCAACTACGCCATAGTCGATCGACCGGCGAGTACTCAGATGCAGCATAAAAAGATAGGAATGCTGGATATGGAACAGTTCCTTCACGTTATTGTTAAACTGGCCTTTCTGGCTGGTGGGAAAGAAAAAACGGTTGACCACAAGCACGAGCACGACCGCAAGCGCGAGATAAAAAAGCCGCAGTTCGATAGCAGACTGGCCGCTTATGGTAAGGGAAGCAAGGGACAGGGCAAAAGCTGTTGCAAAAATCGGCTGCACCCACGTTCCCGGTGTGCTGCAATACATGAAGCTGATCATGACCGTTGCAAAAATCATGTGTCCCAAAATGCCGGGAGGCAAAAGAGGCAGGACGAAAAAGGCGACGGCACAACCAATAAGCGTTCCAATGGTACGCGTTTTCATACGGTAGGCGCTTTCTTCGTACATGGGCTGCACAAGAAGGAAAGCATTGAGCGGAAGCCAATAAGCGTGATCGCTTTCTGTGATCCGGCATACGGCAAAGCTGATCGTTGATACAAGGCACAGGCGAAGCGCAAAGCGCACTTCAAACGTATCAAGGCGCAGGCGATACTTTAAGCCGTGCAGGGGACGCGCATGCGCGGGGAGCCTCCATTCCGCAGGGGATGAATTATGCGCCATGCTTTCCAGCGCGAGGGCCAAAAGATGCATGAAATTCCGGATGAACACTGCAAACCGCTCGGTAAGTCCATCCGTTTCTTCCGCAAGGATGTTGGCGGTGTTGACGAGCTTTGCATGATCCTCTGTTCCCATATTCTTTTGTACGGTATCCAAAAATACCGCGATTGTTTGCAGCCGTTGCGCGTCACGCGCACAATTCCTGTCGGCAGACTGCGAAAAATCATCCATGAAATAGACGGCGCGCTGGAAAAGGAGTGCGAACATATAATGGATCTTTCCTTCCCCGCGTACGACATAGGAAAAATCGCGGCTTGTGTAGGCCATGCGGTTGAGTGCGGTATGGAGCGAAACCATATCCTTTTGCAGCGCAGGATCGCATTGCCCTTCAGCCATCATTGCAAAGGAAGAAGATAGCAGGGAAAGACCGTGGCGCACTTGACTGTAATTTTGCTGTTTCCTGTGAACGAGCGAATAAAAGACAAGCCCTGCGATGAGAAAAAGGGAAGCGTATGCCATGATGCCAAGCAGGGGCAGGAAGTTGTCCCAACCGACAGGACGCAGTTGTAAAAATACAAATTCCATCGCATTTGTAAAATACCCTTTTGGGTTAAATTGTATCGTTTGCAGGTAAATCAGGATAAAAGGGACGGCAATATTGAGCAATATGCAAAAAAGAAGATTTAATGTTGCAAAAAATGCCAACACGCATAGCAGCATCTGTACCAAAAACAAAGTGAGCATCGAGCGGACGGTATGCGTTTTTAGGAGCTTGACCCTGAACGTTGCGGTAACAAAAGAAACGACCAGGGCGTATTGTGTACCAAACAAAAACACGATTGTATAGAACAATAAAAGGAAAAATACGATGACCGGCACGGCAGTTGTAAATTTTCCCCTGAAATCCATAAGCATATTTTTAAAATGCAGTTGCATAATGATACCCCGAAAGTAAGCTTTCCACGCAATGCAATTATATCACTTTTGTCTTGCAACGTCTAATTTTTCAAGCAAAAAATACACAGCGATGACCGCCTGCAAAAAGTATAGGTTTTTTACAAAAAACAATAAATTTTACAACTATGAAGGAAATAGCATTGACAGGAAGCAACGGAAATAGTATCATAAAAACATGAAATATAACTTTTGCAAAGAAACTTTACAAATGTAAAATATCAATGCGAAAGAAACTCAAATTTATCAAATAAGCGGGTGAAAAAATGGAATTAACAAAAGAACAAATGAGGAAAATCTATTATCAGATGTTCAGCTCCCGAACGTTTGAGGAACGCGTAAACGAAATGTTTATGAAGGGCCTCATCCACGGGACGACGCACCTTGCGGTCGGCGAGGAAGCGACGGCTGCCGGCGGGATCGGCGCGCTTGAGCCGGACGACTACATCATGAGCTGCCACAGGGGGCATGCACACTGTATCGCGAAGGGTGCGGACGTAAAACGCATGATGTGCGAACTGCTCGGTAAGAAAGACGGCTTCTGCAAGGGCCTCGGCGGCTCGATGCATATCGTCGATATTTCCGTGGGCAACTATGGCGCGAACGGCGTGATCGGGCCTGCGATCCCGATGGCCACAGGCGTAGCCCTCGCGATCAAAAAGGACAAGAGCAACAAGGTGATCCTCGACTATTTTGGAGACGGTACTTCAAACTCCGGTTTATTCCATGAAGCGCTCAACATGGCGGCGCTGTGGAAGCTGCCCATCGTATATATGTGTGAAAACAACCTGTATGGTATGTCTACGCCGGTGGAAAACAGCGTCTCCGTCAAAGATATCGCGACAAGGGCGAAGGCTTACGGCATCCCGGGAGTGATCGTTGACGGGACGGACGTCCTCGCGATCATGGACGTGGTGAAAGAAGCGGCAGACCGCGCACGCCGCGGCGAGGGCCCGACGCTCATCGAAGCAAAAACCTACCGTTACCTGGGGCATTCCAAGAGCGATAAGCGCGCATACCGTACGCGTGAGGAAGAAGCGGAGTGGAAGGCAAAAGACCCGATCATTTCCTTTGGCAAGTATATGCTGGAGCATGGCTTTACGCAGCAGGAGATCGACGATATCCGTTCTTTGGTGGAACGGGAATGCGAAGAAGCTGTGGAATATGCGCAGGCTGCGGAAACGATCACTCTTGAAGAAGCAAAAAAACTTGTTTTTGCATAACGGAGGTTATTAAATGAGTACAATTACTTATGTACAGGCGGTTTCAGACGCCTTAAAAGAAGAACTGAGAAGGGACGAAAAAGTCTTTTTGCTGGGTGAGGACATGGGCGTATACGGCGGGTGTTTCGGCGTAACGCGTGGATTCCTCGATGAATTCGGCCCGGACAGGATCATGGATACGCCCATTTCCGAAGGCGGTTTTACAGGGATCGCGGTAGGCGCAGCCATGGCGGGTTACCGTCCGGTCGTGGAATACATGTTCTCCGACTTTGTGACGTGCGCGATGGACCTGATCTGCAACCAGGCTGCAAAACAGCGTTTTATGCTGGGCGGGCAGGTCAAGATTCCGCTCGTCATCCGTACCCCGGAGGGAAGCGGCACGGGCGCTGCTGCGCAGCATTCCCAAAGCCTCGAAGCATGGTTCTGCCATGTGCCGGGATTAAAAGTCGTATGCCCGGCAACGCCTTATGATGTCAAGGGGCTATTAAAGGCGGCGATACGCGAGGATAACCCGATCGTATTTTACGAGCACAAGCTTTTGTACGGTACGAAGGGCGAGGTTCCGGACGAAGAATACGTGCTGCCCATCGGCAAAGCGGATGTGAAGCGCGAAGGAAAAGATATTACGATCATCAGCTATTCGATGACGCTCTTAAAGGCGCTCAAGGCTGCGGAGATGCTGGAAAAAGACGGTATCGACGCGGAAGTGGTCGACTTGCGTACGGTATCGCCGCTCGATGTGGAAACGATCGTTGCTTCGGCGAAAAAGACAGGGCACGTCCTGGTGACGCACGAAGGCGTGCAGAAGTTTGGCGTGGGTGCGGAAGTATCCTCCATTATCAATGACAGCGAAGCGTTCTTCTATCTTGACAGGCCGGTAAGGCGGTTCGGCGGCGCGGACGATATTCCGATCCCGTACTCCCCGCAGCTTGAGGCTATGGTGGTTCCGCAGGCGGAAACGATTTACGAAAAAGCAAAAGAATTGCTGAAATAGGGGGACGCGCAAATGACAAAAGTGATGTCCACACCCGCTGCGAAGCGCGTAGCGGGAGAACGAAAAATTGACCTTGCAAAGGTCAAGGGAACAGGCATCGGCGGTTATGTGCAATTAAGCGACGTGCTTTCCTTCAAGGGAGGCAGGGCGACGTTTTTGGCCCGCGCGATGGCGGATTACTTAGGGCTCGATATCGACGCGGTACCGGCCGAAGGCGATATGGTGCGCAAGGCGGACGTGCTTGCTTATAAGGCGCTGATGGGCGAAGATAAGATCATACCGCTGAACGGTATGAGAAAAACGATCGCGAGACAGATGAAGGCAAGTCTTGATACGGCGGCGCAGTATACGATCATGGGCGAGGCGGATTGTTCCAAACTAAAGCCGCTCATGAAACAGTACACGGCGGACTGCCTGGAGAAAACAGGCGTAAAGCCGACGTTTTCCGATCTGTTTATCAAGGCGGCGGCGATGGCGCTCAAGATGAATCCTATGCTGAATTCGTCCTTTATGGAAGACCACGTGCTTTTGAAAGGAAATATCAACATCGGCCTTGCGGTATCGCTGGGCGAGGACGGACTCATCGTACCGAACCTGAAAAACGCGCACATGATGTCCCTATATGAAATCACGAAGATGCGCGAGGATCTCGTGACGCGCGCAAGGGAAGGAAAGCTGACGCCGGACGAATATTCCGGAGGAACGTTCTCCATTTCCAATTATGGGCGCACGCCGGTACAGTATTTCACACCGATCATCAACGTGCCGGAAAGTGCGATCATCGGCATCGGCAACATGACGAATAAGCCGGTAGCGGTTGGAAACGATATTGGTATCCGCCCGATGCTGGGATTGAGCCTGACGCTTGACCACAGGCACATCGACGGGACGACAGGCGAAAAATTCTTGAAGGATTTCCGTGATATCATCGAAAATCCGGATCAGTTGCTTGACGAAAGCAACCTTAGCAAGTAGAAAGGAAGAATAAAATGGGTAATTTTATTACGATGCCTAAGCTCGGTATGACGATGGCTGAGGGCAAGATCATAAAATGGTTGGTAGAGGAAGGCGCGACGGTAGAAAAGGGCGACTACATCTTTGAAGTGGAAACGGACAAGACTTCGCTGGAAGTGGACGTTTTGTATTCCGGTACGATCCTGAAAATCTATTACGGCGCAGGTGAAACGGCGCCGGTCAACGAACCGGTGGCATTCATCGGGCAGGAGGGAGAGGAGATCCCGGAGGTAGACAAATCGGCGGCAGCGGCGCCGGAAGAAGCAGAGGCAGCACCTGCCCCGGCGGCAGCGCCCGCAGCGGTGGCTCCGGCGAAAAAGGAAGTCACAAAGGAAAAAGCGAAGCGGCCGGAAGGTAACTTTGATTATGACCTGGTCGTCATCGGCGCGGGCCCGGGCGGATATGTTGCGGCCATCCGTGCGGCGCAGCTGGGCGCAAAGGTTGCGGTCGTGGAAAAGGACACGGTAGGCGGCACATGCCTAAACCGCGGATGCATCCCCACAAAGGCGTACTACGCAAGCGCGAAGCACTGGAAGGATATCCAGAACGCGGATGAGTTTGGTATCTCGGTGAGCGGATCCTCCTTTGACTGGAAGAAGATCCTTAATAGGAAGAATAAGATCGTGGAGCAGCTTACGAACGGCGTAGGCGGGCTCTTCAAGAAAAACAAGGTAGAACTCATACAGGGCGAAGCAGTTGTCGAGAAAGCCAACGAAGTCAAGGTCGGCGGCAAGACGTATACCTGCGCGTTTATGCTGCTTGCGACGGGCGCAAAGCCGGCTTCGGTGATCAAGACGGACGCGAGGCTCCTCAATACAGACCAGATCCTCGATATCGACAAGCTGCCTGCGTCCATCGTGATTATTGGCGGCGGCGTGATCGGCTGCGAAATGGCGTGCATCTTCAATGCGTTCGGCGTACAGACGACGGTTGTGGAGCTGATGGATCAGATCCTGCCCATGACGGACGACGAAGTGGCGGCAACGCTGGCAGAGCACATGAAGAAGAGCGGTATCAACCTTCTGACGGGCACGACATGCGACGAGATCAAGGAAGGAAACGGCAAGTATACGATCAAGCTTTCCAATGGACAGACCATGGAATGTGAAATGATGCTGGAAGCGGTCGGAAGGAGCGCAGAGGGCAGCGGTTTTGAAAAGCTCGACGTGAAACGTACGCCCAAGGGCTGCGTGGAAGTGGATGACCTCATGCGTACGAGCGTGGACAATATCTATGCGATCGGCGACATCAACGGAAAGTTCCAGCTCGCGCATGCAGCTTCCGAGCAGGGCATCCTTGCGGTGGAGCACATGTTTGGCGGAATCGAATCCGCGGACGAACAGCCCGTCCCGTCGTGTATCTTCACAGACCTGGAGATCGCGTTTGTAGGGTTGACGGAAAAGCAGGCAAAGGAACAGGGTATCCCGGTGAAGACGTATAAGTTCCCCTATGCGGCAAACGGCAAAGCGCTGACGCTCGGCGAAGCGGAAGGCTTTGTGAAAGTGATTGCAGATGAACGCTGGGGCGAGATCCTGGGCGTGCATATCATCGGTGCGGAAGCTTCGAGCATGATCGAAGAGGCTGTAATGGCGATGCGCTGCGAAGCGACGGCGCAGGCGGCGGGCAGCACCATCCACGCGCATCCGACCCTTTCAGAGACCCTGATGGAAGCGTTCCTCGGCGCAAGCCGCGGCGCGATCCACATGTAATCAGCGTAACACTCCTTAAAAATATGGTACATAAAAAGAGGCAGCCGCTTTAAGCGGTCAGCCTCTTTTTATGATTGGGGGTATATGCAAACGCGAAACGTTTCGCGTCTGAAGCAATTATGCGTTTTCTACGAAGTCGACGATCTCTTCCTTGGATTTTACGCCGACAAAGCGGCCCATTTTTGCACCGCCGTCAAAAAGATAAACGGTGGGAATGGACATCACCCCGTATTCCTTGGCAAGATTCTGCGCCTCGTCGACATTGACCTTAACGATTTTCAGGTTCGGGATTTCGCCGTCGATTTCTTCCAGGATAGGCGTAAGCATTTTGCACGGTCCGCACCAATCGGCATAAAAATCGACTAACACCATATTTTTATCTTGCAGAACCTCTGAGTCGAACTGTCCTTCGGTGATATGTTTGATACTCATAATAAATACACACTCCTTACACTTTCTTATTGTTTGTTAAAATATATTTACCCAGTGAGGATATCATTAAACAAATTATTTATACTTCCACGCCATTGAATTCCCGTTTTAAAAAACAGCGCGAGGCCATGGTGAGGAAGATGAGCACGCAGATGGCGACGCTGCCCAGGATAGCAAGCATCACGCCGATCTGGTAACGCACGGCAAGCTCGGGCGGCGTTCCTGCAAGGATCTGCCCGGTCATCATGCCCGGCAAGGTGACGATACCCATCGTGAGCATGGACGTTAGCGTGGGCAGAATGGCGTTCGTAAACGCGTTGTTGATGCTGTCGCGAACAGCGCGTTTGGGCGTCGCACCCAGCATAAGCGCCTGTTCGATGTGCCCGCGGCTTTGCTTGAACTCCGTGACCAGCGTATTCATGGAAAGGGCGACGCCTGTCATGGAATTGCCGAGTACCATGCCCGCGATGCTGACGAAATAACGCGTTTCGTACCATGGCTTAACGCCAATGACCAGGGCCAGGAAATAAACCATGACGCACGAGGAGCCGATCGTGATGGCAACTGCGACCGGCCGCCGCACAATGGGGCGCAGCTCTTTGGGTGCGCGGTACGTAACGGTCAGGACGGCAAATACGAGCATGCCTAAAAAGATTGCCAGCGTGAGCCACCAGCTGGGGTTATTGAACGCAAGGGTCAGGAGATACCCTGCCAGCACCAGTTGCAACGTCATGCGCAATGTCGATATGACGACTTGCTTTTTCTTGTCGATCCCGCGTATCTTGAACAAGACAAGGAGCAGGATCACAAAAATATAAGCGGCAACGAGCTGCCAGATGGTGATGACTACCGAATCCATGTAAATCCGCCCCCTTTATGCACCTCGGCATGGCGGTCGCACAGCTCCGCGCTTTCAGGCGAATGTGTGACCAATATGACTGTGCTCCCGAGCTCACGGATGAACCTGAGGATATTCCGCATGACGGCAAGCTGCGTATCTTCATCGAGCGCGCTCGTGGGCTCGTCGATGAGGTAAGTTTCGCTTTTTAAGGAAAGGGCGCGCGCAAGGCATAGCCTGGAGCGTTCCCCTCCGGACAACATTTTCGTTTCGTGGCTGAGCGGAACGGGAAGCTGTACGCAGCGCAGGATATCTTCAAAAAAAGAATCCTCCGGCACAGGACGGTCGGAAAAATCAAAGGCGATCTTCAAATTATAACCGACATTGCCTTCGTAGACCACGGGGGACTGGGCTGCCATGGTGACGCGGCGGCGCAGGTTCTTAAGCGCACGGATATCGCGTCCGTCATAAAAAATTTGTCCGCTGTCCGGCAGGTAAAGGCCGTCGAGCAATTTTAAAAGCGTTGTTTTCCCGGCGCCGGAAGGGCCGGTGACCGCGGTCGACCGTCCTTTTGGAAAATGCAGATCGCCAATATGCAGAATGTCGCGGTAAACAAGATTTTTTACCCGGTACATGAGCGCACCCCAATCATACCTTACTTTAAGAGGCCTTTTGATTCTTTGAATACCCAGTCGCGCTGGATGGAAAAACTGGCAATAAAAATGATGAGATCCACCACTACCTTGAGCAGCGTATTGACTTCGTCGCCGCCGCCCAGCATGGAACCGATCCCCCAGACCAGCAGCCAGGAAACGATGAGCTGCGCGGCGGCGAGGATGATGAAACGGATCACGGTGCCGCGCGAACGGGCCTGTGAATTGAATACGGCGCCTTTATTGAGCAGGTAAGTCGCAATGGAACACAAGATCCTCGAGATAACGGTCGCCGTCAGTATTTTGAATTCATCGTCCAAAAACGAGAAAAGCTTTTGAAACAGGTAGAAAGTGCCGATGTCCACCAGATATGCGATGAACGCGGCGATGCTGAACTTGATGAATACGAGGTACAGCTTCAAGGAAGAGGTAAGGAGCTCAAAACCGGGGGCCGTATCGATTTTGGCCTGTGTGGGAATATCCACGATCGCCAGGTTCTTTTCACGCGCTTCCAAAAGGATATTGGAACAAAAGGCCCTATCCTTGCTTTTCATACGCGTCATGAGCTCCAGGTTTTCGCGTGACATGGCAAACAGCGAGGAACACACGTCGCGTGCTTCGATCCCCGACAAAAAACCGTAAATATTCTGCGCAAGGGATTTTTTCACGGTCTGTTCCCGCGAACCGACATAGACCTTTTCAGGTTCGCCCGTCGCCGCCTGTGCGACCTTTTCGACATCCTCAAAGACAAAACCTTCACCCGCGTCAAGGCGCACAAAAAGAGGCGCATCCGACTCCTTGAGTGCAAACTGGAAAAATGCGCGCATAGTCATGTCCGGCTGCGGCTCAAGTATGCGGAAGCCGGCCTGGCTCAGTTGCTGTGATAAAGTTTTGTCGCTGCCGGTCAGAAGAACCGTTATCCTGCTCGTATCCATAACGCTACTATTCTACCATTTTATCTGAAATTTGGCAATGCAGGTTAAAAAAGTAGTGTGTGGCGTTTTTGCATTGGCGGGGGATTTCGTATATAATGGGGAAAAGAAAGTATCCGGGGAGGGATCGTAAGGTGCGCGCGCTGCGGAATATCCTGATTTTGCTGATCGCTGTGGTCGTGTTTGTATTTGTATTCGCCGGGCACAGCGACCTCGACCAATATCTGCCGCTCATGGAAACAAAGGGAGCGGTCACGACAATGGTATTTGGCGGGGTATATGACCTCGGAGGCGGGGATTATCTCGTGCGCTTAAGCGATAAGGATGCCTTTGTGGACAAAATGTTGGAGGACGGCTGGGTGATGCAGCCGGACGAAGATAGAAAGCTGGTATTTGAAAAGGATGGACAGGATGTGGCTTATCAGGAATCGGGATTCCTGGGCGGATTCACGATATACAGGCTGGTACCGAGATAAAAAAAGCTGCCTTTATACGGCAGCTTTTTTTATGAAGTCTTTTAATCGTCGCGCGTACGGTTGGGATTGATCGAATAATCCTCAAACTCGTGCGTCAGGTTCTTGCTGTACAGGGGATCGTACGGATACTTTGCGTCCCACTTGGAAAGCCACTTTTTTTGCTCGCCCTCAAAGCGTTTGATTTTTTCAGGGGTTTCTTCGTAGCCGCGCGTTTTGGACTCGTAGTGGTAAAGCTCGGCAAACGGCGTGAACAGGTTGATATAGCCTTTTTCACGTATTTTCAGGCACAAGTCTACATCGTTGAATGCGACGACAAACTGCTCGTCAAAGCCGCCGGCCTCTTCAAACACACTTTTTCTGACCATCAGGCAGGCGGCGGTCACGCCTGCGACATCCTGCGCAAAGGTCATGCGGCCAAACGAACCCACCTCCCAGCGGTCAAGGTGCTTGTGGGAATGTCCGGCGACCGGGCCGATTTTGAGAACCACGCCGGCATGCTGGATGGTATCGTCGGGATAGTAGAGCTTCGCACCCACCGCACCGATCTCCCGGCGCACCGCATGCATGGCCATTTGCTCCAGCCAGTCGGGGGAGATGATCGACACATCGTTGTTTAAAAACAGCAGCAATTCGCCTTTTGCCTGCCGGGCGGCAAAATTGTTGATGGCCGCGTAGTTAAAAATACCGTCCCAGGTAACGACACGGATGTTGTTATGCTGTTTCAATTTTTCGTAATACGCGAAAATTTCCTTGCCTGTACTGTTGTTTTCCACGACGAGGATTTCGTAATTATCGTACGTCGATTTGGATAAAATCGAATCGATACACTTTTTAAGCGTAGCGCTCTCATCCTTGTTGGGAATGATGATGGAAATGAGCGGATGCGGCGTGGGGATATCGTAGCTTGTAATGTAATAGTTATCGAGCGTATGATAGGAAACATGCGCGTTTTTCATGCCACGGCGCAAAAAGGCTGCTTCGAGAGCCTTTTTTCCGGCCTCCACCGTATAGCTTTTGGTATCGGATGAAAACGCCGTAGACGTTTCGGATATCCGCCAGTGGTAGAGGATGTCGGCGATATGGCCGACTTTTTTGGCTTTTTCCGTTGCGCGCAAAAAAAGGTCGTAATCCTGCGCGCCGTTAAACTGCGCGTTAAAAGCGCCGACTTCATCGAGCAGGGATTTTTTCATGACTACGAAGTGCGTGATGTAATTGAACGCAAGGAACATATTGGGCGCAAAATCCGGCTTGAAAAATGGATCGAAGCGCCTGTCGCCATCCTCTGTGATCTTATCCTCGTCCGAATAGATGAATTCATAATCCCGGTCTTTGTTGATCAGGGCTACATTTTCGTAGAGCGCCTGCGGCATGAGCGTATCGTCGTGGTCTAACAGCGCAATATATTCGCCTGTCGCCATCTCGATCGCGCGGTTGGAATTGCCGGAGATCCCTTCGTTTTGATCGAGCCTTTTATAGACGATGCGTTCGTCATGGTAGGAAGCGGCGATACTTTGCAGGCCGTTTGCCTGCGTGCTGCCGTCCGCCAAACACAGCTCCCAGTTTGCATAGGTCTGAGCGATCACAGAATCGGCCATCTCGCGGAAAAAGCGTTCGGAGGTATTATAAAGGGGCACGATAATGCTGATTTTAGGCGAATACGCAAATAGATGGGCGCGCTGCGCGGCATATTCTTCCTCGGTAGGCGTATTGTTTTTCATCCAATGCAGATATTCGGCGTCGACGCGGAGATACAGCCGGCAAGCGATGCAGCCGCCGCCTTCTAAGATGAAACCATGCTTGCTTTTATGACGGTTCACAAATACGCCGCATGTAGGCGAGGATGCCGTAAAAGTAAACGTAAGCGGTACATGCATAACGTTAAGCAAGGGTAGAAATGAAAAAACGGTGTAGCCGTTGTTTTCGATATCTGCCGATGTTTTTTCCAAAAGCACTTGGCCGCCTGCATCCCGTATTGTCATGGTGATAGTATCTTCCGGGCTCTCGCTCTGTGTCAGGATATCCACCTGGCCAATGTTACGAGAAGCGGGGGCGACGGTAAAGGTCACACTTTGCTCCGGATGGTAACCGGCAGGATTTGCGGGATTTTTGATAAACGATTCGTTGGTGATGATGGCAAACCTGCGCGAAAGGCCCATAGAGCCGTCTCCATATTGCATCTTCTCTTTGACGCGGCGCAGGAACTCGCGCATGCCATAGTCCCGGATAATGACGCGCACGCGTTTCCATTTTTTGTTTTTGAGTTTTCCCGCAACCTTCGCGAGATTTTTCAGTTTACCCATGGCTGGCCTCCGATGATGCAGCTGGTCATGCGACACCCGCATAGATGATGTTGTAGACCAATATGACGAGCAGGATGAACCCAAAGACGCCCAGGATGGTGAACCAGAAAGATTTGGGGATCTTTTCTTTCTTTTGGGGGGCAGCAGTCTTTACTTCCTCAAGCTGCGCCTTGCATTGGGGGCAGAATTCCGCAGAGTCGTCAAATTTTGTTTTGCAGATAGGGCAGATTTTCATTGCTGGTCGTCCTCATCTTCTTCTTTTTTGTTTTTTTGCAGCTGTTTTTGTTCGCGGCGGTAAAAATACAGCAAAACCAGGAACAACGCGCTTAATCCCGCGATGGTAAGGATACAAAATACGATATTGTCCGACAGAAAGATACTGCTCAATACAAAACAGGCGTATGCGACAAAGGAGAGACGCGACAGCCCTTTTCGGAGCAGCTCGGACAATAACAATACGACGCCCGCAAAAAAAGCGACCGTACCGATCAGGTTATTGGTTGTCAAAAATAATCCATCCATAAATTATACCTGCACCCATTATAGCATGGAAAGAGGGCGAGGACATAAAAAATTTACGTTATTTTTGTTAACAAAACTGGGCATATATGGTAGTATAAAGAAGTAGGTACAACAGTATGGACGATATTATTTTAAAAACGCTGACGCTTTGCTTGCGGGAGGATAAGCCTGCCATCGTGATTTACGAGGGGGCAAAAGGAATATCGCAGCGGCGTGTTTATGTAAGAAAAATCACGGAACAGAATGTGACAGTATATTGTATGCAGAAAAAGGGGCTCCGCGTTTTTCGCTTAGACGGTATTTTATCGGCAAAAGTAGCCGACGAATGACGAGGAGAAGCAATGAAAGGTAAGGATAAAGAAGACTGTTCCGCAAAGAAAAAGGAAGCGCTCCGCGAACTGGATGAAAAGATGCAGGCATTCGCGCAGGAACGGGAAAAGCTCAACCGGATGAGCGCGCAGCGTATCGCGTTAGGCAAGCCGCTTACAGACGGTGAAATCCTTGTGCAGAATGAACGGTGCAGCGATATGAGCCTTGATATTATGAAGCTGCAGGAATATTTGGACGAAATTGAGGGCGAATAGCTTTATGGACACGATCATGAATGACACCGAATACTTAGCGTCTGTTTTAGGCGCAATGAGCGATATGGTGCGCGTTATATCAAGGGACGGCAAAGTCGTTATGGCAAACGAGGCGTTTGAAAAACGCTTTGGTGCTGGGGAGGGCCATAAATGCTATGAACCGTTCCATCAGGATGCGCCGTGCGAGCACTGCCTTTCGCGGGAAGTGCTCGAAGAGGGAGGCCCCAAACGTCTGACGCGCAAGGTGGGTGGGCGCGTCTATTCGGTGACGGTTTCACCTTTAAAAGGGCCGGATGGAAGCAATATCGCGGCAGTGGAAGTGTTCCGCGATATCACGCTTGACTACAATATCAAACAAAACCTGCTGATGCAGAATGCAAAGATGCAAAAGGATTTACAGTTGGCGCGTAAATTGCAGGAGGCGCTTGTTAAGAGCACTATGCCTAAAGTCGGCTGCGGGTATGAGCTGACGGCAGGTTTTTTCCCGTGCGAGGCAGTCGGCGGGGATATTTACGACTGTACCGTTTATGATGATAAGCTGGTCGTCTACCTGGCGGATGTGTCGGGGCATGGCGTCATGCCTGCGATGTTGTCCGTGTTTTTCTCAAGGGTGGTACGCGCCGCCTGTTTGATGGGATATTTCAAACCGTCCGAGATCCTGAACTATGCGGAGCATGAGTTTTTGGACTTGAATTTGTCGGATGCGATTTATATTACTGCATTCATCACCGTTATTGATTTGAAGACGAATGAAGCGACCTATTCCAACGCGGGCTTGTCCGTTATGCCCGTGCTTTATAAGGACGGGGAATTCAGGGAGCTTTATATGCCCTCGCACCCGCTGTGCGACTGGTTTTTGGATACGCCGTTTGCGGACGGGACGTTTACCTTTGAAGACGGCATGCGCTTTTTGATCTATTCGGATGGCGTGGACGATATCCATAGCGATCCTAAGGTAAAGGAGCGTTTGTTCGAGCTGCTCGGGCAGGATACGTTCAACAGTAAGGATTTTATCAAGGAAGTACGGGAAGAACTGCACAGCAATCCGGAGGACGACCTGACGATGCTGCTGTGCGAGAAGAAGGCTTACCAGGAAGACAAGGGAGAGTAATTTGGAAAAGTTCTGGGAACCGCTTGTAAACAGTTTGCTGGCCTTTACATGGCTTGACGCGCTCGATATCATTATCGTGGCGGTCATCCTTTATTGGGTCATCAAGCTGCTCGCGAAAACGCGGGCCATACGGGTGTTGATCGGGCTGGGGATCATCCTGATCCTGGCGCGGGTGTTCGTTGTGTTTGATTTAAAGACAGCCTCGTGGCTGTTTAACGCGATCCTGACGGCGGGCGCCGTCCTGATCGTCATATTGTTCCAGCCGGAGATCCGGCGGGCGCTAGAGACGCTGGGGCGTGGGAAAATATTTTCTTTTGCCAGCAAGACGCAGGTCGACGTTCAAAAAGCGGAGAAGATCATCGAAGAGATCTCGCGCGCGGTACTCAATATGTCCAAGCAGAAGGTGGGCGCGATCCTCGTTTTTGAGCGTAAGACGGGGCTGGGGGATATCACGGAGTCGGGCACGGTGCTCCAAGCGGATATCTCCAGTGAACTGATCGAAAACATTTTTTATCCGAATACGCCGCTTCACGACGGGGCGATGATCCTGCGCAGGGACAAAATACTGGCTGCGGGTTGCTTCCTGCCGCTTTCCGACAACAAGCAAATCGCGCAGGAATTAGGGACGCGCCACCGGGCGTCGCTGGGGATATCTGAAGTTTCCGACGCATATGTCCTCGTCGTTTCCGAAGAAAAGGGAATCATTTCGTTTGTATATGACGGCGTGCTCAAGCGTTACATCGACGCAAAGATGCTCAAAGAGATATTATCCGAGCTGTATATGCCGGAAACGGATGAAAAGCCGAATAAAAAACTCACCGGTTCCAAATTCAAACGGAAGGTGGGTGACGACGAATGAACAAGATCCTGGATATTATAAAACGTATCTTCGTCCACAACTGGAAGATGAAAGTAGGCGCCGTGGCGTTTGCCTTTATCCTGTGGAGCTTTATGATCGCCTCCACGGATCCGTATATGTCCAAGACATTTGAGAGTATACCGGTCACCTATACGGCGGCGGACGAGCTGAAGCAAAATAACCTGACGACAACAGTACCGCTTTCCGACCTGTTGAAGACGGCGGAGGTCACGGCTTCCGCGCCCACAAGCGCGCTCCAGTACCTGAACGAAAACATGCTCCAGGCCAGCATCGACCTTTCCAACATCAAGACGCCTGGGGAATATACCCTCCAAGTGGACGTCAAGCCGTTGCTGGAAAAGTGTAATATCACGAAGGTGAACCCGAGCTCGGTCACGGTGGTGGTAGAGGAGATCGTCTCCAAGGAAGTACCCGTAGAGGTCAAGCTGGCCGGGACGGAGAAGGATTGGCTTTACTATGGGGAGCCGGTGCTTTCTGAAACATATGTTACCGTAACGGGCGCCCAGTCCAATGTGGAAAATGTCGCCAAAGCGGTATGTACAGTGGATATCGACGAGGCGAAAGAGTCGGTCAAGGGGAGCTACAAGGTGACGTATGTGAACGACAAGGGAGAGGAAGTAGGCAATAACCTCTTCAGCGGCGTGCCGTCTGTTATTGTGGAAATCCCTGTTTACCAGAAAAAGTCCGTTACTATCGATACGGCGGCGATCCAAACGACGACCACGGGGCTTGCGGACGGTTATAAGATCACGGGCGTGAGTGTGGAACCGGCGAGCGTGGATCTGGCGGGAGAGCTGGAAACGCTGGAAGCGATCGGCAGCGTGACGCTCGAACCGATCGAGCTGGATAACGCTTCCGGGGACATGATCGTCGAGGCGAGCGTAAAGCTGCCGGATGGCGTGATAGCGGCAGTACCGGCCAAAGTGCAGGTGCAACTGACGATCGCGCAGCCGGAAGAAAAACGCACCTATTCCGCGGTGAAGATTGCATATAAAAATCTGGCCGACGGGGCGAAGGCTAAAATCGATCCGGAAAACATCGATGTTGAAGTATTGGGCACGGAAGAGGCATTCCAGTCCTTCTCCGCTTCTAAGCTCAAACCGTTCGTCGATCTCTCGGGCCTTACGAAAGGTGTACATGAAAATGTGCAGGTCAAGTTTGAAAACGAACCGGATCTGGGCGTGAAGGTGGCGGCAAGCCCTGCAACAGTGACGGTGACAATATCGTAACGGCACAGCCGCAAGGAGGCTTCGTCCGGCGGAGGAAGAACGAATATTAAGGCATGAAACGGCGCGCTGGACGCGCCGTTTTGGACAGGGGAAAAGAATGAAAAGATTTAATATATTTGCTGGCAACTACGGCAGCGGTAAAACGGAAATATCACTCAATACGGCACTGAAGCTAGCGGAAACGCAGCAGGTGACGCTTGTCGATATGGACGTTGTCAATCCGTATTTCCGCAGCGCGGAAAACGAAGCGCTTTTAGCACGGCACAGCGTGAAGCTGATCGCACCGCCGTATGCCAATACCAATGTGGACGTGCCCGTCCTTTCGGCGGAGGTCATGGCGGCCTTTGAAAGTGAAACAGCGGTGTTCGACGCGGGCGGTGACCCGGTGGGGGCGGCGGCACTGGGCGGCTTGCTGCAGAAGTTCCAGCCGGTACGGGAGGATACGGTGTTTTATTATGTTGTGAATGCGCGCCGGCCGCTGCAGCAGACGGCAGGAGAGATCATGGACATGATGGAGCAGATCAGCGCACGGGTACGCCTCAAGATAGACGGATTGGTCAATAATACGAACCTGGGGCGTGAGAGCAGCATTACAGACCTGTTGGACGGGCAGAAGGTATGTGAAGAGGTGAGCAGGAAAACAGGGGTGCCGATCCTGTATGTTTCCGGCAAACCGGAGATTCTGGTCGAATTCAGCAATGCGGGTTATAAACTCCCGCAAATACCGCTCAACATCTATACTTTCCCGGACTGGCTTGTTGACGCTGAAAGTGAAAAGTGATACTCTATAGGGGTACCCTTTTGGGCGCAGTAAAGCGAAATTGCAAAAAAATTTATATATAAAAGGTGATGAGAAAATGGCAAAGTTAACGATCTATGAGGATACATGTAAGGGCTGCGGCCTGTGCATCGGAGCTTGTCCCAGGAAGCTGCTGGCGATCGACAAGTCGCATCTGAATGTGAAGGGATATCATCCGATCGGCATCGAGCAGCCGGAGGAATGTATCGGCTGCGCGGCATGTGCGCGTATGTGCCCGGATTGTGCCCTTGAAGTGGATAAATAATTTTAATCAAATTTTAGGATAAAGGTGAAAAGATAAATGGCTAAGGTATTAATGAAAGGAAACGAGGCAATTGCGGAAGCCGCCATCAAGGCAGGATGCACGCACTTTTTCGGCTACCCGATCACGCCTCAGAATCAGGTGCCTGAATATATGTCCAAGCGCATGCCGCAGGTAGGCGGGACGTTCATCCAGGCGGAGAGCGAAGTTTCCGCGATCAATATGGTATATGGCGCGGCGGGCGCTGGCGCGCGCGTAATGACTTCTTCTTCTTCCCCGGGGATCAGCTTAAAGCAGGAGGGGATCAGTTATATCGCCTGCGCGCAGCTTCCCTGCCTCATTGTGAACATTATCCGCAGCGGGCCCGGCCTGGGCGGTATCCTGCCGTCGCAGGGCGACTATTTCCAGGCGACGAAGGGCGGCGGACATGGCGATTACCACCTTGTAGTGCTGGCGCCGTCGAGCGTACAGGAAGCGGCAGACCTCGTTGCAGAAGGGTTTGATATTGCAGACCAATACCGTATCCCTGTCATGATTTTGGGCGACGGTATGATCGGCCAAATGATGGAACCGGTTGAATTTGCAGAGAAAAAAGGCCGTGACTTGCCTGAAAAGACATGGGCGGCAAACGGCTGGAAGGATAAATCCCGTCCGCGGAACATCATTAATTCACTGTATATCGAAGCGGAGTCCATGAAGGAAGTCAACGACCAGTTGCAGGCGAAATACGCTGAGATCACCAAGAACGAAACGCGTGTGCAGGAATTCATGACAGACGACGCGGACTATGTGATCGCGGCTTTCGGGACGACGGCGCGTATTGCCAAAAATGCGGCTTTAAAAGCGCGCGAGATGGGCATCAAAGTGGGCGTGATCCGTCCGATCACCCTGTGGCCGTTCCCCACCGAGGCTTTTGCGAAGGCGGCAGAACGTGTCAAGGGCATGTTGTGCGTGGAAATGAACACAGGGCAGATGATCGAAGACGTAAGGCTTGCTGTGAACGGGAAAGTGCCGGTGGAATTTTATGGCACGACAGGCGGCTTTATCCCGGCTCCGGACGCTGTCGTAAAGGCGCTTCTTAAGCTGAAGGAGGGCAAATAATCATGACGAAGGTATTCCAGAAAACGAAAATGCTCACAGACGTTCCCTTCCATTATTGCCCGGGGTGCACGCACGGTATCATCCACAGGCTGGTGGCAGAGTGCATTGAAGAAATGGGCATGGAGGATAAGGCGGTCGGTATCGCACCGGTCGGCTGCGCGGTCTTTGCATACAACTATTTTAACTGCGACATGATGGAAGCGGCGCATGGGCGTGCGCCGGCTGTCGCAACAGGGATCAAGCGTACCTGCCCGGAAGATCTGGTATTCACTTACCAGGGGGACGGCGACCTTGCCTCCATCGGTACGGCAGAGATCGTACACGCAGCGGCAAGGGGCGAGAAGATCACGACGATCTTTGTCAACAATGCGATCTATGGTATGACAGGCGGCCAGATGGCGCCTACGACGCTGGTAGGGCAGGTCACGACGACTTCCCCTTACGGCAGGAACCCGGAAACGCAGGGGATGCCCGTGCGCATGGCGGAAATGCTCGCTACGCTTGACGGGGCATATTATATCGAACGTACGTCCGTACATGACGTACCCAATATCATCAAAACAAAAAAAGCCATCAAAAAAGCGTTCGAGTGTCAGATGGAGGGGAAAGGGTTCTCAATGGTGGAGATACTCTCTACCTGCCCGACAAACTGGGGGCTCAACCCGGTAGAGGCGCTTGAGTGGCTGAAAGAGAACATGATTCCCCAATATCCTTTGGGCGTAACGAAGGAGGGCAGATAATCATGACAGAACAGATTATTTTGGCAGGCTTTGGCGGACAGGGCGTATTGCTCGCCGGCCAGATCATCGCCTATGCGGGTATGAACGAAGGTAAAAACGTTTCCTGGCTGCCGTCGTACGGCCCGGAGATGCGCGGGGGCACGGCGAACTGTAACGTCGTGGTATCTGACGATGAAGTGGGTTCGCCCGTGGTTGTGGAAGCGGATTACCTGATCGTCATGAACCGGCCGTCGCTGGAAAAGTATGAGAAGGACTTAAAGCCGGGCGGACTGCTGCTGATGGATTCCGATCTCATCGAGGTGGAGCCGCAGCGCAGCGATATCAAGGTGATCAAAGTCCCGGCCAACACGCTGGCGGAAAAAGCGGGCAGTGTCAAAGCGGCGAACATGGTCATGCTGGGTGCGTACAATGAATGTGCCCATGTGGTCGACAATAAGACGATCATCGAATGTCTGGCAAAGATCATGGGAGAGAAGAAAGCGCACCTCATCCCCATGAACGAGGAAGCGCTCAAGCTGGGGGCACAGGCAGCAAGGTAGTAAAAAAATACGAATGAGAAAAGCCCGTATGGAATTACCATACGGGCTTTTTATGTTGTTGA
Organism: Christensenella timonensis; assembly: GCF_900087015.1. NCBI lineage: Bacteria > Bacillati > Bacillota > Clostridia > Christensenellales > Christensenellaceae > Christensenella > Christensenella timonensis. The sequence continues at coordinate 962,944 of NZ_FLKP01000002.1, forward strand.
TTGGCCGATCAGCCGCCTTCAGGCTGGGGCGCCTGTGAAGGAGAAGGCTCGGGCGCAGTCGTTGGTGCGGGGGTGGACGACGGCGCCGGCGTATACGTCTCAGTGGGCGTAGGCGATTCTGACGGCAGGTCCCATCCTGGAAAGTGTACATTACACTCCGTATTCGGATCGCCACCGGAGGTATAAAGGCCGTCCTCTCCTACTGCGGTTTCCGTTGTAGACGAACCGCTGCCGCTCCATTTGGCATACGGGGAATCCGACGGGAATGAGTGGGAATAATAATAGTATGCCGATTCTTCCGGACATACGCCCTCGATGAAGCGCATCCCCGAAATGCCGCACATCTTAATCGAAGAGGTCGAGTGCTGGCCGCTGCATACCTCCGTCGGTTCAGTACCGGAAAGCATCCAGCCTGAAAATACAAGGCAGCCGCTGCCCGGCGCAAGGTTGGTGTATGCACAGACTTGCGCGTTCGTATTGATGTTGAAATCTTCGGGCGTGCCGTCAATGATAGGGGCATCGCCTAATCCAAGCCCTTCATGGATTTTCTGCATATATTCCTTCCACAAGGGGGCGGTCACGCGGCTGGCAAGGGAGCTGTCGCCGATGGTCTTATTCTGATCCTGCCCTACCCACACAAAAGAAGAATAGTAATGGGTATAACCGGCAAATGTCGCGCCTTTGTTGTTGCCGACCGTACCCGTTTTGCCCGCTGTAGTGATCCCGTCAAGGTTGCCATTTTCACCGGTACCCTCACGGACAGCCTCCTCCAGGACGTTTGTCAGCATGTAAGCCGTAGAGGGCTTGAAGGCCTGGTGTACGTCCCGGTCTGTAGACGCGTCGATGATCACATTTTTGTTCGCATCGCGCACGAGCGTAAAGGAAACGGGCTGGCGGTATTCGCCCTGGTTGGCGATGGCTGCATAGGCCGCAGTCATCTGGATGGGAGTTACCGGCGAGCCGCCTAGGGCAAGGCCTACGCCTGTAGGCGTGATATTTTCGTTCGGGATACCGAGCTTATTCAGGTAATCTACGGACGTATCGATGGTGACATAATCCATCAGCGTATGCGCTGCGGCGACGTTGAGGGATTTCACGACTGCATACCGCATTGTGATAGGGCCTTGCGTACCGCCCTGCATGCGGGGATTGCTTTCGTCGCCATCCTCGTTGAGCCATCCCGAAATGGGTGCGTCGATATAGGGAACGCCGGAGACAGGGCCGTAGCCGATGTCAAACGCAGGCCCGTATACGGCAAGCGGCTTCATAGAGGAACCGACCGGCAGGCCCTCATCGGCACGGTTGGTGGTGATACGGATGGTTGGCTCGTCTTTGGAACCTACGATAGCCACCAGATATCCGGTTTCGTTATCTATGACCGCTGCCGCAGCTTGCGGCTGGGGCGTTATAATACCATTGCTGTCTGTGATTTCCGTGGCGACACCCTTGGGCAACGTGGGATACCCATCGTAATTCGCAAGCGTATTCTGTACGGTCTCCTGGATCGTCGGGTTGAGCGTGGTATAGATTTCATAACCGCCCGCCCGCATTTCCAGATCCACTTTCTGGCGGTTGGCTTCCGTATCTTCAAGGCCTTCTTTTTGCAGCAGGAAGGTTTGGACGTCCTTTATGACATATTCGACAAAATGCGGATATTTATAAAGCTCGTTCGTGGGGGATTCCGGCTGGATATTCATCATTTCTTTCCACGTATCAAGGTATCCGTCTTTCAAAATTTTTTCGCCGGTATAGCCGGGCTCCAAACATTCGGGAGCGAGGTAATCCGCGGAAGGGATCATGACCTCGTTATATTGCTCCTCGGTGATCATACCGTCCCAGTACATGCGTTCCGCAACGATGTTCATACGGTTGATCAAGTCGGGCAGGTGCTCCGGGTATTTGTACGTCGCGAGCCGCGGATTGTATTTGGTCGGGTTTTGCGTGATCGAAGCGATGAGGATCATTTCGCGCAGGTTGAGCTCGGACAGGTCTTTGGCAAAATAATCCTTGGCAGCCGTTTTGACGCCATATACCGTGCCGCCTAAAGGAATCGCGTTCAGGTAGGCTTCGAGTATTTCGTCTTTGCTGTATTTTTTCTCAAGCTCGGTCGCAAGATAGGCTTCCTGCAGCTTACGCTTATAGGAACGCTCATTGGAGAGCAGCTTGTTTTTAACGAGCTGCTGGGTGATCGTGCTGCCGCCCTCCACCTTACCGGAAGACAGGTTGGAGAGGAATGCGCCGACGAGGCGGCGGAAATCTACGCCGTTATGATCGTAAAAGCGGATATCCTCGACTGCGATCACGGCATTGCGGAGGTCTTCGGGAATTTCGTCAAGCGTTGCGTAATCACGGTTCTGGGAACCCGTATAGGTGGCAAGCAGTTTGGTCGTGTCGCCATCCTGGTAATAAATCTTGGAGCTCAAGCTCTGATCCTGTATTTTGCCTACGTCGAGTTCCGGCGTGGTATCGAGGTAGGCGTTCGCAACGCCCATCAGGGAACCAAAGCCGATAACCACGGCGATGATGATCGCCACAAAGGTAAATTTAATGGTCGTCAAAACAACGCCGAGGGCAAAATTCGGTTTTTTGTCGCGCGGTTTGAAAAGGGATTTTTTACCGCCCACCACAGGGATGGACTGGGTTTGCTCTTTTCGGGGCGTTGCAGCCGTTTTGATTTTTTTACCGGCCGGCTCGGAAAAAATGACCGTTTCATCTGAAACAGGAACATCCGTGGTTTTCTTTTGTAACGGCTTTGGCTTGACCGGCTGCTTTTTCACCGGTTTTTCCGCCGCCGCTTTCGCCTTGGGTACATAAGCCTTTGCGGGCTTTTGACCAGCCGGCTTTTCCGGCAAAGGCCCTGAGGATTTGGGGACATAAGTTTTTGTTTTTACAGGCTTTTGGGGAACCTCTTCCTTCTCGAACGGAATCGGCGTCGGCCGCCTTAACTTGCGGACGCTTTCGGACGTCACTTTTTTTACCTGGTTGGATGCGCCCGAAAAACCCCCTTTTATTTTATTTGCCGCAGAGGAGAAAAACTTTTTGGTTTTTTCCCCGGCGTTTTTTATCGTATCCCGAAAATCTTTCTTGGGAGCCATTGCAATACTTACCTCCGTGTAAATAACTACATCTATATATAGCAAGATACAATAATACTAGCATAATTCACATTACAAATAAATGTTTTTCACAAAATATTCACAGAACAAGAGCCGCAGAAGTTTACAAAAAGGCCGAGTTATGGTACTATCGTACCGTAATTATTATGGGTTTGAGGTGAAAAAGCAATGTCCGGACATTCAAAATGGTCAACAATCAAAAACAAAAAGGGAAAAGCCGATGCCGCGCGCGGCAAGGTTTTCACAAAAATAGGCAGGGAGATCGCGGTTGCGGTCAAGTTGGGCGGCCCTGACCCGTCGATGAATTCGCGCCTTAGGGACGTAATTGCCAAGGCGAAGGCCAACAATATGCCGAACGACAATATCTCCAGATCGATCAAAAAGGCGTCGGGAGAGCTGGGAAGCATCAACTATGAGGAGCTGACCTATGAAGGATATGGCATTGGCGGCGTAGCCGTGATCGTGGAAACGATGACGGACAATAAAAACCGTACGGTGGGCGAGGTGCGCCATGCGTTCGATAAATTCGGCGGATCGCTGGGCACGAACGGAAGCGTATCTTTCATGTTTGATAAAAAGGGCGTGATCGTTATCGACGCGCAGGCGGGAGACGAGGATACGGTGATGGAAGCGGCCCTGGAAGCTGGTGCGGAGGATTTTTCGGCAGAGGACGGCGCGTACGAGATCACTACTGCCCCGGAGGATTTTTCAGCGGTACGCGAAGCTCTGGAAGAGGCGGGCTATGAATTCCTGTCCGCGGAGCTCGATATGGTTCCGCAAACGACGACGGCCTTAAATGAGGAGCAGCAAATCAAGTTTGAAAAGATGCTGGATATGCTCGAGGACAACGACGACGTGCAGAATATTTTCCACAACGCTGATTTGCCGGACGAGGAATAAAAGCTTTTGGCAGGGGGATTTGAAACTGTAATATTTTAAATGGTACAGATTGCTTAGCGGCTTGTTTCCAATCTCTTGATCGCCATGTATGCCATGGAGACCAAGAGATTTTTTGTTATGAAATAATAGCGATTTGTAAGAAATCCGCAATACATATCCCCAAAATATTTACATGACCGAGCGGGTAATGTTATACTAAAATTAGGGAGACCTATGCGGAAAACACGGATAGGCCGGAAAGTGATATGATGAAGCGGAAGAGGAAAGAAGCGTTTACGTTAATAGAGTTGATCGTTGTGATTGCGATCATCGGCGTGCTGGCAGCGATACTGATTCCGACGATGATGGGCTTTGTCGGCGATGCGCAGGAGAGCACATGCGCGGCGAACAGAGACACGGCGGCAAGGAACGTTACACATTGGCTGGCTTTACAAAGAGGCAAGGGAAACACGGACGAAAACGCGCTGGTTGATGAAGCGATACAACAGTCGTTTGAAGGACAAGCGGTTAAGACGGGGACAAATACATATACGGGTTTATGCCCGACGGACGGCATATATACGGTCATTGTTGCACCTGATGGGAGCGCGGCATGCGCATGCAGCGCGCACGGAGGAGGAGAGCAGCCCAACCCGCCTAACCCCGGAAAGACGGATGAAGAACATATACAGGATCTATGGTCGCTGGACATCGTTAAGAATTATTTTACCAGTAAGCCCGTAAGGTCTACGCTGGATTCGAGCGCTACCCATGGATCGGCGATCGCGAGCGAGATCAACAAATTATTGGAGGAGCAATTCGGCGTGGACGCTGCGAATACCAGTTGGCGGATTTATAAGAACGGGGACGACGACTTTACGATTACCTGGGCAAACCTCAACATTGAGGGGCTCGATCCGGCGGACAAGGATCGTTTCCCGGTCACGCGTTACCAGACAAAATCGGGAACCACGGAAACGGGAACGATGTGCATCGGCACGAAGACAACGGAAGGAAAGACATACAACGTCCTTGACGGCGGTTCGTTTGAGAAATCCTGAAAGCCTAGCCCGATGAAAAGACGGGCGCAGGCGTGCGGTCGAAATATGATTATTTCATGGCATTCCAGAAGGTCATGATCGAGCTGTCGGGCAAAATTTTGGCAAAAAACATATGCAATTTGTTGAATATGCCGTAGACGGAAACATCCTTTTCGCGCTGCGCGTCTTTCAGTGCGCGTGCAACGACATTTTCGGGTTTGGATAAAAAGAGGAAGTTTTTGACCGCGCCCTTGCTGGCGTTCTTTTGGGCTACGTCGAAAAATTCCGTCTTAGTCCAGCCGGGGCACACCGCCGTAACGGAAACGCCTTTTTTGCCGAGCTCACGGTTTAAGGCACGCGAATAGCTTAGGACAAAGGCCTTGGAAGCGGCGTAGATGTTCATATCCGGAAGCGGCTGGAAGGCGGCCGTCGAGGCGATCTGTATGATGTGCCCGCCGGGCAGCATATGGGGAATACACGCCATCGTAAGGGCCACGAGCGCGCGGACATCAAGGTCGATCATGGCGAGCGCATCCTGCTCGCGTACCTGCTCAAAATCACCGAACTTGGCAAAGCCCGAACAGTTGGCAAGCAGCTGCACGCCGGGCTTCTCTTTGTCCATCACCTGCTTTAAGGCATCGATATGGGACATATCCGTCAAATCGTAAGCAAAAACGCGCAGGGGCGTCTGAACCTCCTGCGCAAGCTCTTCAAGCCGTTCTTTCCTGCGTGCGATGACCCAAATCTGTTCCACGCACTTTTGCGCGCTTACCTGTTTGACGAATTCCTTCCCCATGCCTGAGGAAGCTCCTGTGATGATCGCAATTTTCACGCCCTGACACCTCTTTTTCAAGTCTTGTGCTATTGATAAACAGCTTTTGCAAAGAGTATCAACCCTTTTTGGAATTTTGGAAGCCGTAAGCCATTTTGGCGACGAGGCCGTCGGGCAGCAGCTTGGAAAAAAAGCGCGCGACCTTCATAACGGCGCCGGGCACGATAACCGTTTTCCCGGCAAACATTTTTTTGACCGCGTATGCGGCGACATATTCCGAAGCGAGTCCGTGCAGGCCAAACTGTACGCCCGCCGTCTGGTTGAACTCCGTATTGACGGGGCCGGGGCACAGCGCGCCGATATATACGTCCCGCCCCGCCTTTTTCAGCTCTTCGCGGATGGCCTGCGTGAGGCGCAGCACGTACGCTTTGGAAGCGTAGTAGGATGAAAAGAGAGGGCCGGGCATGAAGGCCGCGGACGAGGCCACGTTGAGGATATAGCCGTGATCCTTTTGGATGAAATCCTTTAAGAACAGCTTGCTAAGAATGTGCACGGAGACGATGTCAACGGCGATCATGTTGAGCTCGGCGTAAAGATCCGTTTCATCGAATGCGCCGAACACGCCGTAGCCTGCATTATTGATGAGGATATCGATATCTTCGCCTTTCACCGCCTCATACAGCCGCAGGCATTCCTCCTTTTTGGAAAGGTCGGCGGTGATAACCTCTACGCCGGTCGAAAGTTCATTTTTGAGTTCCAGCAGGCGGTCTTCACGGCGCGCGCTGATGATGAGGCCGCAGCCCCGCTTGCTAAGTTCCCTTGCGATATCCCGCCCGATGCCCGAGCTTGCCCCTGTGATCAATGCTTTCATTGCCGCCTCCCGCTTTGTTTTTGTTTCATTATAACACTATGGGGCGAGATTGTGTAATGATGGGAATGAGGGTATAATAAAACAAAGAATAAAAAATGGAGCGGATATGAAAAAACGGATAATCGCGATCGTATGCATGATAGTATTGGCGGCTATGCTTATGGCATGCGCCGCTCAGGGGACGCAGCCGCCCGAAACGCCTGTTCCCAGCGCACAGGGTTCCCCGGGTACGGCGGCGCAGCTTCCGACAGTTTTGCCCACGCAGACGGCAACGCCGACGCCTGAACCGACCCCGACCCCCGACCCGACACTCAAAATCGGAGTAGAGAGCGAGGCGGTCATGGCACTGCAAAAGCGGCTTTCCGAGCTTGGATACCTCAAAATAGACGAATTTACCACGAAATATGGCCCGGCGACGCAAAGGGCTGTGACGCTGTTCCAAAAGCAGAACGCTCTGAGCGCGGACGGGATTGCGGGGGAGCAGACGCTTTCGCGTATTTATGCGGACGACGCAAAGGAATGTACGCTGCCGCTTTCGGGTATCGTGATCGGCATAGACCCGGGACACCAGGCAAAGGGAAATTCGGCAACGGAGCCGCAGGCGCCGGATTCGCCGGTGAAAAAAGCAAAAGTCTCTTCGGGCGCGGACGGAAAGAACACGGGAACGCCGGAATATAAGGTCACGCTGGCGGTGGGGCTTAAGCTGCGGGACTTGCTGGAAGAAAACGGAGCGGAAGTGGTGATGACGCGCGAAAGCTCGGACGTCGATATTTCCAACAAACAGCGCGCACAGCTTTTTAATGACGCGGGGGTCGACCTCGCCGTCAGGTTGCACTGCGACGGGGTGGACGATTCTTCGGTACACGGCGCGCTCATGCTCGTTCCCAGCGGGCCGTACACGGAAGGGATCGCGGGGCAAAGCCGCGCGGCGGGCGAGGCGATCCTGAGTGCGTTCGTTGATGAGACAGGCGCGAAAAACCGCGGGATAAGCGAGCGGGACGACCAGACGGGCTTTAATTGGAGCAGCGTGCCCGTATGCAATATGGAGATGGGCTGCCTTTCCAACGGCAATGAAGAAGAATTGTTGATTTCAGACGATTACCAGCAGAAGTGCGCACAGGGCGTATTGCAGGGAATACTGGATTATTTCGCATAAACGGCTGGGCAGGATGTTTGCGACTTGTTTTCGTTAAAACGGGATGTTATACTGAAAAAAAGCAAAGAAAGACGAGGAGAAGGCCATGGGTTCGGTGTTAAAGGTCGCGCAGGCGGCGAAAGACGCAAAAACGGCGATGAACAAGCTCTCGACCATCGAAAAAAACAAGATTCTGGAAGCGATGGCGCAGGGGCTTTTAAACCATACGGAATTTATATTAAAGCAGAATATGCTGGACGTGGAAGCGGCGAAGGAAAAGGGCCGTACTTCGGCGCTCATCGACAGGCTTGCACTCACCAAGGCGCGTATACAGGATATGGCGCAAGGGCTTCGGGACGTGGCGGCGCTTGCCGACCCGGTCGGAGAGATCATACATGGGACAAAACGCCCCAATGGCCTTATGATCACAAAAAAGCGCGTGCCGCTGGGCGTTGTGGGTATTATTTATGAAGCGCGCCCGAACGTGACGGCGGACGCGATCGGCTTGTGCCTGAAAACGTCCAACGCGGTCGTTTTAAAGGGCGGCAGCGAGGCGATCCATTCCAATTCCGCAGTGGCGGACGTAATGGTACAGGCGGGCGAGGTCGCAGGGCTGCCCAAAGGCGCGGTGGGACTGATCCGCGACGTATCGCGCAGCGCAGTCACGGAAATGATGAAGTTAAACGACCTGATCGACGTGCTCATCCCGCGCGGCGGTGCGGGACTGATCCAATCTGTGGTACAGAACGCGACAGTTCCGGTCATCGAAACCGGTACGGGGAACTGCCACATTTATGTCGATGATTCGGCAGACCTCAATATGGCGGCACAGATCACCGTAAACGCGAAAACGACGCGCCCGGCCGTATGCAACGCGGCGGAGAGCCTGCTCGTGCATGCTGACGTGGCGGCAGGATTCCTGCCCAAAGTGTTTGCAGACCTCAAAAAAGAGGGCGTGGAAATCCGCGGCTGCGAGGTCAGCCAGAAATATGGCGCGATTCCGGCTACGCAGGAGGATTACGAGACGGAATTCCTCGATTATATCATTTCGGTGAAGGTCGTGCGGGATGTGGACGAGGCGATCGCCCATATCAACAAATACAGCACGGGCCATTCGGAGGCGATCATCACCAACGATTATAAGAATGCGGAGAGGTTCAAGGACGAAGTGGACAGCGCGGCGGTATATGTCAACGCGAGCACGCGTTTTACAGACGGGTTTGAATTCGGTTTTGGCGCGGAGATCGGCATTTCCACGCAGAAGCTGCACGCGCGCGGGCCGATGGGGCTTGAAGAATTGACGACGGTAAAATATGTGATAGACGGTGACGGGCAGATCCGTTAAATAAAACAAGAGGGGATTACAATATGGATAACCAGGATTTGATACCGGAAATGGATTTTGAACCGGAAGAGCTTGCAAAGCGCGTCAAGCAGCACAGGATCGCGGGCGTGATTGTGGCGGTGTGCCTGATCGCGATGGGGCTTTTGATGGTTTTCCTGCCGTTTTTGGGAAGTGTGAGCATCAACAACACCTTAGGCCTTGGCGTACTGCTTCTGGGCGTTTACGAGCTGATCATTTATTTCCGCACGGCCGCTGCATACCGCAACGCGGCAACGCTGGTAAGCGGATTTATCCTCGCCATTATGGGTGCGGTCATCCTTGTGCTTTCGCTGGGCGACCCGGCGAGCCAGATCGCGATGATGAACATCTTTACCATCGTGCTTGGATTCGTGACCATCTACCGCGGATTTTTGCAGATGTTCGCATGCAGGCGTTTTCGGAGCCTCGATGAAAAGGATACGGGCTGGCTTTCGACCAGCGGGGTACTCAATATCATCCTTGGAATCATCATCGTCGTGGTGCCGTTTACGGGCTGGCTTACATCCGCAGTGGTGATCGGCATTTACCTTGCGATCGCGGGCGTGGCGCTCCTTACCGAGGCGATGGCCGGAAAGACGGCGGTCAATAAAAGGTAAAGGATATTATGGGAAATCAAAAGAGGCTGCCATAAAAGGCAGCTTCTTTTTGTTGTATAAAATCAAGTAAGCGTAACATCAACGTCCTCTTCAACGATGGCGTTGCCGCCGACCGTAATGTTGTTGGGGACTCCTATTTCATAGAATTGCCAACAATTATTTGGATCGGAAACATTGATGAATACTTCCAGCCGATAGCCGTTTTCAAAATCAATTGTTAGATCACCGAATTTGGATACATTGATTTTTTTGACGATAAACCCTAGTGTCTGTTCATAGACGGGTCTAAAAGTTTGTTCGTTGATTTCGTCAAGGCGGTTACTTCCATACTCTAAATAGTCGAAATCCGGTACGTCTTCTCCGTCCCTGATTCCTAAGCCATTTGCCTCAAGTATGGGAATACTGGGCTGAAACATGTCCTGATTGGCCAGAATTATTCGATCTTGATATGTCCAACGAAATGTGCAGAATGCCGCAACAACGAAATCCTCTTCAATTCTTTCTGTTGTACGAAGCTGATCTCGAATAATCTCGACATCCCTGTTCGCGGGAATAAATCCAAATTCAGCATAATTGTCCCAACGTTCCATATTTACCAGTCGTTGTCCTAGAAGTGTGCTTACTTTATCTTTGATTTTTTGAATTTCTTGTTTTTTCATTGCGTTTCTCCTTATTTTCCAGTATGCTTTTTTATCTGGATTCCCCCTGATTATCTTTTATATTAATATCTTACTACATTTTCTTCGCGCGACAAAGGACATCCGCGGACATAAAAAGGACATGTGCGGACATCGATCGTTTGCATAAAAATCAAAGCAGGCGTAAATAGAAAATAAGTTCTTTTAAGAGACGCTGGCCGTCCGCGTCTAATTTCAATGCCAGGCGGTCGGTCAGGTAATCGATATGGCGCAGGACTTCGGTCCTGCGCTCTTTGTTTAGCTGGGAAAGGGTATATTCCTCATAGGAAATATCTTTGCGCGATTTCATAATACGCCTCTTGGAATGACAATCATTCGGGGTCACTATTGCCTCTATTATGCTACCGATTGGTAACATAGTCAAGAGGTGATTGCTATGATTTTGCAAAGATTGGAAGATTTAAGGATAGACCATGATTTATCTCAGCGTCAGGTTGGTGAAATTCTGAAATGCAATCGTAATGTCTATGGGCGATATGAACGCGGCGAAAGAGATATACCCGTTTGGGCTGTAATTAAGCTGGCGGCACACTATGGCGTGAGCACGGACTACATTTTAGGCCTGACGGACGACCCAAGGCCGTATCCGCGCGCGAAGCACGCGCGCTAAAACCACTTTTGTTTTTTGAAGAACGCAATACTTAAAATGACGATCATCAGGCTGATGACGATCACGACGGGATAGGCAAACGGCGCGGCGTATTCGGGCATTTTCAGGTTCATGCCGTACCAGCCGACGATGAGCGTCAAGGGCATGAAAATCATGGTGATGATGGTGAGTATCTTCATGATATTGTTCATGCGCAGGTCGACCTCGGCCTGGTAAGCCTCGCGGATTTCCGAAACGTATTCGCGCAGGCTTTTTGTTTTGTCGTAAAGGCGCTGCGTTTTGCCGTAGATAATGTTCAAAAAGCGCACGGAGCTTTTGCTGAACAGACGCTTTTCGTTCATGGAAAGGGATTCCAGTATATTCAAAAGCTGCTCATAATAGCGCATGATCACCATCAGGTGTTTGCGCCTGTCGATGATACTTTTGGTGATGTTGCCCTGCTTATCCGTCAGTACGTCGTCCTCTAAGTCGCCAATCTGTTCTTCGATCCTGTCGAGGGAGGCCAGGTCGTCGTCCAGAATATACTCAAAAAACGCGCACACCAGCCGCCCGACGCTCGCTTCGCCTTTATTGGTATGCGCGAAGCGGTCAAGCAGCGAAGCCAGCTCTTCGCACTGGTCGCACACGAAATGCAGGCGGCCGGCACGCAGGAAAATGTAAACGGGCGGACTGTCCTTTAAGCGGTGCTCAAATTCGTAAAAGGGGATGCACAGCAAATCGAAATCATCGTAGGATTCAAAGCGGATAGACGGGTTTTCGAGGGCGGCAAGCAGCGTCTGGCGCGGAATATCCGTGATATGGGCGGAAAATTCCTTGATAGTGGACACGGAAACGTATTCCGCCTCTTTTTTGCCGCCGACCGCGTCTGTTTGGGTCATGATCCCGTTGGTGATTTCGTATAACATAGCATGCGTTCCTCGTTTCGCGTTCATTATAGCACCGGACAGGGAAAAAGACAAAATCCCTATGTTATAATATACGCCGCTTATGATATAATAAACAAGTATGAAAACAGAGCAAGGAGAAGCGTTATGCCGAAATTATGGGGCGGAAGGTTTGAAGGGAATACGGACGAATTTGCAGAGGGCTTCCAGTCTTCTATCGGGTTTGACTGCCGCATGTACCGCGAGGACATCACGGGGAGCATCGCGCACGCGCGTATGCTGGGCGAGCAGGGGATCATCCCCAAAGAGGACGCAGGGAAAATCATCGAGGGACTGAAAGGTATTTTAGAAGATATTGACGCGGGCAAGGTGGAGTTTTCCGTACACGACGAGGACATCCACATGAACGTGGAGCGGCTTTTAACGGAGCGCGTCGGCGACGTGGGAAAGAAGCTGCACACAGGACGCAGCCGCAACGACCAGGTGGCGACGGATTTCAGGCTGTATATGCGCCGCTCGGTCGACGAGACGACACAAAACCTGATACAGCTATGCGGCGTGCTGATCGACATAGCGGAAGAAAACACGGACACGATTATGTCCGCTTATACGCACCTGCAAAAGGCGCAGCCCACGACGCTCGGGCATTATATGATGGCCTATTTTGAGATGTTCTACCGCGACATAGAGCGGCTGATTGACTGCCGCAGGCGCACGAACATCCTGCCCCTTGGGTCGGGCGCGCTGTGCGCGACGACATACCCGCTTGACCGCGCGATGGCGGCGGAAGAGCTGGGGATGGACGAGATTACGCGCAACAGTTTAGACGGCGTATCCGACCGCGATTTTGCGCTGGAATATTTGTCGGTGGCTTCGATATGCATGATGCATTTATCGAGGCTGTGCGAGGAGATCATTTTATTTTCCACCAACGAATACGGCACGCTGCGTTTATCGGACGCGTACTCCACTGGGTCGAGCATCATGCCGCAAAAGAAAAATCCGGATATGGCGGAGCTGATACGCGGCAAGACGGGCAGGGTATACGGCGACCTGATGGGCCTGCTGACCGTTATGAAAGGGCTGCCGCTTGCATATAACAAGGATATGCAGGAGGACAAGGAAGGCGTATTTGACGCGGTAGATACGGTAAACGCGTGCCTTCAGGTGATGTGCGGGATGCTCAAGACGGCGGAATGGAAGAAAGATATGCTGCAACTGGGCGCGGGACGTGGTTTTACCAACGCGACGGACGCGGCGGATTATTTCGTGAAGAACGGCATGGCGTTCCGCGACGCGCACGCGGTAGTAGGGCATTTGGTGCTTTACTGCGAGCAGAACGGCAAAGCGATCGACGAACTGACGCTCGAGGAAATCCGGAAGTTTGCGCCGGACGCAAAAGAGGACATCTTTGACGCGATCAGCCTTACGACATGTGTGAACACGAGAAACGTTCCGGGCGGGCCCGCGCCGGAAGCGGTGAATGAGCATATCCGGCAGGCAAAACGGCTGCTGGGAGAGCTTTAATGAACGATTGTTCATTTAAAATGGGAAAAACTGGAATACTAAGGAATAAAAAGGGAATGGCAAACAAATGGAAAAAAGCGGCTGTTTGGGCAGCGGCGGCAACGATGCTGGCGGCGTCTCTTTTGACGGGGTGCGCGGCGGCGGATGCAGGGCAGCCGTCCGAGCAGCCGACAGCTATACCGAGCGCAACGCAAATGCCCGCGGCGACGCCGACGCCTAAACCAACCCCGACGCCCACGCCTACTCCGGCGACGCTTAAGGAGGGGGCGCAGTCGCCTGAAGTCACCAAATTGCAGGAGCGGCTGATTCAGCTCGATTACCTGCACGCGGACAAGGCGACGGATTATTACGGTTCGGCGACCAGGGAAGCGGTGGAAACGTTCCAGAGGCAGAACGGGCTTGATGTCACGGGGATCGCGGACGCGCAGACAATAGAATTATTAAATTCCGGCAAGGCGAAAGCATGCGATACGTTTTTAAAGCTCGCCCCTACGGTCGGCATGAGTTTTGAAGAGCTGGTGATGAGCGACGACGGGACGCGCGACGAATATCCGAAAGGGTTCCCTGAGGCGGGAACGTACAAGATCATCGTGGATGTGGAGCATCAGGTGACGCTTGTTTATACGAAAGACGACGACGGGAATTATACGATCCCGGTTCGTTACATGCTGTGTTCTACGGGCAAGGACGGCGCGACGCCGCAGGGTACTTTTAAAATGAACAAATACCATGTGCGGTTCAGCCAGTTTGCGCGCGATAAGACGTACGGGCAATACTGGACGCAGATATACGGCGCGTTTTATTTCCACACGATCCTTTATGATAAGATGGATACGGGTACGTACATCGAAGAAGTATGGGAAAAGATGGGTACGGCGGATTCACACGGGTGCGTGCGCCTTACCGTGCCGGACGCCAAGTGGATGTGGTACAACATCGCGCCGGGAACGGTGTGCGTGATCCGCGCGGGCGACCCGAACGATGAAAAGACGGCTTCGATCCGCGAGCAGTTGGAGCTGGCGCCGTTGCCCAGCGAGCGGCCGGACATTGATCCGGAAAACATTCCCAGTACGGACAACTGGAGCGTAAAGGATGTTGCGACGGACGTACCCTTCGTGCAGGGGTCGCAGGACTAAAAAATATAACGGACGAAAAGCCCGGCGGCAGGAATGCGCCGGGCTTTTTTATGCAGTACGGATCGCCGCGTGGGCGCTGTGCTTTTTGAAGAAGCGGAACACGAGGATGAGCGCACACGCAAGCGTCAGTATCTCGGTCGCGGGCCCCGCCATCCAGACTCCGTTTAAACCAAAGAAACCCGGCAGCAACAATACGAACGGGATAATGAGCGCAAAGCCGCGCAGCGCGGAGATAACAAAGGACGGGCGCGGCTGCGCGATAGAGGCGAAAAACGAGGTCGTGACGATGTTGAGCCCCGCAAAGAGGAAGCCGAAGAAGTAGATGCGCAAGCCGTCTACCGTCAGGGCGGCAAGCTGGGCGTTGTTTTCACTGTTGAAGATGGAAGCGATCTGCGACGGGAAAAAGAACCCGACCAGGAAGAACACAAGGCCGAGGATGCCCGCGAGGATCGCCCCGCCGGTATAGATGTGCCGCACATGATCCATGCGCCCCGCGCCGTAGGAATGGCTCAAGATGGGCTGTATCCCCTGGCCGACACCGGTGAAGATGGCGATGCACACGAGCGCAAGGTTGGCGATAATGCCATAGGCGGCAACGCCAAGGTCGCCCGCGATGCGCAGGATGGTCAGGTTAAAGACAATGATGATGATACCGGACGAAGCTTCCATGATAAACGAGGGCAGCCCGGTCAGCATTGTTTTTTTGACTTCCGCACCCTTGAATTTTGTTTTTTGCAGCTTGAAGTTATTTTTTTTGCGCAGGAAATGCAGCGAGAGGATCGCCATGCTGACAATGGGGGAAACGCCTGTTGCCAGCGCCGCGCCGAAGATGCCCAGCTGCATGGGGAACACGAAAATATAGTCGAACACGATATTGAACAGGCAGCCTGACAGCATACCGATCATGGCAAGGCGCGGATCCCCGTCGTTGCGTACGAACGCGACCAGCAGGTTGTTCAGAATGAACGCACACGAGAAAAGCATGAGCATTTTCAGGTAGGTGGAGGTCATTTCAATGATGTGCTCCCCCTCCGCTCCGAGGGCGATGGAAAGCGGGCGGTTGAAGAGCAGGCCGCAGGCTGTGATTACTATGCCGCATATGGCGGCGACGACAAATGCCTGCGTAAAGATACGGTTTAGGGAATCCTGCCTGCCTTTGCCGATGGCGATGGAAAAAAGCGTCGCCGAGCCGATGCCGATCATCAGGCCGAGCCCATTGATAAAGCTGTAGACGGGGATGGCGAGGTTCAGGGCAACGAGGCCGTCCGCCCCGATACCGTTGGCGACAAAAAAGGTATCCGCCAGCACATAAAGGGACAGGCCGAACATGCTGAGTACGTTTAAGGAAACATACTTTAAAAAGGTAGCGGTGATGTTTTGGTTGTTTATATCCTGCATATCGCTTTTACTCTCCTTACCAAATAAAAAAGGCCCGTGCGTATCCACAGGCCTAACAATACGAATCCTTACTATTTTGGGAGCACCCGGCGGTGCGCAGCTTTCCCACTTATTTCACTGATTGCCATTATAGCAAAGGGGGAGAGGGGTGTCAAGAGAAAAGAGCCGCCTATTTGGCGGCCCTTTGGATGGACGTTTTAGATTTCCTTATCTTTTAACGCAAGCGCGCGCATTTTAAGCGGCAGGCCGAAGAGGTTGATGAAGCCTTCCGCGTCCTTGTGGTCATAGACCTCGTCCTCGCCGAACGTTGCGAATTCTTCGATGTACAGCGAATAGGGCGACTGGATGCCAACGTGTTTGCAATTGCCTTTGTACAGCTTCATGCGCACGGTACCCGTGACGGTCTTTTGCGTCTCTTCCACAAAAGCGGACAGCGACTCGCGCAGCGGGCAGAACCATTTGCCGTCGTATACGAGCTCTGCGAATTTTGCGGCAACGCCTTCCTTATAGTGCATGGTGTCTTTGTCGAGCGTCAGCGTTTCAAGCGCTGCGTGCGCCGTATAGAGGATGCGTCCGCCCGGATTTTCATATACGCCGCGGCTCTTCATGCCTACAAGGCGGTTTTCCACGAGGTCATCGATACCTACGCCGTTTTCCGCGCCCAGCTCGTTTAGCTTCGTGATCATTTCTACCGGGCCGTATTTTTTACCGTCGATGGAAACGGGGATGCCTTTTTCAAATTCGATCGTGAAATAGCACGGCTTGTCCGGCGCCTGTTCAGGCGTTTTGCAGACCATATACAGGTCGTCCTTGGGTTCGTTCCACGGGTCTTCAAGGTCTGCGCCTTCATGCGACAGGTGCCAGATGTTCGCGTCCATGCTGTAGTTGTGCTCTTTATCGACCGGAACGGGGATATTGCGCGCCTGTGCGTATTCGATTTCTTCTTCACGGGACTTTAAATCCCAGATACGCCAGGGGGCGATGATATCCAGCTCGGGCGCGAGCGCCTTGACCGTCAGCTCGAAGCGCACCTGGTCGTTGCCTTTGCCCGTCGCGCCGTGGCAGATCGCGTCCGCGCCGACTTCCTTTGCAATTTCAACGAGGCGTTTTGCGATGACCGGACGCGCGAACGACGTGCCGAGCAGGTATTTGCCCTCATACATTGCGCCTGCCTGCATGGTCGGGTATACGTAATCGGTGATGAATTCTTCCGTCAGGTCTTCGATATACGCGTCGCTGGCGCCTGTATTAATCGCTTTTTCATACAGGCCGTCGAGCTCCTTGCCCTGGCCGACATTGCCGCATACCGCGACCACATCCTTTACGCCGTATGTTTCCTTGAGCCACGGGATGATGATGGAAGTATCAAGACCGCCGGAATATGCGAGAACTACTTTGTTATACTGTTTCATGTTAAAACTCCTTTTACTGCGCCTGTTTGCAGGCGTTTCATTCATTTGATATTTATAATTATACATAAAAATGAATAATTATGCAATAGGGAATTTTAAGAAAATACAAAAATTTTTTCAGCAGGCGGGAAATTGCGAAATGGCGCAGAATCATGTATACTACTAGGGAGCAGTGGAACCCGTTTGCTGGTCAGGACGTCAGGAATTGATTGGTTTTGCAAGCGGAAACGCGAAGCAAAACAACTTTGAGCAAAGGGGGCACGCGGGGGAAGTGCAACGTCCGACCGCGAAGCGACCTAGAGGGAGCGCAATTAGTGATAGTATTAGGAATCGATCCGGGGCTTGCGACAGTCGGGTACGGCGTTGTGGGCTGCGATGAAAAGACAAGGCTGGAATTGATCGACTACGGCACGATATTGACGGAAGCGGGGGAGCAGTTCCCCATCCGCTTAAAGCAGATACACCATGGGATCGGCCGGCTGATCGACATGTTCCATCCGGATTGCGTGGCGTTTGAGGAGTTGTTTTTCAACAAGAACGTAACGACGGCGATCAACGTGGCGCAGGCGAGGGGGGCGGCCCTTGTGGCGGCATCCGAACGGATGGAGGAGTTATATGAATATACGCCGCTGCAGATCAAGCAGGCGGTCGTAGGGTATGGGCGCGCGGACAAGCACCAGGTGCAGATGATGGTCAAAACGCTGCTCTCCCTAAAGGAGATCCCCCGCCCCGACGACGCGGCGGACGCAGTTGCGGTGGCGATCTGCCATGCGCACAGTGCAAAAACGGCGGGGATCCTCAATACGAAGATCAAATAAGAGGTAGGAAATCATGTACGCATATATATCCGGTGAGGTGGTGCAGAAGGCGGCGAATTACGCAGTCATCGACGTAGGCGGCGTAGGATACCAGATTTTTACGGACACGTTTTCATTGAATACATTGAAAACGGGTGAAACGGGAAAGCTGTATACGTATCTGAAGGTCGCGGAAGCCGAAATGACGCTTTACGGGTTTTCAACGACGGAACAGAAGAACATGTTTGAAAAACTGATCACAATCAGTGGGATCGGCCCCAAGGTCGCGGCTTCCGTGCTTTGTGTAATGCGCGTAAACGATATTGCGGCGGCGGTCATTTCCGGCGACGACAAAGCCTTTGCGGCGGTTCCGGGCATCGGCAAGAAGACGGCGCAGAGGCTGGTTCTGGAGCTCAAGGAAAAGGTGGATATCGAGGACGCCATAACAGACGGCGTAGATATGGAGATGTTTGCGCAGGACGCGGCGAGCGAGGCTGTGGCGGCGCTCAGCGGGCTGGGATATAATAGGCAGGAAGCTGTCGCAGCGATTTCGGCAGTGAAAAATTTGGGGGACAGCGCAGAGGAATTGGTTTCACTGGCATTAAAGAGAATGGGAAGATAAAAGGAGAGAAAGATGAAAAGAGTATTGACGGTAGTATTGGTAACCTTGCTCGCAGTGGTGATGGTGTCTTGCGCGCAGCAGGAGGTTAAGCCCAGCGAAATGCCCGCTCCATCAGAGCCGCCTGAACTTTCGGAAAGCGCAACGCCGCAGCCGGCGGCGACCGCGGAAGAAAGCGTGCAGCCTTCGCAGAGCGCACAGCCGGAGGAAACGGCAGGCATGGCGAACCCGTGGAAAACGGTTGCCGATGCTGCGGAAGCGGAAAAGCTTACCGGGCTTACGATGAGCGCGCTGCCGGAGGGGGCGGCGGATGTCACATACTCTGTTATGGAAAGCGATAAGACGGCGCAGGCGGTTTTTACGTGGAACGGCGATACCTATACGTTCCGTATGACCCCGGGTACGCCGGAAACAGACCTTTCGGGTATGTTCGTGGATTTTGCCAATACGGAAGACCTGACATGGAAGGACTATCCGTTTACTGTAAGCTATAATGAAGGAGCGGAAGGAAAAGCGGCGTGGCACGATGAGCTTACGGACGTGACCTATTCCGTTACCATGTCGCAGGGGGCGACAAGGGACAAGCTCGCCGAGGTTTCCAAGGTGCTGATCCCTGCGGGGTGAGCTGAAAGGGGTATCACTTGAGTTTTGAAGAAGAAGAATCCCGTATTGTTTCCGGGATGAAAATGACGGAGGACATCGTAGCGGATGCAACGCTGCGGCCGCAGTCGCTTGAGGAATATATCGGCCAGGATAAAGTAAAGGAAAAGATGGCCATCTTTATCGAGGCGGCAAAAAAGAGGGGCGAGGCGCTGGATCACGTGCTGCTTTACGGCCCGCCGGGGCTGGGCAAAACGACGCTGGCGCATATCATCGCGCAGGAGCTGAACGTCAATATCCGCATTACCTCCGGGCCTGCGATCGAGCGGCCGGGGGATTTGGCGGCGCTGCTGACAAACCTTACGGATAAGGACGTCCTTTTTATCGACGAGATACACCGCCTCAATTCCAGCGTGGAGGAGGTGCTGTATCCCGCGATGGAGGACTATGCGCTCGACATCATCCTGGGTAAGGGCCCGTCCGCGCGTTCCATGCGCATCGACCTGCCGCGCTTCACGCTGGTAGGCGCGACAACACGCGCGGGTATGCTGACGTCGCCGCTCCGGGACAGGTTTGGGATCATCAACCGCCTGCAGATGTACGATGCAGGCCAGCTCCAAACGATCGTCAAGCGTTCAGCGAATATTTTGGATATCCATGTGGACGAGGAGGGCGCGGTGGAGATCGCGCGCCGCTCGCGGGGAACCCCGCGTATCGCCAACAGGCTGCTGCGCCGTGTGCGCGATTTTGCGGACGTACGCGCCGAGGGAATGATCACCAAGGAAGCCGCGGACGAGGGCCTTAAGCTTTTGGAGGTAGACGGACTGGGGCTCGACCATTCCGACCGCCTTGTCCTCGAGGCGATCATCGTAAAATTCGGCGGCGGCCCGGTAGGGCTGGAAACGCTTGCCGCGACGACGGGTGAGGAATCGGGCACGATCGAGGATGTGATCGAACCGTTTTTGCTGCAATTGGGCTTTATCCAAAGGACGCCGCGCGGACGCTGCGCGACGGAAAACGCTTACCGGCATATGGGGCTGCCCATGCCGAATAATGACGGAAACAAGGGGCAAACAAAGCTGTTCTAGTTTGAATAATACACCATGAAAACATCTGATTTTGATTATGACCTGCCCGAAGAACTGATCGCACAAACGCCCATCGAGCCGCGTGACCATTCGCGGCTTTTGGTATATGACCGCTTGTCAAAAAAAGTGGAACACAAGCACTTTTACGATGTGGCCGATTATTTGAAAGCGGGCGATGTGCTGGTGGTGAATGAAACAAAGGTCATTCCCGCGCGCCTGTACGGAAAAAAGCGTGAAACGGGTACGGACTTTGAATTCTTACTGCTGAAGCGCTCAGCGCTCGATACGTGGGACGTGATCATGCGGCCGGGAAAAAAATTGAAACCGGGCGGTTATGTGGATTTCGGCGACGACCTGTGTGCGAAGCTGCTGTGCAAGAAAGAGGACGGCGTGTGCGAGGTTGCCTTTGAATACGAGGGCGTGTTTGAAGACGTGCTTGAAAGGTACGGCAATATGCCGCTGCCTCCGTATATCACGCAGCGCCTGGAGAAAAAGGAGCGTTACCAGACGGTATACGCAAAGGAGGACGGCAGCGCGGCTGCGCCGACGGCGGGACTGCATTTTACTCCTGCCCTTTTAAAGAAGCTGGAAGACAAAGGCGTGATTTTGGTAAAGATATTGCTGCATGTGGGACTGGGAACCTTCCGCCCCATGAAGGAAGAAACGGTGGAAAACCACGTCATGCATTCGGAATATTACAGCGTCAGCGAAGATGCCGCACGAGCGATCAACGCGGCCAAACGGGAAGGACGCAGGGTGATCGCCGTGGGAACGACGTCTGTGCGGACGCTGGAGAGCGCGGCAAGGGACGGCCTGGTTCAGGCGGGCAGCGCGGATACGGATATTTTTATTTATCCGGGTTATGCGTGGCAGGTCGTGGATGCGCTGATTACCAATTTCCACCTGCCGAAATCTACGCTGGTGATGTTGGTGAGCGCGTTTTGCGGACGGGAAGAAACGCTGGATCTGTATCAGCAGGCAGTCGAGATGAAATACAGGTTCTTTAGCTTTGGGGATAGCATGTTGATATTGTGATGAAGATGGAAAAGGTTTGGGCGGCATATTTCAGCGCAACGGGCACGACGAAGAAAATTGTGGAAACAGTCGCGTGGGAAATTGCGCGGGAAATGAAAATAGAATGTGAAACGTTTGATTTTACGCTGCCAAAGGCAAGGGAAGGCGCGCCCGTTTTCGGCGCGCGGGATATTGTCGTTTTCGGCACGCCCGTATATGCGGGACGCGTGCCTAACGTACTGCTTAAATATTTGAAGACAGTCAAGGGAAACGGCGCGCTGGCCGTGCCGGTCGTGGTTTTTGGCAACCGCGATTTTGACGATGCGCTCATCGAGCTGCGCGATATTTTGCAGGAAAACGGATTTGTGCCAATTGCAGCGGCAGCCTTTGTAGGAGAGCATTCTTTTTCCGATGTACTGGCAAAGGACAGGCCGGACGGCGAGGATATGAAAAAGGCGCGGGACTTTGTACAGGGCGTTACGAAGAAAATCCATGTGCAGGGCGGTGAAAAAGGCGGCGCGTTGGCGGTGGATGGCGTGCCATATCCGTACAGGGGATATTACCAGCCGCGGGATCGTGCGGGCAACGCGATCGATATCCGCAGGGTCAAGCCGCTTACAAGCGGGGCCTGCGACAATTGCAGGCTGTGCTCGGAGATTTGCCCGATGGGCTGTATTGACTATGAAAATGTACGGGAATATACTGGGATTTGTATCAAATGCGGTGCATGCGTCAAGCGGTGCCCCAGGGGGGCGAAGTATTACGATGATGAGGGGTACCTGTACCATAAAACAGAACTGGAAGAAGGGCTGCTGCGCAGGGCAGAGCCAAAGGTTTTCTTATAAGGGAGTGGTCGTATGTTTGGGCACCTTGGGTTCTCGTATATCGGACTGATTTTTTTGTTGTTGCTTGCCGTCCCCAACATTCTTTGGAGCAGGCGGATCCCGGGAGATTACAGCGACGAAGGGGAAAACGGTATCTTGCTGTTCCTGGAACGCGTGGGCGAAATTGGCTGTGTGGTCTGCGCGGTAATGTTCAGCAATTTCAACTGTGAACCATTTACGCCGTGGACGGTATGGCTGATCGTGGCCTTTGTATGCATGGGACTTTATGAGTTATGCTGGCTGCGCTATTTCAAGGGCAGGCAGCGGGCAAAGGATATGTACCGCAGCTTTTTCAGGATTCCTATCCCGCTGGCGGTTTTTCCCGTCGCCGGTTTCCTGCTGTTGGGTATTTATGGCAAGGTGATCTGGATGATCCTTTTTGCCGCTATTTTGGGCATCGGACACATCGGGATCCATTTACACCACGCAAAAAGGTTTGGCCTGTTATAAAAGGGCAACGAAAAAAGCAGGGCATATTGCGCCCTGCTTTTTAGTTTACCATATGATCACCAGATTCCCAGTATATGCTGCATCCCCAGGCTGACCGCTGCGATGCCGATCCAGCAAATGAGGCCCATGAAAATCGGTTTTCCACCTGTTTTTACCAACTTGACGATATTGGTATTGAGGCCGATGGCTGCCATGGCCATGATGATGAAGAACTTACTCAATTCTTTCAGCGGCCCGGTGACAAAGGCTGGCAGGTTGAAAACGGTCGTAACGACCGAGGCAAGTACAAAAAACAGTACGAACCAAGGAAATATTTTTTTGAAGCTGACCTTGACGCCTTCGCTCGCTTCCAGTTTCTTTTCTTTGCGGGTGCGTACAAACGCCAGCACAAGCGTGATAGGGATGATCGCCAGCGTGCGCGTCAGCTTGACGATGGTCGCGGTATCGAGGGTATTGCTGCCATGGATACCGTCCCACGCGGTTGCTGCCGCTGTGACGGAGGAGGTATCGTTGATTGCCGTCCCCGCAAAAAGGCCGAAACCTTCGTTGGAAAGACCGAGCGCGCCGCCCAAGGTCGGGAAAATGAGCGCGGCAATCACGTTGAACAGGAAGATAACGGAAATCGATTGTGCGATCTCCTCGTCGTTGGCGCCGATTACAGGCGCAGTGGCCGCAATGGCGCTGCCGCCGCAGATGGACGAGCCTACGCCGATCAGCGTTGAAATACGCGAAGGCATTTTCATTGCGCGGTACATGATGTACGCTAAGATGAGCGAGGTGGCGATGGTGGAGATGATGATGGGCAGGGACTGCGCGCCTACGCGCAGGATCTCCGTCAGGTTCATGCCGAAGCCGAGCAGTACGACCGCCCATTGCAGTATTTTCTTGGAGGTAAAGTTGACCCCCTCGTTCAGGCTGCCCCTGTTTTTGATCAGCAAGGCCAGTACCATGCCGATCAGGATGGCGAAAACCGGGCCTCCCACTACGGGCAGCAGTTTTCCCAGGAAAAAGGCTGGTACTGCGATCACAAGGCACAGCAACAGCCCTTTCCAGTGGCTTTTTAAAAATTTCATGTTTCTACCTCTTTATTATTCCAAATTAGTTTTATTATAACACGTAAAATGATAAAATAAAATTATATATATTTATGTTTAGATAAATATATATTATAGTTATGCGGAAAGAGGGGAAAGATCTTATGTTGGATTTCAGGACGGAAACATTTTTAACGGTATGTAAGCATTTGAATTATACAAAGGCGGCGCGGGTACTAAACATCACGCAGCCGGCGGTATCCCAGCATATTCGTTATTTGGAAGAGTATTATGCGGCGAAGCTGTTCCTGAAAAATGGAAAAAAGATCGAGTTGACACAGGCGGGGGCACAACTGCGCAGCGCCCTCATTGCCATGAAGCACGACGACCTTTTCCTGCGCAAAAAATTATCCCGCGGGCCCCGCAAAAAGGAGCTGAATTTTGGCGTCACGCTGACGGTAGGTGAATTTGTGATCCCGCGCCCGGTTGCGGAATATTTAAAAAAGCATCCGCATACGGAGCTGCGGGTCGTTGTTGCCAATACGCAGCGGCTCCTGAAGAAGCTGGACGATGGGGAGATCGATTTTGCCTTGGTGGAAGGGTATTTTGCCAAAAACGAATACGACCACATCGTGTTCCGTACAGAGCCGTACATCGCTGTGTGCGGCAACGCTTACCGTTTAAAAAAGCAGCCGCCGTACATGCTGGACGACCTGCTGTGCGAACGCATTTTGATCCGGGAAACGGGCAGCGGTACGCGTGAGGTGTTGGAAAAATGCCTGGAGGAAAAGAACCTGCAGGTCTCGGATTTTAGAAACGTCGTGGAGATCAGTAACTTAAGTATGATTAAAACGCTTGTAGCGGAAAACTGCGGCGTAACGTTCTTATATGAAGCTGCGGTGCGCAAAGAGCTGGATGAGCGGATCTTGCGAAAAATCGACCTCAATGATTTTTATGTGGAGCACGACCTGACCTTCATTTGGCGGCAGGGCAGCGTTTTTTCTGACGACTACCGGGTTTTGTATGAAGAGTTGCACGGTTAAAACATGGCTTTTTGACGGCCGGAACTTTTTGGAAGAATAAAGCGGCGCTTGACGGCGAAGGACACAGATGGTATAGTAAGCAATATCAAAAAAGAAGGAGACAGTGCGGTGCGTAAAATTTCTTGCAGATAATTATTTGAAAGGGTACGTGAAATGGAAGATATTCCGTTTGTTTGGGCGTGCCTGTGCAAGAAAGTTACAAAACCGGTATCGAACCTGTTCTCCCATACCAGAGGGATATTCCCGTTTGCGGCATATATGGCCTGCGGAAAAGTAATTTTCTTGCAGGCTTTTTTGTTGAAAGGAAACAATATGTCACAAATCAATATTTCCCACCTGGCGTTTGCATACGAAGGAAGTTTCGACACGGTTTTTGACGATGTGAGCGTCACGCTGGATACGGATTGGAAGCTGGGGCTTACCGGCCGGAACGGCTGTGGGAAGACAATGCTTTTAAAACTTCTTTGCGGGGGAATGGAATATCAGGGAAATATCCGCGCGGACGTTTCCTTTGATTATTTTCCCTTTGAAGCCGAAGACCCGTTATGTCTTACAATGGATATGATTACGGATACCGCGCAGTGTGAGCAGTGGCAGGCATCGCGCGAGGCGTCGCTTTTGGAGCTTGCGGAGGATGCGCTGTGGCGGCCGTTTACGAGCCTGAGCAACGGGGAGCGGACAAAAGCGCTGCTTTCGGCGTTGTTTTTGAAGCAGGGGAACTTCCTGCTCATCGACGAACCGACCAACCATCTGGACAGCCGGGCGCGCGGGGTGGTGGCGGAGTATTTGCGCAGAAAAAAAGGGTTCATCCTTGTTTCGCACGACCGGACGTTCCTGGATGGATGTATCGACCATGTCCTCTCCATAAACCGTACGAATATTGAAGTACAAAGCGGAAATTTTTCCACATGGATGGAAAACAAACGGCGGCAGGACGCGTATGAGCTGGAGCGTAACAAACTCCTGAAAAAAGAGATCAGGCGCCTTGAACAAACGGCGCGGCAAAAAGCGGAGTGGTCAGACAGGGTGGAAAAGACCAAAAAGGGCGCGCGCGTTGCCGGGCTCAGGCCGGATCGCGGGGCGATCGGGCATAAGGCTGCTAAAATGATGAGGCGCGCCAAAACGGTGGAGGAGCGTACGCAAAAGGCGGCGGAAGAAAAGGCGGGTCTTTTAAAAAACATCGAAAAGGCGGAGAAGATCGTTTTGAAGCCGCTGGCATACCATACGCAGCGCCTGTGGGCATGCAGGAACCTGAAGATATACTATGGGGAGAAGACGGTATGCGAGCATGTGGACCTTGTGATTGGGCAGGGAGAAAGGATTGCGCTTACAGGCAAAAACGGATGCGGAAAATCCAGCCTTTTAAAGCTGATCGTGGGGGAAAGTATTCCTTATACAGGGGAGGCGCATCCGGGGAGCGGCTTGAAGATATCGTATATTCCGCAGGATACCTCGTTTCTGGAAGGGACGCTTGACGCGTTCATCGCTCAGCATATGCTTGACAAAACCCTGATGCGGACGCTGCTTCGCAAGCTGGATTTTTCGCGCGGGCAGTTTGAAAAGGACTTGGGAGACTTAAGCGGCGGGCAAAAGAAGAAGGTGCTGATCGCAAAGAGCCTGTGCGAAAGCGCGCATCTTTACGTTTGGGACGAACCTCTCAATTTTATCGACATCGTCTCGCGCATGCAGGTCGAAGAGCTTTTGCGGGGCTGCGGGGCTGCTATGATTTTCGTGGAGCATGACGCCGCGTTCGTGCACAACGTTGCCACCCGGCAGGTACGGCTGTAGGCAAATTTACTTTTTGCGGCCCATCTGGTAAAATAAGACGGGTAAAAAGGCAAACGAGGTATGGAATGGATTTTAAGTTTACGGTGGAAAAAAAGGACAGCGGCAGCAGGGCGCGCACGGGCATCCTCCAAACGCCGCACGGGGAGATCAAAACGCCGGTTTTTATGCCGGTAGGCACGCAAGCTACGGTCAAGGCGATGACCAACGGGCAGGTGCTTGAGGCGGGCGCGCAGATCATACTTGGAAATACCTACCATTTATATATGCGCCCGGGACATGAACTGGTCGCCGAGGCGGGCGGCTTGCATAAATTTATGAACTGGAAGAAGCCGATATTGACGGACAGCGGCGGTTTTCAGGTATTCAGTTTAGGCGACCTGCGCAAGCTGACGGAGGAAGGCGCCGCTTTCCAGTCGCACCTCGATGGGTCACGGCACATGTTTACGCCTGAGAAGGTGGTGCAGATCGAAGAAGCGCTGGGGCCGGACATCATGATGGTTCTGGACGAGTGCACGCCGTATCCGGCAGACTACGACTATACCAAACATTCCATGGAGCGTACCCACCGCTGGGCCAGGCGGTGTAAGGACGCGCAGACGAGGGAAGATATGGCGCTGTTCGGCATCGTGCAGGGCGGGATGTACGGCGACCTGCGGGCGAAAAGCGCGGAAGCAGTCGCGGAAATGGATTTTATCGGCAACGCGATCGGCGGGCTTTCCGTAGGCGAGCCAAAGCCGATGATGTATGAGATGCTCGATGTGGTGAATGGTATATTGCCGGAGGAAAAGCCGCGTTACTTAATGGGCGTGGGCAGTGCAGACTGCCTCGTGGAAGGGGTGGCGCGCGGCGTTGATATGTTTGACTGCGTGCTGCAGACGCGTATCGCCCGCAATGGCACGGCGCTGGTGAGGAATGGCAAGCTGGTGATCCGCAACCAGGAATTTGCCAAGGATTTCCGCCCGATCGACGAGCAATGCGACTGTTATGCGTGCAGGAACCACACAAGGGCATATATCCGCCACCTGATCAAGACCAACGAGATATTGGGCGCGATCCTGCTCTCTATCCATAATACGCGCTTTACCATCCGCCTGATGGAAGAAATACGCGGACATATTGAAGCGGGCAGCTTTGAAGAGTTCCGGCACGAGTTTATGGCTGCATTTCGCATGTAAGGATAGCTGGACTGGTAAACAGAAAAAAGGATCTTCAAAATAATATGAAAAAATTCTGCGAAATTTACGCTTGCAATCCGGCCGCGAATTTCGCGTTTTTTTATTTTGAAAACGGATTAAAACGCATGTTAAAAAGGATTTAATGAAAAAACAAAAATGGGTAATTTCATTAAAAATACTTTTGAAACGAAAAAAGAAATAAAAAATATAAAAAAGATGTAAATAAATATATTGACATTCAAAAGTGAAATGTGATATATTCAGGTTACAAGAAAAAGCAAATATCAATTGAACGTAACATTACAAAATAAGCTCTGAAACGAATTTAATTTAAGGACAAAACCTTGGTAGGACATCGTTTTACCACAATATTTTTTTCGCCTAAAATAGGGTGGCGATTTTAAGGGTTTCCATGTACGGTGCGCGCATTGCCCTTTCGGGGGCAAATAAAATACAACTTCACTATACGAGGAGGAAAAGAAAAAATGAAAAAGAGAATTTTGGTTGTGACAGTATGCCTGGTGCTTGTTGTTGCAATGCTGGCAGGATGCACGGCTGCTCCTGCGGCATCTTCGGAACCCGCATCGCAGGCGCCTGCGCAGACGTCTGAGGCTCCGGCAGAAACATCCGCAGCTCCGGCAGAAAGCTCGGAAGCCCCGTCTGCATCTGCAGCGGCGTCTGACGGCGGCGCGATCGTAAGCGACAGCACGAATGTTGCGCTGGATGATTACACGCCTGCAAAAAAGGAATACAACTTCTATCTGACGTACAAGCTGGTGCATCCGTGGTGGGACGCTGTAGGCCTGGGACTGGAAGAAGCGCAGAAACAGTATGCTGAAAAAGGCATCACGGTCAATTATGAGTACACAGCCCCTGTGACGCCGGACGCAACGGATCAGGTAAGCAGGTTGGAGCAGGCTGCGGGCAGGAACTTTGACGTGATCGGCGTTGACGTAAACGATATCAAGATCGTTACGCCTACCATCAATAACCTGATCGACCAGGGCGTTAAAGTAATGACGTTCTCCAGCTCCGACGCAACAAAAGAAGACGGCTGCAAGCGTATCGCTTATGTGGGAAATACGCACAACAAACAGGACGGCGCAGACCTGGCGGAGATCCTGGCTGAAAAGATCGGCTATAAAGGACAGGTTGCGGCTTTGGGCGGCACGATCGGCGCTCCCTGCCACGAAGACCGTATCGAGGGCTTCAAGGAAGTCATGGCAAAGTATCCTGACATCGAAGTAGTAGAAATCCAGTATGACAACGACCAGGTTGAACAGGCCCTCACATATGCGGAAGGTTTCCTGCAGAAATATCCTGACCTCAAAGGTATCTTCTGCAATAACATGGGCAACCCGATCGGCGCTGCACAGGCGGTACTCGACGCCGGTAAGCAGGATCAGGTCGTCATCGTTGGTATGGATCACGACAAACGTGCGCTTGAGTATTTAAGAGACGGCGTAATCTCTGCGCTGGGCGTACAGGATTGCTTCAAGATGGGCTTTGACACGATCCAGGTAGCGATCAAGATCGCGGATGGTTTGGAACCCGGCGATGCATATCCGGAACAGACACAGGAAAAGACGACCATCATTTATCCGGACGGCGCACAGCATCTTCTCGACATGCTGTATCCTGAATCTTGATGATAGTCAGTCAGAAGAAGAAATAAGATAACGATATTTCAGGTGATGAGGCCCCGTACCGCGTTTTCGCGGAAGCGGGGCCTGAGCCTGAAAAAATGATTCAGGAACCATGTTTGGAGGACGCTTATGTCTGAATTTATCTTGGAAATGAAAGGAATCGTCAAGGAGTTCCCCGGAACGCTTGCCCTCGATCACGTTGATTTCAGCGTCCGACCGGGCGAGATCATGGCGCTTATTGGAGAAAACGGCGCCGGGAAAAGCACGCTGATGAACGTGCTGATGGGGATACACCAGCCCAATGAAGGAGAGATCCTGCTGGAAGGCAAGACGATTGAGAACAGGACGCCGAGGGAGGCCCTTGACAGGGGGATCGGGATGGTCCCGCAGGAACTGAACCTGGTGAGCGATATTTCCATCGCGGAAAATATTTTCCTGGGAAGCCACCAGAAGAAAAAAGGCGTGATCGATTGGGAGAAAACGTACGAAAAAGCTGAGGAAGCATTGAAACAACTTGATGTGGAAATGGATCCGCGCAAAAAGGTGAGCGAGATTTCGGCTGCCTACCAGCAACTGGTGTCCATTGCCAGAACGCTGACGGCAGGATCGCATATCATCGTTTTTGACGAGCCGACCGCATCCTTAACCTTGAATGAAACACAGCACTTATTTAATAATATACGGAAGTTAAAAGCGGCGGGGAAATCCATCATCATCATTACCCACCACTTAGACGAGGTCGTGGAGCTTTCCGACCGCGTGAGCATCATGCGCGACGGGAAGATGGTGCATGTCGGCAATACGGCGGAGATGCCCATCGATGAAATGATTTACCACATGGCGGGCGAGCACGTGGAAAAAACAGTCAAAGAGGAACGGGAGTATTCGGAAGAAGAATTCTTCTCGGTCTCTCATTTTTCGCGCAAAAAGGAATTTGACGACGTCAGCTTTTCTGTGCGCAAGGGAGAAATCTTTGGTGTTGCAGGCCTCGTGGGTGCGGGACGTACGGAGCTTTTCAGTTGTATTTACGGACTGACGAAGCGCGACAGCGGCACAGTCAGGCTGGACGGCAAAGAAGTGGAGATCCATACGCCGCATGAAGCGATCGCGCAGGGAATCGGTCTGGTACCCGAAGAACGGCGCAAGCAGGGAATGTTCCCGGTGATCCCCGTTTATGAAAATATCATGCTGCCCTCTTATGACAAGACTAAAAAGGGCGTGGTAATCGATTTTAATACCGTCAAAAAGGAATCGGACGAATATATCAAAAAACTCCGTATCAAAACGCCGTCGGGCAATGTCCCCATTAAGAGCCTGTCGGGCGGTAACCAGCAAAAGGTCATCCTTGCCCGCTGGATGGAGAAAAAAGTAAAATTACTTATTTTAGACGAACCGACGCGAGGGATCGACGTCCGCGCAAAGGGCGAGATTTACAAATTGATCCGGGAAATGGCCGATACGGGCATCACGGTAATCGTCATATCTTCAGAAATTGAGGAGCTGCTTACTATTTCGGACCGGATGATGATCATGTTCAACGGAAAAGTAAAGGGCATCATTACGCCTGACGACACGGTGGAACGTGAAGATATACTGAAGATTGCACTGCAATAATTCCGTGATTGATTAAAGGAGAGAACAAAATGGAAAGTTTAGGTAAGAAAAGTTTTTCCCAGACGCTGGGAAAAGGGGTGAAATCGATTTTCACATCCACGGCGGGCGTGGTATTCGTGGTAACGATCCTGATCACGTTGTTCGTCAACATTGCCACGAGCGGCAATTTTTATACGGCCTATAATATTTCTACATTTACCCGTACGGCATGCTTTACGATCATCGTGGGCTTTGCCCAGACGCTGGTATTGCTCTTGGGCGGGATCGACCTTTCGGTCGCGAGCGTCGCTGGCCTTGCAAGCATGATCTTTGCGATGCTGGTACTGGTGATGGGTGTGGATCCGTTTGTGGCGATCACCATTGCGCTGGTAGCGGGCATCGGCATGGGCGCGCTCAATGGTATCTTTATCTGCGGCCTTGGACTCACGCCGTTTATCGTAACGCTGGCAACCAGCTCGCTTTTTAAAGGAATCGTATATGTTGCGACACAGGGCTTCCCCCTGACGGGCATCCCGGAGTCGGTCACAGTGATCGGCCAGGGCTCGCTGGGCGGTATCCTTCCGTATCCGGTCATTATCATGATCGTGCTGGCGGTGATCCTGATTTTTTTGCTCAAACTGACGAGCTTTGGGCGCCACATTTACGCGGTAGGCGGGAATGAAGAAGCGTCCAAAATCGTGGGTATCCGCGTCAACAAGACAAAAATGGGCGTTTACTGCCTCGCTGGTTTCCTGTCGGCGATCGCAGGCGTGCTCATGGTGCTGCGCATGGGTTCTTCGCAGGTAAACATCGGCGAGAACTGGGTCATGCCGTCCATCACGGCAGCTGTTTTGGGCGGAACGTCCATGAACGGCGGCAGCGGCGGCATCGGCGGAACCATCGTCGGCGGATTTTTGATGGCGACGATCTCCTACAGTATCAGCTTGCTGGGCATTTCCTCTTATTGGGACCAAGTGGTAACAGGCCTTGTGGTATTGATCGCAATTTCCATTGACGCGATCCGCCGCAAAAAACAGGCAAGCGTATAACTGGAACATATAGTATAATAAAAGGAGCTTTTATGAAAACAGGTGAGGCTCACGTGAAAGGAGAGAAACAATGACGTATCAGGAATTATTGGAGCATAACAAAAAGAGGACGGTTAAGCAGATCGCATTTCTGACGGACGACATCGACAAGGCAGTGCGGCTGTGGGTAGATAAGCTGAAAGTGGGGCCGTGGACGATCTACAAATTCTCCAGCGAGACGATGAAGGATTTCCACGTGAACGGGGAGCTGGTGACGGAGCCGTTTGAATTCGAGGTGGCGCTTTCGGACATCGGGGATACGAACATCGAGATCATGATGCCGGTGAAGGGGCCGAACATCTATGGAAAATTCATCGAGACAAAGGGCACGGGGATGCACCATTTCAAGGAGCATATCACGGACGAGAATATGGAAGGCTACATTGCGGAGCTGAAGGAAAGAGGGATGGACGTGATCCAGAGCGGCTGGTGCGGCCCGGACTTCCACGCGTACATCAACACGGAACCGGTGATGGGCTTCAACTACGAGCTGGGGAACTGCCCGGAAACGATCGACATCCCGGAGGAGTACATCCGCTATTATCCTGAAAAGGACTGAATGTAAGGAGGGACGGCCATGAAATACGGAATCACACAATGGAGCTATCCGGGCAACGGGATCTATGCCATGAAGTATGTGGCGGAGGCAGGCTACGACGGCATGCAAATCGAGCTTGGAGGGCTTGACAACGGCTATTATATGGGCGAGAAGAAGGTCAGGGACGTGTACATGGAGGAAGCGGAGCGCTACGGGCTTACGTTTCCGTCGATCGTCCTGAATGACCTGATGTACCATGGCCTGATGGGAGACAAGGACGCAGAGGACTTCAAGAGCTGTATGTATGCGCAGGATCTGATCCTGGAGACGGCACAGGCTATGGGGCTTGACTATGTGATGCTGCCATTCTTCTTTGAGTCGGAGATCAGGACAGAAGGGGATTTCGAGCGTGCGGTGACGTACATCAAAAAGATATGCGAAAAGGCGAAGGGCTGTGGGATCAAGATCGGCGCGGAGACAGCGCTCAATTGGGATAAACAGATCGAGCTGATGGACGAGGTGGATGCAGATAACCTGGACTGTTTCTTTGATACGCAGAACTACATGTGGTACGATGGGTATTCGCAGACAGAGAACTTAGAGAAGCTGTATCCGCGGCTGGGCGACCAGCTGCACCTGTGCGACGGGAGCGACACGCGCGCAAACGGCGGCACAAACGGCGGCATGCTTTTGGGGCAGGGCGCGGGGGAATTCCTGGCGCAGATGGACATCCTGCGGGATAACAAATTCGACGGATGGATGATCCTTGAGAACATCTACACACGCCCGGCGCTGTACGCAATGGAGGACGATCCGTTCGAGCTCTCGAAAAAGGAGCTTGCGTACGTCAAGGACATCGTATCCAAATGGTGAGCAGATAACGGCGATACATAACTTTCCTCCAAATTTTTTATGGATACGCAAAACAGGGAGCCGGTATAAAACCGGCCTCCTGTTTTGTCATACCCGGAATTTTTGACAAAGATAAAAAAGGACAACAAAACCACTGCAGAACGTCGGGTGGGTTTAGCGGATTTATTTGCGAAAAGAAAAAACAAATAAAAAACCAATACTGTAATTTTATAAAATATGGTATAATTTAGAAGATATTGTTGTGTACTATAGTTTGGCGTATTTGATGCGTCACAATTTTAATAGATCGCAAAAAGCAAGGTATGGAGATAGATGCATGTTTAAAGCGGCGCGTCTGGCAAAAATTAAAGAAGTGCTTTTAGACCGGGGACAAGTGGACGTGAGTACACTCAGCGCTTTGCTCAATGTTTCGGACGTGACGATCCGCAGTGACCTAGAGCAGCTGGAGAAGGAAAAATTCGTGTACCGTACATATGGCGGCGCTGTTTTGAATGAGGATCATTTAAAGCAGCAGTCCATGCAGGATGCAATCACGGGGGCTTCGCTCGATTACGATAAGAACAAAGAGATGGTCGGGCAGATTGCAGCGGATATGGTGCGGGACAACGAATGGATATTCTTGGGCCCGGGGACAACCTGTTACTACGTTGCCAAGGCGCTCCTGAACCGTGAGAACGTGAACGTGGTGACCAATAACCTGTATGTGGCGGGGGCGCTCGCGCAAAACCCGAAATCCAATGTGATGGTGACGGGCGGGACGATGGTGCACAGTGAAATGTCGCTGACGGGCGACCTTTTCTCGAGATTCCTCAAAAACATTTTTATTGCGAAGGCTTTTATCGGCGTGGGCGGCGTGGACTTTGACAGCGGGTTCACCGTTTCCAATACGCTGGAGTCCAATGTATACCAGAAGATCAAAAAAATTTCAAAGGAATTGATCATTGTGGCCGACCAGACAAAATTCGGGCATACGTCCCTGACGAGCATCGGCCCGCTGACAACGGTGGACGCAGTGATCACCAATGACGATATACCAGAAGATTACAAATCATATTTTTTCCAACAGGGTATCAGAATCTTTACATCGTATCGGATCAAACCTTCTTCTATCAAAAGCGTGGAAGAATGACACAGGAATAATAAGGAGTGTGGAACATGCCGCAGGCGGTACTCAAGATGGTAGATATATGCAAATCCTATCATGAGATTCGCGTTCTTTCCGGGATCAATTTAGAACTTTATCCCGGTCAGATTTGTGCGCTTTTGGGAAGCAACGGCGCGGGCAAGAGCACCCTTACCAAAATCATGACGGGCGAGGTGCGTATGACGAGCGGCAAGATCTGCATGGACGGCAGGGAAGTGGAGATCAATTCTCCTTACGCGGCGAAGAAACTTGGAATCATCAGTTGTCCGCAGGAGGTCACGATTTTTGGGGAATTAAGCGTCACGGAGAATTTGTTCCTGGGCAGTGAGTTAAGGCGTAAAGGCGTGCTAGATTGGCATGCGATGGAGCAGGAGACGCAGGCGATACTCGACAAGCTGGGGATCGACGTAGAGCCGCGGCGCAAGGCAAGCCGCCTTTCCATGGCGGAGAAATATTTGCTGCAGTTTGCGAGGACGCTGATCCGCGATTACAAGGTGATCGTCCTGGACGAACTCACGGATTCGCTCACCATGTCGGAGGTGGCGCGGCTTTATTCGCTGCTGCGGGAGCTCAAGGCGCGCGGCGTGGCGGTCGTTTACATCACGCACCGTATCGAGGAAGCACGGAAGATATCGGACAGGATCACTGTGATGAAGGATGGGGAGATCATGGATTCTATTGCGCCCCAGAACGCGGAGCGCGAAGAGCTGGCGCACAAGATGCTCGGGGAGGATATCAAGGAGCATTACCCCAAGCTTTCCGTTGCCAAGGGAAACGTCGTCCTGCAGGCGCGCGGACTGCGCAACAAGTTTGTGAGCGATATCAGTTTTTCCCTGCGCAGCGGCGAGGTACTGGGCATCGCCGGGCTGGTCGGGTCGGGGCGTACGAATCTTTTGAAGGCCATTGTGGGACTGGATAAATTAGATGAGGGAAACGTAAGCGTGATGTCTGGAGGTACGGGCGCGGACGGCATTCGCGCCAATATTGGTTTTATCCCGGAGAACCGTGATACGCAGGGGCTCTTTATGGATATGTCGGTGGCACAGAACATCACGATCAAGCGGCTCAAGGGGATCTCGAAGGGCAGGCTGATCATGCCGCGCGACGAAGAGGAAAAGAGCTGGGACTATATCGAGCGGCTGGGGATCAAGCCGAGGAACGCACACCAGAAAGTCCGTTACTTAAGCGGCGGGAACAAGCAAAAGACTTTGGTGGCGCGCAACGTATTTTCCCGCTGCAACATCTATATTTTTGACGAGCCGACCAAGGGCGTGGATATCGCCGGCAAGGTGGAGATATACAACATCATCAACGAGTTGATCCGCAAAAAAGCGGGGATCGTGCTGGTATCCTCTGATTTTTCCGAGCTGGCGGGAATGTGTGACCGCGTGTTGGTGATCCGCAACGGCAAGCTGGTCGGGGAGCTGAAGCAGAGCGAATTATCGCACCAGCGCCTGTTCGATTTGTGCAAGGAATAAGAAAGGCCAAAACGCCTGCTTTTTAGGCGGAAAAAGGCGTGTTGGGCGCAAATAGTGGTTGACTTAAAGGCGCGCTCACGATATTATAATAAAAGTACAATTTTTGTAAATTTGAAAGGCGGTAAATGAGTTTATGAGCACAGATGCTTTGGGCGGCCTCACGGGCGGCAATGCGATGACACTGCTGTTCCCGATCCTGCTGATCGTTATTTTTGTAGTGTTGATCATCGTTCCGAACAAACGGAAAGAAAAGAAGTTTAAGGATATGCTTTCGACGCTGCGCGTGGGAGACAATATCAAGACGATCGGCGGTTTTTATGGAAAGGTGATTTCCATCAAGGAAGACCTGATTACTTTTGAATGCGGCCCGGACAAGGCGAAGCTGGTGATTGCCAAAGGCGCGATTGCTTCTGTGGAAAGTTTTGATGAGGGTAAGGCTCCGGAAAAGGTAGAAGAAGCCAAGAAGGAAGAGCCTAAAAAGGAAGAACCGAAAAAAGAGGAAACAAAAAAGAAAAAGTAAGGGTTTCGTAACACTTGAAATCGTTTCGTAATCGTGATACACTTGTTAACGGAAAGTTTCCTTGAGGAGGTTTGTCATATGAAACATATTAAAACGATAACCAAGAGCAACTTAAAAGATACGCTGAAAACAGGCGGTTGCGGCGAATGCCAGACGTCCTGCCAGTCGGCTTGCAAGACATCTTGCACGCTTGCGAACCAGAAGTGCGAGAAAAAGGCATAAAGATCAACTGAAAATCGGGTGACGGCAGTGTGGGGACACAATGCCGTCATTTTTCTATGTATGGGTATGTGCGAGAAATGATTACGTTCGTCAGGAACAGATTGGTTTTACGAGACGGCGTTTTCGTCGAAGTAAAGCAACTTTAAACAAAGGGGGCGCACGGCAGAACGGTATGTTCCGCCTGTGAAGCAGCCGAAGGGAGCATAACTGAGTATGGTTCATTTAATAGAATTTTGCGGGCACTATGCGGCGCTTGACGTGGAGTCGGGCTCGGTGCACGCGATCGACAAGGACGCGATGAGCGTGCTGACGTTCAAAAACGCGGGTAAGACAGACGAACAGATCATAAACGACCTGGGCGAGGAAGCACGTGAAATACTGGAAGAGATCAGGGAGCTTACGGAGCAGGGCCTCTTATATTCCCAATGTGAAATAGATGGGGAAAACGCGCAGTTCAATACGCCCGTCGTAAAAGCGTTGTGCCTGCTGGTGGCCCAGGACTGCAATTTGCGTTGTTCGTATTGCTTTGCGGAAACGGGCGAATACCATGGCAAACGCGCGCTGATGAGCATCGATACCGCCAAGGCGGCGATCGATTTCCTGATCGCCCATTCGGAGGGACGCAGGAACCTGGAAATCGATTTCTTCGGCGGCGAGCCGCTGATGAACTTCGAGGTCGTAAAGGCTGCGGTCGCATATGGGCGGGAACAGGAAAAACTGTACGACAAAAACATCCGTTTTACGCTTACGACCAATGCTTACCATGTGACGGACGAAATGGCTGATTTCATCAATCAGGAGATGAAAAATGTGGTCATCAGCATGGACGGGCGCAAAGAAGTGCACGATGCGATGCGTAAGAATGTGGAGGGCAAGGGAAGCTATGACAAGGTGCTTGCGAACGCCCGCAAGATCATCGACGGACGCGGGGACAAGGAATATTACGTGCGCGGCACCTACACGTCGGACAATTTGGATTTTGCGAGCGACGTGTGCGCCATTGCGGACGCAGGATTTGACCAGATATCCGTGGAGCCTGTCGTAACGGGGGAGAGCTATGCCATCCGCGAGGAAGACCTCCCGCAGATCAAACATGAATATGAAATGCTGGCGCGTGAATATTTGAAGCGTGAAAAGGCGGGACGAGGGTTTAACTTTTTCCATTTTATGATCGACCTGAATTCCGGGCCATGCCTCAATAAACGCCTTCGTGGCTGCGGCGCGGGCAGCGAATACCTTGCGGTTGCGGCGGATGGGAAGCTTTACCCATGCCACCAGTTTGCCGGTATGGAAGATTTTTATATGGGCAGCGTATTTGAAGATGATGTAAACCAAAAGATCAAGCAGGACTTTTTGGATACGCATGTCTTTACCAAGCAAGGGTGCAGCGAGTGCTGGGCCAAATATTATTGCTCGGGCGGCTGCGCGGCGAACGCATACCATGCGACGGGCAGCATACGCAAACCATATAAGATCGGCTGTGAAACGGAGAAAAAGCGCATCGAAACAGCGATCGCGATCAAGACATTCGATGAGGAACTGATATGATCAGTGCTTTGGATGGGAAAAAGCCGCAGATACCCAAAAGCGCGTTTGTTCATAAAATGGCGACGGTAGTGGGCAACGTGTGTTTGGGGGAACGTGTGAACATTTGGCCGGGCGCTGTGGTGCGCGGCGATATAAGCAGGATCAGTATTGGGGACGGTTCCAATATACAGGACAACTGCGTGTTGCATACGGGGACGAACGGGGAGCTTTATATCGGCAGGAATGTGGCGGTCGGGCATGGGGCGGTTTTGCACTCGTGCATAGTGGGAGAGGATTCGCTTGTCGGGATCGGCGCGATCGTTCTGGACGGGGCGAAGATCGGCAAGGGATCTATTGTAGCGGCGGGAACGCTTGTCCCGCCGGATAAGGAGTTCCCGGATGGTGTGATGATCATGGGGTCGCCGGCGCGCGTCACACGGGAGCTTACGGAGGAGGAACGTGCCTACCAGAAACATGCGGTCGCACTGTGCCTTGAGGATGCGGCGCTGTTTTCACAGAGCGAAAAGGAGTTATGACGCGCCTGCATGATAAGAAGCGATCACAAAACCGGGGAGTTCACAGGAAACTTTCCGGTTTTTTCTTTTCTTTTCTGAAATGTTCGGTATAATATAAACGTTATTGTAAACTCCCGAAAAGCATTGAGCAACGTTTTGAATAACAGGAAGGCAGCCTGTGTGGAAAATAAAAACGCACAGTGGGATTGTTCTTTTGCACAATAGATTTTGTTCAGGGGGATGATGCTTTTTGGGCGGCAATCACAATATAATGAAAAAAAGCCTTTTCTTTACACTATTTTCTGGATAAAACTTCAAGAATGCCATAGGACGGGATGGAGCATCCATCTTTTGAGGAAACGTATTATCATGAAATTTGGTTTGAGCGAACAATTGGCAAAGAGGATCGCGGAGAGCATTATGAGCGTGGTTCCTTATAATATCAACGTAATGAACAACGAAGGGATCATTATTGCCAGCGGGGATAAAAACCGGATAGGGATGCTGCACCAGGGGGCGCTCAAAGCCATCTATAAAAACGGCCCGCATGAAGTACAGGAGGAAACGATCACGGACAAGCCCGGCGTAAACCTCCCATTTACTTACCAAAACGAGATCGTAGGGGTGATCGGGATCAGCGGCGCGCCGGAGGAGGTACGATCCTTAGTCTATGTGATTAAAGTCGTGGCAGAACTGATGATCGAGCAGCAGTACATCATCAACAAGGATCTGAACCGCAAATTCCAGTACGAGAATTTCCTGCGGGAATGGTGCGACACGCCGCGGGAAGAATACAGCGAAGCGTTCCGGCGGCAGGCAAAGGAGTTTGGGGTGGATGTGGAGGAAAATTCGGTCGGGGCGCTCCTGGAGGTGGAAAAGCCGCGCAGTTCCCTGTTGGAAGCCATGGGAACCTATTTGCACGAAAATGAGTTTTTGCTGCGGTATAAGGAAAATATCGTAGCGATATTCCGCGACCTGAAAACGATGGAAGGGCGGCTGCGCTCCATGAAGGAGGTGTTTCCTGATATCAGGCGCATAGGATTGGGAATCCGCACGAACGATGTTGCGGACTCTCTAAAAAAGGCGCGCAAGGCATTGGCGTTGGCGAAAAAGCTGGGACAGGACAGCGGGCAAGACCTGGTTTGCTTTGAACGCTACCGGATACATGACATGATCGTCGGCTACGAGGGACGAGAGGTGTTTGAGCGGATATTGGGCAAACTGCAAAAGCAGGATGGAAGCAACGAGCTAAATGAAACGCTGACAGCTTACTTCAAGTACAGCGGGGATATCGGTAAGATCACCCAAAGCCTGCACATACACCGTAATACGCTCGCATACCGCATCCAAAAAATCGAGGAGCTGACAAAAAGGAGCCTGAAAAACTACGACGATAAATTTTACTTTTATGTGGCAAATATTGTATATCAGCTGAAATAAACAGGGCCGGCGCAGGAATGTGCCGGTTTTTTTATATCTGTTTGTGAAAATGCACAAAAAACACTGGAGCGCTGAATAATGCGTTTTGAAAACCGGGATGGTATGATAAACAAAAATGAACGTTTTGAACTCTCATATCAAAAGTAAGCATTAGGATTTCAACAAGACAATAGAAAATGAAAGCGGGAATCGTACCGTGTGGTTTTGTGCGGCTGTTTATGACCGTTTTCAAGAACCGGAGGAGGAACGGATATGGATCTGAAAAACAGGGTAGCAATTGTAACAGGGGCCGGACGCGGGATCGGCGAAGGAATCGCGTGCAAGCTTGCCGAGGACGGTGCAACGGTCGTGGTGTGCGACTTGGTGAGCGATAATGCAGAGGCGGTGGCCAAAAAGATCGAGGCGGCAGGCGGCACGGCAATGGCCTACATGGCAAACACAGCGGACGAAGATGCTGTGAAGCGCATGTTTGAAGATGTGTTGGAAAAGTATGCGCACATCGATATTATGGTAAACAACGCGGGGATCAACCGCGACGCGATGCTCCACAAAATGGATCGCAAGCAATGGGATGACGTGATCGCTGTCAACCTGACAGGCGTGTTCCTGTGTACGCAGGAGGCGGCGAAGGTCATGCGCGAAGCGGGTTATGGAAGGATCGTCAACATCGCTTCGGCGAGTATCAATGGAAATATCGGACAGGCCAATTATGCGGCGGCCAAAGCAGGCGTCGTAGGACTCACGAAGACGGCGGCAAAGGAGCTTGCAAAGAAAGGCGTAACGGCAAATGCGATTTGCCCGGGCTTTATTGAAACGGAAATGACGAAGGGTATTCCGGAAAAAGCCTGGGACATCATGGTAAGCAAGATCCCGATGGGATATGTGGGAAAACCGAAGGAAGTAGCAAACCTGGCGGCGTTTTTGGCGAGTGACGATGCGGCCTATATCACGGGCGAAGTCATCCATGTGGGCGGGGGATTCAAACTGTAACAGGCGGAAGGGCCCGGAGGACTTAAGATGTTGAACGGAAACGAATACTGGGGCGGCGATGTTACGGCGGAGATGGTACTGTGCAACTACAAGGGACGCAAGGTCTATACCTATGCGTATGCACCGCAGAACCTGTATACTGACCTGCACCATACAGCGGCCAAATACCCGGAACGCACGGCGATCGTGGGCGACGACGGACGAGAGATGACATACGCACAGTTTTTGTACGAGGTCAAACGGTTTTCACAATATCTGTACTATGAACAGCATGTCAAGAAGGGGGATATGGTTGCGCTGATGTTGCGTAACACACCGGAGTTTTGCGTTGCGGTGTATGCGCTTTCCAAATTAAGCGCAGTGATCGTCCCGATCAGTACGAAATATACGGTGTGCGAATGGAAAAACCTGCTTGGCAAACTGCCGGTCCGGCTGGCGCTGGTGGAAAAAGAATATGAGACGGCAGTCCCTGAGCTGAAGCGGTCAAAGGAAGGACTCGCAGTCCTTTTGAGCGACCGGAAACATGGATTTTCCGAGTTGCTGAAGGATAAGGTATATGAGGGCGATCCATACGGCAATGCCGTCTGGGAGGACGATCTGATCCTGATGTACACATCGGGAACGACGGGAGAGAGCAAAGGCGTGGTGCTTTCCAATTTCAATGTTGCCAACGCGATCGCCGTTTACCAGAAGATCCTGGGGGTGACGTGTGAGGACAAGACGGTCATTGCAACGCCTATCTACCATATTACGGGGCTGGTGGCCCTGCTCGGCTTGTTCGTCCACTGCGGGGGGACGGTGTACCTGCACCTTACCTATCGGCCGGAGCGCGTGCTGGAATGTGCGCGGGAAAACGGCCTTACCCTGCTGCATGCTTCGCCGACCGTTTTCCTGATGCTGCTGGAGCAGCGGGAACGCTTCCCGAGTATCCCGTCGCTGCGCACGTTTGCCTGCGGCAGCGCGAATATCCCGCCGGAGGTGATCCGCGCTCTGCACGATTGGCTGCCGGATATGGATTTTCGTACGGTATACGGCCTGACGGAAAGCAGTTCGGCAGGGACAAGCTTCCCGGACGACGCCGCGCAGAGCGAAAAAATCGGTTCGTCGGGGCTGCCTGTGCCGGGGACGCGCATGAAGCTTTTGGATGACGAAGGCAGGGAAGCAGAAACCGGCGAAGGCGAACTGGCGATCTTTGGAAATGTGATCCTCGACCGCTATTATAATCTGGATACCGATACACTGGGCGCTGACGGCTGGTTTAGGACAGGCGATATCGCGCGGTTTGATGAAGACGGATATGTATATATCGTGGATCGCAAAAAAGATATGATCAACCGCGGCGGGGAAAAGGTATGGTCAAGTGAGGTGGAAAACCTGGTCTACCAGATCCCGCAGGTTGCGGAAGCGGCGGTCATCGGCGTACCGGACAAAAAATACGGCGAGGCAGTGATGGCGGTGATCCGCATCAGGGATGGCGAAACCCTCGTAAAGGAAGAAGTCATAGGGTTCTTAAAAGGGAAACTTGCGAAATTCAAGATACCCAAATATATCGTTTTTACGAAGACACTTCCCCAAACGGGGAATGGGAAACTCAATAAAAGGGAGATGCGCAGGCTGTACGGAGATGAAAAATGGCTTACGCGGTTTGAAAAACAGGAGGGATAGCAATGGGCGTTTATAAGGTGACGGCACTTAGGATGGGTACGCTTTATGCGGAAAAATCGTCCCTGACGATGGGCCGGGATTTCGGTAAGATCATCGAGGATCCGATGTGGGCGGCAGCGATCGAGGGAAACGGGATCAGGGCGATCGTGGATACGGGCATCCATGATATTGAATGGGTGCGCGGCCAGGTGGGCGACCAGTACGTGGTGGAACAGGAAGATGACGAGACCATGGTAGGCGCGCTGAAAAAGATCGGTTGGACGCCGGACGACGTGAATGTAGTGGTGAATACGCACCTGCATTACGACCACTGCGGGAACAACTATTTGTTCCGGAACGCGACGTTTTATACGCAGCGTGCAGAATGGGAATTCTCGTTCGACGCGTCCGTGGAATACCAGCAGGTCTATTATGGACAGTTCCTCTATGACTGGCAGGCCGTAAAATA
Source organism: Christensenella timonensis (assembly GCF_900087015.1). Lineage (NCBI taxonomy): Bacteria > Bacillati > Bacillota > Clostridia > Christensenellales > Christensenellaceae > Christensenella > Christensenella timonensis. The sequence goes on from NZ_FLKP01000002.1 coordinate 1,006,581, forward strand.
TCCGGCATGGAAAATGCTGGACGGTGAATATGAAGTGGCGCCGGGCTTTGTGATCCTCCCGCTGCCCGGGCACACGCCGGGCGTACAGGGCGTGTTCGTAACGACGGAGGAAGGCGTGCTCTGCATGCCGGGCGACAGCTGCAATGTAGTGGAAAACGTGGTGGATAATGTCCTGCCGGATATTATCTGGGATTGCGAAAAGGGTTACCAGTCCCTGGAAACGATCCGTTCACGCGCAGACCGCGTGTTCCCGGGGCATGACGCCTCCATCCAGAAATACCAATGCTCGGAATTTCCGAAAGTTCGCTAACAGGGGGATAAGGATATGAAAACATATAAAGTGACGGCCCTGAAGATGGGCACGCTTACGACGGACAAGGGCAGCCTGACGCGCCAGTCTGGTACGGGAACGCTGATCGACATCCCGATCTGGGCGGCGGCGGTGGAAGGCGACAGCTTTAGGATGGTCGTGGACACGGGCATTGCAAACGAGAAATGGGTCAGCGAAAATATATGCCCATGTATACGGGAAGCTGACGAGACAATGGAAGGCGCCCTGGAAAAAATCGGCTGGGAAGCGGGAAAAGTACAGGCCGTCGTGAATACGCACCTGCACTATGACCACTGCGGGAACAACAGGCTTTTTAAAAATGCGGATTTTTATGCGCAGCGCGCGGAATGGGAAGCATCCAAATGTCCGCTGCCACACCAAGCGGTGTTCTATGCAGGGGAGCTGTTTGACGTGAGGGCAACCGACGGGACGCGCCTGCACCTGATTGAAGGGGAATATGCGCTGGCGGACGGGATCATACTCATCCCGACGCCCGGACACAGCGCTGGGCACCAGTCCGTATTGGTCAATACTGAAGAAGGCGTCGTATGCATTTCGGGAGATGCGGCCAACGTGGTGGAGAACGTGAGCCAAAACATTGTTCCGGATATCCTGACCAACAGCGCAGACGCGTTTACAAGTCTCGAAAACATCCGCAGGAAAGCGGAATTCATCATACCCGGCCATGAGCCGGCGATTTCTAAATTTGCATCATCCGGTTTTCCGGCGATCCACGACAAAAGGATGCTGTAAAACGGTAAAAAGATTTGGACGGGGCTTCCCCGTCCCCTTAAATGGGGTTACGAACCGCAGGGCAAGGCAATACAAAACTGAAATACCAACCAACCAGATAGCAGAATAGGGCAGCAGCGGGATCATTTGCAGGAAAAGCGTCCCGCAGGCGGAAAAAGCTTTCCCTTACGTTTTGTATACCGCCATTTACAAAAAATGAAGGAGGAAAAGAAATGAAGAAAATAATTGGATTTGTGCTGTGCGTCGTGATGGTCGTAATGATCTTTGCAGCATGCGCGGCCCCGGCGGCGGAATCGTCCGCACCCGCGAGTGAAAGCGCCGCGGCTACCGAGGGCAGCGAAGAGAACCTACCGGATGCTGATGCGACAGCCGCTACGGACAAAGACGCGGCGACGCCTACATCGGACATTGTCGTGGGCCTTGCAAACGGCTACATGGGCAATACGTGGCGTGCGCAGTATGTAGAAGCGTTTGAAACGAAAGCGCAGGAGCTGAAGGACAAAGGCATAATCAAGGACTTTATGAGCGCAAGCACAAATACGGACGTGACGGAACAGTTAAACCAGATCAACAACATGATCAGCAACGGTGTGAACGCGATCCTGCTAAACCCGATCTCGCCTGCTTCCGTGGCGCCGATCCTCGCGAAATGCGAAGCCAGCGGCGTATTGCTGGTCATTGCGACAGACCCTGCAGCTGTCGATGAGAACATGGTCGAAGTATTGGTCGATAACAAGGCATTCTTTGAGATCATGACAAAATGGTTTGTGGATAAACTGGGTGGAAAAGGAAACATTGTACAGATCACAGGTACGCCGGGCATGCCGGCAGACCTTGTACGCCAGAAGGTCGCTGAGGACATCCTCGCACAGTACCCTGACATCAAGGTTTTGGGTTCTGCGCCGGGCAGCTGGTCGCAGACGGAATCCCAGTCTGTTATGTCCACATTCCTCTCCACGTACGACCAGATCGACGGCGTACTGACACAGGACGTTATGGCGGAAGGCATCCTGCGCGCCTATGAGACGGCAGGAAAAGACGCGCCGATCATGACGGGGGATTATGTATTCAGTTTCTTCCGCAAATGGGAAACACTTCCAGACCTTGAAGCGTGCGGCGCTACATTCCAGCCGCAGGCATCGGCAGACGCGCTGCAGTATGCAGTACGCATCCTGCAGGGAAAAACATTGACGGCAGAGCTTGGGCCCAACCCGCTCGATGAGACGATGATCAATGCGATCAACATTCCGCCGTCATACTGCGTAACCAAAGAAGCGCCGGCTGCGGATGCGGAATGGACAAAGGGTTACGACAAAACGCAGTTTATTTCGCTGGAAGAAGCGATCAAACTGGGTGAAGGCCAGCCTGACACAGCAAGCCTGGGCTCTTCCCTTTCGGACGAGCAATGGGATGAAATGTTCAGCTGAGTGAAGTAAAGTTGTTTGGCTTATGGGGCGCAAAAAAATGCGCCCCATAAAAACTCCTGTTCTTGATTGGCCGCAGGGCGGCTAAAATTTACTGTGCCGGGGTGAATTAACTTGGAATTGATTTGTAATAATGTAACAAAAAGATTTGGCAGCGTCGTTGCTCTGAGCAATGCAACGCTCAATGCAAAGGCGGGAGAGGTCAGAGCGCTTGTGGGCGGCAACGGCTCGGGGAAAAGCACGCTGGCTAAAATCCTTGGGGGAAGCGTCGCGATCGACAGCGGCGAGATCACGCTGGACGGGGAAGTTTATCAAGTGGATTCCCCCGTACAGGCAAAGCAAAAAGGAATTGTTATTACGTCACAGGAATTGAGCCTTCTTAAGAACCTGAATATCGTGCAGAATATATGCCTTTGCAATATGGATCGCAAAAAAGGCGTTCCGCTGCTCGATTATAAGGAAATGGAACGGCGCACAAGGGACGTGTTGAAACTCATCAATAAAGAACATTTGATCGGCAGTGAAATAGGGTCGCTGCCGGCGAATGAACAGTACTTGCTGGAACTGGCGAAAGCGTTGGTACAAAAACCAAAGGTACTGATTGTGGACGAGATCACCTCCGCGCTTTATAAGGCCGACGTCGCGCTGGTGGCAAAGATATTGGAAAACCTGAAAAGGGAAGGCGTGATTGTCCTGTTTATTTCTCACCGCATGAACGAAGTATTTGATATGTGCGATTCTGTGACGGTACTGCGGAACGGCGATACGGTAGGAACGTTCGATAAGCACGAATTGACGGAGATCGCGCTGATCTCGCATATGTCAGGCCGGGAGATATCAAGCGAACACCGCGAGGAGAGCAAGGCCGTCGATATGGGAGACCATGCCACGCTGATGGAAACGAAGGTAAGCCTTCCGAACTTTGGAAAAGAGGTCGGTTTTGTGGTGCGTGAAAGCGAATTCGTGGGGATCGCGGGATTGGACGGCCAGGGGCAGACAACGTTGCTGCGTTCGCTTTTCGGCATGAACGGCGCGATCGATATGACGCTGGCGGGAAAGCAGATACGCGTGACTTCCCCGGGCAACGCGATTGCCCATGGTTTTGCTTTTTTATCCGGCGACCGTGAAGCGGAAGGTACTTTCAAGGAACGTTCCATCGCGGAGAACTTTGGCGCTGTCACAAACCTTGTACTAAAGAAAAAATCTGCGGACGTGGACAAAAGCCTGCAGGAAAACGGCGTCAAGTATAACAGCTCTAAAGACTTGATCATCTCGCTTTCAGGCGGCAACCAGCAAAAGGTCGTGATTGCACGCTGGACGTGCACGGATGCAAAGCTGCTGCTCGCAGACGACCCGACCAAAGGGATCGATATACAAGCGCGCCGGGATGTACATGATACGTTTTTGAAAATGATCGAAAAGGGCGCGTCCGTCGTCATGATCTCCAGCGACGACGAAGAGCTGGTGGAAACATGCAAAATGATGCCGCTATCGCGGGTGCTCGTGATGTATGAAGGAGAAATCGCCCAGACACTGACGGGCGGCGACATCACGTTGGAAAAAATCGCAGCGGCGGCAAGCGGCGGAAAACTGAACAGCGAGGTGAAAAAGTCATGAAAGAAAAATGGATAAAATTGGTTCACTGGCCGCCGTTTCCGGCGCTCGCGCTCCTGGTGTTTTTCCTGGTATTGAACCAGTTTTTAGCGCCGGGATATCTGGGCGGAAACTTTATCGCAAGCTTTCTGGCGGCAAACGCCCCGCTGATCATCGTATCGCTGGGGACGGCGGTGGTGCTGATCGGCGGCGGGATGGATATTTCAATGGGAGGCCTTTTATGCCTGATCAACGTATGCTATGTCATGTTGGCGGAGGCGGGGTGCCCGATCGGCGTATGCCTGCTGGCGTGCCTCGCAGTAGGCGCGGCCGGCGGCTTCATCAACGGCTTATGTGTGGCAGTGTTCCGCGTGACACCGCTGCTGACGACATTTGCAACCTCCTTTATTTACGGCGGAATCGCCCTGTGGCTGATGGATTCGCCAAGGGGCATCATCCAGAAGGAAATGATCAAATGGTACCTGGGATTTCTGGACGGCTACGGCGCACCCATCATCTTCATTGCCATTGCAGTGATCCTGTGGCTGGTTGTCAAAAAGACGCGCATGGGCGTATGGATCTATGCTGTGGGGCAGGACCAGATGAAGGCTTATGCCTCCGCCGTACCCGTGCGTAACGTCAAACTGTTCATGTATACGTTCAGCGGGCTGATCACAGGAATCGGCGGAATCGCGCTGACGTCATACATCGGCGCGGGCGATCCGCTTATCGCGGTCTCGATGACGATGTCCATCATCGCGGCATGCGTCATCGGGGGGATACTCCTTTCCGGCGGTGTGGGAGACGCGGTCGGCGCGATATTCGGCGCGATATTTTTAGGGCTTGTTATTACGACGGTGCTGTCTTCTGTCAAGGATTCGTTTTACCAGAACTTCGTGCAGGGCATCATCATGGTGGTAGGCGTCGTCGGATCGATCCTCTTGAGCAGTGCGATCAAGAAGATCAAGCTGAAATCATAGGAAGCGGGTGGCATACATGAACGAAATGGAAATACAGATGAAATCAGACAGAAATGGATTTCTCAAAAATCAGAACGTCAAGGACTTCCTGCCATCGGTCGTCATCATTGTTTTGCTGGTATTGATCGGCAATGTATTGAGTCCCGGGTTTGCGAATATGAACAACATGATGAACATCCTTGCCAAGGCGTGTATCCTTGCGGTGGCATGCATTGGACAGGCATACGTGATGATCTCGGGCAATGCGGGCATCGATATGTCGATCGGCGCATTCATGAGCATGTCGGCCCTGATCGGCCCGATGATTTCGGGCGGTACGGATGCAGGGCTGATCGTAACGATATTGGCCTTCGCGGCGATCGGCGCGGGGTTTGGCCTCGCAAACGGCGCGGGCATCCAGTTTTTCAGGATCCCTTCGCTGGTCATGACGCTGGCGATGTCGGCGGTCATCAACGGACTCACACTGGGCGTGACGAGGGGGCAGCCGTCTATGACGATCCCCCCCAGTCTCCTTGTGTTGGGGAATCCGGTCGCAGGGCCGGTACGCGCGATGACGTTCGTGGCGATCGCCATCCTTGCCGTCATGATGGTCATACTACATAAAACTAATTTTGGGCGCTCGCTTTTTATGGTGGGCAGCAACCGCAACGCGGCGAAGCTCATCGGGCTTAAGGTAAACGCGATCGTTATCGGGACGTATATGATTTCCGCGGTCATCGCCTGCATGGCGGGACTGATGCTCGTGGGGTATGTGGGCAGCGCACAGCTGCAGATGGGCGAGGAATATACGCTGCTTTCCGTAGCGGCGGTCGTCATCGGCGGCACCAAGCTTTCGGGAGGCAAAGGCGGACTCATCGGCGGATTGCTGGGCGCTGTGGTATTGATGCTGTTGACGAGCATCCTCGTAGCGCTGGGGCTGCCGGCGGGCGTGCGGCAACTGATACAGGGCGCGATGCTGCTGGCGATCATCCTGGTCAACAGCAGGGAACCCAAATTGAGAAACTAATGGAATAGGAAAAGGAGAAAGCAAAATGAAGGATATTGTGATTATTGACGGAGCACGTACGGCAATCGGTTCTTTTGGCGGTTCGCTGAAGGATTTTCCCGTGACGGACCTGGGCGCTATCGTGATCGAGGAAGCTCTCAAACGCTCGGGCGTGAAAAAAGAAGATGTGGACGAGGTCGTGATGGGCTGCGTAGGACAGGTAGCGGAAGACGCTTTTATGGCACGCCGCTGCGCGATCAAGGCGGGTATCCCGGCTACGACAAGCACGGCCTACACGGTAAACCGTTTGTGTTCCTCCGGCCTGCAGGCGATTGTAACGGGGGCGATGGCGATTGAAGCGGAGGATGCGGAGATCGTCGTTGCCGGCGGTGCGGAAAGCATGAACAACCTTCCTTATTATGTACGCAAGGCGCGTTTTGGCCTCCGCATGGGCGACTCCGTTTTGGAGGACGGCCTTGTGACTTCGCTCACCGATCCGTTCTCCGGTAAGCATATGGGCATCACGGCGGAGAACGTTGCGGAAAAATACCATATTTCGCGTAAGGATCAGGATCAGTTTGCGTTGGAAAGCCAGCAGAAAGCCGCAAAAGCAGTGGCGGACGGTGTATTCCGGGATGAGATCGTCCCTGTAACGGTAAAACGTAAAAAAGAAGAGTTCGTATTCGATACGGACGAGCATATCCGGGCCAATACAACACTGGAAAAACTTGCATCCCTGCGTCCGGCCTTTAAAGAAGGCGGCACGGTGACGGCGGGGAATGCTTCAGGCATCAACGACGGCGCGGGGGCGGTCGTGATGATGACGGCGGAGAAAGCGGAAGAAATGGGGCTGGAGCCCAAGCTGCGCTTAGTTGCCTATGCGGCGGCGGGCGTTGAGCCGAGCCTGATGGGCACAGGGCCGATCCCCTCGGTGAAAAAAGCGTTGAAACGCGCGGGCCTTAACATCGGGGATATGGATATCATTGAACTCAACGAAGCGTTTGCCGCACAGGCGTTGTGCTGCATCCGCGAACTGGGCATGGATGTATCGAAAGTGAACCCCCACGGCGGCGCGATCGCCATGGGACACCCGATTGGCGGTACGGGCGCCATCCTGACGGTCAAGCTGATGTATGACATGATGAAATCCGGCGCGAAATATGGAATGGAAACCTTATGCATCGGCGGCGGGCAGGGACTCACGATGATCTATGAGCGGATTTAGGGCTTAAGATTTGGGATATTTCAAAAAATTGGAACATCCCGGCTGAAGGGTTTGCGCGGCGCAGGGCGTTTGATCCGTTTTCGGACAGTTGACCTTGCACCGCGCACAGACCCTTTTTTGGAAAGGGGCAGAGAAAATGGCATATAAGGTACTGGTAGTAGGTTCCGGACTGATGGGCGCGGGCATTGCGCAGGCGTGTGCGGAAGCGGGCGCTGTGGTTTTCCTGGCGGATATAAACAGGGAAGTGGCGCAAAAGGGGTTGGATAACATCAAGCATTTTGTACGCCGCAAGGTGGAAAAAGGCAAGATCGAACAAGACAAATACGATGAAACCATTGGAAATATCACGGTAGTGGAACAGTATGCCGAGGCGATCGGCGTGGACTTTGCGATCGAGGTCGTTTCAGAAAACCTCGAACTCAAAAAGAAAATCTTTGCCAGGCTGGATGCGGAAATGCCGGGGCACACCATACTCGCTTCCAATACTTCGACGTTTTCGATCACCGCGCTTGCAGGCGCGACAAAAAGACCGGACAAGGTGGTGGGAACGCATTTCTTTATTCCCGCGCCGGTCATGAAGCTCGTGGAGGTGATCCCCGGGCTGCTGACAGGCGGCGATACGTTTGAAAAGGCAATGGACTTTGCAAAAACGATCAACAAAACACCCATCAAGGCGCCGGATACGTCGGCTTTCCTGGTCAACCGCCTGTTGGTGCCGATGTGGAACGAGGCGGCATTTTTGGTGATGGAGGGCAATGACCCCAAAGACGTGGACGACGCCATGAAGCTGGGTGCAAACTTGCCCATGGGACCATGCGAACTGGCCGATTTTGCAGGGCTTGATACGGTGCTGTGCGTGATGACGGAAATGTTTGAAAGTTTTGGCGAACCGAAGTACCGCCCATGTCCGCTTTTGAAGAAAATGGTGGCGGCGGGCCTTTACGGACGAAAGTCCGGGCGGGGATTTTACGAATATTCTTAAGGATGGATCTGGGTGCGTCCGGCCCACGGCGCCGGGCGTACCCGCAACAAGAGAGGAGAAAAGCAATGCGCAAGCCTGAATTTTTGACGGCGGAAGAAGCGGTGAAGCTGATCCCCGACGGCGCGACGGTCGCCACGGTGGGAATGACGCTGATTTCTGCCGCGGAAACGGTATTGAAGGAAATCGAAAGGAGCTTTTTGGAGAAGAACACGCCCAGGGATCTGACGCTGGTACATTCCTGCGGGCAGAGCGACCGCGACAGGGGAATCCAGCACTTTGCGCACGAAGGACTGCTGAAAAAGATCGTAGGCGGGCACTGGGGCCTGCAGCCGAAGATCATGGAGATGATCTCGGAAAACAAAATATTTGCTTACTGTTTCCCGCAGGGGCAGTTTGCCCAGCTTTACAGGAGTATGGCGGGAGGCGAACCGGGCAAGATCAGTAAGGTTGGTCTGGGAACGTTTATCGATCCGCGTATGGGCGGAGGCAAAATGAATGATATCACACAGAACGAACCCGATATGGTGGACATCGTGACCATAGACGGAGAAGAATATATGCGCTATAAACCGATCCCGCTCGATGCGGTCATCATCCGCGGGACAAAGGTGGACGAGCTGGGGAACCTGACTACGGACGAGGAATGTATGCAGCTTGAGGTGTTCTCCGCCGTACTGGCCGCCAAAAAATTCGGCGGAAAGGTCATCGCGCAGGCGAAGCATTTGGTAAAAGCGGGAACGCTGCATCCAAAACAGGTGATCGTGCCGGGCGTGTTCATCGACGCGGTCGTATTGTGTGACGATCCGCAGGAGGATCACCGTATGACCCACAGCTTTTATGAAGATCCGGCGTATTGCGGGGACATCCGTGAGCCTGACGCCGCGCCGTCCCCGCAGCCGCTCTCGCTGCGCAAGGTGATTGGACGGCGAGCCGCGATGGAGATACGTGAAAACGATATCCTAAACGTGGGAACGGGTATCCCTAACGACACGGTGGGCAGCGTGATCGCCGAAGAAGGCGTGGGAGGCGATGTGACGCTGACGGTGGAATCCGGCATTTATGGAGGACTGCCTTTGGGAGGCGTGGATTTCGGCATCGCCAAAAACTGTTATGCGCTGGTACGCCATGACGATCAGTTTGACTTTTACAATGGCGCGGGCGTGGATGTGACTTTTATGGGCGCAGGGGAAATGGACGCGGAAGGGAATGTAAACGCGACCAAGCTCGGGCCGAGGCCTACGGGCGCAGGCGGATTCATTGACATCACGCGCAACGCAAAGCATGTGGTTTTCTGCTCGACTTTTACGGGCAAAGGCCTTGCCTGTTCGTTTGAGGACGGTAGGCTGAAGATCGACCAGGAAGGAAGCCTGAAAAAAATGGTAAAAAATATTCAGCAAGTCTCCTATAATGGAAAACTCGCACGCGAGCGTGGACAAAAAATGCATTTTGTAACGGAACGCGCTGTGTTTGAGCTAAGGGCTGAAGGGCCGGTACTCACGGAAATCGCACCGGGCGTCGATCTGAAGAAAGATATTTTGGAGCAGATGGAATTTACGCCCGTCATAGCAGGCGACCTAAAAGAGATGAATCCGGCGCTGTTCTGCGAACAGCCATTTGGACTTGCGGCATTCGTGAAAGGGGAAACAGAATGAAAAATGCAAAATTACACCATGTAGGCATCATTTTCAAGGATATTGAGACGGCGGAGGCTTTTTTGGAGACGGTGGGCGTAGAGGAGGAATACCGCGGATATGTGGATTCGTACCAGGCGTGGTGTATCTTTTTGAAACCGAACGGCGGCAGCAAGGTGGAACTGATCATCCCCACCGGCGGTAAGTTGGCGGAATACAACAATGGCAAGGGCGGTATCCACCACATCGCTTACGAGGTGGACGATGTGGAGCAGGTACGCAGGGGTTTTGAGGCAAAGGGAATCAAACTACTCGAGGAAAAGGCCGTTCAGGGGGCAGGAAACATCATTGTCAACTTTATGCGTCCGCGCGACGGTAAGGGGATATTGGTAGAATTCGTAGAAACGGTCTGAGGGCCTCGTTATGCTGGAAGTAAAACATGTCACAAAGACATACGGTGGAAAAAATGCCGTGGAGGATTTGAACTTTACGCTGGAAAAGGGCGCAGCGGTAGGCTTTCTAGGCCCAAACGGTGCGGGAAAATCCACGACCATGAATATTATTACCGGGTACCTGGATGCGGACGAAGGAAGTGTACTACTTGATGGAGTACGCATGTCGGAGAACCCGATCGGCTACAAAAAGAAGATCGGATACCTGCCCGAGGTCCCGCCGCTTTATGGGGACATGACGCTTGATGAGTACCTGTCGTTTGTCTTTGATTTAAAGAAGGTCGCGGGCGACAGGGAAAAGGAAATCGGCGAGATAACGGAGCTGGCGAAAGTGGGGCATGTGCGGCACAGGCTGCTGAAAAACCTGTCGAAAGGGTATAAGCAGCGCGTGGGTGTGGCACAGGCGCTTTTGGGCAGGCCACCGCTTCTGGTGCTGGATGAACCGACGATCGGGCTGGATCCTAGACAGATCGTGGAGATCCGTTTGCTGCTCAAGGAACTGAAAAGCGAGCATACGATCCTTTTGAGTTCGCACATCCTGTCGGAGATCACCGAGGTATGCGACCGCGTGATCTTGCTCAGGGAAGGGAAGCTGATCGCGGACGACAGCAAGGAGAACCTGATGGCGCTGCCGGGCGGACGTATGGAAACGTCTGTCACTACGCTGGGCGATGCAGGGAAACTGATGGCTTTGCTGGGCAGGATGGCAGGCGTGCTCACATGCAGGCAAACAGAAGCACGCGAGGCGGACAGGCAGAGCTTTGTGGTGGAAAGTAAAACGGAGGTACGTGACAAACTTTGCATGCTGCTCACACAAAACGGGTATCCGGTTTATGAGATCGCCAAGCGCAGGACTTCGCTTGAGGACGTATTCATGCGCCTGACAGGCAAACGGGAGGATGCGGAATGAAGAGCATTTTTAAAAAGGAAATGAATCAGTACTTCAAATCCATGGTGGGCTATATTTTCCTTGCGATCTTCCTTGCGATCACCGGGTACTATTTTACGGTCAACAACCTGCTGGCACAGAGCAGTGATGTAAAGGAATACTTCAACACGATGATCTTTACGCTGATGTTTTTGATCCCGATCCTGACCATGCGCCTTTTGGCGGAAGAGCGAAAAACAAAGACTGACCAGCTGCTGTATACCGCGCCAATCTCCATCAAGGATATCGTATTGGGCAAATACCTTGCGGCTTTTACCGTATTTTTGATGGGACTTGCGGTGACGGCGGTTTATGTGGCGGCTATTGCCGTTTTGGGAAGCCTTGAAGTATATACGGCAATCGGCTGTTATGCGGGCATCATTTTTGCAGCGGGCTGCTTTATCGCCATGGGACTGTTCATCTCATCAGTGACGGAGAACCAGGTGGTGGCGGCGATCCTGACATATGCGCTGCTTCTGGGGCTGTATGTTTTAAGCCTGCTCACAGGGTATGTCAGCGATCCGGTGCTGGTGGCCATCCTGGACTGGCTGGCAGTGTTCCGCAGGTTCACGGACTTCACGATGGGGATATTCAACCCGGCGGCGGCACTGTATTATGTATCCCTTAGCTGGCTGTTTTTGTTCCTGACGATTTATGTCACAAAGCGCAGGATGGGGAACAGCGGCAGCGAACGGACGGGGGAACAAGCGGCATGAAGAAGAAAAAGTGGAAGAAGATACGCGGCGCAGCGGTTGTGTGCATCGTGATCGCGGCGGTTATCCTGCTCAATATACTCGCGAGCGCCGTAGTAGACAAGTATTCATGGAAGCTGGACACGACCTCGAGCGGACTTTACCAGATGTCGCAGGAATCGGTTGACCTGCTGCGCACGCTCGACCAGCCCGTGGAGGTCTATTGTATCAGCAAGGGCAGGGATTCTATCAAGGAATTTTCCGAACTGCTGGATAAATATGCAGGGGCAAACGAGCTGGTGCATGTGACGTACGTCGACCCGTATGCCAACCCGGCGTTTCTCGACCAACTGGCATCAGAGGGGGAGGACGTGGGGATCAACACCATCATCGTGGAAAGCGGCGGCAGGCGCAGGGTGTTTTCCATGGCGGATATGTATACGTTCAGCGCGGACGGCAGTCAACTGGTCTATTTTGACGCGGAGGCCAAGCTGACCTCGGCAATTTTAAATGTCGCGTCCGGCGACGCGGCCCGTATCGGCGTTTTGATGGGGCACGGGGAAAATATGCCGGAGGAATTCCAGAACCTGGCCATGCAGAATAACTTTGACATCAGCGGCGTAGTGCTCAATAAGCCTGTGCCGGACGATTGCGATATCCTGCTGGCGCTGGCGCCGCAGTCGGATTTTTCGCAGGAAGAAACAGGCTATCTTGAGGCATTCCTTGCACAGGGCGGTTGTTTGGCGCTTTTTTCAGACCCGACGGTAAAGGAGCTTCCAAACCTGGATGCCTTGCTGGAAAAATGGGGGATCGCTTTCAACGACGACGTAGTATTTGACGCGGCGAGCAATATCGAATCCAACCCGGTCAATGTGGTGACATACTATACGGAACACCCGATCACCGAATATTTCAGAAGCAACCAATATTATACGGTCGCGCCTGCCGCACGTTCCATGGCGCTTGCAGAGGCGCAGGGCAAAACGCTAAAGGCCGTACTAGCGACGTCGGACGACGCGTATGCGCGGGATATCGACACCACGGAAAAGACGACGCAAAAGCTGGCAAGCGACCAGCCCGGGCCGTTTTTGCTGGCTGCGACATCCTCGCAGGAGATAACGCTGGAGGACGGGGCAAAAGCGACCGCGCGTATCTTTGCGATGGGCAGCAAACGCGTATATTCTGATGAAATGCTGACGCTGACTTCCGTAGGCAATGCAAAGTTCATGGTAAACCTCCTGCGGTGGTGCAACGACAATACGGGCGCGGCGGTTTCCATTCCGCCCAAACAGGTGGGCGGCGCAGAGATGACCGTTTTGCCGGGGACGGCATACGCACTTGGAATCGTGTTCACGGCGGTGATCCCGGCGGCGATCCTGGTTTTTGGGCTGCGTATATTTTTGAGGAGGAAGCACCTGTGAAAAAAAGTCGCGGAGCCATAACCGGGATCGTCTGTGCGGCGGCTGCGATCGCCGTGTGCTGCGCCTTACTGCTTGTACCCGGGGACAACCAAACGGCGGGGGCGGCGGTGAGCCTTTTGGAGCAGGACGACGGCGCGTTGTTTGACGCGGTAACCGTTAAAAATGAAGAGGGCGAGTATACCATTCGCTGGGATGGTAAGGCATACCATATGGATACGCTTGCAGGGGCGAAGTTAAACGAAGGGTTGGCAGACAATTTGTACTATGGCCTGTTCCTTATGGAAGGGACGCCTCTTAATACGACTGAAGGAGAGGATGCATACGGGCTTACAAAGCCGCGGGCCACGGTAACGCTGACGGGCACGGATATTACAAAAAGGTTCCTGCTGGGGAACCGTGCGCCTGCGGGCGACGGTTATTATATGAAGGCGGAAGGCGATGATACGGTCTATCTGATAGATGAACGCTATGCAGGGCTTTTGGAGAGGACGGCGCAGGACTACCGGAGCATGCAGCTCGTTGATTTCGTGTATGAAAGCGACTATAATGATTTGCAAAGTATCGGCATATCTGGCAAGGATATGCTGGGCATGGCGTTTGTACAGAGTGAGGACGGCTATCGCATGGAAGAGCCTGTGCAGTATATGTGCGTCCAGGACGACCTGAAGGTATTGCTTCTGGAACCGATCCTGCATTTGCAGGCGGATGAATACGCGGGAAAAGAGTCGCCGGCGGAAATGGGCTTTGATGATCCGGCATATACCATCGCATTATCGTACCGGGGCGAGGATATCAGGCTGCTCATTGGAAACGACGTGGGAGGCAAGCGGTATATCACCGTGGCAGGAAGCGGTGAAGCCTATCTGGTCGGGACGGACAAACTTGCATTTTTGAAAACAGATTACCGCGAGGCCATCGGAGAGTCGCTTTATTACCGCTCGATCGCGGATATCGCGAATATCACGCTGGAAGGGGACGGCCGGAATGATACTTTCGCAATAACGGAACGGCAGGGAACGTATGCCGCATTGCATGAAGGGACGGAGGTCGCAGGGGAAACATTGGTGCCGCTTGTGAATGCGCTAATGGGTATGAGCCTTTCCGGAACTGCTGGACAGGCAGAGCAGGCGCAGGCTGAGCTGCGCGCAGTGGTCACGCTTGAGGACGGCAGGCAGGACACCGTATCGCTTTTTCGCCTGGACGACGGAAAATATGCCGTGGAAGTGAACGGGCAGCGGCTGTTTACGACTGCGGCGGAAAATGTGGAACGGATTTTTGAAAAATGGCGGGAGGCTGCTGCATAAAGCCGATGATGAAACAGAAAAAGGGGAGAACACACATGAAGATACTTTTGGCGCCGGATTCCTTTAAAGGGACTTTTTCCTCAGAGCAGGTAATCGATATGCTGGCGGATTCGATCCAGCGGAACTGGGGCGGGCAGGAATTGATCAAAATCCCGGTGGCAGACGGCGGCGAAGGAACGACGCAGGCGTTGGTGATCGCGACGGGCGGGGAGTACCGCAGTGCGCGTGTCCACGATGCGCTCGGCCGGGAAATCGACGCGGAATACGGTGTGATACACGACGATACGGCGGTGATCGAAATGGCGGCAGTCGCGGGCCTTGTCCAGATCCCGCCGGCGAGGCGCGACCCGCTCGCGCTTTCTTCGCGCGGGTTGGGAGAGCTGATGGCGCATGTACTTGCGGACGGGTTCCGCAAGATATTGATCGGGATCGGCGGCAGTGCGACCAACGACGGCGGTATGGGGATGTTAAGCGCGCTGGGGGCAAAATTTACAGCTAGCGGTACGATTTTGCCGGGAATCGGACAGGATCTGGAAACAGTGGACGCCGTGGATCTTAGCGGACTGCTGGGCGCACTGAAGGAAACGGACATCCGAGTGATCTGCGACGTGACGAATCCCTTGCTGGGAGAACATGGCGCGACTTATGTATACGGCCCGCAAAAGGGCGCGGTGGGCAAGACCGCCGAACGGCTGGAACGCGGGATGGAACGCTATGCGGCACTGATGAACCGCAGCCTGGGGATCGATATGGTAAGCGCACAGGGCGCAGGCGCGGCGGGGGGCGTAGGCGCAGCGCTGGGCTGTATATTGGGCGCGCATATGGAAAACGGGATCGAACTGGTTTTGGAAACGGTGCGCTTTGACGAGCTGCTGCGCGGTGTAGACCTTGTAGTGACAGGCGAAGGCAGGCTGGATGGGCAATCGGTCAAATATGGAAAGGTACCGGTGGGTATTGCGCGGCACTGCAAGGAAAGGGGCGTGCCGGTGGCGATCATCGTGGGCAGTGTGGGCGATGGCTGGGAGAATATTTTCGACGTGGCGGATTGCAGCATCATGAGTACGGTGGATGCGCCCATGACACTGGAAGAGGTGCTCTCGGACGCACAGAGGCTTTTTCGCAATGCGGCGGACAAAATGTTCAAATTCATGAAGCTCCTTTAAATGCGGGGCAAAACCCTGCGTGTTTGAATATTGCGTACATGGCAAAGACCCGCTTTTTGGCGGGCCTTTGCCGTTTTAGCGGGCATATGCTTGATAAACGCGGTTATTTTCAGTATAATGACTAAGTAATTATCATTTTTTAAGGGGAATCTGTATGGAACTGGATTGGGGAGTTGTCCTTTCTTTTATCGGTTATTTTATTTTTGTACTCTTGATTGGATTTTATTTTTACAAAAAATCCTCCAACATCTCGGACTATATGCTGGGCGGCCGTGGACTGCATCCGGCGGTCGCTGCGCTTAGCGCACAAGCCTCGGATATGAGCGGATGGCTGCTGATGGGCCTGCCGGGCGCGCTGTATCTCTCGGGTATGAGCGAGGTATGGATCGGCGTAGGCCTTGCCGTGGGCGCGTACTGCTCGTGGCTGGTCGTGGCGAAACGTTTGCGCCAGTATTCGTATGTGGCGGGCGATTCCATCACCATCCCGCAGTTTTTTGAGAACCGTTTCAAGGACGAGAAGGGCGTGCTGCGCTTCATCAGCTCGGCGGTCATCCTCGTGTTTTTTACTTTTTACGTAGTATCCGGTTTTGTGTCGGGCGGGACAGTTTTCAAGGCGGTGTTTCCGGGCATGGACTATACCGTCGCGATGGTCATCTGCGCCGCGGTCATCATTGCGTATACCTTTATGGGCGGCTTTAAGGCCGTTTGCTGGACGGACTTTTTCCAGGGTATGCTGATGTTGGTGGCGATTTTTGTAGTGCCGCTTGCCGTAATGGGCAAGCTGGGCGGGCCGGCGGAAGCTGTCGCGGCTGCAAACCAAGTCGCGCCGGGGTTCCTCGATCCGTTTACGACCACAAACGGCGAACCGCTTGCGCCCATGTCGCTGATTTCAAACCTGGCCTGGGGGCTGGGATATTTTGGAATGCCGCATATCATCATCCGTTATATGGCGATCAAAGAACCCCGCATGATTAAGGCTTCCCGCCGGATCGCGACGGGATGGATCATCCTTGCGCTGATCGGCGCGGTCATGATCGGTATTTTCGGACGCGTTTACTTAGGGGATATGTTTACAGATGCGGCCGGCGCGCAGACGGTATTCCTCGTGTTAGCGGGACAGCTGTTCGTGCCTGTAATCGCAGGGATACTGCTTTCCGCGATCCTTGCGGCTGTCATGAGTACGGCGGACTCACAGCTTTTGGTCGCATCGTCGGCGATTACGGCTGATATTTACGGCAAGCTCGCCAAGAAAAAGCCTTCGGAAAAGAAATTGATGTGGATCGGGCGCATTGGCGTCATCGCCATTGCCGTGCTGGCGGCATTTTTGGCACGCGACCCCAACACTTCTATCATGTCGGTCGTATCGTTTGCCTGGGCGGGCTTTGGCAGCGCCTTCGGGCCGATCGTGCTGTTGGCATTGTTCTGGAAGCGTACGACAAAGAACGGTGCTCTTGCGGGCATGGTCGTCGGGTTCGTGGTTTCCATCGTCTGGAACCAGCTTTTGGCAGGGCCGACAGGCGTCTATGAGATGATCCCCGGGTTTGGGCTTGCGCTTTTGACGTGCGTCATCGCCAGCCTTGCAGGCAAAGCGCCTTCGGAGGAGATCCAAAAGGAATTCGACGAAGCGGTCAAATGCGAAGCGTAAAAACAAGGAATCAAAAAGACCGGTAAGCATTACCGGTCTTTTTGATTGCGATGGGTTTTGGCTTTATATGTCCGCCATGATAAGCTGGCCTTCGTCCTCTTGCCTGATCCAACGGTTCAATTTCTTCATTTCGTATACCATGAAGAAGGCGACGATGACAGCGGAACCGATGTCTGCGATGGGGAAAGCGAACAGCACGCCGTCCAGCCCAAAGAAGAGCGGCATGATCAGCATCATGGGGATGAGCAAAAGCATCTGCCGCAGCATGGACAGGATCGTCGCTTTCAGAGGCTGTCCGGTCGCCTGGAAATAACTCGTAGAGACGATCTGGAAGCCGGAGCAGAAAATACCGATCAGGGCGATATGCATTGCCTTTATCGCAAAAGCTGTAAAGTTGGCGTCCTCGCTGCCGAACAGGTTCAATATCTGTTCAGGGAACAGCTGGCACAAGAGCCCCGCGACCGAAACGACGGCGGTGGAGATCCATGCGGCCATGACATACGTTTGCTTGATCCGTTTGGGCTGCCTGGCGCCGCGGTTAAAGCCAAGAATCGGCTGTGCGCCGATCCCGATCCCGATGCAGGCGGACGCTAAGATCATGGCGACTTTCATGACGATGCCCATGGCGGACAACGCAACGTCGCCGCCGACAGCGCTCTGGTTGCCGTAATATACGAGGGTATTGTTCATCACGACCTGCATGACGCAGGCAACGACCTGTGTGACAAAGGACGAGATACCGAGCATGAATGTCATCTTGCATACGCGCCCTGAAAGCCGCATATATTTTTTGTGGAACTGCATGCTTTTGCCTTTGCGGGCAAAATACACCGTAAGCACGATCGTGGAAATGAGCTGCGAGGTGATGGTCGCGATAGCCGCGCCGGTAACGCCCCAATGCAATACAAAAATATAGACCGGATCAAGTATTGTATTGAGGACAGCGCCGATCAAAATGCTGTACATGGAAAGGTTCGGGCTGCCGTCCGTACGCGCCATGTTGGAAAGCGCAATACTGATGATGGAAAAGGGCGTACCCAGCAGGATCACGAATGCATAGTCGTGCGCATAGGGCAGGCTGGCTTCCGTCGCCCCGAGCATGCGAAGCATGGGGTCTAAGGCCAGGAGTCCTACCACCATGATAGCTGCGCTCAGGATAAGACCCAGTACCAACACATTGTTGAGCGTTTTTTGCGCGGCCTCTTCCTTTTTTTCACCGAGCTTGAGGGCCGCGTAGGCGCTGCCGCCCGTCCCGACCAGCGTCGCGAATGCGGCGAGCACTGTCATAATAGGGAAGGAGATCGTGGTGGCGGCGTTGCCGAGGTAGCCGACGCCCTGGCCGATAAAGATCTGGTCGACAATATTGTAGATTGAATTGACCAGGCAGGAAATGATTGCCGGAAGCGCGAAGCTTCGCAGCAGTTTTCCGATGGGCTGATACCCTAGCGGGTTTTTGGCGGTTGTATTTGGTTCAGAGATTGCTGCTTTTTCCATCTTTGTCCCCCTCAATCAAACTTGAAATATATCCATAGGCGTTTTTCGCCATCTGAGCCATCATCCTGGTCGCTACGGCAACTTCACTCTCGCTCATGCCGTGCTTTAGGATGCTGTTCCATTGCTCTACGGCGGCATACACACTTTCTACAATCGGTTTGGCCTTAGGCGTGGTATAAAAACGGCATTTGCGCTTGTCGTTTTTATCCGCTTCCCGGCGGATATAGGACAGTTCTTCCAGCCTTTGCAGCGCGCGGGTAGCGGTCGCTTTGTCAAAATGGCCCTTGGCCGCAAGTTCCTGTGCGGTCAGGCCCTGCTGCTCCGAAATACGCGCGAGAAAAAAATATTGTCCCGCCCCGATTTGGGAATCGCTTAATTCATGGTCAAAAAACTGCATACTGAACCGGTTGATGATCGAAGCATATTTGTTGAGCGAATATTTCTCCTCCATGCTTACCTCTTTCCAGGACACAAAAAATAGTTGCGCGCGCAACTTGTATTCTTATTATACAATAAACTGATTGCAGGCGCAACTATTTTTTAAAAAAGGGAGGAGGGAGAGCTCCTAGCTATGCTTGATGAAAGTATCTTCTTCAAGTTCGCGGAAGGCATGGTTCAATTCTTCCTGCGTATTCATGACGATGGGGCCGCCCCAGGCGATTTCCTCGTGCAGGGGCTTTCCGGAGAAAAAGATGAAACGCACGCCATCCTTGCCGGCATGGACGGAAAAATCCGTTCCTTCGCCAAAGAGGGCGGCCGTATGGGAAGGTATCTCATTTGTACTGTCGCCGAAAGAAGCGTTTCCTTCCACAATATAGATGAAGACGTTATGCGTATCGTCCGTGGAAAAATGCAGCTGCGCATCTGCTGCCAAGGAAATATCGTAGATGTTCGGCTTTACATACTCGCCCTGCGTGGGGCCGGTATAACCGTTGTAATAGCCGCCGATGATGCGGATCGTGCTTGTTTCGTCCTGCAGGGTCGTGACCATATCAGATGTGATATCAAAATACCGTGGATCGGCCATTTTGTTTTCCGATGGAAGGTTGAGCCACAACTGGAACCCAAGCATATGATCGCAGGCTTGCGGCATTTCCTGATGCAACACGCCGCTGCCGGCCGTCATCCACTGGCAGCCGCCGTCACAGATGCTTCCCTTGTTGCCCATGCTGTCGCCGTGCTCGATATCGCCATGGATCAGGTAGGTAAGCGTTTCGATGCCGCGGTGCGGATGCCAGGGGAATCCCTTGATATAATCCTGCGGATTTTTGGAATCAAATGCATCTAGCATCAAAAACGGATCGAAATCCTGCGTATCGTCATAACCGATCACGCGGACAAGGTGTACACCTGCCCCGTCGATTGTTTTCTGGCCGGTTACGGTTTTCTTTATATTACGGTTTTTCATATCCTGTTCCTTTCCCGAAAATATCTTTGTATCATTATTACCCTTTTACGGGCAAAAATATCAGTTTTTTGTTTAAAAGGGCACGTTCTGCTATAATAATAAAGAAAAAAGGAGCGGTGGATAATGCAAAAAATATTGATCGATTGCGATCCGGGACATGACGATGCGGTAGCCCTTATCCTGGCGACGCGCGCAAGGGAACTCGATATTTTGGGTGTGACGGTGGTCGCGGGCAATAGCGTCCTGGAAAATACGTTGCGCAATGCGCTCGACGTGCTGGCATTTGCGGATGCGGCGGACATCCCCGTATACGCAGGGGCTTCCAGCCCCTTAAAGAGGCCGCTTTACAATAATTCAGGCGTGAAAATACACGGGGAAAATGGGCTGGGGAACCAGAAAATCGACGTGCATGCCGGCAAGGTACAAGATATGCACGCAATGGATTTTATTGTACAGACGCTCAAGGGGGCGGAAGAAAAGATCACGCTGGTCTGTTTGGGGCCGCTCACGAACATCGCGCAGGCATTTTTAAAAGACCCCGCATGTAAGGAGAACGTGGAAAAAATCGTGATCATGGGCGGCGCGGTCTATGCGCCGGGCAATGTCAATTCTGCGGCGGAATTCAATTTTTTTATCGATCCGGAGGCGGCGAAAATTGTCATCAACAGCGGCTGCAGGATCTATTTGAACACATTGGACATCACCATGAAAGCGCTGTTCAATAAAGAAGAGATCGAGCGATTGGAAGAGCATGACCGCGGGAAGCTTTCGCGTCTGACCGGCGGGCTTTTATGGCTGTATGCAGGCAATTACGAAGAAGAACTGGGGATATTTGCCTGCCCGGTGCATGACGCAGTCTGTATTGGCACGTTATTGAGGCCGGAACTTGTGGGCTATGAAAAGGTATGTATGGACGTCAGCACACAGGGGATCACGGCAGGAGAGAGCGTAGTGGATTTTTCCGGCGGATGGGGGCGGAAGGAAAACGTATGGCTCGGCAGGTCTATCGATACGCGGGAATTTGTAAACATGGTGACACAGGCGACATCCCAGGCGCGCGGGGAGTTTGTTTAAAGGACAAAAAAAGTCATTATATATATACCGACTATATTAAATTATGAAAGGTTGGTTGATGGTTATGACGACGAAATTCTATTTGGGGTACACGGAAGTGACCGAAGACGTATATGAGCAGGCAAAGCAAAAGGCAATACAGGAAGGGAACGTGATCGCCGACAGGACGGAAGCAGGCGGGAAGCCTGAATATACGCTGCAAAACGGCACCGTGATCGCCGCGAACGGCGACACAGGATTCAACCGCA
This sequence comes from Christensenella timonensis, assembly GCF_900087015.1. Taxonomy (NCBI): domain Bacteria; kingdom Bacillati; phylum Bacillota; class Clostridia; order Christensenellales; family Christensenellaceae; genus Christensenella; species Christensenella timonensis. The sequence goes on from NZ_FLKP01000002.1 coordinate 1,028,314, forward strand.
TTGAAAACGGCGAACGGAAGGAACAGTGGCAGGTCGGCACGGCAAACGACTGGGCGCAGGGGGAATCCCTTGGCACGGGCAAGGCAGAATTCTTTTTTAAGGAATAAAAGGATATATCAAAAAGGCTCCCCTTTTTGGGCGGGGCCTTTTTTGTTGCCGGTTTTTATTCGCCGAATTGTTGGATGCGGAAGTTGCGGCGGTTGGTCCGCGTATGCTGGGCGGCCGCATCCCAGTTGCGCGCCGCATAGGCGACGACGATCGCATCGATGATGGACGTATGCACGATACGCGAAGCGGTACCGAGGTCGTCTAAGGAATTGCTTTTGCGGTAAGCGATGAGGACGCAGTCGCTGTATTCCGCTAAGGAAGAACGCGGGTTTTGCGTCAGGCATACCGTTTTCGCGCCGTTTTCCTTGGCGATGCGCAAGGCCTGCAAGGGAATCTTCGACTGTCCGGAAATAGAGATGCCGAAGGCAAGGTCATTGGTATGCAGGGAATTGGCGAGCACGATCTGCGACATGCCTTCCTGTTCTGCCTGCGCTACCTTTCCATAATGCAGGAAATGTTCCTTGGCGTTGCTGGCGACGATCGCCGAGCTGCCTACGCCGAAAAAACCGATCCGGTTAGAGGCGCAGATCAATTCCAGACAGGTAATCAGGGATTCCTTATCGATCATATCCAGCGTAAAACGAATGTCCTCACATTCGGACTGCATCACTTTGCTGATCACATCCCAGCTGGAATCGGTACGCTTGATGCCGCTGGGAACAGGCTCGGTATTATCGGCGCCGAGGTCCTTGGCCAGCTTGATCTTGAAATCGGCATATCCTTTAAACCCCAGCGACTGGCAAAACCGTACGATGGAAGCCTCGGATACGTCGATATCCTTGGAAAGCTCGGAGGCGGTATTGTCCACTACCTTACTGGGAGCCGCGAGGATACTGACTGCGATTTTCTGCAGGGAATTGGTCAGGTTCTTATAATTGTTCTGGATATAAAGCAAAATACCATAATTCTCGGTGTTCTGCATGTGACACAAACTCCTTTCCAGTGGAATATTTGTGAATTATTATTTCAAAAATAAATGAAACATTCATTCCTATACAACAAATACCATTTATTTTTAAAAATGTCAAGAGGGCACAAAATGAATTGCAAAGCATCATAAACTGTTTAATTAAGGAAAATATTGACATTTAGAAAAAGAAATTCCATAAATTATTTTTGTAAAAAGCATATAATAAGCTAAAAATATTTTATGCGAGAAATTTATTTTTTACTATTGACAGAAAAATAATGAAATGATACACTGATTTTAAATGAAATAATCATTCATAATTTAAAAATCATAAAATAGTATTTCAAAACAAAACTCAAATACAGCGACATCTGCAATGGCACCGGGTAATATATGGATCCTTAAAGATTTCTTTATTTACCAAATAACCAGGTTTTTTATAATCATTTACAGTAAGGAGTTGAAAATTATGAAATACGAACATTTGTTCAGTCCGATTAAAGTAGGCGGTATGGTTCTTCCGAACAGGGTCGTACATGCCCCAACCGACATCAGCTCGGGGTCTTCCACGGGCGAGGTGACGGAGCGGGTCTGTACATATTATGAAGAAGTCGCGAAGGGTGGGACCGGTTTTGTGATCGTCGGCGCTTCCTCGCCTGACCAGCAGACGGGCCGGTGCTCTATTGTGGCGCTGTCTGTCGACCAGGATTATTTCATCCCGGGACTGGCGAGGCTCGCAGAAGCAATCCACCGGGAGGGCGCAAAGTGTGCCGTACAGATACAGCACCCCGGACGCCAGGCATGCCATCCGCGTAAATGCCAGATATCGTGCTCGGACATCATTACGAATATCCCGGGCAGTACGGGCCATGAAATCATTTATGCAGAAGGCGAAGCAAAAGGTAAAATTGCGCGCGCGATGGAAGTGGAAGAGATTTATGACCTGATCGAGAAATTTGCAGAGGGTGCGTGGCGTGTCCAACAGGCCGGATTTGATGCGGTGGAACTGCATGCGGCCCACGGCTACATGATAGCACAGTTTATGAATCCTGTCACCAACAAACGCACCGACCGTTTTGGCGGCAGCTATGAAAACAGGATGCGCTTCATTCTGGAGATCATCCGCAATATCCAGAAGAAATGCGGCAAAGATTTTCCCATTCTTGTACGATACTCGGCGGAAGAATGGATGCCAGGGCACAGGAAACTGGAAGAATCCCTGCAAATCGCAAAAACGTTGGAAGAGGCGGGCGTGGCGGCGCTTGATATCAGCGCGGGAACATTTGAAGCGTCGGAATCCGTCATGGATCCGATGTATTACCAGGAGGGATGGAACACCTATTCAGCCACGGCGGTAAAAGGAGCGGTTAATATCCCGGTGATCACCAGCCATACGCTGCGCAATCCGGAATATTGCGACCAGATCATCGCAGAAGGAAAAACGGACATGGTAGGGCTCTCCCGCCAAATGATCGCCGACCCTTACTGGGCGTTAAAGGCGATGAACGGGGAGGAAGAGGATATCAGGAAATGCATCAGCTGCCTGGTCGGCTGTTGGAAGGAATCGCTGATGGTCAAACGTGAGATGCGCTGTGCGATCAACCCGGCAATGGGCGACGAACGCTTCATGCATATGCAACCGGCTAAAACGCCTTTGAAGGTCGCTGTCGTGGGCGGCGGCGTCGCGGGGATGGAGGCGGCGCGCATCGCAACGCTGCGCGGACATCAATGCACAATCTTTGAAAAAGACAACGAACTTGGCGGCGTGCTGCGGCTGTGCTGTATGGTAGCGCCCAAGAACAAGATGAAATGGTATTTGCATTGGCTGCGCAGGCAGATCGAAAAGCTGGGCGTTACCGTGAAGCTGCGCACAGAAGCAAAGCCTGCGGAACTCAAAAAATATGACGCCGTATTGTGCGCTGCGGGAGCAGAGACGGTAGTCCCGGACATCCCGGGCGTGGATAAGGCCGTGAAATTCAACGATATTTTGGTGTGCTCCACCAAAAATTGTCCTTACTGGCCGGAGGATGGAAAGCCTGCGGCAGCAAAGGTCGGGCAGCGCGTGGTACTGTGGGGCGACCATTACGCAGCGACGGATACGGCGGAGGCGCTGGGCCTGCGCGGCAAGGAAGTCACGGTCATTACTGAAAACAAAGAGCTGGGGGAAGATATCGAGCCGATCCACAAGGAAGTGCTCAAGCGCCGGTTTGATATGAAAAATGGGCGCGGGCTGGAAGGCGTCCCCTACAAGCATAAGGTGAAGGTCTATACGGAAACGACGGTTTTGGAAGTGCGCGATAAAGAGGTTGTGTGCATCGGACGTGACCTTGAGAAATTCACCATTCCATGTGATTCGGTGGTTCTGTGCAAAACAAAGGAGAATACGAAACTGTTCGATACACTGCGCTCTTCTGGGCTAAAGGTGGTCAATATGGGAGACAGTAAGTTGGTACGCAACGTACGCGGCGCAATGACAGACGGCGCGAACGCCGGACTGGTGCTTGACGGGGACATGTTCATGAACCCGAACGGCGTACTGACGAACGGCCGTTCTACGGAAAACAGGTGATGGCGATGAAGCTGGGAATGAATACGGCGATCTTAGGGGCAAAACCGCTGGAAGAGGTGATCGATTTTGCCGCATCCATCGGGCTGAAGTCGATAGAAGCAGCATGCTGGCCGGTGGGCAAAGCAGACAGGCGGTATGCGGGGGTCACGCATATCGACGTGGATCAATTGACGCAGGAAAGGGCTGAGGGAATCCTTCAATATGCCGGGGAAAAAGGGGTACAGATCGGTTCCCTCAGCTATTCCCCGAATCCGCTTGTGGATAACGAGGGACTGCGCCAAACCTATTTCGTACACATCAAAAAGGTGATCGCAGCAGCGGAAAAGCTGGGCGTACGGGCAATCGACACCTTCATCGGTAAAGACCATAAGCGGCCGATTGCTGAAAACATGGAGCTTTTCAAGCGGTACTGGCCGGATATCATCCGTTTTGCGGAAGACCATAACGTGATCGTGACCTTTGAGAACTGTCCGATGTATTTTACGCAGGATGAATGGCCGGGGGGAAAGAACCTCGCGGTATCGCCCAAAATTTGGCGGGAGATGTTCAGCCTTATCGACAGCGGGTACTTTGGTATCACTTTCGATCCATCTCATTTTGCGTGGCAGAGGATGGATTATATCAAACCCATCTACGAATTCCGTGAAAAGATCGTGAATGTACACCTGAAGGATACGAAATTTTACCAAGACAAGTACGACGACGTAGGGATTTTTGCAGATCCACTGGAATACCATGCGCCTAAGCTGCCCGGACTGGGAGACATTGACTGGGGCAGGGTAGTATCTGCCTTGACGGACATCGGGTTTGTTGGCAGTGCGTTCATCGAGGTAGAAGACAGGGCGTTTGAAGGCAGCGAAAAAGATGTGCTGGATTCGCTGCGTATCTCAAAAAATTATATGTCGCAATATATCGTTTGAGGGACAGGCCATGGATGAGAAGCGTTTTTTAGACATCGTAAACGGGTTTGATAAGGTACGGATCGCCGTGGTAGGGGATATATTCCTCGACCGGATATTTTATATCGACAGAAAGCTTGACGAGCCGTCTGTGGAAACAGGGCTGACCGCGTACCAGGTCGCGCGGAGAAGCTGCGTTCCTGGCGCGGCGGGCGTGGTCACGAACAATTTGAGCGCGCTGCGCGTAGGTAAAATTTATGCGCTTGCGCTGACGGGCAACGACGGGGAAGGCTTTGACCTGAAAAAAGGACTGCGGGAAACAAACGTCGATACAGACTACATGGTGAGCGACGACAGTATCTTTACACCGACGTATACCAAAACATTTTTTGATTACGAAGACCGGATGGAAGAGACGCACCGCATCGATATCAAGAACCGCAGGCAGACAAGCAGGAAAACGGAAGAACGCATCATCGCGAATTTAAAGGCGCTGGAAGATAAGGTAGACGCGTTCGTGTGCCTAGAGCAAATTCCCAACGGCGCGTGCGGGGTTTTTACGCCGCGCGTAATTGAAACGCTGGCAGAGATCGGCAAAAACGGGAAAGCGGGTGTGTTCGTGGATTCGCGTTTCCATATCGCGGATTTCCACGATGTGATCGTAAAATGCAACGACCTTGAAATATTGCGGTCGGCGGGTTTTAAGGTGCAGGAAGGCGAGGCGCATTGGCGCAGCGTGGAAGATGCAATGAAGCAGGCGGGTAAGGATACATCACGGCCCATGTTCATATCGTGCGGAGAGCTCGGCATGAAGGTATATACGGAAGGCGAGGTCAAAACGATCCGCGCATTCCGTGTGGAGGGGCCGGTCGATATCTGCGGCGCGGGAGATTCCGCGCTGACGGGGATCGCCTGCGCATTGTGCGCAGGCGCAAGCCTCGAAGAAGCGGCGCTGACCGGAAACCTGGTGGCGTCCATCATTGTGGAGCAGATCGGCGTAACCGGAACGGCTACAAGGGAAAAATTAATCAAAAGATTTCAAGAATATCAGGAGAGGCGGTAAATAGTATGATTAGAATCGGAGTGATCGGCGGCGGAACGATTGTCAGGAGAAGGCATCTGCCGGAAATTTTGGACAACCCGTATGCGCAGGTCGGCGCGGTATGCGATGTCGTCCGGGAGCGGGCGGAGGAGCTGGGCCGGGAATATGGGGCGACCCCATATACGGATTACAAAGAATTGATCAACGACCCGGCGATCGACGCGGTAATCGTGGCGGCGACGAATACAACGCACGCGCAAATGACCATCGAGGCATTGAAAGCGGGCAAGGACGTGATGTGTGAAAAACCGATGGCGGTTTCGCTGGGAGAGGCAAAGGAGATGATCCGTACCTCGGAGGAGACGGGGAAAATGCTGTTCATCGCGCAAAACCAGCGGCTTGCGCCCGCACATATCAAAGCAAAGGAACTGCTCGCGTCGGGAATGCTCGGCAAGGTGATCACCTTCAAATCCACATTTGGACATCCGGGGTGTGAGCACTGGGCACAGGATAAGGGGAAAACGTGGTTTTTCAAAAAAGCGGTAAGCGTGTTCGGGTGCTTGGGAGACCTCGGTATCCACAAGATCGATATGGTGCGTTGGATGATGGACGACGAATTTACAGAAGTGTTTGCCAAAGTGGAAACGCTCAATAAGCGTAACGCGGACGGTGAGCTGATCGACGTGGAAGACAATGCCGTTATGGTGCTCAAAACACAGAAGGGAACTACAGGGACGATCACCGTGAGCTGGACATACGAGATGGAGGATTGCAGCACGGTCTTTTACTGCGAGAACGGCGTGATGACGATCTATGGCAACCCGGAATACCAGGTCGTGATCGAGCGCAATGACGGGACGGCGGATTACTACAAGGTCGGCGAGATTCCCAATAACATCGTACAGGTGAAATCGGGGATTATCGATGAATTTGTATCCTGCATGGTGGAACAGAAGCCCGCGACGATCAGCGGACGGGACGGAATGGAACCGCTCAAGGTCGTGTTCAGCGCATACGAATCTTCAGAACAGAACAAAGCGGTAAAAATAACAGAATAGCGGAGGGGAAAAAGATGAATGAGAAAGTAAAGATCGATGAGGCAAGTTTCCAAAAAGTGAGCACAGAGGGGCTGGATTCGGCAAAAATCGCGAAGATGGTGGATCATTCGCTGCTGCATCCGGCGATGAGCGACGAAGAGTTTGAAGCGGAATGTGCAGTGGCCAAAAAGTATAACGTGGGGGCTGTGTGCGTAAAGCCGTACCACACAAGGCGTGCGGCAGAGCTGATGGCGGGGACGGACATCCTGGTATCGGCGGTGGTGGCATTCCCGCACGGCAACAGCACGACGGAAATCAAGCTGGCCGAAGCGGAGCAGGTACTGCGGGACGGCGCGACAGAAGTGGACGTCGTCGTAAACATCGGAAAGGTGATCAGCGGGGATTGGGCGTATGTCGACAGTGAGATCCGCGAACTCAATGCGCTTGTCAAAAGTTATAACGCGATCCTGAAGGTGATCTTTGAAAACGACATGCTGACGAGCGACGAACAAAAGATCAAACTGTGCCGGATCTGCAGCAAATATAAGGTGGGATTTGTCAAGACATCGACAGGCTACTGCTATAAAAAGGACGCGAACGGCAACTATTATTATGACGGTGCGACTCACCACGACTTGATGCTGATGCGTACATACTCCGACCCGGAAGTGAAAGTGAAAGCGGCAGGCGCGGTCAGCACATTAGAACCTGTGCTGCAGGCATACGAGCTGGGCGCAACGCGTTTTGGGCTGAAGGGTGCGAAGAAGATCGTGGAAGACGCGATAGAGAAATTCGGCAAATAACCGTGAAATACGCGGTCGGGATCGGGGCATAGGAAAAATAATCGTTTTGGCAGGCACGCTGTGTTATGCCTGTCAGGTATATCAATTATATTAAGGAGGAAAGTTAAATGAAAAAAGTGCTATGTATTTTGGTATGTGTTGTGATGGTAGTCGCAGTCATTGCGGGCTGCAGTAACAACAGCACGCCCGCCGAATCATCGGCGGCACAGGAATCCTCTGCGGCTCCGGCTGAATCGGAATCCGCAGCGGCAAGCGAGTCTGCGGCGGCTCCTGCCGGGGATAAGGAAGCTCCTGTTGTGGGAATCTCCACCGGTTCTTCCGGGACGACATTCCGCGACACGATGACACAGGCGTTAAAGGAAGTAGGCGACGAGTATAAGGCTTCCGGCCGCATCAAAGATTATAAGATCGTTGACAATGCGACGAACGGCGACGCGACGGAACAGGCCAACATTATCCGCGACTTTATTTCGCAGGGCGTGGACATCATCCTTTTGAACCCAAACAGCAGCGATGCGCTCAACGGCGTGATCAAGGAAGCGCAGGACGCGGGCATCCTCGTTTTGAGCTATGACGGCACATGCACGGCGAGCGATGTCGTGACAGTGCAGGTAAACCCGTACGACTGGAACTATAAGCTGGTCAGCTTTGTTGCAGAACAAATGCCGGAAGGAACGGCAATCGACATCTATGGCCTTGACGGCCATCCTGGAAACATCCAACGCCTGCAGGCAAGGGACGATGTGTTGAAAGACTATCCGGGTATCGAAATTGTTTCCGAAACATCGGGCGGATGGGACCAGACGGTTGCAAAAGAAGCGGCGGCACAGATTATCGCCAGCGGTGTGACGCCGGACATCGTATTTACACAGGACAGCATGGCTTATGGCGTACTTTCGGCCTTCAAAGACCAAGGCAAGCTGCCCAAGATCATGGTCGGTGAACCGGGAACAGCGTATTTCAAGCTGTGGAAAGAACTGCGTGACTCCGGTGCGGATTTCAAATCGTGCGCAATGCCGAATCCTCCGGGAATCAGCGGTACAGGCTTCCGTGTAGCGGTCAACCTTTACGAGGGCAAAGAATTCAAGGACGATGCTCTGCAGATGGTCAACGATGCAAACACGTTCTTCTATGAAGTGCAGAACTTCTATACGGACGAAAATTTCGATGAAGGATGGGCGCTTTTGGAGGATAAGCCGGACGATTATATGATGACGGAATATATCTCGGAAGAAGACTTGCAGCAGTACTTTAAATAATTGCCACTAAGCAGGGCGTAAGCCCGAACGTACTATCAGCCTGGGCGCGCAAAAAACGCGTCCGGGCAATGGTACGGATTTTCTGCCCGAATTGGCGTCCTGGCCGGCGCCACGGGGAATGGGCGGGCGGAAACAAAGCATTCCAGGCCAGAGGGAAGGAAAAAACTTCCCCATATCAAATACGGATCAAAATCAGTTTGTACCACGGACAAAGGTGAATAAGGCTGGTGAAAAATATGACTGTTTTGGAAGTGAAAAATATACAAAAGCGCTTTGAGGGCGTCGTTGCACTCGACCATGTGGATTTCAAGTGCGAGGCGGGCAGGATCACGGGGCTTTTGGGGGCAAACGGCAGCGGAAAAAGTACGCTTTCCAAGATCATCACGGGCGTATACCGTGCGGACGGGGGAGAAATTTTTTACTGCGGAAAAAAGGCGGCGTTTTCCAATCCGGCGGAATCCAAAAAAAACGGGATATCGATGGTGTTCCAAAACTTGAGTTTGGTGGAGGACCTGACCGTATGGCAGAACATCGCTCTTGGATGCGAAAAGAAAAAAGGCCTTTTCCTGGATAACGCTTCGGCCAAGGAAAAAGCGAAAGCACTCCTTGACGAGCTGTCGCCGGGCATGGATATCGACAAATATGTATACCAGCTCGGGCCGAGCGAAATGCAGATCGTCGAGATCGCAAAGGCGCTGATTGAGGAACCCAAACTCCTGATCCTTGACGAACCGACCGCATCTTTGGAGATCGAACAGGTGAAACGGCTTTTTGCATACATGCGTAAGTTGGTCAAAAAGGATATCGCACTGATCTTTACCTCCCACCGTATGAAGGAGGTCATGGAGATGTGCGATACCGTTTCGGTGTTTAAAAACGGGCGGAACGTCGGAAGCCTGGATTTTGAACGGGAGGAACGGGATTCGGATGCGGTCGTCAGGATGATCACAGGCAAGAAGAAGGAAACGCAGGTATGCGAAAAATGTCCGCGTATCCTGCCGGAAGATAAAATACTGGAGATCAGCGATTTAAACTATACAAACCGTTTAAAACATATCTCCTTTAACCTAAAGCGGGGCGAGATCCTGGGAATCGGCGGGTTGTCAGGGCAGGGACAGGAAGAGTTGATGCTCGCATTGGCGGGGAACTATCCCAAGCCCAATGTGAAGGAGATGCGGATGGACGGCGAAGAGCTGAAGATGAAGAGTCCGGCGGACGCGATCTCTAAAGGGATATTCCTTGTGCCCGGGGACAGGAACGCAGAAGGCCTGTTCCTGCAGCATTCCGTCTATGACAATTTTGTCTATCCCAAGCTGGCGCAGAAAAAACACCCGTTGGTTATCCCGGAGAAAAAGTACAGGGAAGAAGGCAAGGAGACGGTCAAGAAACTGTCGGTCGTGGCCAAGGACTTAAATACCAGGGTAGCGACCCTGTCGGGCGGCAATGCGCAAAAGGTCGTCATTGGAAAATGGCTGACCTTTGATATTAAAGTGCTGCTTCTTTCCGACCCTGCGAAGGGCGTGGATATCGGCGCGAAAGAAGATATGTACCGGTTTATCCAGGAAATGACGCAAAAAGACGGCGCCAGCGTTGTGCTTTATGCGAGCGACGCGGAGGAGCTGATCAAATACTGTGACCGCGTGCTGATCATGTTTGAGGGGCAGTTTGTCGCGGAACTCTGCGGCGACGATATCAGGGAAGACAAGATATACGCCGCGACGATGAGCGGAGTCAAATCCGCCGAAGAATAACGGATGAGGGTGTATAGGGATGAAAGACAAAATCAGTTTGAAAAAAATAACGTCGATTAAAAATTTCCCGAGCATTATGATCCTGGTCGTGATGATTATCATTACAGCCTGCCTGCAGAACAATTTTTTTACGCTGCAGGGGCTGGTCAGCACATCGAACGCTTTTTTCCCGCTGATCCTAATGACAATCGGACAGTCGGTCATCATGATTTCGGGTGCGGTGGATTTATCGAACGGGGCGGCACTATCGCTGATGACGTGCGTACTGGCGGCGACGATGAAGGCCGGCGACCCGTCGACGAGCATAACGGCGATTGTGCTGGTGGTTATTACAGCAGCGGTGTGCGGCCTGCTCAATGGCTTTGCGATCGGTTTTATGCGCGTACCGCCGGTTATCGTGACCTTTGCAACGTCTTATATCTTTATGGGGGCGGGATTGTTTATCCTGCCGCGTCCGGGCGGCGAGTGCGTCAACTGGGTAGAGGGATTCTATAATTTTTCCATGGTCAATGGGATGCCGGAATGGATACAGAACCTGGGCAACGTCATACCGCCCTCGCTTTGGATATTGATCGCAGTGATCGTGATTTGGATGCTCATCAGCAGGACGCGCTTTGGGCGCTACCTGTATGCGACGGGCGGAAACGAGGAAAGCGCCTATGCAAGCGGGATTAATACGGCGCGTACGCGCATCCTTGCGTGCATGTTTAATTCGTTCTGCATCATGCTGACGGCACTGTTCTTTGTGGCGCAGAATCGTTCGGGAGACTATACGCTGGGTGATGCGTTCACCTTAAAGTCCATTGCCGCAGCCGTAATCGGCGGTGTCTCCATGGCAGGCGGACGGGGCGATATCGCAAGCGCGGTGATCGGGGCGCTGATCTTTAGCTTCGTCAACAAGATTATCTTCTTTGCAAACCTGCCCACCGTGTACCAGACACTGGTGAGCGGCCTGATTGTGATCGTTGCACTGATGGTATCGTTCGTGTATACGTCCCTGAACCAGAAAGCAAAGCTGAAGGAGGCGGAATAACATGGAAAAACAAAAAGTAATGATGTCTGAAAACCGTTTTGTGCGCTTTGCAAAATCGCAGAAAAAGGCGCTGATGGTCATCGGGCTGATCCTCCTGCTGTCGGTGATCGGAGAGCTGTTTGTCGGAAACTTCATCAGTTGGAACCAGGCGTTGATGACAGTGAAATTTGCGGCCTTTACCGCGCTGTTCGGCCTGTGCCAGATGGTCGTCGTTTCAGGCGGGGGCAACGCGCTAGACCTGTCCATCGGCTACATTGCGACGTTGTCGGCGATTTTCGGCGTAGCGGTCATGAATGGCAGTAACGGAGGGCTGGTATTGGCGATATTGATCGCCCTTGGCATCGGGTTGTTTTTCGGGACGCTCAATGGCCTGCTGATTTCTTACTTCAACCTTTCGCCGCTCGTGGTGACGATGTCCATGTCGTGCGTGCTGCAGGGAATCATCAATGTATATGCGTCCGGCATGAGTATTTCGGGCACGCCTTCGCCTGTTTTGCAGACGTTGGCGGCACAGTCGACGGCGACGATCCCCAATATCATATTCTTGCTGGTGGTGGTTGTGCTTGTGGTGTATTTCATTATGAAACACACGAAATACGGGCCGGTGCTGTTCGGCGTGGGTGAAAACCCGAAGACCGCTTACCTTTCGGGGGCGAATGTTAAATTCACGCGGTGCATCGTTTTTACGATCAGCGGCGCGATTGCAGGACTGATCGGCCTGATCCTCGCAGGCAACATGGGTATGGCCTATAAGGATATGGCTTCGTCTTACCTGATGCCGAGCTATGCGGCGGTGGTGGTCGGCGGGATATCTCTAAAAGGCGGCGAGGGAAATTATTTGAGGGTCGTCCTGGGGGCGGTGTTCCTGCAGGTGCTGACAAACCTGTTTATCCTATTCGGCGGCGGCGACGCGGTCAAATGGATGGGATACGGCGTGGTACTGTACATCCTATTGCTTGTATATGCAAGCGAGAGGAGAAAGAAATAACGCAACGCGTATTTGATTTGGAGGATCGTATTTTATGCAGCATGAATGGAAAATGGAAATCATAAACGGTACATATGAAAAGGGAAAGTTCCGCTTCGCGCTGTTTGACTTTGACGGGACGATCAGCCTGATCCGCGAGGGCTGGCAGGGCGTGATGAAAAGTTATTTTTACGGCGAGATGCGCGCAACGCCGCTGGGCGGCGGGGAAAGCGAAGAATCGATACGCGCGTGCATCGATGAGTTCGTGGATGTAAACACGGGAAAGCAAACGATCTACCAGTGTTTTGCGCTGGTGGAAGAGCTTGAAAAACGCGGCGGTAAGCCGCTTGACGCACAGGAATATAAGGACGAATACCAGAGGCGGCTTTTAGAACAGGTACAGCACCGGATCACCGGGCTGGAACAAAAGACGATAGAGCCAAAGGCATGCGTCGTGCCGGGAAGCTTCGAGCTTTTAGGGATGCTGCAGAGACATGGCGTGGAAATGTTCCTGGCAAGCGGCACAGACGAGCAATATGCGCAGCACGAGGCGGACATCCTGGGGGTAACGCCGTATTTCAAGGGACGGGTATATGGCGCGCAGCGTGATTACAAAAGCTTTTCCAAAAAGATGGTGGTGCAAAGGATCATCAAGGAAAATGACCTCAATGGAAACGAGCTGATCGGCTTTGGCGACGGCTTTGTGGAAATCGAGAACGTCAAAGAAAGCGGCGGCTTTGCCGTAGGGGTAGCCTCCGACGAAAGGAACCACGACGGCAGGGTGGACGAATGGAAGCGGGAAAGGCTGATCCGCGCAGGTGCGGACATCATCATCCCGGATTTTTCCGGAATCAGGCAGCTTAAAGCATATTTATTTGGAGAGGAGCAATAAAATGCCGTTTGAACAATTTGACAGGAGTAAACTTCACTTGAAGCCATTAGGCGACCGGGTACACGATATCGACCTGTCGGTCATGTTTGACCCGGATGACGTACAGCCGGCTATGGATCACCCAACCATCGACCTGCTTGCGGACCGCATCATCGCGGCGCGCGAAAAGGGGGCGACGGTACTCATGGCCATGGGGGCGCATTGCCTGCGTTCAGGCAACGGCCCACTGCTCATCGAGTTGATGAAACGCGGTTTGATCACACATTTTGCGCTCAATGGCGCAGGCGGGATACACGACTATGAGATGGCGATGATCGGCGCGACAACTGAGAGTGTGGCACGCTATATCAGTGAGGGGCAATTCGGCCTGTGGCAGGAAACGGGCGGGCTCAATGAATGCGCGAAGCTCGCGGTAGCCGAGGGGATCGGATATGGCGAAGCAATCGGCAGGGTGATCGAAGAAAATAATTTCAAATACAAGGATTATTCGCTCTTGGCAGCGGGCTACCGTTACCAGGTACCGGTGACGATCCATGTGGGTATTGGGTGCGACATCATCCATGAACATCCCAACTGCGACGGCGCGGCGCTGGGACAGGCATCCTATACGGATTTCCTGATTTATGCACAGTCCATCACAAACCTCGAAAACGGGGTATTTTTGGACTTTGGATCGGCGGTCATCGGGCCGGAGGTCTATTTGAAGTGCCTCTCCATGGCGAGGAACGTAGCGCACCAGCACGGGAAAAAGATCACGCATTTTACGACCGCGGTATTCGACCTGCATGATCTGGAAGGAAAGAATGTACATGAAACGCCGCCCAAAGGCGACCCGCGGTATTATTTCCGTCCGTGGAAAACGATCATGGCGCGTACGGTCGCGGACGGGGGAGAGAGCCATTACATACAGGGCAGGCACGACCAGACGGTTCCCAACCTGTATAAGAGGCTGATCGAAAAGACAGACAAGACCTTCAGGTAGGAATTATGCGAATCAGGCTTACAAACGGCGGCATGTGCGCAGACATTGATACGCACGGTGCGCAGCTTACCTCCCTGCGCGGCGGGGATGGGACAAAATATATATGGGAAGGCGCCCCGGACTTTTGGGCGGAATCTGCGCCAATCCTATTCCCCATTGTCTGCGATGTGCGCAACAATGAAACGCTGATCGAAGGCAAACGCTACCACATGGAGCGGCATGGGTTTGTAAAGGACATGGAATTCACAGTCGTTTTGCAGGAAAGGGATAAGGCGGTATTGACGCTGGAAGCATCCCCAAAGACGCTGGAGCAGTATCCTTATCGATTTCGGCTTTCCGTATCCTATGTTTTACGTATGAGTGGGATCGATATTGTATTTGATGTGCAAAACCTGGATGACAAGACGATGTATTACCAGTTGGGCGTGCATCCGGGATTTTGCTGCCCGCTCCATGGGGCGGAAGCGTTTGAGGACTACGAGCTGCGGTTTTCGTGCCATGAGAGGCTCACGACGCCGCTGCTCAACGCGAAAAAACGGCTGATTGAAAAGGAAACGGATAATTTCCGCCTGGACGGCGACGTGATCCCACTTGCGTATGGATTGTTTGAGCAGGATGCGCTCGTATTTGATACGCTCAAGTCGCGCAGGGTAGAGCTTGTGCACAGCCGCAGTGGGCAGGGCGTAAGGGTATCCTTCCCGGATTTCCAGATGCTGGGGGTATGGACGCCTGCAGGAAAAGAAGCGCCGTTTGTTTGTATAGAACCGTGGAACGGTACGGCAACGTATGAGGATGAAGGAGACGAGCTGTGCCGCAAGCGCGGGATACAGTCGCTGGAAAAAGAAAAAAGTAAGGACTATAGGATGTGGATCGGGATTTTAGCAGATGAGAAAGGAAAATAACATGTTCCAACAATATCTGGAAGAATATGGGGAAGGACTGGTCGGTGCGATCGGTAAGATTGACCCAATACAGTTTGGGCAGGCGGCCGGGCTTTTGAAGCAGGCATATCTGGAAGACAAACAGGTGATCGTTTTAGGAAACGGAGGGAGCGCCGGTACGGCAAACCACTTTGTATGCGATTTTGGGAAAAATGCGGTCAAGGAACCGGATATGCGCAGGTTCCGCATCCTTTCCATATGCGATAATGTAGAAAAGATCACCGCTCTCGGGAACGATATCGCTTTTTCCGAAATTTTCCGGGAACAGTTGGTCAATTTGATGAACGAGGGAGACGTACTGCTGGCGATCAGTGCGAGCGGAAATTCGCCGGATGTGCTGCGGGCGTGTGAATATGGACGGGAACACGGCGCGCACGTCATTGCGCTTACGGGATTTGACGGCGGCAAGCTGGCAGGCATCGCGGAGGTGAATATGACGGCAAGGCTCTCAAGCTACGAACAAGTGGAGGACATCCACATGATCGTGACGCATATGATCGTAAATTTTTTTAAAGGTAATCCGGAGTACCTGCGCCAATAGCGGGATGATACAATTACTTTTCTCAAGGTCCCGGGCATCCGGGAACCAACAGAAAGCCCCTCCGCCGGGTGCGGAAGGGCTTTTTTGTATATGCGTCATTCTTTCGTGCCAAAGCTTTGTTCGATGGCGGCGGCCAGCGCGGCATACCCGTCCATAAGCGCCTTGCGCTGCGCAGCGTTCATACGCTGGTATGCACGTATTTCCGCATCTTCCAGCGCGGACAACAACCGGTCGGCATAGGCCTTTCCTTCGGCAGTCAGGAATACAAGGTTGTTACGGCGGTCAGCAGGGTCTTCCCTGCGGCGCAGCAGTCCCTGCTTTTCCAGCTTGGAAAGGATGAAGGATACTGTCTGCTTAGGCAGGAGGATCTCATTGCATATGTGCCGCTGCGTACAGCCGCGATCCCCGCAGGCGGAAATCGTATACAGGGTAAATAACGTATTGTCCGATGTCCCGTGCCGCTGCGCCCATCTGTCGTACGCCCGGTTGATGCGGAACCAGTTTTCATAATATTCGTCGATCTCGCGGCGGATCTGCTCAATATGCTCCATAGTCGCTGCTCCTGTTTTTCTTTATTTTACCAGGCTGCAAGGCGCCGGGCAAGTGGACGCCCGGTTGCGCGGAGGCATCCTGCCTTGCGGCCTGCCGCCGGTAGATCAATAGCAGGATCACCGTCAGGGAAGCCTGCGTGCAGGGAAGCAGGAGCCAGATGCCCGTGATCCCCAAAAACAACGGCAATGTGAACAAAAACAACGGCGTTAAGACGGCCGGGTCAAGATATATGACCAATGCGGAAGTCCTGACGTCCGCGATCGCGTAGAAATACGAGGACGAAAGCTTTGAAAACCCGATGAAGGGGAATGCAAAGGCCGAGAAAAAGAGCGCGGCCTCCACGAGCACCGAGGCTTCCGGTGAAGCGCCGAACAGCACGGGGATCTGCGTGCGGAAAAACAGCGCCGCAGCCGCGAGGGCAACCCCCAGAACCAGCACGGTGGCCAGTGCCTTCCGGAAAACGTTTTGCATGGCTTTCTGGTTTTTTGCGCCGTTGAAGTAGCTTAGGAGGGGCTGGACGCCGTCGCCCACACCTTGCAGAAGCCCCTGCGCCGAGGTAACGACATACATCAGTACGGAATAAGCCGCGACCGCGACTGTCCCGCCGTACGCAAGGCATTGCAGGTTTGCAAGGATGATGACGATGGAGGGCGCGAACGTCATACCAAAGGGCGACAGTCCGATCTTCAAAAGCCTGCTTACCGTTCCTTTTTCCGGCTTTAACATGCGGAGCGGGATACGGTTTTCTTTTTTATGGTACAGCAAAATAAAACCAACCAACGCGACAAGCGCTTGCGCGATCACAGTTGCAAGGGCGGCCCCGCGGATCCCTAAGCCGAGCGCCATGACGAACAAGGCATCCAGGATGATGTTTGTAACCAGGCCGCTGACCATGGCGGCCATAGCCGCGATGGTCTTGCCCTTGTTGCGCAGCAAAGGCGCGATACCGGTGCCGAGAATCTGGAAAACGCTGCCAGCGGCAACGATCTGCGCATACTCCCCGGCGGCGCTGAGCAGTTCGCCGCGCGCGCCCAGCAGGTGCAGGATTGGTATATACAACAAGGAAAACAGCACGGTCATCAGGGCGGACGCCGCCAACAGCATAAAAAAGGTGTTGCCAAACGCCCTCTGCGAGCCGGAAATGTCATTTTTTCCGTAACGTGTGGACATTACAACAGAGCCGCCCACGCCGATCCCGGTGCCGGCAGCGAGCAAAAACGATGCGATGGGCCATGCAATATTGATGGCGGCAAGGCCCAAGTCGCCTACGGCCTGGCCGACGAAAAAGCCATCGACGATCGCGTAAAAACCACAGAGAAACATCGTGAGCATAGAAGGAAGGATATACTTCCAAAACTGTTTTTCGTTGGGGACTGACATGGTAACCTCCTGTAATATTAGTACGATATTGTACTAATTACTCCGACGCTGTACATCATAACAGAAGAAAAAAATTTTGTCAATAAAAAATACGGCCTGCCTGAGGCCGCATCATTTTGCATAGGGTTTTCGCCTTTGCTGTGATGGAAGGATGGCGACTTCCGCGATAGAAGCCTTTTGCATTTATGTTACTTCCCGTTTGTGATCAGCGTAGGGGAAGGGGAAGCATTATAGACGGTCGTGCATGCTTCCACGGAATGTGTGAGCCATACGTTGCCGCCGATCACGCAGCCTTCGCCGATGACTGTATCGCCGCCCAGGATGGTTGCGCCTGAATAGATGATGACATTGTCGCGGATATCGGGATGGCGCTTGACCCCTTTGACGGGATGGCCGTTTTCATCCAGCTCGAAGCTTTTTGCGCCCAGCGTTACGCCCTGGTAGATCTTGACATGGTTGCCGATGGTACATGTTTCGCCAATGACCACGCCTGTACCGTGGTCGATAAAAAAGTGTTCGCCGACCGTAGCGCCCGGATGGATATCGATCCCTGTTTTACTGTGCGCTTGCTCGGTCATCATACGCGGCAGCAGGGGAATGTCCAGTTTATAAAAGATATGGGCAAGGCGGTAGATGCTGATCGCCTCGAACCCAGGGTAGGCAAGCAAAATCTCTTCGTGGGACTTCGCCGCAGGATCGCCGCAGTAAGCGGCGTCGATGTCCGTATTCAAAAGCCGCGCGACCCGGGGCAACTGCTCCATGAAGCGGACAGTGATCTTTTCCGCGGTTTCCCTGCATTTGTCACAATCGATGCGGTGGCGGTGCTCGAGCTGGCACTGGTTCACCAAAACCTCCGCGATCATGCAGTCGAGCAGCACGGCGGCTTCACGCAGGCGGCGCGTGACCGTTTCCTGCAGCTCCGCTTCCTTCGTGATATTACTGTCGTAAATATTAGGGTACATGGCGCTCCTGACCAGGTCGATAAACGCGGCGACCTTTCGCTTCATCCCGAAGCCGCTGATCGTATCGTCCGTGATATTGGGCCTATTGATCGTCATGATCTCGCGCGCGAGATGCGTCGCGCCATTGTCTTTCCATTCCTGCAGCATAGATACTCCTATGGGGTATTCCCGCGGTAAAAAACGGGATTCAATTTGTATAAAAACGTGTACAATAATTATAGTTTACTATATAATGATAGTCAAACGTTGTTTTGAATACGCAAGGAAAGGGGAAATGCAATATGCCTATCAACATCAGCAGTAAATTACCGGCAGCGCGGACACTGGCGCAGGAGGGCATATTCACAATGCCCTTAGAGCGCGCAACGCAGCAGGACATCCGTCCGCTGCGGATCGTAATCTTAAACATCATGCCCACCAAAGAACAGACGGAAACGCAATTGATGCGTTTGCTTGCCAATTCGCCATTGCAGGTGGAGGTCGTGCTGCTGCATCCGGCAACGCATATTTCCAAAAACACGCCCATCGAGCACTTGAACGCATTTTATAAAACGTTCGACGATATCAAGGATGAAAAATACGACGGGCTGATCATTACCGGCGCGCCCGTGGAACAAATCCCTTTCGAGAAAGTGACCTACTGGCAGGAAATGACGCAGATCATGGACTGGAGCAGGAAGAACGTTTATTCTACGATGTATATCTGCTGGGCGGCGCAGGCGGGGCTTTACTACCATTATGGGATCGAAAAATATCCGTGCGAGCAAAAGCTGTCCGGGATATACCTGCACAAGCGTACGCCGAACAACTGGCCGCTGCTGCGCGGGTTTGACGATGAATTCTGGGCGCCGCATTCGCGCCACTCATACGTCAAAAAATCGGATATACAGGAAAATCCGGCGCTTGAAATATTATGTGAATTTGAAGACGACGGCGTATACCTTGTTTCGGCAAAGCGCGGCCGCCAGATCTTTGTCACGGGACACCCGGAATATGATGCGAATACGCTCAAGACAGAATATGTGCGTGACATCGCGCGCGGGCTGGACGTGCCTGTGCCTGTCCACTATTTTCCGGACAACGACCCCAGCAAACCGCCGGTCGTGCGCTGGCGCGGACATGCAAACCTGCTCTTTAATAACTGGCTCAACTATTATGTATATCAGGAAACGCCTTATGACGTGAAATCTATCAAGAACGAGGAGTAAGGATATGAAATTAGCAAAGAAACTGACAGACCTGATCGGAGAAACGCCGCTTTTGCAGCTTAATAACATCAACCCTTCCATCTGGGCGAAGCTGGAATACTTCAACCCGCAGGGAAGCGTGAAAGACCGTCCGGCTTATTATATGATGAAGGACGGGATCGAAAGAGGGCTGGTCGGTGAAAATACGGTGATCGTGGAATCCACAAGCGGGAACACGGGCATTGCCCTTGCCTATATCTGTACCTGCCTTGGCCTACACCTGGTGCTGACGATGCCGGAATCCATGAGCATCGAGCGCAGGAGATTATTATCCGCCTTGGGTGCGGAACTGGTTTTGACGCCTGCGGCAGACGGCATGCGCGGGGCGATCATGCGCGCACGGGAGATTCGCGATGAAAGAAGCGGTTATATGCCCGACCAGTTTGAAAGCCCGGCAAATGTACGCTCGCACAGGGAGACGACGGCGCAGGAGATTTTGCGTGACATGGTAGGCGACGTCGATATCTTTATTGCGGGCGTGGGAACAGGCGGCACCATCACAGGCTGCGGGCAGGTGTTCAAAGCAAAACGGCCGGAAACACAGGTGATTGCGGTAGAGCCTGCGGAAAGCCCGGTGCTTTCGGGCGGCAAGCCATCCCCGCATAAAATACAGGGGATCGGCGCGGGGTTCGTGCCCAAGATTTTAGACAGGGATATCATCGACGAGGTGATCACCGTTTATACGGATGAGGCATATGAAGCGGCTAGGCTGCTTTCCCACAAAGAAGGCGTGTTATGCGGCGTATCGTCCGGCGCGGCTTTGTTTGCGGCAATGCGGGTCGCGGAACGGCCGGAAAATAAGGAAAAGAAGATCGTCGTTATCCTGCCGGATACCGGGGAACGTTACCTGTCCACGGACTTGTTTGGTTGATTTTGAATAATTTCCTACCTATTATATATAATAAAACAAACGCCCGTTTATTAAAACGGGCGTTTGTTTCTTTTTCAGCGTATGCCGTAGGTAAGGGTCGTCTCGAACATGGCCTCGATATTCTCCGTCTTGGCGTCGTCGATCATGGTGCCGCTGTCCATGATATAGCCGCCGCCCGGCGCACAGGTATCGATGAGCCATTTGCAATAGTCGACGACCTCCTGCCTGCTGCCGTAGCTTAACGTTACGGCGGGGACGTTGCCCATGATACAGGAATGTCCGCCCAATGTTTTTTTCACCTGCTCCATGTCCGTATATTCAAAAGAAAAGATCGCCTTGCCCGGCGTGATCTCCGTAAGATAGCCGAGGCGAGAGTTGTACGCGCCTTCCACATAAACGACGGGAGTCAGTCCTGCGTCGGCCACGGCATTGATGTATTTGCGCAGCGACGGCCAGTAAAAGGTTTTGAACTGCTCGTCAGACATGAATTCGTCCACGCCCTTATGCAGCCAATACCATACGAACGGCGTTTCTTTGCCGCTGCAGCCCTTGATGGTATCTTCGATTGCATAGTCCGTGACCACATCGATGAGCTCCAAAAGCTCCTGCGGGTGGTCGAACATATCCATGAGGATAGGCACGGTACCGCGCATGGAATCCCCGATCATGTCGAAGGGCGCATAGGCAAAGCCCGCATAGATGAGCGGGATGCCAAACCGGTTTTTGAGCTTTTGCCCGTATTCGCCGAGGTAAGCAAACCATTCGCTTAGGATTTTACCCGTTTCCACCATTGCTTCGAGCGTACTGATGACCTGTGGATCGGCGAAATTGAGCAGCGTGCCAATATGCCCAAACCACATGGCGTTGCGGAAATCGAGTTTGGCAAGGCCGGGGAAGTTCGCAAAGCTGCGCGGCATCCATTTGTTCATCATGAACTTGGTCATGTCGCGGATCGCTTCCGGGTATTCGTCGGCGGTCATATACTCACCCTCCGCATACTGGTACATAGCGTTGGGATCGTCTATATCGTGACCCGGCCAACGATACCACGTGATCCCCGAACGCTCGAGGTAAGCCGTGGGATTAAAGAGGATCGGATCCCAGCCTAGGTCGGGCTGGAAATGCTGGTAGAAAATATCGTAGGCGGCCCCCGCTTTTTTCCAGTCTTCCATGGCGTCCTGGATCGTATAACCGGCATAATAGATGGGGAAGGCCTGGAATACGGGCACGAGGGGGACGCGGTCAGGCTCCCTTACCGCCGCCGCATCCATCACCCTTTTGAGTCTTGCATCATATTCTTCACGTATCGTCATAAAGGATTCCTCCGGGATTTGATACCTGTATTATAGCACAAAACAAAAAACAGGCATATGATTTCCATATGCCTGTTTGCTTGCCTGGAAACTTACAGGGAAAGCCATTTCTCCTGCTTTGCGGATTCAACGATCGCTTCGCACAGCTGCAGCTCGCGCAGGCCTGCTTCAAACGTCGGAAATTCCGGTGTTGCGCCTGTCTTATAACCCTCCGCGCGGATGTAGTTATAGAACTTGGTAGCAAATTGCTTGATCGTATCCGGGAAACCCTCGTTGTGGCCGCCGGGATAGGAGACCAGCTGCGCCGCTTCACGGTGCATGAGCGAAGGATCTTTCATCAGTACATGGTTCGCTTCGTCGCGTTCGCCGATCCACATTTCGTTGGGACGCTCCGTGTTGATCGCGATGGATTTTTTGCTGCCGTAGATCTCGAACCAAATGCGGTTTTTGCGTCCCGCGGCAACCTGGTTGACCGTCATGGAGCCGTGCGCGCCGTTATCGAATTTTAAGAGTACGGACGCGTAATCTTCCGTATTGATCGGAACGTCTGCATAATCATCGGGCGTGAGCACCTTGCCGGAATAAGTCTCGACCGGCTTTAAAGGCTTTTTGCGGGTGGGGTAGAAGGTCGCGAAATCCGCGCATACCTTGTCGATCTTAATGCCTGTCATGAATTCAACGGAATCCAGCCAGTGCGAACCGATGTCTGCTACCGCGCGGGAATCGCCGCTGAATTTTGGCTCCAAACGCCAGCTGTAGTCCGTTTCCTTAAACAGCCAGTCCTGCTGGTAAGAACCGTTGACCGCAAAGATTTTCCCCAGTTCCCCGTTCTGGATCATCGCACGCGCTTCGTGGATGACGGGGTAAAAACGGATGTTGAAGTGCACCGCGTTTGCAAGGCCCTTTTCCTTGGCAAGGGCGATCAGCTCTTTGGCCTGCGCGCTGTTCATCGTGAGCGGCTTTTCGCATACGACATGCTTGCCGGCCAGAAGCGCTTCTTTCGCCATCTGGAAATGGAAGCTGTTGGGTGAGCAGATATGTACGACGTCGATCTCCGGATCGGCCAGCAGTTGCTGATAGTTCCCGTAGCTTTTATCGATAGAAAGCTGCTCCGCTTTTGCTTTTGCCGTTGCGTCGTCGATATCGGCGAGGGCGACAACATCCACAAAGCCTAACCTGCGCAGCGCTTCAATATGTGTAGGCCCGATAAAGCCTGTTCCAATGACGCCAGTTCTGATTTTTTCCATGAATATCATTCCTTTCTAAATTTCATTCCCAAGTATTAAGAAAATTTTTGAGCTCTTCCGTGTCGGGGCTTTTGGCGTTGCGGACATAATAGCCGGACGCGCCTACGCCGCACAGAAGGCATTGCTGATACGGATAACCGTTCATCCATCCAAGCACAAAGCCTGAATTGAAGGTATCTCCCGCACCCGTCGTGAGCACGGGATGCTCACAGTACGGCCCGGCAACCTCGTAGTAGGCGCCTCCTGCATAACAGCAGGCACGGTCTACGGGATGGATGACAAGGCAATCGATCCTGATGTCCTTTACTAAACTTTCGCATAACTCCTTGAGCGGATAAGCCTGATAGTCGCTGATCTGCCCGCCGTATAATTCCGCGATCTCGCATGCTTCCTTTTTATTGAGGCCGAGCGTAACAGGGAAACCGGCTTTTGAAAAAGCATTGATCAGCTCTATGGCTTCCTTGATGTCCTGCGCGCTGCGTTTTTCCGGATCCGCAAGGTCAAAGAACAAACGCTTATCCTGCGGGCGGCTTTTCATCCGCGGCAGCACATCGGCGAGAAAACTCCGCCAGATATCGCTCATGTGGGGAAGCATGGTCCAGTTCTCCATACCGATGAGGTCGCTTTCGTCCACAATTTTTACAAATGCGTCGAGGCCCACCTTCTCCATGATCCGTTCCCAGGTGACATTTTTAAAATGCTCGATCTTGGAAACGATGATCTTGCCGTCATGGAATTCGTAGGCGTCCGTATGTCCGGGCTCTGTAAGACCGATCATCACGGAGCCTGCCGCCAGTTCGTCAAAAACGGGATCGTGCCCGTTTTCGCCCACACAGCCAATATAGGTAAGGGAGATGTTATGCTTTTTCAGGGCGTTGGCAAAAATGGGGCCGTTGCCGCCGAGCTTTTTCTGGACAGCGACGATTTCTACATTGGTAGAAAGGCCGCAGCCATTTTTCAAACGCTCGGAGTAGGAGAGGATCGTATCGATCCGGGAAAAGTTTTCAGGATCGATACGCTTATCCACCACATGCACGATCTCGTCTACGAAACCGTCAAACCCGATGAGTGCCTTGAGCGGCGCAACGCCGCCCGCCAGTTTTTGTGAGAGTTCTTTCTTCGCTTCGTTCATTCCCGGCTCCTAGATAAAATTCCGCATATATCTCTGGGAAAGCTCGATAGAATGAAGCTTGTCCTCAAGCGTATCTTCAAACGCACGGTCTTCCACTTCGATCACAGCGGGGCCTTTGTAGTGGATATCGTAGAGCGCGGAAATGGTCTTGCCCCAGTCGATATCGCCTAAGCCCGGCAGTTTGGGCGCATGATATTCAAGAGGCGTTGCCATCATGCCGACTTTGTTGTAACGGTCCCTATAGAATTTTACGTCCTTGATGTGGAAATGGAACATCTTGTCCGCAAAATCGTAAATAGGCTGGATGTAGTCCATCTGCGGCCATACCAAATGGGACGGGTCATAGTTGAGCCCGAAATATTTACTGTCGATGATGGAGAACATATCCGTCCAGATAGCGGGGGTGGAGGCTAAGTTTTTGCCGCCCGGCCATTCGTCCATGGAATAGAACATCGCGCAGTTCTCAATGCCGACCTTGACGTCATTGTCCTCTGCGAATTTGATGATGTCGGGCCAGATCTCTTTAAAAGCTTTCATGTTTTCGGAGATCGGCAACGACGGGTCTTTGCCGATGAAGGTATTCATATTGTGAAGGCCCAAGATCCGTGCGCCTTCGATACATTTTTTGATATGGTCGACGGATGTTTTGCGTACGGCCGGATCGGGATCGAGCGGGTTGGGGTAATAACCGATGGCGGAAATCTCCACATTTTTTTCTTTCAGGTAATTATTGATGTATTCGGCTTTTGCTTGGTCGAGGGAAGCGACGTCGATGTGCGTCACACCTGCGTAACGGCGTTCCGCCTTACCGACAGGCCAGGCAGCCACTTCCACACACTCCATGCCGATCTTGCTTGCATAGTCGATCAGCTGCTCAAAAGAGTATTCCGGTAAAATAGCACTTACAAATCCAAGTTTCATGTTTAGATCCTCCTTTAAAATATGTATTTGTTTCAAGGTTTTGCGATATCCCAGTGGCGCATGCCGCTTTGTATGATTTATATGATTTGTATTATTTGTATCATAATAAATGTTTGGCATAATTGCAATAGTTTTTTGCAAAAACCTGAAATATTCATTTCTTTTTATTATATATGAAACAAGCGAAAAAACAAACATGGGGAAGGTGAAAAATGCGGGTAAATGAATTCTAAAAAAAGGGAAAAATTTTGCTTGCATTTCAAAAGGATGGGTGATACAATACAAACAAATAGAACAAATAATACAAATGATACAAATAAGACATAAATTACAAATATTACAAACAACGAAATATCTTTGCAATAACCATCAAGGGCAAGCGCAGAAAGCTGTGCAGAAGCGGCATGGCAGGGCGGGACGATTCCCGCGGCTGGATCAGGGCTCACTATAAGGATTCATATATTGATAAAAATTTATATTATCAGGAGGAAAGATCATGAAACCTACGAAGAAAGCAAGCGAGATGTCGGTAAAGGAATTGGCTGCATACATTGACCAGTCTGTTTTGAAGCCGGAGTTTACACAGGACGATATCCGTAAGTATATCCAGGAAGGGATCGACTTTGGCTGCATCACAGTATGCATCAACCCGGCGTCCCTCGATATCGCAGCGGAGCTGACAAAGGGAACGGATACGAAGATCTGCGTGGTATGCGACTTCCCGTTCGGTCTTTCGACAACTGCTTCCAAAGTGATGCAGGCGGAAGAATATTGTAAGAGGGGCGACGTATTCGAGCTGGATATCGTTGCGAACTATGGATGGCTGCGCAGCGGCATGTACAAAGAAGTGGAAGAGGATATCAAGGCAGTCGTAGACGTATGCCATAAATACGGTACGGCAGTCAAGGTGATCATTGAAACAGATTCCCTGACGCTGGACGAGATCAAGGAAGGTACGAAAGCGGCCGTACGCGCTGGCGCAGACTTCATCAAGAGCTCGACGGGTTTCTATACGGGCGGCAAGAGCGAAGGCGCAACGGTGGAGGTTGTGCAGGCGATGATGGATGCCGGCGAAGGCAAGATCAAAGTCAAAGGTTCCGGCGGGATCCGCACGAGAGAACATTTCCTAAAGCTGATCGACATGGGCATCGACCGCATGGGCGTTGGCTATCGCTCCACACCGGATGTGCTTGGCGTAACGATCGAAGAAGTCAGGAAGCAGAAATAACTTTTTCATAATTGCTATGCTGCATGCGCCTCCAAGGCGCATGCAGCATAAAAACCTCGAGGTTTGGCCCCGTCTAACCAACTTTCAGTAAATTATTTAACGTTTTTTTAAGAAGTAAAATTTAATCACAGTCTCATTATTTTTAAACGGAGGTAAAAAAGATGGCTTTTGAACACATTTTTCAACCGATCAAAATCAAGAACATGGTCGTACCGAACAGAACGGTGCATGTTCCGACGGATATTAGTTCGGCAGATCCGGATGGCGGCATCAATGACCGTGTAATCCGGTATCATGAAGAGATCGCAAAGGGCGGTACGGGCCTCATCATCGTGGGCGCTTCCACACCGAACAGGCACACGGGACGTCCGACGGTAACCTGTATTTCTGCTGACGAAGATTATTATATCCCAGGTCTTCACATGCTTGCAAAAGCGATGCAGAAGCACGGCGCAAAATGTGCGGTACAGATCCAGCATCCGGGCCGCCAGGCGGCATACCCGAGAAAAGGGCAGATTTCCTGCTCGGATATGGTATCCTACCTGCCGGGCAGCGCTGGCCACGAGGTCGTTTATGCAGGCGGACAGGCACACGGCAAGATCGCCCGCGAGATGACGGTAGAGGAAGTATACGATCTGGCAGAACGCTTTGCAGAAGCTGCGTGGCGCGTAAAAGAAGCCGGCTTTGACTGCGTGGAGCTGCATGCTGCACACGGTTACATGATCGCACAGTTCATGAGCCCGGCCACAAACACAAGAAACGACCGCTTTGGCGGAAAATATGAAAACCGCATGCGTTTCATCCTGGAGATCATCGACAGGATCAAACAAAAGTGTGGCGAAGACTTCCCGATTCTGGTAAGATATTCCGGTGAAGAATGGAAGCACGACGGCAGGAAGCTTGACGAATCCATCAAGATCGCAAAGACGCTGGAAGAAGCGGGCGTTGCGGCGCTTGATATCTCGGCCGGCATCTTCGACCTTGCAGAAACGGTTATGGATCCGATGTATTATACGGAAGGCTGGAACACGTATTCCGCAGAAGCGATCAAAAAGGCTGTCAATATCCCGGTCATCACCAGCCACACACTGCGCAGCCCCGAATATTGCGACCAGATTATCGCAGAGGGCAAGACGGATATGGTCGGTTTCTCGCGCCAGATGCTTGCAGACCCGTACTGGGCGAACAAAGCAAAAGCAGGCGATGTAGACAGCATCCGCAAGTGCATCAGCTGCCTCGTTGGCTGCTGGTCCGAATCCCTGATGATCAAGCACGAAATGCGCTGCGCGGTCAACCCGGCGATCGGCGATACGCGTTTCCTCGATATGAAACCGGCGAACAAAGGCTTGAAGGTCGCGATCGTCGGCGGCGGTATCGCAGGTATGGAAGCGGCAAGGATCGCGACCCTGCGCGGACACGACGTGACACTGTATGAAAAGGACAGCGAGCTTGGCGGTATCCTCCGTACATGCTGTATGGTTCCGCCGAAGGGCAAGATGAAATGGTATATGGATTGGATGCGCCGCCAGATGAAAGAGCTGAACGTCAACATCAAGCTCAACACGGAAGCAACGGTCGATATGCTCAAGGGTTATGACGTTGTACTGTGCGGTACGGGCAGCAATCCGGTGATCCCGGATATCCCGGGCAAGGAAAAGGGCGTGAAGTTTGAAGACGTGCTGGTATGCGTGAAGAAGAACTGTGAATACTGGCCGCAGTGCGGTAAGCGCGAGCCTGCCAAGGTTGGTCAGAAGGTCGTTGTTTACGGCAACCACTACGGCGCTACGGATACGGCGGAGGCGCTGGCGCTTCGCGGCAAGGAAATCATCTATGTGACACAGGACAGCGAATTTGCACCGCACATCGAAAACGTACATAAAGAAGTATTGAAAGTGCGTTTTGCAGGAGGTAACGGCGGCGGACTGCCGGAAGAGCATCCGATCAAGATCCCGGTAGATGTGAAGCTCTCGACGACATTGCTTGAGATCAAAGACGGCAGCGTTGTCCTGATGGACAGCAAGTTCAATAAATACGAAGTAGAATGTGATACTGTCGTATTCGGCGAATATGCATCCAACACGAAGCTGTATGACGAGTTGGTTGCGGCAGGCGTGCTCGTAGGCAACATCGGCGACTCCAGGAAGATCCGCAACGTGCGTGGCGCGATGACGGATGGTGCGGACGCAGGACTGATGCTGGACGAGGGCCTGTTCATGAACGCAAATAACGTCCTTTCGAGCAATCTGCCGATGGATGTTGAAAAAATGATGAAATAAGAAAAAAAATGATAAAAAGTGTACCAAAATGATGAATTGTGTGATACAATAGGAATCGTGGTACGGAAGTAAGAGGTAAGAAGGACATGAGCCCTATATTTGACAGCGAAATTCAATTTGAGAGCAAGCTGCCTTTGCATTACCAGATCATGATGATCATCAAGCGGAATATTGCCTCGAAGAATATCCTGCCGGGCGACAAACTGCCGACAGAAGAAGAATTTTGCAATGTATTTGGCGTCAGCCGCTCCACTGTCCGGGCCGCGATCGGCGAGCTCGAAGAGGAAGGCATGGTGACCAGGGTTCGTGGAAAAGGAACCTTTATCTCAAAGACAAAGCTGAAGAGGAAAATGGAACAGGTGTACAGCTTCTCTCATCAAATGGAAGCTTCCAGCCTTGTTCCTTCCTCGAGGCTTCTGGAATTCAAGACGATTGCCGCTTCCGACGGGCTGATCGACCTGTTCGGCCTGGAGGAAAACGACCCGGTTTACGAGATCGTGCGGCTTAGGATGGCGAACGGGGAACCGCTTCTTTTGGAAACGACATTCCTGCCTGTAAAGGTACATCCGACGCTGCGCGCAGAAGTTTTGGAAAGCGGGTCGCTGTATGATTCGCTGCGGGATGAGGCGAAGATTTCGCCCTATATCGCAGAGGAAACGTACGAAAGCATCGTGTTTGAAGAAAGCATCTGCAAAATGCTGGAATGTCAATATCCTACATGCGGTTTTTATGTAGAGCGTATTACGCGGCAGGAATCCGGCGACGCCTATGAGCTGACGCAGTCGTTCATGCGCGGAGACCGCTCTAAAATTTCTATCACGCTGCAGCAGGATATCTACACATTTAATCGAAGTATTGACTAAACAGCTATTGACGCAGTCACGAAATGTGGTTTACAATTGACAAAGCAATACAAAGAAAGATTTCAGTTTATCCGCATGAGCGGATAATTAACAAATATTTTATGGAGGAAAGTAAAATGAAAAAAGTCTTAGTAGTTGTTATGTGCTTAGTACTTGCAGCTGCAATGTTCGTTGGTTGTACGGCAGCGCCGGCAGCTTCCGAAACACCTGCAGCAAGCGAAAGCGCTGCGGCTTCTGAATCGGTTGCGCCGTCCGAGAGCGCAAGCGAGCCGGTTCAGTCCGATGAGAGCGGTGATGAAGCGGAGACAGGCGGCGTTATGAAGATCGTTCCTGAAGGCGACATCGTAATCGGTATCTCTACTGGTTCTTCCGGTACATCGTGGCGTGATATCATGATCGACAACATGAAAACAGTCGGTGATGAGTACAAAGAAGCTGGCAGAATCAAAGACTATAAAATCGTGAACAACACGACAAACGGCGACGCGAACGAGCAGGCGCAGATCCTTCGTCAGTTCGTAGACGATCCGGAAGTGAATGTGATCATGGTGAACCCTAACGATAACACGGCTCTTTCCGAAGTTATCGCTGATGCGCAGAAGGCTGGTAAGCTGGTAGTTGTGTATGACGCTACGGCTGAAGCTCCGGGCGCATTGCAGGTAACGCTGGACCACTATGCTTGGAACACCAAGAATGTTGAAGCTATTTCCAAAGGCGCTGGCGGCAAGGGCAATGCCATCGAGATCTCTGGTCTTGA
Source organism: Christensenella timonensis (assembly GCF_900087015.1). NCBI lineage: Bacteria > Bacillati > Bacillota > Clostridia > Christensenellales > Christensenellaceae > Christensenella > Christensenella timonensis. Next base: position 1,058,797 of record NZ_FLKP01000002.1, read on the forward strand.
CGGACATCCGGCTAATAACGAACGTATCCGCGCTACGCAGGACGTTCTGAAAAACTATCCTGACATCAAGCTGCTCCAGAGCACGCCTGGTGGCTGGGATCAGACAAAGGCAAAAGAAGCTACGGCACAGATCCTGTCTTCTGGTCAGGAAATCGACATTGTGTATACACAGGATGGTATGGCATATGGCGTACTGCAGGCATTCCAGGATGCCGGCAAACTGCCCAAAGCAATGTATGGCGATCCGGGCACAGCATTCTTCAAGGCTTGGAAAGAACTGCGTGATTCTGGTGCTGACTTCAAAGCTTTCTCGCAGCCGAATCCTCCGGGAATCGGTGCAACCGCGATGCGTCTTGCAGTCAACATGGCAGAAGGTAAAGACCTCGACGAAACAAAACTCGATGGAAATATTTACTACTATGTAGTTAACTCTTTCTATACGGATGAAAACTTTGACGAAGGTTGGGAACAGCTGAAAGATCAGTCCGACGATTATCTGCTGACAGAGTACTTCACAGAAGAACAGGCGCTTGAACTGTTCAAATAATCTTAGCTGATTAAAAGCAGAACTGAAACTTACTACGGGAGCAGGCATCATGCCTGCTCCCGTAAATTAAGTACACAGAAGAATAAATTCACGATGGGAAGGGTGTGAATTTTGGATGGTTTTACTGGAAGCGAAAAACATAACGAAAAGTTTTGGCGGTGTCGCAGCTTTAAGTAATGGTAACCTGACGTGCAGGAAGGGGAAAATTACAGGCCTTCTGGGCGCGAACGGTTCGGGTAAAAGCACAATCTCCAAAATCATTACCGGGGTGTATCTGGCCGACGGTGGTACGGTTACATATAACGGCAATGAGGTAAGCTACAAAAACCCGATTGACGCAAAAAAAGCCGGCATTTCGATGGCTTTTCAAAACTTGAGCCTGCTGCCGGATCTTACGGTATGGCAGAACATTGTGCTCAGTTTTGAAAAGAAAAATAAGTTGTTCTTAGATAATAAGGACGCGAAGGAATTATCCCAGAAAATACTTAATGAGTTTATGCCCGGATTCGATATCGAAAGACGGGTAAGTGAATTGGATTCGAGTGAAATGCAGATCGTTGAGATTGCCAAAGCGATTTCCGAGGATCCGCAATTATTGATATTGGACGAACCGACGGCAGCGCTTGAGCAGGCGCAGGTAAAAGCGCTTTTTAAATATATGCGCAAGTTGGCCGATCAGGGGGTCGCCATGATCTTTACATCCCACCGTCTGTGGGAAGTTCTTGAGATGTGCGACGATATCGTCGTGTTCCGCAACGGTAGTAATGTGGGCGAAATAGACTTTGAAAAGCAGGAGAAAAATCCTGATGAAATCGTACGTCTGATTACTGGGGATGTGGAATGCATCAATACTGTAAAAGAATACCAGCCGATTTCCAATGAAGATAAATTAAAAATTGAAGATCTGAACTATGGAAAATATCTGCGTGGTGTTTCTCTCGAAGTTAAAAAGGGCGAAGTGCTTGGTATTGGCGGACTTGCCGGCCAAGGACAGACGGAGCTGATGCTTGCCCTTGCAGGTAATTATAAGGAAGCGAAGTGCACAGCAACGATCGATGGTGAGCCAATCAAGTTAACACAGCCTGTGAATGCGGTCAGAAAGGGCATACTGCTTGTCCCTGGTGATCGCCAGAAGGAAGGGCTGATGCTCAAGGACTCCGTGTACACAAATATGATTTTCCCAAAATTAGCTCTGAAAAAGCAGCCTCTCTTTACGCCTACGAAGAAATATCGTGAAGAGTGCGAGCAGATCGTAAAAACGCTGTCTATCAAGACTGCGGGGATCGATCTTTCCGTAGATAAGCTCTCGGGTGGTAATCAGCAAAAAGTCGTTGTCGGCAAATGGCTGCCATTCGATACGAATGTGCTGCTTCTTGCCGACCCGGCAAAAGGTGTTGACGTAGGTGCAAAGCACGATCTTTATGAGTTCATCATGAAGATGGTGAAAGAAAAAAATATGAGCGTTATCCTGTATGCAAGTGACAACGACGAGCTTGTGAGTTACTGTGACCGCGTTTTGGTCATGTACGAAGGCAAGATCGTCGGCGAGCTGAAGGGAAAAGAGATTTCAGACGAGGCAATCGTTGAAATGTCGCTGCAGGTAAAATCGCGGGAAGAGAGGGAAGTGCAATGAGCGAAAAAGAAATGACGCACAGGAATGGTTTCCAGAAATTTATGCACAGGCCCGAATTTGCAACGCTGATCATTTTTATCGCAATGATCGTGATTGTCGCGGCTCTGCAGGGAAACTTCTTTGAGCCTTCTTCATTGAGAAACAGTATCATATCGTGGACCCCTTTGATTCTGCTTGCAATGGGGCAGGCGGTCGTTATTATTGCAGGTGGTCTCGACTTATCAAGTGGTCCGGCGATGGCCTTTATGATGTGCGTGATGGCGAGCATCATGAAAAAGGATGACCCGTCGACTGGCCTTCCAGCTCTATTGATGGGCCTGGTGGTCATGTTGGTTGTGGGTATTGTCAATGGCGTGGCTGTTGGATACTTAAAGCTTCCACCTATCATTGCGACGTTTGCAACGTCTTATGTATGGCTGGGTGCATCGCTGTTTATCATGCCGACACCAGGTGGCGAATGTGTAAATTGGATGCGTGCGTTTTATGATTTTGCATCGGTAGAGGCCATGCCAGAAGCATTAAAAGCATTTGGCCAGGCGATTCCGACAGGTGTGTTACTCATTATTGCGGCAGTTGTAATATGGTACTGCGTAAGCAGGACCAGGACAGGCCGTTACATCTATGCGGTCGGTTCCAACCGTACGGTTGCATACCAGAGCGGCATTAATACATCCAAGGTACAGCTCTTAGCGTATATGATCAATGCTATCTTCATTTTTTTCTGTGCGCTTTTCATGGTCGCACAGAACCAGGCAGGCAGCGCGCGTATCGGTGATCCGCTGACATTGCAGTGCGTTGCAGCCGCGGTAGTTGGCGGCGTGGCCTTAACAGGTGGTAAAGGGAATGTATTCATGGCAATCGTTGGCGCGATCATCATGAGCCTTGTTAGCAAGCTGATCTATGTTGCGAATGTAGAGAGCGCATATCAGTCGCTCGTTTCGGGCATCATCATCATTGCGGCAATCGCAAGCTCCACGATTTATACAACAATCAACGAAAGGGCATTGTTGAAAGGGGGGCAAGCTAAATGAATCCGCAGGAAAATATATTAAAGAAAAGAGCGCTGGGAAAAGGATTCCAGAAATATAGTAAACTTGTTATCGCGGCGGTATTGATCGTAATATTATTTGCCGTAGGTGAAATTGTAGTTAAAAATACGACAGGTGGGACATTTGCTTCCTTTGAGCAAGTCTTGCTGATGCTGAAGTTTGCGACGTATATTGCGCTCTTTGGTTTGGCGCAGATGCTCGTGATCAGCGCTGGCGGCGACATCGACCTTTCGGTCGGATACATCGCGACGCTCGTGGCCGTATTGTCTGCAAAGTTTATGGACGGCCAAAACGAGAATCTCTGGATCGCGATTTTGATTGCAATCGGTATTGGTTGCCTGGTTGGTCTTGCAAACGGTCTGTTGACACACTTTGTAAAACTGCCTTCGTTAGTCGTTACAATGGCAATGGCAAATATCCTGCAAGGCGTTGTCAATGTCTATGCAGCCGGTTCCAGTATCACAGGCGCGCCTTCTCCGGTATTGAATGAGGTTGCGGCAAAGATGACGGGAATTTTCCCGAACATACTTTGGGTATTGATCATCGCGACTGTAGTCATCATGGTGATCATGTACAAAACAAAAATCGGCGTGAAGCTGTTAGGCGTTGGATCGAACCCCACGGCGGCCTACCTTTCAGGTATCAATGTCAAGCGTGTAAGGACGATCGCTTTCATGTTCAGCGGTATCATTGCAGGGCTTGTAGGCTTGTTGCTGATTGGCAACCTGGGACAGGCGTTCAAGGACATGGCTTCACAGTATGTCATGCCGAGTATTGCTGCAGTCGTTGTCGGTGGCATCTCCCTTAACGGTGGTGAAGGAAATTTTATTGGCGTTATCTTGGGGGCGGCGGTCTTACAGACACTAACGAACCTGTTCGTTGCATTCGGATGGGGCGATGCAGGTAAATGGCTTGGATATGGACTGATTTTGCTCTTCATGCTGATTGCATATGTCCGTGAGAAAATAAGCAGATAAGATGAAGAGTATAAAAGGTTTTAATTGGATCTGAGCTTTTAGCACACCATTGTAAATGGTACACGTTTACAATGGTGTGTTTTTTAGGGAATCAACAATGAAAGTAACCAATGGGAGGTACCGTTATGACGAAAATGTATGAAGAGATATTGGAGCAGCCGCGCGTTCTCGCAGGAATCCGCGAAAAAAACAAAGGAACCCTGGAAAAACTGCTGGAAGAAATCAAAAAGGCGGATATCCGCCAGGTGGTGATCGCTGCGCGCGGGACGTCCGATCATTGCGCAATCTATGCGAAATACCTGATCGAAATGCTTTTGAAGCTGCCGGTATCCCTTTCCGCACCTTCGGTCAACACGCTGTATGGCTCGCAGATCGTATACCGGGACGCGCTGGTGATCGGGATATCGCAGTCGGGCATGGCGGAGGATGTACTGAGCGTTTTGAAGGACGCGAACAAAAGCGGCATGATCACCGTGGCGGTGACAAACAATACACAGTCCCCCATGGCTGCGGAAGCGCGTTTTAACCTGGATTGCGCGGCAGGACTGGAGAAGAGCGTCGCCGCAACCAAAACATTTACGGCGCAAATGTTTTGCCTGGCGACGCTGATCGTTATGTGGTCGGGTAACAAAGAACTGGCGGCGGCGCTGGAGGTGCTGCCGCAGGGGATCGAAAAAGAAGTAGCCAAAGCGCCGGAGGTGATGGCACTTGCAAAGGAGTACACCTTTATGCAGAGCTGTATCGTTCTGGGACGCGGGCTGCAATACCCGATCGCCCTCGAAGCTTCCCTTAAGATGATGGAAACGACATATACCAATGCACGCGGGTTCGCGGTTTCGGATTTCCAGCATGGGCCGCTGGCACTCATCTCCGACAACCTGCCGGTATTCATTTATTGCGCGAGCGACGAGGCGAAGGCGGACGTACTGGCCGCTGCCAAACGCTATGCGGAGCTGGGGGCATATATCCTGATGGTGACGGACGATCCGGAGAACGCGCAGGATGCGGACAAGTGCCTTCTTGTCGAAAAAAGCTCGAAATATACGGCGCCGTTCCATATGGTGGTGACGGCCCAGATGTTTGCCTGCGGGCTTGCGGAGGCAAAACGATGCAGTCCGGATGCGCCGCGGCATATCCAGAAGGTAACGATCACAAAGTAAAGGCAGGCCGAAAAATCCTCCGCGTAAGATTCGCGGGGGATTTTTTTTCCTGATTTGTGGTATAATGAAATCAAAAAACACAGGAGGAACAATGTCATGTTAAAAGGAATACCGGAAATCATTTCCCCGGAACTGATGAAAACGATCATGGAAATGGGGCATGGCGATGAGATTTGCTTTGGCGACGTAAACTTTCCTGCGCAGTCCATGGGAAAGGACAACCGGGTGATCCGTGCAGACGGCCATACGGTGACAGACCTTCTTGATGCGGTACTCCAGTTTTTCCCGCTGGATGTCTTTGTGGAGCAGCCTGTCGCAGTCATGGATCCGGGCGGCAGCCCGCGTCCGGAGGTATGGGATGAATTTGAATCCATCATCAAAAACAGGGACTTTTCCAACGCCTATAAGGATTTTGAACAAGTTGAGCGCTTTGCGTTTTATGAGCGCGCCAAAAAGTGTTTTGCCGTAGTGGCAACGAGCGAAAGCGCAGGCTACAGCTGCGTTATCCTCAAAAAAGGGGTTATTTTCAAATAGGCCGTTTGAAGGAGAACAGCATGGAATTCACGTTTCAAGTGCCCACGGAGATCATCGTAGGGCAGGGATGTATCAGGAAAAATGCGGAGAAGTTTTCGCAGTTTGGTAAAAAGGCGCTGGTCGTAAAATCAGCCTCGGCAGAAAAAAACGGTTCCCTTGCGGACATCCTGCATGCTTTGCGCGAGCAAGGGATCGAGGGGAAGGTGCTCGATTCCGTGCCTGCAAACCCCACGCCGGAAGATGTGCAGGCGCTGTGCGGGTATGCACCGGAATTCTCGTTTGTCGTTGCTGTGGGCGGCGGCAGTGCGATCGACGCGGCAAAGGGTGTGGCGGTTCTGGCAGCAAACGATGTGCCGCCGTCGGCTATGTATGATAAATCTTACCGGAATACGCCCCTGCCCGTCATAGCGGTACCCACGACTTGCGGAACGGGAAGTGAAGTGACGGCGGTGTCTGTACTCACGGTAGGGGAGTCCAAGCAGTCGTTTTCCAGCCCGGACCTGCTGCCCAAGGCGGCGTTTTTGGATGCCGGTTATTTAAAGACGCTGCCCATGCGCGTGATGCTCGATACGGCGCTGGATGCGCTTTCGCACAGTGTGGAGGCATATTTGCTTGCGGATTCGTGGTCGAATGACATGATCGCGGAGCAGGCGTTCCGCAATTTTGCGAAATATAAGGAAGCGCTAGAGCGGCGCGAGTTTACTGACGAAGATAGGGCATTGATGCTTTATACGGCGACGCTGGGCGGGATCGCGATCTATGTCGGCGGTACGAGCGCGGTGCACACGATGGGATATCCGATCACGGTCTTAAAAGATATCCCGCACGGGCGCGCATGCGCGCTCACGCTGGGAGAATATATTGGGTTTGTTTATGATGCGAACAAGGAAAAAGTGGACACGATGTGTAAGCTGCTCCAAGTCGACGGGATCCGAGGATTTCAGGAAATGCTGAAAGGCCTGATTGGGGAAACGGCGGTGTACACCGAAGAAGAAATACGCGGCTTCGTGGAGATCGCGGCGGAAGCGGCGATGAAAAAGAAAAATGCAAAACCGATCACGAGGGAAGATATTTTCGCGCTGTATTGCAAAGCCCTGTGCCCGCAAAAGTGAAAGGATAAGGTATGTCAAAATCATTGAGCGAAGTGTTCAGCTCTGCGTGGAGCATGGCAAAAAGGAATTTTGTGGCATTGTTTGTGCCGACGGTCATATACGTCGGAGTAGTGCTTTTGCTTTATGGGATCAATGCTTCAGGTGAATTGACAAGCCTGACCCGTATGGATCAGGCCGGCTATGTGCCGCAGGGCGCCCCGATATGGACGTCCGCGGTGATGTTTGCCATATCTGTTTTCCTGGCCCCTCTGTACAGCGGTTTCATTACGGCGGTGCTGCGGGGAACAAGTATCACCGGAAAGCCTACGCCCATGCGGGCTGCGTGGCAGGCAGCGTGTGCAAACTATACGAAATACCTGCTGACAACCCTGACACAAATCCTCTTCGGCTTTGTTTTCGCTATGGTGATCGCGGTCATCGCAGTCGTGGCGGTCTTCGTATCAGCCCTTCAGAACATGGTGGATTGGGCGGTCTATTCGCCCGACGTATGGGAGGCGCTGGCAACGCTCTTTTCCGCACTGTTTCCGGCGATCGTCATCATGGCGGTCATCGGGTGGTTTTACCAGTTCAGCCAGATGTTCCTTTCATACATACCGGGCATGGAACAAACGCAGGGCTTCAAGGCATTTTTCAGCAGTTTTCGTTATATCTACAGGGGAAACTTCCTGAAAAATCTGGGGCATATCCTGTTGGCAGAGGTGATACAGGGGCTCATTACGGGCCTGGTCGCCGTTATTTTCTTCCTGCCGTTCTTTGTGAACCTGGGAATGTGCATCAATATGGATTCGCTTGTCACGGCAGAACAGATCCTTCATCCGCTGATGTGGGGACTGCCGCTTTATATGCTCGTGGGCGGCCTCGTGTCGAGCCTGATGAGCGTGTTCTTTACCCCCTACTATTTCGAGGTATACCAAAGCGCCAAAGCGGAAACAGACCGCAGGGAGGCGGCAAAGGGAGCGGCGATTCCGCAATACCCATATGGACGGTAAATCAAAAGAACCGGCTAAAAGGCCGGTTCTTTTTGTATCGTTTCAAAAATCCATTTTTTCAAAATGTCTTACGGATTTTTTATAAGATAGGAAAGTCAAAAGCGCATAGAGCAGGATGCCAGCTGCCAGTACGGCAAGCTGGTAACCAAGGAAGCCGGGAACCATCGTTTTGATGTAATCGTGGAAGAACGGAATGGCGTAAGCCGCACCCTCGGCCGCCATCATGACAGTGCCGATACCGAGGCAAGCGACGAGGAAGGGGATGCCGATCTTACTGGTATCCTTATGGTGCATGGTGAAAAAAATCAGGTTAAAGATACCGAACACGATAAAGGCAAAGCCGAAAAAGGCGATATTTGCATCCATGCCTGCCTCATTACCGGAAGGAAACAGCTGGTGGTTCAGTACGGCAAACGGGATGGCAATGATGATTTGAAGCACCTCCAGGAAAATGACCATCAGGAACCGCGCCCTGACCGTATCCTTTTTGGGGATGGGCAGCATCATGGAATAGTAGTCGTCCTTATTTTCACGCGCAGTCATGCTCATCATGAAAATCCCCAGGCATACATAGAAGAAAACGATCAGGTAGGGATAACTGGGAATGAGGAGCATGCTTGAAAAGGCGAGGAACATGATGTTTACCGGATGGAGCACGAGCCGCAGCTCTTTATATAACAGGTTTTTCATGGTCAGCCCTCCTTTTCGATGTGTACCATAATATCTTCCAGGATCGCGTCGCGTACCCGGGCGTTTTGGATGGGCAGGTCGCCTGTCTTTACAAGCCCGCTCATGCCGTGGCGGTCGCGCTTACAGCCAATGAGCTTTTGCCGGGCATTTTCAGGAAGCTGGCCTTTCTGGAATTCGACGACCTTGTAGCTTGCGAGGAAGGGATCCATTCCTTCGCAGGCGATGAGCCTGCCGTTTTTGATGTAGATGATGTTGTCCGCGCATTTTTCAAGGTCGGATGTGATGTGCGTGGAAAAAAGGATGCTCATATGTTCCTGCTCGACGAGATCCATGAAAATATCGAGAAGGTCGTCGCGCGATACGGGGTCAAGGCCGCTGGTGGGCTCGTCTAGGATCAAAAGCTCGGCATGATGTGAAAGTGCCAGTACCAAGGGATATTTGACCTTCATTCCCTCCGAAAGCTGGTCGGGCGTCTTTTCTTCATCGAGCGCAAAAAGCCGCATGTATTTGCGGTAAGCCACATCATCCCATGCGCGGAAGAAGCGGCGGGTCACTTCTGTGATCGTTTTCAGTTTCTTTTTGGGATAATAATCGATTCCGCCGGTCACAAAACCGACCTTTTGCTTGATGTTGAGTTCGTCCCCGCAAAAGGGCTTGCCCCAGAAGCGGATATCGCCGCTATCCGGATGTACAAAATTCAACAGGGACTTGAGCGTGGTAGACTTACCCGCACCGTTACGCCCGATGAAACCGGTGATGCTGCCGGGTTTCAGGACAAAAGAAACATCCTTTAAAGAAAAAGCGGGGTAATGTTTCTCAAGGTCAGATACGGATAATACGTCCATCATCATACCCCTTACTTTTCTTCTTCGTCGTGTTTGCCCAGCGGACTTGTGTTTAGAATCTGGTTGGTGTAGTCCACAAAGGTCTCGTTGCGTACGATCGCAATGCCCTGGCGGCTGTCCGCCAAAAGCAGCAACGTATCGCCCGGCTTGATGCCGAACATGTCACGCGCAGTCTTAGGGATCACGATCTGGCCTTTTTCGCCTACCTTCACCGTGCCCATGAACCGCCCTTCCGGAAATCCGCCTTTTTGATCTGCCATCGTATATTCGCTCCTCAAATTCCAACATTTCATACTTGTTATACTTTTCATACAAATCATACTATTCTTACAGCTTTTTGTCAATATGAAAAAGACAAGGAAACAGAAAACGGCCGGAATATTTCCGGCCGCTTTCATAAGAGGATTGATGCTTAAGCAATTTTTTAAAATTCTACATCCTTGCCATAAAAAGCGCAGTCGAGCACTTTGCGCATAGCTTCTACATCCGTCTGGCGCGGGTTGCTGCCCGTGCAAGGGTCTGCGGTCGCGTTTTCGGCAATGAACTGCGCAACCTTTAAGTAATCTTCCTCGGAAACGCCGTTTTCCTGATAGGACTGCTTGATGCCGAGTTTAGCGTTCAGTTCCTTGATGGCGTCCACAAGCGAATTGATGAGCTGCTGGGACGTTGCGCCCGGCAGGCCGAGCGCCCTTGCGATGTCTGCAAGGCGTTCAGGTACCGCCTTCGCATTGTATTCAATGACGAACGGAAGGAGGATCGCGTTGCAGCGGCCGTGCGGGATATCGAACTGCGCGCCCGTCTTATGCGCAAGCGAGTGGCAGATGCCGAGAAGCGCATTGGAGAACGCCATACCCGCCATACACTGCGCAATGTGCATATTGCCCCGTGCCTGCTCATTGCCGTCTACGGAAGCCATGATGTTTTCATAGATCATCTGGATGGCTTTTAAGGCAAGCGCATCAGAAAATGGGCTGTGCAGTGCGGCAACATAAGCCTCGATTGCGTGCGTGAGCGCATCCATACCGGTATCTGCTGTCAATGACTTCGGCATGGTAAGCGGAATGTTGCTGTCGAGGATCGCAATGTCCGGCGTGATCTCAAAATCCGCCAGCGGGTATTTGATCAACGTTTTATAGTCGGTGATGACGGAAAAAGCGGTGACCTCCGTCGCCGTGCCCGAAGTGGACGGGATGGCTACGAAGATTGCTTTCTGCCGCAGCTTCGGCATCGTGAAAGGATCCTTGATGTCATCAAATGTCTTTTCCGGGTATTCGTAGAAAACCCACATCGCCTTGGCTGCGTCGATAGGGGAGCCGCCGCCGATGGATACGATCACATCCGGCTCGAACTCGCGCATCGCCTGCGCGCCGCGGTATACCGTTTCTACGGACGGATCGGGCTCGACGCCCTCGAAAAGTTTTGTCTCAAGACCTGCGTCGTGCAGTATCTTTTGAAGCTTATCCAAAAAACCGAATTTCTGCATGGAACTTCCGCCCGTGACGATGATCGCCCTTTTGTAGCCCTTGAGGCAGGAAAGCTCCTCGATTGCATCAGGTCCAAAATACAGATCGCGTGGTAAAGTAAATCTAGCCATAATATAAACCAATCCTTTCAAATAAAATATTTTACATTTATATATAAACAGTTTGTTAAAAAAATATCAATATAAATTTGCCGGGCGCGCTGTACAAAAATTTTAATATTTATTGTTAATATGGTAATTTTGGATCGTGTGTAGCAGGGCTGCTGGTGTGGTATAATACTGGTATGCAAAAGCTCGCAAAATATCTGAAAAATTACAAAAAAGAAGTGATCCTGGGGCCGATTTTCAAGCTTATTGAGGCGATATTGGAGCTGATCGTCCCGTTGATCATGGCCAATATCATCGATATCGGCATCAAAGGATCGGACAGCGGCTATGTGTGGCGTATGGGAGGACTGATGATCGCTTTGGCGGCGATCGGGCTGACGTGCGCGCTCATCTGCCAGTTTTTTGCCGCCAAGGCGTCGCAGGGCTTCGGTACGGATCTGCGCAACAAGCTGTTTGCGCACATCAACAGTTTGTCGCACGCAGAGATCGATAAGCTGGGTACGCCGTCGCTCATTACGCGTATCACCAACGATGTGAACCAGCTGCAGGTGGCGGTGGCAATGCTCATCCGCCTGGTGATCCGCGCGCCGTTTCTGGTGATTGGCGCGACGGTCATGGCGATGGTCATCGATTTACAGCTGTCGCTTATATTTATCGCAGCGGCGGCAGGCATCGCAGTGGTGCTGTACCTGGTTATGAGCCGCAGCGTACCCTTTTACAACACGATCCAGAAGCTTCTGGACAGGATATCATTGGTAACGCGTGAGAACCTTTCGGGCGCGCGCGTCATTCGTGCGTTCTCCAAACAGAAAAAGGAGAGGGAGCGCTTTGCACAGGCAGCCGGCGAGCAGCAGGAGGCGGCAGTACGCGTGGGAAAAATATCCGCGCTGTTAAACCCGCTCACCTACCTGATCGTCAATTTGGGGATCGTGGCTATTATCTGGTTCGGCGGCGGCGCGGTCAACACCGGACATCTGGAGCAGGGACAGATCGTGGCGCTTGTCAATTATATGACGCAGATATTATTGGCGCTTATCGTGGTGGCCAACCTGGTCATCATTTTTACGCGTGCTTCCGCATCGGCGGCGCGCGTCAATGAGGTATTGGATACGAGCAGTAGCTTAAGTGATGCGGGCAATGGCAACAGCGGTGCTCAAAAGATCGAAGATGCGCCGAAGATCGAATTTGAGCGGGTTTTTTTCCGCTATGGAAACAACGGCGGGGAATGGGCGCTGAAGGATATTTCCTTGCGCATTTACAGGGGGCAGACGGTCGGCGTGATCGGCGGGACGGGCAGCGGAAAATCCACGCTTGTCAACCTGATCCCACGGTTTTACGATGCTTCACAGGGCCGCGTGCTGATGGACGGCGTAAATGTGCGCGACTATACGTTGCCTGGGCTGCGCGGGGAGATCGGTATCGTGCCGCAGCGTGCGGTGTTGTTTACTGGGACGATACGCGACAATATGCGTTGGCGGGATGAAAACGCCACCGATGGGCAGATTATAGAAGCGCTCAAGGTAGCGCAGGCCTGGGAGTTTGTGGAAAAGCTGCCGCAAACGCTGGATACGATGATCCAGCAGGGCGGACAGAATCTTTCGGGAGGACAAAAGCAAAGGCTGACCATTGCACGGGCGATTGTGGGCGGCCCGCAGATACTGATCTTGGACGACAGCGCCTCGGCGCTGGATTTTGCGACGGATGCGGCGCTCAGGAAAGCGATCCGCCGGTTTGGAAACGGGATTACGGTGATCATGGTTTCCCAGCGCGCGACCACCGTGAAAAATGCGGATAAGATCATCGTCATGGACGAAGGCGCAGTCGCAGGGATCGGCACGCATGACGAGCTGTTTGAGGACAATGAAATATACCGCGAGATTTGTTTGTCCCAGTTTGAGAGAAACGAGGTGGGCAAATGAACAGGCATGTGTTAAAACGTTTGTTCGGATATTTGAAGCCGTATGCCGCCTTCCTCGTATTTGCACTGATAAGTGCGGTCGTGAATGTGGCTATGACGTTATGGGCGCCGGTATTGATCGGACAGGCGGTGGATCTGATCGTCGGTACGGGAAACGTTGCTTTTGCAAAGATTCTCCCCATACTGGCGGCGCTGGGCGTGGCGATCGGCCTTGCAGTCCTGTTCCAGTGGCTGATGACCCTGTGTACCAACCAGGCGACATACCGCACGGTGCGCGATTTGCGCGTAGACGTATTCAATAAATTGACGGAAGTTCCTTTCAGGGCCATCGATGGGCGGCCGCACGGAGACTTGATCAGCCGGGTAGTGAACGATATCGACCAGATATCGGATGGGTTGCTGCAAGGCTTTTCGCAGCTTTTTACAGGGATCGTCACGATCGTCGGCACGCTGCTCTTCATGCTGTCCATCAATGTATCCATCGCACTGGTGGTGATCCTTGTCACGCCGCTTTCGTTCTTTGTAGCGGCCTTTATCGCCAAGCGTTCCTACAATATGTTCCGCAAGCAGGCGGAGGTGCGCGGGGAGATCGGCGGGTACGTGGAGGAAATGATCGGCAACCAGAAGGTCGTCAAAGCCTTTGGATATGAGGAAAAAGCGCAGCGGAAATTTGAAGAGATCAATGGCAGGCTTTATTATTTCGGCGTGCGCTCGCAGTTTTATTCGTCCATGACCAACCCATGCACGCGTTTCGTAAACGCGATCGTCTATGCCGCGGTCGGGATCGTGGGTGCGCTGACAGCGATCGCAGGCGGTATTTCCATCGGGCAGCTGACCAGCTTTTTGATCTATGCGAACCAATATACCAAGCCGTTCAACGAGATATCCGGCGTGGTGACGGAGCTGCAAAACGCGTTCGCCTCCGCGCGGCGCGTATTTGAGATATTGGATGAGCCGGAGCAGACGCCGGACAAAAGGGACGCGATAGTGATGACAAAAAGCGACGGCCGCGTAGAAATGAAAGACGTATCCTTTTCCTATACGCCGGACAGGAAGCTGATCGAGGGACTGAACCTGGTCACAAAATCGGGTGAGCGCGTGGCGATCGTCGGCCCCACAGGCAGCGGCAAGACGACGATCATCAATCTGTTGATGCGCTTTTATGATGTAGACAAGGGAGAAATCAGTATCGATGGGGTGGATATCAGGACGATCACCCGCAACAGCATGCGCAGTATGTATGGGATGGTGCTGCAGGAAACATGGCTTTTTGCAGGCAGCGTGCGCGATAATATTGCCTATGGCAAGCCGGGTGCGACGGAGGATGAGATCATCGCCGCGGCGAAGGCGGCCCATGCCCACGGCTTTATTATGCGTTTGAAGGACGGATATGACACCATCATCGCAGAGGACGGCGGGAATATTTCGCAGGGACAAAAGCAGCTGTTGTGTATTGCGCGGGTGATGCTGGTGGAGCCGCCGATGCTGATCCTTGACGAGGCGACAAGCAGCATCGATACGCGTACGGAAATGCAGATACAGCGTGCGTTTGAGAAGCTGATGGAAGGACGCACGAGCTTTGTGGTGGCGCACCGCCTGTCCACCATCCGCGAGTCGGACTGTATCCTCGTCATGCGCGACGGGCATATCGTAGAGCAGGGCACACACGATGAATTGCTTGCAAGGAAGGGATTTTATGCGCGGCTTTATAACAGTCAGTTTGAAAAAGAGGGTTAGAGCGGCTGGTTTGTGTCTACATATAAAAAAAAGAGGTAGACAGTATGCTTGAAAAATTGATTGCACGTGTAAATGAAACAAACAAGGAACTCATCTTAGGCGCACTGGAGGAATGCGAGACGCCGGAAGATATCAACCGGGTGGCGGAAGCCTACGGCATCGATATTTCTGATGCGGAAATGGATTACCTGCTGAACCGTAAGCAAGGGGAGACCTGCTCCGAATAACGCAATATCCGGAGCTGTACACGGGAAGATTCAATAGATATTCCCGCCGTATTCCTCAATAAATTCTTCGTAAGTGCCTTGTTTATCGATGATACCGTCCGGGGTAAAGCGGATGATTCGGTTGGCGATGGTATCGATGAATTCGTGGTCGTGCGAGGCAAACAGGATCGCGCCTTTGAAATCCACCAATCCATTGTTGACAGCGGTGATGGATTCGAGATCCAGATGGTTGGTCGGCTGGTCCAGCACGAGCACGTTGGAGCCGAACATCATCATGCGCGACAGCATACAGCGTACGCGCTCGCCGCCCGACAGGACGCCTACCTGCTTAAAAACGTCCTCGCCGGAAAAGAGCATGCGCCCGCAAAAGCCGCGCAAATACGTTTCGGTCGTATCTTTTGAATATTGCCGAAGCCAGTCGAGGATATTCAGGTCGCATCCGTCGAAGAATGCAGAATTATCTTTGGGGAAATAGGACTGCGTTGTCGTCCCGCCCCATTTGAAGGTTCCCTCGTCGCTCTCCATCTCGCCCATCAATATCTGGAAAAGGGTAGTCGCTGCGATCTCGGTATCTCCCAAGAACGCGATCTTATCCTCGCGTCCCATGACAAAGCTTACGTTATTCAACACTTTTTCGCCGTCGATCGTCTTGGAAAGCCCTTCGACGGTAAGCACTTCCTTGCCGATCCCGCGGTCGGGCGTAAAGCCAACGAACGGATAGCGGCGGGAGGAAGCGGGCATTTCTTCAAACTCAAGCTTCTCCAAAAGCTTTTTGCGCGAGGTCGCCTGCCTTGACTTGGATTTATTGGCGGAGAAACGTTGGATGAATGCCTGCAGCTCCTTCGCCTTTTCTTCGTTCTTCTTGTTTTGGTCGCGCGTCATTTTCTGGATCAGTTGGCTGGATTCGTACCAGAACTCATAGTTGCCCACATACATTTTGATCTTGCCAAAATCGATATCCACCATGTGCGTGCAAACCGTGTTCAGGAAGTGGCGGTCGTGCGATACGATGATCAGCGTCCCCTCGTAATCCATCAGGAAATCTTCCAGCCAGTGTACGCTCGCGACGTCAAGGTGGTTGGTCGGCTCGTCTAAAAGGATGATATCCGGCTTGCCGAACAGCGCCTGCGCGAGCAGCACCTTGATTTTTTCATTATCCGGCAGGGAGGACATCGGCTGGTAGAGGATGTCCTCGGAAAGCCCCAGCCCCTGGATCAGCTTGGATGCGTCGGATTCCGCCTCCCAGCCATTGAGCTCTGCAAATTCGCCTTCCAGCTCGCCCGCGCGGATGCCGTCCTCGTCTGAAAAGTCCGGCTTTGCATACAGTGCGTCTTTCTCCTTCGTGATCTCCGCAAGGCGGGGGTTGCCCATGATGATCGTCTCTAAAACCGTATATTCATCGAACGCAAAATGATCCTGCTTTAAAACGGACATACGCGTGTTTTCCTGTATGTGCACATCGCCTGTCGTGGATTCCAGGTCGCCGGACAGGATGCGCAGGAAAGTCGACTTGCCCGCCCCGTTTGCACCGATGATGCCGTAACAGTTTCCCGGCGTAAATTTGAGGTTCACGCCTGAAAACAGGTTTGTTCCGCTGAAATTGAGACTCAAGTTTGTTACTGTTATCATTTCTTACTCCGTTTACTGTTTTTTACCCAATTCTGTCCATTATACCATAAAACGGGTGGATATGTTAAAATATAGATATTAATTTAACAAAGGACAATATGCAGGTCAGGGAAACGGTATCAGTCTGGCAAAAGCTGGAGCAGGCAAAAAAGCCGATCGTGCTTTACGGCATGGGAGACGGCGCGGATAAAATATTGAATGAGCTGGGCAGGCGGGGGATCCCTGCCGCGGGCGTCTTTGCCAGCGATGAATTTTGCCGCGGACAGACGTTCCGGGGCTTTGGGGTGACGAATTATGCGCAGGCAAAGGAACGGTTTGGCGACATGATCGTGCTGGTCGCGTTCGGGACGCAGCTCCCGGAGGTAATGGAGCGTATCAAAAGGATCGCAAAGGAGCAGGAGCTTTATGCGCCGGATGTTCCTGTTGCGGGAGGGGAAGCCGTTTTTGACAAAGCGTTCCTGGAAAAATACCGCGATGCCTTTGAAACGGCATACGGCTTGTTGGCTGACGGGCTGTCCAGAAGGACGTTTACCAACATGATCGATTATAAATTGAGCGGGAAACTTTCTTACCTGCTGGACTGCGAAAGCAGTGCATCGGAGGCATACGGAAATATTTTAAGGCTCCAAGATGATGAAATTTATGTGGACGCAGGCGCATATACGGGGGATACGGTAAAGGAATTCCTGCATTATGCGGGAAGTTATCGCCGGATCGTGGCCATAGAACCGGATGAAAAGAACTTTGTAAAGCTGGAAAAAAATACACGGGGGATGCACGGCCTGTCTTTGTATCACTGCGCTGCCTATGACAAGGATATGCAGGTCAGCTTTGACACCCGCGGCGGGCGCAATTCGTCGGTCGGCGGGCGGGGAAAGCCGGTGTGTGCACGGCGTATCGACGATCTTCTTGCGGGAAGGGCGGCAACATATATCAAGATGGATGTGGAAGGGCAGGAAGAAGCGGCGCTGTTGGGCGCGCGCAGGACGATTACGGGTCATAAGCCGAAGCTGCTCGTTTCCGCATACCACAGGAATAACGACCTGTTCCGTATCCCGCTGCTGGTAAAAGAAATGCGGGAAGATTACAAAGTATTCCTGCGGCACTTTCCCTATATTCCCGCATGGGACACCAATTATTATTTCATATGAAAACCGGCCTGGTCAAGCCGGTGGGGCAGAATCCCGGCCGGTTGCTTCCAGCTTGAAAATCACGGGGCGCAGGCCGTCGTTACAGCTTACGATGGCGATGCCGGGCTGCTTGATCCAGTCGCCGTAATAGAACCGGAAATCTTCCGCGCCGTGGGCGAGTGCAAACACATATTGGTAGATGGCCTTCCAGGCTTCGTCGCACAGCCCGTCGGGCCTTGCGTAGTCTGCATAAAAGACCTGCCCGGGTTTGAGCATCGGGCATGGGCCCAGGCCATCGACGCCGTATTCAGCGGCCAGCTCCTGGTCGAGCGTTGTCTTTAATACCGTGATCTTTACCTGTTTCATGTGTTTGGGATTTTTCATAACCGATTCCTCCGTTCTTTTCTCGATTATAACACAAAAGAAAAGACGTGCGCCGGTATTTTATCCGGAGGCACGTCTTTGCAAATGCCGGCTTACTCTGTCCGGAGCGCGTCGATGGGAGCCATCTTCGCCGCTTTATTGGCAGGATTGATCCCAAAGATCACACCGATGGCCATCGAGAAGGCCACGGCAAGCAGCGTGATGTTGCCGGACATGGTATAGGCCGTATCCAGCGCGGCCGACAGGATCGTGAGCAGCCCCCATGAGGCGGCAACGCCGATCAGCCCGCCCAACGTACTTACGACCAGGGCTTCGATCAGGAATTGAAGCAAAATACGTTTTCGTCCCGCGCCGATCGCTTTGCGGATCCCGATTTCCCGTGTGCGCTCAGCAACGGAAACCAGCATGATGTTCATGATGCCAATGCCGCCCACGAGCAGCGAGATGCCCGCGATGCCGCCAAACATGAGCGCCATCGTATCGGTGATGGAATCCATGGATTCCAGGATCGTCGACTGGTTCATGATGGAAAAGGCATCTTCATCTTTGAACTTTGCCATCAGTGCGGCAGTGACGTCCTCCTCCGCCTGGTCGACCAGCGTAGCGTCGCTGGCCGTCAGCGTAAAGGAGGTCACGCCCGGGATGTAAAACATACGCTGGGCGGTGGTGTAGGGGATGATGATGTTGCTGTTTTCCGAGCCCATCAGGCTTTCGCCCGCATCCTCGAGCACACCGACGACAAGGAAGCTGCGCCCATCGACAGAGATGGTCTCCCCGACGATATCTGTACGGCCGAACAGGTCGTCCGCCACGTCCGTACCGACAACAGCGACCGCAGAATTGTTTTCTACATCCGGGGACTTTATGAACCGGCCCGACTGCACGGAAAGGTCGTTGATATCCGCGTAGGCAGGGACGCTGCCTACGACGGAAGCCGTGGCAGACGTATCGCCGGCCTTGAGCGTGGCGTTCTGCGCCGTGGTGGGCGCGGAAAAGCCGATGCTTTCGTATTCGTCCGCAAAGCCGGTGACCTCGGAAAGCGTCAGGGGCTGGTAGCGCGAACTGGTCACGGATACGCTGATGGTGCTCGCGCCCAGGTTCTCAAGCTCGGAAGTAACGGAGTTCGTTGTACTGGAGACGATAGAGACCAGTACGACGACAGCCATGATGCCGATGATGATGCCCAGCATCGTCAGGAACGAACGCAATTTGTTGCCCAGTACGGAAGCAAATGCCATTCTGAATGATTGTAATATCATGCGCCCACATCCTCCATAACCTGGCCGTCCAATATCCTGATGCACCGTTGCGCTTGCCGCGCGATCTGGTCGTCGTGCGTGATCAGGACGATCGTGTTGCCGTTTTTATGGAGTTCGGAAAACAGCTCCAATATTTCCACTCCCGTTTTGTGGTCAAGGTTGCCGGTCGGTTCGTCCGCCAAGATCAACGACGGCTGCGTAACCAGCGCCCGTGCGATCGCTACGCGCTGCTGCTGGCCGCCGGAAAGCTCCGCGGGCTTGTGGTGGATACGGTCGGCAAGCCCCATGCGGGACAGCGCCTCGACGGCGCGCCGGTTGTATTCTTTTTTGGGCACGCCCTGGTAGATGAGGGGGAGCTCCACATTTTCAAGAGCGCTCAATTTATTGAGCAGATTGAAATTCTGGAATACGAAGCCGATCTTGAAGTTACGCACGCGCGTCAGCTCGTCCTCCGTATAATCGTCGATCTCCTGTCCGTCCAGAATATATTCGCCGCTGTCGGCCGTATCGAGGCAGCCGATGATATTCATCAGCGTGGATTTTCCGCTGCCCGACGGGCCTATGATGGCGACGAATTCGCCGTCGGCTATCCGGAGGGAAGCATGGTTTAAGGCATAGAGCTTCTCGTTCCCGATCTCATATATTTTGGACACGTCTTTCATCTGGATCATAAGCTGCCCTCCTTAGCTGCCCATCGGGCCACCGCCGGTGCCGCCCGGCATACCGCCGCCGCTGGGCATTTCTACACCGCCGCCCGGCATACCGCCCATGCCACCGCCGGGGAAAGTGGATTGCCCGGAAGAATCGGTGGATGCGGATTGTTCATATATGATCTGCTCCCCTTCGGAAAGCCCGGAAGTGATCTCCACATTGGTACCGTCCGAAAGGCCGGTTTCCACCGTTCTTCGTTCACTCATACCACTCTCGCCGTCCGGACTGCCCGCAACCAGTACAAATTTTTCGCTGCCGGATTCCTGAAGGGCGTCGAGCGGGATCAGCAGCACGTTTTCGCTGGTGGCGATGGAAATCGTCGCCGTCGCGTTCATGCCGGCCATGACGGCCGCATCGCCGACGTCCGTTAAGGTGATGGTGACGGGGTAGGTCGTCACGCCCGACTGGATATTGCCGGAAGCGGATATTTTGCTGACCGTACCATGGAAAGTCTCCTCAGGAAGCGCATCTAGGACGATGGTTACGTCCTGTCCCTCCTGCACGGACATGATATCAAGTTCGTCAATGCTGACGCTTCCCGTATAGCCGTTGCCCGGCATGATGGTGCTCTGGGGCGTATTGCCGGTTACCGGATTATTGATATAGATTTCGGTTATGCCGCTGATGGGAATGATGGTATCCGTGGAGGGATCGGCAAGCGGTATGGTATTGGAACCGCTTTGTGCGGCTGCGGACAGGAGCAGGATGGAACTTTCTGCTGTCTCCAAAGAACCAGAGGCCATGGAAACTGCAGGCGTTCCCGTAGCGGACAAAGACTGCGCACTGCTGGAAGAGCTGTCCGTTGCAGAAGAATCGGATGTGCCTGATATGGACACGCTGCTGACCGTTCCCGCCGTTTTTGCGGTAATCGTATTCGTCTGCTCATACTGTAATAGTGTGCGTAGTACATCCTCGTATTGCGTCCGTTCCGCGAGCAGGGAAGCGTATTCTTCAGAAGCACCGGCTTCCTGTAAGGTGATGAGCGTAGCGCCGCTGCCGACACTTTCATTGAGGGAAACATCGACGCTTGCAACCGTTCCCCCGTTGCCCAGGATATGGATGGGGGCATTGATTTCAAGGGTACCCGTACCAAGCTGCGTTCCATCCTCTGCTGCGATATTTACCGTGTCGCCATACGTGGGGCCGTTATCCGTCAGGGTGACCGTACACGATCCGGCGGAGAGGGAGGTTACGGTACCTGTTTTTGTCGTGCCGTCGGAAAGCGTCACGACAACGCTGCTGCCGGAAGAAACCGTATCTGCCGCCGCAGGCTGGAACGTTACCTTCATTTTACCGTCGATGGAAAGTACGACCAGCGAACCGCTTGCGTTGATCGTTGATTGTGTGTCCATTCCTTCTTCCGCAAAAATCTGTTTAATACGGCCGGAAACGTAGGTGGTGATATATCTGGAACTGCTCTCGTCTTTGGCACTGTCTATTTGGGAATCGAGCGAAGAAAGCGTGGATTGTGTATCGGAAATCGCCGCCTTTACAGACGCAGGATCGAGCGTTGCGAGCGTATCGCCCTCGGCAACGGTATCCCCCGCTTCCACAAGGACGCTTTCCACAGTAACGCCGGACGGGATCTTGATATCCGCAGTCTCTTGCGTAGCGAGGTTGCCGGAACCGACAACCGTTGTTTCGATCGTCCCTGTTTCAACGGTCGCAGTCTGCATGATAGAAGCCATAGCGCTGGCATCCGGCCGGAAGAGGCCAGGTACTAAAAAAACTGCGAGCAAAACTGCCGCAGCTATGATTGCGGTCAATACAATCCATTTCTTTTTGGTCATCTTCTTGTTTTTTTTGTTCTTACTCATGAACGCCTCCTGAACGTTTCCGTTTTTTGATCATGTGTTCATTATGGAAGCGGTATGTGAAGGCTGTATGAAAAAGAGGTGAAGAATGGCTTAAGATTGGATCATTGCCGGTGCATTGACAATTGACTTTTACTATCCGTTATGCTATCATTTTTAAGTCAACATTTCAGGCCGAAGTGGTGGAACTGGCAGACGCGCTGGACTCAAAATCCTGTGGTAGCGATACCGTGTGGGTTCGATTCCCACCTTCGGCACCAATAAAAAGCCTTTAACCATGCGGTTAGAGGCTTTTTGATTTCTGCTTTTCGATCGGTCATAGGTACCGATAAACCGGCCCTGCATTCCTGTCTTTTATAATGGCGCCGCCGCTGTGGAAGAACATCATAGGGGCTTTGGAAAGATAGGGGCGGAAGAATATATGGATTACTTTAAAAACTGCCTGATACGTTTTCGGTTTTGCCGGTATCTGCAAATACCGACCGTCAGAAAGAAGATGCCGGCGCCGATAAAGGCAATGCCCACAGGAACCGCAAAGGGCAATTCCAGGAGAATGATGATCCCGGCGCCCGAAGCGACAAAACCAATAAAAGTGCGGACATAAGCAAGGAAGGTGCGCTCGTTCGCCAGCATGGTACGCTCATAGGCTAGCTGGTCGGTGGTCGATTTATTATCCATACAAGCCTCGCATAAAAATTTTTGATTACCAAATTATACCATGTGAGGCTAAGCGGGGCAAGAGCATACCATTGCGAACCCCGCCTTCGACAACGGAAAATCCGTTTAAAAAAAACGGATTTTTTATGGTAAGCACATCAGTTTTTTAAGTTTTCTTTAACTTTGCTGTAAACGGCTCCCGTTTTGTTGTATCTGCGTCCTGTTCGTGGTAACGTTAAAATGGTTTTTTTGATTTATGATGCATAGAAGATACAATTTGGTTTTAAAGTAATACGGTAAGCAGGGTATGCGCAGAAGGGCACATGGCAAAATGACAGCAAAATTGGGGAAAACAACAGTTTGGGACGTGGTCAGGCGGGAGCACATCATATTTTTGGCGCTCGTCTTTGTTTTCTATTTTTTCTGGAGTCTGGCCCAGCCGCCGCTGGCAGCGCCGGACGAAGGGATGCGCTACCAGATCCCGCAGTTCCTTTTTGAAAATGGTTACCTGCCGCACGGGGCGGAGGAAGCGATCCGTAACCCGCAATGGGGAATTTCTTATGGGTTTGCGCCATATGTTTCCCAGATCCTGGGTGTGCCGTTCATGAAAATTGCAGGAATATATACAAGCGATCCCGGCACTCTCGTCGTGGCGGCGCGTTTGGTGAACGTTATTTTTGCAACGCTTACGGTATGGATCAGCTTCAAAATCGCGGCGCGTTTGTTCGGGCGGAGGATATACCGCCTGCTTTTTGTCGTGCTGGTTGCGTTTTTGCCGCAGTTCATCTTCCTTTCCAGCTATATCAACAACGACATGATGGCAATCTTTTCAACCTCCCTGATCGTACTTGCCTGGGTAAGCGGGATAAAGGACAGGTGGCCGGTCAAAAGCTGCGTGATCCTTGGGATCGGTATGGGGCTGTGCGCACTTTCCTATTACAATGCATATGGTTTTTTGCTGTTGAGCGTAGTCCTGTTCTTTGCCTCCAACCTGCTGCTGGAAAAACGCAGCTTCCGCGAAAAGGAATTCCGCAAATCCGTCTATATTGTGGCAGGTTTGTTTTTGGCGATCGCGGCATGGTGGTTTATCCGCAATTATATCATTTATGACGGGGATATCCTTGGTTTCCGGACGACGGAGCACTACCAGGAGCTTTATGCGATAGACAAGCTGAAGCCTTCTATGGTTGAAACTATCCAGCGGCAGGGAATACCTCTCGGCGAAATGCTTGTGCAAAGAGGCTGGCTGCTGTTTACCTATTTGAGTATGGTTGGCTGCTTCGGTGCAATGGATATCTGGCTGCCTGTGTGGGTGTATGCGGTCTATACGGTCATCTTTGCCGTAGGAATGGCAGGATGTATCATGGCGCTTGTACGGTTTGCAAGGAGCGGGAACACGGACGGGAAACGCAGGAAATGGCTGCTGGGAACCTGTATGGTACTGGCAATCGTGATCCCCGTCGTTTTGAGCGCATATTATTCATACACGAGCGATTACCAGCCGCAGGGCAGGTACATACTTTCCTGCCTGATCCCGCTGATGCTTTTTATGACGGTCGGGATCAAAACGATACTGGAGAAAATTTGCAAAAATAAAAAAAGTGTGGCAATTGCCCTGGCAGTTATTTGCCTGGCAGTCGCAGGGATCGCCGTTTACTGCTATTTCGGCGTATTATTACCTGCTTACCCCTGAAAAATAAGGAGAATGGAACATCAATGATTCGTTTTAATATCCCGCCTTGTGCGCCTAAAAGCCTCGAATATGTAAAAAAGGCGGTGGAAAATCACCAGATCTGCGGCGATGGGGAATTTACACAGCGCTGCAGCCAATGGCTGAAACTGCATTGCATGGCGGTAAACGTATTTCTGACTACGTCATGTACGCATGCACTGGAAATGGCAGCGCTGCTGTGCAGTATTATGCCGGGCGATGAAGTGATCATGCCGTCGTATACGTTTGTTTCCACGGCGAATGCCTTTGTGCTGCGCGGTGCAAAGATCGTATTTGTGGATATCCGACCAGATACGATGAACATCGATGAAAGGCTTGTCGAGGATGCAATCACAGAACGGACGAAAGTGATCGTTCCCGTGCACTATGCAGGAATACCCTGTGAAATGGACGAGCTCAACCGGATAGCCAAAAAGCACGGACTGCTCGTGGTGGAGGACGCGGCACAGGCAGTGCTTTCCAGATATCACGGTAAAGCGGCGGGCACGCTTGGCGATTTCGGCTGCTTCAGCTTCCATGAAACCAAAAATTTCAGTATGGGGGAAGGCGGCGCGCTGCTTTTCAACAGTCCGGAATATACGGAAGAAGCGGAGATCATCCGGGAAAAGGGGACGAACAGGAGCAAATTTTTCCGTGGACAGGTCGACAAATATACATGGATGGATTGCGGGTCGTCCTATCTTCCCAGCGATATCAATGCGGCTTATTTGCTGGCGCAGTTAGAACAGGCAAAAGAAATCGTCGGCAGCCGTATGGACAGTTGGAACCATTACCATACGGGATTTGAGAAATTAAGCGAAAAGGGGCTGGTCGAGCGGCCGGTGATCCCCGATGGGTGTACGCACAATGCACATATGTATTATATCAAGGTGAAGGACCTTGGCGAGCGGACGGAGCTGATTTCTTTTTTGCAGAGCAAATACATTGAAACGGCTTTCCATTATATCCCGCTGCATAATGCGCCGGCCGGTAAGGAATTTGGCCGTTTCCACGGAGAAGACCGTTATACGACGGTGGAAAGCGAACGGCTTTTGCGGCTGCCGCTTTACTACGATATGAACAGCGACGATATCCAATATGTGATACGGAGCATCTATGAATTCTATTTGCATAAAGGTACGGTAAAATGAAAAGGATTGCCATCGTTGGAGCGGGAGAATTCCAAAACCCGCTCATATTGAAAGCAAAAGAGATGGGTTATGAAACGCATGTTTTTGCCTGGAAGTGCGGCGACCCGGGCGAACAGGCAGCGGACTTTTTTTATCCTGTCAGCATCGTAGAGAAGGAAGAGATCCTTGGAATATGCCGCGGGATGCAGCCGGAAGGGATCGTCTCAATCGCCTCAGACCTGGCGATGGTCACAGTCAATTACGTCGCGCGCGAGCTGGAACTAGCGGGGAACAACGACGTGTGCACGCTGCGCACGACGAATAAGTTTGAAATGCGCAAAGCACTGTGCGATGCGGGAATCCCCACGCCTCGTTTTTGCCTGCTCGGCGTACAATGCAAGTCGCTGCCCCAGGATATGCATTATCCTTTGATTGTGAAACCGACAGACCGCTCCGGCAGCCGCGGGATTACGAAAGTGGAAAATCCACAGGAGCTCATGGAGGCGGTGGACTGCGCGACGGCATATTCGTTCGAGCAAAAAGCGATCGCGGAAGAATTTATCGAGGGAGAGGAATACAGCTGCGAAAGCATTTCGTTTGCGGGAAAGCACACATGCCTTGCGATCACCAAAAAGTATACGACGGGCGCACCGCATTATATCGAAACGGGCCATGTGCAGCCTGCGGAATTTACAGAACGGGAAAGCGATAAAATCAAAATGGCGGTGACCTGTGCGCTTGATGCGCTCGATATTACCGTGGGCGCTTCGCATGCGGAGTTTAGAATCGGGCCAGACGGCGAAGTGCGTATCATAGAGGTCGGGGCGCGCATGGGTGGAGACTGTATCGGTTCGCACCTGGTTCCGCTTTGCACCGGATATGACTTCCTGAAAATGGTGATCGATGCGGCCTGCGGCAGGAAGCCGGAACTGGCCGCGGGGGATAAGGAAGAGGTTGCTGCGATACGCTTCATACTTACGGAAGGCGACCGGGAACAGCTGGAACAAATACGCCGGATCGCCCCCGGCATCATCGCCGCAGAAAGCCCGCTGAAGCCGTTTAACCCGGAAGGAGTGCTCGATAGCTCTACGCGCGCCGGGTATTATATCCTTGCGGGAAACAGGGAAAAAATCGTGGATTTCTTCGGCATGACCTTATGAGCGTATGCGTATTATCTCGAAGGAACCGTTTTGATATTTCAGCCATACCATGTTATAATAAGGCGGAAATCATTTCAAAAAATCATTCGGCTTCAAAGGGCGGTTATGCAGGAAAAAGAGTGGATACTGGAGGCGCAGAAAGGGGATAGCGATGCTTTTTGTGCGCTGATCGGTAAATACGAAAACAAAATATATAACATTGCGTATAAATTCATGCAGAACAGCTTTGACGCGCAGGACGCAGCCCAGGATGCGATTATCAAAATGTATGGCAGCATCCGGAAGTTTTCGTTCCAGTCGGCGTTTTCCACATGGATGTACCGTGTGGTGGCCAATACGTGCCTTGACCTGATCCGCCGGCGTAAGCCGTCCGTACCCATGGAAGAATATACGGACGCCGCTGTGAGCAGGGACGGCAACCCGGACGAACAGGCGGAAAACAACGAGCTCGGCAGGAGCATCCGCGCGGCAGTGCAGGAACTGAGTGAAAAATACCGCACGGTACTCATCTTAAAGGACATGGAAGGCTTGAAGTATGAGGAAGTGGCGGAGATATTGTCCATTACGCCGGGAACGGTGAAGTCCCGTTTGTTCCGCGCACGTGAAAAGCTGCGCAGGATCTTGGAGGAAAAACGGATCGTCTGACCTGTATGGAACATAAATCCCCCTTGCTGCGTCTAATGGGAAAAGACGCAATCGAGGAGGAACGATTATGAAAAAAGGATTACTGGCTGCCGTTGCCATTTTGTGTATTGGTGCGTTTTTGCTGGCCGGGTGTGCCCAGCAGGTACAGCCGATCGGCGAACAGGCGGCAGCTTCTGCGACACCGGACAGCAAGCAGCAGGAGCAGAGCACGCTTACCTTAAGTGCAACAGAGACTGTGAAAGCCGCGCCGGACGTGGCATATATTTCGATCGGCGTACGTACAACGGGAAGCAGTGCGGAAGAAGCGCAGCGAGAAAACGCGCGGATCGCCGAGGGCTTTCTTACGGCGATTAAGGCGCAGGGCGTCAGCGAAGAAGACGTACAGACGCAAAATATCAATATTTACCAGGACTATGAAGACGCGAAGAAGACAGTGATGGAAAACACCTACAAAGTCACGGTGAAAAATGTGGACTCTGTGGGCAGCGTGATCGATGCGGCGGCAGCGGCAGGCGCCAATTATACCTATTCCCTTTCGTTTGACGTGCAAGACCGGGACACGGTATATATGCAGGCGTTGTCACAGGCGATGGAGTCTGTGGGTACAAAAGCCAAGGCGATGGCCATGGCCGGCGGGTATACGATCGTGCGCCCGATCTCTATCACGGAATCGGGTGCGGACAATGACGTGATGCCGTATGAATACGCGGCGGGCACGATGGACTCGAGGGCGGAAGGCGCGGCGACACAGGTAACGCCGCAGGATATCGAGGTATCAGCCACGGTATCGGGTACTTACCTGATCCAGTAAAACCGATCTTGTTGCAAAAGGCGGCTTCGAGCTGGAGGCCGCCTTTTTGATGCCTGCCGCGCGGGAATTGACGGGATTTGCAAAACAGAGTAGAATAAGACATATTTTTGAATCAGAGCGGAGAGATAACAGTGGGCAGGAAAAAGGCAGGCGGACAGGAAAAACCGATCATGTCCCGGAAGGATCTTTTGATCAAGGTTGCAAAGATGTACTATATTGAACGTAAAACGCAGCAGGAGATATCAGAGAGCATATTCCTCTCCCGTTCCAATGTATCGCGGCTGTTGAAGGCATGCGTAGACCAGAAGATCGTGGAATTTTACATCAACGATACCTCGTCCATAGACCAGGAGCTGCAAAACAAACTGAAAAAGAGGTTCGCGCTCAAAGACGCGATCGTGATCCCGTCGGAATCGGATCGCGACCTGACAAAGATGAAGCTGGGGGAGGCGGTTGCCGCTTATTTACGTATGCACCTGAAAACGGGGATGACGCTGGGCGTATCGTGGGGGACTACGCTTTATTATGTGTCTTCCATGTTCAAGCATATGGCGGATACATCGGTGGACGTCGTACAACTGGTAGGCGGTATGGGCGCCAAAAGCATCGATACGGACGGAAGCGAGATCACGCGCCGGATCGCAAAAACGTTGAACGGCGACGCATATGTAGCGCGCGTTCCATACATTGTACAAAGCCGAAAATTGCATGACCTGCTTCTCAAAGAGCCGGATATCCAGGCGCATTTTGAGCGTGCGGCAAAGGTAGATATCGCCCTGGTCGGCATGGGCGCGGCGCAAAAATCCTTGAGCTCGTCGCGCAGGGCCGGTTATTTGAGTGATACGGATATGGAAAAGCTGGAAAAGGAAGGCGCGGTGGCAGACATCTGCGGCATACAGATCGACGCGCAGGGCAAGCCGTGCGCAGAAGAGTTCAGCGGGCGCATCATTGGTATCGGGTACGAGGCGATCCGGCGGATTCCGCAGGTGATGGGTGTTTCCGTCGGTGTGGAAAAGACGGACGCGATTCTGTCTTCCCTGAAAAGCGGGATCATCAGCGTACTTGCCATCGATGAGGCGGCGGCGTTCTCGGTGCTCGAACGGGAGGAAGGATGACAATATTTTTCTAAAACTTTCAATTTCTTATTTTTTCTTATAAAAACTTGTATTATGTAAAAAGTGTTGTTATACTATGGGTGTAACAACACTTTTTTGATGATATTCACAAGGAAGACAATGGAATAAAGGGCTTTTTGGAGGCGTAACCATGGAAAAAATTTTGAAAAAACGTACGCTGCAATTGGGAATCGACAGTTCGGACATCCTTTCCAAAGACAGTGGCATCTATAAAAGGACGCAGGCGCAAAGGCAGTCGCTCATCGATACCGTGCCGCATGTATGCATCGAGCGGGCACGCATCGTGACGCAGGTTTACAAGGAGACGGAGAGCCTGCACATATTGACCCGCCGTGCACGTGCTTTTGAGGCGGTACTCAAGCAAATGAGCATCTTTATCCTGGATGGGGAGCTGATCGCGGGACACCAATCCTCCATGCGGCGCAGCGCGCCGCTGTTCCCGGAATTTGCCGTGGAATGGATCAAGGACGAGATTGACATGTTTGAAACGCGTCCACAGGATAAGTTCGTATTTCCACAGGAGGCAAAGAAGGAATTCTTAGAGGGGATATATCCTTATTGGAAAGGAAAAACGCTGGAAGACAACGTGTTCCAGTATATGACGGAAGATATCCGGGCGCTGCGCTTTGATTCCAGCGTATTCACGCTGGGGATCCACGAAAGCGGCGGCCTTGGACACCTGATGTTCGACTATAACAAAGTGCTGGCATTGGGCTTTGACGGCATCAAAAAACAGATCGCGCGGTATATGGCGGAATTAAAGCCGTACGAACCGGACTCCATGAAAAAGAGGCTGTTTTACGAATCTTGTATCATGATTTGCGACGCAGTGATCGCCTTTGCGCGGCGCTACAGCATATTGGCGCACGAGATGGCGGAGAGGGAAACGGACGAAAAGCGCAGGCAGGAGCTGTTGAAGATATCTGAAAACTGCGCGCATGTCCCGGAATTTCCGGCGCGTAATTTCTACGAAGCGCTGCAGAGCTTCTGGTTTATGCAGGTCATTCCGCAGATTTACGACAACGGCGTTTCTATTTCGCCCGGACGTTTCGACCAATACATGTATCCGTTCTATGAAAAGGATATCCTGGCAGGCGCGCTCAGCAAGGCAGAAGCGCAGGGCCTGCTGGAAGCGGTATGGATCAAGTTTACGGAGCCGATCAAGCTTTATAACAAGGCGGACGCGGCGTTTTTTGCAGGCTACCCAATGGGGCAGAACTTGATCGTAGGCGGACAGGACGAGCTTGGATACGACGCGACCAACGACTTATCTTACCGGTGTTTGGAGGCGCACAGGCATATCCTGCTGGCGCAGCCCAATTTTTCGGTGCGTTTGCATAACCGTTCGCCGCAGGAATTTAAGATCAAGGTAGTAGAAACGGTCAAATGCGGCAGCGGCATGCCGCAGATGGTGAGCGACGAAGTATTTATCCCCTCGTTGATGAAGCTGGGGGTTACCTTAAAGGAAGCGCGCAATTATGCGCTGATCGGCTGCGTCGAGGCGGCTCCGCTCCACACATGGGGGCGCTATAACGGCGGTTATATCAACCTGGTCAAAATGGTGGAGCTGGCCCTGACAAACGGGCAGTGCCTGATTTCCGGGAAACAGGTTTCCGTCAAGTCGGGCGACGCGACGCAATTCACGTGTTTTGACGATGTATTGGAAGCCTACCGCAAGCAGGTCGAATATTGCACACAGCGGCTGGTGACGTGGAACAATTATGTGGATATGGTGCACGAGGAATGTATGCCCACCCCCTTTACCTCTATGCTCATCGACGACTGTATCGCGCAGGGAAAAGACGTGACTGCGGGCGGAGCGCGGTATAACTGGACAGGGCCTTCCGGCATCGGTATCGCCAACGCGGGAGATGCGCTTTATGCAGTAAAGAAAGCGGTGTTCGATGATAAATTGATGACGATGGAGGAACTAATCGGCCTGATGAGGACAGATTTTGAAGGCCATGAGGATACGCGGCTTTTCCTGTGGAATAGGATTGACAAATACGGCAATGACAAAAGCGAAGTAGACGACATCACTAAGCTGGCAGTGGATATGTTCTTAGACGAGCTGGAACAGTACAATTGTTACCGGAACGGCCCGTTTGTGGCATCTCTGCTGCCGGTTTCCTCCTATGTGGCGTTCGGCTGGATGACAGGCGCGTCGCCGGACGGACGGCATGCGCGCGAGCCCATTGCGGATGGAATCTCGCCGCAGAACGGCGTAGATGTGAGCGGGCCGACCGCGGCGGCAAAATCCGTGGCGCATATCGACCATGTGCGGTGTGCGAACGGAATCATCTTCAACCAGAAATATAATGCGGAAACCCTGAAGGGCGAGGGCGCGGACAAGAAGATGGTAGATTTCATCACAACATACAATACGCTGGGGGGCGCACATATCCAGCTCAACGTCATCGATTCGGATACGCTGCGCGACGCTAAGGCGCATCCGGAAAAACACAAGGGGCTGGTTGTGCGTGTGGCGGGCTACAGCGCGTTTTTCAATGAGCTGGCTGAAGAGATACAGGACAGCATCATAGAGCGGACAGAACATCAGATTTAAAAAGCCTACAACTACTTTTTTCATTTTTAGGCAGGGCGATGGAAAGAAATTCAAACCGTCGCCCTGCCTAAATTAAAAGAAAAAATAAAAAAATCTAAAAAATAATAAAAAACTATTGAAATACTATAATCAATCTGCTATGATAAGCACATAAAAGAGAGCGGAGGCTGACTGGGGTACATTTCCGGCAGGAAACGCAGATCACATTAAGAACAATCACAAAGGATTACAACAATAAATATGCAGCGGGACAAAACGGTGTACGTGGGTAAAAAGGATAGCAGTTGTCTTTTGTAACGCCGTCTGCTGGAGTGGATCGATATCAGAAACGCGAAAGGGCAATTTATTCATGGAACCGACCGGAATGATTTTTAATATACAGCGCTACAGCCTGCACGACGGGGACGGCATACGTACCAATATTTTTATGAAAGGATGCCCGCTAAAGTGCAAATGGTGTTCAAACCCGGAATCGCAGAACTATTTTCCGGAAATGAGCCTTGTGGCGGATAACTGTATGGGCTGCGGCCATTGTTACAAGGTTTGCGAAACCAAGGCGCTCACGCCCGATGCATGGAACAGGACATTGTGCACAGGCTGTGGAAAATGCGAATTCATCTGTCCCACTGGCGCACGGGAGATCATGGGGAAACGCATGAGCGTCGAGGAAGTGACACAAGAAGTCATGAAAGACCATCCGTTTTACCAGACGTCGGACGGCGGCGTTACCTTCTCGGGCGGCGAACCGCTCACGCAGAGCGAATTTTTAGAGCAGCTGGCGATCCGCCTGAAAGGGAATTTCATCCATCTGGCGGTGGAAACCTGCGGGCAGTTCGACTGGGAAAAGGGCAAAAAAGTACTGGATTATGTAGATCAGATATTGTTTGACATAAAGCACATGGACAGCGCAACCCATAAGGAGCTGACGGGCCTCGGCAACGAGACGATACTGGAAAACGCACGCAAGGCGGCGCAGCTTAAAAAGGACATGATCGTGCGATTACCGGTGATCGGCGGATATAACAGCGATGACGAGAATATCAAAAAGACAGCGGCCTTTGCAAAGGAGATCGGCGTTGGGGAAATGCACCTGCTGCCATATCACCGTTTTGGAGAGTCCAAATACAAGAAGATGCATATGGTATATGACTGCGACGACGCATATACGCCGGACGACCAGGAAATGCAGCGGTTAAAAGGGCTGGCGGAAGGTTACGGCCTTACGGTCAGGATTGGCGGGTAATCATTT
Organism: Christensenella timonensis; assembly: GCF_900087015.1. Lineage (NCBI taxonomy): Bacteria > Bacillati > Bacillota > Clostridia > Christensenellales > Christensenellaceae > Christensenella > Christensenella timonensis. The sequence continues at coordinate 1,091,798 of NZ_FLKP01000002.1, forward strand.
TAAAAGTGAAATAGATGAAGAATGATGGTTGAAGGAGGGAAAAGAATTGCCGGACACAAAAGCACTTGAAATGAAGAATATAACAAAAAGCTTCATGGGCGTCCATGCGTTAAAAGATGTCAGTTTTTCGGCGTACAAGGGGAAAGTCAACGTACTGATAGGCGAAAACGGGGCAGGGAAATCTACCCTGATGAAAATACTGGCTGGCGCATACCACAAGGATTCCGGAGAAATTTTCATTGATGGGAAAGAGGTAGAGATACACAACCCGAACGACTCGATGGCCAACAAGGTCGCGATGATCTACCAGGAGCTTAACCTGTGCCGAGATATGACGGTTCAGGAAAACGTGTTCCTGGGAAAAGAGATCACCAAGGGCATGCTCATCAATAAGAAGGAAACAATGAAGCGCACCGCGGATTTGATGAAAAGATACGAGATGGGGATCAATCCCACCGACGTGGTGAGCAAACTAAGCGTTGCCAAGCAGCAGATGCTGGAGATCGTCAAGGCGCTTTCCGTGGATGCGAAGATCATTGTTATGGACGAGCCGACCTCGTCGCTCACGCTGCAGGAAGTGGAACACCTGTTCCGCATTATCAAGCAGCTGACGGAAGACGGCGTAACGATCATTTACATTTCGCACCGTATGGAAGAGCTGTTTGAGATCGGGAACTATATCACGGTCATGCGCGACGGCGAATACATCGGCGAATGGCCGATCGAGCAGGTAACGCAGGACCAGCTGATCACCTCGATGGTGGGACGCGAGATCACGCAGATGTTCCCCAAGCAGGAAGTACCCATCGGCGATACCGTACTGAAGGTCGAGGGGCTGACGAAAAAAGGCGTGTTCAACGATATCAGCTTTGAACTGAAGCGCGGGGAGATCCTCGGGTTTTCCGGGCTGGTGGGCGCAGGGCGTACGGAGGTGGCGCTTTCCATTTTCGGGGCTATGAAGCATGACAGCGGCGAGATCAGCGTGGACGGGAAAAAGGTAAAGATCAGGAACCCGTACGACGCGATGAAGCATAAACTGGCATATCTGCCGGAAGACAGAAAAGTACTGGGCGTTGACCTGAACAGCAAAATCAGGAATAACATCAGCGTGACGAACATGGATAAGATCACAAAGGCAGGTTTCCTCAATTTCAAAAAGGAAACGGAGATATGCAACGAGGCGGTCAGGCAGCTTAGGATCAAGACGCCGTCCATCATGCAGCTCGTGGGAAACCTTTCGGGCGGTAACCAACAGAAAGTTGCGCTCGCAAAATGGATCACGCGGGACGTGGACGTACTGATCCTGGATGAGCCGACAAGAGGCGTTGACGTCGGCGCGAAAGAAGAAATACATAAGATCATTGTGGAGCTTGCGCGGCAGGGGATCGGCATCATCCTGATCTCGTCCGAGCTGCCCGAGGTACTGGGGATGTCCGACCGGATCATCGTCATGCACGAAGGAGAGATGAAGGCGGTACTGAATGCACAGGAAGCGACGCAAGAGAGGATCATGTCATATTCGGTGGGAAACACAGAACAAATTGAAGGGGGACTCAGTTAATTATGGACAAGGAAGTAGCATTGGCAAAGGAAAATACGGTGTGGGGGAAGATCAAACGTTTCCCGCAGCTCAGTATCGTATGTGCGTTTATCGTATTGTTCGTAGTACTCTCAATTGCCTCGGATTCGTTCCTTACGGAAAGTAACCTGATCAACGTAGTGCGGCAGGCTTCTCCGTCGCTGATCGTGGCAATCGGTATGACGTTCGTGCTGATTTTGGGCGGGATCGACCTTTCGGTTGGTTCGGTTGCCTGCCTGGCGGGAACGCTCGCGGCAGGGTTTATGACCACAAACGGCCTTTCGGTACCGGTGGGATTGCTGTTGGGGCTGTTGGTAGGCGCAGCGATCGGGCTTATCAACGGTATCATCATCGCTAAGGTAAAAATCCCGGCATTCATCGTAACGCTGGCGCTGATGAGTACGGCGCGCGGCCTGGCGCTCGTTTACACGGGCGGCCGTCCGATCACGAATATCCCGGAAGCGGCATTGCAGCTCGGCAGGGGCTATGTAGGGGCGATCCCGATCCCGGTCATCATCATGATCGTGGTGGTAGCGGTTGCATGGATCGTCTTAAGCTCCACAAAATTTGGCCGCCACGTATACGCGACCGGCGGCAACGAAGAGTGTGCGCGGCTTTCCGGTATCAAGGTAGACTGGACGAAGATCGCGGTCTATACGATCAGCGGTTTTACGGCCGGCCTCACAGGTATCCTGCTCACGATGCGCCTGGCATCCGGCCAGCCGACATTGGGACAGGGCATGGAGCTCGACGCGATCGCGGCGGTCGTCCTCGGCGGAACGGCGCTGACAGGCGGCAAGGGGTACATCTTTGGTACGATCATCGGCTGCCTGTTCATGCAGCTGTTGAGCAACGGCTTCAACATTTTGGGTATTTCGTCCTTCTGGCAGCAGGTATTTACAGGTATCATCCTGCTTGTGGCGGTCAGCCTGTACGAAAAAGGGAATAAATAAGTTAAGTTTGCACGGAGAAACCGTGCGCAATATAAATAAAACGGAGGAAAAGAAATGAAGAAAGTATTGGTATTGGTACTTGCAGTGGCTATGGCAGTTACAGCTTTTGTTGGCTGTGCTGCTCCGGCTGCTCAAGAATCCTCGGCGGCTCCTTCTGAGAGCGCAGCTGCTCCCAGCGAAAGCGCGGCAGCCAGCGAAGGTGCAGAATCTGCAGCACCGGCAGCGGATGGAGACATCACGATCGGCCTTACACTGATGGACTACAACTTCCCCTTCTTCCAGGATATGCTGGCAGCAGCTAAGAAGGAAGCGGAAGCACAGGGCGTTAAGCTCATCGACCTTGACGGTGCGGGCGATGTCCAGAAGCAGCTCGAGGGTGTTGAAGATATGATCAGCGGTACGAAAGTAAACGCGCTTATCTTAAACCCGGTTGACTCGGCAGCGATCTCCCCGGCGACTCTGGAAGCAAATGCGGCTGGCATCCCGGTTGTAACGGTTGACGTTCGTTCCGAGCAGGGCGACGTTGTGGCCCATGTAGCATCCAACAACATGGATATCGGACGTGAAGCAGGCAAATATGCTGTAGAGCTCTTAAAAGAAAGAAACGGTTCCGAAAAGGGCAAAGTACTGATCATCGGCTATCCGCAGATCACATCCATCTCCGACCGTGCGGCTGGTTTCCAGGAAATCATGGAACAGTATCCTGACATCGAAGTGGTTGAACAGGATCCGACGAACCTGAACGTACAGGAAGCGCAGACACTGATGGAGAACCTGACGCAGACCTATCCGGAAGGAACGCTGGACATCGTATACGGCGCAAACGCAACGAATGCGGTAGGCGTTATCTCCGCGACAGAAGCAGCGGGCAGAACAGACTATGACATCATCGGCGTGGACGACGATCCGGAAATCCTGAACGCAATCTCCAAGAACGGCGTAACGGCTGCAACGGTTGTACAGGCTCCGATCGAAATGGGCAAACTGGCAGTACAGATCGCTGTTAAGGCGGCAAAGGGCGAAACGATCGACGAATCCGAAGTTGCTACTCCCCTGACGGTTGTGACGAGGGAAACATACGCGGACTTCATGAAGACATACGAACAGAACCAGAAAGACATCGAAGCTTATAAATAAGAAACACCAGTAAGATTTGGTTCGATATGGTTTTGAGGCAGGGACGTAAGGCTCCCTGTCTCAAAGCTGTATCTTGGAAAAATAAAAGTGAAGAATTTGGATATACGGTAATTGCCAAAGAGGGGGCAATTATTTCAGATAGATATTATACTCAAACCATAAGGAGGCAATCGCTATGGGAACCACGGAAATGTTTTTGAATATCCAGGATGTAATGACCCCGGATACGGAGGAATATAAAAGATGCCAGCGTCTAAAAGACAGTCTCATCAACGTACAGTCAGAGGTCTGTCTGGAGCGTGCGCATATCGTAACGCGCGTTTACAAGGAAACGGAAGGGGAAGACGCTTACGTCAGGAAAGCGAAAGCTTTTGACGCGGTCTTAAAGGAAATGAGCCTGTTCGTTGTTGACGATGAGCTCATTTGCGGGCACCAGGCAAGCAAGAGAAGGAGCGCGCCGCTTTTCCCAGAATTCGCTGTAGACTGGGTAGATAAAGAGATCGAAACCTTCCCCACCAGGGCGCAGGATAAATTCATGATCACGCCCGAACAGATCGCGGACTACCGTGAAAACATCGTATCGTATTGGCGCGGCAAGACTTTCTTTGACCGTATGATGAGCTATATGACGGAAGACGTTAATTTACTGCGCGAGGACGCGGGGCTCTTCAGTGTTGGCCTGCATGAGGACGGCGGCCTGGGCCACGTGGCGCTCACCTATGAAAAGCTGCTCAAAAAGGGCTTTGACGGCATCAAAAACGATATCAACGAACAAATGGATCAACTGGTGGACTGGAAAGCGGAGGACATGCAGAAGCGCAAGTTCTACAACGCTTGCCTTTCCATCTGCGATTCCATGATCGCTTTTGCACACCGCTATGCAGACCTGACGGCGGAGCTCGCGGCGAAAGAAACGAATGCAAAGCGCAAGGCGGAGCTGCTGCGCATGTCCGAAAACTGCAAACGTGTCCCGGAATTTCCTGCGCGCGACTTCTATGAAGCCTTGCAGAGCATGTGGTTCGTGCAGGTCGCGGTGCAAATTTACGACAACGGCGTATCCATCACGCCCGGACGTTTCGACCAGTATGTGTATCCGTACTATGAACAGGATATCTTAAGCGGGAAGCTGACGAAGATCCAGGCCCAGGAGCTTTTGGAATGTTTCTGGATCAAATTTACGGAGCCGATCAAAATCTACTGTGAAAAGGACGCCGCTTTCCATGCGGGTTACCCGATGGGCCAGAACCTGGCGATCGGCGGGATCCGCCCCGACGGTACGGACGGTACGAACGACCTTTCCTACCGCTGTTTGGAGGCGCATTCGCATATCCTTTTGATGCAGCCAAACTTCTCGGTACGCCTGCACAGGGGCAGCCCGTTTGAATTCGTAAAACGCACCTGCGAAGCGATCCGCATGGGCAACGGTATGCCGCAGCTCGTCAACGACGAGGTATATGTCCCGGCGATGATGAACGTGGGCGTTCCTTTCGAGGAAGCGCGCGATTATGTGCCGGTGGGCTGCGTGGAAACGACGCCGCTCAACACATGGGGGCGCTGCAACGGCGGTTACTTCAACTTGAGCAAGGTTGTGGAGCTGACATTAGGCAACGGCGTGTGCGGGATCAGCGGCAAGCAGGTATCGCCCGCGACAGGCGACCCGCGTACGTTCAAGACGTTCGACGAATTTTTGGAAGCATATAAAAAGCAAATGAACTACTGCATGAGCAAGCTCGTGAAATGGGACAATATCATCGATATGGTGCATGCAGACCTGTCGCCCACACCGCTTACGTCCATGCTGGTGGACGACTGTATCGCCAACGGCAAAGACGTCACGGCAGGCGGCGCGCGTTACAACTGGACAGGCCCTCTTGGCGTAGGGATCGCGAACGCAGGCGACTCGCTGTATGCGATCAAGAAGGTCGTATTTGAAGACAAGCTTTACACGATGGACCAGATACTGGACGCTTTGAAGGACAACTTCAAAAACGAACAGCCGCTGCGTGAGTTTTTGGCGAACAAGGTGCCGAAGTACGGCAACGACCTGGCGGCGCCGGACGAGATGGTCAAGATCGCGACAGATATCTATTTCGACTCCATGAAAGGATACGAGACCTACCGCGGAGGCCCGTTTGTGGCTGCGTTGCTGCCCGTTGCTTCCTACGTGGCGTTTGGCATGGCTACGGCGGCGCTGCCGGACGGCAAGCCTTCGGGAGAACCGCTCGCAGACGGCATCTCGCCGGATTATGGCGTAGACAAACAAGGGCCGACGGCTGTCATGAAATCCGTTTCCAAAATCGACCACATCCGCTGCGCAAACGGCGTGATCTTCAATCAGAAGATTTCACCGATGGCGGTATCCACGCCCGAGGGCATGAAAAAATGGGTGGATATGGTCATGACGTATATCAACCTGGGCGGCGGGCACGTACAGTTCAACATCGTTTCGGCAGATACTTTAAGGGAAGCGCAGGAAACGCCTGACAAGTACAAGGGACTGGTGGTACGCGTTGCAGGCTACAGCGCATTCTTCAATGAACTGGCCGAAGAGGTACAGGACAGCATCATCGCGAGAACGGAACACGAACTTTAAGGGAAGAAGGGAAGGCTATGACACGGGAAGAAGCAAGGTTAAGGGCGCTGGAGTATTTCGACAAAGCGCACATCTACCTAAAGGAAGAGGAACGGCAGAATCTGGAGATCGCGGATATGGGGCTTGACGACCTGGAGACGTACGGGATACAGATACATGTCTATGTGGATACGGACAGGTGCAGCGCCAAAGAAATGGTACTGTTCCCTTACCAAATCTGTCCGGAGCAGCGCCATCCCCCGTTCGGAGATTATCCGGGCAAAGAAGAATCCTTCCGCGTAAGGGAGGGGGAGCTCTATGTCTATACAGAGGGCGAACCTGTAGAAAAGTCGAAAATGAAGGCCAGGATCCCGGCGGGGAAGGAAGACACGTTTACGGTTTTCCACGAGATCGTCTTAAAAAAAGGAGACCAGTACACGATGCCTCCTAATACGACACACTGGATATGCGGGGGCAAGGACGGCTGCGTGGTGAGCGAATTTGCCACCTACAACCGGGACGATCTGGATATCTATACGGATCCGCAGGTAGCGCGCATGAACGGCGTCTGATACCTGTCGTAAAACTGATTGGATCGGCAAGCTGCAGGGTGATAGCCAAGGGCTGTTCCCCTGTGTCTTACTAAAAACAGCTTCATTAAAATCATTGTGTATTGTTTAATAAATGATATAATTATAGGTATAAAAGTATGACGTGGAGCGGAAAAAATCCGCTTTATGAAAGGACTGAAGGAGAAAACTGTGTTTCCAGCACAAAGAATTGCAGCATTAAAACAAATCGTACGGGAACAAAAGACGGTGGATATTGCGACACTGTGCTCGGCGCTCAACGTGAGCGATGTTACGGTACGGAAATATTTGGACCAGCTAGAGCAGGAGGGCTTCCTGAAAAAGATGCATGGCGGCGCCATGCTGATGGAAGAGGAAAGCGAAATCGCTTTCGATACGATGCCCGAATCTGACGATATGCTGGAAAAAGAGGATATTGAACAGATCGCCAGCCTTGCGGTATCGCTGATCGAGGATGGGGATTCCATTTTTATCGGACAGGGGAACCTGTGTCTGGCGCTGGCAAAAAAATTGCATGCCGTCAGCAACCTGACGGTGATCACCAATAATATCAATGCGGTGCCGGATATCTTGCCCAACGTAAGAAAACTTTTCTTTATCGGCGGGGAGGTGCTCGTCCAGAATGGGAACATGTATTCGTGCGGGACGAAAGCGATCAACCAGCTGGAAGATATCTTTGTGCAAAAGGCATTCATCGGCGTAGATGGGATCGATATGTCCATCGGCGTGACAGTCAACGATTTTGAGCTTTACGAGATCATCGAGAAGATCGTGGATATCTCGCGGGAAGTTGTGGTATTGGCAGAACACACGAAGTGTGATAAAATTGGGTTACATAAGATTGCAAATCTTGATCAATTCAAAATATATGTGTCAGATAAAAGGTTGGACGAAAAATACAAACAGTACTTTTTCGAAAGGGATATTAAAATCCTGACTTCTTATGATATTTAACAATACGATGGGTGATACTATTGAACGATAAGATAGTAGAGATGAAAAACATCTCATTGACGCTGGATACCAATAACGTCTTGAGCAATGCTGATTTTTACCTGAAAAAGGGCGAAGTCTGCTCAATTTTGGGAGAAAACGGCGCCGGTAAATCCACCTTAATGAAAGTGCTCACGGGAAGTTATCCGCGCTATACGGGGGACATCCGCTTGGATGGACAGGAAGAAGCCGTTGACAGTGTTGTGAAGGCGCAGAAGAACGGGATCAGGATGATTCACCAGGAGTCCCAGTTGATCAATGAATTCAATGTAGAACAGAATATCTTTTCGGGCAATGAGATCTGTTATCCGGGCCTGCCGTTTATCAACAAAAAGCTGCAGCGCCAAAAAGCACGGGAGATCCTCGATTTCCTGCAGACGGATATCGATATCAACGCGCCGGTGCAGAGTTTGAACATCGCACAGAAAAAAATGGTCGAGATAGCCCGTTCCCTTGTCTACAGTGTAAAAGTGCTGGTGCTTGACGAGGTGACGGCCTCTTTTACGTCCTATGACAGGCAGACGCTTTTTGAGATCATCCGCAAGCTCAAGGAAGAGGGGATCGCGGTCGTCTTTATTTCGCACAAGATCGAGGAAGTGCTGGAAATCGCCGACCGGATCGTGATCATGCGCGACGGGAAAACGGTCGAGGACAAACCGATCGAGAATAATTCCGTTTATATCGACGTAGACCATATTCTTTTGGAAATGGCAGGGGACGATTACATCAACCGTTATCCCAAAACAAAGGCGAAGATCGGCAATGTGGTCATGAAGATGCATAAGGTGTCTAACGCGCAGAAAACGGTGATGGACGCGAGCCTGTATATCCGCGAGGGAGAGATCGTAGGGATCGCGGGGCTGGTGGGGGCGGGAAAGTCGAGCCTGGCCAAGCTCATCGCCGGCGTTGAGCCCATCGAGAAGGGCGAGTGTTATTATAAAGGAAAACCGATGCAGACCAGTAAGCTGGATCAATTCGTAAAGGACGGCATCATCTACTTAGCGGAGGACTGCGCGAGCAACCTGATCTTAAAGCAGGATGTACAGTACAATATGTCCCTGTCGTCGCTGGACCAGTTTATCCATACGGCGCTCATCAGCCACAACAAAGTCCAGAAAAATGCAAAGTATTATATCGACAAGCTTGACTTAAGGAAGGTGTCGCCGCATACGACGGTACAGTGGCTGTCGCGCGGGACGCAGCAAAAGGTTGCGCTGAGCAAATGGCTGAAAGCACAGGCGCAGGTGATGGTTTTGGACGAGCCGTCCATCAGCCTGGATATTGCCTCCAAGGTGGAGCTTTACAATATCCTGAATAAAATATCGCATACAGGCAAATCCATATTCATGGTGTCTTCCGATTTGACGGAGCTCATCGGGATGTGCGACCGCATCTATGTCATGTTCTCTGGCAAGATCGCCGCAGAGCTTGATTCCAAGGAAGCAAATTCCGTGCGCATCCTCCAATATGCATCAGGGAAAATGTAACAAGGCCATAAAAAGCCGCGGAGCGCTCCGCGGCTTTTTTGTCGTCAGGTCTATCCTCACCAGTCGTATAAGTCCCAGGTCGTCTCCCGCTCGGCTTCCGTTGATTTGCGCGGGATGATGGTGGTGCTCAGGTAGGTCGGCTTTTTATAGTTGGGGGATTGGTGGTCGTCGGTAAACTCAAGCATACGCGACATAGCCATCCGCCCCATCTGGTATCCCGGCACATCCACAGTGGAAAGGGATGGCTCGATGAGCGTTCCTGCGTAAATATTATCGACGCCGATCACCGCAACGTCCTGCGGGATATGGCGGCCGAGATCTTTCAGGGCCTTGATCGCGCCGATCCCTGTTTCATCATTGGCGGCAAATACTGCGGTAATGTCCGTCTTGAGCATCAGGTCGCGCGTACACGCATATCCGCTTTCAGGGGTAAACAAGCCTTCGCGGACATAGGCGGGGTTAAAGGGGATGCCGTGCTCTTTGAGGGCCCGCAAATAACCCTGATAGCGCTTGATACTCACATCCCGCGCCATAGGGCCGGAAATGTGGGCGATTTTTTTATGGCCCAGGCCGATCAGGTATTCCACCGTATCATAGGCGGCCTGCTCGTAGTCGGACAGGATCGATTCGACGCCCGGAATCTTTAAATGGCGTTCCAGGCTGATCACAGGGATCTTTTTTTTGCCGCTGACAAGTTCCCTTATGGTATCAAGGCATTCCTGGCCATAATCGTTCTGTTCATTGGCGTAGGAGGAGAGGATGACGCCGTCCGGCATACTGTATAAAAACCGCACGAGCGAATCGTATTCCCTCTTTAGGTCGCTTCCCGTTGCATATACGTTGATCAGGTATTCGCTGCCGAGGGCAACGTCTTGTATCCCTTTGAGGATGCCCGCATGGAAGGGATGGTAAAAAGTCGGCAGGATGACGCCGACGACAAAAGACCTGTTCCCGCGCAGGCGGCTTGCCATGGGGTTTGGGATATAACCGAGCTGCTCGATGGCATCGTTGACGCGCTTCACGAGTTCCGGCCTTACATATTTATTACCGGTGCGTACATTGGAAACAGTGGCTTGCGAGACACCGGCCAGTTTTGCAACATCTTTTATGCTTGCTGGCATACTTTTTCTTCCTTCTAAAACGTTTTACTGTGTTATACAAAAAAAGCTATTCTTTGATAAATAGCGTATTTTGACGTTATTCATTATACTATAATTGCAGGGGTATTACAATAAGACACGCGTGAAATATTGTGCAAATAAATAACAGATGGACTGGCCGCAAAAGCCATTATAGAAAGCAAAACGCATAGGCATACGGTCATGGTAAAACGCTAAAATCCTTTGCCAGCGCAAGCTTTTGTTCCCGCGGTAGACGCTTGATGGCGACTTCGCGCCGCATCGCTTCTGCTTTGGTGGGGAAAGTCTCAAAATAAAACAGCGAGACGGGGCGGCGCGCTTTGGTATATTTGGCGCCTCTGCCGGCATTATGCAGGCTGATCCGCTTCGTAAGGTTATTCGTCCATCCGGTGTACAGCGTACCGTCGGAACAGCGAAGAATGTATACATAGTTCATAGAACCATTGTAACAAATGCAAGGAAAAAAGTCTAAGAAGAAAAAAGGCTTCCATAGCGGAAGCCAAGAGAAGAAATTTATGTCAACGCCGCAGCATTATTTTTTGACTACCCCAACCCCGTGGGGATGTAGGGCCGAGGTAGAATTTGTATGATCTAATCATAACCGGCTTTCATGAAGCCAAAATGAAAAAAGTATGAACAAAGTGTAAAGTAAGCATCAGAGGCTTTTGCCCAATGATTCCGCTTTTTGCAGCGCGGCGGGGGCGATGCTGCCCGTTTCATTGGCGCCGCCCTGCCAGACAATGCCTTTGTCTTTCCAGCCCAGGTATTCGATGATCATTTGATATCCCTGGGACACATAATCGTATTCCGGTGCAGTGGGATCGCCGCCGCACAGCAGCAAAGCGCTTTCCTTCACAGCCAATGGACGCAGGCCGCCCTTACCGCCGTAAGCGTACAGCTTATCGATCGCCGCCTTCATCTGCGCAGGAAAACCCATCCAGTATACCGGCGCGCAGAAAACCATGACGTCGCAGCTTTCCAAAAGCGGCTCCAGCTCATGGAAATCGTCTTTCTCGATGCAGGCATGCCCGTCTTCCCAGCACCGGTCGCAGGCGGTGCAGCCGCCGATCTTTTTGATTCCCGCCTCAAATTTTACGGCAGTATGCCCGCTTGCCTGCGCGCCCCTTATCAGCGCGTCCGCCAACAAGTCGCTGTTGCCTCCGCGGAGGGGACTTCCTGTCAGTACCAGTATCTTTTTACCCATCTCACTTACACTCCTTTGCAGAACGTTTTATTTTATTATATATGTAATGGGGAAATAAAAAAAGGGGTTCAAACCACAATCGCGGTTGAACCCCTTTTAGCTGGTGCGGTAGATGGGACTTGAACCCATACGTCATGGACACACGCCCCTCAAACGTGCCTGTCTGCCGATTCCAGCACTACCGCATGAATAATGAATCAGCAAGAAATATTATAGTATACCTTAAGGGCTAAGTCAAGCGTTCCAAAAGAAAAAGAGCGGCGTATTTCACCGCTCTTTTTGCTGTTATTTCTTTTTGTGGCGTGCCACCCGGGAACCGACCTTCGGGGCTTTTGGGTCGCGCGGAACGTCCGTCTTTGCAGGATCGTCTGTGGCGGCGGAAGCACGGTTCAGGTAATGCTCGGGAGCATCGGTACTGTCAGAAATATCCGCAGTGCTCTTTTTATATCCTTTGGGCTGCTGCGTATAGCGGCTGACATCCGAAAGGTCATATCCCTTGGGTTGCTGCGTATAGCGGCTGATGTCGGAAAGATCGTAACCCTCCGGCGTTTTGGGATCAGCTTCCTGCACCCGGGATCCTTCGGGCTGCTGCGTATAGCGGCTGACGTCCGAAAGGTCATAACCGCTTGGCTGCTGTGTATAGCGGCTGATATCCGCCTGATAGCGGTCGTTGAATTCTTCCGCGCTGGTTTTGGGTGCTTCGGGCGCAGGGCCGACATGGTCTTCCGGAAGCGCAGGCTTGCTGGTGTCGCCACCCCTGCTCTTTTTCTTACGGCTCTTCATAAGGAGGATAACGATGATCACGACGGCGATGACGACTGCCGCACCGATCACATAGAATACGAAATTCGGATCGTTATAATAGGCGTTTTGGATGTTATCGCCCAGGTTCGCAAAAAACGAACCAACCGCGGCAAAGCCGGTTGGTGCAGGAGTTGGCTCCGGCGACGGGGCGGGCGTCACAACAACAGCGGTGGTCGGCTGTGGCGTCGGCGCGGGGCTCGGCGACGGGGCAGCGGTCACTGCGGCTGCGGCGGTACTGAATTGAAGGGAATTCAACGGAACCATGGCTTGGTTCAAATAGGTATCGGCCTCGTCGTTTTGATAGAGTAGCGTCACGCTGAAACTGGTATTGTTCTGCGCGAGCATATAAATCCTCGTTGTGTATCCGTTGTCCTCCGCGTGGCGGCCGGTCAGCACGATCGCGGTTTTGCCGTTCAATTGCTCGGTCGTATGGGGATCAAAGACATAGTCTGCGCCAAATTCAGCCTGCTTCTGTGCAACAAGGAAATTGACCTGGTCGTCGTTTAACATGGAGATATCCGTAACGGGGGGCATACTTTCCGCAGGTGTGTCCGAAGAGATCCCTTCCATCGCGTCGGCGCCCGCAGCTCCGGTCGAAGCAGTGAGGGCGAGCGGCGTTTCCGTAACGTCGAGGGAATAGTTGAGCGCATTATCCGTTTCCGTTGCATAAGACGCGATCAAAATCGCGAGGTTTTCGTTTTTATCCTGTATGGATGCGAGCAGCTCCGGCGACATGTTCGTCCCGCCGGGCGTGTAATAATAGGTACCGCTGCCCTCTGGTATCTCTATGCTGAAATCCCCCGCGGGGTCGCTGTAGGGAAGTGCGAACGCGCATACCGGAACCATGATCGCAATGATGAATGCTATAACAGCAGTAATTTTTTTCAAAATAGACCTCCTTAAACAGCTGGGTTATCCCGGTTGATCTGCTCTTTATTATAGTATAACGAACAGGCGTTTTCAATCAGTCAGGATTTTTTTCTGCCGCGTTTTTCGTACTGCAGGAACTTATCGTCAAAATCCCTGGTCTGGGAAACGATGACGCCGGACAAGACGAGCAGGCAAATCAGGTTAGGGATCGCCATCAGCCCGTTTGCGGTGTCGGAAAAGTCCCAAACGATCTCGAGCGTTGTGATCGCGCCGATAAAGACAACTGCGGCAAATAGCGCGCGGTAAATATATTTTGCCTTCATGGAGGGGATCAAAAACTCAAGGCTCTTTTCCCCATAATAGCTCCAGCCGAGGATGGTGGAGAAGGCAAAGAGGATGAGGCCGATGGTTACGATACCGCTGCCCACAGGGCCCATGACGCTGTCGAAAGCGAGGATCGTGAGCGAAGCGCCTGTAACGAGGCTGCCGTCTGCTGCGAGGCTCCCAAGGACGCCGGAAGAAGCGATGGCAAGGCCGGTCAGCGTACAAACGATGATCGTGTCAAAAAACGTACCTGTCATGTTGATGTAACCCTGTCGGCACGGATGGTCGGTTTTGGCGGCTGCGGCAGCAATTGGCGCGCTGCCCAGTCCCGCTTCGTTGGAAAACACACCGCGCGCAACGCCGAAACGCAGGGCGGTCGCGAAGGTAAAGCCGGCAACGCCGCCTAAGATGGAACGCGGGGCAAATGCGCTTTGCATGATCTGTCCAAAACCGGCGGGCAGGTGATCGAGGTTGGAAAAAATAATGATCAAACAGCCGACCGCGTAAAATATGGCCATCACGGGAACGATCTTGGAAGAAACGCTTCCAATGGATTTGATGCCGCCCAAAAGCACGATACCCACCAATACGGCGATCACGATGCCGGTGATCCACGTGGGCACTGCAAAGGTATTGGAAACAGCCTCGGCGATCGAATTGATCTGCGTCAGGTTTCCGATCCCAAAGGAAGCGATGACGGCAAATACTGCAAAGGCAATGGAAAGGACAGTGCCCAGCCATTTTACCTTGAAGCCGTTTTTGATGGAGAACATCGGCCCGCCGGACATTTCGCCGTTGGCATTTTTTTCGCGGTAAAATACGGCAAGTACGGATTCGCCGTATTTGGTCGCCAGGCCAAAAACCGCGGATACCCACATCCAGAAGAGGGCGCCGGGGCCGCCTAGCGTCATCGCTGTCGCTACGCCTACGATATTACCCGTGCCGATCGTCGCGGCAAGTGCGGTCATCAGGGACTGGAACGGCGAGATATCGCCGCTGTCCGTATTGTCTGCCTTGCGGATGCTGTGCTTTGAAAAAACCTGCCGGAGCGCATACCCCAAATTCCGCAGGGGGCGAAACTGCAGGCGGATCATCAGAAAGACGCCCGTCCCTACCAGCAGGGCAAGCATAACAGGCCCCCAAACAAAATCGTTGATACTCTTAAGAATCTCTGGAAATGTCATAAAAACCCCCATCCTCTGACTTGTTGCATTTCAATACCATTCATTCTATAATAAAAGGCTTTTTACTGTCAATTTTGCCGCCTTGACAGGTACCGGGTGATGCGGTATGATAAATACAAAGTGAATGTAGTCTTCGGGGCAGGGCGTAAATCCCTACCGGCAGTACAGCCTGCGAACTCCTGTTATCAGGAGCCGATGCGGTGGAATTCCGCAGCCGACAGTTAAAGTCTGGATGAGAGAAGAAAAATATTGTTTTTCAATATGATTTCCGGGGATGCTTGCATTCGCGGAAATTTTTTATTGGAGGCCTTATCATGGAAACACTTGCACAAAACGCAACACTAAAGAGGAAAATCACGAAAACGCAGTACATCACACGCGTAGCGATTTTGGCTGCGGTCGCATTCGTACTGATGTATGTAGAACTGCCGCTGCCCATCATCCCGCCGTGGCTGAAGCTGGATTTCTCGGAAATACCGGTGCTCCTGGGGGCGTTTGCCTTGGGGCCTGTTGCAGGGATCATTATCCAGGGCATCAAATGCCTGCTGTTTTTATTGATCCGCGGCAGCATGTCGGGCGGCGTGGGTGAGCTGGCAAACTTTTTGATCGGCGTGGCGTTTGTGGTCATCGCGGCATTCATTTACAAGAAAAAGCATAATTTTAAGTTTGCGATTATCGGTACCCTGATTGGTATCTTGGTGGCCGCAGTAGTAGCGGGTATCCTCAATTATTATGTACTGATTCCATTTTATGCCAATACCGGACTCATGCCCATGGATGCGATCATCGCGGCATGTAAGGCGATCAATCCGGCGGCGGATTCGCTTCTTGGCTATGTATTGATCTTTGCGATGCCGTTCACGGCCTTCAAGCTCGCGGTCGACGCAGTGGTCGTTTTCCTGCTCTACAAGAAATTGGCGCGCTTCCTGCATAATTAGTATTTTTGATCGTATAGGGAAAGTAAAGTATTCCGGCGTGGATGCTTGATAGATCATTTTTTAAAAGTGAATGTAATCTTCGGGGCAGGGTGTAAATCCCTACCGGCAGTACAGCCTGCGAACTCCTGTTATCGGGAGCCGATGCGGTGGAATTCCGCAGCCGACAGTTAAAGTCTGGATGAAAGAAGAATATTGTTTTCAATATGATTTCCGGGGATGCTTACATTCGCGGAAATTTTTTATTGGAGGTACTTATTTTATGAAAACACTGGAAAACAAAAACAAACCTAAACTCACGACACGGAATATAACGTCGATCGCTGTCATGGCGGCGCTTTCGATCGTGCTGGTGTATCTGATCCGGATACCGATGTTCCTGCCGTTCCTCGAATACGATCCGGCAGATATACCGATTTTTATTACGACCTTCGCCTTTGGCCCGGGTATCGGCTTTATGCTTACAGTGGTCGTATCGGTTTTGCAGGGAGTCACTGTGAGCGCGTCCTCGGGCATGATTGGAATTGCGATGCATATCCTCGCAACCGGCTCGTTTGTACTGGTAGCCGGTAACATCTATAAACGAAATAAAACGAGGAAAAACGCTGTTGCGGCATTGGTAGCGGGCGTAGGAGCCTGGACGGCGATGATGGTGCTTTGGAATATCATTATGACGCCGCTTTTCATGGGCGTTCCGCGGGAGCAGGTATTGCTGTTGATCGTGCCGGCGATCCTGCCCTTTAACCTGATCAAGGCGGGGATCAACGCTACGGTGACATTTGCGCTGTATAAATCGGTCGGAAGATTGTTCCGTATGCCCGGGGCGCAGGCAGCCGGGAAGAAACAGTGCATACATGGGGAATAACTGCTTCGGTACAAAGAAAACGTTGCGCTTCTTGCATAATTCGCGTTTTTACTATATTATATAACATAAGTATTTTGATATATAATATGAGGAATGAAACGCGTTCATGCAGGAGTTCTTAAGCGATAACGAACAAATGACAAAAGATTTTGCAAAAAAGCTGGCTTCCCGTTTGGTAAAAGGCAGCTTTCTTGCCGTTTATGGAGATTTGGGCGCGGGCAAAACAGCCTTTGTGAAGGGACTGGCGGAAGGGCTCCATGTAACGGAGACGGTCGTGAGCCCGACCTTTACCATCCTGCGCGCATATGAGAGCGGGCGCATGCCGCTGTACCACTTTGACGTGTATCGCATTGCGGACGAGGACGAGCTGTTTGAGATCGGCTTTGACGAATACGTGGCAGGTGACGGCGTGTGCGTGTGCGAATGGGCAGACCTGATCCCCGGCGCGCTGCCACAAAAGAGGCTGGATATCAAAATAGAGCGCATGGGAGACACGCGGCGCAAGATCACGCTTGAAGAGGTGGATGCATGAATATACTGGGTATGGATACCACCGGGACGACATTAAGCGTCGCCATAAGCGAAGATGATTTATTGCTTTCGGAATTATATATCGACAGCGGAAAGAAACATTCGCAGACCCTGATGGTGGCGGTGGACAACGTATTGCGCGCGGCCGGGAAGGATATCGCGGATATCGACGTGTTTGCGGTGTGCGCGGGGCCGGGGTCTTTTACGGGCATCCGCATCGGCGTTTCGGCATGTGCCGCAATGGCGCATGCGGCCGGGAAGCCTGTCGCAGCGGTCAGTACGCTTGACGCGCTGATGGCAAACGCGCCGCAGGATGGGAGCATCGTGTGTGCGGTGATGGATGCGCGCAGGGAAGAAGTATATACCGCGGCTAAGCGGGGCACGCAGACGGTTGTGGGGGAATGCGCAATGCCCTTGAAGGAATTGGTAACAAAACGGCTGCCGCAGGAAAAAATCGTATTTGCAGGTGACGCGGCGCTTAGGTTTGAAGATAAGATTCGGATGTATAATCCGCACAGTGTTTTTTTGCCGCCGCAGTTCATTATGCAGCGGGCGTCGTCCGTATGCGCGATCGCCTATGGACAGGCGCAAAACGGTGCGCTTTTGGCCTATGATGCCCTTTGCCCGCGGTATTTGCGGGAAAGCCAGGCGGAAAGATTGAGGAAAAAAGGCAGTGGAAAATAACGGTATATCGATACGCAGGGCAGAAATCGGGGATCTGGAGCAGATTCATTACTGTGAAAATACAAGCTTCGAGCTTCCGTGGTCGTACGCGATGCTTTACGATGATATCATCGAGAATGAAAACACAGTCTATCTTGTGGTCGAGCTTGACGGAAAAATCATCGGTTATGGCGGGATGTGGATCATCTTTGACGAGGCGCACATCACGAACGTATGTATTTTACCGGAGTACCGCGGCAGGGGATATGCTTATGCGCTGATGCGCGAGCTGATCCATGCGGCGAAGGAACACGGCGCTGATGCGATGTCTTTGGAGGTGCGCGTATCCAACAAGGCGGCTTTAAGGCTTTATAAGAAATGCGGGTTCACCATCCACGGTATCCGCAAACGGTATTACTCCAACAACGGCGAGGACGCTTACGTCATGTGGACGGAGCGCGGCCCGGGACTGGAGGGCTACTGAATTGTTTGAGACGATAGACGGACTCAAGGTGCATTATGAGATCGAGGGAACAGGCAAGGATATCCTGTTGCTGCACGGCTGGGGCGCATGCATCGAAAGCTTTGCGCCTGTTATCAATGCCCTAAAGGTACGCAGGCGCGTGATCGCGCTGGATTTCCCCGGCTTTGGGCGAAGCGAAATGCCGCAGGAGGAAATGACGGTCTATGACTATGCGGAGCTGACCGCGAAATGGATGCGTGAGATGGGCCTTGCGAAAACGGATATCATCTGCCATTCGTTCGGCGGGCGGGTGACGATGCTGCTGGCGTCGAAGTATCCGGAGCTTATAGGCAAGATCGCCTTTGTGGACGCGGCGGGCGTCAAGCCAAAGCGCGGCGCTAAGTATTATGCGAAGGTCTATACCTACAAGCTGTGCAAAAAGCTTGCCAAAAGGCCGGGTATGAAGAAGGCGGCGATGTTTTTCGGGCTGGATGTGGACAAACGTATCAAAAATGCGGGCAGCGACGATTATAAAAACCTGCCGGACTGCATGAAGAAAACGTTTGTCAATGTGGTGAACGAAGATTTGACGCCGTATTTAAAGGATATCAAGTCGCCGTCGCTTTTGATCTATGGCGAAAACGATACGGATACGCCGCTTTATATGGCGCAGACGATGGAAAAGGAGATCGCTGACGCGGGGCTGGTCGTATTAAAGGATGCGGGGCATTTCTCGTACCTGGACCAGTTTGGCCGGTTCATGGCGGTCATCAACAGTTTTTTCAGGGAATAACGGGGTAACGCGAATGGATGCAATGTATATGACGTGGGTAGTAATTTCGACATATCTGGTGTTTGGATCAGTCATCGCCGGGGCTGTACTATCTATGATAGCACAGGTGAAATATATCCATATCATGCAGCTTGAGAGCTATCAGAACGAAGGGTTCTTAAACCGACTGAAGGAAAACCGCAGGAAGCTTTTGATGCCGCCGATGTTTCTCGGATGGATCACGCTGGTGGGCTATTTCTTCTGGTCTTTGCTCGCGACGGCAGGCTCTGCCAATATTGGATTCTTTATCGCCTGCCTTGCCTGCTATGGCGCCGCCTTTGTATTCACAATTTGGTATATCGTCAAGTCGCGCAAAGGGGAAGCCAAAAAACCGTTGGTTTTTACCGCGCGGGTCAAGCGCCTGATCCTGTGCGAAATCATTTTATATGCGGTCATTTGCTGCGTGATCCTGTTTGTCCCCTATATAAACTTTTTCCTGCCGCCGTTCGGGTATTTGGTTTTCATGATCCTGATGCCTTATATGACGCCGCTGGCGGTTAAGATCATGACGCCCGCCGAAAACAGGGTCAAGAACAGGTTCTTAAGCGAGGCAAAACGGAAGATCGACGCAAGGAACGACCTAATCAAGATCGGTATCACAGGCAGCTATGGCAAGACGAGCGTGAAATTTATTTTGGGGACGATCTTAAAACAGAAATACAATACGCTGGTGCCGCCGCAGAGCTACAATACACCCATGGGCTTAACGCGTGTGATCCGCGAGCAGATGACGGACGCAAATGAGGTGTTCATTGCGGAAATGGGCGCGCGGCACGTGGGGGACATTGCGGAGCTTGTCGACCTTGTGCATCCGCAGATGGGTATTTTGACCTCCGTTGGGCCGCAGCATCTGGAAACATTTTACAACATCGAAAATATCGTCAAAACAAAATACGAGTTGATCGCGGGGCTGCCCAAGGACACGGGCGTTGCGTTTTTCAACGGCGACAACGAATACTGCCGCGCGCTTTATGAAAATACGGAGATACACAAGAAGATCCTGTACGCGATGGATTATGAAGGAGAAGCTGACGTGCGCGCAAAGGATATTGCGTTTTCCGCGGAAGGCAGCACGTTTACGGTCGAATGTGCGCAGGGGGAATTTACCTGCACAACGAAGCTTTTGGGGCGGCACAATATCCTCAATATCTGCGGATGTATCGCGGTCGCGCTGGAATTGGGGCTCACGGTGGAGCAGATCCGGCAGGGTGTGCTTCAGGCGCCGCCTGTGGAGCACAGATTGCAGATCGTACCCACAAGCAACGGGATCACGGTGATCGACGACGCTTTCAATGCCAATCCGGCAGGGACGCGCGCGGCGCTCGATGTGCTGAAGTGTTTCAGCGGACAGCGCTTTGTGGTAACGCCGGGACTGGTAGAGCTCGGGGAGCGCGAAGCACAGGAAAATTTTGAGCTTGGCGAAGCGATGGCGCAGGTAGCGACGTATGCGTTCCTGATCGGGCCAAAGCATACGAAGCCTATCTATGAAGGGCTTGTGCGCAGCGGCTTCGCAGCGGACAATATCTATGTGGCAAAGACGCTGGGTGAAGCGACGAATGTCATGGGACACCTGACAAAGCCGGGCGATGTGATTTTGTTTGAAAATGACCTGCCCGACCATTATAATGAATAGGGAGCGTCGCTGGAACCTATGGTTCGGCTAACGACGCCACGGCAAGGGATGCCCATGGGCGCAAGCCGCAGGCGGCGCGAGAAGGGGAACAGCCTGCTGCCCAGATGCTACGCGAATGCGTTGTGTCAGACGTGCATGGCAGGTACGGTAATGACATGAAGTATAAAATTTGCTGAGAGGTAATTTATATATGAAAAAAAATATGGCGGTGTTCTTTGGAGGCAGGAGCGTAGAGCACGATGTCTCCATCATCACCGGAAACCAGATCATCGAAAATGCGGACAAGGAAAAATATAACGTGTTTCCCGTTTATATTGCGCGCAACGGCCAGTGGTTTTGCGGCGATGTGCTCCGCGATACGCAGTACTATAAAGATTTTGACCCGAACGACAAAAAGCTGACCAAAGTCTATTTGGAACCGCACCCGACCAAGGAGCTGAAATACGCGACTAAATTCGGGACAAAGGTATTTGCGCAGATCGACGTGGCGATGCTGGCGATGCACGGCATGCATGGCGAGGACGGCACGCTGCAGGGCCTGATGGAGCTTGCGGACATCCCGTATTCCAGCGCGGGCGTGACGGGAAGCGCGACAGGCATGGATAAGATCGTCATGAAGTGCGCTTTTAGGGGCGCGGGGCTTCCGGTATTGCCGGCGGTGTATTTCGAGCGCAGCGCCTTCCGCGCCGATCCGCAAGCGGTGGTCAAAAAGACGGAGGAGGAGATCGGGTATCCGGTATTTGTGAAGCCGGCGAATCTCGGTTCTTCCATCGGCATCTCCAAAGCCACGAACGCACAGGAGCTTGAAAACGCGCTTGAGATAGCGTTTTCTTATGACCGGCGCGTACTGGCGGAGCATGCGGTGGAAAATTTGGTGGAGATCAACAGCGCCGTCCTTGGTTATGGCGGCGACGTCAAGGTGAGCCTTTTGGAGCAGCCGATTTCCTGGCAGGGATTTTTGGACTTTGAAGAAAAATACCTGCGCAGCGAGGGCGCGTCCAAGGGAATGAAGTCGCTTGCGCGCCAGATTCCGGCGCCCATCGAAAAGGAGCAGACGGACAAGATCGTGCAGATGTCTAAGGAGGTTTTCACGACGCTTGACCTAAAAGGCGTGGTGCGTATCGACTATATCATCGATAAGGATACGAACCAGGTCTATGTGAACGAAGTCAATACGATCCCCGGATCTTTCGCATATTATTTGTACGAACCGATGGGCATCCCTTTTCAGGAGCTGATCGACGAGTGTGTACGCTGCGCGGAGATGCAAATGCGCGACAAACATGACAACAGCTATGCGTTCGATTCCAATATATTGGACAAGATGAAACAGGGCGGGCTAAAAGGGATCAAGAAGTAAGCCGCCGGCGAAAAAACAGGAGGAGTTTGCGATGCAGAAAATCAAAATGGCTGTGCCTCTCGTGGAGATGGACGGCGACGAAATGACGAGGATCATCTGGGACATGATCAAAAAGAACCTGCTTACCCCCTATATCGACCTGAATACGGAGTACTACGACTTAGGGCTCCCATACAGGGACGAAACGGACGACAAGGTTACCTATGATGCGGCGAACGCGATCAAGAAATACGGGGTTGGCGTGAAGTGCGCGACCATCACGCCCAACGCACAGCGTGTGGAAGAATATAAACTCAAGGAAATGTACAAGAGCCCCAACGGGACGATCCGTGCGATCCTCGACGGAACGGTGTTCCGTGCCCCTATCGTTGTGGACGGCATTTCTCCTTCTGTCAAGACGTGGAAAAAACCCATCACCATCGCGCGCCACGCATACGGCGACGTTTACCGCAACACGGAATACCGCGTGAGCGCAAATACGAAATTCGAGATGGTATTTGAAACAGACGGCAAGGAAACGCGGCTGCCTGTGTTTGAATACGAGGGCGGCGGTGTTGCGCAGGGGATGTACAACACAGACAAGTCCATCGGCAGTTTTGCGCGCAGTTGCTTTAACTATGCGATCGACACCAAGCAGGATCTCTGGTTCGCGACGAAGGACACGATCTCCAAGATATACGACCACACGTTCAAGGATATTTTCCAGGAGATCTATGATGGCGAATACAAGGAAAAATTTGAAGCGCTGGGCATCGAATATTTCTATACGCTGATCGACGATGCAGTCGCGCGCGTGATCCGTTCGGAAGGCGGCTATATCTGGGCGTGCAAAAACTATGACGGAGATGTGATGAGCGACATGGTGGCAACGGCGTTCGGCAGCCTCGCCATGATGACGTCCGTGCTTGTATCGCCGGACGGCAACTACGAATACGAGGCGGCGCACGGAACGGTGACGCGCCACTATTACAAGCATCTTGAGGGGGAAGAAACGTCCACCAATTCCATGGCGACAATCTTCGCATGGTCGGGCGCGCTCAAAAAACGCGGCGAATTGGACGGCAACAAGGAACTGGAAGCCTTTGGCGACGCATTGGAGCGTGCGTCCATCCGTACCATCGAGGAAGGCGTGATGACCAAGGACTTAGCGCTCCTGTGGGAAAAGGAAGAAAAGACGGTCGTCAATACGGAAGGTTTTATCAAAGAAGTAGCCAAGAGACTGGATCAAGAATTGAGGGGTTAAGAAGCAATGAAATTGTACGAACAATGGCAGCAGCTTGCGCAGATGGCGCAGACGCCGCAGCAGCAACAGGCGTTTTGGGATGATTATTTTGCGGCGGAAACGCAGGTCTACAAAACGATCCTGGCGGACACCAGCGTCCTGCATGAGGGGACGATGGGAGAGGTTGCAGCCAAATTCGATATGGAGCCGGTGGTTTTCTGCGGCTTTATGGACGGGATCAATACCAGCCTGAAAAAAGAGGTCGATGTTGAAAAGCTGGAGGAAGAAACGCCCATCAAGCTGGACATCGATTTTGAAAAACTTTTTTACAACATGAATGACGCGAAGGCAAAGTGGTTATACACACTAAAGGAATGGGACGGTGTGCTTAGCCAGGAGAAACGCGACGATATCACGCGGCAGTGGCGCATGGCGGGGCAGGCAAAAAGCGAAAAAACGGTGGGCAGGAACGACCCGTGCCCGTGTGGAAGCGGTAAGAAGTATAAGAAGTGCTGCGGGAAATAGCGCGGTATGCGGCTGGCCCGCGGCCAAAAGGAGCGGTGTATGAAATATTTTAAAGTACCGAATACGAACCTTGAAGTATCCAATGTCGTCATGGGATGTATGCACTTAACGGAGCTTTCAAAGGCGGATGCTCGTAAGCTTATCGAGACGGCGCAGGAGCAGGGGATCAATTTTTTTGACCACGCCGATATTTACGACGATGGCAAATGCGAGACCCTGTTTGCAGAAGCGGTTGAAATGAACGACGACAAGCGCGAGAAAATGATTCTCCAAAGCAAGTGCGGGATCGTAAAATGCCCCGGGGACTGGGCCTATTACGATTTTTCGAGGCAGCATATCTTAGAAGCGGTCAAAGGTATCCTGAAGCGGTTAAAAACAGATTATCTGGATGTATTGCTGCTGCACAGGCCGGATACGATGATGCAGCCGGACGAGATCGCGGAAGCGTTCGATTACCTGCATGCCAAGGGCATGGTGCGTTATTTCGGCGTTTCCAACCAGAACCCCATGCAGATGCAGTTGATCCAGGGATCGGTGAAGCAGAAGCTTGCGTTCAACCAGCTTCAATTGAGCCTTGCCCATACGCCGCTCATCGATGCGGGCATGTCCGTCAATATGAAGCTTGACCAGAGCACGGACAGGGATGGCAGTATCCTTGAGTATTGCAGGCTGAATGAGGTGACGGTACAGGCATGGTCGCCGTTCCAGAAGGGATTCTTTGACGGGCCGTTTTTGGGCGACAAGGAAAACTATGCGCAGCTTAACCGGGTGATCGACCGCCTGGCGGAAAAATACAGCGTACCGAATACGGCGATCGCCGTCGCGTGGATCACGCGCCATCCGGCGAAGATGCAGGTCGTCACGGGGACGACCAAGCGGGCGCGGCTTGCCGATTGCTGCGCAGGGTCGCAGGTACCGCTCACCAAGCAGGAATGGTACGAGCTGTATCGGGCGGCAGGGAATATGATCCCGTAAACAAAGACTTGTAAAACGGTTCCGCAGTGAAATGCGGAACCGTTTTTTGTCCGACTTTTACGTGCGGTTTTAAGATGTAAAAAATGTATGTACAAATTGCGCTTTTGGCTTATATGGGATATAATGGGAGGCAGTACAGGAAAGCAAGGATAACCAATGTATACTGGAATTCCCAAAAAATTACATATGGTATGTGCATGTATGGTTGCGCTGCTCTTTTTGGCAGGTGCATTTTTTCCGGTTATAGGGCATGCTCAGGAAAAAAAGAATACCATTCGTGTCGCGTATCCGATCCAGCACGGCCTGACCGAGCTTGACGAAAATGGGAATTACAGCGGATATACCTATGAATATTTGCAGGAGATCGCGCAGTATACCGGCTGGGATCTCGAATTCGTGCAGTTCGCAGGGGAAGTCGACGAGCAGCTCAACAGTGCCCTGGAAACGGTACAAAGCGGTGAAGTGGATGTGATGGGCGGTATCGTCTACAATGAGGAACTGGCGAAGATGTACGATTATCCGAGCTATAATTATGGGACGGGATATTCGACACTGAATGTGCTGGAAGATAACACGAAGATCAATGAGACCAACCTGAAAACACTGGATAATATAAGGATTGCAATCTATGAGAAAGCGGTCACGCGCAATGCCGAGCTGCAGCAATTTTGCGAGGCCAATGGACTTTCTCCCGAGATTATTTCCTTTGATTCGCTCAAAGGGGCGGAAGACGCGGTCCGCGATGGGCAGGCCGATGCGATGATCGGGAATGACCTGACGCCGGTTGAGGGCATGCGCAGCGTCGCAAATTTTGCGCCTAAGCCATATTATTTTATTGCCACAAAAGGGGATACGGAAATCGTCAATGGCCTTAACGCGGCAATTTTGAAGATCAACGACGCCGATCCGTATTTTGCGACGACGCTTTATGAGAAATACTTCAAAAACGATACGGGTAAGCTGTATCTTTCAGATGAAGAACAGGAATATGTGCAAAATGCCGGAACCATTCGTGTGGGCGTCACGACGGGGAGGGCGCCTTTTCAATATGTGGACGAGCAAAGCGGTGAAGCAAAGGGGATTTCGATTGATTTGCTTGATTATATTTCAGAAAGCACGGGGCTTTCCTTTCAAATCGTGACCGCATCGGATTACGATGAACTGATGCAATTGGTGAATGACGGCGATGTGGAGATGATCGCAGGGATGAACTACGATTACGATACCGCCGCTGAATATGGAGCGGCGTTAACGCGGCCGTTCATAACATCGCAGTCTGTGCTTGTCCTCAATAAGAAGGCGGAGAATAGTGATTTGACTGGCAAAAAAGTAGCGGTGGTCGAGGGCACGATCCTGCCGGAGGGATACGAAGAAGAGGTAGTAGTTTTATGGTATACCACTCCGGAAGCATGCATCTCAGCAGTCAATAAGGGAGAAGTGGATTATACCTATGGGGACGGTTATGCCGTACAGTATTATGTCAATCAGTCGCGGTATGAAAATGTCGTGCTTATTCCGCAGTCCAGCCAGACGCAGAAGCTATGTTTCGGCATCGTAAAGCCAGCCGACGCAAACCTGCTTTCGACGATCAACAAAGCGATACGCAGTATTCCGACGGAAACGATGCAGTCGATCATGAACAGTAATACGATCCGGCCGCAGGACAAAGTCACATGGACGGACTATGTGGAATCGAACCCGTGGGAAGTCCTTGCAGCGGTCATCGTTCTCGCAGCGGCCGTAATCGTATTGCTGGCGCTGTTTTCCAGGCGGCGGGCGCGCCTCAGCAGGAAGGTTGCGCTGGAAAACGAACGGTTCAGGCAGTTATACGACTTATCCAACGAATATATCTTTGAATACAACTTCGAAAAGGATGAAATGATCTTCTCAGAGAGAAGCGCGCGTTTGTTTGATTCCGAACGGGTGGTCGGGAATTATTTTGCACACCTGCAGGAGGCATCGGGAGAAGGGAAAGATATCAGCGAAGCTTTCGGTAAGCTCAAAGAGGAGGGCGGTACCGTGGAAGATGTGCAGGTGAAGCTGCCCGACGGCAAGCTGCACTGGCTACGCATTACCGCAAAGGCCGTTTATGATTCGGAAGGTAAGCTGATTATGGCGATCGGTAAGATCGTGGACATACAGGAAGAGCGGGAGGAAAAAGACCGACTGCTCGCCCAGGCGCAAAACGATAGCCTGACCAATATCTACAACGCCGCGTCCTGCCGAGAAAAGGTGGATGGATATTTAAGACAGGCGAAAGAGGGCCGTGCAGGCGCGCTTTTGATACTGGATATCGACCATTTCAAAAGCATCAACGACAGGTATGGCCATTATGTCGGGGATCAGGTGCTGATCAAGACGGCAGAAGTTTTGAAGAAAGTGTTCCGGGTGGACGACGTGGTCGGGCGTTTGGGCGGCGACGAATTTTGTATTTTTATGAAGGGGGCGCACGAAACGCGGCAGGTCAGAAAAAAGTACGAGGAGGTCAGGTCGGAGCTCCGCAAAAGGATTGAACTGCAGGGCGGCGAACTCACGGTCAGCGTAGGCGCGGCTTTTACAGAAAAAGGACAGGATTTTACAGAGGTATACAAGAAAGCGGATGCGGCGCTGTATGTTGTCAAGGAGCGCAGCAGGGACGGGATAGAAATAATCTGACAATTTTTTCCAAAAGAAAAGGGCGTAAACATCAGTGTTTACGCCCTTTTTTACGAATGTCAAGCGATGGCGCGTATGTAAAGTTTATGAAAAGACCTATACTTTTAACGGGGATAACTATATAATAATAGTAACCAATCAAGTGATGGAGAATGGCTTATGAAAAGGGGAAGCGGGGTCTTACTGCATATCACATCCTTACCCTCTCCGTATGGGATCGGTACGCTTGGAAAGGCGGCGTACGACTTTGTCGACGCGCTTCATGAGGCGAAGCAGTCGTACTGGCAGATGCTGCCTACGCCGCCCACCGGTTATGCCGACAGTCCATACCAGGGGCTTTCCGCCTTTGCCAACAATCCATATTTTATCGACCTTGACCTTCTGATCGAAGAAGGACTGCTGGAAAAAGAGGACGCCGCACCGCTCGTAACGGATGAGCATGGCAAGGCGCTTTTCGGAAACCAGCTGATGTACAAAGACGACATTCTGAAAAAAGCCTACCGCAATGGGATCAAGAGGTACAAAGACGAATTCACTGGGTATAAATATGCAAACGCGGATTGGCTGTTCGATTATTCGCTTTTCGCTGTGTTTCGCAGGCAATTCCGTTCACGGGGCTATTTTGACTGGGATGAGAAGGTAAAGCGGCGTGACCAGGCGGCGGTGATGGAGCTGGCACAGGAGCACGAGGAAGAGATCGAAGCAGTTCGTTTTGCGCAATTCCTGTTTGAAAAGCAGTGGCGTGCTTTAAAAGAATATGCGAACGGAAAAGGGATCAGTCTGATCGGCGATATCCCCATTTATGTCTCTTTTGATTCGGACGCGATGTGGGCGCACCCGGAGCTGTTCCTGCCAAACGGTATGGTGGCGGGAACGCCGCCCGATTGCTTCAGCAGACAGGGGCAAATGTGGGAAAACCCGCTTTATGACTGGGATTATATGAAAGAGCACGGATTTTCGTGGTGGGTCGAGCGGGTCAAACGGTGTTTTGAATTCTTTGATATCATCCGCATCGACCATTTCCGTGGATTTGAATCATTTTACCAGATCCCGCGGGATAAAAAACCAAAGGACGGGCACTGGGTCAAGGGCCCGGGGCACGACCTGTTCGAAGCGATCAAGCGGGAGGTGCCGTATCCGGCGATCATCGCGGAGGATCTGGGCTTGATCACGCAGGAAGTACGGGATTTTTTAGGGCGGTGCGGGTTCCCCGGCAATAAGGTGCTCCAGTTTGCCTTTGAACAGCAAAACAGCGAATATTTGCCGCACAACTATCCGCATCATTGCGTCGCCTATACGGGGACGCACGATAACGATACGACAAAAGGCTGGTTTACACATCTCGGCGAACAGGGCAGGGAACGGCTGTTTGCCTATCTTGGGCACGAGTGTGGAAAAAACGAGGCGGCGTGGGAATTGATCCGCTTGGCAATGATGAGTGTGGCGGATATTTGTATCATCCCGATGCAGGACATTTTGAACCTGGGGACATCGGCGCGCATGAACTATCCGGGGCGCGCGCTCGGGTATTGGAAATGGCGCATGAAACCGGAGGCGTTCACAGATAAGGTGAAAAAGCGCCTGCGTGAAACGACAGAAATATATGGCCGTGCGTGCGAAACGGAAGCGTAAAAAACAGCCCTTGCAGGCTGCGTAAATTCAAGAAAAAATGACGGAGGAATAAAAGATGAAAATTGATTTTAACAATATGCTGGAAAAGAACGTGGGCAAGCATGGGCTTACGGAGGAACAGATCAACAAGATGAGCGAAAAGATCCCCATGGTGCACCGCAATATGAATGAAAAGAAGGCTTCCATGGCATGGCGCTCGCTGCCGTATAACCAAAAAGAGATCGTAGCGGATATGAAGGCACAGGCACAGCGCATCAATGCGGATTTTGAAAATTTTGTCGTGCTTGGGATCGGCGGTAGCGCGCTCGGTTCAAAGGCGCTGTTTACCGGGACGAAGCACCTGAAATACAATGAAATCCCGCGTGAAAAACGCGGCGGCGTACGGTTTTATGTGGTGGACAATGTGGATCCGGACGGGATCAACGCGCTGCTCGACGTGATCGACGTCAAAAAGACGTGCTTCCACGTGATCACCAAGAGCGGCAATACAGTCGAAACGATGTCGCAGTTTATGATCGTCCTCGCAAAATTGAAGGAAGAACTGGGTGACAATTACAAAGACAATATCGTGATCACTACCGACAAGGAAAACGGGATCATGAAGAAAATATCCAACCAGTACGGGTTCAAGACATACACCGTGCCGGACGGCGTGGGCGGACGTTTTTCCGTACTGTGCCCGGTCGGCCTGCTTTCCGCGGCAGTCCTGAATATCGATATTGACGCCCTCCTCGGCGGCGCGGCGGCGATGGACGAAGCGTGCACGAGGGAGAACCTCTGGGAAAACCCGGCATACATGTATGCGCTGCTCTATTGCGCGGCCATGGAAAGCGGTGTGAATATTTCAGTTATGATGCCGTATGCGGACGGGCTTTTAAATATGGCGGAATGGTATGCGCAGCTTTGGGCGGAATCCCTCGGCAAGCATTACAGCAATGACGGCAGCGAGGTATATACGGGGCAGACGCCTGTACGCGCGCTGGGCGTTACGGATCAACATTCGCAGGTGCAGCTCTACACGGAAGGGCCGTTTGACAAGATCATCGCCTTTGTGGATGTGGAGGAGTTCAATACACAGCTTAAAATCCCCATGGTTCCCATCGACGTGATGGATGCGGCGTATTTGCAGGGACAGACGTTAGGTAAGCTGATCGCGTCTGAAATGCGGGCAACGGAATATGCGGTCACAAAATCCGGGAAAATGAATATGCGTATCACGCTTTCCAGGATGGATGCATACAATATCGGCGCCATGTTTTTCTTGCTGGAAATGGCGACGGCGGCGGCGGGCGAGCTGCTTGAGATCAATGCGTTCGACCAGCCGGGCGTAGAGGAGGGTAAGATCGCGACTTTCGCCCTGATGGGACGTGAAGGGTACGAAAAAAAGGCGGAGGAATTAAATCAGGCTTCCGATAAGGACGATCAGTTTATCTATAACGTGTAAAGACTGCAGCAGGCTGTATAAAAACGAAAAAGGTGGACATGATGCGGGACGCATGGAAGAAGTATTTGCCGGAGCATGAAATATATTTGTTCAATACCGGAGAGGCGCAGCGCGCGTACGATTTCTTCGGCTGCCACTATGTGGAAGAAATCGGCATGCACCGCTTTTGCGTGTGGGCGCCAAATGCCCGTGCCCTAAGTGTCGTTGGGGATTTTAACGGCTGGGACGTGGCGGCAAGCCCGATGGAGCTTTATAAAAACGGCGTATGGGTCGCGTTCATCGAAGGGCTGAAGGACGGGGAAAATTACAAGTATGCGGTTCATGGCTACGACGGCAGCCGGGTTCTCAAAAGCGACCCGTTCGCTTTCCATTGTGAGGTGCGCCCGCAGACCGCGTCCAAGGTATGGGACATCGGCGGATACGAGTGGCTGGACGGCGCTTACATGAAAAGGCGCGTCAAGAAAAACCCGTTGAGCGATGCCGTTTCCATCTACGAGCTGCACATCGGTTCCTGGCGGACAAAAGAGGGATACCGCTTCGTAAGCTTCCGCGAGGTAGCGGACGAGCTGGCGGATTATGTGTCGGAGATGGGCTATACGCACGTGGAGATCATGCCTGTGGCGGAATACCCCTACGACGGTTCCTGGGGGTACCAGATCACGGCGTTTTATGCGATCACCTCGCGTTACGGGACGCCGCAGGATTTCATGTATTTTGTGGACAAGCTCCATTCCCGCGGGATCGGCGTGATTATGGACTGGGTGCCGGGGCACTTTCCCAAGGACGAGCACGGCCTGGCTAAGTTCGACGGTACGCACCTTTTTGAGCACGAAAACGTGTTACAGCGCGAACACCCGCAGTGGGGAACGCTCATCTTCAATTACGGGCGGCCGGAGGTCGTGAGCTTCCTCGTTTCAAATGCGATGTTTTTTATGGACAAATACCATGTTGACGGGCTGCGTGTGGATGCGGTAACTTCCATGCTGTATTTAAACTACGCGCGCGACGGGTATTATGTGCCCAATGAAGAGGGCGGCAATATCGACCTCAATGCCGTGAAATTTTTAAAGAAAGTCAACAGCGTCGTGCTGACGAATTACGCGGGAGCCATGACCATCGCTGAAGAAAGCACGGCCTATCCGATGATCACTAAGCCGCCTTACGACGGCGGGCTGGGGTTCACTTTCAAATGGAACATGGGTTTTATGCACGATACGCTCGCGTATATGGAAATGGATCACTACTTCCGGCAGTTTGAGCATACCAAAATGAGCTTTTCCATGTACTATGCGTTTACGGAAAATTATATTTTGGCCTATTCGCACGACGAGGTCGTACATGGCAAGAAATCCATGATCGATAAGATGTTCGGCGATTATTGGCAGAAGTTTGCCGCACTGCGGACGCTATATGCCTTCATGTTTGCCCATCCGGGCAAAAAGCTGATGTTCATGGGAGACGAATTCGCCCAATTCATCGAATGGGATTTTAAAAAGCAGCTCGACTGGTTTTTGCTGGATTACGATTCCCACGCAGGGATGCAGCGGTATGTTAAAAAGCTGAATAAGATATATCGTAAAAAAAGCGCGCTGTATGAGATCGATGACAGCTGGGACGGCTTTACGTGGCTCAACGTGGACGACCGCGACAGGAGCGTATATGCCTTTATGCGCAACGCAGGAGATAAGCATGTGGTGTGTATTGTGAATTTTACGCCTGTCGTGCGGGAGGACTATTGGGTCGCGATGCCCGCGCAAGGGGAGCTCAAGCTGCTTTTGAACAGCGACGGGCAGGTATACGGCGGCTCGGGCGTGGAGAGCGCAAAAAAATGCTTTACACAGAAAAAAGGAATCAACGGTTTTGAATATAGCGCAGTCGTTACAGTGCCGCCGCTGGGGGCATTGTACTACGAATTTGCCGCAAATGAAGAGGAAAAGGGGATGACGCTCGATGATTAAAAAGAAAAAAGTAGTTGCCATGCTTCTTGCCGGGGGGCAGGGAAGCAGGTTGGGGGTGCTCACAAAGCACAGGGCCAAACCGGCCGTGACCTACGGAGGAAAGTATCGTATCATCGATTTCCCGCTCTCCAACTGCATCCATTCCGGTATCGATACGGTAGGGGTGCTGACACAGTACGAGCCGCTGGAATTAAATGCCTACATCGGCACGGGCGCGTCGTGGGATCTCGACAGTATGACGGGCGGAGCGTTCGTGCTGCCGCCCTATGTAAAGGGCGAGAGGGGCGAATGGTATTCGGGAACGGCGAATGCGATCTACCAGAACATTTATTTCATCGAGAGGTACGATCCGGAATATATCGTGGTGCTCTCAGGGGATCACATCTACAAGATGGATTACAGCCAGATGATTTCTTTCCATGAGGAAAACGGTGCGGATGCGACGATCGCGGTCATCGAAGTGCCGATGGAGGAAGCTTCGCGTTTCGGTATCATGAATACGGACGATGACCTGCGTATCATCGATTTTGAAGAAAAACCAAAAAAGCCGAAGAGCAACATGGCTTCGATGGGCGTCTATGTATTCAGCTGGAAAAAGGTCAAGGAATACCTGGTCGCGGATTCCAAGGACGAAAAATCGTCCAATGATTTTGGAAAAAATATCATTCCCAAAATGCTGGCCGCAGGGGAAAAGCTGTATGCATACCCCTTTAAAGGGTACTGGAAGGACGTGGGGACGATCACTTCCCTCTGGGAAGCCAATATGGAGCTGCTGCACGACCATCCCGAACTCGATTTGTATGACGATCCGTGGCGTATTTTCTCGCATAACCCGAATAAACCGCCGCATTTTGTGGACAAGGGCGCGAAGATCAAGAATAGCCTGATCTCCGAAGGATGTTATATCTATGGGACAGTGGAAAACAGCATCCTCTCCGCGGGCGTCACGGTAGAAAAGGGAGCTGTGGTACGCGACAGTATCATCATGCAGGAAACGTTGATCGGCGAAAAGAGTAAGATCATCATGAGCATCATAGACGAGGAAGTCAAGGTCGAGCGGTGCGCCGTGGTCGGCGGGGGCGGGGACATCGCCGTCGTGGGCAGCAAAGCGGTGATCCGCGAAGGCGCCGTCGTAGAAGCGGGGGAGAGCATATCCGCCAAGCGGATCGTCAAAAATACGGCTGGAGGTGAAGTCATATGTTAAGGGATACTTTCGGCCTCATTTATGCGGGCGAACAAAACATTAACCTGCGCGAACTCGTATACCTGCGTACCGTAGGCGCATTGCCGGTAGGCGGGCGTTACCGCGCGATCGATTTTATCTTGTCCAACATGGTCAATTCAGGGATCCGCAACGTGGGCGTGATCGCCCAACGCAGTTATCATTCGCTGATGGACCATCTGGGCTCGGGCAAGGAATGGGACTTGTCGCGTAAAAATGACGGCCTGTTTATCCTGCCGCCTTTTTCCAGCGCGGAAAACATGGGTTCTTACCGCGGCGTGGTTGACGCGATCAAAGGCGTGATGAGTTATATTTCGCGCTCCAAGCAGCAATATTGCGTGTTCTCCGGGTCGTTTACGATCTACAATATGGCGTTTGACGACATGGTGCACTACCATCTCGATACCGGGGCGGATATCACGATGTTGTACAACGAAGAGGAAGCGGAAGACTTCAAAGGCGAGCGCTACAACGATGTGCGCCTGCACTTAAGCGACGACGGACGGGTGGTAGACCTGGAGATCAACGCCGCACTGAGCGATTCCAAAAAGGTGGGCATGGACACATATGTGATCCGCAAAGACCTGCTGGAATACTTGGTGGAGGACTGCATGTCGCGCGGGAAATATAATTTTGTGAGCGACCTGTTGATGAACAACCTAAACCGCATCAAGATCATGGGCTACAAGCATGACGGCTATGTGGGGCGCCTGCATTCGGTTGCCTCCTACTACAAGCTGAACATGGATTTTTTGGATACGCGCATCCAAAAAAACCTTTTCTATGGCGACAACCAGATCTACACCAAGATCAAGGATGAGGTGCCTGCGAAATACGCCAAGACATCCAACGTAAAAAATTCGTTGGTCGCAAACGGCTGTATTATCGAGGGAGAGGTGGAGAACAGTATCCTGTTCCGCGGCGTTTACGTGGGAAAGGGCACGAAGATCAAAAACAGTATCATAATGCAAAACAGCGAAATATACAACAATTCCGACCTGGAATACGTGATTTTGGACAAGTCGGTCAATATCCGGCAGGGCCGCCGCCTGATCGGCGACGAGGTATTCCCGGTCATTATCCGTAAGGGGGCGATCGTGTGAGCAGCTTAAAAGTCCTGATCGCGGGCGCGGAGGCAACGCCGTTTGCCAAAACGGGAGGACTTGCGGACGTGATCGGCGCACTGCCGCGCAGTTTGGCAAAGCAAGGGGTCGACGTCCGGGTGATCATGCCCAAGCACGGCGCCGTCAAGCAGAATTACGGGGATCGGCTGAAGGTCATCGCCACAATGAACATCCAAATGGGCTGGCGCACGCTTTACATGGGTCTGGAAACGCTCGTCCAAGACGGCGTGACCTATTATTTCATCGACAATGAATATTATTTCGGCGACTGTATCTATAAAGGCGGGGAAGCGGAGGCGGAGCAGTACGCCTACTTTTGCCGCGCCGTGATCGAGGCGCTCCCATACCTTGATTTCCTGCCGGACGTGATCCACTGTAACGACTGGCACACGGCGATGATCCCCTTCCTTTTGAAAACGCAGTATTGCGATACGCCGCAGGGTAGGGCAAAGACGATCCTGACGATCCACAACCTGCAATACCAGGGACAGATATCCTTTGATCTGGCGCGCGATATCCTGCAGGTGGACGACAGGTATTTCACGTCCGACTGCCTGGAAGCCTACGGCAGCGCCAACATGATGAAAGCGGGACTGCTGTTTTCCGATAAGATCACGACAGTCAGCCCGACGTATGCGCGGGAGATCCTCGACCCATATTACGGCCGCGGCATGGAGGGTATCCTCAATATGCGCAAGGACGACCTGGTGGGGATACTCAACGGTATCGACGCGGTGGAGTTTGACCCGTCGCGCGATTCGCACCTGGAAAAAACGTATTCGCAGGACGATATGTCCGGTAAATATGAAGACCGCAATGCATTGCTCGGCGAGCTTGACGTACATGTGAACCCGGGGACACCGGTGATCGGTATGGTTACGCGCTTGACGGAGCAAAAAGGCCTCGACCTCGTGCGCGCCGTTCTGGAGGAGGTGCTGTTTGAAAACGTGGCCTTTGTCCTGCTCGGGAGCGGGGAGGCGCAATATGAAAATTATTTCAAGTACATTGCGGGGCGTTATCCGGAGAAAACGGCCATTTGCCTCGGCTACAGCGACCCGCTGGCGCACAGGATATACGCGGGAAGCGATTTCCTGCTCATGCCGTCCATGTTCGAGCCGTGCGGTATCTCGCAGATGATCGCGCAGCGTTACGGTACGCTGCCCATCGTGCGTGAAACGGGCGGCCTTGCGGATACGGTGCAGCCGTACAACATCTATTCGCAGGAGGGAAACGGCTTTTCCTTTACGAATTACAACGCCCATGACATGCTGAACGTGATCCGTTTCGCGCTCACGGTATTCGAGGATAAACCCGCCCTGGCAAAGCTTATGAGGGGGGCAATGGATATCGACAACAGCTTCGATAAGTCTGCGGCCGAATACGCGAGCTTATATAAGAGTATTTTATAGGATAAGTATGGAGGAAGAAGATCGTTTGAAAAGGCAGGATACGCAAAAAGAGGCGATCCAGCAGATCGCTGAAGAGATCGACACGCGGGAAACGGACGGCAGCGAAGAAAAGATAGACGAAGCAAGCCACGTCGACGATTATACCGTGCCGGAACCGGATATTCGGCCCGAAGAAGCAGGCGAGGAGGAGCAGGACGTATTCGCAGTGCTCGACGTAGGCCTTGCGGAAACGGAGGAAGAACCGGAAGAGATGTTAAGCACGGAGCTTAAGCGGCCGTGCGGCAGGCGGGATGAAGAATGATGGAGGGGCCGGTATATGGCGCATGAACGGTCAAAAGAGGAGATCAAAGAGGGAATACTGGGCAAACTGAAGCGGCATTTCGGCAAAACGCTGGAAGAGGCCACCAAAGACCAGATTTACAAATCCTGCGCGCTTTCCATCCGCGATGTGATCGTAGAGCAGTGGACGGATGCAAACAAGCAAGTCCTGAACCAGGGACTCAAGCGCCTTTACTATCTGTCCGCCGAATTTTTGATGGGGCGTGCGCTCGTCAACAACATGGTCAACCTGCACCTGCTGAAGGAATATAACGATGTGCTCTGCGATATGGGGCTTAAGCCCGACGAGATCGAGGAGCAGGAACGCGACGCAGGGCTCGGAAACGGCGGATTGGGACGGCTTGCCGCCTGCTTTTTGGATTCACTGTCCACGCTTGACCTGCCCGTTACCGGGTGCAGCATCCGCTATGAATACGGCCTTTTCAAGCAGCGCATTTTGGACGGCGAACAGGTGGAGGTCAACGACAACTGGCTGGAAGCGGGCAACGTCTGGGAGATCCCGCGGCCCGAAGAACAGGTGGAAGTCCGCTTCGGCGGGGAGATCGAAGAAATCTGGACAGAAACAGGTTTAAAGATCCGTTATAAAAACAGCTACAGCGTACTGGCGATCCCGTACGACTACCCGGTGATCGGCTATATGAGTAAAATGCCCGCGACGCTGAGGCTGTGGAGCGCCAAAGCAAAGACCGGCCTCGATATGAACTATTTCAACAGGGGCGACTATGCACAGGCCATGCAGGAGCGGGAGCTCGCAGAGGTCATCTCCAAGGTGCTTTACCCGGAGGATAACCACGAGCAGGGCAGGCAGCTGCGTTTGAAGCAGTTTTATTTCTTTACCTCCGCGACGATGCAGCACATCGTGCGCAAGCACAAACAAAATTACGGCGACCTGCACACGCTGCCTAACTATTTCACGGTGCAGATCAATGATACGCACCCGACATTGGCGATCCCCGAGCTGCTGCGTATCCTCATGGACGAAGAAGGCATGGGCTGGGACGAGGCGATGGATATCGTAGGGCGCATGTTTAACTATACGAACCACACGGTATTGGTGGAGGGGCTCGAGTGTTGGAACGAGGAACTGTTCCAGTCCCTGCTGCCGCGTATTTGCCAGATCATACAGGTATTGAACGAAAAGTTCTGCGACCGCCTGTGGCAGGCCTATCCGGGGCAGTGGGACAAGATCGGCAGTATGGCCATCGTCGCATACGGCGAGATACGCATGGCGAATTTGTGCATCGCGGTGTGCGGCAAAGTGAACGGCGTATCGCGGCTGCACGGGGAGATCCTCAAAACGCGTACTTTCCGTGATTTTTACACGGTATTTCCGGATAAGTTTTTGGGCATCACCAACGGCGTAACGCACCGCAGGTGGCTGGCAAAAGCCAACCAGCCCTTAACAGAGCTGATCGCGGATCATATCGGTGACGGATTCTTAAAGGATTACCGCGAGATGGACCGTATCGGAGACCTGCTCTTAAAGGAATCGTTCCTCGACGATTTTATGTGTGTCAAGCGCAAAAACAAGGAGCGGCTCGCCGCACACCTGAAAAAAACGCAGGGGATCGAGATCGATCCGGGTACGGTTTTCGACGTACACGCAAAGCGGCTGCACGAATATAAGCGCCAGCTGTTAAAGGCGCTGCATATCCTGCACCTTTACCATCTCAGGAAAACGAACCCGCAGGTACAGATCGAGCCGGCGACATTCCTGTTCGCGGCGAAAGCTTCGCCCGGGTATGCGCGCGCAAAAAATATTATCCGGCTGATTTTAGCGGTGGCAAAACTTGTGAACAACGACCCGGATACGAAGGATATCCTGCGCGTGGTGTTTATTGAGAATTACAGCGTTTCCGAAGCGGAGGTGCTCATCCCGGCGGCGGACATCAGCGAACAAATTTCGACGGCGGGCTTTGAAGCGTCGGGCACGGGGAACATGAAATTCATGATGAACGGCGCGGTCACCATCGGTACGATGGATGGAGCAAATGTGGAGATATCGGAGGAAGTCGGCCTCGATAACATCTTCATCTTCGGGGCATCCGAACAGGATATTGAAAAGATGGAGCGTTACGGGACGTATAAGCCCGGCGAATATTACGAACAGAACACAGACCTGCGCTATGCGCTGAACGCCATGATAGACGGCACGCTGCCGGTAGCAAGCGACAGGCAGTTTTCCGACCTGTACCACTCCCTGCTGTTCGGCGACATGGACAGGGCGGATCGCTACTACCTGCTTTACGATTTTGCACCGTATGCACAGGTATACGAAACGATGATGTCCGTTTACCGCAACAAGGACGAATGGAAGCGTATGGCGGCTATGAACACGGCGAAATCCGGCCATTTTGCGGCAGACCGTACGATACACGAATATAATGATAAAATCTGGCATTTGAAAGAAATGTGATATGATGAACATAGATTTCTCAAAACAGGTCCTCCACGATTCCGCTAAGGAAACCTTCAGGAGCCCAGGCGGCGCTGTTTCGTGCGGGACGACGGTGCGCCTTGGTATTGCCCTCCAAAACGTTTCGTTGGAAGCGGCTTACCTGATGGTAGCTTGCGGGCAGGAAACGCATACGGTAGAAATGCACCCGCAGGATGGGATGTGGCAAACGGAATATACGGTGCCGGGCGAGCCGGGGGTTCTTTGGTATTGGTTCTGCCTCAAGCTTGCGGACGGTGCGAAAATCTATTACGGCGCGCATACGGGGCAGGTCTGCGGCGTGGGGGAGGCTTATTGGGATATACCTCCCGCTTATCAGCTGACGGTATATGACGAAGCGTTCACAACCCCGCATTGGCTCAAGTGCGCCAATATGTACCAGATATTCCCCGACCGCTTCCGAAGGCGGGAAGACGGGACGTTTGAAAAAGGCATCGCTTTTCACCGGGACATGGGCAGGGACGTATATGTGCATGAAAGCTGGGACGAACCGCCGGTTTATGAGGCGCTTCCCGGCAAGGAATATTACCAGCCTTGCGATTATTACGGGGGCAATTTCGGCGGAATCATAGATTCGCTCGACTACCTGCGGGATATGGGCATCACGGCGCTGTACATAAACCCTATCGTGGAGGCTGCCTCCAACCACCGCTACAATACGGGCGATTATAAGAACGCCGACCCGATTCTCGGCACGAACGAAGAATTTGTGCAGCTTGCGCAGCAGGCGCGGCAGCGCGGCATCAGGGTCATATTGGACGGGGTGTTCTCGCATACGGGCGATGACAGCGTATACTTCAACAAATACGGCCATTATGATTCGCTGGGCGCCTACCAGAGCCAGGATTCCCCTTACTATAGCTGGTACCAGTTCGACGAATATCCGGATAAATACAAAAGCTGGTGGGGGTTTGAAACGCTCCCGGAGGTGCGCGAAACACAGGAAGACTGGGTGCGCGACATGATCGAGGGGGAGGACAGCGCGATGGACGTATGGCTTGCGCGCGGCGCCTCCGGCTATCGGCTGGACGTGGCGGACGAGCTGCCCGACGAGACCATTGAACGCATGCGGAGCGAGCTCAAGCACCTCTCGCAGGACAACGCGCTGATCGGCGAGGTGTGGGAGGACGCGACCACCAAGCAAAGCTACGGCGTGAACAGGCGCTACGCCCTCGGGCGGGGGCTTGACAGCGTGATGAATTACCCGCTCACAAACGCCGTGATCGATTTCCTGCTGGGGCGCACCAACGCACAAGGCTTTAAGC
The DNA here is from genome assembly GCF_900087015.1 of Christensenella timonensis. Taxonomy (NCBI): domain Bacteria; kingdom Bacillati; phylum Bacillota; class Clostridia; order Christensenellales; family Christensenellaceae; genus Christensenella; species Christensenella timonensis. The sequence goes on from NZ_FLKP01000002.1 coordinate 1,132,141, forward strand.
AATTCCTCGTTTCCCAGCATGAGAATTATCCCAAGGAAATGTATTATGCGCTGATGAACCTTTTATCCAGCCACGATGCGGCGCGTATCCGCACGGTGCTGGGTACGCGTATAGACCCACATTCCCTGACGCGCGAGCAGCAGGCGCATTTTGTGGTCAGCGACGAACAGGACAAGAAGGGCGCGCAGCTGCAGAGGATGGCGGCGGCAATCCAGTTTTCATTGCCGGGTATGCCGTGCATCTACTATGGCGATGAAACGGGCATGCACGGGTTGTTAGACCCGTTCAACCGGGAACCCTTCCACGAGCGCGACAAGCAGATGCAGGAATATTATAAATACCTTTCCAACCTGCGTGCCAAAACGGATGCGCTCAAAACGGGAAGCTGTGCCTTTTACAGGCAGGGGGAAGATACGATCGGCATCCTGCGCTATTGCGTGAACGGCAGGGATGCGTTTTCCAATGTGGTACGCGACGGCATGTATTTGACGGCGCTCAACCGCTCCACGGGGCCGCAGACCCTGGTCGTGGACTTGTTCGCACCGGAACAGCTGGTGCAGGCGGAAACACAGGAAACGTTCCGGCAGCTTGAATTTACGAGCGCCTGTTGCCTGCCGGATGGGGAAGAATGTGAAATCAACGCCGGGCTCATAAGCGTTTCGCTGGAGCCGGAGAGCGTTAAAATTTTGGAGATTAACTGGATATGAAATACAAAACGGTACTATTTGATTTTGACGGCACGCTGGTGGATTCCAGCCGCGGTATCTTGCATTGCGCGCAAAAGACGCTCACCGATATGGGACAGGACGTACCGGGCAGGGAAATGATGAAAAAGTTCATCGGCCCGCCTTTGAAGCTGTCGTTCGTGAACGCGTGCGGCATGAGCGACGAGATGGCGACGGAAGCAGTACGTATCTATCGGGAAAGATATGCAGGGGAAGGCATGTTTGAGGTGGACGTATACCCGGGCATGTGTGAGCTGCTGGATAAATTGAACGGCGCGGGCGTCGTATGTGCGGTCGCATCCGTGAAAAGGGAAGAAATCGTGCGCAAAACGCTGACACACCTGGGGCTGGCGAACAAGTTTGCGGCGATCTGCGGTGCGTCGGGGGATATCAATATCACCACCAAAGGGCATATCGTGAGCGAGGCGGTGGCGCGTACCGATTCCAAAAAGGAAGACTGCATCCTGGTAGGAGACAGCGATTACGACGCGGTGGGCGCGCAGGAAGCAGGCATCGACTTTTGCGCAGTCCTGTGGGGCTTCGGCTTTGAAACGATGCAGGACCTTAAGGGCTTTACCTGCCGCTATGTCGCGCAGGATATCAAAGCGTTGGAAAAATTCCTGCTGCAATAAATAAAAAGCCCGCATAAGGCAACATAACGCTCGCGTCATGCAGCTTACCCCAAATGCATTGACGCGTATTTTTTATTTCCCTATACTGAAAACAGGCAAGGCCTTACCTGCAGGAAAGGAGCGCAGATGAAAGTTATTTTGGATATCGATCCCAAATACGAACAGGATGAGATCGTCATCCGCTGTGCGCAGATGAACGACGAGCTTCTGAAAATCGTGTCGTTTGCAAACAGTACGCAGAGGAAAGTGATCGGCAGTATAGACCACCAGACTTTTGTATTCGAGCCGGGCGATGTTTATTATTTTGAAAGCGTGGACGACAAGGTATTCATTTATACCAAAGATAAGGTGTTCGACTGCGCCCTGCGCTTATATGAAATTGAGGAGCGCTTTAAGAACACGAGCTTCCTGCGGGTCAACAAATCGACGATTATCAACCTGGCGAAGGTGAGGATATTAAATCCGATCCTGAACGGAAAGATCGAGGTGGAGCTTGAAAATGGCGAAAGGCAGGTCATATCAAGGCAATATGCACCGGCGCTTAAGGAAAAATTGGGGATTGGGAGGTGATCGGATTGAAAAAGGAAGGAATTAAAAGGCCGCTGTATTTGTTCTATACCGTGTTCAGCAGCGCATTGCTGGTCGCGCTGCTCATTTCAACGTGTATCACACTCGTGCTCGGTTATGACGCGCTGCCATTAAGCGAGCTGCGCAACGATGTGATCTTCGGGCTGTTTATCGGTCTCGTCCAGTTGATCTGGGTCGGTTCGGACAGGAACAACAAGACCTACCTCATCCGTACGATCCTGCACTTCGTTGTCCTGCTTACGGGCTGTACGCTGCTCATGGTATGGTTTGGATGGCTGCCGCCCAGCGAGTGGCTTGCGTTTTACTATATTGGGTTCATCGCAGCTTATGTGCTTATTTGGGCAATCTGCTACCAAGTCAACAAAAAGCACTGGAGGAAGATGAATGAAAAACTGGAAGCTTATAAGAAGGCAAACAGGGATTAGTGCGTGAAAACCGCAAAAAGGGAGCGAAAGCTCCTTTTTTTATGGAAAATGTGAGACAGGCGATTTATGAATAATTTATGCAATGGTTGAAAACAAAGATGAAAATAATTATAATAATAGTACTATATATTCGGTATAGATTTTAGATGTATGAGGTGTAGAAAAATTAAAATAATAGATATTACCCAGGAGCTGGGGAAAGACACAAAAATATATGAAGGAGATCCGCATATCCGTCTGGAGAAGTTTTTCACGGTGGATAACTATGGGTATGCAGTCTCTAAATTGAGCATGGGATCGCACAGCGGGACGCATATCGATGCGCCGGCGCACGTCATAAGCGGCGGCAAAACGGTGCGCGAGATACCGCTCAACGACCTGGTGGGCGATTGTATCGTGGTGGAAAAATCAGAGATCAAGATCCCCCAGGGAACCAAGCGCCTGCTCATCAAAGGTTCGGAAAAGGGAGAGGCGCGGATATCCGAGCGCCACGCGCGTATCCTGGTGGATGCGGGCATCCGTATCATCGGTACGGATGCGCTTTCCATCGGCAACGATGCGGTGCATAAGATCCTGCTTTCAGAGGAGATCTGTGTGCTGGAATCTTTAAAGCTCAACCGCGTAAAGCCGGGATCGTATTTCCTGTGCGCGTTGCCTTTAAAAATCGATACAGACGGTTCGCCGATCCGTGCGTGCCTGATCGAAGGAATAGGAGAATAAATAGATGGAGGAATCGCAGGCGCCAAAAGGAAACGCTCTTATGCGTGTTTTTGCCGTCATTGCAACGATACTGGTCGTATTTTCGGTCATTGTCGCATGTGTGCAGGGGATCGCGTTCGATTCCTCTTTTTATAAGCAGGAATATACAAAAATGGAAACGGCCGGATATGTCGGCGTTTCGGGCGCGGAGCTCGATGCGGCGACGGACGTGCTGCTTCATTACCTGCAGGATAAAACAGCTTCGCTCGACATGCCCGTAAGCAGCGGGGAACAATATTATACGGACAGGGAAAAAGCCCATATGGTGGATGTAAAGGCGCTTTACCAGCATGCGGTCACGTTTATGGCAGTCGGGTTTTCCGTGGGCGGCGCATTGCTTTTGTATTGTCTCCTTCGGAAAAAGCGGGCGTATATGCGCCAGACATTGCAGGCATATTTTTGGACGACGGTGGGGATCCTCGTCTTTTTTGTGTGTATCGGCATTTGGGCTGCCGCTGATTTTTACAACTTCTGGATCAGCTTCCACCACGTATTTTTCACCAACGACCTCTGGATGCTGGATCCGGCCAGCTCACGCATGATACGAATGTTTGAGCAGGATTTCTTTGCGGATATGGTGGGACGTATCCTGGCCATATTCCTGGCGGTCGTGGTCGGTGCGGCAGCAGCGGCGGGAATCATCAACAAAAGGATGGCAAAGCATGAAGGACGTTAATATACTGGCAATAGAGACCTCGTGCGACGAGACTGCGGCAGCCGTTGTGAAAAACGGACGGCAGGTCGTTTCGCAGGCCCTGTATACACAGATCGCGATCCATAAGGAATTCGGGGGCGTGGTGCCGGAGATCGCTTCACGCAACCATGTCCTGAAGCTGCCGCAGGTGGTGGAGACAGCGATCCGCGGCGCGGGCGGCATGGAAAACATCGATGCGATCGCCGTGACAAACGGCCCGGGGCTCGTAGGCGCGCTTCTGACGGGCGTCTCCTATGCCAAAGGGCTTGCATACGCAGCAAAAAAACCGCTGATCCCGGTGCATCATATCGCCGGACATATCTGTGCAAACTATATCTCCCATCCGGATTTGAAGCCGCCGTTTTTGTGCCTTGTGGTATCGGGCGGACATACGCAGATCGTATGGGTAAAAGATGAGACGACCTATGAGACGCTGGGACGCACGCGCGACGACGCGGCGGGGGAAGCGATCGACAAGGTCGCGCGCGTGTTGGGGCTCGCCTATCCGGGCGGGCCGAATTTGCAGGAGCTAGCAAAGCAAGGCGACGAAAACAAATACCGTTTCCCGCACAGCTTCCGAGGGGAAGACCATCTGGATTTTTCATTCAGCGGCCTTAAAACAGCGGTGATCAACCTGCTGCACGGTTTTGAGCAAAAGGGCGAAGCGTACGACGGGGCGGATGTTGCCGCTTCGTTTTTAAAGAATGTGGCGGATACGCTGGTGAAAAATACTTTCGAGGCTGCGCGGCGCACGGATACGAAAATACTTGCGGTCGCGGGCGGCGTATCGGCAAACGAGCAGATACGCACGGCATTTGAAAAAAGAGCGCGGGAAGCGGGAATCGCCCTTTATTTTCCGGAGCTTAGATATTGTACGGACAACGCGGCGATGATCGCGTCATGTGCGTATTATGAATATGAAAAGGGGACGCGGGCCGGGCTCGATCTGAACGCACGGCCCGTCATGGAATTATAACGTATCGGAAAGAGAGGCGAAAATGCGGCTGAAAGGACTCATGCTGTTGCTCCTTGCGGGGGTGTTGTTGTTTGCGTCCGTTTCCTGCAGCGCGGATGACGCGGGGGAAACGCAGACAGGCTTGCCTGACCTTGCCGCGGTGAGTCTTGAAGGGCTCAGGATTGTCGTCGACCCGGGGCACGGGGATACGGATGTGGGAACGATCGGCGTTTCGACGGGCAGATACGAAAAGGAAGTCAATTTAGAGATAGCCCTAAAGCTAAAGTCCGCCCTTGAAAAGGAAGGCGTCACGGTTGTGATGACGCGGGAAACGGACGACCCCATCGCGGCGGCGGAAGAAACGGATATCACAAAGCGCAAGGAAGCGGATATGCAAAAGCGCGAGCAGATCATCACGGATGCACAGGCGGATATGTACGTCGGCGTGCACCAGAATAGCTTTGAGGACGAAAATGCCTGCGGCCCGCAGATTTTTTACCATACGGATTCCAGTATGGGCGCGATGCTCGCACGGTGTATCCAGACGGTGATGAACGAACAGCTGCAGCCAAAAGAGCCGCGTAAGCCGAATTGCGGCAGGTACCGCCTATTAAAGCCGGGCAAACAGCCGAGCGTGACGGTGGAATGCGGCTTTTTCACCAATCCGGAAGAGGAGAAGAAGCTGCAGGATGCTTCTTATCAGGAACAAGTGGTAGCCGGGATCGTGGACGGGATCAAATATTTTGAGTGGAGTAAAGCGAATGCTGGGTAGTTTGCAGGATGGATACCGATTGAGCGAAGATAAGGCGGCACAGGTCGCGCCGTTGACGCTTGCATACATCGGAGACAGTGTTTTTGATTTGTATGTGCGCACCAAATACGCCTTAAACAGCCAAAAAAATGCGGGGAAACTGCATTCCATGAGTATCCGGCTCGTCAATGCGCGTTCGCAGGCGGCGTTTGCGCACAGTTGGCTGGAGCGGTTTACGGAGGCGGAAAAAGAGGTGTTCATGCGCGGGCGCAATGCCAAAAGCCCGACCGTGCCCAAGAATATGAGCATTGCGGACTATAAATACGCGACAGCCATGGAGGCGGTGATCGGTTATTTGTACTTAAGCGGCCAGATGGCCCGTGTAAATGAAATACTGGGGACGCTGGAATTTGATTTATAGATTTTGGGAAAAGAGGATGCAGATATGCCAAAAACGACGTTGAAGACAGTGCTTTTGATGGCCACGCCCGATCCGGAGCTGATCGTCTCCATGGGAGCGAAGCTTTGTTATTCGCGCGCGGATATCGAGCAATTACAAAAAACAGCCAAAAGCGGGGAATTTATCGACAGGCTGACGCAGATGGGACACCTGTCGCCCATCGAGCATGCGTCTTTTTCGTTCGGGGTGGAAGGCGTTTCGCGCGCGTTGCTCGCGCAGATCACGCGCCACCGCATTGCGAGCTTTTCCGTACAGTCGCAGCGGTATGTAAACCAAAGCGAGAAAAAGGAGGGATTCTCTTATATCATCCCGCCGAGTATCGAGGCTCTGGGAGAAGATGCGGTAGCAAGGTTTGAAAAGCAGATGGAGACCATGCAGGAATGGTATGAGCAGTGGGTGCTGGCGCTCGGGGCAAACGGGGAAAAATCCAATGAGGATGCGCGTTTCGTACTGCCCAATGCATGCGAAACCAAGATGATCATTACCATGAACGCGCGCGAGCTGCTGCATTTTTTTGAGCTCCGCTGCTGCAACCGGGCACAGTGGGAGATACGCGAGCTTGCGTGGCAGATGCTCGCGCTTGTGGCGCCGGTGGCGCCGGGGCTGTTCAAAAACGCGGGGCCGTCGTGCGTGGGCGGCAAATGCGCAGAAGGGCGTATGAGCTGCGGAAAGATGGAAGAAGTACGCGCAAAGCAAAAAAAGCTGTTGGAGGACGTAAGCAATGGATGAACAAAGGGAATTTATCATTGGGCGCAACAGTGTACGCGAAGCGATCCGCTCGGGCGAACAGATCGATAAGATTTTTTTCCAGCAGGGACTCACGGACGGGAGTATCCGTGAGCTTTTGATGCTTGCACGCGGAAGTAAGCTGGTGATCGTGGAGGTTCCGCGCGCCAAGCTCGACGAGTTGTGTGCCGGAATGGGCGCGGAAGGGCATATGGGCAACCACCAGGGCGTGGTGGCGCAGGTTCCGGCGTTTGCATACAGCGAGATGGAAGACATCTTTGCGCTGGCGGAGGAACGCGGGGAACCGCCGTTTATCGTCATTCTTGACAGCATACAGGATCCGCACAATTTAGGCGCGGTAATCAGGAGCGCGGAAGCGCTGGGCGCGCATGGCGTTGTTATCGGGAAACGGCGGGCGGCCTCCCTGACAACGGCGGCGTTCAAGGTATCGTGCGGCGCGGCACAATATATCCCGGTGGTCAAGGTAACGAATATCAACCATACCATCGAAGACCTGAAAAAGAAAAACGTATGGATGGCAGCGGCGGATATGGACGGCCAGCCGCTTGCAAAGACGGATCTTAAGGGCCCATATGCGCTGGTGATCGGCGGGGAATCCGAAGGGGTCGCACGGCTCACGAAGGAGTTATGCGACGTCGTCGTAAAAATCGAGATGCCGGGAAAGACCACGTCGCTCAATGCGGCTTGTGCGGCAAGCATCCTGATGTACGAAAAGCGCCGGCAGGATATGGCGGGAAAATAAGGAGAACTTTTTTGCGTAAAGACGAAGTGTTCGATGAAAATGAATTGCATGGCGGGGATACGCAGGGGGAGGAAATGGCGCTTGAACAGGGCTTCGGGAAGTACGCCCGTTTCAGCGATGAAGAAGCGGTCTTAAAGGCGGACGAAGACCCGGACGCCCTCGAATACATCCTGCATAAATACAAGAATTTTGTGCGATCCAAAGCGCGTTCTTATTTTTTGATCGGCGCGGATCGGGAAGATATCGTCCAGGAAGGGATGATCGGCCTTTATAAGGCGGTACGCGACTACGATGCGGAGAAAAAGGCATCGTTCCGGGCATTTGCGGAGCTGTGTATTACGCGGCAGATCATTACCGCGATCAAGACGGCGACGCGCCAGAAGCATAAGCCGCTCAATTCCTATGTATCGCTCAATAAACCGGTGTATGACGAGGAATCTGAGCGAACGCTTGTAGACCTGATCGCGGCGACAAAGATCACAAACCCGGAAGACATCATCATTGACAAAGAAGATTACGCAAACATAGAAGAAGAGATCACGAAAATGCTTTCGGAGCTGGAAAAACAGGTGCTGGGTTATTATTTGCAGGGAAAGTCTTACCAGCAGATCGCCCGGATCATGGGCAGGCATGAGAAATCGATCGATAATGCGCTGCAGCGCGCGAAGGGAAAAATTGACAGGTTCCTGGCCGGGGCCAAGGCGAAAACTTGACAAAGCGCGGAATTTCTATATAATAGATGTCATGTAAAAAATGGAAAATTGTGCGCTTTTAAAGCGCTCAACAGGAGGATAGGACGAATGGCAAATGACGATGTAGTCTTGACGCATCAAGGGGTAAAAGAACTCGAAGAAAAGCTGGAATATCTGAAAACAGTACGGCGCCTGGAGATCGCGGAAGAGATCAAGACAGCGCGTGCATTCGGCGACCTGTCGGAGAATGCGGAGTATGACGAAGCGAAAAACGAACAGGCCAAAATCGAAGGCGAGATCGTCATGCTGGAAAAGATGCTGCGTAACGCCACGGTCGTCGACCAGGACGATGTAGACGTACAGCGCGTCAATGTGGGTACGACGGTAAAGGTTTTTGACAAGGAGTTTGACGAAGAAGTCGAATATATGATCGTAGGCTCTGCGGAAGCGGATATGAGCCAGAATAAAATCTCCAATGAATCGCCCGTTGGACGTGCATTACTTGGTAAAAAAGTAGGCAACACGGTTAAAGTGGAAACGCCGGGGGGCATTGTAAGGCTTAAGATTCTCGATATCCACAGATAAGAAGGAGCAGGAAATGGCAGAGCAGGAACAGAATACCCAGCAGGAGTTATCTGAAATATTGCGCGTGCGCCGCGAAAAGCTGCAGGCGTTAAAGGATGCGGGACGCGACCCATACGAGATCACGGTATTTGAAAAAACATATTCCTCGGAAGATATCTTAAGTAACTTTGAAACGCTCGAAGGGCAGGAAGTATCTGTCGCGGGCAGGATCATTTCCAAACGGGTCATGGGTAAAGCGAGCTTTTTCCATATCATGGACGGGCGCGGTAAAATACAGATTTACGCGCGGCGCGACGTGATGGGGGATGATCCGTATGCGGAATATAAGAAATTCGATATCGGCGATATCGTAGGGATCACAGGCGAAGTATTCAAGACCAATGCCGGTGAGATTTCTGTCAAAGCCCACACGGTTCAGCTGCTTTCCAAATCGCTTTTGCCGCTGCCGGAAAAATGGCACGGGCTTAAGGACACAGACCTTCGGTACCGCCAGCGCTATGTCGACCTGATCGTAAACCCGGAGGCTAAAAATGTATTTTACGCGCGTTCCAAGATCATCAAGGGCATCCGCGATTTTCTGGACGGCAAGGGATATATCGAGGTGGAAACGCCGGTGCTGCAAACGAGCGCGGGCGGCGCGGCGGCGCGGCCGTTTGTTACGCACCACAATACGCTCGACATCGACATGTATTTGCGCATCGCGACGGAGCTGCATTTGAAGCGCCTTATCGTAGGCGGTTTTGAACGCGTATACGAAATCGGACGTATCTTCCGCAATGAAGGGATGGATCCCAAGCACAACCCGGAATTTACGACGGTGGAGCTTTACCAGGCATATACGGATTATGAGGGCATGATGAACCTGTGCGAGGAGCTGTTCCGTTACTGCTCGAAGCAGGTAAACGATTCGGACGTTATCACTTACCAGGGCGTGGAAATAAACCTCGGAAGCGCGTGGAAGCGCATGAGCATGAACGAAGCGGTCAAAGAATATGCGGGGGTTGATTTTGCCGCCTGCGGATCGGACGAACAAGCGCGCAGCCTGGCTAAGGAAGCGGGGATCGCGTTTGAGGGGACGCCTACGCGCGGGGTGCTTTTGAATGAAGCGTTTGAACAGAAAGTGGAAGAAAACCTCATCCAGCCGACCTTTATTTACGATTACCCGATCGAGGTATCGCCGCTCGCCAAGAAAAAACCGGGCAGCGACTGGCTCACCGAGCGCTTTGAATTGTTTATCACGGGCCGCGAGCTCGCAAATGCGTTTTCGGAGCTCAACGACCCGGACGACCAGCGCGAACGTTTCATGGAGCAGGCGAGAAAGCGCGCGGAAGGCGACGACGAGGCCAACATGATGGACGAGGATTTTGTCACCGCGCTTGCATATGCGATGCCGCCTACAGGCGGGATGGGGATCGGCGTAGACCGTATGGTCATGCTGCTGACGGATTGCTTTTCTATCCGCGACGTGCTGCTGTTCCCAACGATGAAGCCAAAAGAGAGCAAATAATATAAACTCTGGCATATTCAGGCCGTCAGGAATCAATCGGTTTTGCGAGGTGGAAGCCAAAGCAAAACAACTTTGAACAAAGGGGGAATACGGGCGAACAGTATGTTCCGCCCGTAAAGCAGCAATGCTGCGTAAATATGTATGGCAAAAGAAAGCGGAGTAAAAGCTGCAAAGGGAATCCTTTATGTATTGTCGCGGATCGCCATTGTGGTGGTGATCATTGTGATTGCCGTCATTGCCTTTTATACCGCAATGCATACGATGAACGTGGAAATGGTCTTAAAGGACGCTTATACGGCGCGTGCGCAGGCGGTCTTGCTCCCTTCAAAGGACGGCAGCGAAGACGCTGTTTTGCAGCGCTTATTCACTGCCGATTTCCTTGCCAACGATACGGAGTTGAACGGAGACCGCTACAGCGAATTCGACATCTTGAATTATTACCAGCGGACGGAAGTGGATTCGTTTATCATATGGCCGTGGGAAGACGAGGCCACCGTTAAGGTGACGGATATCGTGACGGAAATCACGGGTACCCCGCTCGATATGATCGCGGAAGACGGGACGATCATTTCTTCGGAAGAGGCGTCCGAAAAGCCGCCGGAGTGGAAAAATGGGCAATACGAGGTCAAGCTTTTAAAGAGGGGGAACGCGTGGATGGTCACTTCCCAAAAGTTGTTAAAGGAAGTTGAGCCGGAACCCACCGGCGCGCTGCAGCCAAGTGCAAGTGCATCGCCGAAGGTTTCCGCTTCAGGTGAGCCGTCCGATATGGCGAGCCCGGCGGATACTGCGGAAGGTGCGGAAGAATAATTTTGCGGGCGCAAAGGTATGCGCCTGTTTTTTTGAAAGGGATTTATGTTACCAAAGGTTTATCTTGCGCCAATGGCGGGCGTGACGGATGCTGCGATGCGTGAAGTCTGCGTTTTGTGCGGCGCACAGATGACGGTCACGGAAATGGTCAGTGCCAAGGGGATCGCTTATCGTAATGCGCATACGCACGGGCTGCTGGGGTTGAGCGATGTGGAAAAGCAAGCGGTCGTCCAGCTTTTTGGAAGCGAGCCGGAGGTGATGGCCCAAACGGCCCAAACGGTGGAAGCGATGTTCGGGGAACGGCTTTTCGGCATCGATGTGAATATGGGCTGTCCTGCGCCTAAGATCGTCAAAAATGGCGAAGGCAGCGCGCTGATGAGAGAACCGCTTCTCGCGGGAAAGATCATTTCCGCACTGAAAAAAGCAGCCAGCGTCCCGGTGAGCGTCAAATTCCGTTCCGGGTTTTCGGAGCAGGATAAGAATGCCGTGGCTTTTGCCAAGATGGCGGAGGAAGCGGGCGCGGATATCATCACGATCCATGGACGTACGCGTGAACAGTATTACAGCGGGAAATCGGACTGGGACATGATCCGCAGGGTCAAGGAGGCAGTACAGATCCCCGTGATCGGCAACGGCGATATCTTCTGCGCACAGGATGCCGTGGACATGATGGAGCAGACGGGCTGCGATGCTGTCATGATAGGACGCGGTGCGCGCGGAAACCCGTTTTTGTTCAGGCAGGTCACCGAACTGCTGGAAACAGGGACAGCCGGCAGGAAGCCGACGGAGCAAGAGCGCATCGACATGTGCCTGCTGCAAGCGCGTATCGCTGTCAGGCACAAAGGCGAGGTACTGGCCTTGAAACAAATGCGTACGCATGCAGCGGATTATATCAAAGGGATACGCGGCGCTTCCCGGATCAGGGAACAGGTCGTGCGCGTAAGCACCTATGCGCAGCTTGAGGAGTTGCTGCGATGCGGATTAAAAAAGTAGTTGCTTTTATGCCCCCTATGTGCTAATATATTGCTGTTACGTATTCTATATGGAGGTATCGTTATGGAGATTCTGTCTCTGATAATTAAAATAGTGTTGGTAGCTTTCTCGGTATTCCTGATCGTAGTCGTACTGCTCCAGTCGGGCGCAAAAACAGGCGTCCCGGGTGCGATCGGCGGCGGTGCGGAAGTAATGTGGGGGAAAAAGAAGGCGCGCGGTCTGGATGCGACGCTCAAGCGTCTGACAAAATTCGCGGCAGTCGGCTTTATGATCTTATCCGTATTTCTCTGCGTGATGCAGAAATACTGGATGTAAACAAAGGGATAACTTGGAAAGCACCCGCATGTCCGGGTGCTTTTTTGATGAAGAAAGGAAAATATTTGGATATACGCGAACGGGTCTTGGAGACCATAGAAAACAAAATATACAGTACGCCGGAGGATTTGGCGCACGCGCTGGATGTTCCAATAGAAACGCTCCTGCCTGTGCTTGGTGAGCTGGAAGCAGAATACCGGATCGCAAAAACAAAGCATGGGAAATATACGCTTGCGTCTACCGTGGGGCTTTTCCGCGGGCAGATCGATTGCAAACAGGGCGGCTTTGCCTTTTTGCGCACGCCGGATTGGATGGATGATATCTTTATTCCGCCGTCCAAAAAGAACGGTGCGATGAACGGCGAAGATGTCCTTGTAAAGCTCGCAAGACACCAGGAGGAAGGCAAAAGCCTGGAAGGCGCAGTTGTCAAGATATTCTCGCAGCTTCCCATCACCACGGTGGGTACGGTCGATAAGAAAAACGGTACGGTTTTTGTCGTAAGCGACGACCGCAATGTCGATGATATTTATATCCCGAAGGAGAAGGCCAAAGGGCTTAGGAGCGGGCAGAAGGTCGTTGCATTGATCACGCGCCGCGCAGGGCGCGGAAAGAGTGCGGAGGGGAAGGTAACGGAAGTATTGGGCCGCACAGGGGAAAAAGGTGTGGACATCCTTGCCTATGCGCGCCGGTTTGGACTGATCGCGGAATTCGATGACAAGTGCAAAAAACAAGCGCAGGAACTGACCCGCGAAAAGCAAGACACCGCAGGCCGGACAGACTTGCGGGACAGGTTGGTCTTTACCATCGACGGTGCGGACGCCAAGGATTTAGATGACGCGGTCTCCCTGCGGCTACTTGATAACGGAAACTATGAGCTGGGCGTGCACATTGCCGACGTAAGCCATTACGTGCGGGAATCTACGCCGCTGGACAAGGAAGCGCTAAAACGAGGTACGAGCGTCTACATGGTGGACAGGGTGGTGCCTATGCTCCCTAAGGAGCTGTCCAATGACCTTTGCTCGCTGAACGCGGGCGAGGATAAGCTGGCGCTTTCATGCATCATGGAGTTAAGCGGCAAAGGCGAGACGGTCTCGCATACGATCGAGAATACGCTGATCCGTTCGTCTTACCGCCTGACCTACGATGGTGTGAACCGTATCCTTGATGGGGATGAGGAGGAAACGAGGAAGTATGCGGAGATCGTGGAAACGATCCGGCAGATGGATGTGCTGGCAAAACAGCTGCGCGTACGCCGCTTTGAGAAGGGGAGTATTGACTTCAATATCGACGAGGCGGACATTATTTTAAATGACAGGGGTATACCGGTAGACGTGCGCGTCCGTGAGCGCGGCGACGCGGAAAAGTTGATCGAGGAATTCATGCTGCGCGCAAATATCACGGTGGCGGAACAGTATTATTATATGGAACTGCCGTTTTTGTACCGCATCCACGAGCAGCCGGACAGCGACCGGATGAAGGAGTTGGCGGTATTCCTCGGCAACTTCGGTATCAAGCTCAAAGGCTTCCAGAATATCCACCCGCACGCCATTGAGGAGGTGCTCGAAAAGGTGGAAGGGACGGATGAGGCGGCCATCGTAAACCGTGTGACGTTGCGCGCCCTGAAAAAGGCAAAGTATGCGACGGAGCCGGTCTCGCATTTTGGGCTGGCGGCGGACAGGTATTGCCACTTTACTTCGCCCATCAGGCGCTATCCGGATTTGCAGGTGCACCGTATCATAAAGGCGGTTTTGGACGGCAGGATGGACGATAATTATATCCGCCATTTAAATAAAATACTGCCGGAAGTGGCTGCGCAGACGAGTGCGAGGGAACGCAACGCGATCGAGGCGGAACGCGCGGCAGCGGATCTCAAAATGACGGAGTACATGACGCAGTTTGTGGGGCAGAAATTCCCGGCGGTGGTGTCCGGCGTAACGCGCTTTGGTATTTTTGCGGAGCTTGAGAATACGATCGAAGGGATGATCCCCCTCGGGAGTTTGAAAGACGATTATTACGTTTATTATGAAAAAGAGTACTGTGTAATCGGGCAGCGTACCAAAAAGCGTATCACACTAGGGGATAAGGTCATGATACGCGTGGTTTCGGCAGATGTCGCGACGGCAAAAATTGAATTTACGTTTGATCAAAGTTAAGGTATAATAGGAAACGGTATCCTAAGGAAAAGGAAAGAGTTATGAGCGGGGTAAAGCTGCTCGCGCAAAATAAAAAGGCGTGGCATGATTATTTCATAGACGATAAATACGAAGCGGGCATCGAGCTCGTGGGCACGGAGGTCAAATCCTGCCGCATGGCGAAGGTGAACCTGCGGGATTCGTATGTGCAAGTGAAAAACGGCGAAGCGTTTGTCAACAACATGCACATTAGCCCGTACGAAAAGGGAAATATCTTCAACCGCGATCCGCTGCGGGTGCGCAAGCTGCTGCTTCATAAGCGCGAGATCATGAAGCTGTTGGGCCTCACGTCGCAAAAGGGGCTCACGCTTATTCCGCTCAAGATGTATCTTAAGGCGGGAAAGGTCAAGCTGGAGGTCGGCGTATGCCGGGGCAAACACCTTTACGACAAGCGGCACGACCTTAAGGAAAAAGCGATTAAGAGGGATATGGAAAGAAGGATGTAACAACATCCTTTCTATACAACTGAATATGGGGGCGTAAATGGTTTCGACGGGGGCATTTGTGAGGCCGATAAGCAAGCCGCAGTTTCAGAAGTTCTGCGTTAAAAAATCTGACTTAAATACAAATGCTAAAACAAACAAAACTGCAGAGGTGGGTTCTCCCGCTCTGCTCGCTGCTTAATTAAATAGCAGCCTTCCGACCTCTCTTTTCCTGTTTGGGAGAGAATCGGGAGCAAATTTAAAACAGGGTACTATATTGCCAAAGCTTTGCGGCAATACGGATTTTATGAAGCTACCTCTTACGGTTTTTGTGGCTGGGGGCCTAAAAGAGGGAATTTAACAAAAGCCAATAAGCTTGTAGAAAGTCGGTCGGGCAGGCTTTCGGACGCGGGTTCGACTCCCGCCGCCTCCACCAGAATACGAAGCGTTGAACTCGGTTTCATCAGAAACATGTTCGCGCTTGCAATAGAAATAGAGGTCAACCGATAAGGCTGGCCTCTTTTCTTATGCCTTTTTGGGGTCTCTCATTTAACAGAAGCGGGTTTTCATGCTTTCTACGGGGTTTATACAGGGGGAAGTCGTTCTGATGAAAATATCGAGCGTTAATGACTGTATGCTTCTGACAGTTTTCGTAGATTCCCGCTTCTGGCGAGAATTATACACAGAAAACTATTATGCTGTGTAAACTGTGTACAACTGTGTATAAAACAATACCGAACCGAAAAGTTTCCGCTCCTACACTACACGCGCCCCCGCTTTTGGGCTTGTGGGGGGCGCCGACATCTAACTGTGCAAACTGTGTACAACTGTGTATATTTCGTAAAAATACACAGTTAATATTGATTTTTTAACTGTGTATGTGTATACTACGGAGTGAAAGGTGGTGATTCCATGGCAGACGATACAGTTGCAATTCAGGCATCAGGTGATAAGACCCCGCGCGGGCGAATCTTTAATTGCCTGCAATATGAGTATAATCCGAAGACGGGTGCTTGCCTGAACTTTACAGAAGCAAATATTCTTGCCTGCATGAAGCATAAGACAATCACCAGATATGCCTATATTAAGCATGATAAAGACGTCGTGACTGAGTCTGATATTGAGACTGGGCGTGGGACATACACAGACGCTGATCTGAATAAGCCGAAGGGCGTTCATTGGCACGTTGTGATAGAGACGGCGAATAATGCTTATCCTGCCAGCACGATAGCAAAGTGGTTGAATATACCTGAGAACATGGTTGAAATTCCGAAGGGGCGCGGGGCTTTTATTGATTGCGTCGAGTACCTTCGTCATTCAGATATTCATCAAGCTCTCAAAGGAAAGTACGAGTACGGCGTGGATGAGGTAAAGGCAAATTTCGACTGGCAGACCGAGGTCGAGGCTCTTATTCTCCGTAAGACGGAATACGAACGTCCGCTCTCCGAGAAGGAATACGTAAAGAACTCTGTTCTTTACAAAGGTATGACCATTCGAGAGGTTATCGACCGCTATCCTACTCTCTATCAAGAAGAACTGACCACGTTACAGAAATTGCGTCTTGAGTATCTTAACCGTAACGCTCCGATGCCACCGTTCCGTGTGAACTATTACATCTACGGTAATAGCGGAACGGGTAAGGACACAATGGCTCATTCATTGGCAAAAGCCCTGTTCTCGAACATGGAATATGACGATGATGTTTACTTTGAGATAGGCTCAAAGAAGGTCACGTTTAGCGGATATGATGGACAACCCGTCATCATCTGGTCAGAGTTCCGCGCGGACACATTTGTTGATGCGCTGGGCGGTTATGAAAGTGTTCTGGGAACGATTGATATAATCCCGAAGAACAAGCGCGAGCATAAGAAGTACGGGGATATAAGGCTTGTGAATGCGGTCAATATTGTGACCAGCACACAGGACTATCGGGACTTTCTGCGTGGACTTGTTCAAGAAGGTGACCCAGACCCGACACAGGCAAACAGACGCTTCCCGATTATTATACCCATCCATGCGGACTACTTTGACATCATGTTGAACGAGGGGTATCTCGGCGGGGATGCCTTTTCCGAGTACAGGGCATGGCGTCAGGTCAGAGGGTCGTTTGGTGAACTGGCAAGGAAGTTGAATAGTCGTCCTGACCTCTTCCAGAGGGCAGAACGTTTGCTCTCCACTCATGCGGTCAATGCACACAATTTGATAGTCGAGAACATCAAGTCGGATCCGTTCGCTGACAAATCTGATGACGAGGTTCTTGCCATACTGAAAGCCGACGGCTACGGTGAATATAAGACCGCTGACGAGATTAAAGCAGATGCAGAAGAACGGTTCCTTAATGAGATGGTTAAGGACGAGCAAGCCTGCTTTGACAAGTTGGTGGATTTCGCTCACTGGTTCTGGGATGAGTTCGTTTCACATTTGAACCGTGAGAAGTTTTACAAGTATCTGGACACTGATGATAAGACTGCTTATCAGAAGGGCTTTCTGGATGATATGGATTTCTCTGATATCGAGAGGGCTATCCATAATTACGGTTATGAGAACATGATTCTTCGCTATAATGAGAAGGTCATTCGCGGAGCGCTTGAACTTGTCTGGCTGGGAGATTTATAATCCACCCTCTTGCCTTCTAAGACATCTCGATTATACTCATAGTGATAACTGAATAACGGGTCTGACATACCCAGACAAAACTGTTGGTCGATTTACCGAAAGGTATCTGAGTGCTGAAAAGCGTCGCCCTGATAGGATTTACGGAAATTCCGTATCTTATCGGGGCGTTCTTTATTTCGAAAGGAGATTTTAAATATGTCGAGCAGAATTAAATCGAGTGAAGAAATTACTGCTGAGGCCGATGAGCTTCAGAAGAAACTTGCTGGGCTTCGAAAGGAAGCACGCAAGCTGAAGAAGTTGGAGGAGCAGGCAGAAGCTGATGCAAGGAGACAGAAGGACATTGCGTATGCTTTGGAGTTCATCGAGTTTGCGAAGCGATTGCGTTTCCAGAACGGTAATGACAGCTACTTCGATTACATCGCAAGGAAGCTGGCTGAGAGCAAAGCGACATCTGGAAACGTAGCGTCAGTTGCCGTTCCGGCAACGACGCTTAGACAGGGTGAGCCGTCTGGCAAGGGGCAGCGCCCATAAGAAGACGCTGACGGCAGGAGGACGGAGGGTCTGTTTACAGACCCAGAGGACATTATACTGGGACTGTAAACAGTCTTCGGACGATACGAGGAAGGAGTGATGTGAATGGGCTGGAAATGTGCGCCTCAGGTGATGGGTCTTGTCCGAGGGGAACCGAAAGCAGGACAGAAGCACCGAGCAAACGGTCGCAAGATTGCGATGGAAGCAGGATATGAACGAGCGTCTCTCAGCGACACACTGGACAGAACTCGCTCCAACCAGAATGAATATGAAGGTTATAGGAGCGGAAAAGAGTTCTGGGATGTGATGGAGCAAGAGGCTTCTGAGTATCGTGTTCAGGTGAAAGGCAAGACAAAGACGGGCGAAGAGATCATCCGAGAAAAGGGATTGCAACACAATGCCGTTATCGGATGGGCTGTGATTTATAATCCGCCTGCTGAAGTTTGCCGAGACTGGACACAGGCACAGTATAAGAAATTCCATGAGGACTGCCAGGAATGCATGGGGCTCATCTCTCCGATTTTCCGAAAGGAAAATATCAGGATGACCGCATTCCATAAGGACGAAGGTGTTCCTGCCGATGATGGTGAAGAGCCTGATGGACATTTTCATGACTTAGGTATTTCGCTGGACGAAAATGGTCATTATTGCGGAACCACGATTGACGCGAAGTTGCTGGTGACAATTAACAAGAAGTTCCCTGCTCTTATGCGTGAGCGTGGCTGGGATATGGATGATCTGGATGTCACCGATTTCGACCGTGCGAAGGTGGATTCCGATTACAAGGCTGAACGCGATTTCAAGCGTGGGCAGTCTGGAAAATCAGTCAATCAGCATATCAGACGGACGGCTGAAAAGTTGATGGATGATGCAGAAGCGATACACGCGGAAGCAAATAATGAGAAACAGGAAGTTATTAAACTCGCGAAGCGAAGCAGAAAGGCAGATCAAGAACGACTTGATATACTCAATCATAATCGTGATGTTCTGAATAAGCAGGAAAAAAGGATTGATGAGTCAAGGCGAATTATCGAAGAGTCTTTCCGTGCTATGGTGAGAATAATGCGTGGTGAAGGTCACGAAGATGATGAAATCGAAGTGCCTGAAAAGAATGTTTCAATAGCAGATGCGTTACGTAATGAAATGAATGCATGGCAGGAACGGCTTGTCAAGGAAGAGCAAGAGCGTGAACGCCTTGCTCATGAGAGATGGGAAAAAGAACGTCAGGCTCTTCTTGATAATATGCGCTCGATGGTGGAGCGAATTGAGAAGTCTGCTGATAGAGATGAAAGCCGTAAACATTTCATGGAAACTCATTGGATCAAGAGTACGGGTGAATCATTCGAAGACGTTTATCAGCGTGATATTGCTAAGATGCATAAATATGATGCGGGACTTGCAAGACAGGTCGAAGAGATGGCTGGAAGTAAGTCTGAGGATGAAACGCAGAAGCAGTAGTAGTCTGTGTGCGTAATGTGGGCAACTTCATAAAGTTGTCCATATTTTCACACAGATTGTTTTATTATAGCGTCTTGAAAAACCACGGTTTTTGTGTTACACTACTACACGAACACACAGAGAGTTCACGGAGGGTCATATTATGGCAGAACGTAATCTTGAAAATATCACCGTCACGATGACGAAGGAAGAAAAGAAAGCCTTGAAGCAGGCTGCGCTGGACAACGACTGTTCGGTGTCTGAGCTTATCCGTCGCTGGCTGGAAGAATACAGGGCGAAGGAGGCTGATAAGCGTGGCTAAACGTATGACAGAAGACGAAGTCCGCGACTTAGCGCGTGGAATTCTCGGCTTTGAAGATAAAGATAGTGCCCGTTCTGGTGTAGGACAGCTTACAACATTTAATCAGCTTGGATTTACAGGTGTAGCAGACAAGCCTGATGGCTGGTATCTGCCGAACAATCATGCTGATGTAGCTATGGTGCTCGAAACGAAAGCATCATATATTCCGCTTGGTGATAAACAAGTTGAAGAAGTCTTGAAAAATGTCAAGATTATCGAGAGCCAGTATGAAAAAGTTGTTGGTATCCTCTACAACGGCGAGGATATCCGTGTTTTCATGAACCATGAGGAAGTTGATACAGTAAAGCAACTGCAACGCCTTGAGTATTATGCTGCTCTTTTCACAGTGGACACGATTGACAAAGAACACATCTACGAGTTGACAGCTAAGATCAACAACTGCCTGCATTTTGACTTTGGCATTAAGAACCTGTATCACCGCATGATTTTTACAGCATGTGCGTTAGTTGCGAAGAGGTACAATGCACTGATGGTCAGCGGAATGGACTATTCCGAATTCCATAATGCTATTCTGAACTGCTTGAACAAAGAGCTTATTCGTGATAAGCAGCAGAACCGCAAACTTGGTATTCTGACAGATGTTTTCGCAAGGATTGAGATGAACCTTGATGTCAGTTCCGAAGATGCAAAGCAACAGCAGCATGTAAAGGATCTGATAACAGAGTTCATTGATTGGGTCACAGAAATTTCTGACTGCCTCAACTCCGATGCTTGGCGCGGTGAAGATGTTATGGGTATCTTCTTCAATGAATTCAACCGCTATAAGAAGAAGTCTGAGGCTGGACAGGTGTTTACGCCTGAACATATTACAGATTTCATGTATAAGATTCTGGAAGTAAATAAGGATGATCGTGTTCTGGACGGCTGCTGTGGCTCTGGTGGGTTCCTTGTGAAGTCCATGGCAAACATGATACAGGAAGCAGGCGGCGTACAGACGGAAAAGGCTACAGAGATAAAGCGTGAACAGCTTTACGGTATAGAGTTCGATAAAGAAATCTATGCCCTTGCCTGTGCGAATATGCTGATCCATAAGGACGGAAAGACTAATCTGGAACAGATGGATGCCAGGACGGAAGAGGCGGGTAAATGGATTGCCAAGAAGAGCATCACAAAGGTGCTGATGAATCCGCCCTATGAGAATAAATACGGCTGTATGACCATCGTAGAGAACATGCTTGATAGCGTTCCAGCACATACGATGTGCGGGTTTATCCTTCCCGATAAGAAGCTGGAAAAAGCAAGCAAGACGCAGATTAAACGTATCTTGAAGAATCACAGGCTCATAAAGATTATTAAGATGCCCGAAGACCTGTTCTTCGGCGTAGGTGTGACAACTTCTATCTTTGTGTTTGAGACTGGTGTTCCGCAAGGTGAAAATGAAATTTTCGGCTGTTATATCGAGACGGATGGTCTGGAAACAGTCAAGAACAAAGGTCGTCATGATGTACGACATCGCTGGCCTGCTATAGAGCGGTACTGGGTGGATAGTATCAAGAAGCTCCGCGACGATACGCACGGAACGGCGCAGTGGATTAAGCCGAGTGAACACCTTTCCTATCAGATGCCTGAAAAGCCTTTTGAAGTTTTCAAAGAGGACTTCAGGAAGACGGCTATGGATTATCTGATGTTCCAGCAGGGAATTGACGCAAAAGAGTTCGGAGACAAGCTGCTTACAGCGGCTATGTACTCCAGCGAGATAAGTATGTCAGACGGTAATATTAGCATTTCTATAAAGGCAGGTGATGCAGATGGAACGGATTGATACAAGCACATGGAAAGAGTTTAAGATTGGTGATTTGTTTAGTGTTAGTCGCCCTGTGGCTCGTTCTCAAGCTCACTATGAAGACGGTGATGTTCCTTTTGTTGCTTCGGGCAATTATAATAACGGGGTTGTAAAGTGGTGTGAGCCAAAAGAAGGAGAAATCCTTGATCCAAAGGGGTGTATTTCTGTTAGTCCTTTAGATGGTTCGGCTTTTTATCAACCTATGGATTTTCTCGGTCGCGGCGGTGCTGGCTCTGCTATTCTATTGCTTCACAATGAGCATTTGTCAGAGATGAACGGTTTATTCATTGCAACTGTTTTGAGAGCTGCCTTGACAAAGTTTTCATATAATGACCAAATCAATTCGCAAACAATTCTGGTTCAAACTGTAAAGCTCCCTGCTTTGTCAGATGGAGATCCAAATTGGGAGTATATGGATGTATACATGCGTGAAGTTATGGAAGATGCATCTGATAACATGGAAAAGCTTTTTGCTATTTCTGGTTAATAAGGCGGTGACATAGTGGCAAAACAAAAGAAGTTCGTACAGAACAATAATAACCTTGCTATCGCCTATTACAGATACAGTTCCCATGCACAGAATGAGGCCAGTATTGATCAGCAGCGTGAGGCGGCTGAGAAGTACGCAGAAGCTCACGGCTTTACGATCATGAAGGAGTACGCCGACGCTGCTCTTTCGGGCACTTCCGATGACCGTCCGCAGTTCCAGCTGATGTTATCAGAGGTGGGGCATATCCGCCCCGCCGCTCTGATCGTCTGGAAGACGGACAGAATAGCCAGGGACCGTAATACATCGGCTTTTGCAAAGAAAATTGTTCGAGATGCAGGCTGTGTAATACATTATGTCGCTGAGCCAATTCCGTCTGAAACACCAGAAGGCGCCTTGTTTGAAGGACTGTTGGAGTCGATGGCAGAGTTTTACTCACAGCAACTCAAGCAGAATATCAGGCGCGGCATGATATATAATGCCGAGAACTGCTTCTATAACGGGCATCCGACGCTTGGCTATAAGCCCGAAGAGGGCAAGAAAGCCAGCAAGAAAATTCTTATAGACCCTGATACAGCGCCAGTTGTTCAGCGCATCTTCGCTGATTACGCTGGGGGCAAGCCGTTACAGGTCATCATGAATGAACTGAACGATGACGGTTTGCGGTCTGTGAAGGGCAAAAAATTTACCATAAACAGCCTGAGGCATATCCTCCATAATGTGGCTTATATCGGAACGTACAAGTACGGTGATATCGTCATCCCGAACGGCATTCCTGCTCTGGTCTCACAAGAGACGTTCGATAAAGTCCAGGCTCGTTTTGTTCAGAATAAGCGCAAGGGCGCTCAGAGGGCTGCTGGTCTTGATGAAGACGAAGCTCCCCGCTACTGGCTGACAGGAAAACTTTTCTGTGGCTATTGCGGTGAGTCAATGCAAGGAGTATCAGGCACAAGTCATACACTCGCAAAGCATTACTATTATTATTGTGCTGGTCAGCGTCAGCATCAATGCAGTAAGAAACCTGTCAGGAAGGACGTGATTGAAAAAGCCGTCCTGAATGTGCTGTACGGCATTCTTGCAGACTCCGAGAATTCTTTCCGCTTGGCGACAGCTGCGGTTGAATACTATGAGGAACACTACAAGAAGACGGATTACATCGGAAGTATGGAAGCCGAGCTGAAAGACACACAAAAGGCGCTTGATAACCTTGTCAAGGCCATTGAGATGGGTATCTTCTCAGAGACTACGCAGAAGCGATTGACCGAACTGGAAGCGAGGAAAAGAGGCTTGCAGGATTCTATCGAGGCTGAACGGGCACGAAGTGAACTGATGCAGGATGCACACAGCATCGAGGCATATTTCAAGAGATACAGTGACCCTGATATGTTCGATGATGATATCCGTGATAAAGTTCTGGAATACTTTGTAGACAAGATCTTCGTCTACGATGACAGGATCATCGTCACGGGGCCATATTTCGAGGGAATTGCTGAACAAGTATCATTTGAGGAGCTGGCTGACGATACTATCGAGTTCGACAGCTTCGCGGTCGGCTCCACCATAATGTGCTGACGAAATAGATGCGCAGCCATAAAACCCGCTATCAGAGCGGGTTTTATGGTGTATTTTTACTTCGGGACTTTTTCTTTGTTGAGACAGCCCCTTTGTTTTGTGAATTGCAAAATGGGGTATTAAGTAAGTTATATAGTCTTCCATAAGAAAGCAAAACAGAAAAGGAGCAGCTTTTTTATGAAAAACATGACATTTCCGTCTGATTCCAAACAATTTTAGTTTCAATCAGCTAAATAGGAGGTCAAAAAATGAAAAGAAAGCCATATATGCCTGCGCTGACGATGATTTTATTGTTGGCATTTTTTGCCGTGCCGATTCACGCAATGGCGGTTCCTGACTCCAGCCCGGATAATGACAGTTATTATTCATTGATTCCGCGTACGGCAGCGGGAGATGTGCTGTTTAGTGATGCAGAGGCCGCTGGCGGGACATCTGCTGGCGGGGCGGCAACAGTGTCGAAGAATGGTGATGATTATGTCATCGACTACAATGCGACCTCTGTGGTAGCGGCTGTTCTAGTGCCGAATGATATCTATTTGTCTACTGCAACAATAACAAATGATACGGATAAAACTTTTGTACTGGATCCTTCCGAACAACCTTTTTGGGTATTTTCGTATGCGCACCTCACTCAGACTCCGCAAGACACGTATGTAAATTATGTAGCAGTGATGAGTCGTTGGCTTATGTTTCAATTGCAAATCACTGAGCCGGATGGGACGGTTCAAACGCTTTGCCCTTACTCGACAATAACTGATTTTGAGAATAACAACGGATATTCATTCCCGGACGCATCCAGCTATAATGTCTTTCCGCCATCGTCTATAGAGGATGATTGTTTTGCCAAAGCGCCAATACCGCCTAGCGATACGGTCGTTTTAGCGCCCGGTGAAAGTATGAGCGTCCAGTGGGCTTACGGTATGGGGTGGGAAGCGTCAAGTGAAACAGCAAACATGGGTACGAGTTTTGTTTTCCGTTTGGACTTTACCATGAAACACGAAGAGCCAGAGCCTACTCCCAGCGTGACATCGGAACCCACGTCCAGTTCTACTCCTAGCGCGACGCCGGAACCCACGCCCAGCGTGACGCCAGAACCCACATCCAGCGCTACTACCAGTATGACGCCGGGACCCACTCTCAGTGTGACGCCGGGGCCTACTTCTAGTACGCCGCCGAGCGCTGTACCTAAGACCGGTGATGATGTTAATTTGACGCCGTGGGTCTTATTGATGGCTGGTACGGCAGCGGTGATTATAATTATATTTGTTTTCAAAAAGAGAAAATAAGGCGGAGGACTGAAAGATTGTCCTACCATGATTCGCAGGAGGGACTCGCTACATCTAAGATTTTTTCAATTGATGGGCGTTGACTTATTGTGTATTCGCCGTCCTCCGCGCCGTATACAATATTCTTGCGCAAATGTATATCGTTTGACGGTGGTCTGTACAAAACAGCTTAAGAGTGTTCCTTGAAGAATACTCTTAAGTCAATATCATAAAATACTACTCCGCGCTGATGCAACCGTCGCTGATGGTCACGATTTGTTTGCTTGCTTGTGCAACGTTAATGAGATCTAATTACAATCTTGCCAGCTTGATAGTCAGATACAGATGCCTCAACAGACTACTCTTTATGATATGTCTTCGCAGACGCGTGCCAAACATAGCGTGAATCTAGAATCACAGATAACTAAACTCCGGCAACGGAGTGCCATTATTCAAAACAGCCGTGGCAACTTGTACTGACTTCTATGGCAATAGCTGATTTGCTTGGTAATCCAAAATTCAAGACCAATATTATTACCGTTGGGAAAGTGCTGAAAACTATTAAGAGCTTGATAGATGGCAAAAGGACGAATATAGCTATTGCAAAACAGTTTAATGTTGAGCAGTCAGTTGTCGACCAAATAAGCAACTATGTAATAGGTATTTAGCAAAAAAATTGCGGCATTTATTTAGTCAATGCAATACATGAATAAACAAAACCCGCTCTTTTAGCGGGTTTTGTTTTGCACATACGCATTTTTTCTGGGTAAACCTATCATCTGCGTCCGCGCCCCCTGCGGCGCGGATTGATGCTATGGAACGATTGGCCGCTTACCCGGCCATACGATACATGCTTGACGGGTTCGGGAAGGACAGGCGAATCTGCAGTTGGGGATATATCGATCTTGAGATTCTTAATCATCTTCCGCAGCCGGTCAATTTCGTCCTCATCCTGGTTAATAAACGTATAGGCGACGCCTTCCTGTTCGGCGCGGCCGGTGCGTCCGATACGGTGTACATAACTTTCGTCATCCAGGGGCGCGTCATAATTGATGACGGCGTCGATATTCTTGACATCAATACCCCGGGCGGCGATGTCTGTGGCAACGAGGGTATCAAGTTTGCCCAAACGGTATTCTTTCATCACCCGGTCACGCTGATTCTGGCTCATATCTCCATGCAGTGCGGCAGCCTTAAATCCCTTTTTCCGTAACTGGGCTGCCAGTCTGTCCGCCTTGTGTTTCATGTTTACAAAGATCAGCGTCAAAGGGAGATCATTGTTTTTTAAGAGTGTAATCAGGATATCATTTTTGTAGCCGACAGGAATGATCGTATAGTATTGTTTTACCGTTTCCACCGCCAGGGATTCCTGTTCAACCCGGATTTCACGTGCATCTTTTTTTAAGAACTGGTTTGCGATTAGGTAGATTTCCTGGGGGATGGTTGCGGAAAAAAAGACGGTCTGCCTGTCTTTCGGCGTAGCGCGCAATATTTTTTCCATATCCCGGCGAAAGCCCATATCCAGCATGCGGTCGGCTTCATCCAGAACGACGGTACGGATATTCTTGAGCTGAACGGTTTGACGGTGCATATGATCCATCAGGCGGCCGGGCGTAGCCACAATGATATGCGGCGTTTTATGCAACATGTCAAGCTGCTTCCTGATGTTTTCGCCGCCATATAGGGTGACGATACGTATACCGGGTTTGTTTTTTGCAAGATTACGAAGTACACCTGCAACCTGCACCGCCAGTTCCCTGGTCGGGCACAGGATAAGCGCCTGTGAAATTCGCTGCGTCCGGTCGATCTGCTGAACGATAGGGACGCCGAACGCGCCCGTTTTGCCTGTTCCGGTCGGCGCCTGTACCAACAGGTCGGCTCCTTCCAGAAAGCCCCCAATGGTCAGCTCCTGCACCGGCGTGGGTTTTTCAAAATTCATGTTACGAAGGCTTGCTTGGATATCATCTGAGATACCGAGGTCTTTAAAAGGTGTTTCTTGCATTTATTGTCTCCTAAAAAATAATCTTTAAGCCGTAGAGAGAACAATAAAATAGAATGTTTCCCAAACAGCCCGCTGTATCTTTCCATAAAAAAACGCATATTTCTGTAAAACCATACTGGGCTTACATGAATATGCGCGACAGTGCGGAATTTGATACTATGACTATGATAACACAATAAGGCGCTTTTGTAAAAAAAATTTCGTATATGAAGCAGTGTTAAGGCATAAGGATAATTGATAGTATGATTACAAGGACGCCAAAAAGGAGCGGCATAACCGTTCCTTTTCAGCGTCTTGCGTATGGATGGAGTTTTATGCTTACGCTTCGTCCTGCAAAGCGTCATAGCCTTCTTCGCCGGTACGGACTTTGATAACGTTTTCGACGTCGTATACGAAGATTTTGCCATCGCCGATGTGTCCTGTATACAAGGCTTCCTTGATGGCATCGATCACAGTATTGACAGGGATCCTGCATACCACGACCTCGACCTTGACCTTGGGGAGCAGGTTGATATTCACAGGGATGCCGCGGTAATATTCGGAATGCCCTTTCTGCATGCCTGCACCCATGACCTGCGTTACCGTAATGCCGGTGATACCAATATTTTCCAGAGCGGTTTTCAGAGCGCCAAACCGGCTCTGGTTAGCGACGACGGCCAGCTTGGTCATCTTGACATCGGAAGCCGCCGTTTCCGATGCAGCGGACGGCATATGGCTGACAGGAACCGCCTGCGACGGCGTAACGTGCGCGGCGTCCGTATAGCCGATGGCCGCATGACCGTCCACCACGTCGTTGGTCACGATAAAGTCGGTGCTTACGGCGGGCATGAAATCCGCATAACCGCTGGCAAGGCCATGTTCTTCGATATCAAGCCCCACAAGCTCTTCCGCTTTGGAAACACGCAGGCCGTTCGTATGTTTTAGGATCTGGAATACGACCGCCATGGTGACGGCGACCCAGGCGGCGACACACACGACACCCAGCGCCTGTACACCGAGGAAGGATGCATCGCCTGTGTAAAGGAGGCCGCCTTCCGTGGCAAAAATACCGACCAGTATGGTTCCCACTGCGCCGCAGAAGCCATGTACGGCCACCGCGCCGACAGGGTCGTCGACCTTCATCTTTTTGTCCACGAATTCCACGCCGAACACAACGACGAAAGCGGCAATCAGCCCGATTATGGCGGCAGCCCACGGCTCGACCATATCGCATCCGGCGGTGATCGCCACCAGACCGGCGAGCGCGCCGTTCAGTGTCATGGAGACATCCGGCTTCTTATAGCGCAGCCATGTGATCAGCATAGCGCCGATGGACGCCGCGGCAGCAGAAATACTGGTAGTTGTGAAGATTTTGCCCATCAGGGGCGTCGCGTCGCCCGAAGCGGAGAGGGTGGAGCAGCCGTTAAAGCCGAACCATGCGAACCAGAGGATAAAGACCCCCAGCGCGGCCAGCGTGATGCTGTGCCCGAGGATGGCTTTGGGTTTTCCGTCCTTGTCGTATTTGCCAATGCGCGCGCCGAGGATTTTTGCGCCTACGAGCGCCGCCACACCGCCGACCATATGTACCGCGGTCGAACCTGCGAAATCGTGGAAGCCCAGGCCGGCAAGCCAGCCGCCGCCCCAAATCCAGTGACCGGAAACCGGGTAGATGACGGCGCTGATGATAATGCTATAAATACAATAGGAAGAGAATTTTGTGCGCTCCGCCATGGCGCCCGAAACGATAGTTGCCGCCGTCGCGCAGAACATCGTCTGGAAGATGAAGAAGGCATAAGAAGGGATGTCTCCCGTCGCGTAGTCTCCCTGCACGAAGAAATCCGGCGTACCGATGAGGCCGGATGCTGAAACGCCGAACATCAGTCCGAACCCGACGATCCAGAAAACGATAGAACCAAGAGAGAAATCCATGAGATTTTTCATGACGATATTGCCGGCGTTTTTTGCACGGGTCAAACCCGTCTCTACCATGGCAAACCCAGCCTGCATAAAGAATACCATGGCTGCGCCCAGAAGAACCCATACTGTGTCAACTGCTGAAAACATAATGTAACCCCCTCATAAAAATTTAAAAGGCGCGTATCCTGTCAGTTTAATCAGATCGGATACACGCCTTTGTGTTACGGTATGAAATTTGTTATACGCTGAAAAGCAGGTCGCCGTATGTCGGCCAGGGCCAGTATTTTTTACTGACGATGGTTTCCATCCTGTCGGAAACGCCGCGCACCTCCTGCATAGCGGCAAATACATACTCACGGTAATCGCCGGCCTGCTGCGCGATATCACCGGTATCCTTCACATTGATCATCGCCTGGTCGAGCCGGTCGATGGCGCTGATAAAGCACGACAGCAGGGATGAAAGCTCGGATGAAAGCCGCTTTTCCGTATCCGCGTTTACGCCAAGCTGCTCTTTGGCGAGCGCCGTTTCCGTCAGCTCGCGCGTATAGCCGATCACGGCAGGCATAATACTCTTTTTGGCCATTTGCAGCATGGTCACCGCTTCGATATTGATCGTCTTGCAATATGAATCCAGGAGGATCTCATAACGGGAATGCATCTCCCTTTCCGTAAAGATGTGATGGCTGGTGAAAAGCTCCACATTTTTCGGATGGATGAAATACGGCAGGCAGTCCGCAGTCGATTTCAGGTTCAGCAGTCCGCGTTTTTCCGCCTCCGTTACCCACTCGCCAGAATAGTTGTTTCCATTGAAGATGATGCGCTTATGTTCCTTGAGCGTCTTTTTGATCAAGGCGAGCACATCCTTTTCAAAGTCCGCACCGTTTTCCAGGGCATCGGCAAACTGCCGCAGCTCTTCTGCCACGATCGTATTGAGCACGATGTTCGGCCCGGCAATGGAGAGCGCGGAGCCAAGCATGCGGAATTCAAACTTATTGCCGGTGAAGGCAAACGGCGACGTGCGGTTGCGGTCTGTGGTATCCTTTTTGAAATTGGGCAGCACATGTACGCCCATCTCCATATCGCATTTCACACGATCAATATAGTCGCTGTCCGTTTCGATACACGTGAGTACGTCCGTGAGCTCGTCTCCTAAGAACATGGAAATGATCGCTGGCGGCGCTTCGTTTGCGCCTAATCGGTGGTCGTTTCCCGCGCTGGCGACAGACACGCGCAGCAAGTCCTGGTATTCGTCCACCGCCTTGATAACCGCACATAGGAACAAGAGGAATTGCAGGTTGCCGTGCGGATCGCTGGTCGGTTCCAATAAGTTTTCCCCCGTGTTGGTGGAGATCGACCAGTTGTTGTGCTTGCCGCTTCCGTTCACGCCGGCAAACGGCTTTTCATGCAGCAGGCAGGCAAGTCCGTGCTTGTAGGCGATGCGCCGCATCAGCTCCATCGTGATCTGGTTATGATCCGTTGCGATGTTCGTCGTCGTAAAAATAGGCGCAAGCTCGTGCTGTGCGGGTGCGACCTCATTGTGCTTGGTCTTTGCGAGCACCCCCAGCTTCCATAATTCCTCGTCCAACTCTTTCATGAACGCGGAAACACGTGGACGGATCGCGCCGAAGTAATGGTCGTCGAGCTGCTGTCCCTTGGGCGGCCGGGCGCCAAAGAGCGTACGGTTGCAGTATTTCAAATCCTTGCGTTGTTCATACAGCTTGCGGTCAATGAGGAAATACTCCTGTTCCGGGCCGACTGTGGAAAGTACGCGCGTGGCCTGCGTATTGCCAAAAAGCCGCAAAATGCGCAGGGCCTGGCCGGAAAGGGTTTCCATGGAACGCAGCAGGGGCGTTTTTTTGTCCAGCGCTTCGCCGCCATACGAACAGAAGGCGGTGGGGATGCACAGGATACCATCCTTGATGAATGCGTAAGAGGTAGGATCCCAGGCAGTATATCCACGCGCTTCAAAGGTCGCGCGCAATCCGCCGGACGGAAAGCTCGATGCGTCGGGTTCCCCCTTGATGAGTTCCTTGCCGGAAAATTCCATAATGACCTGTCCGTCAGGCGTGGGCGAAATAAAACTGTCGTGTTTTTCCGCCGTGGTTCCGGTCATGGGCTGAAACCAGTGGGTAAAGTGTGTGACGCCATGCTCTACGGCCCAATCCTTCATGGCATTGGCCACGACGTTGGCTACGCCGATATCAAGATCCTTGCCATCCTCGATGGTCTTTTTCAGCGCACGGTACGTTTCCTTTGGGAGCCGCTGCTTCATGACGGTATCGCCGAACACCATACTGCCGAACAGTTCCGTTGTTTTTGTCATTTTGATCCATCCTTCCCCGGCATTGCTTTTTCGCATATATCCGTTGCGCGGCAATGCCTTGATAAAATAGAAAGGACACTGCGGGAAAGGTTTTTTATTTCCGCAGCGCCCTTGCTGTCCACGTCCTTCATTATAAAATCACGGACAAATATTGTCAAGCCTTTTTAACAAAAAAATGAAATGTTTTATAAAACTAATTGCAATAAAAGGAATAAATAAGCATGAATAGCGTTTAAAACAATTATAAAATGCAAGAAATGTTTTAAATATTTCATTTTGTGCTTGACATGCAATAGCAAGGGGGCGTATGATAAACCATGTTAAAAAGATGCGGAAAGGGAGAACACAGGATGCAAAGAGAAGGACAAATCAGGATACCGTCCGGGTGCGCGATCTCGGGTATGTTTTCAAAAAGCGGGCAAAGGATGGACGGCAGCGCAATCATTCGGTCGATCGCGGTCATGCACGACCGTTCCAACGGCCTGGGCGGCGGTTTTGCAGGATATGGGATCTATCCGGAGTATAAGGATCATTACGCATTCCATGTATTTTACGATGATAAGGAAGCAAAACGGGAATGTGAGGAATTCCTGGAAAATCATTTTGACATCATCAACCTTTCCAAGATCCCCACGCGCAAGCATCCGCGTATTAAGGACGAGCCGCTGATCTGGCGTTACTTCCTAAGCCCGCTGCACGTAAGGCTTGCGGACAGCCAGCTCGATGAAAGGGAGTATACCGTCCGCTGCGTGATCAGGATCAATACGCAAATCAGGGGCGCTTATGTTTTTTCCAGCGGAAAAAATATGGGCGTGTTCAAGGCGGCGGGCTTTCCGGAGGATGTGGGGGAGTTTTACAGGCTGGAGGAATACCAGGGCTACTGCTGGACGGCGCACGGAAGGTATCCGACAAATACGCCGGGCTGGTGGGGCGGCGCGCATCCCTTTGCGATGCTGGACTATTCCGTCGTGCACAATGGGGAGATATCGTCTTACGATGCAAACAGGCGGTATATCGAGATGTTCGGTTATAAATGTACGCTGCTGACGGATACGGAGGTCATAACCTATATGATCGACTATTTGAACAGGCGGCAGGGCCTCGGCTTTGAGGAGGTCGCGCAGGTGATCGCGGCGCCGTTCTGGAGCACGATCGAGCACATGCCAGCGGATAAAAAAGCGCAATTCAGCTATTTGCGCAATATGTTCGCCAGTATGCTGGTGACGGGGCCTTTTTCGATATTGCTTGGCTTTGAGGGCGGGATGATGGCCTTAAACGACAGGCTGAAGCTGCGTTCGATGGTGGCCGCGGAAAAAGACGATATGCTGTTTGTGGCGAGCGAGGAATGCGCGATACGCGCCGTGCAGGGAGACCTGCAAAGGGTATGGTCACCGAGGGGCGGCGAACCGGTCATCGCTACGCTTTACGGCAAGGAACAGGGAAAAAGCCCAAAGGAGAGTGCGTGATATGCCTATCAATTTTATATATCCGGATCATGAGGTGGTGCGCGATACCGACAAATGCATCGCATGCCGTGTGTGTGAACGCCAATGCGCAAACGAGGTACATAGCTACGATAGGGAACTGAACCTGATGAAAAGCGACGACAGCAAATGCGTCAACTGCCACAGGTGTGTTTCGCTTTGCCCGACACGCGCACTGAAGATCGTGAAGACGGATCACACTTTTAAGGAAAATGCGAACTGGACGGGGGAAAATATCAAGGAGCTTTACCGGCAGGCAGGCACGGGCGGCGTGCTGCTCTCCTCTATGGGCAATCCCAAGCCTTATCCCGTATATTGGGACAGGCTGCTGATCAATGCGTCCCAGGTCACGAACCCCTCCATCGACCCTTTGCGCGAGCCGATGGAGACGCGAACTTATTTGGGAAAAAAACCTGAATGTGTGGAGCGGGACAGGAATGGCAATATAAAAAATAACCTGCCGCCGCAGCTGGAACTGGATGTTCCCATACTGTTTTCGGCAATGTCGTACGGCTCTATCAGCTATAACGCGCATGCGAGCCTTGCGCGTGCGGCGCGTAAGCTCAATACGCTTTATAACACTGGCGAGGGCGGCCTGCACGAGGACTTTTACGAATACAGCGCAAATACGATCGTGCAGGTAGCTTCGGGCAGGTTCGGCGTACACAAGGACTATTTAAGCGCGGGCGCGGCGATCGAGATTAAAATGGGACAGGGTGCAAAACCGGGGATCGGCGGACATTTGCCGGGCAAGAAAATTGTGGGAGACGTTTCGCGTACGCGTATGATTCCCGAGGGGAGCGACGCGATTTCGCCCGCGCCGCACCATGATATTTATTCCATCGAAGATTTGCGACAGCTTGTCTATTCGCTCAAGGAAGCGACGCGTTACAAAAAGCCGGTGATCGTTAAAATTGCGGCGGTACACAATGTGGCGGCGATCGCTTCGGGGATTGCGCGCAGCGGGGCGGATATCATTGCGATCGACGGCTTTCGCGGCGGAACGGGCGCAGCGCCCACACGGATCCGCGACAATGTCGGTATCCCGATCGAGCTTGCGCTCGCGAGCGTGGATCAACGGCTGCGTGAAGAGGGGATCCGTAACAGCGTTTCCATCATCGCCGGCGGCAGCATCCGTAACAGCGCCGACGTTGTCAAGGCGATTGCCCTAGGCGCGGACGCGGTCTATATCGCCACAGGCGCGCTATTGGCCCTCGGCTGCCACCTGTGCAGAAGCTGCCAGGCGGGCAAGTGTAACTGGGGCATTGCGACGCAGGAGCCGGCGCTTGTAAAGCGCCTGAATCCGGATATCGGAAGCGAGCGGCTTGTAAATCTTGTGCACGCGTGGGGACACGAGATCAAGGAAATGATGGGCGGCATGGGGATCAACTCCATCGAAGCGCTACGGGGCAACCGGCTCATGCTGCGCGGTATCGGGCTTAACGACAGGGAACTCAGTATATTAGGCGTGAAATACGCGGGAGAATAGGGACATGAAACGGATCTATGCAGACGAAAAATGGTGCCTTGGATGCCACTTGTGCGAATATAACTGTGCGTTTTCTAATTCGGATGAAACGGACATGGTAAAAGCGTTGAAAGACGTGCACATCAATCCGCGTATCCGCATTGAAGAGGCGGGGGACATATGCTTTGCGGTATCGTGCAGACATTGCGCCGAACCATTGTGCGCCCGTGGCTGTATTATGGGCGCGATCAGCATAACGAACGGCGTGATCGTCATCGACCAGGATAAATGCGTCGGCTGCTGCACGTGCATCCTGATGTGTCCTTACGGGGCGGTTATGCCGGCGGGGACAGGCGTGATGCAAAAATGCGAATTGTGTATGGAAAACGCGGCAGGAGAACCCGCGTGCGTAAAAGGCTGCCCCAATCGGGCAATTGTGTTTGAGGAGAGGGAAGCATGAAATATGTAATCATCGGAAATTCGGCTGCCGCGGTAGGCTGCATCGAGGGAATCCGGCAGCAGGACACAAGCGGGACAATCACAGTTATTTCAAAAGAACCGTACCACACCTATTCGCGTCCTGCAATTTCCTATTTGTTATGCGGAAAGACAACGGAGCAGCAGATGAAATACCGGCCGGATGATTTTTATAAAAAAATGCGCTGCCAAACGATACTTGGCAGAAGCGTCACCAAAATCGAAAAAAGCGAAAAGTGGCTGTTCCTCGATGACGGGACGGTCGTGGATTACGACAGGCTGCTGGTCGCAACAGGGTCGCGCCCGTTTGTGCCAAAGATCGAGGGCCTTGAAAATGTAGAGAAACAATATACCTTTATGTCGCTTGGCGACGCGAAAGAACTGGATGAGGCGCTGCATGCAAACAGCAGAGTGCTGATCATGGGCGCAGGGCTGATCGGTTTAAAGTGCGCGGAGGGAATTGCGCATAAGGTAAAGTCCATAGAGGTCGTAGACCTTGCAGACAGGATACTGCCCAGCATTCTCGACGAGGCTGCGGCCGAAATCGTGCAGGAACATATCGAGGATCAGGGGATCGTATTGTACTTGCGCAATGGAGTGAAATGCTTTGAAGGAAATACGGCGATACTGGAAAGCGGCGGGCGCATTGGGTTTGACATATTGGTCATTGCGGTAGGCGTACAGCCGAACGCCGAGCTTGCGCAGGAAGCGGGGATCGCGGTGCAAAAAGGGATCGAAACGGATGAGTGGTGCGCCACCTCTGCGCCGGACATCTTCGCGGCGGGGGATTGCAGCGAAAGCCTTGATATTACGACAGGGACAAAGCGTCCGCTGGCATTGCTACCCAACGCATATATGCAGGGAGAATGCGCAGGCATCAATATGGCGGGCGGGACTAAGCCGTATGGCAAGGCCATTCCCATGAACGCCATCGGTTTCTTCGGACTGCATATGGTCACGGCGGGAAGCTATGAAGGCGAGGCGTTTACAGCGCAAAGCGGTAAGGATTATAAAAAGCTGGTTTCAAAAGACGGAAAGCTCACAGGATTCATTCTTGTCGGGGATGTAGCCCGCGCAGGGATTTATACCGCGCTGATCAGGGAACAAACGCCGCTTAGTACCATCGATTATGAACTGATCAGGCAAAAACCGCAATTGATGGCGCTTTCAAGGACGCAGCGGAAGCAAAAGCTGGGAGGAACAGAGACATGAGAATAGATGCAAGGGATATGCACTTCAGGGTATTGAACGACAGGATCCGGGAGGCGAAAAAAGAGGTTGTAATCGACAACTGCATGGGGCAACGCTATATCGGCAGCGGGCTTTCCGGCAAGCGTATCGTGATCAACGGCACGCCCGGGAATGCGCTGGGGGCTTACCTTGACGGAAGTACGATCCTGGTAAACGGGAACGCGCAGGATCAGGCGGGCGACACCATGAACGACGGCGCGATCTATATCGCGGGCACCTCCGGGGACGCAACAGGATACGCCATGCGCGGCGGCAGGATCTTTGTAAACGGAGATGTGGGATACCGCGCGGGCATCCATATGAAGGAATACGAAGAAAAAAGCCCGCTGCTCGTGGTCGGCGGCTCGGCGGGAAGCTTTCTTGGAGAATACCAGGCGGGGGGAACGATCCTGGTGCTTAGCCTTTACCAGACGCAGCCCATAGGGAATTTTTGCGGCGTGGGCATGCATGGCGGCAGGATCTACTTAAGGTGCGAGAAAGCGCCTAAAAACCTTGCGCCGCAGGTCACTATTCAAAGGGCTGGGGAAAAGGACTTAGCGGATATCCGTTCTTATGTAAAGGAATTTTGCAAAATGTTCGGGCACACCGAAGCCAATGTTATGGACAGTAATTTTTATGTGCTGCGGCCGGACAGCAAAAATCCATACAGGTTGTTATATACGCAGAATTAGAAAGGGAAACGTCATGAACCGCATCTTGATCGTATCGGAGTCGGCAAAGGGCAGGGACTTTTTTGAGTCCCTGATCCTGAAATATGGCGAGCATGAAATCTTCACGGCAGAAAACAGCGCGCGGGCAGGGGAGATCCTGCAACGATACGATCCGGAGCTTGCAATCATCAACGCACCGCATCTGGACGGGCAAATCGAACGGCTTACAGAGAGGGCGGCACAGGGGTTTTCCTGTGGTATCGTGATGGTGATGGGGAACGAAACGGATGAGCGCGACGTGATCCGCATGGAAAAACTGGGCGCGCTGGTGATGCGCACGCCGGTCAGCCAGAAGTTTTTCTACCGTGCTTTCCGTCTGGCGCTTGCGTGCAGGAGGCGCATTGCACAGTTCCAGGAGGAAAAAGCGGAATTGGAGCGCAAGATCGAGGATATCCGTGTGGTAGGCCGTGCAAAATGTATTTTGATCGAGGTTCTCGGTATGACGGAAGCGCAGGCGCACCGCTATATTGAAAGGCAGGCGATGGACCTACGGATGACGAGCCGGCAGGTAGCGGAGAAGCTGTTGGAAACGTATGAATAACGGAGGGGAGAAAAAATGACAAAATATATTTTCGTAACGGGCGGCGTGGTATCGGGACTGGGAAAGGGAATCACGGCGGCTTCGCTCGGCAGGCTCTTGAAGGCGCGCGGCCTAAAGGTCATGGCGCAAAAACTGGATCCTTATATCAATATCGATCCGGGTACGATGAGCCCCTACCAGCACGGCGAGGTCTTTGTGACGGACGACGGCGCGGAAACAGACCTCGATTTGGGGCATTACGAACGTTTTATCGACGAAGACCTGAACCGGTTTTCCAACCTTACGACAGGCAGGGTGTACGCCAATGTGCTCGATAAGGAACGAAAGGGTGAATATCTGGGGGAAACGGTGCAGGTGATCCCGCACATCACCAATGAGATCAAAAGCTTTATTTATGCCGTGGGCAAGAAAACGGACGCGGATATCGTCATCACGGAGATCGGCGGTACGACGGGCGATATCGAGAGCCAGCCGTTTTTGGAAGCGATCCGGCAGGTATCACACGAAACAGGCAGGGAAAATTGCCTGTTTTTGCATGTGACGCTGGTACCTTACCTGAAAAGCTCCGGCGAACACAAGTCAAAGCCGACGCAGCATTCCGTCAAGGAACTGCAATCCTTTGGTATTATGCCGGATATCATCGTCATGCGCAGCGACGAACCCGTGGATACGGCGATTCGGCAGAAGATCGCGCTCTTTTGCAATGTAAAGCCGGATTGCGTCATTGAAAACAGGACGCTGCCCGTACTTTACGAAGCGCCGGTGATGCTCGAGCAAAACGGGCTGGCAAATATTGTGTGCCGCGAATTGAGCCTGCAATGCGGCAGTCCTGATCTTTCGGACTGGAAACAGATGCTGGAACGGATTGAAAACAGCCGGAGGCGGGTGAAAATCGCGTTGGTGGGCAAATATGTACAGCTGCACGACGCATATCTTTCCGTTGCGGAAGCGCTTATGCACGGCGGATATGAAAACAGCGTGCAGGTAGATATCGAATGGATCGATTCCGAAAAACTAACGCCGGACAATGTGCAAGAAATGCTTGCGGCATGCAGCGGGATATTGGTGCCGGGCGGCTTTGGCGGACGGGGGATCGAAGGAAAAATTCATGCCGTGCAATATGCGCGGGAAAAAAATATCCCTTTTTTGGGCATATGCCTTGGGATGCAAGTCGCGGTGATCGAGTATGCGCGCCATGTGCTTGGCTATTCCGACGCCGACTCCAGTGAATTCAGCGAAAACACGCTGCATCCCGTGATTGGGCTGATGCCCGATCAATGCGGTGTGGACAGGAAAGGCGGTACGATGCGCCTGGGGGCATATCCCTGCAAAATCATGCCCGGCTCCATCCTGCAAAACGCATATGGAACGGACGCGGTTTCCGAACGCCACCGCCACCGCTACGAGTTCAACAACGAATTCAGGCGGGAAATGGAAGAACACGGACTGAAAATTTGCGGGATGTCGCCTGATGGAAGATTGGTGGAAGCTGTGGAGCTTTCAGGCAACCATTTTTTTGTCGGCGTGCAGTTCCATCCGGAATTCAAGAGCCGCCCCAATAAGGCGCACCCTTTGTTCCGCGAGTTCATCGCCGCCGCAAAGCGCGCGCAACGTTAACGAATCGTGCCTGTACCGGCGGCTTTGGAGAAGTTGGGGATGGAAGAGGTTTTCCGTCCGCTGTTATGATATAATCAGAGAAACGGGAAAAGAGGGCGGAACAATAGATTTTTTTTATTTCCTGAATGGATTTCCAAACTTCAATCGTATTAGTAGTGAAAATAAGTTTGGGAGGCAACAAAGATGAAAAAAAGATGGATCGTATTGATTGTGGCGGCAGCGGTGACTACAGCCGTTATGGCAGCGGGAACGGCAATGGCGGCAGGGCCGCTGCATGCAGGACACAGGCAGCCGGTGGAGCAGCAGGGCATTTCCCAAAGCGTAACGCAGGAGCCGCTAAAAGCGTCGGATGCAACCTCCGTCCCCAGCCCGGCACCGCAGCCGACGCCAGAGGCTACACCGCAGCCAACGCAGGATATTCCTGTACAAGCCTACGAAGGGTGTCCGCAGCACGGAGCGGATTGTCCCGACGATTGTATGTGGTATGACGGCGGAGCCGGATGCGGTTTTTATGACGAAAGCACGGGAACGTGTACAGAACATGACGGATATTGCCGTACCGGGGGCGAACACAGCGCGGGGGCAGCAGGAAGCGGACATCACATCGAGGACGGAGAGCACCATGAAAGTGAAAGCCATGCTGTTGAAGAACACCATGACGAAAGTGAGCAGCATGATAATGGCGGACACCACGATGAAGGCGAGCGGCATCACGGTGGAAGGCATCACTAAACCAGACTGGGGCGGGGAATGAAAAGCGAGGATGAAATACGGAATACGGTGGAAACCTATTCGGATATGGTGCGCAGGGTCTGCTTTGTGTATTTGAAAAACTATGAGGATTGTGAGGATATCTTCCAGGACGTCTTTATCAAATATGCGACTTGCAGCAAACGGTTCGATGACAGCGGGCATTTGAAAGCGTGGATCCTGCGCGTGAGTATCAACCGGTGCAAAGACTGGTTAAAGCGTTCTGCGAGGCACGACAAGCCCTTAGAAGAGGTCAGCGGGCTCGCGCTGGCAGAAGAGGACGACAGGCGGGAGGTGCTCGAAGCGGTCACCTGCCTGCCGGAGGAATACAGGACAGTTACATACCTGCACTATTACGAAGGATACACAGCCCCCGAAATTGGAAAGCTGATACACAAAAATACGAATACGGTATATACATGGCTTGGACGTGCGCGGGATATGTTGAAAGAGAAGCTGGAGGATGAAGCGGATGCGCGATAAGGATATAAGAGACGCGTTTGAAGCGGTTACGGCTTCGGACGAATTGAAGCAAAAAGCGGTATCGGCCGCGCTGGGGGCGACGAGACCGGCGAAACGGAAACCCCGCCTGATCCTCGCGATGGCAGCGGTCGCAGCAGTGTTTGTCCTTGCGATCAGCGGTTATGGCATGTATATGCAGCCGTCGGCTTATATCAGTGTGGATCTGAATCCCAGTATAGAGCTCACCCTGAACAAAGCAAACAATGTCGTTGGGGTATGGGCGCACAACCGCGACGGTGAAAATATCCTTGAGAACCTCGATCTGAAGGGGCGTTACTATGAGGACGCCATCGATGCGATATTGGAACAGGAAGGCAAGGCAGGATATTTGGGGGAGAACGCTTATGTCGTGTTTGCCGTACAAAGCAACGACCCTGTGCAGGAGCAGGAACTGCTGAAGGGGACGCAGGAGTGCGCCCAGATACACCATGGCAGCGCCCAGACGGAATGTATATCGGTCAGTGAGGAAACAAGGGAACAGGCGCACGAACACGGGATGTCGCCCGGCAAATACCAGACTTACCTGGAATTGCAGGAGCTTGACCCTACGGTGACGATCGAGGAAAGCCGGCATATGAGCATGCACGATATGAAAAATAAAATAGACGCATGTTCGGAGGCGCATGCGTCGGGAGGACATGAGTCCGGGAGCCATGAGACGGAAAACCATGATGCGGGGGACGGCGGCCAGCATCACGGCAGTGAATGAACAAACTTTACGAAGCCCCGAACCTTTTATAGTTTGGTTAAAGGTTCGGGGCTTTTTATTGTTAAAATGGAAAAATAAACCCGGAACCATACCTTCTTAAGAACCGGAAGCTTTGCGGGAAGGCAATGCCTTGGGCAAGAAAAGCGCCAGGCCTGCAATGACAATAAATATGGAGATGAACTGGGATGTGGAAAGGATACCGACGGTGCCGCGGAAATCCGCGCGGAAAATCTCGATGATCGACCGGCCGATGCCGTATAAAATCAGGTACAATGCCCCTACGCGCCCATCACGCCGGTCTTTACGGGCATATAAAATGAGTACGAGCGCCAGCAGAAAATCGCCTGCGGCAGAAAACAATTGTGTGGGGAGCAGGCTCACGCCGCTGGGCGCGAGCGAACCGGCGGGGAAGACGACGCCGATCGCACAGGTGGTTGGCGCACCGTAGCAGCACCCGGCCAAAAAACAGCCGATACGCCCAAACCCCTGCGCCACTGCGACGGAGGGCATGAAAAGGTCAAAGTACTGCATGAAGCTATACTTCTTTTTATGGCAATAGAGGATGGCGGCAATGACAGCCAAAATAATCCCGCCATATACGACAAAGCCGCTGCCTGAAAGTATTTCCAACGGGTTGGAAAGGAAATTCTGAAAATCCTGGATGACGTACAGCAGTTTTCCGCCCAGAAAACCAAACACGACGGCAAAGATGCACAGGGTGATGATGGCATCCGTATCCATATTCCGCTTTTTACCCCGGTACATCGCTATGAGAAGCGCACAGATGATGCCGATCGCTATCATGAGCCCATATCCGTGTATGGTAATGGGGCCTATGGTCAATAAATTATTATACACAAGCTACCTCACAAACATTGATGATCTTTTTTACCAATCATACCATATTTCATCTTTATTGTCATTTGCCGTCCCGGCCCTAAACGGGCGGGAATTCCCCATATCATTCAAAAACCAGCGGAAAAGATTAGATGCCCGACAAAATGGGTATGAATTACATACGTTTTTAGCGCAGTCATGCGAAGGGGGATAAACAGAAACTGCATCGCCAAAGCGACGCGCGACGAGGATGGCGGTACGCTGGTCATATATCCCAATGAAACGTATGAGAAAGAATATTGCACGGGAGGGAAAACACCAATAGAAGGAGCATTTATGCTACAGATGCTTGCCTTCCATAAAAATTTGTCGAGACAGGGAATATGAGAAGTGTGCACGTCCAGGTAAATCTTTGGATGTGATTTTTTTACGTTCCTGTAAAACCGATCCGGCCGATAGATTATAGTAATAGAAAGATGTAACTATGCCAGAACCAATACCTTATTAGGAGGGTTATGGTTCAGGCCGGAACGGAAGGATAGTAAAACAGAGGAATGAAGAAAAACAGAAAGAATTTCTATCAATTATTTACCACATTACTTGTGATTTGTATGACGATTTTGGCCATATCACCGGCCACAGCTTTGGCGGAAGAAAGCGAAACAGGCAGCTTATGCACACATATACACGATGAAGCATGCGGATACGCAGCGGCCTCGGACGGGATCGCGTGTGATATGGGATGTATGGAAACGGAGGAGGGACAAATCGTCCATGAACCGGATTGCGCATATCGGGAGGCGGCGGAAGAAGCTGCATGCAGCCATGTACACGACGATACCTGCGGTTTTATGGGAACAACACAGCCGAATGCGGAGGCGGACAGTTTTGCATTAATCACGCCGCTTGATGGCGGATTACAGACGATGCTTGATATCAGCAAGGGAGAGATTACCGTTTCAGATACTTCTGTTTCGGGATTTGAGAGTGACGGAACACCGGCCAGCACAGCAAACACCGACGGCTATATCATCATGCAGTCCGACCCTTCCCCGACGGCGAATAAGATCACAGTAACGGGGGGAACGGTCGACCTGACGCTGCAGGATGTAAATATCACTTCCACAGGCGCACCGGTCACGGTCAATGCAGGAGCGGCCCTGAGGCTTACCGTCAGGGGGGATAATACGCTTGCAGGCGCGGGCGCTTACGCCGGGATTGCAGTGGAAAAAAGTGCACAGCTCACGGTTTCGGGTGCTGGAAACCTTACCGCAACAGGCGGAAACGCCTCCTCGGGCAAAGGCGGCGGTGCGGGGATTGGCGGCAATGGACAGGGCTTTGGAGGAAACCAAAGCGAAGGGGTGGATTTTGGAAGCATAACGGTATCGCCTGCTTTTACCGGTAGCATATCGGCAACCGGCGGGGATTGCCGAAACACTTACGGTGCGGGCGCGGGCATTGGCAGCGGCGGCATGTATACCGCCGGAGGTGCGAACGACTGGACGGAGGTATACGGCAGTATTTCCATCGAAGGCGGCACCATAGAGGCCAAAGGCGGAGAGGACTGCGCCGCAGGGATCGGCAGCGGCGGTGCGGAAGGCAGTTCGTACGTAACGTCAAAGATCGTGGTCAATATATCCGGCGGCAATGTTACGGCAACCGGTGGAGAATACGGCGCGGGCATCGACAGCGGCAATATCGTGACAGACGGGGAAGTGAATATCAGCAGCGGGACGGTCAAAGCTTATGGCGGAGAGTACGGCGCGGGCATTGGCGGCGGCTCGAGCAGCGATATGGGGCCGATTACAATAAGCGGCGGAAGCATAACTGCCAAAGGCGGTATCAGCAGCGATTCCATGGGAGCTGCGGGGATTGGCGGAGGCGACAATGCCGCGGTACAGTCCGTTACGATCACGGGCGGTACGGTCAACGCTTACGGAGGCAACGGTGCAGCCGGGATCGGCGGCGGCAGCAACACCAGTTACAGCATCTTTTTTATGGGAGACACAGACGGTGAGGTTCGATATGCCGCCCCCATCGCCATATCGGGTGCAGGCACGGTGGTCAATGCATACGGCGGAACGGGCACAGGGGCGAGCGGCATTTACGGCGGCGCAGGAATCGGCAGCGGATATCCCACAGCCAATGATGCGAGAAGCGTGGCATTTGCCGTTTCCATCACCGACGGGGCTACGGTCAATACACACGGCGGTTACCGCTCACAGGCGATCGGCTATGGCGTCCGCGACTTCGGATGTCGCAGCAGGGCACTTGGATGCGTCGAGCAGTGACAAAGTCGATGTGAACTGGCTGTTCACGGCGCCGGACATGGTGCTCACACATGCGGGAACAACGCACACAGTTACCACGGTTTCCTCCGCGGTAGCGGGTAACTGGGCGACTCTCATGCCATTTGACGAACCGCTTATAGAAAAGGTCGGCGTAAGCTACCATTGGGTGGGGCCGGACAGGCCCACCGATGTAACGCCGCCTGCAGGAGAGACGGTCAACAAAGGCACGGCGTATACAGCGGCACAGCAGGAGGCGACAGCACAGGAGTATACCTTTGAGGGCTGGTATACGGATGAAGCGTGTAAGC
Source organism: Christensenella timonensis (assembly GCF_900087015.1). NCBI lineage: Bacteria > Bacillati > Bacillota > Clostridia > Christensenellales > Christensenellaceae > Christensenella > Christensenella timonensis. The sequence goes on from NZ_FLKP01000002.1 coordinate 1,176,391, forward strand.
AAAAGTATGCAGACGGCACGGCCCTTAATGCGGACACGATGCTCTACGGGAAGTGGACGAAGGCGGGAGGCACGGCCGATCCGGGTAATCCCGCCGACATAGAAGACCCGGAGACACCGGCAGATAATACATCGGAGACGGGGAGCGCCACGGGCAATACGGATACCAACACCAGTTCGTCTACGACCACGGATACCAAAACCGCGTCGGCAGCCTCTCCGGGTACAGGCGACGATACGAGCCTTTGGATGTGGATCACAGCAGCAGGTGCCGCGGCCCTTGTGGCCGTCCGGGTTTTGGTCGCGCGGCACAAGGCGAAGGAAGAATAACGGAAGATATATCAAAAGGCCGGCCCGCAGATATCGGACCGGCCTTTTTTCGTGAAAACGTTTGGTGCACTGTGTTTTTGGTTATTACTAATGCAAATTCGATTGGAAAGGAATCATGACCATGAAAAAGATTTATTCTGTAAAAATGACGAATACCGGCGGACGTGCGGGAGAGGTGTTTTCAGACGACCATTCGCTCGATTTGAAGATCGCCGCGCCTGGCAGCGGACAGGAGGGGGCGACCAACCCGGAACAACTGTTTGCGGCAGGCTACAGCGCATGCTTCAACAGTGCGCTTGAGCTTGTTATGCAACGGGCTGGCATCAAGGCGAAAAGCACGGTCGCGATCGTCGTTTCATTGTATGAAAGAGAACCTTTTGATTACCTGATCGGCGCAGATATCGAAGGACACGTGGAAGGACAGTCCGCAGAAAAGACGCAGGAGCTGCTGGAAAAGGCGCACGAGGTTTGCCCATATTCCAAGGCGACGCGCGGCAACATTGAAGTGACGTTGAAAGCAGTCTGAGGATGTGTACGGCATTGACGCTGCAAACAGCGCAGAAAGAAAATTTCTTTGGACGCAGTATGGATTTTTCTTATGCCATCGATCCATCCATGTATGCGCTTTGCGCCGGTTACCGGTGGAGCAACATGCTGGGGAACGTACAGTTTACAAACGATTACAGCTTTTTGGGCATCGGACAGGAGTTGGATGGAAAGATCACCTTTGCAGACGGCGTAAATGAAAAGGGGTTTGCGGCAGCGACGTTGTATTTTCCAGGATATGCGCACTATGGAACGGTTACAAAGGAAGCCCCCAAAGCGCAGATCGCGGCGCTCGAAGTGGCCAGCTATCTCCTTGGGAAATGCAGCTGCGTCGGCGACGTGCGCGAAGCGCTTTCCCGGGTGGAGATCGTGAGCGTGCCCGACCCCTTGACCAAAACGGTCGCGCCGCTGCATTGGATCATGACCGACAGGAGCGGAAAATGCCTGGTGGCGGAACAAACGGAAAAAGGGCTTGATTTATGGGACAATACGATCGGCGTATTGACCAACAGTCCGGATTTTAAGTGGCATATGGCCAATTTGCGTAACTATATGAACGCTGCGCCGCAGCAGCGTGAAGAGGTGTTATGGGGGCAGACCCCATTGAGGCCGTTTGGAAACGCCTCGGGGACGGACAGCCTGCCCGGCGGATATACGCCGCCTGCCCGGTTTGTGCGCACTGCTTACCAGAAAAGTTTCGTACCGGTGCCCGGCAGCAGGGAGGAAGCGATCCTCACCTGTTTCCATATCATGGAAGGCGTGAGCATCCCCAAAGGAGTGGTGGTCACGAGCAGGGGTACCGTGGATTATACCCGCTATGTGGCATTCATGAATACGGCGACGTGTGAATATTTTTTCAAAACATACGACAACAATGGGATATTGATGGCCCGGCTGCCGCAGGACATGAAAAAAGGCTCGGCACCTGTTTGCCTAGGTAAACTGAAACGTCCGCTTGTTTTCCAGCCAATGTAATACATAGGAATTCCAAAAAGGCTGCATATTCAACGAATATGCAGCCTTTTTGCGCAAAATATGCACGCTCATGTCACGCTTTTCGCGTGTCGATTCAGCCGTTCTGTTCGTTCCGGGACAGGAGAGGGGTATATTAGATGTATCATTACGCAAGTAGCGAGTGTTCATATTAGCACGGAAATAGCGTGTTTATATAAAAATATATAATACTGGAAAGGAACAGAAAGAATGCAGAAAAAAGGAAAGGTTCTTATATCGGCAGTCCTCGCCGTAGTCATGGTTTTAGCGATGGGGGCGATCGCCTTTGCAGCCCCGGCGGACAGCGATATGTCGGAAGCAAAAATCGAATTTACGGCAGGTAACCTGGAGTTGAATGCAGTACCTGCTTTAAACTTTGGCTCGCATACCATCGATAATACGACGGTGGATTTTGAAACGCCGGCAGGCCCCAGCACCATGCAGGTCGCTGATGCACGGGGAAGCGGGTTGGGCTGGAAAGTGACGGCACAGCTGGGCACGTTCAGCGTAACAGGGGGGACAACGCCTATCGGAAGCGCGACGATAACCCTTACGAACGGAACACCCTCCGGAATAGGCACGAATGACACGGCTCCGGTAGCCAAAACACCGGTGACCCTTGCAACGGGCGGCGCGGCAGACACGGTGGCGACAGCGGCGGCAGGCAGCGGACGAGGTACATGGAACGTTTCGTGGCCGGCAGACAACGCCTCGATCAATGTCCCCGTACAGCACCAGCAAATCGGCACACATACGGCGACATTGTCGTGGACGCTGGAAGACGCTCCGTGATGGTACTGGAATGATGGAAAAGCATATCCGGGGAATCGTTTCCCCGGATATGCTACATGAAAAGGGATAGGAGATAAATTGGGAAAGAAAAAACTCAAAATTTCAGTTTTACTGGTCGTGGCGGCTTTGCTGCTCGCTTTGATCCCGGCTATGGCATTTGCCGCAGGCAAAAGCGAAACAGTCGGCTTTTCCGTGAGCGCAAACCTGCCGGACAACCAAAATGACAGCGGCGTTTCTTACTTTGACCTGCAAATGCGTCCGGAACAAAAGCAAAGCCTGGATATAACGGTATACAACGAAAACACGGAAGAAATCAAAGTAAAAGTAGGGGTAGTCAGCGCCTCCACAAACGCAAACGGGATCATAGACTATAAGACGCCGGATATCAGGGACGAAACGCTGAAGACGCCGTTATCGGAAATCGCGGAAGTGAGGACGCCGGAGCTGGTTATTCCCGGTGGAAAAACAGCTGCGGCAGTCGTAAGCATAGAAATGCCAAAAGAAGAATATGACGGCGTGATCCTTGGCGCGATCGTACTGACGCAGGTAAAAGAAGAAAGTCCGGAGGAAAGCGCGCAGGAAGCGCAGCAGGGCGTATATATCAACAATGAATACAGCTATGTAGTGGGCGTGAAGCTTACGGAAACAGACGCAGGAATCTTCCCTGCATTTGAAGGGGTGCAGGCACGACCGGAGCTGCTCAACTACAGGGTCAATGTGATCCACTATATCAGGAACAGGGAAGCGGCGATCGCGAAAAACGTACGGCTCGATATCGAGGTTTATTCGCAAAACGAACAAGCGGTCGTAAAAACGAGCCATGGGACGGTCGATATGGCGCCGAATTCGGTGATGCCGTACGCGCTCATGTGGGATGGGGAGATCGCCCCAGGTAAATATGTAAGCAATGTTTCGATGAAACTTGATGATAAAGAATGGAAATTTGAACTGCCGTTCGAGGTCAGCGCGCAGGCGGCGCAGGAGATTAACAAGGAATCTGTGGAGCAGGGACAAGACATACCGTGGTGGGCGATCCTGCTGGTCGTGATCCTCGTGGTGCTCATACTGGTCATCATGCTCCTGCTGGTTGCGATGAAGCGAAGGAAAAATACGGAAGAAAAAACAGAGATAGGGCAAAGGACGACGAGGGCCGGAAGGAGAAAATAAAGATACGATGAGAAAGGCGGCTGGGAAAAAGAGGTTCAAAATGAACCGTATCATATTGCTGATCCTGGCCGTCGCACTCATAGCAGCGGGAATTCCGGCCTATGCGCAGGAAACTACCCAGCTGCCTGCAGGACAGGATATGGCAGTGGCAGATGAGCCGGAAACGCTGCCAACTGAGGAGCCGCAGGAGGAAAGTGGGACGCAGCCCCCAAAAACGCTAATCGGGCAGGAGAAGGAAGAAGAATTGCCGGAAGCAGGGAATACACCGGAAGTATCCCCAGCGTTGCCATCGCCGCCACCTGTCCTGGAAACGGCAGAACCACAGCCGCAAGCGGAGGAAAATACAGAAGAACTGTCGATTATGCCGCTCACAATCGCGACGGATGGGCTGGATGCAAACGAAGTGATGGTAGATAATTTTGCCGACCTGAAAACAGTGCTGGAAGATTACTCGGCCTACGCGGGCGTTGATACCATTTACCTGAATGGCGATATCACATACCTTGCGGGCGGTATCGCGGTCAATAAGAACAGGAACGCCCTTACGATCATAGGACACCCAAAGGGAGAAGGCGGCCAATATACGATTACCGATATCGCGGGCGGAGCTCCTGGAAACGCAATCCGCATCCTAAAGAACAATTTTAATCTTACGATCAGGGATATCAATATTAATGGGAAAAATTATTATGGGCCATTCGTCGTATATGACGGATACACCGGGTGTACAATCAGCTATGAAAACGTGACGTACAACGGCCCGCAGATTACATATAACCGTCGGGGCATCGCGCGTTATATCAACTGTTCCATTACCATTGCCGGTACGGGCGGCGACCCGGCGCAGGAGGTAGCAGAGCTGGCGCAGCTTGAGATCGGCGGGAATACGACGTTTACCAATACGGCGGGTGCGACGTCGATGTTCTGGTTTGCCGGAAATTTCGGAAGCAACCAATACTTGAAAGTGCTTGACGGTGCGCAGGTGACAGTCAGCCATAATTCGACCGCGTCCCCTTACGGTTTTATCTATGTGGAGGGACTGGGCGCGGCGGTCAACCAAAGGCCGGAGATCACGATCGGCCAGAACGCGTCCCTGGCGGTGAGTACGAGGGTGGGCTTTACCCATATCGACCACCGCGTGGAGTCGATCGAAATCAAGCAGGGCGGAAAGCTGAGCATCATGCAAACGAGCGACCCGGGGAACTATCCCACGGTGCACTTAAACTCATCGCTTACCGTACAGGACGGCGGTACGCTCGAGGTACAGCGCGAAGCAAACACCCGTGCAAGCGGGCTGATCCGTTTTTATAATACCGGAGGAAGGGTAACGCTCAACAATCCGAAAAGGATACGGCTTTATAATCCCTACGGGCGCGTGGTCACTGCGCGCACGGGAACGGCAACGATCAGCGGGACGGTTGGCGCGATCAATGCATGGACGACGGATAAGGGATATACGGACAGCGTGGACAATATGCCCGCGAATATCTGGAACAAAAACGATTCGTCGGCTATGAGCATGAGCGCAACGCTGGGAACGGCAGCGGTGACTGCCGCTTCCATTTCCAATCAGGCGGAGGGAGATCCGTTCACAGCCGAGTTCAACAGCGCTACCTTTAATACCTATGCGATGCCCATGCTGGTCATGGGAAGTTATTTTCTCGATACGGATGAAGTATATCCAAACGATACGGCAATTTCGGGCACGGCGGACAGCGCTGCCGATATCAGGGCAGGCTATACGAACGGCGGAATACAACAGGCGTTGAGCGCCACGGCGGACGGCAGTGGAAAATATAGCATGGCGATACCTGACTCGCCGATCGCGCCGGATACGGAGATAACGGCCATGAGCCATAGGAATTACCTGAAAGCACGTCACGTCACAAAGGTACTGGAACAGCCGAGCATCCTCCGCTTCCTCGCCGTACCGGATGATCTGGCTTTTGCTACAGCGAACATCTCGGCATTGCCGCAAACAGTTGGCAGGCAGGACGCGGGTTGGACGATAGCTGTGGAGGATACGCGGGGAACAGGCAGCCGCTTCCGGGTGGATGCGAGCATCGCACAGCCGCTCTTGGGGGTAGGAGGTACGACGACGTACACTCTGCCGGATGCCCTCGTGTATGTGGATGGGACGGGACAGCGGCACACGCTGGGGAACGTGCCTGTAACCGTATATGATGGGACAACGGGGACTTCCGCCCGCACGGATATCAATTGGGCTGCCGACAAGGGTCTGCTCGTTTCACTGAGCGGTGGGGAAGGACAGCCGGGGATTCCCTACAGTACGACAGTGGAATGGTCATTGATTGACGCTCCCTGAATACAAAAAACAGGGGATGGTTTATTAACTTTCCCCTTTGGGGATTCCGTGATATAATATACCCCGTACGTATGCGGCGTATACCGCAATAAAGACAATAGGGGTATGCTATGTCAAGCACGACAAAAAGCCTGATCAAAAGTACGTTGATATTAGGCGCTGCCGGCGTGATCGTCAAGATCGTAGGCGCGCTTTACAGGATCGTTCTCGCGGAGTTCATTTCTTTGGAAGGAATGAGCTATTACCAGCAGGCGTTTCCCGTTTATTCGGCCCTGCTCATCATTTCCACGGTGGGGCTGCCCATTGCGATTTCAAAACTTGTGTCCGAGCGTGTAACGACAGGGGACTACAGGGGGGCGTACGCCGTTTTCAAAACGTCGCGTATGTTCCTTATTTTGGTTGGCGTCATTACGTCTGTTGCCATGTTCTGTTTGGCAGGGCCGATCACGCAGCTGCAGGCATTGCCCGGCGGACAGTATTCGCTGATGGCGCTTGCGCCCGCTTTATTCTTCGTATCCGTGATGTGCGCATACCGCGGCTATTTCCAAGGGCTGCAAAACATGAAGCCTACGGCGCTCTCGCAAATCATTGAGCAGTTCGTGAAGGTAGCGGCGGGGCTGGCGCTTGCATATTTGCTGCTCAAGTGGACGGGACGCATGGAATTCGGCGCTATGGGCGCGCTCCTCGGTATTACGATCTCCGAGGCGGTTGCGCTTTTGTATACGATGGGCGCATACGGCAAGCAAAAGAGGCAAATGACCGAGGATATGATGCTGGCTTACAAAAGCAAGCTTTCGTGGCCGGAGATCAAGCCTTTGCTGGGCAAAGTGCTGGTGCTGGCACTTCCCGTTACAGTGGCGGGGCTCGTCATGCCGATCGTCGCCTTTGTGGATTCCGTTATCATCCCGCGCAGCCTGCTTGCCCTGGGATATGAAAGCACTGCGATACGCAGCATGTACGGGACGCTGTCGGGCGGCGTACTGACGATTATCAATTTGGCGGCGATCGTTTCGCAGGCGCTGCAAATGAGCGTCGTGCCCGCGATCAGCGAAGCGCTCAAGCTGGGCGACGGCGACCGCGTCAAAGCAAACGTACTGCACGGGATCAAGTTTGCGTTTTTGGAAGGGATACCGGTGACGGTTGCGTTTTTTGTATTCGCATCACCGATCTTTTCGTTCTTATATCCGAGCTCCACACCTGCGCAGCACGAGCTTGCGACGGGCCTGCTTATGACTATGTGCTCGGTAGCAGTGTTCCTGCCGTTCATGCAGACCATGACGGGAGTGCTGCAGGGGATCGGCAAACAAAACCTGCCGCCTATCGCGCTTGCGGTAGGGGCGGGGGTCAAGATCGGGCTGAGCTTGTTTTTGATGAGTATTCCGCAGATCAACATTTACGGCGCCGTTATTGGGACTGTCATGTGTTATATTATTGCGGCGGTCATGAATTACCTGTTTGTGCGCAAGTATACGGGCGTACGCATCCGGTGGGGGGAGCACCTCTTAAAGCCTGTCGCTGCGACAGCCGTCATGGCGGCCGTTGCCTATTTGGTATATTCGCTGATCGCTCCATACTCAAATGCGGTCGGCGTGCTTGCATGCGTGGTGGCCGGTTTGGCCGTATACTTCGTTATGCTGGTGCTTGTCAAGGCGGTAAACGAGAGGGAAATGCTGCAAATCCGCGGAGGGAAAAAGATTGTACAGGCGCTTAAAAAGCTGCATGTATGGAAATAAGGATATAACGACAAAAGCCGCCCTTTAATGGCGGCTTTTTTGATGCCTGTTTACAGGTCTACATCCTCGATTTTGGCACGTTTTTCCGCATTTGAAGTGCGGGTATAGATGCGCGTAGTCTCGATGCTTGTATGTCCGAGAATGTCTGCTAAGGCGGTAATGTCGTTATGCTTGTCGATAAACTGTTGTGCAAACAGGTGCCTTAAATTATGGGTAAACAGTTTGGAACAGGGGATCCCCGCCGGCCCGCCGATATCTTTCAGTTTGCGGCAGATATATTCGCGGCTGATACTCTTGTTGGAGGAAGAACCCCGGAAAATCGTACCATGCGTTATGCCGTGCTTCTTGCAATACCGCATCAGCAGGGTGCACAGGGAACTCTTCAAAAGAACGTTCCTGATCTTACCTTTGTTGACGACACGGGCAGTCCCCTCGTTGATCGCTTCGACAGTGATATATTTGAGTTCCCCCACGCGGATGCCTGATCCGGCGATGGTTCGGATGATGTAATACATTTTTTCATTTCTTTGTTTGGCAAAGACGAGGAGCCTGTTATATTCCGCGATCGAAAGGCCGTTTTCCACACTGCTTACGTGCTGCAATTTCAGTTTCCGCAGTTTCAGGTAATCCCAGTGGTTGTATTTAAAGAAACTGTTGAGCGCAGAAATCGCGGTATTGATCGTGCCGGGAACATAGCGTTCCTCCATGTTTTGCCTGAACAGGACGATATGGGATTTATCGAACATCCCCACCTTCAGCTCATATTCCAGAAAGTGTGCGAGGTCTTTCACATATTTGGTGTAAAGACGGATGGTTGCCGGAGCCTTTTCCTGTTCAAAGAGATACTTGGAATATCTTCCCTGGCTCTGCTTTAAATATTCAATTGTGTTTTGCTTCATGCTTACCTCCTGTTGTAGTTGTGTGAAACACACATAATAATAGTGGACACAGAGTTTGTATAGATGCTGAAAGAAGTGTAAAAGATATATGAACTTCGCTATTATACCATTGATTTCGATGTATACATCGGTTACTATGAAAAGAAATAATGGATTAAAAAAACAAACGTTCCGTATATATAAATACACGGAACGTTTGTCGATACTTATCACAATTTTAGATAAATTCACCATATCACTTAACATTCTTTTTGTCAACAAAATGTTACAAAATTCTTTCAATTCGCGTCGAATTCTCTTTGTAAAGCCAAAAAAACAATTTTCCTGAATGAAATTTTCCAAGCCAAAATATTCTGGATTGTTTGGTATTTTGAATAAATATGCAAAATAGATTCATAGAATATTGGTATGCTTTTGAAAGATGGCATAACAAAGCATTTCAATCTTTGAGAAGGAAAACAGCGGAAGCACCGTGGATTTTGCAATTTAGGGAAAGCGCGTCCGCAGCAAGTGGAGATTCCGTGTATTTATATACACGGAATGGAATACACACGATATATAAGGGCAGGGGAGGCGAACAATTTGAACGGACGTAGCCGGGTGTCAGGCAGATTGCGGACAGCAATAGCGGTGCTGTGCGCATTATTTGCGTTATCGTTCACGCCGTATACATTCGCTGTGGAAACACCCCCGCCTTTCGCGGCGGAAACAGAAAGTGCCGATTCTGTTGATGAAAAAACAATACCGGACAATAATGGTATAGATCATGAAAATTCCATCCCCCCCGCACAAGCAACAGGCGGCAATATACAAATTACAACGATAGACCAGTTGCAGCGAATCGGACAGGATGAAGCATATCCCCTTGACGGAAATTATGAATTATTGAATGATATCGATGCGCAAAACCTGCCTTTCCAGCCCATTGGCTCGAAGGAGCAGCCATTTACGGGCGTTTTTAACGGAAATGGATTTAAATTATCCAATGTCGAAATAAAATCAAAAGATGGGGTTTCGGGAATATTCGGATATTTTTGTGGCACTCTTTTTAGTTTAGACCTTCAAAATGTAAAAGTCAAGGTTACAGATATAACCGGTACTTTATTTGGAACTGTGGCCGGCGAAGCGGATGTTAGTAACGTTTTTATTACAGGAGAAATGACCGTTCCGGAAAATACGGAAATTGGGATTGCCGGTGGTTTGGCGGGGGCGATCGAGAGCGCCAAACGTTTTGAGAAAGCGGCGGCCTTTGTATCGATTCCACAGCAGAATAAACTGACGGGTGCGCTCGTGGGAAAGAGCAGTGCGCCATCAGAAGCGTTCAAAGATTGTATCTGGTCGTCCGTGTATGGGCAGGATAACGCCTTGGGGCTGGACAGCACGGTGAACGGCTCGGAGGGAATCGGAAAGATCGAGACAGACCCGAGGTATCTTACATTGATGCTTGGGGATGCGGGGGCGCTGGTTACGGCGAATATAGACCAGGCAGGACAATATGGCCTGGCCTTCAAAAATTTCTTTTTGGAAGATGAAACTATACTGGAAAAATCCGGTATGAATGATGGAAGCGTGCAAGTGAAGCCCAAAGCGGATATTGGCGCGACGCAGGTAATTGCGGTCTATGAGAAAGCTTATCGGGACGGGACGAAGGATGAAATCCGTTTTGCAACGCCGGTGATCATCTCAAAAGATATCAACGAGCCGGTACAGCTTGAACCGGTGGATCCTGTCTTTCCGACACAAATCGAGGAAGTGAAAAAGCTCGATTCGATCCTGCCGACGGAGATCGAGGATAAAACGGTTGAAATCACGACGTGGAAACAGTTTAAAAATATCGGCAATACGGCGTACGACGAGCGGTACACCATGGAGGCGGATTATGTTTTGGGGGCGGATATCTTCGCTGACGGTGGGGAATTCAGCCCCATCGGGACGGAGGAAGATCCGTTTACAGGTACGTTTGATGGAAAAACATACAAGATTGATGTCACGGCAAACCCAGGCATTGATTTTGATGCGGATTACAACGGATTGTTTGGGGTAGTAAGGCAGAAATGATGAAAGACTTGAGAAGCGTTAAAGGTTCAAAAGTCACAGATAAGAAAAGAAACAGGCGGGAACGGGTCAGAAGTATGACGGCGTTCTTGTTGGCGTTCGCGCTGATTTTCAGTATCGTGCCGACGGCGATGGCGGCTGAACTGCCGACGCAAATATCGGAAACGCAAGAATTGGAACCTTTAGGAAGCGAGGATATCGCAAACGGCACGAACGCATGGGAAAACGGCGTGCCCAAACAGTTACCCAAGGCGCAGATCAACAATTTGAATGTGGTATCCTCGGCGGACGTGAAAGCGGCAGCGGATGCGGACGGGCGTATCCAGATCGACAGTTACGAAAAATTTAAGCGCATCGGGCACGACCCTGCCTACCCGCTTGACGCCTCGTACATCCAGACGGCGGACTTCAAGATACCGGACAATACCACCCATACGCCTATCGGGGACGGCAATACGCCGTTTACAGGTACTTATGACGGCGGCGGGCATACCATCACCGGCGGACAAAATTTAGAAATGAACGTTGTATATCATAACGATTATGGTTATGCGGTTGGTTTGTTTGGATCGGTGCAAAAAAATGCAAGGCTATGCAATTTTACGGTTTCCAATGTTGAATTCGCCGTATCATATACACAACAGGATATATCAGGCAATGATGTTGGCTATACAGGTATTGTCATGGGTGCGGATCGCGATGAACCTGTCATAGAAAATATCCATGTGCAAAATTGCGGCGTCAGCGTTACTTCGGATTCAGTACGACTTGCGACCGGAGGTTTTGCGGGTTATGCTGCCGGAACGATCAAAGACTGCACCGTCAATAATACTTTCGTATCACATACAGGAGGCGCTGGAGCCACGCAATATCTGGGCGGCATGTTTGGAATTGGTAATGGTGGAACTGCATGGACGGTGAATAATTGCCATGTGAACGGCGGGCATGTCGAAGCGTTGAATGCCGAAAGCGGAAGTATATTAGTATCAGGATTTAGCGGGTCAACGGGAGGAGTCTACTCGGATTGTTCCACATCAGCGGATCTATACGCAGATACATCAAGCGATGTTTCGTTAGGCGGTTTTTTTTCGGCGCTCGCAGGAAATTCGCACATTACAAATTGTATTTCTACGTCAAAGATTTCCTATAATACAGCAAAGCCGCCCGCCAGATTATATCTTGGGGGCTTTCTGGCATCCGCCAGTTCAAACACAGCAGGCATGCAGCTTGAAAATAATTTGGCGATCAATTCCATCGAATATACTTTCGCGGGGAGCGGGGCCGCGGACGGGGGCAATATAGGCGGTTTTGTCGGACGACTTTCGGTTGCTCCGTCAGCATCTACTTTCAAAGGAAATTATTATTTCAATAACGGCGGCGGTAATCTTCAAAACCGTACCGGAAAACTGGGCTCCTACATTGATGGAAATGAATTTGTAGACGCGGGCATTCATAAACTCGACACTACTGCCGAAGTTAGCCCTTTCCCCACGGAATTGAAATTTACTTCCCTGAACGCTCCCGCAAATATTTATTCCATGGGAGATATATTTGGTTATACGGATGTTTCGTATTCCATCAAAGACGGTACGGACCCACAGAACGCTTTTTCGCTCACTAATACGGCGGGCGATACGTCGCAATTGACGCAAACAAAGGCCGTCGCGCCAAACGAGCTGCCGACAGTTGTGGTGACGTATAACCGTGTCGGCGCAGCGTCTATTATAAAGGAAATCCCTGTTACAGAAGCGGTAATCGCCGTGCCGGACTATGAGACATTTGCCAAAATCGGGCAGGACGCGGCCTATCCGCTTTCGGGCAGTTATTTGCAGACGGCGGACTGGACGATTCCCGACGGCACGACACATACGCCGGTTGGTAACGCGACCACGCCGTTTTTGGGTACTTATGATGGCGGAGGCCGCATAATTACAGGCAGCGCAGGGTTTAAAATTAACAAAGCTATTGCGGGCGACGGTTCATATGAAATTGGTATATTTGGACATACTGCAAAAGCAACAATTAAAAACCTTACAATTAAAGATATTCATGTTGAGCAAACAGAAACAGATATTGAGTACTGTGGGATACTGGCCGGATTCGTGCAGGGAACCGTTGAATCTGTAACGATAGTTGATTCCAGTATCAAGGTCAACATTACAAATACTGCCATAGCCAAAAATATAATAGTAGGTGGTTTAATAGGCATGGGCGTTGAAGCCACCATGAATAATTGCGTGGTAAAAAATACCAACGTAGATGTCACACCAGTCATTGGAGGGGGCAATTATGCCTATACCGGTTTACTTGCGGGCGTAGTAGCGATCGGAAATATAAATAACTCTGTTGGAGATGGCGGAACTGTTAAAGTGGATAACGCTGCATATCCGGGGGGAACCGTTCAGGGAAGCGTAATCGGGCAGATTGACTCAAATGTAAAAATTGCAAATACACACTGTTATAATACGCAAATTATAAGAGACGGCAACGCAACAACAAATTTCATAGGAGGCTTTGTTGCTGTAGAGGTAGGCGATAGTACAACTTTTGCAATTAGGAACTGCTCGACAACCGCAACGTCGACCGCAAATGGAACAGATGGAGTATGCGGTGGTTTTATTGGTCGGCACGATATTACTGCTGCAAATATGGAAAACGCGTTTGTGAATAATACGTTTACCGCTTCCGTGGGATATACAAATAAGGTTGGATCATTTTCTGCTACCCAGGATGGGGCGATCACCGATAATATGATCAAGCTCGTATCTGACCCAACCCTCGCTACTCTCACCATCCAAAACCTCACCACTTCGCCCACGTCAACGCAATGGCTGAATGCGGCGGGAACCATGGACGTTTCGGCGGAAGTGACCAGCACGCTTTCAGATGCGAAATATGTATTTATTGCAAGCAGCGAGGATGCGGACAGCTCTTCGGCGCTTATGATGCTTTCCGCAAACGGCGACCGCTTCACGGGTACGATCCCCGCAAGCGCGATGGAAAACATCATCGGCAGCGGTACGCTCTACCTGTGCGCGCAGACGAAGAACACAAGCGGCGCCCAGACCGCGCGCGCATCCCAGCCCATTACGGTTCTGCGCGATCCTTATTCGCCGCGCTTAAGCGGTATCAACAAAGAAGATATGCAGGACGGCACGATAAACATTTCGCTTAGCGCAACGGACAGCCAAAGCGGCGTTGCGGGCGTATATGCGGCAGCCTCAGATACGGACTATACGGCGGGACAGGTCGCCCTTACCTATAACGACACGACAAAAAAATGGAGCGCGGCGCTCCCGGGCGGCACGTGGTATTTGTACGCCAAGGATAACGCGGGGAACATCAGCGCAGCTCCTGAAAAGATCGAAGCGGCGGTATCCGACTGGATTCCGGTCTATGACTATGACGATTTTAAAAAGATCGGCGTGGAAAAAGGCTATCCGCTTTCAGGAAAATATATCCAGATGGCGGACTTTAAGATCCCCGACAGCACGGTTCATACGCCAATAGGCAATGCGGACGCGCCTTTCGCCGGAATTTACAACGGCAACAATAAGACCATCACCGGCGGCAGGAATATGACGTGGAACAGCGTAGTATCAAAAACAGGAAATCTGTTCCCGGCGGCATATGCGACAGGACTATTCGGAGTCATGGATGGAAAGGTAAGCAGCCTTTCGTTAGATGGGTTTACGATCATCAATAAAAGCGCGCCCGCAGGGCAAACCTATATCGCCAGTTCTCTGGCGGGCTGTGTCGGTGGCGCGGTTGAAAACGTTACCGCTCAAAATATCACGATTGAAATCAACTCGGCCGCAACGGAATCGGATCGCGGCGGTAGGGCAGGCGCTCTGGCCGGTATCGTTATGGGCAGTAGTGCGAGCCTGAAGAACTGTCTTGTTGAAAATATTTCCATTGATATTGTGACTCCCGCTGCGATGATCAGTGCCGGCGGTCTCTGCGCGATGCTGATAGATGGCGCTTATGCCATAGACTGCACGGCGGCAAGCGGAACAATTAACGCGGGAGCCTGCCAAACCACGGGCGTAGGCGGCTTGATCGGCCATGTATTCAGCGCAAAGGTAGAAAATTGTTACTCATCTGTGGATAGCGTAAACGCGGGGCTGACGTCTCCTGCAAACCTTATGTCGGTTGGCGGCCTGATCGGTCTGCAGTCAGATACCTATGCTGCCTCGTCGACGATCAATCATTGTGTTTCCAGCGGAAATATCACTGCTGTTCCGGCTTATGCAACTACAGCGAATGCCTATCGGATCGGCGGTTTTATAGGTACGATCGCTGTTGCGACAGGTACGCCACTGGCATCGAATAACGCTGCATATGGCAAAATGAATATCACTGGCAACAGCGGCGGAGTCGGAAGCTTTTTCGGCGTTACAAATTGTACGACAGTGTCCTTTGCGGGGAACGTATGCGTAAACAATGGTTTTGGGAAAAGCGGATCGAGCTATCCGGTTGCGGGGCTTACCGATAGTCATATCCGTTTTGTGGCAACGCCTGAACCCTCTGTTACGGACCTTAACATGCAGGAGTTAAACAGGGATTATAATATCTCCTCTGCGGCGGAAGCGTTCGGCTATACCGCAAAGTGGAGCGTTGACAACCCGAAGTTTGAGCTTAACGCCACGGCAGGCGACAGCGTCTCCGTGCGGCAAATGGAGCCGCTTTCTTCGCCGGACGAAGCAGCGAATATCATGATCACTTACCAAAAGGGAACGACTTCAAGCGCCGCAACGGTTTCGCTCAAAGGCGTGATCGGCGTGCCGGATTACGATACCTTTAAATTGATCGGAAAAGGAAATTATGGTCTTGAACGTGGTTACTACCAAACGCAGGACTTCACCATTCCAAATAATACGGTTCACACGCCGATCGGAAGCTACGCCGCGCCATTCACGGGAACCTATGACGGCGGAAATCATACGGTAAAGGCAGGAGTTATTAGTTACAATCTGGCGAATATTGTGCAAAATGATTTGAAAGGTGCATCGCTGTTTGGGACGGTAAGCGGGGGATTGCAAAATATCAATGTTGAAGGATTACACTATACCTCTACTGCCGTAGAAGGGCAATATGTTGCAACAATAGTGTCAAGTCTCAGAAATGGAGGAAGACTTCTCAATTCGCATGTAAGAAATTGTGTATTGAATATCGACACCGTTTCCTATGGCGGACTTATAATGAGCGCAATCGTGGGACATGCTTTTGATAATGCATATATCGAAGGATGTTCAGCTAATAATGTCACGCTAGAATCAAAATCGAAAGTAACAGGAGACGTTATAGTTGGCGGAGTTGCGGGCGTCAATAGAAGTTCCACAATAAAGAATTCAACAGCAAATACAAATATTGATATTTCAGAGGGTTCTATTACACAAGGTTCTACTATAGTTGGCGGTTTCGTGGGGGATGCCCATGACAATGGACAGACAATCGATTGGCTGATCCAAAATTGTTCGGCAGATGGAACGATAGCTGTAAATGGGCTTGTAGGCACAACAACTTGTGGGGTTTATTTAGGAGGTTTTGCAGGGCATACCCAGCAAAATTTTATGCCAGCCAGTCCTAAAATAGTAAACTCTCGGACAAACACTACGATTTCAAGCGATCTAATTGATGGTTCAGCAGTATTGATAAAATGTGGCGGTTTTATAGGCGGCAATGATATGGTGACGACCAAATCTGCGGCTGCATACTCCGGCAATACTTATACTGCAAGCTGTAAATATCCTAACCGCGTGAGCGCGAATTCCACCACGCCGGATACAGGCAGCAATTTTGACGATTCCATGATCAAACTGATCGACGCTCCCATCACCATCAGTAACCTTATGCTCGACCCGCCGGAGGGCGCGTGGGCAAACGCGTCGCAGGGCGTAGGCGTACAGGCGGACGTCAAAACCACCTCGGACGTCACGGGCACGGTGCAAGTGTTTGTAGCGGCGGACGCAAACGAAACAAATCCGGCGAACGGAACGGAAATTTCAAAATCAACGAATCTTTTCATGCCGAATACATATAAGCTCGCGGGCGGCGCAGACGGCCTTTTTGGTTCGGGCGCCATGTACCTCATCGCGCAGGACGCGGACGATCCTACGGCCCGCCGCGCGACATACGGGTTTAATATCCTGCGCGACCTGTATTCACCGCGCATGGAAAACCTGTCGGCAAACAAAAACAACGCGGGAGGTTTTGACGTGAGCCTGGACGTGACCGATTCCCAGTCTGGAATGGGCTATGTTTTCGCGTCAAAAGATGCAAGCAATCCGGCGGAAGCAGGCAGGGTACAGCTTGCAAAGGCTTCTGACAATACGAACGCATGGTCTGGAAGCGTCGCCGTTCCGGCAACGGGGGAGAAATGGTATATCTATGCGGTGGACAAGGCGGGCAATATGAGCACCGCGCCGCTTGTGGTGGATGACAGCGTCGCCGGACGTATCGAGATATGGACGTACGACGATTTCAAGAAGATCGGCGTTGACCCTGCCTATCCGCTTTCGGGCAATTATATCCAGATGGCGGACTTTGTGATCCCTGACGGAACGACCCATACGCCCATCGGCGACAGCGCAACCCCCTTCACCGGAACCTACGACGGCGGCAGCCACACCATCACCGGCGGCAGAAACATGACATGGAATACGGTTGGTGAAAAAAAGGCGGTAGGTTTATTTGGATATACTTCTGGCGTAGTAAAAAATCTGGATATTAAGGAATTTGATTTAGCGGTAGGCAATATTGAGCTTGTTGGTATCGTCGCGGGGCGATCGTCTGGCAAGTTAAGGAACGTACATGTAAAAGACAGCAGCGTGACAATCAGCACGATGGAAAGCATCAATCTGATTGCGAGCGGCGCCCTTGCCGGGGACATTCAAAACGGGGTTGTGACAGGATGTACTGCCACAAATGTGAACGTTAGTGTGGACGCGTCAGGAACAACATATATCTGCGCGGGTGGATTGTTTGGCGGCACAAATAACTCCGAAGCCATCGAAAATTGCGCCGTGACAGGAGGGGCGGTTGACACAAATGGAACGCAGACAGTATATATTGGCGGTTTTGTTGGCTATGCGTCTGCAAGCAAGTATTCAAATTGTAATACATCGGCAGACGTAACAGACATCGGCGGACTTGCGACCCAGCTCCGCGCGGGTGGGTTTGTCGGATCGGTTCAAAATAGTGTTTCCACATTTAACACCTGTACCACAACAGGAAAAGTTACATCGAATGGAAATAATACGGTTTCCTATTTTGGCGGTTTTGCCGGATGGACTTTGAATGCTGCTCTCCGCTTTGAAAATTGCTCGACAACGGGTGCGATGAGCTATGCGGGCAGTGATACAAAGTACTGTGCGGGATTTGTCGGTGTGAACTGGATGAACGCAGCTGCGGTGAAAAATGCGTTTAAGGGTAATACATATGTAAGCGCACAGTATCCCCGCGTAGGCAGTGGTTCAACGACCAATGAAACCAATGCGCCGGATGATATCAACGATACGACGATTCATATTTTGACCGACGCAGCCCCCACCCCCTCGCCGGTGAATATCAAGACCCTTAACACGCCCGTCACGGTAGATTCCGTCGGCGACGACTTCGGTTATTACGGCGTAAAATGGGAATTTGAATATCCGGACTCTGTGAGGGAATATTTCACGCTTTCGGCGGCGGAAGGCCAGCAGGTTAAGGTGACGCAAACGAAGGCGTGCCCCGCCCCGGCGGAGGTAACGCTTAAGGCAACGTATTCCAAAGTTGGGTATAACGACATTGCAAAAACGGTCAAGGTACGCGGCGTGGTCGCCGTGCCGGATTACGATACCTTTAAAAAGATCGGGGCAGATACGCAAAACGGCTATTCGCTTGACCGGAGCTATTACCAAACGCAGGATTTCGCCATCCCCGCGAACACGGTACATACGCCGATCGGGAACCATATTGCTTCTTTCAGTGGAATTTATGATGGCGGTAATCATACGGTTACAGGCGGCGAGGGAATGAGCGCGGTTCCAACAACAGGTAATTCAGCAAGCGTATATACGATGGGGTTGTTCGGACATTTTACAGGTACGCTGAAAAACTGGAATGTCAAAAATGTGAGTATCGCCAACACGTCGAAAGAAACAAATTGGGGCGGAGTTGTCATTGGCGACCTGATAAACGGAACAACAGAAAACGTTAGAGTCAGCGATTCCAAAGTAGAAATATACACCAGCGCAAACAACGGCCAAGCAGGCGCGCTGGTGGGTATCTCGCATGACGTCAATTCCATCATTAGAAATTGTACGGCAAAGAATAACGATGTCAAAGTCAATTTCAATAACGCCAGTTACAGCGCATTTGCGGGTGGATTGGTTGGTTGTAACCAATATGGCGCGCAAATCTATGATTCTTCCGTTATCGGAGGGAATGTATCGGTCAATGGCAGCGCTATCGCAATTGAATCGGTTGGAGGATTGGTTGGAGAAAGCAACAGTAAGTTTACCATCGATAATTGCCATGTTGATGGAACGATCGTTTCGCTTGCAGGGAAGCTTGCAGCCACCGCAAACCTAGGGGGATTTATAGGCAGTATCGATAGCGATTCAGCAGGACAGACGGTTACGAATTGCAGCACAACAGCGCAGTCGAGCATAAATGGGACGGCTGGACGCGGCGGTGGATTTATTGGATACCATGTTATGACAACAGCAAACGCACAGGCAGCGTTTGCGGATAATACATTCAGTACGTCTGTCGGATATGCAAATAAGGTGGGAGCCTCGTCAGCGACGGTTGACGCCAATATCAGCGACAGCATGATCCGTCTTATCGATGACAACAACATCACGATTTCAAATATCACGCTCGATCCGGCAGCGGATATTATCTGGATAAACGGAAACCAGAAGGTCGGCGTGAAAGCCAATGTCGCAAAAAGCAACGGTGTAACGGGTGATATTAGCGTATTTATCTCGTCCGATCCAAATGCGGTAAGCGGAACGAATATGCGCGTCACTCCGGACGACGGCGTTTACGAGCTTGCGCAGGCGGCGGGCCTTATGGAAAGCGGGACGCAGTACGTAATCGCGAAAAACGCGGACAACAGCATGCGTGCATCTGCGCCGTTTACAATCCTGCGCGACATATATTCTCCGCACATCAGTAACGTACAGCAACAAACGACGCAGGACAGACAAAATGTCAGCGCGGCTGTGATCGATTCGCAGTCGGGCGTTGCAAAGGTGTACGCCAGCCAGAACGCGACAAACGCGAAGCCGGAGGATGCGGGCAGTACGGCATTTGACCGTGTCGCGGCGGGCGATATATGGTCGGGTGTGCTTTCCGAAGGCACATGGTATATCTACGCGATCGACCGCGTAGGTAATTTCAGCGATGTGCCCATAAAAGTGGATGTTAAGGCAAGCGGCTGGATACCGATCTATTCGTATGCGGATTTCAAGAAGATCGGCGTGGACGCGCTCTATCCGCTTGACGGCAAATACATCCAGATGAACGATTTCAAAATACCCGACGGCACGGAGCATACGCCGGTAGGCAATAATAATGCAGGCGAATACTTCACGGGAATTTATAACGGCAACCATTGCACGATCACCGGCGGAAAGAACATGACGTGGAAAGTGGTCGGAAGCGCAAAGCTGACTGGCCTGTTCGGATATATCGGTTCCGGAACGGTGATGGATCTATCCATACGCAAGGTCGCAATTGAAAGTACGGATGTGCTTCAGGCAGGGATTTTAGCGGCAGCGATGGGTTCCGCAAAAATAAGCGGCGTATCAGTATCTGATAGCGCCATCAAGTGCGATACAAATACGACGGAGCAAACTTTTTTTGGCGGTCTCACAGGAAGCGTGTCGGCAAGCAGCTTTGAAAAATGCACTGTTGACGATACAAATATCGAAACGGTGAATGCACAGGTCAATATTGTACGCGTGGGCGGTTTCATTGGCTACGGCAGTCAAAGTACATTTACGGATTGCGCCGTGAACGGCGGTACGTTTAACGCGGCTTCGTCAAAGATCGCAAATGGACATTCGATCCTCGGTGGCTTTACAGCCGGAGGCCATGACGTTGTCTTCCGAAACTGCTCTACTTCCGCAGACGTACACAACGGCGGTTCCTATAACGTATATACCGGCGGCTTTGGCGGACTCGTGAGCAAAAGCACGACGGGGGAACTGGTATTTGAGAATTGTACCGCGTCCGGCAATATCACGACGGAAGATGCGTCGGGTCTTCAGGAAGCGGCCGGTTTTGTATCGACACTTGCCACAACCGCTTCAAAAGCAGGCTTCGTTAAGCCATTGTTCCAGAATTGCGCTGCCTTGGGTAAATTTGTGAAAATTGGCTCGGCCGGATTATCGAGCGTAATATCGGGGAGCTTTAATGGGCGCAACAGTATCATCTTGGATTCGACAGAGACTGCCGATTATGCGGGCGTTTTTGTGAACAACGTCTGTACCAACACGACTTATGGGAAGGTCGCGCTGACCAATGCGTACAACGCCACCAATAATGCCGATATTGATAGGGGCATCACACTGCTCGCAACTCCACAGCCGTCTGTCTCTATCCTCAACATACACGAAATGGATAAAGATTACACGGTGCAGGGCGCGGCGCAGGCCTTTGGTTATACCGCGCACTGGAGCATCGATAATCCGAAGTTCCAGCTTTCAAACGTAGTTGGCGACAACGTAAATGTGCGCCAGTTAGTCCCGCTTGCAAACGGCAACGAAAAAGCAACGCTTACGGTCACCTACAGCAAAGCGGGGCAGGCGGATATTACGGCGGCGGTGGATATTCTCGGTGTGATTGGCGTACCTGATTTTGCCGCATTTGAAAAAGTCGGCAAAGATACCGCGAACGGCTACAACCTCGACCGCGGCTATTTGCAAACTGCGGATATTACCATTCCAGATAATACGGTGTGGACGCCGATCGCGCCCACGGAAGCAACAAAATTTTCGGGAATATATGATGGCGGGAATTATACGCTTTATGCCCGGAATATAAGCTTCCCGGCAACAGGAAACGTCTATCCAAGCGGCGATATTTCTGCGTCAGCGCTGTTTGGTTGCGTCTACGGAACGGTTCAAAACATTACGGTATCCGGCCTGAAATATATGGCTGCTAATTTATCGCGTAATCAAGAGGTTGCGCCGTTGGTCGCATTTCTTGGTACCGATGCGAAATTGATTAATGCGCACAGTAAAGATTGTACGCTCGATATGGGAGCCTATACAGGATATCTCGTTATGGGTGGACTAGTAGCCGAGATGTACGATTCTTATGCAGAAAACTGTTCAAGTGATAACGTCACACTGATTGGGGGAACAACCGGAACAGGGGGTAACGCTTTTATTGGCGGGTTCCTTGGTTCAATGGATACCTGCACAGTAAAAAGCTCAACGGCAAACGCCAATATCACCTTGAATGGATCAAACAGCGGCCAAGTGTTTTTGGGTGGCTTTGGCGGCGCGGGGAATTCTACAAATGGGCCATGGCTGTTTGAAAATTGCAACGCCTCCGGTTCGATCACTGCAAATGAAACTTTTAATGGCGCAAACGTGCAAGGGATTGGCGGATTTATCGGTTCCGTGTGGATGCCTACGACGTGCGCGGCTTCCATAAAGGATTGTTCTACTGTAACTCATATAACGAGTACGGTTGTCGATGGAAGCGTTACAAATGTCAAATGTGGTGGTTTTATAGGAAATAACGGACTTGTTTCCCTGACAGATAATGTATATAGCAATAACACGTATACTGCGGCATGTAAATATTCCAATAAAGTTGGAAAAACTTCATCGGTTCCCGACGCTTCCATCACCGACTCGATGATCCGCCTCTTGGGCGACGACATCGAAATCACCGACATCCAGCAATATCCGGGCTATTGGACAAACGCGGCGGACGGCAGGACGGTCACGGCGACGATCAAGGCAAACGGCACAAGCGTTATCGACGAAACCAATGTATTTGTTTCGGACGACCCGCTGAGCATCACGAACGCAGTTCCAATGACGCGCATTGCAGGAACGGATACCTTCACTACGGCAGACGGCGCGCTGAAACTGGGCGGCAAAATGTATGTGGTGGCGAAGGATTCCAATAGCGGCGGCGCGCCGACATATGTGGAATTTGAATCGCGCGTGGACGCATATTCGCCCGCAGTGGAAAGCATCACGGTAACGGAAAATATCGGAGACGCGCAGGATGTGGCGGCCAAAGTGCGCGACAGCCAGAGCGGCGTATCCCGCGTGTTCGCGTCAAGGGAGCTTGGCGCGGCGGACGGCGTGGAGCTGGAATTGGACAGCACGGCGGAAGCGGACGGCAGTCTCGTTACATACAGCGTGAAAAAGCTGGCGGCGGGGGACTGGTATTTGTACGCGGCGGATAACGTAGGCAACTTAAGCGCGGAGCCTACGCCGTTTACGGTAAGGGACATCGAGGATATGTCCATTGGGGATATTTCGCAATATTGGGACGGCCTCGGCGCGGGCGAAAGCGTAACGCCGCTCATAGAGAATAACCGCGCAATGGTGTGGTTTGGCAGCTATAACCAGACGGGGGAGAAGGAATCGCCCGTGCTTTGGCGTACTCTGGAATCGGGCAGCAGCGAAACGATGCTCATGACGGAATATGTACCTGCTGCGGTACGCTATGACGATCTCGATGCATCGCCGGTCAATTTATACTGGGCAAATTTTAATGGCATAAACAGTGGTACACGCGCATGGATGAAT